>CANRGJ010000046.1 GCA_947630175.1 uncultured Ruminiclostridium sp. | reverse complement strand
CTTGGTAAATAATTTAACATAAAAAAATAAGATATAAATATTAAATTATTTACATCTTAAAGTATACTTGTAATTTAGCGAATAGTAACTTAATTTTCTTTTTTATTAAACATATGGCGGTGTATCAAGTTGTTGCACTAAAACAAATCCAATTATTTGTTCATCTTCTTCCGCAACTAAAATATCTTTGGTATCACTATTTATAACTGATTTCAAAAAATCTACATCTTGGTCAGCTTTCCGATAATATTCAATTTGTAGTTCAGCCATAGTTTGAAATAAGGTTCTATATAATGTGCTGATATTACTTATATCAACCAACTTTGCCAATCGTATTTTCATTCTTTATCTCCTCTTGTGTTATATGTTCCCCACCAATTTGGGCATAAGTCTTTTAATTGCCTTACTTCTGCCTTTTGATAATCAATTAAGATTTCAATTTCACCTGCCCATTGTCCCAACTGCATCATAAATTCACAGCAAGCACCACACGGCAGAGACATAGTTCCGTCAGACATAACGACTGCTAATTTTCGGATTTCACTTTCACCACAAGTAAGCATATGTGTAATCGCATTTCGTTCTGCACACATTCCCAGAGAGCAAGCAGTATCTATACAGATGCCCGTATAGATGTTACCGCTCTTCGTCATAAGTGCTGCTGCAACCTGTCCTGCTTCAATATATCCAGACACCATCTTCGGCTTTAACACGCTATTTGCTGCCTCATAAAGTTGTTCCCATACATTAGTTATTTTCCATTTTTTCTTTCCAAATCATTGTATATTCCGTTTCTCCTGTGGCTTCATCAAGTTCTTCTGACAATATTGAAAACCCTTCTCGGAGATAAAATGAAACAGCCCGCTTATTTTTCTGATACACACCTAATGATAATGTGCTATGCGTTTGCTTCACATATTCTAAAAGATGCTTGCCAATCCCGCAAGAGCGACATTTTCTATCTACAAAAATTCCTGCAATGTATCCGTCTGTAATACCGATAAATCCCCGTATTATCCCATCTTTTTCATAGACAAAAACCTCTGCTTGTAACAGTTGCTCCTGCACCATAGAGAAATTGGAACACCAATATTTTTTGGAAATGAACGGATGTGCGTCCTCATTTCCGTTCAACCATATTTGCATAACCTGTTCGGTATCTGCTGTTTGAAATTCTCGAATCATCTTTCTTGCCTCCTATGTTTTGCTGCATATCGAATTAAAACAAGCGTGGTAAGTGTAAGCATACAAAGTCCTGATATGAAAAACCAGACATTTACCCCTACTTTTTCCGCAATCGGGCTGCTAAAAAGCAATCCAACAGGCATAGGAACAGAAGAAATCAAGGTAAGTACTGAAAAGGCACGCCCCATTTTTTTAGGAGCAACAGTTTCTTGTATATATGCTGTCAACGGTATTGTGTGAACATTCTCTGCCACACCCAAACACATACAAGATGCCGCAAAGAAAAACCACCCTATATAAACTGGCGGTATCACTCCGCAAATGACAGATGCAATGCCCATTCCAAGCAAACCAATAAAAGAAACTCGGATTTTTCGCTCTACTTTTAAAACGCTCGAAAACAAGAGCGATGATACTATCATGCCAATTGCAAAAGACAACTCTACTGCACTTCCGTACATTGCGGACAAATCGAAATAATCGCTTGTCATCAATGGATAAAACGATGATAATGGTGCATAAAAGAACATACAGAGCGCTTCTGCAATGACAATATAGAACAGCTTTTTATCTTCTCTGAACACCTGTAATCCCTCTTTTATCTCTGTAACAAAGCGTTGTTTTTCATTTTCTGTTTTTTCCAGTTTCGGGATTTTAACAACTGCTAAAGCTACACTTGCCAAAATTGCTCCGACAACATCACTCATCAATACGACTGACATCGGAAAAATCGCATATAAGGACGCTCCGATAACTGGACCAAGCAGGAACGAGCCAGAATTTAACAACTGCATCCAACCATTTGTTTTTACAAGCTGGTCTTTTGGCACGAGCTGTGGAATGATTGACTGTATTGCAGGCTGCTGAAATGTACTGCCTATTCCACGAACACAAAGCATAACAAATACTGTCCATACAGGTAAATCGAGAAAGAACAACAGCACTGCGTAAATCAGTGCAATCATTCCCATCGTCATATCCGAAAAGATAGAGATAAACTTTCGGTTATAGCGGTCTGCTGCAATTCCTGCTATCGGACTGAATAAAGACATTGGAAGATAAGCTACAATTCCCGATATTCCAAGCATTAATGGTGAAGATGTTTTTTCGGCAAGCCACCAAATAAGTGCGAACTGAACGCCTTGGCTTCCTAACATTGAAATCGCTTGCCCTAAAGCTACAACAATAAATTGTGATTTCCATTTTTTATTTTTTCCCATATCAAATTGTCCTCTCATTTCAAAATTGTTTTACTTTTTAATAGGGGACAATATCAAGTATGATATCCCCTTACTCAAGTGATGCCGACATCAATCCACCTTCTTTCAAAAGATAATTTGTTTTCTGTTTTATAAGATGTCTTTTAAGTATTTTTTTAGCCCATCACGGTATTTCTGCGTAAGTTCTAAATACTGCTGTTGTTCCTCTGGTGTCCATTCATTCCAGATTTTATTTTCCGCTTCATACAAGCTGTTAAGCTAACTTGTGGAACATATGCCGAACCTTATCTATACGGCTATTCGGGCGGCGGGGTTGGCAAAT
>CANRGJ010000045.1 GCA_947630175.1 uncultured Ruminiclostridium sp. | reverse complement strand
GTTTCAACTCACGCCTCCGTGAGGAGGCGACAGAGTTAAGGGCGGCAACCCCTCTGCGGGTAGGAAAGTTTCAACTCACGCCTCCGTGAGGAGGCGACCACCCCACTCATCGTATCATCCTCCGCCCGGGCAGGTTTCAACTCACGCCTCCGTGAGGAGGCGACGAAAACGACGTCGATCAAAAAGTCAAAGACCTCCGTTTCAACTCACGCCTCCGTGAGGAGGCGACCTGCGCTCCACCCTCACCGTCGTTGTGACCCAAAAGTTTCAACTCACGCCTCCGTGAGGAGGCGACACGAGCGCGTCACCAACCTCGAAACCGACGTCAACAGTTTCAACTCACGCCTCCGTGAGGAGGCGACACATGATCAAGTATTAATCACAGCCCAACGGCGAAGTTTCAACTCACGCCTCCGTGAGGAGGCGACGCCTCGACAAGTCCCGCAAATTCGCGACGGATCAAGTTTCAACTCACGCCTCCGTGAGGAGGCGACTGCCAGGCTGGTTTGAGGGGTTTCGCAAAAAAAATCAGTTTCAACTCACGCCTCCGTGAGGAGGCGACAACACGTGGCAGCAAGCGCAGCTCGGGCGGGACGTGTTTCAACTCACGCCTCCGTGAGGAGGCGACAGGAGGCGGGGACGGTGGATATCTATGTCACGGAAGTTTCAACTCACGCCTCCGTGAGGAGGCGACCGTCCCGTAGTCCGCCCTATCGCCGCGATTCGCTCGTTTCAACTCACGCCTCCGTGAGGAGGCGACGCCATCACGATGAGGAGGTACGCCATCACGTCGGAGTTTCAACTCACGCCTCCGTGAGGAGGCGACTGGGTCTACGACCCCGAGCAGCCGCTCACCCTCGTTTCAACTCACGCCTCCGTGAGGAGGCGACGTCCCGTCTTCCCCGCAGATGCTCACGCCATGCGTGTTTCAACTCACGCCTCCGTGAGGAGGCGACACAAGCCGCGCGAATTTTCCATCACGGTGGAGGTGTTTCAACTCACGCCTCCGTGAGGAGGCGACACGGCGAAAAAAATCACCCCCAAAACAAGCACAGTTTCAACTCACGCCTCCGTGAGGAGGCGACTGGGTCTACGACCCCGAGCAGCCGCTCACCCTCGTTTCAACTCACGCCTCCGTGAGGAGGCGACGTCCCGTCTTCCCCGCAGATGCTCACGCCATGCGTGTTTCAACTCACGCCTCCGTGAGGAGGCGACACAAGCCGCGCGAATTTTCCATCACGGTGGAGGTGTTTCAACTCACGCCTCCGTGAGGAGGCGACACGGCGAAAAAAATCACCCCCAAAACAAGCACAGTTTCAACTCACGCCTCCGTGAGGAGGCGACCACGATTTCCCGCCACCCTCTCCACGGCGAGACGTTTCAACTCACGCCTCCGTGAGGAGGCGACACGACCTCGGGCCCACCCTCAACGGCTACCTCAGTTTCAACTCACGCCTCCGTGAGGAGGCGACACGTATGGGCAGCGGCTGGGGGATATTTTGAGCTTGTTTCAACTCACGCCTCCGTGAGGAGGCGACATGGCCATATCTTCGTCCCGCATTGTCTTGGTCAAAGTTTCAACTCACGCCTCCGTGAGGAGGCGACGGCGAGGAGTATGATTACATCCCCGCCGCCGGCAGTTTCAACTCACGCCTCCGTGAGGAGGCGACGTCTGCCACCTTTCCTGCGTCCCCCTGTTGTACAAGTTTCAACTCACGCCTCCGTGAGGAGGCGACTTTGCGTATGCTGTGGATACGGATATTATCGCGAAGTTTCAACTCACGCCTCCGTGAGGAGGCGACGGCCTCGACAAGTCCCGCAAATTCGCGACGGATCAGTTTCAACTCACGCCTCCGTGAGGAGGCGACGGGTTTGAGGGGGTTCGCGAATTTTTTTCGAAAAAGTTTCAACTCACGCCTCCGTGAGGAGGCGACGTCTTCTGGTACGACAAGGCGAACGGCCTCACGGAGTTTCAACTCACGCCTCCGTGAGGAGGCGACACGGCGTACAGCATACCGAAGAAGCTCTACTCCAAAGTTTCAACTCACGCCTCCGTGAGGAGGCGACGTCGCCTCCGCTGCGGATGCCGCTTCGGCGGTGATGTTTCAACTCACGCCTCCGTGAGGAGGCGACCCGCCAACGCGCTTGGCACCGCCGGGAACGGAGGGTTTCAACTCACGCCTCCGTGAGGAGGCGACTGAGAAGGTGGTGCATGAGGCGTTTTCGGCAGAGGTTTCAACTCACGCCTCCGTGAGGAGGCGACCGCCGCCGTGCAGACCGCCCTCACCGAAGCCGTGAGTTTCAACTCACGCCTCCGTGAGGAGGCGACATGCGCGTGGCCTCGTTGGCCTTCGGCGAAGGAGCGGTTTCAACTCACGCCTCCGTGAGGAGGCGACCGTCTCCTGCCTCCCCGCCACAACCGGCGACATGTTTCAACTCACGCCTCCGTGAGGAGGCGACCGTCCGCTTCCAGCTTCACCGCCTCGTTCAAGTCGTTTCAACTCACGCCTCCGTGAGGAGGCGACGACACACTGAAAAAATGGGCGGCGGAACACGGCGAGTTTCAACTCACGCCTCCGTGAGGAGGCGACGAGCAAGACCGCGAAGCCCTCAACAACCTCCTCGAGTTTCAACTCACGCCTCCGTGAGGAGGCGACCTTCTTCAGCGACACCCCTTCCGGCGATAACTGCAGTTTCAACTCACGCCTCCGTGAGGAGGCGACCTCATTGCTCCCGGCAAAACACACCTCAACCATAAGTTTCAACTCA
>CANRGJ010000044.1 GCA_947630175.1 uncultured Ruminiclostridium sp. | reverse complement strand
ATATGATGAACCCTCACAGAGCGAAATGGCTACAGCCGATTAGATGAAACGCTGTCGGAAGAAAATGCGCTCGGGACTAATCTGAACATGACGGATAATATTATTAGTGAGTTATCTTATCGCTCACTTTCATGTATATTGTGAACCTTCATTGCCGAGGTTGATAAGAAGGGCAATAAAATAGAATATATTGTTTTGGTATAAATGCACAAAAAATTAGAAAAATCTTCAGAAAATTTTGTATGGGCAAAATCTACCAAAATATCTTGTAATTTTTGTTCAAGTCTGTTATTATAATTATAATAGTGACAATTCAATAAGCAACGCTAAGACAAGTAATATTTTATGAAAACAGCTATCCGCTGTTATCCTCTAAAGTATGGCTGGTGTTTATCGTAATTTTATCCATATTTGCGGTATATAATTAGCAAAACAAATGATTGGTCATAATATAATTATATAAAAAGCATATGGAGGTTTAATTATGTGTAAAATTGTGCATGTTGCTGTTGAAATTGTAAATACCTGCATTGATAAAAATATTTCTATTGATTATTTTAAAGTCCAAAAATTGGCATATTTATGTCAATGTCGTCATTTGTGCAAATATCACGTTCCTTTGGCTCCTGAGCAGGTGTGGAATTGGAGCTGTGGTGCTGGTTTTAAAGAAATTTATCGTTTTTTTAATGAACTTAACCTGACAAGTGGAAACATTACAAATCGAATTGACAAAGAAACTCATTTATTATTTTTTGAAAAAGAGACTGTAAATGAGGTGTTAAGTCAATATGGAGAAAAAGATTTCACGTCCTTGACACATTTAACGAAGACCGACCCTGTTTTTTCTGAAATTCCAATAGGAAACGAAGTGCCAATTAATAAAATTACGAAATATTTTACCGAAATCACTGAAAATACGATAGGATGAACATATAATGGATATTCAAGATTTTTTTGACAAACTTTGTAATGCTGAAGACGATTCTGTTACAAATAATCAAATTATAAATTTTATCTCTAATATCAGTATACCTGAATACAGCAATATGGTTAAACATATTGTAGATGATTGGGATCGCGTTGCAAAATTAGAGAATAGATTGTTGTCTATATATTATCGATCATCTACTAAGTCCGCTATTAAGGACAAAGCATATCAATTAATAACGATTTTACGGAGTTTGAGCAGTGCACTGCAGAACAGCGACGATGTGCAGGACACATCCCAACAATCTAATATATCAGATTTATCTAACAGAGTTCAAGCTATGCGTGATATTGTTGACGATAATTCGTTACACATTAGTGAAATTAGTAAGCAATATAACACTTTAAAAAAGCAGTTATCATCATTAAATAAAAAAATTGGCACAATGGAGCAAACTGAACAGTTGTTTTCTAATAGCATTAAAGCCTTTAACGACATGAAATCCGATGTTGAAACGTTACAACAAACAAGCGGTAAGTTATCGAAAGATTTAGAGGTCGCAGTTGGGCATCTAAATAATGCCGATAAAAAAATACAACAATCAAAAGACAGTGTTATTGCTTTGACTGTAACGGTTTTAAGCATTTTTGCCTCAATAACTTTAGCATTCTCTGGTTCTTTAAGCGCTCTAAATAATTTATTTAATACGGCAAATTTAAATATTTTTGAAGCGATTTTTAAATTTGCTATGGTGGGTTTGTTTGTGGCAAATATAATGTTTTTTTTAATATATTGTATTGCAAAATTGAACAATAAAAGTATAGCTATGCATTGCGGTCGAAATCGCATGATTAATCATGTGTGCACCGATTGTTCTGTTTATCAAGAGCATGGGAATTCTCATGCATTAGACTGTTACAGTTGTCCACATAAGAATTTTCCGTGCAACGAATGTCCTGATGATATTGCAAAAGGCAAACGATTCCGATGTAAATTGAAAAATAAATTTACTTACATCTATAATATTAATATTATATGTGCGGGGTTAATAATATTTTCAATATTATTATTTTTTGTTCAAACAGGATTCTCACGCAACGCTGTACTTAATGCTTCACTATCCCCCGCCCCCGAAGCCACGGTGACTACTTCCACTCCCGGTTCATCACAATGAGAAGTCTCTATAAAAGATATAAAACGGGTATTCGCCGATGAATATCCGTTTTTGTAGTATGCACTACTTTATAGTAATGAAGTGGGCTAAGCCTCAAAAGTGAGCCAATCTGTTAGCGGCAGACGGCTCACTTTTTCTTTCTATCGTAAATAAAACCTAACGAAAAAGGTGCTTGCATATACGCAAACACCTTTTCGCAGAATTCCCCGCATTTCAATTAAAATATTTTATCGGCATTGAACGGATTGTTTTTCCGTTCATAGTAATATTATAATGGCACATTAATTGAATGTCGAGGAATTAAACTGCATATTTTTAACTTTTTGTAATAAATATGCAGTTCAGCAGTAGAACAGAATGTTGATTAATTCTGTAATATCGATACTATTTCTAATGCAAATTTCGACAATAGTGCTTAATTTAGGATCTGTTTCTCCACGCTCAATATTACCTATGCATCGGCTGCTTAAATCACAACATTCGGCAAGCTGTTCTTGTGTTAAATGTTGTTTTTCCCTTGCCGCACGAAGAAGCGCCCCTAACGCTATTTTGTCGTACATAAACCTTTCACCTCCCCCTGTATCAAATATTTTAGCGTAATACAGAGTGGTTTTCGAGGAATTAGAGTGCTTAATTTGTCGAATTTTGAATAGCGGATACCTATATAACGACGATGATTATGCCGCAGTAATTGAGAAAATGTTATCATTATATAATGATTTGCAA
>CANRGJ010000043.1 GCA_947630175.1 uncultured Ruminiclostridium sp. | reverse complement strand
GCTGACAGGGATAGCGAGAGATACATTAAACAGCTGGGAGCATGGAGAATACAGGGCGCGGAAGAGTGAAAATGCAACCTACAAACACTCAGACATCGCCAAAAAAATTAAAGAAGCCACACAACGTATGACGCTTAAAAACCTGAACGGTAATCCGATGGGCCAGATGGCCATAGCTAACAACTACGAGGATGCCGGGTTGATGTTTGCGCAAAAGGAGGCGCAGGCCAAGGCGGACGCCTGGCTGATACCCCGGGAGAGGCCCGCGGAGATCGCACAGAGACGGGCGCGGGAGCTTCCGCAAATGCCGGAGTTTGATGGGGAATAAGGGCGGAAATGTCCGCAGGGCGGAAACAAAACGCCGGAAATGTGTGTTTTTGTGCAGAATCTACAACAAACGGCTGTAGAAATGTACAATTTACACATAAAAACACGTTCAAGGTATGGAAGAAACAAGAGTTTGTTCCATAGATGGTACGGAAGAGCCGGAAGCGGGCGGTTCACCTGCCTGACGGAGCCGTGTAGGGGGTCTTGCAGGGCCGCCCCGCCTGCGGCGGGTTACCTGCCCGTACCAAGTCTTAATACTTTTGTGAAACATAGGAGGAATCATGGTTACAGGACGCCCGACAGCAGACCCGAAAGGCGAGGACATCCGGGTTCGGCTCAACTGGGAGATGAAGCAGTTCCTTTTTCAGAAATCCCAAAAAGAAAAAAAGAGCATTTCGCAGATCATCCGGGAGTTAATCAGGGATGACATGAGAAAACAGTGATTTCAAAAATCGCGGAAAATAAAAAAAGACCCGCCAACGCAGGTCACTTTTTGGAATCAACAGCTTCTTTCAAAAGGAAAACAACGAGGTTTGAAAGCGTCCGTCCTTCGCGCTTCGCACGCTCTTCTAATTTTTGACGTAACTCATCCGGCATCCTGAATGTAAAATTACTTGATGGCATGTAACTCACCTCCCAATTGTGATTGTATCAAAATACGCAGGGTAAATCAATAAAAAATAATAAAACGCCTTGCTTTGCCTTGCAATATATGATATACTGATTTTACCAAAAGGAGGTGTGTTTCATGAAAAGAACTTTAAATACATCACATTCTGCCATTTTTGAATATTGGAAAGATAAGATGATTACATCTGACGGAGAAGTTTTAAAAGATGATTTTAACACCCCGGATAGTATTCCAGTAGTAAAAGACTGGGCGGAACCGTGCTGTTGGGCCTGCGGATGTTTTGTAGAATCTGTTTACAAAGTAAAAGATTATCAAGAAATTGCGCATAAGAACCCAAGGGTGTTATATGACAGAGCGGACGTGAAAAGCAAATTGAATCGTTGCCATATAATCCCACATCAGGCCGGAGGCTCAGATGAAGCAAGCAATTTGTTTTTGCTTTGCGAAAAGTGCCATGATGAATCACCTGACACTCAGAACCCTAAAAATTTTTACAAGTGGATATACAAAAAGCGAAACAGCGGGTTATATTGCAATGGTTTTAATGTGAATGGCATAATTTCAAATTTTTTTGAAGAATGTAAGGAAAGAAAGAAGAACCCATACACCGCCAATTTGGATTTAATGAAAGTGTTTCAACATGGCGGTCATATAGCAGAATCGTCAATATACATGGCACTGGCTGATACTTGCGACAATTTATAAATTAAAGAAAACCAGTAAAGATATCAATTCGCGAAATTGAAGAAAAGTTCGGATACCCCATAGAAATTGTCCAATAAAACACTTCTACGAAAGACAAAACGCCAAATCGGCAAAGTCAAATTTCCCTCGAAAAATAAAAAAGACCTTAGACGGAGAAATTATGAAGAAAAGAATTGCAATAGCTCTCATTTTTATTGTTTCTGCCTTATCCCTGACAGCGTGCGGCGAATCGTGGCATGTTGTTGAAAATGTGCAAGAAAACATAACAATAGAAACAGTGTTTGAGCGGCATCCGATAGGCGATCATTACTATATCCTTGTAGATAAAAACAGCAGAGTGTGCTATCTGGAATGGAACGATGTTTCAGGATACGATGGAACCTACGGTATTACAGTCATGCTCAATCCGGACGGAACGCCGAAAATTTGGGAGGAATGACATGAATCAGAAAAGTATAAGTATCAAAATCCGCGAGACGAGAGAAAAACTTGTTCAGACACTGAACGAGGGCGAACTTCCCGGCTGTATCCTGCAAATGATACTCGGAGAAATTTCAGCGGCAGTGAATCAGCTTGCAGAGCAGGAATATCAGGCAGACCGGAAAGCAGCGGATGAAGCAGAAAAAGTCGAACAGAATTAGGGCACAGTGGAATGACGCAGATTATCAGAGAATGGTGGTGATGAAAAAATCCATGAGCGATAGAAAATACACAATCTATGCCGTGGATTTCTGACTCGACGGAACCTTATGTGAATCCGTCTGGCCGGGAATCGGCGCTCCGAACCGGCTTCTGATCGAACACTTGAAAATACGCCGGTCACAGGGGAATAAGATCATCCTCTGGACATGCCGTACCGGAGAGAGACTGCAGGAGGCTGTTGAGTGGTGCCGCAGGTATGGTTTGGAATTTGACGCAGTGAATGAGAATCTGCCGGAGATAATCAAAGAGCATGGCGGAGACACCAGAAAGGTGTATTATGACGCACTGATCGACGACAAGTCCGCCGACAAGCGCAAGTATGGCCTGCCGTTCAGGGCCGGGAAAGCGGTCGCTGATGAATCGGAATCAAGACGGAAAGCGAGATTTGTGTAATGGAGAGAAAGAAATCTAAAATTGACCGCTGTTGCTGTACCTGCGACAGAAACAAACGGATAGAAGACCCTAAATATGGCCTGATATGTGTCTGCGAGATTGACGGACATCATATCAGCTATGTAGATACTTTTGAACATTCCTGCCGCCGGTACGCGTTGGATAAAGCGTATAAGCCGGGTGG
>CANRGJ010000042.1 GCA_947630175.1 uncultured Ruminiclostridium sp. | reverse complement strand
AAACAGACGGCGGCCTACGGGCACTTTGGCCGCGACGATCTGGATCTGCCCTGGGAGAAGACCGACAGGGCGGAAGCACTGAAAAAATATTTGTAATCTGTAAAAAAGGGAGGAAACCACAGGGATTATATTGTGATCTTTTGCCGAAACCTGTTGATTTTCTCCCGGTTTTGATATAAGGTATGAGTATAAGTGCGGCTGGATGAAGCAGTCATGAAAAGCGATTTAAGAGACGAAGGAGGACGACACGATGGTTACGTGCCCTAAATGTAACAAGGAATTGAGTGACGGCACTAAATTCTGTGACAATTGTGGCACCCAAATTTTCGAAACAATTTTCTGCCCTAATTGCGGCCAGCAGACAAGCACCGAGTTTGCTTTCTGCCAGAATTGCGGCGCTTCTCTTACCGGGACTCCCGTCGAAGAACAAACGGCGGCAGCGGTTCCCGCCGAAAAAAAGAAGATCCCCAAAAAAGGAATTTTGTTCGGGGGAATCGGCGTAGCTTTTGTTGTCGTTCTGATTCTCGTGATTTCCATGATTTCCGGAGGCGGTGGAAAATCAAAAAATAATTATGCTCTGTATTTGAAAGACAGCGAAATCTATTTCACCGATCTGAAGAAGAACAGCGAAGCCTGGCAGTTGACCTCCAGACTGATTGACACGGATAATATGAATGATCAATCACTGGCTAATTCCGGTTACACTTTGGGTCGCTATACTTACATGAGCGAAGACGGCAGGTACATTTTCTTCCCGGACAAGATTGACGATTCCTCTGAGGGGTTCAACCTGTACTTCAAAGAAGCTGCCAAATCCGGCGCCGAAGCAATCAAGATCGATTCGAATGTTCAGTCTTATACTGTGAACACGAATGCCACTCTTGTTACCTACATCAAGGGCGAAGAAGGCAATTTGTATCAGTACAATATAAAAGAGGATTCCAAAGACAAAATCGCAAGTGAAATCAGAGATTTTGATGTTTCTGATGATGGCAAAAAATTCGGTTTCCTTACTTCCGATAACAGCATCTATTTGAAATATGCCGACCAGGATAAGGAAAAAATTGCGAGCGACGTCACTTCCCTTGCACACATAACCGAGGACTTTTCAACCGTGTATTATATCAAAGACGGTTCCTTGTATAAGCAGGCTGGAGATGCGGATAAAGAAAAGATTGCTTCCAATGTTCAGAATGTAATCAGGATTTATGATTCCGGTGAAATCTATTATTTAACCGCTGAGGATGGGGAAATTTCCCTGATGGATTATGTGACTGATGATATGAAGGACGCTGACGCTTCCCTTACAGAGCCTTCTTATCCTACTTATCCGGACTATCCGAACAGTCCTTCCTGGTGGCAATATGACACCACGGAAGATTATAATGCGGCTTATGAGGCCTATGAAGACGCTTGTGAAGCGTGGGAAACCGAGCGTGATCGCATAGAAACAGAATACAATGCTGCCCGGGAAGCATATTACGCAAAGCAGTCCCGTGATGCGTTGAGAGAAGAACTGGAAGGAAAAACTTTAGATCAGTCCGATTGCTCTCTCTGCTTCTACAACGGCAAAGAAGAAGTTGTAATTACAGATGCATTTGCTAATAATTACACTTGTGCGAACGAAGAACCGGTTATCGCTTATACGGCATACAATCAGTCCGATGTTGAGAAAATAAAGCTCTCTGAAATTGAGAATATCTATGATATTGAGAACATGGTCGAGGCTGCGCTGTTCTCCTCCACCGAGAGATACATTGCAGTCAAGGAGACGGCATCTGTTGTTGAGCAGGAAAAGGAAGCAACGAATTTTAGAATCAATCCCTCCGGTACTGTTGTTTATTATATCGATGATATTCCGAATGAGAAGAATTACGGCGAACTCTATCGCATTTCCATCACGAATGGCGCTGTCGGGAAAGCAGAGGTGTATGACAGCGATGTTTTCACCAACGGCGGATACTTTATAAACGACGCTGAATTTGAATACTTCAAGGATTACAAAGAAGGGAAGGGCGAACTGTACATCAACAAGAACAAGATTGACTACGATGTTGCGGTTTACTCTGTCAATGCAGATTCTGACCATAACAACATCTTCTACTACACTGATTGGAACAGTGACAAAGAATACGGGACTTTGAAGGTTTACAATGGTGAGGAATCCGTGAAAATTGCCGATGATGTCCATGATGAGGTGATTGCTCCGGATGGCCGTGTTCTTTATCTGTATGATTACAGCTCTAATTACTACAAAGGGGAGCTGCATGAGTGGTCCAACGGGAAGACAAGAAAGCTTGACGACGATGTAATTTGTATTCTCCCGATTATAGATGGCAAGGACAGAGGTGGTTATTATGGCTGGTGATGCGTTCCAAAAGTTTGGCGACTCGATGAATCGTGCTATAACAAAGCTGAGTGTTAAAACATCATCTTCTTTTGAAAAATCAAAAATCAAAATGCACATTGAATCGCTCACCAAAGATGTGCAGAAAATGCTGACGGATATTGGCGAAGAAGTATATTCCCTGTGGCTGAACGGAGAATATTCCGTTCAATCCCTGTCAGAAAAATTGGAAGAAATAAGGCAGAAGAAAGATGAGATCGAACAGCTTTCGGCGGAACTGGCCTCCATTGATGATCGTGACAATGCGATCCTTGGTACGAAGGCGGAAGCCGAGCAAAAGGCAGAAAGCGTTGCCCCTCAAAAAATGTGTTGCCCTAATTGCGGCTCAGAATATGAACCTGCCGCAAAATTCTGCCGTAAGTGTGGATATAAATTACAATAAGAAAGAAAAGCCGCCAAAATGGCGGCCTTTCTTTTTGTAATACGCTAGACTTGGAATTTATACTCGGAAACAACGGTATATGCAGGAGGGGGACTTGCAGGATGTCTGACTATTGCAGGGAGCGTCATGCTTCGTATCAAAATCAGTTCCTCTTTTTGTCGGAACGCTATAGCATCCAGCGGACAGATGTGATACAATAGTATAGATTGGAACTTCGTTTCCGGAGATACATGGGA
>CANRGJ010000041.1 GCA_947630175.1 uncultured Ruminiclostridium sp. | reverse complement strand
TTTATAGGAACAGACTTCCGAAGTTTAATAACGGCGGCAAGATGATTTTTAATTGGTTTAATTGGGAGAAAGACGGCGCGGATATTCCGAAGATACACCCTACTCAAAAGCCGATTAAAGTATTGAAGCGGTTGATTGAGATTTTCACGGACTACGGGGACGTTGTGATTGACCCCGTAGCGGGAAGCGGGACAACTCTACGTGCGGCGGCAGAGTTAGGACGTGACGCATACGGTTTTGAAATTAAGAAAGACTTTTATGCGGAAGCGAAAGAAAAAATGCTCTCTCAACTTCGCCCCGATATTTTCTCAACGGCGTTTGAGCTTGAAAGAGAGGAACGCGCAAGAGCCTATAAGCAAAAATCTTTATTTGATGAGAATTAGGGGGGGAATTATGATAACACAAGACCAAAAGCAAAATATTCTATTCCTTTATCAATCACATTCTGTTGCAGAAGTGTCTATTCTAACAGGACTTTCTACTACTTCTATTTACAATATCATTCACGAAAGCGGTATGAAAAAGGCAAGTAGAGAGAGATTTGATAGGAAGAAGATAAGAGAAGATTATCTAAATGGATTTACAAGCGTTGAGTTTCTTGCAAAGAAATATGGTTGTTGTGAAACTACCATAAACAAGGCATTAAAAGGAATATCGCGAAAAAGGCGCAGAAATGGCTCTGTAAAGCGCAATGATACAACGCTTGATATAATATCCGAATTGAAGTCCATACCCGTTACGGGGCTTGCTATGAGCCAAATAGCAAGACGGCATAATGTGTCAAGACAATATGTTTTCAAAATCAAAAATCAATTAGAAAAAGGAGAGGTAAAATGAAAATACTTTTTAGACCGCAACGCAGTACGCTTGACGAAGCAATGGAACAAATGAAAGAGTTTTCCGATATGCAAGACCTATTGGATTTTCTTGTAAAAGACAGGGGCAATAGGTTTGAAAAAGAAGATGTTTATTTTTCATACTACTGTTATGATGAACGGATTGATTGGGAAACATTTATTGTTTGCATTGGAAGGTCGGGAGATTGCGATTATTTGGAAAAATACCACAGCCCGCAAGCGATAGGATTTTTAGCATTTAAGAACGATTAAAAAGAATGAGCGGGAAAACCCGCTCTTTTCTTTATTCAAACAATGTCATCTGTCCGTTCTTTCCGACCTTGACTGTCGGATTTCGCACTTCGTTCTCTTCTATCCATTTCTGCTGTATCGAAAGACTTTCACCGCAAATAATATTGTTGTTAGCGATTGCAAGGGCGCATAGACGGGCAAAGTCATTCGCTTCTGGGAAATGTTCGACAAACATCTCAACGAGCCGTAGACGGGCAATAGCGCAGTTATCGGGCAATAATTCAATACCGACAATACTGTTCAATGCTTTTAGTCCGTCTTTTTCTGTCTTGCAATATTTCAGCTTCCGAGCGTATATCTCAACAAGAAATGCTCCCTCTCCGCAAGCGGGTTCAAGAAATGTGCTTTCTATGTTCTGCCAAATTTCCTGCGGGATTTGGTCGCACATATCCTTGACAATTCTTGTCGGCGTAAAGACCTCGCCAAAGTCTTTTATGCGTTCTTTTGACTTTGTTAATTTTTCGTTTACCATGTTCTTGTATCTTTTAATTCCCAAAAGAATTTATCATCTGCTTTCTCACGGCAATCAAATAGAGCAAGAGAACAAGCGGGACAAAGCCGAACGCGACCAACCCAAAGTCCATGTTCGGTATCTCTATATCTTATCTCATGCAAGGACTTTGTATCATGACCTATAAATTCTTTTCCGCAACGCTGACAGATATACTTAAAACAGACTTTCCTATATCCTGCTTCATAAACACGGAGTGCGGTTTCCTCGTCAAAGTCTTTTTCAATTTCCTTTAATTCTTCAAGTTCAAAGTCTGTCATTTCAAGTCTGCGCTCCCGTCATATTCTTTTTTCAGCCATTCAGTTATTCCTTCATCGCATTTCTTTGTATCAAGTGCTTTGATTTTACATTTCCCTTTCTTCCCGCCATGAGAACAGCGATAACACAAAAACCCGTATCTCATAGAATGTGCAAAATCTTCATCAGAAAGGCTATTAAGATATTCTCTATTCGTCATGATTTTCTCCTTTGTGTTCGGCACAAAGCCACCTTGTAGCTCCACCAACACAAAATGTTTCATCGCAACCATTTGTAAAAGAACAGTTAGCCACATTTCCCTTCGTATTGTAAACACAATGAATGCACAACCAATTATTTAATTCTATTGCCAATTCCTCATCGCTCAAACTTTCGAGCCATTCTCTATTCGTCATTCTTTTGCCGCCTCTCTTCTGTACTTTTCCAAAAACAAGTTGATGTCAAAAAGACTTTCTCCTGCCATACCATAGCATAATCTATCCAACGCCTTAATAGCAAGTTTTAAGTCACGCTCGGTATCAAAACCGCTTAAAACAAGATTGCCCTTAATTGCTTCAAATTTTTCCTTAAACTTTTGCATTTTATTCTCCTTCTTCCTCTTCCATTTCATCAAAAAAGATAAGTTCATCTAATTCGTCAAGTTCGTCGCACATATCATTTTCCTTCAAATTCTTTTAGTCTTTCTGTCAGCCACTCAATATTGCTTTTCAACTTCTCAATCAAGGCTTCTCTAAAAGTCTTAATCTGCTTTTCTTCTTTCCCGATTGCAACTGTTCTAACACCAATAGGATTTCCATTATCATCATAGACAACTTCATCTCTACCAAGACCAAGTTCTTGCAATTCACGATAATATCTCGCTTCCGCGCTATCGTCATTGTCAATTTTAAGTCCGCTATCAACACTATAAGTTATCCTTGTAAACGGTGTACCATTTTCATGACACCAAACACAAAGAAAATCGGAAAGTTCTTCTACTTGCTGTTTGTCAAATTCTTTCATAATTATACCTCACAATTCCTTTACTTTATTTACAAATACAATCGGCGTATTGTACTTACTCATGTATTCGTCTTTTAGTTCTTCTTCGCTCTCTCCATAAGCGTATATCCTATGTGTTATTCCCCAATTCCAATTAGGGCAAATATCTACTCTAAACATTTGTTTCATGTTATCCACCATACATATCCTTGACGTAATCTCGCAAGCCATATTTCTCTATAATCTCATTCTCAATCTCGGAATAAGTATCGCCGTCATCTTTCCCCAAAATCATGTCAAGTATCTCTAT
>CANRGJ010000040.1 GCA_947630175.1 uncultured Ruminiclostridium sp. | reverse complement strand
GAGGTTTGACACATCCTTTGCCGAGATATGAAGCGTATTATCACCGTCAACAGCCCAATAAATCCTATCGGTTATACCATTACCATCATAGTCGCCGATTAAATCACCGTTTTCTATTTTTTTTCTCTCGAATTTATCAAGTTTCATATTGAAGTTAAACGTTTTGTCACCTGGTTCTTTCCCATTAAATTGCTTTTGTATCGGAACAGAAATAGTCGCAGGAAAACCAGTACCCGATGTTTCTTTTGTCATATTGGCAAAAACAATAGGGCTATTCAAAGCAGTGGAGGCACCACTCAATTCAATTTGTTCTTTTGATATATTGTTTTGCGCCGTTGTGATCTTATAAGAGCCATCCTCGTTGACAACGAACGTTATTTGATAGGTGGTATCATCATAGGTGATGTTCTCAATAAGCGCATCCTTATTCTCGGAAATTGTGAATGTATAGGTGCCAGCCACATTGAGATGCCATGTAAATGTGGCATCACCAGATGCGTTATTTGAAACTTGTATTTTTCTATTGAGAAGGGACGATGTGTCTCCACCGTCTTTTCTTTCCACTTGGCTTAGCACCATATCAAAACTAAATTGCTTGTCGCCAGGTAAACCTCCATCCAAAGTTTTCTTTATGGGAACAGTGATATCAACATTTACTGGCATTTCAACTATATCATAATTTCTAAATTGCAATGGCTTGCATGTTTTAGTGCCGTTTGTGTTATTTACGAATATCTGCTCTTTGGTTTTATTGTTGATTATCTTGTCAATTTGATATGTATGATCGCCGACGCTCTCAGCAAAATATGTATCGACGATGATAGTATAAGTCGTGTCATCATAGGCGACATTAGCATTATCACCTTTCTTTTCTGAGATGACGAATGTGTAGGTGCCAGCAGAGTTATTAGCGTAAGTGTAGCTAAGTTTTCCATTTCCATTGAAAGGTGCCATGCATGACGCAACAGTTTGATTTGTGTCAGGAGAAGGTAAATTCATTACATCTTTTGATGCAAAATACCCACCTTCATTTATGAGTTTTGCAGCATCTTTCCATGCGGTTTTATTTGGGTCCCAGCCTTCAAGATTTGTACAATTCTTGAAGAGGTCTACATCTGGTATCTTTGTATCAGTCCATGACTGTGCATATATTGTTCTTGCACCAATGTCTTCAAAAAGTGCTCCTACATATTCTAAAGAACAGGGATTCCAATTTGAGAGATCAATAATATCGGCTTTACAGTTTCGAAACATCGACCATGCCTCACCAAGACGAGACACATCCCAATTAGCCATTCCTACCAAATCTTGACCGGCCATATTCCAAGTTCCATCGAACATTGATGTCATTCTAATAACATTAGAAGTATTCCAATATTCGAGACCCGTAATTTTTGTGACATTACTATTTTGGAAAAGATAACTCATATTTTCGGTATAGTCAGTAACAATATTGCTTACATCTACTTCAGAAATTTTTTTGAAACCAGCAAACCAACTACTGAGATGCTTTGGTGCGACTAAAGTGTCTATGCTAATATTGGTGATAGTCTCTCTATATGCACCCCATGCTTGATTATCTTGATTTTCCCAACAAGTATCTCCACTAAAAGATCCTGTTTTAGCCGGACCAGAAGCCAGTCCAGATACATCTTCAGCCGAGATATGCAATATATTGGAATCATCAACTGCCCAATAAATCCTATCGGTTATACCGTCGTTGTCCTTGTCATTAATTTCCTCTGGTGTGGGTACTGAAACTGCCAGAGTATCAATATCGTTAGTCACACTCATTGTACTGACGACATTGTCATCTGGTCTCATATTATAGGGATTTTTTTGAAAGTCTGTAAGCTCCATCGTCACAGTAAATGGTTCAGCACCGGGTTCATGGTCGTTATATAGTGTGCTAAACGGGATCTCTATCTTTGAATTGTTGATAAGAGGATATTTCTCTGTGTTATCAAACGGTATTGGCTCAGATGGTGATGTCCGATCATCATTTATGGATAGATGAGAATGTGTTATATTGTTCATAATGGAGTAAATACTGTATCTACCAGTTGGAGAGATGTCGATAATCAATTGATAGGACACGTCATCGTAGATGATACCTGCGATAGGATGCGTGGTATCTTGTTCGATGAGAAAATAATATCTTCCAGGTTTATCAAAATCATAGGTAAAATGAGCATATCCTGTGCTATCGGTGTTGATGGTCTTCACAATCTGTGGTGAGAAAGTATCGGGCGTAAATTGTGGAGAAGTGCTTTGAGTGGGTGTGGTGAAATAGCCTGCGCTCTGTTGGCAGTAGATGCTATTGATTTTATCAGAGCTATAGGCAATTCCGGCGCTTCTTCCAATCAAACGAGAACAATTCTCAAAGACAGAATCAAAACCCCAAGGATTGTTGGGGAGGTTTTTCATAGTATCATTTTGCTCTGTCCAATTTTGAGCATAAATCGTCTCAAGGGTCGTGCACCCACTAAACATTGCATGCAAATCTATAACAGAAGGCACAGTCCAGTTGCTCAGGTCAAGGGTTTGCAGTAATGAGCAACCACGAAACATCTCGTATATACGCTCAACATTACGAGTGTCCCAATTGTTGATGCCAACAATCGTTTTCAATTGACTGTCGCCGTCAAACATTCCCGACATGTCTTTGACAGAAGACGTATTCATACCGGATAAGTTGACAGTGGATAGGTTAGGACAGTCTTTGAACATAAAACTGAGATTGGTAACAGTTCCTGTTGTGCCATCAGAAAGTGATACCCAATTAGTTAAATCTGGGCTAATAAGTGCATCACAACCTGCAAACATATAACTGAAGTCTTTAACTGAAATAGGTGACCAGAGATGCACTTTGCTTTCAATTTGTTCAAGTTTCGAGCAATCATAGAACATATCATGCATATCTTCTACGGAAGTCACATCCCAGTGGCTGATATCACCTAGTCCGGTAAGTGCCTGACAGCGATAGAACAAACTATCCATATCAAATACTTTTGAGGTCTTCCAACCAGATAAATCAAGTTTTGCAAGTGAGTCCATCTGAGAGAAAACACCTGACATATTTCTCAGCTCATCTGTCTGCCATTTATCTATTCCTGTGATAGTGGTAACTGCCGAGCATGAGAAAAACATATCTTCCATAGTGATTGTCTTAGAGACATCTATATTTGAAACATCAATAGCAGTAAGAGAGGGGTTTGTGAAATCATAGAACCAAAA
>CANRGJ010000039.1 GCA_947630175.1 uncultured Ruminiclostridium sp. | reverse complement strand
TTCGCAACCTGATGAATATGAATTACGATATTAAAAGATAAACAAAAGATAATAGAACAAAAAGGGGCTGTCCTCAGGCAGTCCCTCATAAAACAGCAAAAGCAGGCGAAAAATCGTCTGCTTTTATATTTTATCTTCAAAAAATCCGCAGGCCATTGAAAATGCTAAATTTATAGCAAGTGGACTTGCCCTTAGACTTTCTCATGTTATATCCTTTTCCATTACGTTATGAACTCTCATAAGGGCAAAAATGAGAGAAAAGGGCATCCATGTATGTCGCTCACTGCATAAATGTAACTCTGTAAAAAATCATATGTACCTCCTATTTATAATCCATCTCTTACCACAGATTATAATCTGAATTATCTACATACCCTTTTTCCCTCAGTTCCTTAAGATATTTGACTGCAATGTCAGATCGCCACATATCTGTCTTTAACATGGTAAGGGGTACCAAAAGGTCCTGAAGGTGGGAGAGTGGAATATTAAACAGTTGTTGGGCGACTTCATCCTCGCATTTTTCTACAATTTCTTCCGCTAGTACAATTTCATATGCAAAGTCCATATCTTCATTACACCAAAACCTGCCGCCAGAATGCATCTCCAAATTTGCCTCATTGGCAAGAAGAATAAATTCTGTCCTTCTTTTTGTTGTAATCAATATAGGATGGGGAAACCAAACGGCTCTAACAAAATCACCCTTAGTACTAATTGAGCACTGTACTTCCAAAGCAGGAACCAGGGGATGATTCAACCGTCCCCACAAGTGCCATTCCTCCCGGAGCATAGATATGACGGAGCCAATATGACGTTGGTTTTCCTTTTCTAGGGAAAGTTCTCTGGCTTTCTTATTGATGATTTGTTCTAATATAATATTAGTGTCTTTTTTCACAGCTGGTCTCCTTCCCCAGAAAATAGTTCTAACCCTTTTCCCTATTTAAAAATTATGACTATAATAATCCAAAATAGGCACGCCCTTATCGATCAAATAATTACCTATCCCAGTTTCGATCTCATGTCGGTTATAATGAGATTTGTTCAACATCAATGGAAAAACCAAAACAAAAGATGTATCCCACCTCATGCCCAGTCTATGAATAATTATCCCTGCCGTAGTGTAAACCCATCGGTGGGCTCTGTCCTTGTAATTATAAGCTGCTGCACTGGGCGGAATGTCATGATTTATATCGTTACCTTGCGCGACAACGCCAACATGGCCGGTCTGGCTGAACTTCAGCCAAACAATGTCTCGTTCATCAAGCAAGCAAAACTCTTTCTTTATGTCGGAATAGCTTATCTTCCCCAGATCCATCATCTTCAGATCCATCCTCGGATTTGCGACTGGTGAAACACCAATTCCCGTCAAAAATTCGTTACAATAACGTATTACCTGCTCCACCGGAACCGGATTCTTCTCCGCTTCTTCCCAAGCCTTGCGAAAACGGAACTCATCCCCATAATGAACAGAGCGGGATCTCCGCTGTCCATTTTCGTTTATCCAGAATGCCTCCGGGTCCTTTTGGAAATAATGCTTGAAAGTATGATCAATTAACTTTTCCACCTGACTTCTCCTCCTTTTGTGATAGTTATCCTTTGCAATAGTTATTGCAATACACATATCCATATTTTTATTATAGCCCCCAACCATCATTTGTCAAGCAGTATTTTGTGGAATATTTGATTTTTTTCATATATTGCATTTTGGGGTAAATATGGTATAATAGATACGTAAATGTGAAGGAGGTATTTATGTTCGAATATAAACTTTCAGTAAGTATGGCAGACAGCAGCATCTCCATTAATGATATAACAATAAAGAAACTATTGATTGAAGCTATTCAAAAGGTAAATTGTACAAGAAATTCAAGATTAAAAGGACGCATATTCAAGTTAACTCCGGAGCCTATTGATGATAAGCATGTTGAGATAACTTTGACATCCAACGCCGAAGTCATTCCTACTAGAGCCTTATCAAGTTTGGCACGAGCAATACTCGAAGTAGATACTGATAATACTCTCACTTCTTACAGGGGGTGTATATTTAATTCCTCTGTCATCACTTATCAGGAGAATATATTATCAAATATTTCAGATGTTGAGATGATGCAAGAATTACAATCTATGGTATTCGGACAATTAAACATGAATAATAGAGATAAACAACTTTCAAGAGAATATACTCAAAAAATTCGTATACTGGTTATTGAGTATATTAATGCAAAATCTGGTCATTAAATATTTTTGAATCGTTGCAATCTATGCACATTCTATACCCAGTTGGCGTTATGCCATAAGTTTCTTTAAAAGAACGTGAAAATACATTCCTGAGATCTCCCTGAATTTACGGGAAATGTAAAATTCAGAATAGCACAGTTTTCCGGAAAGGTTAGAAAGCGTTAAGACTTCATCATTCCGCTTCATAATGTACTCGTCAACTTCTTCTACAATTGTTTGTACCAATCTATACCATTCGCTCATTTCTTGCCGCACCTCTTTTGATCGCTCTATGCGAATTATACAGTACAAGAAAAGAATTCTCTTGATTTCGATTGCAAAAACTTCGATTTATCACATTGCCTGTCAAAGCGGTAAGCCGCTTTAGTACAGCCTTTTTCGTTATTTTGACATCCCGGCTTTTATGTGGTATGATTTGTTATACAAATCATACTGATTACGCAAAGGAGAGCAAAGCATGAAAAAGCCGGAGGTGAAATATGCGTGGACGGTTACGATGGGAGAAAAAGGACAAATCGTAATTCCAAAGCAGGCACGAGATATTTTTCATATGAAACCGGGAGATACCTTGATCATTTTGGGAGATGAAAGCCGCGGGCTGGCTATCCCGCCGAAAAACGCATTTGCCCATTTTGCCGCTGCTGTTTTTGAAACGCAGGCGGATAATGAAAACGGGGAATGAAATGAGAAAATACTATCTTGATCATATTCGGTGAGCTACAGTCCTTGTGGTTTTGGTGTATCTTGTTTTTTACATATTTAATGGCGTCGGAATTTCAGGCGGGAAGGATGAACAGACTATTCCGGTTCCGCCTCCCCGTCCGCCACAATCATATTGGGCCATCGCGCTTCCATATAGGCGTCGTCGTACTGCGCGTCCAGAAACGCTTCCACAGTGCCGTCCGCTTCCGGCCTTTCCGCCCGGGTGCGGTAACGCAGCATGGCCGCCGAAGTGAGCAGACCGTTGCAGACCATCACCAGGACGACGGCCCAGGTGAGGATCTTTCCGGTCAGGGGCGGGATTTTTTCAATGAAACCGCACAGCGGCGGATACAGGATTTTTACCCATACCACCGCCAGCAGGCCCCAGAAAAAGCAGAACAGCACGTTGGTGCGCCCGCCGATGTTCAACGGCATATC
>CANRGJ010000038.1 GCA_947630175.1 uncultured Ruminiclostridium sp. | reverse complement strand
TCAAGATGCTGCATACGAAAACCACGTTGATATGCGGATTTTGCAAAACTTTACAATATCGCGCAAAACTTCACAAACCTATTGACAAACCTGTCCCAATCGTGTATAATACAGTAAAATAATATAGAGAGGGTACATAATGATTACCAAAATTTCAACGAAAATTGTAAGATTTGTTTCGCGTTATACTGAAATACCTTCGGATATGACCGACGTGTATAGATACGGAATTGAGATCACGATCTCATCAATATTAAATATCGTGTTGATACTTATTTGTTCGCTGATTGTAAAAAACATATTGGCGGGCATTGTGTATCTGTTCGTGTTTATTTTTCTGCGTACTTTTTCGGGAGGATATCACGCAACAACATATTTTAGATGTAATCTCACATTTGTTATAACTTTTGCTGTCACATATTTTTCATTTAAGGTTCTTGTTTATTACAATTCGCCTATACCAATATGTGAAGCAATATCATTGCTACACTTGATACCGTTCGTTCTTTTTTCTCCTGTTCCAAACAAGCATAAGCCTTTATTGGACAAACAAAAGAGAAGATCACATATGCTATCGTTAATTATCGCTTCTCTGTTATCCTTGATTGGTATTATATTGTCAGTTCTTAAAATAGATATTGGTGCAATGATTATTTTAACCGTTACTACGGTTTCGGTTTTAATAATAATAGAAACTATTATGCAAAGGAGGGGATATCATGAAGGTTAAAGCAGTGATTGCCCAAGCAATTGCCAAAGCAGCTCTTAAGACTGCAAAGGCATCATGCGGTGCGGCATCATACTTTGGTACATATCAGCCCAAAGAGCCCGTTGATCTTAGAAAACTAGTTAAGTAATGCGGGTTCAACACGCCAACCGGAGGTTGTGTTAGCACCCTCCGGTTATTTCGGCTACATAGGTATTATAGAGTGTTTTTTCCCATTTCTTCCGGGAGTTCGCTTCTGCGATGGCTGAAGCATACAGGACTCAACAATGTTTAGTTCTTTCGCAACTCTAACTGAAAAATCAGTGGGGTCAAAAAGTGCTTAGTAGGATTTCATTGGGACACGACAAAGTAAATCTCTTAATTTCGTGAGCGGTACACAACCATATCGACTGAGTCGTTAAAGCGGAGAATTTGTTTAAGTTTCGAGTTGACAAACGTGCTCAGATGTACAATCGGCATAAGAATTTGATTGTACAGTCACTTGATAATACTGTGTTGTACTACCTTAAATGAATAGTCGAATATGCACATTAGATCAAATAATAGAATCTGATGGTTCATGTTTTGTCTATTAACTTATTAAAAATTCAATTGGAGGATCTAAAAATGAAAAAAGAAGAACTGGTTAGTCAGCTGAAAAAAATTACGTTGGAAAACGGTCCCGACACCAACTATGAATATGAACGTAAACTAACTATACTTGTCGGAAGAGAATTTAAATCTTCTGAGCCTGAAGACGCTTACGAAATCTTGGACGACTATATTAATCAAGATGATGATAAAAAAAGGAAGATTGCTTATTCAGCGTTTTATTGTCTGGTTATTTTTTATAGGCATCAATTTAATAATAAAGCTTTAGATGATTTATGGGAAAAATACGCAAAAATTTTTGCAAATTTTTCAAATTCATCTCTTTTTAATGACTTTAATAACTATGACAATTTAAAAGATTATAGAAGTCTTGGTCACTTGTACCTTTTGCGTTTTTTAAGTAATTTAAACATTGTTGGTAATGATCATGATTATGATTTAAAGCATCTTAATCTGGCGGGAAAAAACATTGAAATTAATGAATATAGCAGAAAAAATGCAGGATACTATCATGCTTTTGCATCATTATATATAAGTATTTATGAAAAATATGAGCGGAATCCTGAAATTTCAGAAGATATAAAAAATAGCGAATGGTGTGATGCCGCATTAGAAAAAGTTAAAACTGCAATAGATCCAACCTAATTCAGCGGTATTTCACTGTACGTGCGGAAGAATTCTTTCCATTAAAGGAGACACAATTGAAGCTGAAAAAGAAATTAATATTGCTATTTGTATGGAAGATGATGCAAGACAAGACTATTCTCTTCGTATGGGCAAATATCAAAATTACTTAATTCGTAATCAAATCAGAGAACAAGTCCAAAATATTCAAACAAAAGTGAAAGAAGTGAATGATAGTATTGATAAAATTAAAAATGAAATTAATGCAGCCGATGTTGAAATCAATAAAGTAAAGGATGATCTAATAGATGCCAAAGAAAACTACCTTACAATTAACAAAGAAATGGAAAAAACAAAAGATGAAATAAAGGAATCCCGTGTTTCTAACATTGAAATTATTGGACTTTTTTCGGGCGTTGTTTCTTTTATCATTGGTTCACTCACCATTGCTACAACATTTTCCGCTGTTGAAGCAGGATTCCTTATTCTCACATTGATGGGCTGTCTTACCGGTGTGCTTTCAGTATTTTCGCTATTGCTTCGCGGCGGTTATAATGAGATAAAAGAGGAAAGATCCGATGAAGAACAGATTAATAAGACTGAAGGGAGGGACAAAGAGAATAACAAGGTGAAAAGTGAAAATAGGAAGAAGATTCCCTACATAATAATTATTATTTGTTCGTTGTTTTTGACAATAGGTTCAATTTTTGCTATGAAGTATTTTTCATCCAATTCGGCAACAAACAATCCTTCACAAAACACAAGTATGGATAATGACAACGCCTCAAGTGATCTCTAAGCTCTCCGTATTTTCAAATATTTTGTAGATTAAATTATGTTTTTTCTCGTTCTTGGTGAGTGTTTTTGCTCTGTTGGTTTCGGAATATTGTCCTCTGACCTATCGCAAAACTCTATCGCCACAGCTTTAGGCGGGTATGCTTTAGCAATCTCGAATTCAACTTCTCGGCTGTCGGCGTATTGCACCTTGCGCTCGGACTTCTCCTCAATCGAGTACGCTTCCTCAAACCGAATACCCCACTTGAAGAACAGCTTGAGCCTAGTTTTCATAGGGTGGCAGCCCGTTTTCATCACGATGAAGTTACCTTTTGGCATGGATTTCAGCTCGTCCACGGTCATGAGCGGGCGTTCGATCATTTGTAATTGCCGAGAACCACCGCCGTTCCCTGAAGAGCGCGACACAGAACCGCTTAGAACCGTCTGCTTGCCAAGGTTTCGGGACATTTCCTCGGCGGTTTTAGAGTTGGGCGCGAATGCTCCAAACAGCGTACATTGGCAGTTGTCAACGATGATCTCCGCGCCTTCTTTGCCGTAGGTTTTCTCAAATTGTGCCAGTGACTGGATTATTGCTACAATGGAGATTTTTCGGGAGCGCGACGCGGAAAATATCATCTCCAAGCCCTCAATTTTCGGCAACGTGCCTATCTCGTCCATGTAGAACATCACACGCTTGTCGAGTGTGCCGTTTTTCTCGTCAGCTACCGTCAGCATTTCGCGGTAAAGTTGCTGAAAAATAAGCGAAATTAGGAAGTGTTTCGTGGTATCTTCTTCGGGCAGTACAAGGTATATCGCGGACTTTCGTGAGCAGAATTCCTCAACGTCAATCGAAGTGTCAAAGCAGAGGATTTGTTCAAGTTCCGAGTCAATGAACGAGTTTAATCTCGATAATGCAGTTGACATAACGCTCGCCATTGCCTGCTCAGAGGAGTTGAGAGCAGCCCCCGCAAACCACCGCGCTTTGTGTTCGCTCGGAAGTTTGTCGATAAGCTGTTTGAATCGCGAAACGCCTTTCACTTCGGACGGCGCGAGAAGGTCTTGT
>CANRGJ010000037.1 GCA_947630175.1 uncultured Ruminiclostridium sp. | reverse complement strand
AAACGTCACCGTGCCGGAATTGACAACTACCGCCGCTACCGGAGCTCCTTGTGAAGTCGTCGGTGCTTCCGGAAGGATTATCTTGTTGGCGCCAAAATTCAGCGTTTGCCCCGCGCCGGGATCAAAGATGACCGTTGCCCCACTTGCCACCTTGATGCTCCCCTGGAAGGCGCTCAAACCTCCACCTATCTTAGCCTTGGCCTGCTGAATATCAATGACGCCTCCAGTAGTATTTGCTCCATTCTCAACCGTGATAGAGCGGATATCCAAAAGGCCTGTGCCTTTCTTAATGATGCTTCCCGTGCTGCCGGAGGCTACTTTTAATGTGGTAATAATTAAACCATCACCAGTGGTCTTGGAATTAATGACAGCGGCATTCCCTCCGGCAAGAGTGAGCGCTCGCACCGTAAACGAGCCGGTGTATGTTCTGAGAGAATCGTTGAGTCCATCGCCGTTGAGCACAACTTCCGGCGCAGAGGAGGCACTCAGCGGATCGTTAGAACCCAGCCATAACGTGCTACCTGCTTCTACTTCAATCTTGTTAAGCACACCAACGACATCCTGAAAATTGCGGCCGTAAATCGAAAAAATTGTTAAGTCCCGCAGAACGAGCGATCCCACGCTCTTCGTGAGTGATGCTGACTGTCCTTCCGCGTGAAGGAGCTTCTTGAGTAAGTCGTACAGGTGAGCTGTCGCACTATCGTTTCCATATGCAACATCATAATCCCCGTTGATTCCACTGAGCACCAGGGACCCTGTCGTGCTGTTACTGATCATGCAGTTACTCCACGAGTTTGGGTCGATGTTGTTGCTCTTATCACCTTTCACGACAAGCTCCGCGCCTTGACCTAATGTGATACCCGTGCCGAAATTCCGAGTGCCGGTGGAGGAGAAAACAACCTTCGTGTTGTTTCCCAACGTCAAACCTCCCGTAGACTCGACGTTCCCGCCAAACTCTATTGTCCCCGCCCCAGTAATGTTCGCACTCGCCCCCGTGAAGCTCACCGGGACGTTGAAGGTAGCGCTGGCATTACTCTGAAGGGTAATGTTACCGCCGACGGAGATGCTTCCATTGTTATCAGTGTTGAAGGTGTAGTCTGTGCCACTGATTGTGATATTCCCGGGGTGCACTTCTCCCGAAACGGTGACGGCCTTGCTCACACTCCCACCATTCCCAAAGATGACGTCATCGCTCGGCAGGAATTGAGTGTCTGTTGAAAAAGTACCGACGTTCCACGGGGTTGAGGTGCCTTCCTCTTCCCAGGTCTTGTTGTCACTTGCTCCGTCCCACGTGAGAGCCTCATTGTGCCGCAGATGAAGGACTCCATCCGAATCAAGCGATACTCCCAGATGAGCCGCTGTCCCTCCATCAAGGGTGACTTGAATCTTATCCAGCAATGCTGCCAGACCGGTTGTATATCCCACATCAAAGAGCTGGTAAGAGGATCCACCGGCTGCCGTCCACCCGGTGATGGTCAGATTCAGGGAGTCTGTAATATTGACGCCTGCTCCACTACCGAGTTGGAGCTTTCCTCCTCCTTCACCGCTCACCTCGATGGAGAGTCCGCCGCTGTAAGTTCCGTCTCCCAGCACAAGGGTTTTGTCCTTTGCCACATTTGGCACGGAACCGCCCGCTCCGAAGACGATGCTGCCTCCCGTGCTGCCGAAGGTGAGTTTATTACCCCCTCCCCCTTCTCCCCACCCAAATCCTTTGATGGTCCATGCCCCATTCGTCACTGATACCGTGCCGCCAGCATCGCTTCCACCAGCATCGATCTTGTTGACTTCGCCGCTTCCGCTCTTGTTCAGTGTCAGGGTCGTGTTATCCGTCAGTTTGACGGTGGCTCCAAAGTTACTCTGCAGCTCCAGGGTGCCAGCTTGCACGTCCAGAACCGAGTTTGCTTCGGCGGTGATGGTACCGCTCAGAATCAGGGTGCCCGCAGCGGTCTTGCACAAGGTGGTAGAAGAACCTATGGTAAGCTTCCCACTGAGGGTAATTTGGTTCAGCGCTTCTATCCGCACAGTGCCCCCGCCCGTCATCGTTACCTTGTTGCCTATGTTAAACCTGTACTTGGTGTTGTCGGTCTGCCAATTTTGCAGGGAGATGTGATTCGCGTCTGAGCTGCCCTCAAACACGATTTCTTCGGGTAAAGCGGAGGTAATGTCCTCACCAAAGGAAGAACCGGTTCCAATGCCAACTTTCACCGTGCTTTTCTTATCCACCTCCAGCTTGTCGATCGCGGTGAGCACCTTTTTGTAAGCCACGCCTCCGATCGCCAGAAGCGTGTCTTCCAGGCGAAGGGTATCTATATAACGAACGCTGGAGGCACTTTCTCCCTCACCGTTGAAACGGGCTGCCAGGAAATTCCGCGTATTTGCTCCATTCCCGTTGTTGTCAGTGACTCCCTTGAGCACGAGGGTGCCATGACCCTGATCTTCGCTAGTGGCAGAACTGTTGATCCTGCCCGTGCCTTCGGCAAAATGCGAGTTATTCAACTGGCTTCTTCCGCCTCCTGTAGCTGTAGCGTCCACCACAAAGACGCTATTCTCGCCAGCAAGACTGATGCCCCCGGTAAAATCGATACCAGTACCAGTGGCGGAAGCCGTTCCCACGCTCACGGTCGTCCCATCGCCCACGGTGATCTCCTGGTCGGATGAGACATTGCCCTTGAATTCCACTGTTCCCTTCCCCGTGATGCTGTGACCCTCTCCCCCGGAGAAAGTGACAGCAGTGTTGAAGACCGCTTTGCTGGGCGATGTTACACTATTCTCCTCATACGTGCCTGCAAGTGCGATGTTGCCGGAGATGTCGATGATGTCCGCAGGATCGCCTCCGGCTCCGCTGAAGGTATAGCATGCGCCGTTCTTTGTGTTGCCATCATCACTATCCGCCTTGCCGACGGTGAGGTCGCGGGCATGTACTGTGCCGGATACGGACACAGTCTGCGTGGCTCCTCCACTGGTTAACGGCGCGAAGATGACGTCCGCTCCTCTCTCGTAGGCGGTGTCTGTCGTCGTACCTTCCCCTGTGCCCGGCTTGGTCCATACGTCCCCTCCACCACTCTCCGTCCATTGTGGATTACTATTTCCACTCTTCCACGTAAGCACAGGATTCAGCTCGAGGGTGACCTTGCCGGTTGCGTCCAATTTTAATCTGTACTGCCGGTCCGCGTCCGATCTCAGGTTCCATTCCAGGGCGTTTTTCTGCTCGGTTGTGAAATGGTCGCCGCCCTCAGGCTCATCAGTGTCGTAGAAGAGTTGGCAGCCTTCCCAATTTGTATCCTGCTCGCTCAGCCCGGTGAGTTTGATAATCAAACCCGTGAGTTTATCCCCTGTCAGACTACTACCAAGATGGATGCGCGCACCCGAATCTGCTGTTGTCTTATCTGAGCTGACGTTCACTTCCAGGTAACCACTGTAGGTGACGTTGTCTTCCAGCGTCAGGCTGATGTTCTGACCGAGATCCGCAGCGGCATCCACATTAGCTCCTCCGAATTTCACCGCAGCATTACTGCTCTCTTCAGCAAGAGCCCCTATGGTCAGATCTGAGAATCCTTCTGCGGGTCCGTCCTTTACTCCGAGCGCCGTGATGGTCAAAGTGCCATCTCCAACATTGAGGACGCCGCCGCCGTTCCTCAGCACAACCTTGCTGAGCGTCGTCGTGCCGCTTATGTTCAGCACAGCCGTGGGATCTGCATCGTTCCCCACCAGATGCACCTCTCCTGTGAACGAGCTCGCATCCGTCACCGTGACGGTCGGATCTATGCCATCGCCTCCCGACACCCCCAGCGCGCCCGAACCTGTCAGCTTAGCAATGCTGCTCCCCGCCCCGAACATCTGGCTGCCCTCCAGATTCAGCGTGACACCCGTGTTGAAATGCACCTTCTGCGCCGCCGCTGCGTTCGAACC
>CANRGJ010000036.1 GCA_947630175.1 uncultured Ruminiclostridium sp. | reverse complement strand
GGAGGTTTTTTCTGTAAGCTAAAGCGGCTGTTATCACACCTGCATAGCAGGTGGTTTATTAAAAGATTGCCATACAAACAGAACAGCCATACCGGGAAATCCGTCCCGGTATGGCTGTTTGTTGTATAGCAGTATACATTCTTGAAAACGGCTTTCCATTCATTGAATTTTCGACCTTTTTGTGCCATACTGTATAAGTAAGTACAAATACAGCTATCATAAGAGATTCCTTTTGACAATATATTGCGTTCCACAACGTTAGGCGGATCGTATGCCCGGACTGGCAATATTCGCCGTAGCAGTTTTTGCTGGGGCTCTGACAGGAATGTTCTCAAGAGTTAAAAACCAAAAAACAACAACCGGTGTGGTTGTTTCAGTGGAATACAAATGCGATTTCGAAGACAAAAGTCCCACCTTTTATGCTTATGCAGAATATGAAGTCAACGGAGAAATCTACACAGTAAAAAGTCGCAGCAGGTCTTCGTCGTACCATACAGGACAGAAGCTAAAAGTGGCTTACAATTGCGAAAACCCAAACGATTCTTTTATCAAGCCAACATTCGCAAATTATTTGGTGGTTGCGATTCTCTTTGTTATTGCAGCCATCGTAACGATTAAGACCGTATGAACATAAGGAGATAGGAGAAATGAAACATTTTAAAAGAATACTATCCATTATCCTTGTTTTGGCCGTTTTCGCAGGTTCCTTTGTGGGAAGCTGGCATTTTTTTTACCAAGGGACATATGAGTTCGATAGTAAAAGCCTGGCTGTCTTTGATGAAAACCTCTCCTGCTATTATTTACAGAAAGTTGATAAAAATATTATTTTCAGAGTTCGGTGTGAAAACGACTCGACTTTGCGTTATTCCCTTGTGGATGATAAAGATGCCGTTATCCAAACCAAAACCCAAAAAATAGCAAAAAACTGCTACGATATTCTCCCACCGTCAGACGGCTATGAGGAGGGTGTAAAGTACACGCTTTCTCTGTCAGACGGAGTATCGTTTGACGCCGAAGATTTAAAGGACGCAAGAGCTTTGGTTTTCAGTATTGATAAAAATGCCGTTGAAAAGTACGAGTTTACAGATGCTGTAGTAAAAGTTGACACGACGATTGAAGACGTAATCGACAACACCTTGAACCTTGAGGGTCTCGATGTCGATGCGGGAGATATTATTTTTGGTCAAAACAAAAACAATGAGTATGTGGCGTATAAGGTTACAGAAATACATGATGACGGAACCGCTGCCGTTACGGACCCGGCAATTGACGAAATCTATTCTGAACTTGAAGTATACGGCGAATATATCTGGGATGTTGACGATATCGTATCCAATCCTGACCTGAAAGCAGAAATTATCGAGAATGTCAAACAAAGCAGTTTCTATAATTCCCTAATGCTGACCGCTTACGCAGCAGAGACATCAAGCGACGGAAAAATAGATGTAAAAATTACGCCTGACAGCAACAATAATTCCGTAAAAATTTAAATCACGATTTCCCTTGAACCCGGCAAAAACGGTTTGTTTGGAATTGATGAATTGCATAATCAGAAAGTCAGCATAACCCTTTCTGCTGAGATTGGTTTATCGACAAAATGCAATATTCAAGAAATTACAAATTGGGATGTCTCTGCTTCTGTGGCAACCGATTTTTCCTGGAAGGTTGACATTTCGCTTTATTCTGACAAGTGGGAAAAAGAAAGTGATTTGGAAGGTCTGTTTTCCGAGAAAAACAAGTTTGCAAATCTTATCGACTATCAAAAAAATGTAAAGAAAATCACAGAGAAGCTTAACAGTATTACCGCAGACGTAACCGGTGGCGAGATAAAGCTTTTTGATTGGAAACTTCCGATCCCATCTGTTCCCGGTTTGTATTTTAGTACAGAAATTAAGCTGTTTGCCAAGTTTAATATTGCTGCAGATATTACGATAGGACAATCCAACGAAACGGTTTATACGGTTGGTATCTGCTTTATCAGAGGTGATTTCAGGACATACTCCAATACATACCGAAGCAGCAGGGATATTACATTGTCCTTGAGCGGGAAAGCGAAGGCAAAAACCGGTATCATACTTGAAATTAAGGCCACGTTGATAAACGACAGGGTTGCAAACATAAAACTTGACCCACAAGTCGGTCTGTACGCAGACCTGTATGTTACCTTCCCGATTTCCGAATTAAATGAGATTGATGGGAACAACTTCCTATACAGTTATTTTGAACCGGGCGTTTACTTTAGCGCAAACATCAATGCAACGCTAAATGTTCTTGTTAAGAAATTCCAGTTCTCCTATGAACTGATTGAGAAGAAATTTCCCATTGATGCGCTTACATTTGGAAACAAAAAAATAGCTATGGGCCTGACCGTAAACGCAACTACTGTCCGAGCGGTTGATAAGGTTGTATCCGTACCCGATATTCTCTTTGAATACTTTGACGTAAAAGGGGAAAAAACCGGCACAGAGAAACTCTCCTTTGATGATGTGAAATTTGTCACTAACGATGGCACGAAGCTTACCGTAACCGACGGAAAAATCACATTGCCCGACGCTTCTCCGTCAAGCGGGACCTACATCACAGCAACTTACTTACATACGGATGGAAAAACCTACAGTACTACTTTCAGAGTATTGATTTCCGGCAGTGTCATTGAAGGAAAAGTATCCGCTTACGGCACAGATGCTTCCACGCAGGAGTTAGAAAATGCAACCGTGAAAATATACTCCGGAGCAAATTTGACTACCCCGCTGAGCACCGTTAAAACCGACGGAAGCGGAAAGTTTAGCTTTAATGTTTCCAAGGGTAACTACACATTGGTGATCAGCGCCGATGGTTATCGGACTCTTACCTCTAATCAAACCGTCGGAGAGGATGAGATTAAATACACCGAACATATTCTGCTGATGGATAACAATCAATCCGGTATGGGAAGCGCAGGCGGTATTGTATCCGATGCTCTTAACGGCCAGGGATTGAGTGATGTTACCATTAAGCTGCGTTCTGATTGGAATAACACAAGCGGTGAGTATCTTGATTTCCAGGCAAAAACAAATTCTTCCGGACGATACACTATTGAAAATGTTCCGGTTGGATATTACACGGTAGAAGCATCCCGTCACGGATATGTAACGGGTCATATCAATATCATTGTGCTGGCTGATGCAGAAAGAAGTGATTTTGATTTTACAATTACTCCTGTTCTCAACGAAAATGAAATCAGAATCGTCCTTACTTGGGGGGCCTCTCCTGCCGACCTTGACTCTCATTTGATTGGACGCACGCCTTCGGACGGCACATTCAATGTTTACTATTACGACAAGGTGTATCGGTATGACGAAGTTGAAATGGCGAATCTGGATGTTGATGATACTTCCAGCTACGGTCCCGAAACGATTACCATTTTAGAAAACATCTACGGGACATACACTTATGCTGTTCACAACTACTCCAACAGAAACTCGTCGGACTCTACCGCCTTGAGTTTTTCCGGCGCTGTCGTCCGAGTATTTGTTGGCAGCGTACAGGTCGCTGAATACAATGTGCCCACCGACCAAGTCGGTACTTACTGGACTGTATTTGAAATCGCGGGAAACGGGCATATCCTGCCGATTAACACAATTTCAAACACCAAGCCTGCGGCATAAAGAAAGGGGCGATGAAAATTGAAGTGTCCATATTGTAACAAGGAATTGAAAGACGATGCCTCGTTCTGCGGTTTTTGCGGCAAACAAATTCCACAGATGCCTTCAGGAAACGCATCCTCTGATCCTCCTAAACCGATTGAGCAAACGCCCAAAAAGAAACGCACAGCGTTAAAATTTGTGCTAATTTTGGTTCTGTTCGCTTTTATTAGCGGCAGCGTATTAGGGTTTCTGACAGCAAGAGACATTGTTTCCTTTAAATCGCTAATGCCAAATAACAGATTTAAATGGACAAACGCTTCCGAAGGGCAGTCCGAAACGACAGAACCCGACAACTCCACAGAAGACAAAGAAAGCAGGAACTTAACTTCCAACACTCAGTGCTGGATCTGCCCTTCCTGTCTGTACCGGTTTTGTTCCATTGTCTCCTGCAGGGGGCCAGCCAGCTTCTCCATCAGTTCCCTGTCATACTCCACGCGCACGGAGGTTTTTTTGTCCACCA
>CANRGJ010000035.1 GCA_947630175.1 uncultured Ruminiclostridium sp. | reverse complement strand
AGCATGCTGCAGGAGGGCATTTCTAAGTATATAGTTGCAGGTATTAGCTTGCAATTCTCGGCAGGGCTTCGGATATCCGATTTACTAAAATTGACTTATCGAGATATAAGTACTAACCTGCTAATCACTGTGTTACAGTCAAAAGGCAGTAATGCCTTAGTAGTGCAGCCGATTTATTTTCGTGAAGTATGGCGGGAAATAAGGCAAGAGAAATTGTCGCCTTTCTACTTTTACGATAGATATGTATTTTATCGCATAAATAGGCGTTATGGCTTAGTGTTGTCAAATGGTCCAGGGCGCAATGATTCGGTGACGCACTCAGGGCGCAAATATCTAGCGCGCGAAATGTATAGCGCTAGTAATGACATACATATAGCAAAAGAAGCATTAGGGCATAAATCTGCAAATAGCACTAAGTATTATGTAGATAAAGAGTATCGCAAAAGCGTCCTGGATCGTGGTCTTGGGAATAACGCGAGCGGCGAGGTAAGTAATATCGTCATGCAGAAAAATGGAGTAATAAGAATAGCTAGGCTTCCGAAGAGAAAAAGAAAGTAAACAAAACGAAGAAAGCTAGCTATCTACACTAATATTAACTATGTTTGCAAGTGTTAAGATTGAGTATTAATAATTAAACACAAATGCACATGGAATGGATTGATCAATTTCAAGAAGCAATAATCGGCTTTGTTAGTTTTGTTGTAGGGGCGTTAACTCGCTCATTAACTGATAGATTTAAGAAAAAAAGGTAATTAATTAAAAAAGTTTTATTATGGGTGTAATTAAGAGAGGTATTCTGGGGGGTTTCTCGGGAAAGGTTGCCAACGTTGTAGGCAGCTCATGGAAAGGTATTGCAGTTATTCGGGCTCTTCCTTTAAGCGTTAATAATCCAAGGACGGCAGGGCAGGTCAAGCAAAGGACTGCATTCTCTGAAGTATCAAAGTTCGCTAGTTCGATCCTAACGCAATGGGTTAAGCCGCTGTGGGATCGTACTGCACAACAAATGTCGGGTTATAATGCCTTCATTCAAAAGAATGTCGATTTCGTAAAAGCGCAAGGTGAGTTACAAGTGCCCGACTTGATTATGTCGCAAGGAAAATTAGGACTTACATCGATTCTAAATTCTAGCGAATATGCAGGTAACATGGTGAATATCGACTTCGATCCCACTCCTGTGGGTTCATTCCAAATGGATACTGATAAGGCTTACGCGCTGGTAGTCAGCGAAGAGGGGGAGGTGTTCGGTTACAGCCAAGGTGTTGTCGAAAGAAAGGTAGGTACAATAAATGTTAGCCTGCTTCGTGAGCCGGCAGGCGGTACTGTTGTTTATGCTATTTTGGCATTCTCGCGCACAGATGGCACAATAGTTGGAGATAGTTCTCTTAAACAATTCTTTGCGTAATATGAAACTAAAAAAAGACTTTGATATATCTATTTTCGAGCACTCAGATACTGCTAAGCGTTACGGCATTAACAATAATGTTAGAATAGAGCACAAAGAAAATATTAAGTTGCTTCATACAAATATGCTCAAAGTTCAAGAGCTGCTAAATGGTGCAGACATTTGGATAACAAGCGGTTATAGGAGTGAAGAATTGAATAGAAAAGTAGGCGGTTCATTCAATTCAGCGCACAAGGTAGGGCTTGCGTGTGACTTTCAATTGCGGAAATTTAGAACGTTGCTGCCAGCTTGTTTAAAGCTAATCACATCCGATTTGTGCATTGACCAAATAATTTGTTACGACACATTTATTCATATAGCATTCTACGAAAAGATGCGAAAAGAGTTTATTGATAAGCAAACAAATGTGTGGAATGATGCTGATGATCTGATTATAGGATATTAAGCTCATATAGTTGAAATTGATGAAAGTAGGAAAGGAATAGATATTTTAAATATCTTTTCCTTTTCTCGTTTATTGTGTTTAGATTTGCACTGTCGGAAAAGGAGTGCCGGAAACCTGAGAGCTAGAAGGCATGAGCGATAAGACAAAGCGTACAAGCGTTTATTTTACTGTAGAAAGTAGCAGGGATGATTCGTTGAGAAACGCGTCTCTCTACCTTCTACATTTTTTTATTACTTTCTACAAAATAATATATGCTATGATAATAAATATCGATTATCTAAAAATACACGTCCATTTAGGCGCATCAAGAAGTCATGATATAATGACACGAAAAAAGCAAGCCTATTCTTCGCGTCATTACTCAGTAATTGAAAACATTTATCTATATGATATAAAAGTAGCCGTCATGGAAAGTCAACCACATAGCTCTATTTTGCATAAGCATTCTGCGCTTATCAAGATAGAAAATCAACTGCTTTATAATTATGAGCTTTTCAGATATATAGATATGCTGATCTATTGTCTAAATGCAGAAGTAAAAAATATATCACGGTTAGACGTGTGTGCCGACTTTATTAAGTTCAAAAATAACCTAAAGCCATCGAGTTTGATTAGAGGTTTCATGCAAGAAAAATATCTACGTAATAAGCGCGGAAAGTATACTATAATTGGCTCACAGCGTAATGTTCAAGAAGTTGAATATTTGCGCTTTGGCAGCAAGTCAAGTGATGTAAATGTGTATCTATATAATAAATCAAAGGAGATGCAAGACGTTAAGTATAAAAAATATATTGCAGAAAAATGGGCAGCATTAAAAAACGATAAAGATGATGACGTGTGGCGCTTGGAAGTATCGCTCACGTCCCAGGCGCTTACATATGTTGACACAAATACATCCGAAATATTTAAAATAAATCTTGGCATGTTGAAAGGGGCTCATTTTGTAGAAAATTTGTTTTATAGTTTAGTCTTGGAATATTTTGAATTTCGCAAAAATAACGGAACAAAAAACAAAAGCAGGATGCCGAAAGTGCAGCTGATTGATAGAGATGTTATTGTATATGAGCGTCAAAAGTTCGCACTAAGTAAAGATATAACAAAAAGAGATAAGATATTACTAAAAAACATGTATCAGTTCGAGAAAAGGTATGCAGGCGCGTCAAAGGTAGCAGTAGAAAGTGCAGTGAATATTAAAAAGGAGCTGATTAGAGACAATTATCTAAGTGAATATTTACTAAGAAAAAAGGAATCTTGGCGGAACGAAATAATAGAATAGCCAACTGACATATATTGTCAGCGCACAACCAAACACTTGGGGCTTCCTTCGCTCGTATAGCTCTCACCTGCAACCGATTGCGAAGCAATTCGGACACCTACCAATAAGCAGGCATATAGCCAGCATTTAAATGTTTGCTCATTTATATATATAGCGCTCTGGCGCTTCGTTCGTTCAGCGTCTTTTTTTATTTTCTCTGCTTTTGCCTGCGCGCTATTTTGCGCACGCTTGTCACACTGCGCCTTTGTTTTGCACGCTCACACACTTCGCGCGTCGGCACACTGTTAGCGCTATGTAGCACTGTGCACAGCTTCGCTATGCACATAGCTACATTTCAGCGCTCACAGAGTGCCTTTGCGCTTCGCAGTGTTCGCAGTGCACACAAAAGCGCGCGTGCCCGCATTGCGCAAAATAGGACGCGCGCAGGCAAAAGCAGATAAAAAAAGCCGCCTCCCTTACTTCAGCGCCAGAGCGCTATATATTAGCATTTCTTATATTAGATTAACAGTATGTGTTAATTTAGTAGCAGGCTATAAATGCTGTCTATGCCTCATAGACATCTTCGATATCTAGTTCAGTCCCTTCGCTTTTCGTTATTGTTAACGATGTTTAACTATTTTGAAATTCAAGTATTTACCCGTCAAGTAAAACGGGTGTTATAATTACATGTTTCCCGACTACTTGCGCCCATAGCTCGCTGAGTATCAGTCAGTTAGCTAGCATAATTAACAAAATTTGGGGATATATTAAATTGTCTTGCTTTTTATCTCAAAAAAGCTATCAAATGCAGGTATAAATAAAATCTATAATGCAAATAGAAAATATCAATACATGTTATATAACATATGTATCGCTTCGCTAAAAAAAAAGCCCCTGCGGGGGCGGTTATCGCGCTTCGCGCTCCTGCCCGCCCCCCCACCCCCGCCCCGCGCAGGGCGTTATGCGGGCGCTCTCTCTCTTTTTTGTCTCGCTTCGCATGCGCGCTACGCTAGCGCTTCGCGTGCTCACTTCGCAAACAAAAAAAGACGTGCGCGCCTGCCCCGCGCTCCTTTTCGTTGCTCTTGTAGCAGCGTGTCAGTGCGCGCTTCGGCGTTTGCTGCCATTCCGCTCGCGCACATGCTCCGCTTCGCTGCGCAAGAGCGCGCGCTACATTCGCAGCAGCGCCTTCTCACTGCACTTACACGCTTTGCGCCTGCCCGGCTGTAGCGCGGTGCGCGTGGCTGTGCTTCACTCGCGCGTTGGTGTGTTTCTAATGTCTTTGTTATTATCTATTTAGTGTCTGCTTTTTGTCGTACTTTGTCCGTTTCAAGCTCGTTCGCACAGCCACTCTTATTGTGTGTCACTTGCTGCCCCTACACTCGCTTCGTTACAGTCATTTGTTCTGCTCATTTATATTTACGATTTGCTTTTGTTGTTTTATTTCTTTAATTTGCGAATTGTTGAAAACGAAAACTTTTTCTAAATATAGGATAAGATGAAAGAAACTGATTTGCAAAGAATATTCGACAGCATGCTGCAGGAGGGCATTTCTAAGTATATAGTTGCAGGTATTAGCTTGCAATTCTCGGCAGGGCTTCGGATATC
>CANRGJ010000034.1 GCA_947630175.1 uncultured Ruminiclostridium sp. | reverse complement strand
CATATATAGATTTGGCCCATAGGAAGATGATTTCCTATGGGCCTCACTATTATTATATATGGTTGATTGGGGGATTGAGACGGAGTAAATTTTAAAGGTTAAGTATTGATTTTTTATCAGTAATTATGTATAATTATAGCAAATATAACTATGGGGGGAGACAAGCATGACATTTGCTCAGTTTAAAAAGTATTACTATATTAAGAAAACTTTAGGTAAAGGGAGTGAAGAAGAGCTTGATGAGAATGAAAAAAATGGGATGCAAGGATTTATGCAATCTCATACGAGTTTGAACAATAATTTTAGAGAATTAGCAAAGTGTTTAGGTATAGATATTTCTAAATATATTGACAAAGACAATAAAAGTGTAGGAACATACTATATCATACCTGACGAAGAAGTGGATTATTTATGTGACGCACTTCACAATTATAATAGCAAAATATCTAAATACTTGCGTGGGAAAAAGGAGCAATATTCTTATCCCGAAATGAAAAGCGATTTAATGGATATGTATAACGTGAGTACAGAAGAAGAACTGTTTGAAATAGCTAATAAAAATACATATCTTCATGATTTGCTTATAAAAATAAATTACAATTTACACAGACGGTACTTTTTATTTTGCAAAGAAATAATCGAAGTTTATAGAAAAAAGCTTCCAACAATGAAGTTTCCAGAGCTTTCCGCAAATGAAGCTAATTGCTTTTCTATAATTTTTGCTTCAGTCTTAAAAAATGTTCTCATTATGTGGGACAGAGTATTAGAAGAATACAAAGATATACAGTCAAGTAAATTTGTTGATAATCTTAATTATGAAGACGACGAGGAAATAGAAGACGACACTACCTCATACAGTGACTATGGAGAAAATATGAATGACATATATAACATAGAAAAAATGTTCCGAGAAGCTGTGCATGATTATTGTAAAGGTAAAAGTTTATTGGATTTTTTCAGTGATTGCTTATCAGACGATACTGAATTATTTAATACTAAAGACAATAAATGGGATAATGAACTATACGAAAATGTTGATTTGTGGTTTAAGCAAATAGAAGAATAAAAGATTTTAACCGCCGACAGCCATCCCTGTCGGTGGGTTTTTTATGGGAAAATTTAAAATTAAACTTTTCCCTTGGATAACTTTTTGATTCATGCTATCATGATAATAGACGGTACCGTTAAAAAATTATAAGGAGTGAATTTAATTCATGAGTAAGAAAAGGGACTACACCGATGAAGATGTAGGGATTTTTTGCGACGACAAGGGCGCAACACACCTTGATATCAACATCTTCGTCAATTTCGTTCTGAGCCGCCACAGATTGGTGGTAACCGACAGTGGAGATTTTTATTGCTATAAGGACGGATGTTGGAGAAAAAAACAAGTTTGCGAAATTCGGCAAATGTTACTCTTCTATTATTTGCCATTTGCCTCGTTCTTGTATTCCAAGCATCTCGAAAGCGAGTACATGGAACTTTTGAAATTAAAGGCGTATAATAAGGATGTTCGGTTCAATACAAACCGCAGATATCTGAATTTAGCGAACGGAATTTTGGACATCAATAGATGTAAGCTCATAAAGCATACATACAAACTTTATTCCACAGTCCAAATACCCATAGCGTATGACCCTAATGCAGACTGTCCAACATTTAAAAAATTTTTGGGGTCCACCTTTGAGGAAGACGCAGAGCGTATAGCCGTGATTCAAGAGCTTTTAGGCTACTGCCTGACGCCAAGCATGAAAGCCCAATGCTTTTTTATCTTTCTCGGAGCAGGCTCGAACGGCAAGTCTATTCTCTGTCAGGTTTTCAGGTGGCTTGTCGGAGAGGGGAATTACACCGCTCTGCCTATAAGCGAGCTGTCGCAGAGATTTCCCCGTGCTTCGCTGGAGAATAAGCTTCTCAATGTTTCGGCGGAAAACGAAACTCCAAGAGGGCGGTACTTAGATAGTCAAGATGTCAAAGCAATAACGGGCGGTGACGAAATCAAGGCCGAGTTCAAAGGCAAGGACGTTTTTACGTTCAGACCCATTTGTAAAATGATTTTTGCGGTTAATACAGTCCCCAATTTTAACGACCGTTCTCACGGTTTGTTAAGGAGAATGAAGATTGTCCCGTTTAACGTCATTTTTAGAACGGAGGACGGAACAGCTGACATTGACCTTGACAAGAAACTGAAAAAAGAGTTGCCCGGCATTTTGAATTTCGCCATAGAAGGGTTAATCCGGCTCCGAAAAAATAAGTTCCAATTTACCAAATCAGAAGTCATGGACAAGGCTCTTGAGGACTATGAGCAGCTCATCGACCCTTATGTTGAATTCATAGACGGTTATGTGATTTTTGAGGGAAGAAGCACAAGGAAGGAGGTTTATAATACCTTTCTGAATTGGGCAAGAGTCACTAATCATAAGATAATGTCAGAAGTAACGCCCAAACGATTTTGGGCAGACTTCCGAGCGGCTTGTGAAAAGAAAGGCTATGTCATTAAGGACATCAAGAGCAGCGAGCGTTTTGTAAATATTTCACTGAAATCCGAAGCATACAAGGAGCTTCGGGGCGGTAACAGCAGGGTAGGATATTTTAATTAGAGATATTGTGGAAGCATAATATGGAGGGAGCCTACGCTCCCTCCATATACAAAAAATTATAAGGAGGTTCCCAATTATGGGCAGTCAAATTAAAATCACTATTGACAGGAGCAAGCTTTTGAAGAAAGTATACCTTAGAGATAGGTACGAGATTGTAAACCGTCAAAACGTAGATGATACAGTATTTAACGAGTTTGTGTACACCCTTTTAAACTATGATAAGGAGAGCGAATTTGAAGATGCGTGAAAAGCAGTTAAACCCCGTTGTGGCTTATGCAAGGTATTCATCCACTAATCAAAGAGAAGCGTCTATTGAAGAGCAGATGGATATTGTAAACAGCTACGCAAAAAAACATGGTATGAAAGTAGTTAAATGGTTTAAAGACTCGGCCATATCAGGAACGAGCATGAAAGGCAGGGATGGAATTGAAGAGCTGCTATCATATTTATCTGAGCATAAGGGAGAGATAAGCTATATCCTCTGCCATAAGCTGGACAGACTGTCCAGAGACTCAGGAGATATATCCAATATCCGTAAAAGAGCTAAATATTGTGGAACGGAAATAATCTGCGTGTCTGATAATCTTAACACGGAAGATCCATTCAGCACAATGAATATTGCTTTAGCAAGCGGCATGGCACAGCACTATTCAGAAAACCTCAGCAGGGAAGTCAGACGGGGCCTTGAATATAATGCGAAAAAATGTGTGTCTACCGGAGGAATACCGCCATTGGGCTATGATATAGACAGCTCAAATAAAAGGCTGATAATAAACGACGCCGAAGCGGAAATAGTGCAGTTGATATTTGAAAGATACGGGGAGGATAATTTCTCATATAAGGACATTGTAAAAGAACTTTGTAAAAAAGGATATAAAACAAAGGTTGGGAATGACTTCAAAAAGACATCTCTCCATGAGATACTGAGGAATGAAAAATATAGGGGAGTATACACATACAATAAAAAGTCATCCAAGGATATATACGGAAAACGCAACAATCATAAAAACAAATCTGATGATGAGATAATACGTATTCCGGGCGGTTGCCCTCAAATCATATCGGATGAATTATGGGACAAGGTACAGTCAAGATTGGCAAACAATGAAATACGCACATATAGCACGGAGGAAAGGTATTTATTAAGGAACAAGATTTTTTGCGGGGAATGTGGGGAAAGAATGTACGGAAACCGCAGAAAATCGGGTAAAAATAAAAAACTGTACGTTACATATAATTGCGCCGGAAGGCAAAAGGGCAACGGGTGCATGAATAAAGGGATAAATAGGGAATACATAGAAAAATTCGTTATGGTACAAATACGGTCAGCTTTCCTGCCGAAAAACAAGGCTAAAACCATAGCCGCAAACCTAAATGAATACATAAAATATAGAGATAGCGACCTTGAAAAATCTTTAGATGAATACCGGCGTAAAAAACAGAACACTCAAGCTAAAATTAAAAGGTTGGTAAACAGTATAGCGAACGGAATATCTGCGGATATTGTTGCGGATAATATAGCTTCGCTCGAAAAGCAAAAAGCAAACTGGGAAAGCAAGATAAAGGAAACGAAGCTCATACTTTCTCAGAAGAAGATAAAAGTAAGCGATATAGAAAACGCCATGAGTCATTATTATGAACTGATGAACTCTGATGAGGTTATTGTGAGGAAGTTTATAGACCGATATGTGGAAAAGGTTATAGTTTTCCAAGACCATATCGAGATAATACTGAATGTTAACAGACAGATAGCAAACCCGGTCAAGGCGTAAATATTATGGTCATCCATGTATCCATCCATGGATGGCCGATTTATAACTGAACGAAAGATGGCCCCCGCCTCCATAGTCGGCGGGTTCCACCTTCCGTTTCCCGTCAGGAAAATATTTATCGCCTAAACGCCTTATACAGAATTTTAGCCTTTTTAGAAAAATGAGCTTTAGCTAATATTTATATCAATATTTAAGTTTATAGTTAGTTAATTATTATAAAAAATGTTGGTATTTACCTTTATTTTTAGGGTTTTGCTCGATAGGCTCCACCAACATGGCGAAATGGGCCTTGTTGATGAAGATAGACCGCCGTAAAATGCGGGTTTATAAGGTTCGTAATGTTGTTGGTAACGCTTGTCCGTATAATATGGATAAAGTGAAGTGAAATCTTGAATACAGGCTTCGGCTCCACCATCCAATTTCACGAAAGGGAGATACCAGTCTCCCTTTTGTGGTATATGGGGATAGAAATTCTGAAAAAAATAAATCACGCCCATAGGGAGAACCCATGAGCGTGATTTTTGCATATATGAAAAACAATTTGCGTTTAAAGTGCCCTATGTGCCCTTTGCTACTGAGGTACTGGACTTTCTCGATTTCAAAGTGCCCTTAAAGTGCCCTTGAAGTG
>CANRGJ010000033.1 GCA_947630175.1 uncultured Ruminiclostridium sp. | reverse complement strand
GGAAAAATAATTCCAAAGGATATTGCCGATCATATAGAACAAAAAAGCCGGAACTGCCATAGTTTCGGAAACCGGGCTGTCCATAGTAGGAAAATTCGCCATATTTCCAAATACAATGGTGAACACTATCGTGGTCAGAAGGGGATTTAAGAACATCCACAGCGGCCCTAACAGAGTCTGACGGTATCGCGACGTAAAATCCCGTTTGGCAAACAAATAAACAAGGCCTCGGTACTGCCACAGATCCCGAAATCCCAGCTCCGGTTTTCCACCTCCCGGCTCTATGCAATATTTCCACTGTTCTTTCCTTTGAATTTCCATTTTACTCCCTGCATTTCTCCAGCCCTTTGAGCAAATCCCGGAACAACAGCGCCAGGCCGGCATAAGCAAACGGAAGGGCATAGCTTAAACACCGTACATAACAGCAATATGTCCCCACGATCACCGATACCAGGATCACCATGAGCATGCCCGACGTACCCAGATAGTACCAGGGGCACGCCTTCTCTTTCTTCCACTTTATCACCAGCAGCAAAAACGTTGCCCCTCCGATCAGATAAAAGTGTCCGACCTTCACAATTGGGAAGAGGACTCCTAACGTATCATACAAAACCCGGAACAGGAAAGAGTTCTCCTCTAAATCCGCTTGTTTTATCTTATATCCATCATTCGTCACTCTTACAAAACGTCCGAGCAAATATCGCACATATACCCCGGGCTCCGTTCGAATACAGTACCTGCTAAATTCGCGTATCCTGATATTCTGTTCCTTTCTCTCCTCTCCAAACAGCTGCGTGATTGGATCCGTTACCGCCCAGTTTACCACCTTATCATTTTCCAGAAATATCCTGTCAATTTCTTCCACCAATTCCCGATCCGGATAATTCTTATACAAATCTGTCTCAAGACAGGTAAACAGCATATGCCTCACCCCTCTTTTATCCAGACTGAAGGTGCCCGCGTTTTTCCAGACCTGTCCCGCATAGCAAAAAAGCAAGAGGACGATGCCAAGCAGGGCAGCGGATACCTTTATCGTTATCTTTCTCCTGTCCTTCTCACAGAAAAACTGTATCCCCATAAAGATCAGATAAGCCGCCACGTAAACAGACAGCGCTGACTTCAGAAGGACGGCTGACAGCACGAAGAATACCATTGCCAGCCCCCTCCTCAGAGAAGGTGACTGGAGGTAGCATACCGTATGATACAGCAGAAACACGCTGATGGAAATTGCCAGGGACTCTGTCAGAATCGTCAAATCAGCGTTCATGATCCATGGATTACCTCCATAAAAAAAGGCAATGATACAAGCAATCCCCCGGTTTTTTGTGGCCATCCGCACCGCACGATACAAAAACAGTATCGAAATCAGGGAAAGGATGATCTGACAGACCACCACCCCCAAAAGATAACCGTCCCGAAAGAGAAGACGATTTGCCCAAATGAGCAGGGGATACAGCGGCATACGTTCCCCAGCTAAAAACTTTCGCCAGGTAAGTTCCACATATGTATGGGTATCTCCCCCTATCTGAGGCTTATTGCCCAACAGATAGAACAAAAACCGGATCAAAAGCACGCAACATGCCGTGAGCCATTCCAGTCTTCCCCATTCTTTTATTGTATGAAAAATCCAAGTCCTTTTCTTTCCTGTGACAGATTTGATCCTCACTGGCATTGATTTCTCCTTTATAACATATTTCTTATTCCAGAATCATTTTCTATACATCAACGAAAAGACTGAAAACCTGAAAGCAGGAAATATCACCCTATTTCAACTGCCCCTTTTCCTCCAGTCCTATCACTCCAGTTTATATTTTTGTATTGCACCGCACAAATCATTTAAGAGTAGTGCCAGTCCGAAAAAGGCAAAAGGCAGGACATAGACCATGAGACGGTTATAGTCCCCATATGTTTCCAAAAAAACTGAAGCAACGATTCCAAAGAGAATACCTGTCGTCCCAAGATAATACCAGGGACATTCCCCGCTTTGCACCCATTTTTTTATCAGAAGGAATAATGCCGCAAATCCGATCAGATAAATATGTCCGATACGAAGTACAAAAAAAAGATAATCCTGTATCTGTAAAATAAAATGATCCACCGTATTTTCAGCCGCTGTCGTCAGGTCATCCATTTCCAGCTTTATAGGAATACTGTCTGTAAAACGACTGAACATATAGCGAATGTAACTCTGCGGGTCCGACTTGATACAATATGTATTTATTTCGGTCAATACAGGATTGTACTCTTTGGGGCTGCTGCCCAGCTTTTCCGAGATCAGTTTGAGGAGTTTCCCGCCTATTTTCATGTCGTTTTCCATATAAATTTTCTCCATATACTGCACCAGTTCCCGATCCGGATAATTTCTGTAAACACCGCTCTGCAAACAGGACGCCAACGTACGTTGCGGTCCCCTATTATCAATGCTGAAAGTACCTGTATACATATAGACCTGACCAGCGTGCAAAAAAACCAGCGCTATCATTATCAGGTCGATCCCGATCAGGTGGCATACAATTTTTCTTTTTCCTTTCTGTAGACAAAACTGAACGATCAGCAGCACAAAAACCGCAGGCACATAAATAAGCAGGGCGGCTTTTTCACAGACCGCCAGAAAAACCAATAACATCATCCATCTTCCGTTTTTTTTCGTACTGTCCCGAAGATAACGAACCGTGAAGTAAAGCAGAAAAACACTCAGAGAAATAGCAAAAGATTCCGAAAGAATGATGGTATCAAAACCCATGATTCCCGGATAACACCCATAGAATACTGCCATCATACAGGCAATCAGCCGGTTTCCCGTTGCCAGTTTCACAGCTTTGTAAAAAAAGACCACCGCCACTATCGATACAATGATCTGACACCAAACCACACCTGTCAGATAATGATCGTGAAACAGCAGTTCGTTTAGGTTAATGATGGTTGGATAAAGCGGCATCCGGTTTCCGTCGCGAAACCCGCCCCAACCGGCAATATAAGACTCACTGTCCGGTTCAATCTGCGCAAATACCGCATTTTTATAAGTAACAAAGCGAAACAGCAAAATGATCAGCGCGCTTATTATCTCCGGCATCCATATTGTCTTTTTCAGATTTCCGATTCCTTTCATCGCTTTCCTTGACTCCTCTGTTTTGCAGGATGGTATCTCATCCTAAGCTCCTGCGCAGATTTTCAAGAAGCTGCTCCGCAAGTTCCCGTGGTGTTCCCCACTCTTTCATTCTCTGCCTTGCTGCCCTGCCAAGGCGGTTTGCTTCCTGCGGATTCTCGATCAGATATTGCATGGCGCACGCCATGGCCTCCACATCTTCCACCGGCACCAAAAGCCCGTTTTTGCCACTCTCGATCAGCACGGACGGTCCCGTGGGACAGTCGGTGGAAATGCAGGGCAGCCCCACCGCCATCGCCTCCATCAGCGCGTTTGGCATTCCTTCATAATCCGAACCAAATACAAAAGCGTCTGCCTCTGCATATTTCGTTCCGATGTCTTGCGCTCGTCCCGGAAGGAAAACCCTGTCCTGCAGTCCTAGCTGTTCCACCAGTTCTCGCAGTCTATCCTCCGCCCAACGATAATTCTTTTGGGAAGTTCCATAAATCGTCAACGTGGCAGAAGTATTTCCTGTTCTACGGATCATTCTCTCAAACGCTTCGATCAGCAACTTCTGGTTTTTTTGCGGATGAAGCCTGCCCGCGCTGATAAAATGCACGACCTGCTCCCTTTTCTTTCTCTCAAGCTGTAAAAACGCTGGAAACAATATATTGCGCACCTCAAACATTTTCTTCCGGATCCATTTCGGATAAAACGGCTTTTGATCCTCCGTCTGGATCCATACGCCGTCTGCAAAACAAAACGCCAGCCTGTGTTTGAGTTGCTCCATTTCGTTTGGGTTCCCTTTGCCCGGGCTGAGACGTACCGTATATATCAGCTTCGTTTTGGAAAACAGCGTGGCAAGTATCAACGGAACATAATGTTCATGCCGAACTACAAATTCCAGTATCACATCCGCGCGTATTTTCCGCAGCTGGGCTGTCATCGAAAGTCGGTTACACACACCTCTCAGTTTTGGAATTGACCGCCGCGCAGGATGAAGCACATGTCTGTGCACCCGCTCATCCACAGCGTAATCGTCCTTCTCCTCTTTGGTGCAGACAATATGTACTTCCTCTCCCATATCCGCAAGTTCATTTGCAAAAGCAGCCACCTCCCTCTCTGCCCCACCGTTCTTCAACCGTGATATGACAAATACGATTCTCATTTTGAAATCCAGCCCTATTTTCCTGATAACCTAAAAACGGTTCCTTGCACTCCAGTTTTGCTCAATCATCAATTCCCGGCAGCCTTTCCATATTCCCCAAAACAGAATCCCAGGTCTCATCCAAAAATATCGAATATCCTCCTGCCGGGAAAAAAGTCATTTCACCAATATACACCCTATTGTTTATAATATAACAGTCAACACTGACAAACGGGAACTCCTTTGCTGCCATTTTTTCTGCCACGCTCACCATCTTCTCATAGAGCGCAGGTTTCTCTATTACGATGTCTCCCGATGGACCGATGTCAATTTCTATTCCTGTTTTATTCCACTGACGACCATATGCACCACAGAAATCAATATCCGGTTTATCCCCGTTTTTTAGGGAATAATTTTGAAAAACAAAAGTATATTGTACTTTTCCGCTGAAGCAATAGTTTTTGATTTCAATACAAATTGATCCGGCATACTGTTCCAATCAATATCTCTGGGATCATCCCAGACTCCGATCAAAGGAATTGCATATTGACTTCCGGCTCTTTCAGCGATAACGTTCTTCAACAGATATTTGTCAACCATTGCAGTGTATATTTGTTTTCTGTCATAAATTTTTCTCCAATTGTTCTTTTCATTGAAAGTTTTGGGATGATCCATATCCATTGGTTTGCCAATACGTTCTTTATACTCTTTCATTCCAATTTTTTATACCGCCTTACGTCCAGGCTACAGCATACTCATCCTCGGTGCTTTCCCCGTCCACGGATCCTGTACAGGTTTTCCAGAAGCTGCTCCGCGTGTTCCTGGGCAGTTCCCCACTCCTGCATTCTCTGCTTTGCC
>CANRGJ010000032.1 GCA_947630175.1 uncultured Ruminiclostridium sp. | reverse complement strand
ATTCTTATATGCAATTAAAATATAAGGTTATAAAATAGAAGTTGAAATATTATTTGATTTAAAATAAATTACAATTTATCTCAGTAATACTTTTTTAATAAATCATACTCAGGAGTGTAATTATGAATAAAACAGCTTGTATCGTCCTCGCCGCAGGGGACGGAAAAAGAATGAGGTCGGGCAGACCTAAGGTGCTTATGAACGTGCTGTTCAAGCCTATGCTGGGCTGGGTACTGGACAGCGCTGAGGAAACGGGCGTTGACGAGGTCTGTGTCGTTGCGGGAAATCAGGCGCAGCAGGTGACAGATTATCTTGAAAAAAGAGAAAAGCCTTATACCACCGTGCTCCAGCTTGAAAGAAAGGGCACAGGCCACGCCGTTATGCAGGCGGAGGAGGTGCTGAAGCGCAGTGAAAACGTGCTGGTGCTTTGCGGGGACGCTCCCTTTATGGACAGCGATACTCTTAAAAAGGCTTTGGAATTACATAAGAAGGAAAATTGCGGGGTCACCGTTATTTCCGCCTCAATAGACGAGCCTTTCGGCTACGGCAGGATAGTCAGGGACGAAAAGGGCTTTTTGCTGAAGATAGTGGAGCAAAAGGACGCTACTGACGAGGAAAAGCAGATAAAAGAGATAAATTCGGGGGCGTACTGGTTTGAGGGTGCGGCTCTGGCAGAGGCTTTGCCTGAGCTGTCCGACAGCAATGCCGCAGGGGAATATTACCTCACCGATGCCGTTTCGCTTATTCGTGACAGCGGGAAAAAAGCGGCGGTATATACCGCAGAGAACGCCGACATAGTCCTGGGCGCAAACAGCAGGGCTGACCTTAACGCTCTCAACGAAAAAGCAAGAAAAAGCAAGCTGAAAAAGCTGATGGACGGGGGAGTAGAGTTCCCCTGCACTGACGGTATAATCATCGGGGCGGACGTTATCATAGGACAGGACACGGTGATACTGCCCAACACGGTAATAAGAGGAAAGACGGTCATTGGGGAAAGCTGCGAGATAGGTCCCAATTCCCTGATAGAAAATACCACAGTGGGAAACGGCGTAAGGCTGAACAACGTTCAGGCGTTTGACAGCGTTGTAGAGGAGGGGGCGATTATCGGTCCTTTCGCTCAGCTGCGCCCCAATTCCCATATCGGAAAGCGGGTCAAGATAGGGGATTTCGTGGAGATAAAGAACAGCGATATCGGAGAAAAGACCTCGGTGGCGCACCTGACTTATCTGGGGGACAGCGACGTGGGTCGGGGCGTGAACTTCGGCTGCGGCTGCGTTACCGCAAATTACGACGGGATAAACAAGTACCGCACCGTTATCGGCGACGACGCATTCATAGGCTGCAACACGAACCTTATTGCACCTGTTGAGATAGGCGACAACGCCGCCACGGGAGCAGGCTCCACCATAACGAAAAACGTTCCCGCAAACGCTCTGGCGGTAGAGAGGGCGGAAACAAGGATCATCGAAAACTGGGAAAAGAACAAAAAGAGAAAGAAAAAGTGAATTTTGCGGCAATTCGGCTGTTGCCGCTTTAAGGAAAGCAAAAATAAAGGAAACGGAAAGAGAGGGCAAAATCTATGAATCTGCACGGCAAGGACATCAAAATTTTTGCTTGCAGCTCCAACAGGGAGCTTGCTATGGGGATAACCCGCGATCTGGGATTGCCGCTGGGAAATTCCGAGGTGGGAGTGTTCAGCGACGGGGAGATAAGCTGTTCCATCGGGGAGAGCGTGAGAGGCTCGGACGTTTTCGTGGTACAGTCCACCTCCTACCCCGTTAACAACAACCTTATGGAGCTGCTGATAATGATAGACGCGCTGAAAAGAGCCAGCGCCGCCAGCATTACCGCAGTTATGCCGTACTACGGCTACGCAAGGCAGGACAGAAAGACCAAGAGCCGTGACCCCATTTCTGCAAAGCTCACCGCTAATCTGATAACCGTTGCGGGGGCGGACAGAGTGCTTACGATGGACCTTCACTGCCCGCAGATACAGGGATTTTTCGACATTCCTCTCGACCATTTAAAGGGCGCTACCGTGCTTGCTCCTTATTTTAAAAAACAGTTTGCCGACCGTACTGATGAGCTTGTGTGCGTAAGCCCTGACGTGGGCTCGGTTGCAAGAGTTAGGGACTTTGCCGCAAGGATAGGCGTCAGCTTCGCTATCATCGACAAGCGCCGCCAGAAAGCCAATGTGAGCGAGGTCATGAACATAATCGGCGACGTAAAGGACAAGACCGTTCTTCTGGCGGACGATATGGTGGACACTGCGGGAACGCTCTGCAACGCCGCAAAAGCGGTAGTTGAAAGGGGCGGAGCAAAGGAAGTCTTTGCCTGCGCCACCCACGGCGTTTTATCGGGTCCTGCGATAGAGAGGATACAGGCGTCTCCCATAAAAGAGCTTGTGTTGCTGGACACTATCGCCCTGCCTGAGGACAAGAGGATAGAAAAGATAAAAATGCTGGAAACACATCATATCTTCTCGCAGGCTATCGAGAGGATTTACAGTGATATGCCGATATCTATCTTGTTCTGATTTTTACGTTTGTGCAGGTTGTTAGTTGATAGTAGCTGGTTGTTAGTTATTGACAGGGATTATGATGTTTGAACTATTAAACTAAAACTATCAATAAAAATTAAACTAAAGTTGTAAAAAATTTGCTCGGAGTTTTTATGGAAAATGAAGAAATGACCGTAGAGCAGGCGCCTGATACGATGAAGTCGTATAAGGGGGACTGCTTAAGGCTGGGATTTTTCCTGACGGCGATAATGCTGGTAAGGGAAATTGCGGCGGGGCTGTCGCCTTTGGTGGCGGGGGCTATCGAGGGAATGAGCCCTGCTGTCAGATATGCCTTGGAGCTTTGCTATTCCGCTTTGTGTTTGCAGATCATTCCGTCGCTTTTAGCGGCGGTCATGCTGAGATACAGCCTGAAAAATCTGTGCGGCGGCTTTCACGCTCCAAAGCAGACGAAAAAAGCCGTTGCGAATTTCCCCGCAGTCTACGGGCTGGGAATGACGGTGAACCTTGTCACTATGGGCGTTATAATGCTGATAAACGGCGGCGGGAACATAAACGATTCCATAAACAGCACGGGGCTTCAGCCGCCTAACTTTGTTTCCTCGCTGATATTGTTCGTTTTACTGACGGTCATTGCTCCCGTGTTTGAGGAATTTATCTTCAGAGGGGCGGTACTCAGCCTGCTTAAGCCTTACGGCAGCGGGATAGCGGTGTTCGTTTCCGCATTTTGCTTCGGTATTTATCACGGGAATTTTCAGCAGTTTTTCTACGCCTTTGTGCTGGGTATATGTCTGGGTTACATTGCCGTTGCGACAAATTCCATTTTCTGCACCACCTTGCTCCACGCAATGTTTAATTCAATCAGCGGGATAATAATGATATTCATTTCCACCGGGGCTGTGCAAAACAATATGGCGGGGTTGGAGCTTTCCGACGGGGAGAGCCTGCTGAACACCTTTTACGCCATATTTATGATAATCGTGCTTTTGACGGCGATAATAGGCTTTATATCTATGATAAAAAAGCTGGCAAGGCTGAAAAAATACCGCCTGCCGAAAATGTGGGGAGAAGTGGGCAACGGGAAGAAAATGGCGGTACTGCTGCTTACCGTTCCCGTTATCATCTCGGTTTTGCTTATGATAGACATTATGGTGCCGCAGTTCCTTGCAAACGGCATAGCGCAGCTTGTGACAGGGACGGTCTGAGGAAATTTTTATGCTGAACGACAACGAAACGCTGACGGAAATTCCCGAAATTCAAAAGGCGGAAAGCCGCTATAAAACAGTTCTGGCAAAGCTGGCGGTATTTACGGTCATTTTGCTGATAAATCAGAAATTCCTTTATATGCTGATATATTTCCCCGCACAAGTGTGGTACGCCTATGCGGGGGAGGGCGTAAGCGAGAGCTTTGTGTACGCCCTCAACTGGTTCCTCAGCGACGTGAGCGTGTATCTTGTGCCGTCGCTGACGGCGTATTTCCTGTTTAAAAAGGAGAGAAAAAAATATTCTCCCGCAGAGGACTATATGCCTGTTCTTGAGCCGCCAATAATATTTTTCTCCTCCTGCTTTCTGGGCTCGCTGGCGTCAATCATCATTGATCATATCGCAAATATACTGGACAGATTGTTCGGCACGGGGACGATACCCGACGCTATGGAGGGGTCGCTCCCGTCTGACGAACAGACGGTGGAGATAATTTCTTTTCTCATATTTGTGGTGATACTGGCACCGATATTTGAGGAGCTTATTTTCAGAAAGCTGCTGTTGGTGCCGCTGAGGACCTGCGGGGACGGGTTTGCGATAGTCTTTACGGCGCTGTTGTTCAGCGTTGTGCACGGGAATTTCCAGCAATCGCCTTACGCCTTTATGGTTGGGCTTTTGTACGGATTTCTGGCGGTGAGGTCGGGGTCGGTGATACCCACAATGATACTCCACCTGATAAACAATCTGCTGGTGTCCTTTGGGAGCTACGGGGATAAGCTGTTCCCCAATCAGGACTGGGCGGCGGCGTTAAGCTCGGCGGTTGGCGGGGTGCTTGATATTTCATTCTGGCTGGGACTGCTGACGACGGTGGTGATATTTACTACGAGGCTTTACAAAAGTGTAAAGGGCTTTGAGATAAGCAGGAGCGAAAAGGCGAAGATGATACTGCTGCACCCGGGGTTTTACGTTGCGGTGGGGGCGATGGTGTTGATTTTTATGTGAGTGCGGGAACGGTGAGGAGTACTGATGTGGCGGAATTTGGAGGTCGATTTAATGAATTATACAATAAACGAAGAAAGATTAACCGCTAATGAATATATTGAATTTTTGAAAGAGACAGATTTGGGGTCGCAATATCCGAAAGAACGATTTAAAGAGCGGATCAAAACTTTTGTTAACAAAGTTTCTATAAGTTTAGTTGCAAGAAACCAAAACGAGGAGATAATTGGCGTCTGCTTTGGTATAACAGATTTTGCGTATTGGCTTTTTATTACTGATTTAGGAGTCGTTCGTAAATGCGTGGGGCAGGGTATCGGAACGGCGCTAGTCAGAAAATTGCACGACTTAGCAGGCGGAGCAAAAAATATCATAATGTACACTTGTGTGAATGAAAATGCAGTTCCGTTTTATGAAAAGCTCGGAATGACCCAACCGAATGATGTCATGGTTTATAATCATATTGAGTGGACTGATTTTACTGTTGAGTAAAAAATTCTGATTTATCTGTCAGATGAGTTATAATGTGCGCGTTTCTATATGCAAAAAAGCAGGCGGTTTTTGAACAAGTCCAGTAAAAACGAACAATAGAAAAAAAGCACCTCCTATGGTAAAATAAAAGATATCATAGGAGGTAT
>CANRGJ010000031.1 GCA_947630175.1 uncultured Ruminiclostridium sp. | reverse complement strand
ATCCTGCCGACCGACCTTGTGGACGCGGCGATAGCGGAGTGCAAAAAGACCCTTGCCGGGGATAACGAGGTGCCGCTGATCGACCGTATCAAAAAGATGGTGTCGCAGTTTGAACGCTTCGGCGTGTCGCAGGAGCAGATCGAGCGGCGTCTGAAACGGAAGATAAACACCATGACGTCCGAGGACTTTGCGGAGTACATCGGCATTTACAACGCCATCAAGAACGACGAGAGCAAGCCGTCCGATTGGTTTGACGTTGCGCCGGAGGCGACCGAACTGACCAAGACCATCGACGCGGCAATTCAGAAGGAGAAGGAGGAAGTGCTTTGAACTATATCACTATTCATGGACGGCTCACAAAAGACCCGGAGCTGCGAAAGACGCAATCGGACGTTTCGGTGTGCAACTTCACCGTGGCGGTCGATAGGCGCTACCAGTCAAGGGAGGAAAAGCAGACAGACTTTTTCGACTGCGTGGCGTGGCGCGGACTGGCCGACACCATCCACCAGCACTTCACAAAGGGCAAGGAAATCATTTTGTCCGGCGAAATGCAGTCCCGGAAATGGGTCGATAACGACGGTAAGAACCGTATCAGCTGGGAGATTCAGGTCGGCAACTTCGACTTCTGCGGCTCCAAGCGCGACGGAGCGGCGCAGACCGGACCGGCACAGTTCACGGAGATGGACGGCCAGGACGATGACATCCCATTTTGACGGTACGCGATGATGAAAATTCTTGTCGCTTGCGAGGAGAGCCAAGCGGTCACAAAGGAACTTCGACGTCTCGGGCATGAGGCATATTCCTGTGACGTAATTCCTTGTTCGGGGGGGCACCCGGAGTGGCATTTGCAAGTGGACGCGCTGGAACTTCTCAAAATGAAATGGGATATGATAATTGCTCACCCGCCTTGCACATATCTCTCAAATGCTGGAGCGAGGCACCTTTGGAAAGGATATCAGTTGAATCAGGAGCGTTTCGCAAAGGGGCTGGAGGCAAAGGACTTTTTCATGCGGTTTTTAGAAGCTGACTGTCCGAAAATCGCTGTGGAAAATCCCGTTCCGAGCAGAGTCTTTGAACTTCCGCCTTACACACAGGCGATACAGCCATACGAATACGGGCATCCATTCACGAAACGGACTTGCCTTTGGCTGAAAGGGCTGCCACCACTCAAACCGACAGACGTTGTGGAGCCGACAGCAACATGGTGTCCAAGCGGTTCATATTCACATAAACACGATGACAAGCATCGGGGAATGTTCACGACTGACAGAGCGATGAACAGGGCAAAGACATTTCCAGGAATCGCAAAGGCTATGGCCGAACAATGGGCGGGTGAAGCATGACCATCTACGTCGATACCCGCGAACACCCTTCCGCCATCAAGAAGATACTTCGCACGTTTGAGCGGAACGGCGTCGCCTATGAGATCAAAAAGCTGGACGTGGGCGATTACGTTGACCCGGAGCGACCAAACATCGTCGTGGACAGGAAACAGAACCTGGGTGAGGTCGCGTCAAATCTTTTTTCACCACATGACCGAGGAAGATTTTGGAGGGAATTAAAGCGGGCGAATGATAATGGCATACACCTCGTAATCTTGGTGGAACACGGCGGTTCCATCAGGTCTATAGAAGATGTTGCCGGATGGTCGTCCAAATATACGCACGTTTCAGGGCGCGACCTGATGGAGCGAATATATCAGGTACATATTGGCTACGGTGTTGACTTTGCTTTCTGTGATAAAAGGCGGACTGGAAAGGAAATATTGAAGATTCTAGGAGGAGAAAAATATGGTTCCAGTTGATATAGCTGGACAAAAATTCGGACGACTTACAGCGATTTCTCTCAACAAGGATAGGTCTGCGCTGAAAAGGAGAAGTTACTACAATTGTGTATGCGATTGTGGAAATGTGCGGGTTGTGGATGCCAATTCGCTTCGCCTTGGAAAATCTAAAAGTTGTGGGTGCCTAAAGAATGAGCTTTCAAGTATCCGTTCAAAGGATACGGCTGCAAAACACCGTATGTCAAATACGAGATTGTATCGCTGTTGGATAGATATGCGTCGCAGATGCAACAAAGTAGATTATGAAAACTACGCGGGTTATGGTGGTAGAGGGATAACGGTCTGTGAAGAGTGGGACAAAGATTTTGTACCTTTCTATGAATGGGCGATGTCAAACGGATATCAAGATAATTTTACTCTTGATCGGATTAACAACGAGAAAGGTTATAGCCCGGATAATTGCCGATGGGCAAGTCGTGTTGTCCAGCAAAACAATCGGAGAAATACTGTTTTTATAACAATAGGAGACACATCGCATACAGTAACCGATTGGGCCAAAATATCTGGCCTCCGAAGAGAAACGATATACCACAGATACTTTCTTGGAGTCCGTGGAGAGGAACTGTTAAAGCCCGTGCCGACAAGATGATGGACGCCTCGTACATAAAACAGTCCGTGACGATGCGGGACGTTGCGGAGCGTTACGGGTTGCATCCGAACGCCGCCGGATTCATCAACTGCCCTTTTCATGGAGAGAAAACGCCGTCCTTGAAAATTGACGGCAGGCCGGGCAAATTCAAATGTTTTGGCTGTGGCGTTGGCGGAGATGTGATTGACTTTACGGCAAAACTGTTCAACCTGTCCTTCTCGGACGCCTGCAAGCGGCTCAACGCGGACTTCGGGCTTGGGATGGACGACGAGCCGCCGAGCAAAGAGAGCCGCGCAGAGGCCCTTAAAATGCGCGAGGCGAGGCGAGAAGCGGAGGAGCGGGAGCGGCGGCGATTCATCGAGGAGACGCGGCGCGAGAGGGAGGCCATCGAGGCGGCCCGGCGCGAGAAGGAGCGGCTGGAGCCGTTCATCCTTGCCGGGGAGATATTTTGGCCGCCCGGATATGGCGAAGCGTCACGCAAACTGGACTATCTTGAATATTTGCGCGACGAGAAATGGGCGACGCAGTATTACGCGGCGTGCGAGGCGGAATTTTTGAGAAAAAAGAACTGAAAAAGGAAGGAGAAAATCATGAGCAATTCTTCATTAGAAATTCTCTGCGGGAGCCATGTCTTGTCTGGCGTGGAACTGAAGAACGAGAATGTCAAGAACGAATTTGGTGAGACGGAAACTGTCAACGTGTGCCTTTTCACACTTGATGGAATCACATACAGATTGGTCGAAGACCCTGATGACGGATATAGGAGCTACTGCAACGACCTAGCCATTTCAGACGTTCCGCCTCGATACACCTTTCCGGGAGTGCAAGTGGCCTGTCACATGATGGAAAAGACGAACTACGAGACGAATGATTGCATTGTGATGCGGGACGTGAAGAACGGGAAAATTGTTTTGGAGGCTGGTACGTGCAACACAAACGACTATTACCCGTACTGTCATTTTTCATACACGCCGGAGAATTTTGCAATCAATGAGCAAAAAGATAAGGCATGAACGAAACCAACCAAAGGTGGTGATTTTATCCCTTGGCGAATCAGTCACTACAAGAAATACCAGACTTCACAAAAGAGGACTCGGAAAAATTGACAGCGCCAGCGTCGCCGGACCTTCGCTACTTCGAGAGCGGCGAGGCGTTCCGATACATAGGCCAGATCAAGGACAAGTTTCAGCAGGCGATGGAGGAGCGGCGGCTCGGAACGGCGGCAAAGGCGGTCGGATTCACCGGGTTTTACAAAATCGTACAAGCCTACAAAAAGGCCAACAGCGAACAGTCCATGAAGATCATCGACATGGACAACGTGAGCGCCTTTGACGTGCAGCCTTTTGAGTTGAACACAAAGACCTGGCACGCCGACGAAACGGGTATATGGCGCTACGGGCGGGGAGAACCAGTATATGCCTGCACACACCCGATCATGCCGGTACGATTGCTCCGTGGCGTGGACACCCGGCAGATGAAGGTGGAGCTTTACTTCCGATTCAGCAACAACACCAAACGGGAGTGGGAGTCCATCATCGTCGAGATGAAGGACATCGCCTCGGCAAACAACATCGTGAACAGGCTGTCAAGTGTTGGCATATCCGTAACGAGCGGCGAGAGGGCCAACGCCCTGGTCGATTACCTGCGGGACATGATCGACACGAACCGGGACGTGATACCCGAAGTCAAGAGCGTTTCCCGGATGGGCTGGAACGAGGAAGGCTTTTCGCCATACACCAGCGGACTTCTTTTCGACGGCGCGGATAGATTCAGAAAGGTCTACAACGCCATTTCCCAGGTCGGGAGCATGGACGCATGGATGGCGGAGGCGCTGGAGGCAAGGACATACAGCCTTGTGGCTCGTATCGTCCTGGCGGCCAGTTTCGCCTCGGTGCTGGTGGAGCCGCTGGGGTGTTTGCCGTTCTTCGTCCATCTGTGGGGTCTTGAATCCGGCTCCGGCAAGACCGTCACGCAGATGCTGGCCGCTGCTGTGTGGGCCAATCCAGCGGTCGGCAACCCGTTCTTCCCGACATTCAAGGGAACGGATGTTGGCTTTGAACTGCTGGCCGGGTTCCTCCATTCGCTGCCGCTGTTTCTGGATGACCTTCAGCTAAAGAAGGATTCAAAGGGCAAAGTGATATTCAGCGTGTACGATCTGGCGTCAGGCGCTGGAAAGCTCCGGGCCAACAAGGAACTGGGGCTGAACTACACGCCCGAATGGAAGAACTGCTTTATCACAAGCGGAGAGACACCAATCGTCAACGAGACGGACGGCGCAGGCGCGTTGAACCGCGTCATTGAGATAGAGTGCATGGCAGATCAGAACGCCATCCGGGACGGACACAGGACGGCAAACGTCCTCAAAGAAAACTACGGCTGGGCCGGGAAGGTGTTTATCGAGAAACTTTCCGAGGACGGCGCTGTGGACCACGCAAAGGCGCTCTACGATGACTTTTTCAGAGCTTGCATGGATAACGACACCACCAGCAAACAGGCCATGGCAGCCGCTGTGGTGCTTGTGGCGGACAAGCTGGCGACGGACTGGATATTCCATGATGGGCGGGCGTTGACCGTGGCGGAGATAGGCCGGTTCTTGAAGGAACGTTCAGCCGTCAGTTTGGTGGCGCGAGGGTATGACATCCTCTGCGACTGGATAAGCGAGAACGTCAACAAGTTCCAGCCGGAAAAGGAGATTGGGGAGTGCTACGGAATGATCGAGACAGGCGCGGACCATAACACAGCGTATATCAACCGCACCGCCTTCAACCGATTCTGCGCCGAGAACGAGCTGCCGCCAAAGGGACTATTGAGCCATCTGCGGTCGCAAAACCTCATCGAAACGGGCGAGAGAGGCTACACAAAGACCAAACGCATACGAGGGGTCAACACAAATTGCGTCTGGCTTCGCATGGAAAATCCGGATGAAAACTTGCAAAATGACGATTTTGACCTTCCGCTGTGAAGAATTTTGCAAGATTTCCAGTCAAATGCGTGAATGCGTAACTTGCGTAACAATTTTTCTGCACTTTTAAGAAAGTATATACACTCACGAATATATGCTCTCGCGCGGAAAACTTCTTGAAAAAAGTTACGCAGTTACGCAAGGACCCGCAAAGCCTTGGAAATAGGGCGTTTTTTGCGCGTAACTTCGTGTTACGCAAAGTTACGCAAGTTACGCAGAAGGGAAAGGAGTTTGAGACATGGATTTCTTCGATGAACCTATCACAAGAGCGATTCCAAGCATCTTCGCGCCAGTCCGCGAGAAGTATTTTCACGGCAGAGAAGATTGCAGCGGGCCAAAAAGTCCAATGTATGAATTATTTGGGCCATGCAAATACGCGAAGGTGTGGGACTTGATACGAAAACTGACATATCAGATTTGCGGACGCGAGTTCGCCATTGACCCGGAGAACAAAGACCAGTCCAGATACGTCGCGGAGAAACTCTGTGAGTTGGTCTACGATCTGCGGAATGAACATTTGGAGGAATATGGCGATGACGATTGACATACACGATGATGACTTCGGTGCCGTTCTGAACTGCGCGGTGCGATATGCGCTGGGTCGGCAGAGCTATATGCCGGGGCTTATCATCGACTACATCACGCCGCTGCTGCCGGAGATCAACGACAGGACGCTGTACGTTCTGGACCAGGACATCACGGAGCGGAAATATTGCGGCGGCTACGGCGACCCGTACATAGACGAGCCGGACTGGATGCGGTTCCTGGAAAAGATACACGA
>CANRGJ010000030.1 GCA_947630175.1 uncultured Ruminiclostridium sp. | reverse complement strand
GTTGGCTAGTTTTTCTACTACTTTTTACCTTTCTGTGCTTTTTTGTTCTGTTTGTATAATTTGGGGCGGTTCATTTTCGCCTGCTTTTTTGTTTATTGCGCATTTTCCTGTGTGGGAATTTCAGGCTGGATATCATCGGGAGATTTTTCCGCCCTTTTTCTCTGTATCATTCTGTATAAATACACCGATATTCCGCCTAAAGCCGCTATGAAAAAGAAAACGGCGGTGAACTGCAATACTCTCGGCCACAGGTCTACCCGCACCACTTGTTCCAATACGAACGTCATCAGCACATATATCACAGTGGAGCAGTTCAGGTATTTTACGATGAAGCGCAGGAGCCTAAACTTGTCCGTTCCCGAAAGCAAAACGTTTCCCGCAATAAAAATGGCTGCGCCCGCCGCCGTGACGATCGCTCCCAGACTGCTTATCAGGAACAGATATATACTGATAACAGCAAATATTGCCGAGCTTACCATAAGTATGACGCCAATACGTTCCTTTGCCCATTTGCGTGATATTTCCAATTTAAACACCTCTTTTTTCCCGCTTTTCAGCGTGATCTGCCTTGCGTCGTTTCCCTCACCGCCGCCGTCCCCGTCGGCACGGCAGCACCCGACTTGCTCTCCCTTAAGGATACAGTCGGTGGTCACCCCGAAATAATCGCTGAGGGACACGATGTTGTCAAGCTCGGGATTGCTTTGTCCACTCTCCCATTTTGAAACCGCCTGCCTTGAAACCCCTATTGCGTTTGCCAGCTCCTCCTGAGAAATATTTTTCTGCTTTCTCAGCTCAGGCAGTCTTTCCGAAAGCTCCATACATTTACCTCCTTTACGGTTGTTTTGTAATATGATAGCATATATCCGCCCCGCTTGCAACCGTGTTTTGTTGCTTTTTTGTCAACCGCTGATTGCTTTTTTGAAATTTTTTCGTATCTCTTCCCTGCGGCGGCTTTCGTAAATCCTTTCGCATATCTTCGTTAGATCCTTTATAAAAGCGCATTTCCCGATGTCAACCGCTGATTGCGTGGCGGGATTTGCGTTAAATTTAATTTTCCCCTTGCAATTCTGCGGGATTTATGTTAAAATATCATAGTGACTGAAAAAGGAGGCTTTCAAAAATGACCTACAAAGAGGAATTTATCAAGTTTATGAGCGACAGCGGCGTTCTCACTTTTGGCGAGTTCACCCTGAAAAGCGGAAGAAAAGCCCCTTATTTCATCAACGCGGGAAAATATATGACAGGCGCTCAGATAGCCAAGCTGGGCGGATTTTACGCCGACTGCATAAAGGACAACGGTTTTGACGCAAAGATTTTGTTTGGACCTGCCTACAAGGGCGTTCCTCTGGCGGTGAGCGCAGTTGCGGCGCTGTACAACAAGTACGGCGACGACAGGTTCTACTGCTTTGACCGCAAGGAAGTGAAGGATCACGGCGAGGGCGGAATGTTTGTGGGCAAAGAGCCCCAGGACGGCGACCGCATAATAATCATCGAGGACGTTATGACCAGCGGCAAGGCTTTGCGGGAAGTTCTCCCCAAGCTTCAAAGCGCCGCCGACATCAAGGTGGAGGCTATGATAATCACCGTTGACCGTATGGAAAAGGGGCTGACCAGCGACCTTTCAGCGGTGCAGGAGGTTTATCGTGATTTTGGAATAAAGGTCTGCTCCATAGTTACTATAAACGACATAATCGCCGCCCTTGAAAACGGCGTTATCCCCGGCAAAGAACACGTCGAGGCGATGAAGGCGTACCGTAAGGAATACGGAGTAGATTGAGTTATCCGATAATTGAATATTAAGTGAGGAGCCAACGCTCCTCACCACAGGTCGAGGCGTGGCTCAGCTTGGTAGAGCGCTGCGTTCGGGACGCAGAGGTCGCGTGTTCAAATCACGTCGCCTCGACCAGCGGCTGAGCCGCTACAACACGCTCCCATAACACGGGAGCATGTTTTTTATGTTCACCACCTAAGTATCTTTTTGGTCACCATATCACACCAACGTGACGCTGGACCCAACACGCTCCCATATCACGAGAGCGTGTTTTTATCTTCATTGCCTAAATATCTTTTTAGTAACAATACCACAGCACAAATTGTAACCAAAAAGATATTATGCCCGTGATCGGCTGTGCAAAGCTGTTTGCGGGCATAAATCCTGTAAAAGACGGGATGTGTGTACCGTAGATATTTTCTGCAGAAAAGTGGATCTGATCGCTCCTATGCAAAATTTTTCTGCAATTTTTTAGTAAATATGTACAGAACACCTGTGAATGATATCTCATAACCGAGAACTCAGTCACAGGCATTTTTATTGCAATGAAGTGTTGACAAAAAATATTTTAAGGTGTTTTGAACCCGAAAAATTTATATCATCAATAAAGCCTGTAAGCAGAAACTGCATTCGGGCTTTTTTATTTCAAAAAGCGAAAAAATAAATTTCATATTGATAAAGGCTTGACCGTATAATGGTTATGTAGCCGGCTATAAAATAAATAAAACAGGAGCAATGATATGGCAAAAATTGTAGACAAGATAAATGAAATAACAGGAAAGACCGAACAGGATCAGGCTCTTAAGGAACAGTTCGGCTTTCTTCAGAAAATGGCACAGGCAAAGTGCGCACAATTTGAATCCGAACTGAAAGCAATGTTCACCAGCGGAGGAACTTCGGAGTGCGAAGTAGTAGGCAAGCGGGCTATCGGATATTATAACTGCCAGCATGTAGATATTAAAGCAGGCTGCGATAATGCGATCAAAGAAGCGATAGATATGTTCTTCAAGGGCGGCGATGAGGTAAATCAGGGCTTCCAGAAGCTGATAACCACCGCTTTGGACACGATGATAGGCAATACGGCGATGGGCGAACATGAGGAAAAGATGTTTTTCGTTTACCCGGAAAATTTTGCGATCGTCAGGGTAGATGTAAAGTGCTACAAGTATTGCTTTTCTTCGTCGGGAATAATCGCCAATACCGAAAATGTTTTCTGCTACACAATGGCGAAATCTATCGTTGACCATACAAAAATAACTATTGACGAGCTTTTGTATATGGTAACGCAGATGATCGGAGCCGATAAATTAGATGAAGTAGAAAATTTCGTGGCTCAGTTGAAGAAGGTATGGCAATTGCTGGAGGACAAGGACCCGAATGATGTTATGCAGACGGCGCTTAAATCAGCCGATGCAAAGTAATATAAAACCCAATGTTCTTCGGGACATTGGGTTTTTGTATTTGATAAGGATCTTAAAACGGACGCAAAAAAACCTGATATCATACCTACGGATCGTCTGTCTTAAAAAGATATCGACTGCGGCTGTCGTGCTGAATCCCAACTCATCAAATATCCTTTTATACAAGCCCCACCTTATATTGACAAATTTCCCGAAATTATGATATTATTCATTTAACGAGAAAAGTGGCGGAAAGCGTTCTTTCCGCAATCTACAAAAAAGAGGTGTTCATATGCTTTCGGCAGCGTTGGGATATATCGACACAAACGAGGACAAAAAGCGATTTGAAGAGTTGTATCATACATACAGTAACCTGATGTACGGGGCAGCCTTTGAGATACTGAAAAATCAGCAGGACGCCGAGGACGCACTGCAGGAAGCCTTTATCAGTATCGCAAAAAATTTTTCAAAAATATCCGAAATAAAGTGCCCCCAAACAAAGGCTTTTGTTGTTATTATTATCAGGAATACATCTTACAATATGCTGAAAAAGATCAACCGCCGCTATGAAGCTGGCATAGACATTGAAGGGCTTGAAGTACTGGATAAGAACCCTCTGCCTGATGAAGAATTAGATGAAAAATACAGCACGGAACAGCTTGAAACAGCTTTGCGGCAGCTTACGCCAAATTATTTTGACATCATATATCTGACTTCATATGCGGATAAAAGTATCAAAGAGGCGGCAAACCTGTTGGGTATAAGCTATGACAACGCAAAGCAGCGGCTTAAGCGCGCAAGAGAAAAACTGGCGGCTATTTTAAAGGAGAACGGATATGAATGAATTTAAAACGGCATTGGAAAACACGATGAATTGGCAGATTGCGGAATATGAAAAGGATCTGGAGAACCATGAATTTTCCCGTAGGTTTGAAAGGAAAATAAATAGGCTTATAAAAAGTATGACCGGCGGCAGATTGGTGTTTTACGGACGCAGTATACCGTTACGCAAACTCGTGCAGCTTGCTATTTTAGTTGTGATACTTGCAGTGCTGGCGACGGCTGCGTATGCGGCAATAAGCTGGAGCAGCTTTAAAGTTGACTCGTATGATATATACTCACTCATCAAAACGACAGATATTGCAAATGCGCCTTTGACTTTGGAAGAGCGATATGAGATAGGGGCGGATCTTAGCGGGTATAAATCTGAGATTCTGTTGGATGAAGATTTTGCAGTCGGCATTTTCTATACTAATCGGTATAATATGGCTAAGTCATTTGAATTTTATCAAATGACAAAGGATTATGCCCACAGTATGAGAGTTGATACGGAAAACGCTTTGCAAAGCCTTGCTGCAATTGATGTGGGTGGCTGCACTGGAATGTATGTTCAGATTCATGAAGGTTCACATTATGTTTTTTGGGACAACGGAGATTATTTCATTAAGATTTTCGCGAGCAATGCATTTAGCAAAGATGAACTAATTTCAATATGTAATTCTGTGCAAAAAGCGGAATAGGAAAAATTTGTCGAAAAAAGTGTCACCATTTGGTACAAGCTGTTGTTTAAATTTATAAAGGGCAAAAATATTCTAATGATTGAGAAACGAGGAAATAACTATGAAAAAGTTAATTGCAATCATTTTGGTTATCACTGTTGCGCTTTCACTGTGTACAACTGTTTTTGCTGATTATCAGGTTTGCGATATTGGTGGAACATCTGAGCAAAGTTACCTTTACATAAGTGGAACGACTGCAACGTGCATAAGTCAAATAAGTTCATTGAATACAGATGTTTTATCCATTAATATCACCCAGACTCTTGAAAAGCAAGGCTTTTTGTGGATATGGGGAAAATATGCCGGAGATTGGAACAAGACTTTGACAAAGAGCGGTGTTTTAAATACCAAAGTTTATAATCTTCCCAGCGGCAATTACCGTGTCAAATCTGTTTTTGTTATAACGCTGAAAGACGGACGGTCGCAGACCATTACGCTTTACAGTGATGAACAGGCTGTATCGTAAAATTTGTCAGACAATTTTGACCTGACAGAAAAACTGATTTTAGTACAAAATAAAAAGAGCAAGCCTTAGAATTTAAATGCAGATCTTATTCCTCGGGTGTTTAGTTGCAAGTATCTCTTTTTGCTTTGACATAGAAACGTGGGTGTAGATTTGCGTTGTGGTAATGGAGCTGTGCCCCAATAGCTTTTGAATGTACCTGATATCTACATCTTCTTCAAGCAGGAGAGTAGCGAAAGAGTGGCGAAACATATGCGGGGTAATGTGGATATTGTTGCCTACAAGTTTTGAGTATTTATTTATCATTTCCCTGACAGACTGTTCTGTCAGCCGATGGCGAAGTCTGTTCACGAAAAAATACCCGCAGGAGAGTATTTCTTCCTTGAAAAGGCTTTGATAATTATCGACCGCTTTTTTTACATCATCATTTTCAATTTGAATGATTCGCTCTTTTGAACCTTTGCCGTAAATTTTTATCGTGTGATCAATGATATTAACAGCGTCGGGAGTAAGCGAACATATTTCGGAAACTCTCGCTCCTGTTGCGAAAAGCAGCTCCAGTACCGCCACATCTCGTGCAGCGGATTTTACGCTGTATGAAGTCTTGGCAGCAGACAGTTCCGAATACGCTAAGGATAATATGCTTTTGATGGTATCCAGCGGAATGGTCTTTGGCAGCAGTATCGGTTCTCGAAACGATGTTTCTATTTTATCAAAAGGGTTAGCTGCAATTATATCTTCGATCATAAGGTAGTGTGTAAATGCTTTTACCGAAGCGATCTTGCGTTTAACAGTCTTTGGCTTGAACGAATTATGTAAAAACGAAATATAACCGCAGATCGTTTCTTTGCAAAAACAACTTTCCGAAAAAAAAGAAAACTGCCTTAAATCTGCCGCATATGCTTTGATCGTTTTCGGATCAAGAGCTTTTCGGTTTTTGCAGTAGTTCAGAAAAGCAGATATTTGTGATGATAAATCAAACATTTATGAAGCACCTCCCAAAAGTAATGCTTTAATTATACCTTACTTTTGAGATTTTGTCGATTGGGTCATAAAATGCATAGTCAGTTTAGAGAGGGTGAGATCTTTGATTGCTGAATTATAGATCATTTAATAGCGGAACGGGTTGCATTTATTATTCTGAGGCTTTGATTAAATTCAAAGTTTTAGAAATGAAATATAAATAGATTATTAAATGGTGGATAACTATAAATTAT
>CANRGJ010000029.1 GCA_947630175.1 uncultured Ruminiclostridium sp. | reverse complement strand
TTTTTAAGCACGTGTTTTTATTAAATTTTCAGGTGTTTTGAATGACGTTATTTGGAACATCAAACTGAACACCCTAAAAAGTTAATAATTCAACAGACGGCCGAAATCGTGCCAGTCGCCAATCATTTCACCTTTGGCACTTGCCTCAATCAGTTTTTGCAGGCGACTGTTGAACAGTTCAGGCTTTGATTTTACCCTGTGGATATTGTCTATCCTCACACGCTGATAGAGCGGTGGCATAGCCTGAAAGTTCTCCCATGCCGACAGCGTTTTCTTGAAAGTCTTGATTATCTCCGGCATAATCTCAAATCTTGAATTAAGATTGGGACAAGCCTTGCGTCCGCTTTCGGTCATCAGTCCTAATTTTTCTAATCTCCGACACCTCTCCTTGTTGAGTTCGGTCCATTTGCCTGATTTGGTTCTCGGTCCGAAGCGTTGCAGCGGCTCGCCGTTGACGCTTTTCAATGTAGAGTCAATCCACCCGAAACATAGAGCCTCCTCGACGGCATCAATATACCAGAGCGCGTCCTCCGGCTGAGTTTTGCCACGCTTAGCTACCACCCAGCACTCGCGCTCAGAGGCATGATTCTCAATCAGCCACTGCCGGAACTGCGCCCTGTCGTTTATGTCGAGGATATTTACGGGTGTCATCTTTTACCGTTGTAGAAAACCAGATATTTGGCGATATTATCTTTTATATATTGTAAATTATGATGCCCGTCAAAAATATGATGTACGACTTTCATGTCGTTATTTATTAGATGATTGGCAAACATATTCATGGATATATTAAATCCACCTTCGTCTTTATCTCCGGCATCCAAATACCAAGATTGGAATTGATGAGCTTGATTAAATCCATTAAATTCCAATGGATTATTTAGATGGAAGCCTTCTTCATCACCGTAATATTGAATGTCAGATTCTTCAAGTTCTATTTCTATTGCCGGCATATGTCCTCCAATACGGGAAAACAGACTTGGATATTTCAGCCCGTAATGAATCGCTGCATATCCTCCAGCAGAAGCACCTCCGATAAACCGTTCAGATATTTCATACTTCATTTCGGCAAATGGGATAACTTCATTGATGAAATAGTCCTCATATCGTCCTACGTTGACATTAGAGCCTAAATTATCACTAACAGATGATTCTGAATCGGTATTTAAGCCTCGTGTGTTTTCCATTCGAGGACAGACAATTATCAAAGGGTTGATAATACTTGATGAAATAAGAGAATCAGCAACGCTTTTTACATCCAACAACTCTATGAAGTTTTCATCTCCACCTCGTCCATGTAGAAAATACAAGATGGGTAATTTCCCGTATTGGTTATGCGTGTCTGGAATATAAGTGGATATAGCCATTTGTTTGTCTAATATCTCACTATGAAAAACAGAATGTTGAATCGTTCCCATTATTTGTAATTACGTTTTATTTCGTCGATGGATTTGCCGCCGATGCCAAAATTTTCATCTGGTAGTTCCTTGATTGTTACAGTGAAGAACTGCTCCGGGATACGGGTTATCTCGGAGGCTGTAGCCGTGAGCCGTTCAATCAATTCTTTCTTTTGTTCAGCGGTTAATTTTCCGCTTTCAATGGATATGTAGGGCATATTATTTTCTTTTTATATAGTTTGTTATCAGCATTGCGACAACTCCGATACACAGATATGTTGTGGCATAGACGATAAACCACGGTTCATGAATATCAAAGAACAGCCATGTACCTGCAAGAAATGCAACCGCAGATATTAGGGGCAGGTTCCATAATTTTTTGATATTCCGTCCGGCGATAACCCCAAGTATTATAGAATAGATGGGGTTGATGACAAGGAATAGCATCATGCACAGTGCCATACCTGCACATTCTGATGCAAGTTTAGCGACTGCAAATGGCAGAATGAACATAACCGCAAGGGTTATGCCTATCCATTTGAGAGAAGTCAGTTTCAGCTCATCAGTCATAATCCGAATATGCCCTTTAGTCGTTCATCACAGAACATCGTAGGAGTGAATTCTACAATTTGATAGTCGGCGATGCCATTGGTATTGAATGGGTCTTGCGAGATAATGGCGTTGACAGCCTCGCGGTCGGCAGCTTTTATCATTATCACACCGCCTATACGCGGATTCTGCGGCCCGGATGCGATGAAATCCCCGGCGGCATAATGCTCGGCAAGATAATCGCGGTGAGCCTGAAGATATTTGTCAACCTCACTCAGAGGCTTCTTATAGGTAAGAATCGCTATGAACATATTACATATTGTTTTGTCGGTTTATCATTATCTGTTCAAAGTTGTCGTGTCCCCACTTGATTAACGCTTCGACATGAGGCAATAGTGTTTTTCCTAAGTCAGTTATGGAATATTCCACACGAGGCGGCACATCCGGATAAAGCTGACGCTCGATTATGCCGTCCGTTGTGAGTTGTTTCAACACCTGCGACAGCACTTTCTCAGACACGGACGGAATATTGCGGTACAGTTCGTTGAAGCGAACCGGCTCGCTCTCGGAAATCTTCACGAGAACGACCAACGCCCATTTGTTCCCGAGCCATTCAAGCATCGGAGCGGCCTTGCAATATTCGTAGTCCAATTTTTTTGCCATATCGTGTTTGCAGAATTGATTGAAAATGAGTAAAACAAACTTTTCGGTAAGGGTCAAACCTTTCGGTAAGTTGTTGTTTAGGCTCTGATTCTCACCTAATTTTGCACTACAAAGTTAATAAAAATCGTTGAGATATGATATATCCAGAACTACATTTCACGGGGCAGGTATGGCGACCGCCATACGAAGCAAACTCGCAGTTGCTCCAAATCACATCGGGCTGCACATGGCACAAGTGCAAATTTTGCAGCTTGTATCATGGCACACCATTCCGTATGTCTCCATTGTCGGAGGTGGAGGCAGACTTGAAAGTAATCCGGCAGTGGCAACCAAGGGCACGTCGTGTTTATCTGACAGGTGCCAACCCGTTTGCTCTCAGCTACAACAAACTGATGGATATTGCCATACTTCTACGCAAGTACCTTCCACACTTGGTTTCATTCGGAATGTTTGCCCGCGTGACAGATATTGCGTCCAAATCGGTAGAGGAGTTGAAGAACCTGCGTCACATGAAGCTCGACAGTATAAATATCGGTATCGAGACCGCACATGATCCGACTCTTGAAAGAATGAACAAAGGATATCATGCCAACGATATTCTTGAACAGTTGTCAAAACTTGATGAAGCTGGCATACACTACAACGTGTTCTACCTCAATGGACTTGGAGGAAAGGGAAAAGGAGTTGAAAGTGCAATCGCCACAGCAGATGTGCTTAACAAACTGCACCCCTGTATCATCAATATCGTTTCATTGACTGTCTTTCCTGAGTCACAGCTATATCAGGAAGTGCTTGACGGCTCGTATGAGGAAGAACCCGAGATTGAGAGACTGATTGAGATGCGAACTCTCATTGACCGCTTGAAAATCAAGGTCAACCTTATGGGACACCATATATCCAATACGGTACCAATCACCGGAGCGTTGCCCGATGACAAGGCAGTTATCCTCCGGGAATTTGACAAAGCGATAGCGGAGTTTCCAGAAGAAGAACTCAAAGCCTACCGCAACAGGATATGGCATCTGTGAAGACACCCGTTCCTGTCTCAGCCTGTTCGTTTCGGACAGGCTTTTTTATAGGCAATCTCCTCAAAAATTAGTAAATTTGCAGTCTAAATCAGTTAAGTACGCAAAATGACTAAGGCAGAAATTGTAAATGAGATAGCGAAGACCACAGGAATTGACAAGGCAAGTGTTCTTGCAGTGGTTGAGCAATTTATGGTTGTTGTAAAAGACAGCCTCGCACATGGAGAGAACGTATATCTCCGTGGCTTCGGCACATTCCAAGTTAAGGAACGTGCTGAAAAAACTGCACGCAACATTTCAAAGAATACCACAATAGTAATTCCGGCTCATAATATCCCATTCTTCAAACCATCGGCCGAGTTCAAGAAGGAGGTTGGTCAGTGATATGGAACAGGAAAACCAATATAGCGAAAGTGCGGTTGAAGAACTGACTCCCGACTGTAACTGCTATTGTGAGGGCGAATGTCATTGCCATAATTGCTACGAGAGACAGCCGGAAGTTTTCGATGAAAATGACATCGACCGAATAATAGCCAACCTTAATGACTGGGATTGAGATATGAGGTATAAATATTGCCCTGAATGTGGTGCAAAACTCAACGGACGACAAGCCGGTGATGATGGGCTTGTGCCGTACTGTGATAACTGCAAGCGGTATTGGTTCGATTCGTTTTCAAGTTGCGTGATTGTCATGGTCGTTAACGAGCTGCATGAGATAGCACTTCTCAAGCAGTCGTATATATCCGACCAATATGAGACATTTGTCGCCGGTTATATCACACCGGGCGAAAATGCAGAGGAAGCTGCAACACGCGAAGTCAAGGAAGAACTTGGACTGACGGTAGAGAATCTGATATATGAGGGCACCCATTGGTTTGACAAGCGAGAACAGTTGATGCACGCCTATATCGGCATTGTCAAGAAAGCAGACTTCTCCACATCGTCAGAGGTTGACGGCGTTTCATGGATACCATTGGAGGATGCCCCTACAAGGATGTTCCCCGATCGCCTCGGTAACACACAGCATATCCTTTACCGCAAGTATCTGGAGTTGCTGAGAACCAAATAATATTCCGATTGAAAAGTTGAGATTAAAAGGCGAGGCCAAGCAGATGCTTGACCTCTTAATCCTTTTATAGTGCGGGTACTGAGACTAAAATCAGTATCGGCACTTTTGAGAGAGCAAAGTTGGCTCTTTGTTATTGAACGTGCAAAAAAAGTTACGAGCCTGACCCGTGGAGCCAGACTCGATTTGATCTTTTTTATAGTGCAGTTGGACGCTACTGGGCTTTCCAAGTACACTTTCTGCCTACAAAGGTAGGTATTTCTTTTGGTATAAACAAATGCCAATACGATTTTGATTGGATTTTAACAATTATTTTCCCGTTTACGATGATTTTGATGGGCTATCACCATCCTGTGGAACAATAATGCCTGTTCTCTGCTCTATTAATTGTCTCACCACTGGAGTCTTGCTATATAGAAGTCTTGTCACTCTAAAAATGTCATCCCACATATCTTTCGCTCTATTGGCGGAGATATTTTTCACAAGATAATCGACAACGCATAAAGCCTCACGGAATGTATGTCGTTGATTACCTTGAAATGTGCCTGCCTTACCAGAACGAATACCGGTAAACAGGTTCAGATCAAATAATGTTTTCCCATGAGCGCAGGCGTTACGCAGTTCTCTGACCGCAGAAAGATAACTTTTGAATGTTGCTGTTGCAGGTTCTCCAAAACGATTACTTACAAGTTTCTTGTCCTTATCCAACAAGAGACTGGCGTAAAGAATCTCGACATTACCGAGGGTCATATATTCCATAGTTTTCCATGCTGGAGCATAGGACCCGATATATTTTTTATGATGCCTTCGGATTACCTCATTCTTCTTGATAGAGTTATACGCTGCTGATGGGAATTGAGAGATAAAGCCAGCGGTCACCACATTTGGGTTAACAAACCAATTAGGGTCGTTTACATATTTGATTGACAACTCATAAATAACGGTATTGCGTATGGCCACTTCTATTCTTGACAGGTATCTATTTAGAACATTTCTCATGTCAAGATCGAAATAGTATAAAGCCACCACATCTTCAATTCTTGTACCGGGACGCACATTATGACTGCGGCTTGTATCAACGCAAGGATAAGTTATCTCAAAGGGATGCAAATAAAACCCCAAACGATAATATCCCATGTCAGCTAATATTTCCTTCGCCTTATTCTCGTCAGAGATAATAACACCGTGCCTACGAAGATTTGCTATCTGTTCATCGTAGGTAATGGCTCTTTTTGTATATGGTATTTTCCGTCTGGGCATATTGTTCGGTCGATTGAACTACAAAATTACAAAATTTAATCGAGCCTTGCTATATTTTTATTGAGGGTCAACGCTTTTAGCACATTATAGCATTTTCAATACCCTTATCACTGCGCGGATATAGCCCGGATCTTCGGCATAGCCAATCTTTTTTAGCCACAGTAGATAATTTCCACCCTTATATCGGTATTGTACTTTTGAATAATATGCCCGGACACTTTCGGTCCAGTGTTTGAACTCATAATATTTGCCTGTTCGTGGATTGGTAAGCCCGAAAAGGTTGTGCTTGTTTCGGCAGACCGGAGATTTGAACCAACCTGTTTCAAGTATTGCCTGTGCCAATACTATTTTCGGATATTTTATGCCGTTCTTTTCAATCTCGGCAATCAGATTTGGAATGGTCAGATCCGGGAGTCCGGAACCGACCGGTGCTTGCCTGAAATGTGACTTTGATGTGGTGACACTGTGTGCGGATAGCTTATCCGGCATATTTTTTACGCCAACAACCGTATCCGGGAGTAATGATATTTCAGACAGTGTGCTATCACACTTGTTGTCAGTATTATACAATTCTCTCTTGTGCATTTCAACCGTCATAGGAGAATCTTTTGTGACGGTGTAAAACTGGGCTACGGCATACTGTGAACAGAAAACTGCACAGGCCATCGCAACAAAAATGTTCGGAATTTCAAATTTAGCAATCATGTGGGGATAATTTTGAGGCCGACAAGCGGTTACGCCGCAAATTTATAACCTCTAATTCATTGACATGGAAATTCCGAACAAAAATCAGCAGGACACGCTCCCTTATGAAAAACTCGCCCTTTTGGGTATCGACAGGGAGAAAGCTGATATGCTTCCGCAGGACGTGAAGCAAAAACTGATGCAGGGGGAGGTCACGCCTCTTTTGCAGGTGTCTATCGACACCGGGAATGGCATGGTTATCTCATTACCCCTCAAACTCCAGCTCGCCGCCGACAAAGACGGCAATCCCACGCTGATCGCATATCCCGTGCAGCGTGAACTGTCGGTTGACAGAAACAACGAGCTTCGCCTGTTGCAACAGGAACTTGACGCACTGCGCCGTGGTGACGTATTGCAGAAAGCCATCGACATCAACGGCGAGAAGACTCAGCAGTATCTCCAGCTCGACCCGGAAACGAAGTCAATCAT
>CANRGJ010000028.1 GCA_947630175.1 uncultured Ruminiclostridium sp. | reverse complement strand
TTACTAAATTCTTTACTGTTCAATTTTCAAGGAGCAGCTTCCCCTCTCGGGGACAGCTTTATTATTTTAGCACATCTCTCGCCTTTTGTCAATACCTTTTTAAAACTTTTTTCAACTTTTTTCAAGGACTTGTACACAAAGCTCTTTCAACGTGCCTCAGCGCTGCCTTTTTTCGAGCGCTTGATTATTATATCACTTGTCAAAGGGCTTGTCAAGGGGGTAAATCAACTTTTCCCAATTTGCCAAAAACTTCCAGAAAAGAACGACGAAATCCGTCAAAACGACAATGCTCCCGACAAAATGCGACGATCCGCCTATACTATTATATATAACAAAACAGGCGTGGTAAAAACCACGCCTGCCGATATTAATTATTCATCAGTTCTTTTTCTTGAGAACTACTGTGAATACCTGGGCGCCAACGCCTATGCAAAGAGCAGCTGCGCCGATTATCAGGAACATTCCCACATGGCTGTCTACGCCGGTGGACATGGGCACGTCGCCCAGAGGAATGTCTTCCTCGATTATCACGATAGGAGGCTGTTCGCCTTCGTCCTCGTCGCCGGAGTATGTGGTAACGGGTACGGTGGTCGTTGTGGTCAGCACCGTGGTAGTTGTTGTAACAACAGGAGCAGTGGTAACCTCAGGAGTTGTGGTGACCTCTTCCTCGGGAGTTGTGGTCACTTCCTGAACAGGAGTCGTTGTGTTCTCGTCGTCATCACCGTTGAACGTGGTGTTCTCGGTAGTTGTGGTGGTGGTCTCCGCAGGAGTTGTGGCAGTTGTTGTGGTGGTGATCACAGGAGCAGTATAGGTAGCTTCGTAGGAAGCTCTCATCTTGCCTGCGTATGGAGCCATATGAAGCTCGCCGTTCTGAACGGTGTAGTTAGGAGCATATACAGCGCCGCAGAATGTGGATTCATTTCTTACGCTTGCGTTAGCCGCGAGAGCAGTGCCTCTGAAGCCGTCGCCCAGTACAACGCTTGTATCTTCAGCGTCGCCGCCGCCTATGAAGTTGAATACGATACGGGAAGCCGCGTCAGCGTCCCAGTCGCCGATAGAACCTGAGTTGAATACTATCCTGTTGTCGCCCTTATGGAGATTTACGTTTACCAGCAGGACGTAATCAGGATTGTCTTTTATAAAGGTATATACTTCGTGGATCTTTGCAACGTCGTCGCCGTTTACTCCGGAATCACCTACGGTGATCTCACGGTAGATGACCTTGTCGCTGCCGCTGTTTACTTCAGCAAGTGCAGCGGAAGCTTCCTGCATTTTTGCAAGCAGACCGTTTACATAATCAGCCGCATTTTCCATTTCGGAAACAACGGTGTTATCGGTAGCGGCCTTTGTGCTGTCCATAACGGGGTTGCCGTCAGCGTCGAACACGGGAGTTATAACTCCGTTTATCCATTCGTTCCTCTGCTGTGAGTAGAAGTAAGCACGCTCGCCTTCGTTGTATGAGAAGTTGGAGTAAATGTCGGAGCCTACGCGCACGTCCTTGTTATGGCTGAGAGCCTCGGGAACGCCTATCGTCAGGCTTTCGGAAATAACGCAGGTGCCTGCCGCAAACTGGAGGGTCTGGTCGCTGTCGCCGAACGCTTTCACCTCAACGGGAGCTACCTCGTTGTCGATACGCAGATCGTCGGTGAGCTGATGGATATAAAGAGTATCATATCTGTATTCGGCGGGAACGGTAACGCTGAACATCTTGGTCTCTTTCTTGTCAAAGACAACGTCGATGATAGCGGGCTTTGTTTCGCCGTCGCGCAGAATATTGATTATCTCACCGTTTTTGTAAATTCCGTAGATGTGGTGCTTTTCACCATCGTCAAAGTTCTCGTCAGAAGTGATCTTGAAGTCGATAACTCTGCTCTTCTGGATAACGTACCTGTTGAGGTCGAAGTTATTGTTCAGCTTCAGGTGGTTAACCGCAAAGTTGGACTCAAAGTGTGACGAGGTGGTCAGGTTGTCGGCAACGATACCGTAATCGGTAAGCTCGCCCAGCGCTGCGCTTATGGCATCGGGGCTTGCGGAATTTGCGCTTGCGCCCACAGCAAGACCTGTAACAGCCATAGATACAGCAGTGATCGTGGAGATGATCTTAACGATCTTCATTCCGCGAATGGTTTTCATTTTCTGATAGCCGTTCATAAAATCTTCCCTTTCGTTTATTTATAGTATTTTTTGCCCTTTTCGGGGCAAACTACTTTTTTAGGTTCACTGTTATTAAATCACTCAGGGGTTACATATCGGTTACATTTAAAGCTATATCTGAAAAAATTTTCATTTTCGGCGTTATGCACAAAATTGAACCTACGATATCTTCTTTTTCAACAAATTATAAAAATATAAAATTTCGTCAAAATTTCCTGTCAAGCCTTTTACATTCATATTAAAGCATATTTGGGTGTCAGGACGGTTACAAACCGTCCGTCTGCGGAAATTCTTTTTTCTTTCTCACTTTTGCACAAAAATGAACCTTTCGTGAAACCGTTTTTGTAAATGATTGCCATTGATTGCGGCAAACCCGCTATTTTAGTTAATTTAACAATTGCATTGGTAAATTTTATGTGGTATACTCTGTTTCAGTGACGGGAATATGGTATATTTTTCTTCCCGCATTTACATAGACAACACTTCCGATGAAAATATTATGAAAAGAGGAAAGGCAATGACCTACCAGAAAATTTTCGCAGACGTTAAAAAATCATTCGCAAAAGCAGATGTAAAGAAGCTCACCGAGAGCTTCGCATTCCAGTTCAACATCACAGGCGAGGGCGAGGGCATTTTCTACGCCGCATTCAAGGACGGCGTTCTCAGCGTTGAGCCCTATGATTACAAGGACAGAGACGCAGTGTTCACCGCAGACGGCGCTACCTTCACCGCTATCGCATCAGGCAAGCTGGACGCTATGAAGGCTCTCAGCGAGGGCAAGCTCTTTATCGACGGCAACTACGAGCTGGCAAAACAGCTTCTGTTGCTCATTCCCGAAAAGAAAGCTCCCGCAAAAAAGCCTGCCGCTAAAAAGCCCGCCGCCAAGAAGGCTGCTCCCGCTAAGAAAGCTGCTCCCGCAAAGGCTGCCGCTGTAAAGAAGGAAGCACCCAAGGCTGCTCCTGCTAAAAAGGAAGCTCCCAAGGCTGAAGCCGTGAAGAAAGAGGCTCCTAAAGCCGCTCCCGCTAAGAAGGAAGCAGTTAAGGCAACTCCTGCAAAGAAGGCTCCCGACGCAAGCATAACTCCCGTTCCCAAGAAAGTGGAAAAGAAATAAGACTAAATAAGCAAAAGACGCACGAGCAAATGCCCGTGCGTTTTTTATTTTCCCACGCAAAACCTGCTGAACACTCGGTCTATCACCTGCTCCGACATGCTTTCGCCTGTGAGCTGTGAAAGGTTGTCCAGAGCGGTTTCCAGCGTTACTCCCACTATGTCGGGGGTCATCTCCTGCTCCATAGCGTTCAAGGCGGACTCCATGGCTTTTTTTGCGGAAACGGCGCTTTCACGCTGGCGCTCGTTGGCAATAAAGCCCGCGGAAATGTCCAGCTTTTCGGGGTTTATCAGCTCCCTTGCCGCTTTGTCCAAGGTTTTGAGGGAATCCTCGTTCTTTGCGGATATTGCTATGATATGGGAAAAGCTGTTTTCAAGAAACTGTTTGTCCAGTTCGCTGGAAAGATCCTGTTTATTGACTATGCAAAGGACGTTTTTCCCCTTGACTTCCTCCATAAGCGCCCTGTCCTCCTCCGAAAGAGGACGGCTGTTGTCGAAAAGGGCGAAGATAACGTCCGACTGCTGTATGCGGCGGCGCATTTTTTCAACGCCTATTTTTTCTATCGGGTCGTCTGTGTCCCTTATCCCTGCGCAGTCCGCTATCCTTGCGGGAACGCCGCCAAGAATGACGTTTTCCTCCACGATATCGCGGGTAGTTCCCTCTATATCAGCAACTATGCTCCGCTCACAGCCTGCCAGCAGGTTCATCAGGGTGGATTTTCCTGCGTTGGGCTTTCCCACGATAGCGACAGAAATTCCGTCCTTCATCAGCTGACCTACGCCGTAGCCGTCCAGCAGTTCCTTTACAGCGGAAATGCCGTCTTTAAGCCGCTGTTTTCCCTCGGTGTAATCAAAGGGCTCGTCCATCTCGTCGGGGTAATCTATCCAGGCGGTAAGCTCCGACGCCATATCAGTGAGCAGTTCCTTAACTGCGGTTATTTTCCTGTAAAGCGCGCCGTCAAGCTGTGCGTTGACACAGCGGAGATAGCCGTCGCTTTTTGCGTTTATCACGTCAGCTACCGCTTCAGCCTGGGTCAGGGTCAGCTTGCCGTTCAGCATAGCTCTGCGGGTAAATTCGCCCGCCTGCGCCATTCTCGCCCCTGCGTCAAGACAGGCTCTCAGAACGCGCCTTGTCACCAGTAAGCCGCCGTGGCAGGTTATTTCCGCCACGTCCTCCCCCGTGTAGCTGTGAGGGGTGCGGAAGATGAGCAGTACGCCGTCGTCCAGCTTTTCCCCACCGCTGTAAATGCCGCCGTAGCAGGCGGTGTAGCCCGCCATTTCGGAAATATTCTTCTTTCCCGCAGGGCGGAATATCTTGGCGGCTATATCTATTGCATTACTGCCGCTTATCCTCACCATCGAAACTCCTCCCACGGCAGGAGGAGTGGAGATGGCGGCTATGGTATCAGAATTTGTAAGCATAGTTATTTTTTCTTTCCGAACAGCTTTCCGAAAAAGCCTTTTTTTGGTTCTTCATCATTTTCCTCGGGAGCGTCAAGCACTGACGAGACTTTGCGGTTCGCCGCCTCAAGCTCGGCAAGCTCCGCTTCCGTTTCGTCGGAGAAAAATCCCGCTAAAATAGGGCGCTTGTCCAGCTCCTCTCCGTTGTCCTCAAGAAGATAGGTGCGGATATTTTCGGGGACTTCGATAACGTAATCGTCGCCCTGCTCCAGCAGGTCGTCAAGGCGGCTTTCCATAAAGCCCCTAAGCTCCTCCTCCATTCCAAGATAATATTCTTCGGCGGCGATGTTGTATTCCTCGGCGGGACTTTTCCTTGCCACTGCCGCAAGATGTATCCCCTGCCTGAGATAGTCGGTGTATTCCAGATAATCGCTCCAGAAGCGGTTTATTGCAGCAACGACGGTGCGGCGTTCAAGCTCGTTCAGCTTTTCCTCACCAAAGCGCTTTACCGCCTCGTCATAGCGGGGAGAGCTTTCCCACATTCCCGCATTTTCCCCTTCGAGAAATCTGCGGCGGGCGGTGAATATCTGATCCCTGTGCTTTTCGCCTATCGCTGTGTATTTCAGCAGTCTTGTCCTTGAATCAAAGGCGTCCCCCTCGCTTATGCGCTGAACGCGCTCCACCTCGCGGCGGAGTATCTTATCGTCAAGCTCGTTTTCCGTAGGCTCGGGGTAGTGCCTGGGGGGAACGAGGCTTTTCAGCTTGTATTTTTCCATTATCGGCTCGTCAAGAGCAACAAAGCTCATGCTTTCCCCCGGGTCGCCCTGCCTGCCTGAGCGTCCGATAAGCTGTTTTACCATTCGGCTGCTTTCGGGCATATAGGTGGAGATAACGAGCAGTCCGCCTGCGCTGACAGCTTCTTCCCGCAGACTTTCATCTGCTCCGCCAAGGCGTATGTCAACGCCTCTCCCCGCCATATTGGTGGAAATGGTGACGGCGTAGGGCTTGCCCGCCTGACTGATTATCCCCGCTTCCATATCGTCGTTTTTTGCGTTGAGAACAACGGCGTCAACGCCCTGTTCCTTTAAAAGTCCGTGAAGTATCTCGCTGTCCTCTATACTTCCCGTTCCCACAAGGACGGGCTGACCCTTTTCGTGAGCAGAGCAGACGGCTTTTACTATACCACTTTGCTTTGAAACCGTGTCATAGTATATTTTGGTTTCGTGGTCAATACGCTGGCTGGGCAGGTGAGGGGGGATTATTTCCAGCTTCAGGTCGTAAAGGGTGTAAAATTCCTCCTCCGACGCCTTGGCAGTTCCCGTCATAGCGGAGAGAAAGGGATATTCCCCAACGAAAAACTGAAGCGCTATGCTCCCCATAACTACCCCTCTGGTGGAAATTTCCAGTCCGTGCTTAAGCTCCACCGCCGTTTGCAATGCGCCGGGATAGTGGCGGTTCTCGGCGGCTCTTCCCGTGAATTTGTCGATAAGCATTATCTTTCCGTCACGGGCGATGTAATCCTTGTTCTCGCAAAGCATAAATCTGGCTTTCAGGCTGTCGTTTATCTTTGCAAGCAGGGGGGCGTTCTCCTCGCCGTAAAGATTTTCCAGACCGAAAAATTCCTCCGCCTTTGACGCTCCCTCGTCGGTAAGGTAAATACTCTCCGCCTCAAGGCTTATGCCGTAATCATTTTCGTCAAAGGTGGCGGTGAGCTCCATTGCCTTGTTAAGCTCGGGGTCGTGCTGTACCTTTATGTCGCTTGCCGCTACAAGGGGTATCCTCGCTTCGTCGATAAGCAGAGAGTCCGCCTCGTCCACTATTGCGGCGGAAAAGCCCTGTCCCACCGCACCGTCAAGGCTTTGCGCCGTGAAGTCACGGAGATAGTCAAAACAGCACTCCCTTGCGCTGACGTAAAGCACGTCCGCTTTGTAGGCGGCTTTCCTTTCTTCAAAGGGAGTTTTTTCGGTGACGCAGGCGGTTGAAACGCCCAGCAGGTCGTAAACGGGTTTCATCCACTCTCTGTCGCGATTTGCAAGATAATCGTTAAAGGTGAGGATATGGGTCTTTCTCCCCTCATATTTGTGCCATACTGCGGCAAATACCGCCGCAAGGGTCTTTCCCTCCCCTGTGGGCATTTCGATTATCTTTCCCTCGGTAAGGGCTTTCGCCGCCATAAGCTGTTCGTCAAAGGGGACTTGTCCCAGTCCCTTTTCTGCCGCCTTGCAGACCGCCGCAAAAAGGCAGGGGCGCTTGTCCTCCGCATTTTCCGCCTGCTGTAAAAGCCCGCTTATATCCTTGCATTCTGCAAGCTCTCTTATTTCACTGATAAATTCGGTGTATTCTTTCATTTGTCAATACTTCCTGACGTATTATTTATATGATAGTATATAAAATTGCCGTATGAATGTCAGTATAGCATAATTCCATATAAATGTAAAGTTAAAAAAAGCACGTTTTTTCCGTAAACCTATTGCAAAATTTGCGGAAATGTGAGAAAATAGAAGTGTAGTTTTTTAGTTTTTTACATTTGTGATGTTGAGGTAAATCGGAATTTACTTAAATTGTAAAAGGAGAAATTATTTATGAATAGACCTATAACAACATTATTTATGTTAGAATCATTAG
>CANRGJ010000027.1 GCA_947630175.1 uncultured Ruminiclostridium sp. | reverse complement strand
TAACTTAGGTTCGCCAACCGAGTTAAAGCAAAGGAGGTATCCAAAATGGATGTAAATAGTTTATCACATACGAAGTGTAATTGTAAGTATCACATAATATTTGCACCGAAATTTAAGAAAAAATAGTATATGGTCAATTGAAACAGGACAAAGCGAATATCTTGAGTACACTGTACAAGAGAAAGAATATAAAAAAGAGACAGAAATATGTCCAGATCGTGTGCACATACTGGTAGAGATACCGCCCAATATAGCAGTATCAAGTTTTGCGGGATATCTAAAGGGAAAAAGTACGCTGATGATATTTGAAAGGCATGCGAATCTGAAATATAAGTGTAGGAACCGACATTTCTGGTGCAGAGGATATTATGTAGATACGGTAGGAAAGAATGCAAAGAAAATACAAGAATATATCTAAAATCAATTAAAAGAAGATCTGGAATATGACCAGATGACACTCAAAGAGTATATAGCCCTGTTTACGGGTGAGCCAGTAAAACAAAGTAAATAGAAAAAGCCCTTTAGGGCTAAGCAGGTAAATGATGTTGCGGCTGGCGAAGCATTTGATAAGTCTTTAGACCCCAGAGCCGGTAACAGGCCCTTATAGGGCAAGAACAAACCACCGACCTAGCCGGTGGTTATGATTCCATTCTGGGAGGCAATTATTGTTTAATGAGAAGTAGCAATGTTTATATCTGCATGAACCTGCTGTGATTGAGCAAGCACGGTAAATAGATTTGGTCTGTCAAACAGAAAATTCATATAAGACCACATGGAACTGACGCTTCTGCAAAATAAGAAGAAATCCGAAGCTATCTACCTAAGCTCTGTTGTGATGAATTTGATCAAAGAAAACCCAAGTACAAAGCCACGACAGAACAAGTCGAGAGTATCTACCGCTCATATGGCAATAATAACGATTCTGTATACGGAAAAGTGTGTGCGCTGACCGAGCAGGAATGTGGGATTTAATCGAGGCCATGGAGCTTCGTAGCAGACAGAATGATATGCACTCGGAAGCGATTTACTTCCGTGTTTGCTACGACAGAGTGGCCCGTCTCAAAAAGGCAGGATTTTTATCACGAAACAGCGACGTTGGTGTGAAGCTGATGCTGCTGTTTCATAGAGAAAGGTAGAAAATTTCATAACGGAGTGTTATAATAGCAAAACAAAACTTTATTGTGTGGCATAAACGGAGATGATAATATGGACAAAGCAGGATATAAGGCTTATTTACAGTCATTGGGAAATCAACAGCATTATATAGGTGGCATTCAAGAACTTTTAGAGCTAGAGCAGGAATTGAATATTGATCTTGACGATTATATTCCTTACGATGACGACTATAGCAAAGTTAGTGCATTGAATTCTATTTTGCCAATGGAAATGAGATATGATGAACGATGGAATTGCTTAATCAACAGTTATTTGTGTTATCGGTTAAGTGGCTTTGATAAAAATGAAGAAGCTCAAACAAAAATAAGTAGTGGCTCTATTTGCAACGAATATTTTACTTTTTGTGGAACGGAAAGTGAGTTAATAGCAAAACTTTCAACATTCATGTCTGAGAAAGATAGCCAATCCTTTGTAAATGGCTTAGAAGATTATCTTCAGTATCTTGGAGAAGATGAGTTTGTAGAGAAAACTATATCATCGACTAAAACCGATGGGGATAGAGATACAGAGACGATAAGTCTTCTTATTCAGTCATTTAACTATAATATAAATATTAAAGCCCTTACTCTTACAGCAATAGCTTTGTTGCTTGATATTAATTTGACCTTCGGTTTGGCATCGGCCACATTATCAATATTAGGATTTAATAATCAAGCTATTGTTCAAGTTGGTGTGTCGGAGGGTGAAAAATGTCTGATTTTAGAAGCAATGCAAAGTAAAAACAGAGTTATAAATGAAAATGTTTTTTCAATATACAATTTTGAATGTGTGCATAATGATTGGGATTGTAAATATCAAGATGGCGATAAATGTATTATAAGAAAAGAAAACATAAAGACAGTCCTCGATGGATTATGCGAAAAAAATATTTTCAAGAAAATAGGAAGCTTTTATAAATATAACTTTTAGTCTTCTGGTTCATAGGTAATAAAAAATGGATATAGTGTTTACATAGCGAATAGTAAGAGTTGAAAAAGTCGGCGTCTTATGGAATAATAAAAAATACCTTATAAGGCAATTTAGAGAAAGGTGATTAAATGAATATTTTTATATCATATTCCCATATAGATAATGAATTTGCATATAAACTGTCATCAGCTTTAGAATCAGACGGTTATGATGTTTTTATTGACAACAAAATTCCTATTGGAAACAACATATACAAAGATATTGGCAAAGGAATTGCAAAAGCTGATGCGGTTATTGTTGTAATCTCGAAAAATTCTAATAGAAGCCACTTTGTTGCGAATGAAACTATATCTATGCTGTCATTTTTAGACAAAGGGAGAATACCATTAGTCATACCTGTAGTTTTGGGAACCGACACCCCTCTGCCAGCAGGCTTAAATAGGTTTAATTACATTGTTATTCCATATGAGAACGAAAAGGACAATAGTAACGATTCGTCAATAAGATATGATTTGTATGGACCAAAAATAAAATTAGATAGTTCATTGGAAGAAGATGCTATTGAAAAAATAAGACTTATTCTTGCAGCACATGATGAGAAAATAAAGCAAAACGAAGAAGAACAAAGGAAATCCGAGGAAAAAGTAAAGACAGGATTATCAAATTACATAGAAGATGTTTTTGCTAATTTGAAAGAAAGCGAAAATAGAAACAAAAAATTTGCATTCTGGTTATACTTAGTTTCGATTATTTTTTTGATAGCTACGATTGTTATTGCTGTTGCTTTTGCCGTAAATAAAGATTGGCAAACATTAAATGTTGAATATATGATAGCATATGGTGTTGTATGTTTGTTTGTTATTATTATATTGATTTCATTATCCAAATTATTATTTACACTTGCTAAGTCTTTTATGGTTGAAGCGATAAGATGCTCGGATAGGATACATGCTATTTCTTTTGGTAAATTCTTTTTAGACGCATATGGGGCAGAAGCGTCTCATGAGGAAGTACTTAGAGCATTTAGCTCTTGGAATATAGACAATGGCAGTACATTGTTTAGAAATCAATCTGGAGAGGATTATGACCCCAAAATAGCTGATATTATAAGTGTTCTAAAAAAATGAAATAAGTCTAGCAAAATAATAAGCAACATATTATGGAGGTGATAAATTGTGAATGCAGCAATATTGGAAATGCTTATCTCATTTATCTCATCGTTTTTAGGAGTAAGCTTAAAAGATATAAAGACAAGCCTAAATAAAGAGAATTTAAATGCATCGGAAGATAATGTAATAAGCGAAAGCATTGATTCTGTTAGCAAGAACCTGCAGAATTCTAAAGAAATTATTGAAAATGCACTACTTGAAATGGAAAAACAAAAAAAGCTATTTGAGCAAATGAAACAGGAAGCAGAAATAAGCCAACAAATAACTGCTATGAATCAAGAACAAGTTAATGCTTTGAATACTCTTTTGGAAAACACTCTGGATAAACAAGAAAAAAAAGCTTTCCCAAAAACACTTTTATGGAATTTGTTTTTTTGTTTGCTTAGTGCCATATTAGGATATATTTTAGGTAAGTTATTGTGAGCATAGGAGAGAAAAATGGATAACAACATTACTTTTATATTAGACTTGCTTTCGGCAGGTGTAATAGCTTCCTTAGTTGCAGGTATTTTTTCTTTAGTTATTGCAGTTAAAAATAATAAGCGTTTAGTAGAGCTTGAAAAAAGCAAGCAAAAATTCACTGTAAATCAAGAACGATATAAAGGATTGAAAGAGGCTTATGCCGAATTGCTTAATGTGTTACCAGAGGAAAAGCTATTAGGTCATATTATTATAAATTTTCCTTCTCAAAAAATCCGAGAAAATGGGCTTTCAGGAGCTTATGAAGTAGCAGAGATGAATATGAAAACTATGTATTCACACTTTCAAAGACATGGTTATTTGCTTTCGGATGATGAACAAAAGGAGATTGTAAAATTGATTGAAGTTATTGACACTATTACAAAAAGTATTATTGATATGAGTTCAGACTTGCAAGTGAATGATGCTGAGAATGATAAAAATGAAGATGCTTTGGTAGATAAGGTTCACAAAAAGATTTTGGAAAGAATACTTAAAGTGGCCGAGTTTGAAGAAACATACTACAATTTATTTAAAAATAATTTAAGCAAGCTTTCGAAATAAAAGCGCATATTTATCAAAATGTTACGAATAATTTTCTAGTGATGTTTTACACAGACGAGAGGTTTTCACCTACGAAGGCCCCTTGGCTACTTTTATTTCTGGAGGTGATTTGATTGAATGAGAACAGCTAAACCTTATATACAGCTTGATCCTGCGGTTATCGAGCAGGCTTAGCAGATGGATTTGCTTTCCTATCTGCAACGGTACAAGCCAAGCAGCCTAAAGCGTGTAGTAGGCATTGTCTACCGCACCAAGGAACACGACAGCTTGAAGATTTCCAACGGCAAATTGTACTGGTGGTCAAGAGGTATTGGTGGCATTTCCGCTCTGGACTATCTCATCAAGGTCAGAGATTACGGTTTTGTGGAAGCGGTGGAAACCGTTGTCGGCGGAATTACGGACTGGAAGCCGCCACCCTCTGCCCGCAAAGGACGAGCCGAGAATTCTGCTCCTGCCACTCCCAAAACAAGGACTGCAACAGAGTGACCGAGTACCTGTTCGGGTATGGAATTGACTACTATCTCATATAGGACTGCATTGCAGACGGTACGATTTTTGAGAACGAAGACTACCACAACGCCGTTTTTATCGGAAAAGATGAGAACGGGACGCCCCGATAGATACATCGCCTGCAGCAGCACAATGGGGAGCTGTTTGGCTTCTTCTGCACATTGTTCAGTAGTATGTTTTTCGGAACAGAATTTAGTGATGGAACAATCCGAAATCAAATTATTGTTGGTCATACAAGGGAAAACATATATCTTGTGAGCTTGATTACAACATTTACGGCAACTTTACTGATTATGTCTGTATGGCTTGTAAGTGCGCTCGTTGCCGTTCCCACCATCGGCTTTTGGGAAATAGGTGTTTTTCGGCTATTCCTTTTTCAGATGATCTCCGTCATGCTTGTCTTGGCTTATTTCGCAATCTTTACAGTTATCAATATGCTATCATCCAATAAGGCATTGCCTATTCTGATTTCAGTCCTGCTGTTTTTGGGATTATTGATTTCTGCAAGTGTGATTTATAACAGTTTTAGTGAACCAGAAACGAATAGTGGTGTTCTGCTCACTCAAGGCGGACTTGAAATGGCCGAACCTTTCCCAAGCTCCAATTATTTTACCAGAGTGAAGCGGGATGTCTATAGCTTTATCGTTGACTTCTTGCCGACAGGACGGGAATTCGACTTTGGCATTAGGAAATTACAAATCCGATCCGTATGCTTGTTTTATCCCTATTTATTACATTACTGTAATTGCAACAGCAGGTGGACTGCTTGCTTTCAAAAAGAAAAACTTAAAGTAGGAAAGTACGCGTGATTGTGATATGGTGTTGCCAAAATAATAATTTTTGTAGGGTAAGAAGATACGCATGTCAAAACAAAACATCTACGACAATGAGGTTTTCTCATTGAAGAATGTCAGGAATCCCAGATATCCGATGAAATGAGAATGCGGTATCCGGCTATGTTTGGCGGGACGATACACCGGCCTGACTTTGTGTTTTCCGGTGCAAAAAAACAGTATAGATTTCTCACTGGTGCATCGGAGCTGATAACGGTATAATGGGGGGCTTTTGTGAGCAGCGCAAATTTTGATATCCATACCATGCGTAATATTATTTTGGACAGCCAGCATCTGCTGCATAAGAGCACGGACAGTATAGAGAAGATCGTATCGGATATATGCGGTTTGCAATATGACCCGAATCCCACGATACAGCTGAATCAGTACATCATGCTTTGGAACAGAAAGAAGGATTTTAAAGCAGACCAATTAGATAATGCGGCATACAAGGAATTGAAAGTCGTAGAAACGTGGACTTTTAAAAGGAAGTCCCCAGCGACGAATATTACCTTTACAGAAATGCGACAAAAGGGATCGTAAGATGGGGGGAATCCGATGAAATTTGGCTCAGAAAAGGAGATAGTCCAGATGTCCGTGCCGCGGAAAAGGAACTGAAAGAAAGATTATCTGAATCGGATGGACTGACGCTGAATCAGATTTGGGAAAAGCTGAATTTGTCTTACGAATGGCATAAGTATCGAAGGGAACACGATCACAGCTATGATTTGCCCATGTTCCGCGCATTTTACAGAATGTGCCGCAGGGGAGATCTCCTGGTCTGTGGCAGAAATCCCGGGACTTTTAGAGAACCTGTCTATATTTTAAAGGAGAAGGTAGGTTTCCATGACTGGACACAAGATCCCATTGATGAGAAACAGGCGATAAAATGGGTGGTGGACAGACTGGCAGCTTCTTTTGGAATAACCGATCCGGTCCATATTTCCCATATTTCCGGCTATAAGACTGCCGATGTGATACCTGTTTTTGAAGAATTGGAATCCGAGGATAAGCTATCGAAGATTCCTTATAAAATCGGTCGTAAATATTACTATATCCATACCTCAAAGATACATCTTCTCCATGCGAAAGAGCCTGGCGATTCCTCTGAGGTCCGGCTCATTTCACCGATGGATACAATCGTAAGAGACAAAGCATGGCTTGAAACATTCTTTGACTATTCTTTTACTTTTGAGTATTTCAAGAAAAAGGGAATGAAATGGCCTCTCTCCATTCTTGTTGGGAACCGATTTATTGGATATCTGGATTGTAAGATGGACTGGAAGACCAAAAAATTTATAATAAAAGAAAGTAATATTTTCTGCCCGGATTTTGCCGGGCATAAGGGTCTTGAACTCGCGATACAGGCTCTGGCCGCTTTTCATAATGCAAAAGAAATTGTTGAAGAACGATAACAGAGGGCAGCTGCCGTCACCGAAAAAAAATGAAATGGATGGAAGGAAAGAAACGATAGACATGGAAATACAAAAACTGAAAACGCCATATTCGGAAATCACGGTTTGCCTTGACATGGCGGGCTGCCCAAATCGCTGTAAACATTGCTGGTTGGGGCACTTTCCCAACGGCAATTTGTCGGATGCCGATCTGTGCTTCGTCGCGGAACAGTTCCGACCCTTTACCGCCAGCCTTATCGTGGATGACTGGTACCGGGAACCGGATTTCAACGCCAGATATAAAGAACGATGGAACCTGTGTGAATCGCTTTCCGATCAGCCAAGGACACATTTTGAATTGCTCAGCGTATGGCGTTTGGTGAGGGATCCGGAATATGTAAAATGGCTTTCGTCCCTGGGGCTGAAAGCGGCACAGCTCACCTTATTCGGAGGGGAAACCACCACCGATTCCTATACCGGGCGGAAAAATGCCTATCGGGAAATAATTGAGGCAACGGATATTCTGATTGAGAATCATATTGCTCCGCGCATACAGATATTTTTAAA
>CANRGJ010000026.1 GCA_947630175.1 uncultured Ruminiclostridium sp. | reverse complement strand
ATGCTTTCTCTGAATCGGTTTTAAGGATATTATTTCTTTTGCAATAGCTCTTAATAGTGTTTACGGACAGGCTCAGCGTGACTGAAATTTGTTTGTAAGAAACACCGTCGCCGCGCATACGAGCGATTTCGGCTTTTTGCTTTTCCGTCATAAATATCACTCTCCTCATTATACGGAGAAAAAGAGGACTGTTTTTAGCCCTTAAAAATTAAATTTTTTATATTTTATGATGGAAATGCGTGGGATTTATCTTGTCCGGGCTAATAATGTATAAAAGCGTTATCCCGTCTAAGTAAAATAGTTATTTATATGTGATTAGAAACATCATATAAAAGGACAATCGCGAGGTTTTTGCCTCGCGATTGCTACCTTTCTATATATAACAGAAAGGATGAAAAATATGAAAATCAAAAAGCTGATAACCATGCGGTTCATCAGCTTTTTATGTGTTTAGTGGTACTTTTTGATACAATTTACCGAATTATTTTCGGTGGGGTACTCTCAATCGAAATACAATTTATGGCTCAGTTAGGCTAATTTTTCTGAGTGACTGACAAATCCTTCATTTCATAAGCTTCGAAATCTGCTTTTCCGTCACGTCCGGTAACATCCTTTACATAGGCTCGACAATCCGCATTTTTGATTATTCCGGTTCGCAATCATAGGCGTGCAACACAAAATCAGTGCGGAATATCGCTGGCATAATATATTTGGCGACGCCCCTAGCTGTATTCACGTCCTTATATGTCGTACATATATTCGGGAGCAGGCATATCCGAATAGCTTCATCCGCAGCGTATGATTACCGTGTCAAATCCCTTGCTGCCACTCTTGTGGTAATTGAATCAGTGTTTCAACTCCTTTGATAGAACACGCCGCGCTTTTTAATCTCGCCATACGCGTCCTTGTCATTGTAATTTGCGTGTCCGTCCTCGTAGAAGCCCTCGAAATCGTAACCATTGCGGCGATAAATGATGAGGTCGGATAACCACCCGCAACTTACAACTCCTGCTTTATTGAGAAACAGCTTGTCATACGCACATTCGCCGCTTTTCGTAAGCTGTCCCTTCCACTCCCACGCGCCGTCTATATCAACTGAAAGCCAACATAATATTATAATTTAACATATGTTCAAGGCACCATAGGTATTATCTCTCCCTCGGATAATGGAATCATGCCTTCCATGCTGTCCCACACAAACACTTGAATTTCTGTAGCACCATTTAACTCTATTGGCATTTTAATATTATCCGTTTCCGAACTAATATCTTGAGTTGTAAAAGATATTAATCTTTTATCTTGATCATAGCTTGCTACTATGAGCACTGCATCTCTATATAAGCCATTGATATTGATATCCAACTGATTACCTGATACAACAGTGGTTGTAGTAGTACGTTCCGGCTTTTGTATTTCTTCATTATTCAGTACAACAAAACCTTCATTGTTGCCAGACATCATGTCATCGGTTGATATTGTCACATAATACACTTTATCCTGTTCATAATTTACATGAAATTCAAACGGAGTAATGTCCAAATTGCCAAGTGTTGAATTTGTTTGATATGTATCTACAACTTTTCCATCTGCAGTCTGCTCCCGCAAATCTACTATGATATTTTTGCAGTCACCATAACCGCGATTTACAACTTCTCCTGATATAACTGCTTCTCCCGATTCGTTCATGCCATATGCAACATTTTCTAGGGCAATATCGGTATAATCAAATTTTACCGATATTGCGTTATTTGATTTATCAGTTTCATTATTTTTATTCACATCCAAACTAATCTGCATATTTTGAGGTGTAAACTCGTCTTCTTCCATCGTATACTTTACTATAACCTCTTGTGTGCTTCCTGGCATAATAACTTTTGCTATTGGGGTAGACAGCAAAGTGTCTCCGGCATCGTTCATTATATTTACTACATATTCTTCAACCGGTTCTTCTCCATTATTTGTTATTTGCAAGCAAAATTCTATGGAGTTGCCCGGCAGAATAGTCGATTCATCAAAATATACATCGTCTAATGACAAATCACAGGAAGGTGTCACGGCAAACAATGCTAAGTCAGTTTGCCCATATGGATTCGCATCATTAACTGTTCCTGTTATGGACGTTTTATTTATTACAAAATACATATTTTCTTCATTAGCAACTAATCCCGAGTATGAACTTATATTGCAATTAAGATTAGTCAATGTAATTTTATTACTCCACAGTCCTGATTCCGTATCATATATATATGCGCAAAGTTCACTTCCTAAGCCTGTGGGTTCAGCAAATACAATTGCCTTGTTATTCTTATTAGAGATAACTTTAAATCTATCCGTAGGGATTTCCTCGGGCAAAATAGACTGACTTGTACCGTTCACGCAATCATACTCAACAATATTTTCTTCTGAATACCAATAAAGAGTATCATTGTTAAATACAACTTTGGAATCCATTACTCCATTTTGAGTAATCTTTTTGTTATTGTAATATATCTCCTTATCACTGTTATCATCAAGATTTCCATCAGAATCAGCTGAATATGCTATAGACATATCCCCGTTAATGACAGTTCCGTCAAGACTGTCAACAGAGAATAGTTTATCTTTATATTGTTTTGAAGAACTCCACTCGCCATTAACCATCTGACTATACATAATTGTATTGTCTGCTTCAGTGCCAAATATGCTATTGTTTGAGTTATTCACCCATGCGGCATATATTTGACTATCTTCACCGAATATAACAGGCATCATATCTGCTGTATTATTTGATGTTATATTTTTCACACTCGAAAATTTTGTTCCATCAAATACAGCAGACGCAATATCCCATGTTGATCCTATCTTATTTAAGTCAGTCGTATTCTCCAGAATCATATTCGAATTTATCCAAACTAAATAAGCCTTATTGTCAATAATCCTTAGTTGCGGCATGAAGTCGGCAGTTCCGTCATCCATGACCTCTTTAGGATTGCTCCATATATCGTTACTGCAATATGAGTAATAAATTGATGTCCTATTTATATCATCTCTGCTTCTGTTATCGTCTAACCAAACAACCAATCTGTCTCCATTTGAAAACTCAACTATTTGAGGCTCTGAATATGAGTATATATTTGTTTTCAACAACTTTTCAACCTTATTCTGTGCGCCTACACTCATAAGTTCTATACCCAAATCATTTGCTACGAATTCAGATGGAGTATTAGCATATTCTCTGTCGATTAACTTATAATTTTCTTCATTCATCAAATCCGTCATGCTCAAATCATATAGACTCAACGATGAAACCCGCGTCGAAGGATAATCCCATATTACTCCTTCCGCAAATGGGAAGCTTTGGTCTAAAAATGTAATCGGGCCCGCGAATATCTTAACATAGGCTCCTATTGACCCCGTGACAGCAAGATAATTTTTACTCTTCTGCTCATACATGTCGTAGTTTATTCCTATGCTTCCTTCAGCTCCCCCAGAAGCTCCAGCAACACCGCTGACTCCCAATCCAACTCCGCCTCTCAAGGTTACACTTCCTCCTAGGCTTCCGCGTGGTTTGAAATTTTTTGCTGTGTTATTCATGTACAAATTCAGCATTGCTTCTATTTCGCCCTTGAGAGAAGCCTCCCAATAGACAGGTGGCCAAATCCATATTTGCGAGCCAAAGCTTTGCTTGTATGATGGATTTACAATAACTCCGCCATCCAATATAGTAACTTTACCATCCGCGCCTATATATCCGTCCACGAATCCGATGACTGTCAAATCAGACTCGAAGCCCATAGTCGCAGTCATGCTGTGCATGGCCTTGTTCCACTTTTTCTTCAATTTCGTTATATTATACTTATCAGCTGATTTCGTGAAACTGTCTTTTAAATTCTCAAAGACGTACTTGTTTTCGATCTTTAGTTTTTCTTGATAATTACCCTGTATATCCGCCGTAAACGAATAATCTTCAGTCACTTTTTTTACGTCTATGCCAATTGTTCCATAGAACTTATTATTTTCAAATGAAACCGTTATGGGAAGCATTGGAATATCCAAGCCTACCTTTCCCCCACCTATTACTGGAATATCTTCGGGAATAGTTCCCGTGATTTCATCTCCAAATGACATCTTGTACCCACCGATAATGCTGTTAAGGCTTCCCGATTCTTTTATTTTCAATGCTTTCTTCGTAGATAAACCTTCGTCATCCGTGGCAACAATATAAATTGTGGACGTTACATCAAAATTATCACTTAACTTTGTATTAAGCGTGTCTCCGTCAAACTCCTTCCGTCTGCCTTCCTGCATTAAATAGACTTTGCTATAAGAGCCTTTTTTCCATACAATGTCTGCTTTTATCTCCAGTTGCTCTTCGCTTAATAAATCTATTTCATATTCATGTGTAAGGACATCGGTATCGCCTATTGTGACTCCGTTGATGATAGGTCTGCCACCTTCATCTTTTTGTAAATAGACTTTTTTATCTATTTTTAATTGGTTTTCGGATATGTTTTTATCAAGATAGCCAGACTTCTTTACCGCAATACCTCCTTCAATTGATTCTACACTGACATTACCGCTGTCATTGGTTGTATATGTATTGCCACCCGCAATAACAGTTGCCGAGTCGCAAAGCACATAATCATCGCTTTCATCTGATGATGTTTTTTGATTTCTATATACTGTTATCTTTGTTTGGTTGGTATCAACACTACCTATAGGGATACTTGGCAATCTATGCTTAAAGTCATGTTCCTTAGCCCACTGTTCAGCATAACTTCCAGCATTACATCTTATTTCTGGCTTATACTGACCAAACGCATCATCTGCAATTTGGGCTATCGCATCCGGTATATATATTCGAATTAGCTCATAGGACAAAGCAAACGCACCTGTAGCAATACCAACTATTTTTACACCATTTATCTCTTCTGGTATATCAAATTCTTTTTTGCTTATAGCATCTACAATATATCCTGTCGATTTATTATAATACAATCCGTTATATTCCCTACGGTTCAATAAATCATCCAATCCCGCAGCTGAGGCTGAAATTGAATTAAGTAAAACAAATAGCACTAAACATAAATTTAAAATTTTTTTCATATTAGTCCTCCATTCAGCCACCGTGCATAGGCACAAAATCGTAAGCAAGAAAGAAGCAATCAGGTTATGTGCTTTTGCAAACGTGACTATATGTTTCAATATGGCATGAAGCTCTGTTATACCGCCATCAAATATTCACTGCTCTATTTCCAAATGTCCGACATCTTAAATATGCGTAAAGACAGAGCAATTGCCTGTTCCTTTGTTGCCATAGCATATCCGATAGCTTCTTGAGCAGATGTTGTATTTTTAGGAGCAAAATGCGTATCATCTATCCCTTTAATTATTCCAAATTTAGTCATATAGTAAACTGATGGTTTTGCAAATTCAGATATATCGGCATCATCCGCAAATTTTGGAACTCCACTTGTGTCAAGATAATAATCCGAATCTCGACTCAAACTCCAACCATCAAAGCTATACTTTTTAATTGCTCTACACAACATAGTAGCTAGCTGTTCTCTATTTATCAGTGTATCTGGTTCAAACGATGTATCAGATACGCCTGCGGTAATGCCAAGCTTATAAGCTTTTAATATGTCAGCTTTACTCGCATTATTGTCGATATCTTTAAAAGGATTGCTACCCGCAGATACTGTTGTATCTGCTAACTTTTCATACATTTTAACTGCAATTGCTGCGAACTCGCTTCTATCTATTTTTTCTGTTAAATCGTCACCCACCAACACATCTGGGATTAAATTCTCCTTATATGCTTCTTCAACCTCTTCTTTGGCCCAATCGGACACCTCTGAACCAAATGAAGTCTTATCATCTTTATTATCATCTCCATTTAAATCCACTGACTGATAGGATTTATCTCCAGTATCCGACAATTCTTTAACATCAAATTTGTTATTGGAGTTTGTTTCTGTTTCAAAATTATCATCAATATTAATATATTTTCCTTTTTCTAATTCTCCATTTATTACTTTTGAATTGTATCTACTTGAACTCTTAGTTTCTGCTTGAACTACGGTTATATTAGAATTATCAGTTGCATTAATTCTCATATCATTATCAGTAAAATCTACTGTAATCTCGCCTTGATTTAATGTCGCTGATGATAATTCGTTTCCAGAAAACACCGATACTCTTCCCGAATTTTCAACCTTAGCAGAATAATCTGTATCTGGTAATACAATTTTATAGTTATTCGATCTATTTTGTTCTCCAATAGCATCCGTTTTTCCCTTTATGACCATAATAGAATCATCTTTATTTTTTATTTTACCATTATCTATTACAAATACTTCCTTTCCAAGCGAATTGGTAATAGTGATATCCGTACAAGATATTGACATATTAGACTCATTTGAATTTGAAGGTTTCATAGTTAATTTTGTATCAAAATTATTAGGAGTGCCATCAAAATCCATAAAATACAAATATGTATATGATTCTGTGTCTACGCTTTGTCCTGCTGGCATACTAACATCATATGCCTTACCATCAGAATTGCTTCCTACTTTCATATTCCATTCACCGGTATTAACATTTACGTTGATAAATCTATTATTCCATTCGTCATAACATCCCGGCAACTTTAAATTATCATCATTATCATAATGAGGATTATTAGGGTCATACAAATAAATCTTATACCATCCGTTTCCTTGATCTTCAACTTCACGAGAAGAATCTGTTAACAATTCGTGTCCGGCTGTTTCTCTCGTATCGTTTTTCAACCACTGAATGCCTAGGGCTAAAGGGTGTCGGCTACTTTGTAATATATTGATTACTTTTTTGAACATATTTTTATACTGTAAACTTTCTTCCGTTTCATAAAAACGATTTAATATAGCAAGCATTTCTGTAGAATAACATTCTTGCGCAATACTATATCTCTCAATCTGCTTACATAGTTCAGAATCACTATTTAATGATGGATATTCAGATGCAAACCACCAGAAAAAATCTCCTTTGTTAGTCATCTCATATCCATCTGTATTTAATTCGTTCATATGCGTATTTAATTGCCCCATATAATACAAATACGCTGTTGCACACATTCCATAACAATTGCCGCCCCATTTTCTCTCATCGTCTGTCATTGCCTCCAAAAAGGGTCTTACTGCATCTCCATATACTTCTATCCAGCGTTCATCTGGTATAGAGTAGTTTTTGCTATAATGAAAGGCTTGTCGAGCATTAATAATCGGCCATCCATCTCTTGTCATATCAAAACCGCGTTCTCTATCATCCGTAACTGTAACTTTGCAGGATGCTCTTATATTTTTATATATAGCCGTTATAGTAGACGTTCCAGCCTTTAATCCTTTAACCTCTACTAAAATCTCATAATATCCACTAAGTTCCTCCATTTTTACAACGGAAGATTCTGTATTTTGCCATATCACGCCTTCAGCATCTGTAACCATTTTATCGCCATTCATTACTGTTGCTTTTATTGTTGTCGTTTCGCCTACTCTGATTGTTTGATTTTCAGGCATAGATATTGTATATTTCCCCGAAGCGGATTCAACCATAAATTTATGATCCTTAGCCCA
>CANRGJ010000025.1 GCA_947630175.1 uncultured Ruminiclostridium sp. | reverse complement strand
AATACCTCCTATGATATCTTTTATTTTACCATAGGAGGTGCTTTTTTTCTATTGTTCGTTTTTACTGGACTTGTTCACCTCCCACTGCTTTTTTACAAGAAGCTCAACCACCGCGCTGCTTATAGTACCCGTTCCGCCGATTATAAGTGCTTTCATAAAGATTCCTTTCTTTAAACCAAAACCGATGGCAGAACCATCGGCTTTGAAATTTCAATTAACTTTCAACTGTCAACCTTACACTGTCAACTGCCATTATCCCTCATACTCGCTGAACTTGGGAGCGTTGGCAATAACTTCCGCCTCCAGATTTGAGGGGAGCTGCTCATATCTTGCAAATTCCATCGTAAAGCCGCCCATACCTCTTGTCATCTGACGGATAACGGTGGCAAAATCGCCTGTTTCCGCCATAGGCAGCTCGGCAGATATCTCCGTAATGCCCTTGCCCACAGGATTCATACCCAGCACAGCGCCTCTGCGCTTGTTGATGATACCCATAACGTCGCCTGTATTGTCATCGGGAACGGTTATCGCAAGGCTCATTATCGGCTCAAGCAGACAGGGTGAAGCCTGCTGAAGTCCCGCCTTGTACGCAAGGTGAGCCGCCATCTTGAACGCCTGCTCCGAGCTGTCAACAGGGTGATAGGAGCCGTCAAACAGCGTAGCTTTCAGCTTTACAACGGGATAGCCTGCCAGCACGCCGTGCGCAATGCTCTCCTGAAGTCCCTTTTCGACTGCGGGGAAGTAGTTCTTGGGAACGCTTCCGCCCACAACTCTTTCTTCAAATACAAGCTCGTCGGTGTCGCCGGGCTCAAATTCCATTTTAACGTGACCGTACTGTCCGTGACCGCCCGACTGTTTCTTGTGCTTGCCCTCAACGCTGACTTTTTTGCGTATGGTCTCACGGTAAGCGATTATCATATCCGCAGTTTCAACGTCAACGCCGAATTTGTTTTTCAGCTTCTGAACAGCAACGTCGATATGCTGTTCGCCCAGTCCGCCAAGGATACGCTGGTGCGTTTCGTGATTGTGGCTGTAAGAAAGGGTCTTATCCTCCTCAAGCAAACGTCTGATAGCAGTTCCCAGCTTGCCGTCGTCGCCTTTGTTCCCTGCGGAAACGCCCTTGTAGAAGCAAGCCTGCGGGAATACCATAGCGTCGTATTTCACAACATTTGACGGGTCGCATAAGGTGTCGTTGGTATTTGCGTTCAGCTTTGTCACGGCAACAATGTCACCTGCCAGAGCCTCAGCCAGCTCTTCCTGCTTTTTGCCCTTTATTGCAAGCACCTTGCCCGGCTTTTCAGCCTCACCCGTAGTTGCGTTGACGATAGGAGAGCTTACAGTCAGCCGTCCCTGAACGACTTTTACAAAGCTCATCTTACCGACAAACGGGTCGGCAACTGTCTTGAACACAAATGCGGACAAAGGTCCGTTTTCGTCATATTTTACATGTTCGCCCTCTTTAGGCTCACCTGGGCGCTCGTCGGGAGAGGGAAGCATATAAACGATAGTGTCAAGCAGCATATCCACAGACGCCAGCGTGTCGCCCGAACAGCATACCACAGGGGTGATAACGCCCTGGTCGATACCGTCGTGTATGCCCTTTACTATCTCCGCAAAGGTAAAGTCCTCGCCCTCGTTCTCGAAATATCTCATCATCAGTTCTTCGTCCGTTTCGGCAATAGCCTCCGCCATAGCGGCGCGCAGACCCTTCAGACGGTTTTCCGATGCGGGCATTTCAACTTCCGTTCTCTTTCCTCCTGCGGAGTAAGAGTAAGCCTTCATTTCCAGCAGATTGATGTAGCTTTCCACTGTTCCAAATTTGTCAAAGGGAACCACGATAGGGCAGATAGAAGGACCGAAATTCGTTTTCAGCTCTTCAAGCACACGGTAGAAGTTGGAGTTTTCCTCCTCCATTCTGGTGACAACGAACATACTTGCTTTTTTCTCAGCCTTTGCCTGATTATAAGCCTTTATCGTTCCCACCTGAACGCCGTCCTTTGCGGGTAGAGCGATGATAACGCTTTCAGCGGCGCGCACGCCCTCTATCATCTCACCCACGAAATCGAACTGCCCCGGAGTATCTATAATGTTGATTTTAACGTCCTTCCACTCAGCATAAGTAAGCGCGGCGTTAAGAGAGATCTTGCGCTTTATCTCGTCGGGGTCAAAGTCGCACACGGAGCTTCCGTCCGCCACCTTGCCCATTCTGTCGAGCCCTCCGCTGACGTACATCAGCGCCTCCGCAAGGGAAGTCTTGCCGCTTCCGCCGTGACCTGCAAGCGCCACGTTTCGGATATTTTTGCATTTATAGGTTTTCATTCTAAACCTCCGTGTAAGATTGTCGCATTCATTCTATCATAAAACAAAAACAAATACGCTGCCTTCATTATACTACAACGCTGATAAAAAATCCAGTAATTTTTTGTATTTTTTTCATATCAGGTATAGAATAAATCTAAAAGAATTTGTGTATTTTGTACAAAGACTTTTTTAGAGGAACAGGAGTTTTAAAAATTTTGCGTTGATTTTGATACGAATAAAGTTTTGTGATCCTAACGCAGCGCTTTACACCAAAGAATAAATGTGGTATAATGAAGATACATTTGAAGTAGAGAATGTGCTGCTACGCACCCTATGGGTCAAAAGAAATGCGGGAAGGGGCACACCCGCCGAATGTGACTTGCGAAAACCGCAAGTAAGGCTGTTTGAGGTGGTAAATTTCGTTGCGACCACACGCCGATGGTATGACAGGGGAAACCCGAGAGATGCGGGAGAGGCGACGCCCGCCAAACAGCCCGAATATCATAAACCGCTTTGAGCGATCAAAGCGGTTTTCTTATCCCCCTCTTCCTTACAACACCTCAAAATGTAAAAATAAACCAAATTTGTTTGTGCAAATGTACATATTTTTTTCTTTCCGTGTTGATTTTTTGGGCATATTGTGATACAATACTTAAATAAGATACAGCCTTGAACCGATAAAAAGTCCGCTGTATCACAGGAAGGAGTTCTCAATGGAAAACCGCACTCAGGAAATAACTTACAGCAAAAATCCCAAGATAAAGATCGGCATAATTCCCGGTCATTTCGCCACCAACCACTCCCACGTAAATTATTACGTTGACCTGAACAAGATAAAGCGCAGGTACAAAAACGCCAAGGAGACTGCTCAGGTTTTGGCGGGAATTTACGATTCCACCCCAATAGATACCATAGTCTGCCTTGAGGGAACGCAGATGCTGGGAGCATTCCTGGCGGAGGGACTTTCCACAGGCTCCAATCGCTCAATAAACTTCGGCAACGATATAAACGTAATAACCCCCGAGCTGGACAGCAACAACCAGATGATATTCCGCGACGACACCCAGCCTATGATATGGGGAAAGCGCGTGTTGCTCCTTATCTCCAGCGTTTCAACAGGCTGGACGATAAACCGTTGCATAGAGTGCCTGAAATACTACAACGGCGAGCTTGTGAGCGTAGCCGCCCTGTTCAGCGCAGTAAACGAGGTGAACGGCATTGAGGTGAAATCTATCTTCACTCCGCATGACTTCCCGGGATACGAGAGCCATTCCGCCTCCGAATGTCCCATGTGCGCCGCAAAGCGCAAGGTGGACGCTCTCATAAACGCCTACGGATATTCAAAAATCTGACATTTTAAGGAGAAGGGTATGAACATCAAAATAACCGCCGACAGCACCTGCGACCTTTCGCCGCAGCTTACCGAAAGGTACGGTATAGATATTCTTCCCCTTTATATCGTAAAGGACGGCAAGTCCTACAAGGATATGCGGGAGATAGTGCCGCAGGATATTTTTGACCATGTGAGCGCAGGAGGCGCGATAACCTCCACCGCCGCAATAAATACCGACGATTATATAAATTACTTCAAGCCCCTTGCGGCGCAGTACGACGCCGTGATACACCTTGACATCAGCGCTGACTTTTCAAGCTGCTATCAGAACGCCTGCATAGCGGCGCAGGAGTTTGACAATGTGTACGTCATAGATACCCGAAATCTTTCCACAGGCAGCGGGCTTTTAGTGCTGAAAGCGGCAGAAATGGCGAAGCAGGGCGCTTCTCCCGAAAAGATAGTTGAGGATATAAACGCCCTCGCCCCCAAGGTAGAAGCCAGCTTTGTGATAGATAAGCTGGACTATCTGCGAAAAGGCGGTCGCTGTTCCGCTTTAGCTGCTCTGGGAGCAAATCTCCTTTCCCTCCGCCCCTGCATAGAGGTCATCGACGGCAAGATGAAGGTGGGGAAAAAGTACAGAGGGACATTTGAAAAATGTATCGCCCAGTACGTTAGGGAACGGCTTGAAAACCGAAACGACGTGCGAAACGACCGCATTTTCATCACCCACACTCCCTGTCCCGACGGTCTTGCGGACAGCGTAAGGCAGGAGATAGGTGAATATATGGGATTTGACGAGATACTGGAAACGAATGCGGGCTGCACGGTTTCAAGCCACTGCGGTCCCGGCACTCTGGGAATACTCTTTATAAGAAAATAAAAAACGAAAGGAAGTTTTTAAAATGGACAACAAAACGGCTCAACTCATCAATCAGCAGATAAACAAGGAATTTTATTCCGCCTATCTTTATCTGGACTTTTCAAACTATCTTTACGACGAGGGACTGTCAGGCTTCGGCAACTGGTTCCGTATCCAGGCGCAGGAGGAGCAGGCTCACGCAATGCTGTTCCTGCAATACCTGCAAAACAACGGCATAAAGCCTGAGCTTGACGCAGTTGAAAAGCCCGCCGTTGCAGTAAAGAGCGTAAAGTCAGTCCTTGACGAAACGCTGAAGCACGAAAAGTACGTCACCTCTCTCATCGACACAATTTACGAGGCGGCTCACAAGGCAAAGGACTACCGTTCAATGCAGTTCCTGGACTGGTTTATCAAGGAGCAGGGCGAGGAGGAAATGAACGCCTGCGACCTTATCAAGCGCTACGAGCTGTTCGGCGGCGACCCCAAGAGCCTTTATATGCTGGACAGCGAGCTGGGCAAGAGAACCTATTCCGCACCCTCATTAAAGCTGTAAAATCTATCGTAAAGACCCGCTTTCAGCAAGAAAGCGGGTCTTTTGTTGCCTGCAGTCCTCCAAATCTTGACACGGTAAGACAAAAAGTGATATAATAATTCAAAATACAACGTGAAAGGCGTGAATATAATGAATAATGAGGCAAATCTGAATGAACCGAAAAACGTATCCTATATATTTATACCTTTCACCTACGGCGAGCCCTCGAATTTTGAGAGCTTCGCAGGCACGCTTGACAACAGCGCCGAATGGGAGCAGATACACGACGAGATAGTGTATATGCTCAAATACGTGGCGGATAAATTCAACAGCTACGACAAGAGAAACTGCCGTTGCTTTCATTACAGAGTGCGGGAGGAACGCCGTGCGGCGCTGGGGCTTATGGGGGAAAACGACTTCTTTCATACAGAGCCCTGTCCCTTCGGCGGCGAGGAGCAGCCTGTAAGGTTCTGCATGATCGACGTGCAGCTATACTGCTTCAGCACCTCTGTTGGTATAATTGCGTTTAAAATACGTCTTGAGAAGGACGACCCGTTCTGGGTGTCCAACGCCCTGTATCATCTGAAAAAGGTATCGAGGGAAAAGCTGTTTTCCGACGGGAGTCAGACCACAATGCTGGAAATGGCGAAAGAATTGATGAAAAAAACCGCAGGGGAAAATGCGGATATAAATTTCTTTTACTACGCCAATCCCTCCACTGAAAGAGCAAACGTGCTGACCTACCTTGAAGTCCCGCCGAAAGAGGATTATAAAAAGGAACTGTTTTACCTTAGAAGATGTTACGGCGAAAATTTCCTTTATATGGAAGACCCTGAATCTGACGCCAAGGAGATACATATACATTCAAGGGGAATAGTGTGGGGCATATCTCCCGAGGCGGCGGTGTGCCTTGTCTGCCCGTCGCAGGCAAAGGAGGATTTTATACGCAGTACCTTCTACACAAATTTCAACGAGCAGTATTTGTTTATGTACATGCTTTTGCTCCACAGAAAATACGTGATGTATATGTTCCTCACCGAAATAGGGATAGGCACCTATAATACTCTTGAGACCCTTGAGGAATACCGTCATCAGCTTTACGAATTTGAAACGGACTTTGACTTTTCCTGCGTCACCGAAGTGCCTCAGTATCAGGAGCTTTACGAAAAGATGACGGGCGCGTTTTCTCTGAAAAAGATGTACGAGGACGTACACGAGCCGCTGAGGTCATTGACGGAAATACGCAGGAAAACGGCTGAAAGCGAGCAGGAACAGCGCAACGACAGGGTGAACAAGGCCCTGCTCATGCTGTCTGTGCTGAGCTTTTTCTCCGCCCTTATCGACAGCTTTGATTTTATAAATTCCTTCTTCGGCTGGTTTTTGAACGATACGGCGGTAAGAGTATTGCAGCTTATTTGCATAATCGGCATTGTGATAACCGTGTTTTTCGCTTTCAAAAACCTGCTTATTTCCAAAAAAAGGAAAAAATGACGTATACGTTCATTCCCTTTTGCCAATAATCGGTAGGAAGAAATTTTTTCAGGAGGGAAAATGGAGAATCCGTTTATTTATATCGGCTGTTTTTTTCAGCGTGAGGAATTTTACTCCGCCGTTTCGGGTATCAGGAAAAATATGCTGGAAAGAGAGATAGCGGACCCACACGTTACCTTTAAATACAAGCCAGACAAGGTGAACGTTGCCTTGTTCGGGGTCCCCGTCAAAGCGGTGGTGACAGGCTACGCCAACGACGGCAAAAACGAGGGCCTAAGTGTCCGCCTGTCCTGCACCGTTCCCGAAATACAGGAAATGGCAGACAGTATAGCCGTCCCTCACATAACAATAGCGTTAAGCGGCAACGGGGAGCCGGTAGACACGAAAAAGCTTAACTTCCTGCCCGTTCCGCCTGTGGAGATAACAGGTCTTTTCGGTGGTTATTCCGTGCTTAGCGGAACGGTGACTGAGAACGTGACAGTGTGAATATTTGATTGCGGAAGATCCTGCCTTGGTTTCAAGGCGGGATTTTTTGTTACCGAATCGTAACAATTTGTAACTGAATTGTAACCGAATTGTAACCCTTTTGTAATTGAATTTTGCTGTTTCAGTGATATAATAAAAGCATAGAAGAAAATTTACCTTTAAATAGGGGAAAACAATAAGAAAATCAATTTCTTCAAGCATTCTCGTCCTTACCGCCTGCAACAGCGGAGGCATTGAGGAGCAGACCCTTGATGTCACCCATTTTGCGACACTTGAAGAAATAACTTTTTAAATTAAATTTGAAAAGGAGAAGAAACAATGAAAAAATCGATTTTTGCAATATTCCTTGCCCTTGCCGTGACCCTCACCGCCTGCAATAACGGCGGCACGGAGGAGCAGACTGACAGTCAGTCCACCCCGCAGGAAAGCTCTCAGTCCGAGACTTCCCCGACGGAGGAATCTTCTGACTCGTCCTCCCAGTCGGAGAACCCCACCGATACCTCCTCGCAGACGGAGCAGTCCGCCGAACCTGCCCCTCCGCCCGAGGACTGCGATTTTCTGTTCCCCGACGGCTCAGCGGGATATTACGCCGACGGCAACTCCGACGACACGGAGGGATTTTTAATAAAAGACGGATTTCTCGTACAGTATGATTTTGCCTTTATGAGATACGCCCTGCCGTATTATTACGACACCGACACTGCTCCTGAGCTGTACGACTTTGAAATTTACGAGTTTAACGAAGATATGATAAACCCCGAGCTTGACTATAAATATTTCAAGGTGCAGAAGGGCGACAAAGTTGGACCTTTCACCGTAAAGGACGCATGGTACAAGCTGATACATTACAACGATGAGACGGAAAACGATCCTTCTCTGTTTGAGTGCGTAGTGGAGCTGGAGGGCAGTGTGACGGTGGACGGTATCCTGTACTGCGCCTTTGAGGATGAATACGCCTTGGCGCAGGGAGATATGGATTTCTACCCCGACCCTACAAGCTGTGAAAATCTTCCTTTGCCTTTTAATTCCCATGTGACTTATGTATGCGACATTCAGGGCGAAAAGGCGTATGCTATGGATTCCGACTTTTACCATGTGGGAAATGTGAATGACGTGGGTATACAGGATTATTTCAGCGACGGGCAGTACGCAAAAGTAAGGCTGACCCTTAAAGACCCGAAGATAGGCTATTCCGACCAGTTCCATTCAAGATGTGAAGCGCAAATCACCAATGCGGAGCATCTTGACTGAGCAGATAAATTCACTTTAGATATATTTTGTTTTGTCTCTCCTGAAGAAAAAAGCCTGACCACCTGAACAAGTCCAGTAAAAACGAACAATAGAAAAAAAGCACCTCCTATGGTAAAATAAAAGATATCATAGGAGGTATT
>CANRGJ010000024.1 GCA_947630175.1 uncultured Ruminiclostridium sp. | reverse complement strand
TTTCCACAATTTACCTCAATCAAATAAGTTTATTTGCGCCTTTCCAATACTCTCTCGGAAAGAGCGGCTTTGAACTTTTCAAAAATACCGTCGTATTCTTCTTGCGTTGCCCCAACCGTTTTTGTCATGTGGGAAGATAAGAGTTCGGGAGAATTGTCTGGGAACGGCACGGCTATCTCTCCGTTGCTTCTCGGCTTCCCATAATTCTCAATTTCCGCAATAAGCCTATCGTCCTTACCGTCTATCCCTTTATAAATGCAATCAGCCATTGAGCCAATCGCCACCTTTGCTGTTTCCAAATGAAAATCACGATAGCCATTCTCCCAATCATCGGCAGAGCATAAATCGTCTATTAGTAACTTGCAATAGTTAATTGCAAAAGAAGCAAGTTTATCCAACGCTTCCTTTACTTCTAAATCCCCCTCAAAACTCTTTGCCATGATAAACCTACGCTTCTCTCTTATCCATGAGAGTATTATACCATATCATTCCCCCATAGTCAAGTACTTTTCCTCATTTTTCTTTCCCCTATTTCTACACCAACAACCAAAAGAATATCTCTAACACTTAATTTAACCCCTCTAATTTGCCCCACAATCAACAAAAATATCTCCCTCGATAAATTCCTCAACTTAAAGACAATTCCCCTTAAAACGCAAATTAAAGCCATTAAAACGAATGCCTATATTTTCTACTCTAAATTATTACTACCATGCTTGTAATATCTACTACTAAAAATTCTAATTAGACAGTTAAAGAGATTATTCGGAATTACCGAATTTTCTGATAGACCATTCCTAATTGCAATTTCAAAGAGAGAGTTATTCCTTTAAGTGAAATCCAAAAGAGAGTTATTCTTATACCCTAAATTCAAAAACCATTTTCATATCCATAGGAAGTAACCCCCGCCCCTGCTTGCCCTGTCCCAAAATCCCCCGCCCGTACCCTTTACCCCTCTTTTTATCCCTATTTTATCCCATTTTTGATTGATTTTTCATATACGAACGTTTTATAAACGATTTTAGGCAATTCCACAGAAAAGAAAAGAATAAAAAAGCGAAAAGAAAAGTAACACAAAAGAAAAGATAAAAAAGTAAATAAAGATATCCTAATTAGGAAAAAAGAAAAGATATAAAGTAAAGTACAATCCTAACAGTATTGATTGATATACAAGCTATACTGTTTATATCATGCTTTATTGTATGTCAAACAGATATAATAAGGATAGACATATATACCCCCCTTATAAAGAAAAGAAAAAGAAAAGAAAAATCCCCCCGAATAAATAGCGCGGTTAGATCGCGGGCGGCGGTTGTGCTGCCGTCCTTCCTGCCGCCTTGCCTTATTTATAGCAAGTAAACAGCCGAAAAAAATTGCAAAAATAATTTTGAAAAAGTTATGAAAATGGGTTGACAAGTATAATATAGTATGATATAATGTAGACAATGAAAGAGGGCGGACAAGCCCCGAAAAAGGAGATTAAAAAGATGAAAGCACGAACAACAAAAGAATATTTGAGCCTGCTTGAAGAGGCGGCTGGCGTTTTAGAGGATATTCAAAGCTCAGATCAGACTGAATATTTAAGCGAATTTGATCGGACGCTCACGGAGGTATTGAGGCAGATTTACGAGCAAATCGACAGCTTATAATTTGTAACGCAGAGCATACCGCGCAAGCGGTATAATGCGGCGGCGGCGGTTGCAAGCCCGCCCGCAAATAAATTATAAAGAGGGTTTTATTTATGACTAACTACGAACAACAAGCACAAGACTTTTTGACGAAGCACAACGCAACAATTAAAATTAACTTTTTAGAGTGTGCGCCGTATTTTTCCGATGACAAGGAAAGCCGTAACATTTACCGCTTTACGATCAAGCGCAACGGCAAGCAATACAGCGCGAAATTTGGCGACAGCATCGCAAACACCGAAAACGGCGAAGAGCCTACACCCTACGACTTTTTAGCCGCCTTGACAAAGTGCGAGCCGTTTGGCGATGTGTGGGATTTTGCGAGCGAATACGGCTATACCATAGAGAGCCGCGCCGATTATAAGAAGGTACAGCGCATTTATAACGCCGTGCGCCGTGAGTGGCGAGGCGTTGAGCGTCTTTTCGGTGATTGCCTCGACGAATTGCAAGAGATAGCATAAAGGGGGCGCACAATGAAAAAGCAATACAGATATATAAACGGCTTGACGGCGGAAAACTGCCGAAAAGGGATTGAGCAGCAGCGGAGATATTTGGCGTTTTATTTGGCGCATTACCGCGCAAACAATGACGAGCGCGACCGCGCCTATATTGGCGAGTGCTTCCGCATGATAAACGCATACACGCAAGCATTGAAAACAAAGTAAACTTTTCGCCCCGATGATGGGAACGGCGGCACCGCTCCCGAAACGCCCGCGAGGGCGTCGGCGATAGCCATAGCGCGTAAGCCTTGACAATAGCAAGCGGCGCGGAGGTATTTTTGTTATGTTGAAGTGCTTTAATTTTATGTCTTTTTTCAATGACTTTACAAAGACTTATGGCGCGGGGTGGTGTAACTGCGGCGATGTGGGATTATCTGTTGCGCAGACTTTTATAGAAGTCTTGAAAGATGCCGTAGATGACTATAAACATTATCTTGACGAAGCGCACAAGCGCGGAGAGATAACCGAAGAACAATACCGTTTTTATCTTGACGAATGCGAAGAAGTTATACACTCATAATATAGCAGATGGGCGGCGGCTTTCCCGCCGTTAATGCGTCCGCCGAGAGCGTCCAAAGTCCGCACACGGCAAAATTAAACGCATAAAGAGGTATTTTATGGCTAACTTTTTCAAAGACTACCAAAGGCAAGTGCAGGATCGGAGAGCACGAGAGCAAGAACAAGAGACGAGAAAAAAGAAACTGGAAGATTATTTTGAAAATTTAGAGCGGGGGGAGGCGGTGCAGATATATCCCAGCTATGATTGGAAAAACGGAACTGGTGAAAAGTATTTTGTCATGATGGTAAAAAATAGTATAGTGCTTTCCGACACCAGGGAAGAAGCATTAAGCGCGGGAAGCAGATACATATATAATATGTCCGTTGCTATTGTTTAAGGGGGGTTATTTTATGAAAACACACGTTTTTTACAAGAATTTTAGAGGTTGTGCAGAAACCGGTGTGCGCCACTATATAAAAGCGGATGAAGGATACAAGCAAGAATACAAAACGGAAGGTGGAGAAATAATAACTGTCTACTTCTCGAATAGCGGCGAGAACTGGAATGCGTCGGAAGAATCAACGGGGTGCTTTCTTGCAAGAGGAAAAACGCTTTTAGAGTGCAAAGAAAATATTGAGAAATTTATGCCTGTTATTCGGAATATGCTTTTAGAGCATTCTTTGGATAGTGTGCGAGAAAATTATCATGCAATGATAAAAGAGAGGGTTTGCAATTCGTTTCTGTTTTGCATAGAATCAATTTTATATGCGATTAAACAAGGACAAGAAAAATTCTTTTCTTTTTCCGAAAATGAAATGGAATCTATTTGTGCTATTCATCAATCACAACGAATAAAAAACGAGGATTTTTCTATTTGTAAAAAATGCGCAAAATACGTTTTGTGTGTTTGCGAGAATCTGTATCCAGGTTATGGCGACTGCGAAATAATAAAAGATATAAAATACGCCGCAAACGCGAATTGTGGGGTGATAGCATGAACACGACAACGGAGCGCATAACTGCGTCTGATTGGTACGAGAATTTGAAACATGAAGCGCGGGCAAATTTAATTCTATTTTATGGAATTGACGAGCCTACCGAGAAAGAAATCTGCCTTTATATCCTTTATGGGGAAAAGGCGTTTGAGAACAGGAGAAAAGAAAAATGAAAACGATCGGAACATATCTTGACTATGTGAAAAAGGAATACGGCATAACAGACGGCTACGATTTAGAGCGGGCAATATTTTTTGGGCAACTGCCGAACGGCGAGCAAGTGGGCGATTTTGAGCAAAAGAGGCTTTTAGAGCGTTTGTGCGAGGTTATCTTTTCTGCCCGCGACACGTTGGAACAGGTAAAACATTGGATTGACGAGGTATAAACATGAAAGAATTTGATTTTTTGGAAACACAGGAAGGAAGGGCAAAATTTATCCGCGAGAATGAAAGCGGTATCTATGCGGGAAAGACCGTTGACGGATTGGGCTGCACAGTTTATCTTGACAGGGGCGAGGGTATGGAGATCGACATTGAACAGCCCACAAAGCCGCATTGGGTTGAAGTAATTTACTATGACAAAGACGGATTCCGCGAAGGAAGCGGGGTTGAATGGAGAGGTTGAAAATGGCAAACTTTTTTAAGAAATATCAAGCGCAAGTGCGCGAAAGAAAAGAACAGGAACAAAGGCAAAAGCAAGAACAAGAACGGAAAGAAGAACAAGCGAAAGAAAGAGAATACAACGGATATTTGGGCGGCGTGACTTTGAAGCAATTTATCCGCGAGATCGCGGAAGATTGGCGGGAAGCGGCGGAGGACTACGGAAGCGAAACCGTTGATGACCTTATATACAACGAGAACTATTCCGAAGATGACATAAAAGAAGCGATCAAAAATGCGGCATACCGTTTTCAATGGCGGGCGGGATTCTCTTTCTGCAAAGATGATTATTCCATTGAGTTGAACGGCAAGCGGATTGGCTACAAAAACATTCTGCACGATCTGAAAAAATACGAATATTAAAGGAGAAAATAAAAATGTTGAGTTATAACAGGGGTATTTTGTATTCCAAAGCAATCTGCGATTTTTTGGCGAATGATGAGGAATTGCGCGACTACGGGATTTTTGTGCATACTTTCTGCAACGGAAGAGAAAACGGTTTTATGCTTTCCGTTTACGACGATCGGGAGCATGGGGAAGAGCATGCGGACATGGGAACGCTTTACTTGTGGATCCATGAACATAGGAATTGCGACGCTTGTGTTGTGCGCTGGGGAACAGGCAAAGACTATTGCGTTGACGATAATGTTGCAAACAATATGTATTCCGAAAAGATCTACAAAGAGCAAACAACCCGCTTTGACGCCTTCAACCCGTATGAGATAGCGGACTTTATATCGGAGAAAATCAAGGCACATTTTCGGGATTCGAGCGAAGATATTGATGAGCGGTGGATTGAGAAGCAAGAGAAAGAACGCTTGACGAGGAAGCAACAGGAAGAACTTGAAGAAATGCTTGCGGCGGCACAGGACGGGCAAGAATAGCCCGTAAAACGCTTTTCTGCAACTCATCGAGGAATTTATCAAGAGGAATAAAAAAGCCGTTAGAACGGCAAAGAGAGGTTAAAAAATGAAAGTAAGTGAAGCAATCAAGAAGTACAATTTGACGGAGCGAGTAGGACATGACGGTAAACCGCTTTATTATAGGCAATTTTTCCGCGAAGAACGCACGGCAGACAAAAGAACACAGTATTGCGTTGTAGAAGATAAAAATGGGGGAATTTGGTATCTTCACATAGTGCGCGACTATTTCGGGAAAAATTACTATGACAAGAACGGGCGACCGCGCGATTTTCACAGGGCAACGACAACGCAACTGCAAAACGGCTAATTCTATGGAGCGATAGCGGGAACTCCTAAAATACTACCCGCTACCACCGCAAAAGCGGAAATAAATTTATGTGAGGTATTTTTATGGAAAGGAAACTGCAAGATGTAATTGAGAACTGCGGGTGGATTATCCACGAGTACGAGGACGAAATAGAGCTTGAACAAAGCTCTCCGTGCGGAGAAGATTTTGTTTTCTCCATTAGCAAGAAAACGCCAGCCCGCGATATTGCGGAATACGCCGCCGAATTTGACGCGGACGAACACGCCGAAATGTGGGTAGACAAGAGGGGACAAAACGGCGTTCCGAATAGTATCCGCGCCTTGATTGATGACGCTGACGCAATACAGGAAATGCTTGACGAATTGGCGGAAGCCGTATATGAATTTATGGAATAAGAGGTGATTTTATGAAACTTGAAGAAGCGTACAGGGTGAATTTCAAAAGCAAGAATGACGACAGGGGCGATTATCAAATTATCGTATCTGCCCGAAGTTCGGACAAGGCACTTGAAAAAGTCTTGAAACAAATTGACGCGCACAAAGAGGAAATGAAAGGCTTGACGGACATTTATTATATGCTCTATCAAGACTTGGAATATCTGCGCGAAAGAGTGTTTGAGGAAGAAGAAAAGGACAAGCGGCACTATTATTATGCGCATTGCCCCACCGTTGAGATTATCGGATTTATTATCAAGTGAGGTGTACCATGGGAAGTAAATTTAGCATAGAAGAAATTGAGAACGTCTTGAACTTGCAATACGATTATATTAGGAAGGAAAACGGAATAAAGAAGGAGCGGCAAGAGGCATACTACGATGGGATTTTGACTGCCGTACAGATGATATACGATGTAAGGCGGGACGCTTGGGGGAATCACCATATCAAGGAGTATGAAGATGACAACACTTGAAGAGAACACGGCGATTATCGTAAAAGACTTTTCTCTTTTCGGAATAAAGATTGAACCTATACGGCAATACTTTTCCCCGCAAGAAGCGCACCATGAATTTGAGATAATCTCTTTGCCCTCTATTGCCGCTTTTAATAGGGCAATAAAGATGATGAAACTCATGTGCGACTTGTCTTGTGAGATGATAGGAGCGGGACAATTCCGTCTTTCTGCGCCTTGTAATAGGCAATATATCGGCGTTGGGAATTGTGAGCCGTCTTTGACGAAGGCTGTATCTGCCGATGAAAACGGAGTACAAAAAGGCTATATCTGTTTTGGGAAGGGCAACTTTGACTATATCGTCACGAGCATGGAAAAGGCGGCGCATATTCTTGTCGCAGGGACTACGGGAAGTGGTAAATCTTGCTTGCTAAACTCTCTCATAATAGAATTGCTTGCTTTTTCAAGCGCACAACTCATTTTGATAGACCCGAAACAAGGCGTTGAATTTGGTATCTATGAGCAAGATGTGCATAGGCGTATATGTTCTGTCGCAAAGAATGTTTCCGAAGCAGTAGAATGGCTTTCTGTCGCCGTAAAAGAAATGGAAAGACGGTATGCGTACATGAAAGGAAAAGGCTTGAAAGAGTATGACGGCGTTCGGCTTGTCGTTGTCATTGATGAACTTGCTGATTTGATGATGACAAGCAAAAACACAGTTGAGGACTATATCGTGAGATTGGCGCAAATGGGAAGAGCGGCGGGCGTACACCTTATTGTCGCTACGCAAGACCCCCGTGCAAGCGTTGTAACAGGCTTGATAAAGTACAATCTGCCTACAAAGGTATGTTTGAAAACGGCAAATGCAAGGCACTCTATGAATGTAATTGACGTTGGGAAAGGAGCGGAATTGTTGGGAAAGGGTGACGCTTATGTGAAACTTCCTACTTCTCCCGACCTTATGAGATGTCAATGTCCCACAGTATCACAAAAAACTATTTTAGAACTTATAACAAGAAAAGGAGAATAACTATGTGTAAAATCTACGGCTATTGCAGAGTGAGTACTTCCGAGAAGTCCGCAAAGCAAGATTATGAACGTCAGCGTTATCTCTTTGAGCATAGCGGTTTGCAATTTGACCGCATATTTGAGGAGCATATAAGCGGTGGCGTAAAGGGCGACCAAAGACAAGAATTTAATAAATTGCTTGAACTGTTGCAACCGACCGATATTGTCTGCTTTACGGAAACAAGCCGTTTCGGGAGAAACTATATTGATTGCTTTGAAATGCTTGACCTTATCACGCAAGAAAAAGGGGCAACAATACGCTTTCTGTCAAACGGTATGGAGTTAAAGGGCAATTCTCATTTAGACCCCTATCAATGGCTGACAATCTCGAATTTTTTCATCATGGACGAGTTCTTGAAAAGGCAAATAGGTTATAATACCAAAAATGCGCTTGCAAAGAAGAAAGAAAACGGTGTCATTCTCGGTCGTCCAAACAAAAGTAACGCATTAAAGCAAACAATTATTTCCTTATCTGAAAATGGAAAGAAAGGGAAAGAAATAGCGGAAGAATTAGGTATTTCTGCCGCTACTGTATCAAGGATATTAAAGGAGAAGAAAAATGAAGTGCGAGATTTACAATGACCACTTCGAGAACGCAAAGCGATATGGGATACCCCACGCGCAACTGATTATAGCGGATATTCCTTATAACCTCGCCCAAAACGCCTACGCCAGCAATCCCGCTTGGTATCTTGGCGGTGATAACAAAAACGGCGAAAGCGAACTCGCGGGCAAAAGTTTCTTTGACACAGATGATGATTTTCGTATCGGAAACTTCTTTGACTTTTGCACACGCTATTTGAGGAAAGAGCCGAAAGAGGGCGGTGCGCCCGCCATGATTGTCTTTTGCGCTTTTGAGCAAATGCAAATGGTGATTGACGAGGGCAAGAAGCACGGACTTATGCGAAGTTATCCGCTTGTCTTTATCAAGAACTTTTCCGCGCAAGTACTCAAAGCAAACATGAAGATTGTCGGTGCAACGGAGTATGCGGTAGTGCTTTATAGGAACAGACTTCCGAAGTTTAATAACGGCGGCAAGATGATTTTTAATTGGTTTAATTGGGAGAAAGACGGC
>CANRGJ010000023.1 GCA_947630175.1 uncultured Ruminiclostridium sp. | reverse complement strand
AAAGGCGGTTTTCTTGCCCAGCCGCGCCAGCATGGCCAGCACGTTGCAGGGCGCGCCGCCGGGATTGGCCTCAAACAGGGGGTTGCCCTGCGCGCTCTTTCCGTTCTCCGTAAAGTCAATCAAAAGCTCTCCGAGAGCCATCACATCAAATCCGCTCATGTTTTCCTCCTGGACTGCCTTCCGTCTTCTTACGACAGATCATATTTTACCACATCCATACGGACTTTTCCATCTGCAAAGAAGGAAATTTTGTCCGCTTCCGGATCGGTATAGGTAATGGCGGTCATTACCTTCTCCCCGTCGTTTATGAAAACCTCCACGCTGCACAGATCCAGGATGATCCGCAGCTTCAGCCGCCCGTCTGCGCCGTCGATCTGACAGCGCCGCTGATGGATGATCGCCCTCCGGGATCCGGAGAATTTGCGATCCACTTTTACGATGCCCTCCCTGGGGCGAAAGCTGATGGATGTCCGGTACTGATCGTTCTGGGCAAAGCGAACCGCAAATTTCTGATAGAGTTCCTGTCCGTCCACGCCGGATAAAACCAGTTCCATATCGATCCGGCGGCCCTGGATTCCCTCCAGGCTGACCGTATCCTCCACCGTCACGTCCCGGTATTCCACCCGGTCGTGCCGAAGCGCTTCCAGTTCCCGGATCGGGGCCTGGTACAGTCTGCCGTTTCGGATCGAAAGCTCCCTGGGCAGACTCATCTGTCCCAGCCAGGATCCGCCGGGATTATAGGTGCTGCAGGTATCCCAGTTTTGCATCCATCCGATCAGAATCCTTCTGCCGTCCGGCGTCAAGGTAGTCTGCGAAGCGTAAAAATCAATGCCATAGTCTATGGCCTGGTCGCTCTCCCACGCGAACGCGTCCGTTTCCTCCTCATAGTCCCCGATCAGACAAAGCGTCCCGTTTCCGTTGTGATATTCAAATCCCTGCGGGAGCATATCCTGAGGACTGATCAGCAGCACCCCTTTCCCGTCCAGCAAGAAGAAATCCGGGCACTCCCACATTTTCCCGAACCGGCTGTGGTTTTCGGCAAGTACCTTCTCAAACTGCCAGTCAAATCCGTCTGCGCTCCTGAACAAAAGGATCTGGCCGCTTCCGTCGGGCGCCATATTACCTGCCACACAGCGAAAAGTGCCGTCCGGCTTTCTCCAGATTTTCGGATCCCGGAAATCGCTTGGGCTGCTTCCCGCAGGCAGATCCGCCCCGGTCAGGACAGGATTTTTTTCATATTTTTCATAATCCGTGCCGTCTCCTGTCGCAAGGCACTGGGTCTGCAGTTCGTCATAGGTTCCGTCGGGCCGCTTCACCCGCTGAACGCCGGTATACATCAGAAGATGTCTGCCGTCCTCAAGCACCAGCGCGCTTCCCGAAAAACACCCGTCCTTGTCATACGGTTCGTCCGGCGCCAGCGCCGCCGGCAGATATTCCCAGTGCAGAAGGTCACAGCTCACCGCGTGTCCCCAGTGCATGGGGCCCCATTTGCAGTCGTAGGGATAATATTGATAAAACAAATGATACTTTCCCTCATAAAAAGAAAACCCGTTGGGGTCGTTCATCCACCCGGTCCGCACGGACAGATGAAAGAGCGGCCTGTCTTTTTTTGCAATCCGCTTTTCCGCTGTTTCCTCATATTTTCTGGCTTCCCGCAATGTCTGGCTCGTCATCTCTCATTCCTCCGTCTCTCTTTTTATGTCCTGTCTTCTTTCTCCCGCAGGAGACGCACATTTTCAAACACAGCGCCGCCGAAGGAAAACAGTCCCAGGTTTCCTCCCCTCCGGTCGTACATACGCAGGCTCAGCGCCGCTTCCCCGTTCACATAGGCGACGGCCGCGCTGTCCTCCGCCAGAATCTCCAGCCGGTAAAGGCCGTCCTTATCCCTTCTGACGGGCGTTTCCAGTTCTACATCGTAGGGGAAGGTCTTGCCGCCTTCCTCCGACATCCGCAGCCAGGAACAAAATACCAGCCGTCCTCTGTCCGGCTCCAGATACAGATAGTACCCCTCTTTCATTTCCTGTCCGGCGCGCAGCACAACCCCGGCCTGCCGGGCGCTTTTCATCCGGATATCCAGCCGCAGGTAAAATTGCTCCGGCAGCGGCTGCAGCAGCGCCATCTGCTGGGTTTCCTCCGACAGCGCCTCATACCTATTTTCCCGTATGGCCCATCCCCCTGTCAATGGGCAAAACCGGTTCTTGGTACAGTGGGAAAATAGTTTTCTGCGGTTATCCGGCAAAGACAGGGCCAGATCCCCGTCTGACAACTGCGTCAGTTTATGAACGACAAGGCTGCCGCCCCAATCCCAGGTGCGGTAATCCTGGGCGGCAAGGCCGTTGGGCCAGAATCCGAACAAATCCTGCTCTTTGGTGGGATTCCAGCCAAAGAGATATCTCTCCCGTCCGTCCCCCGCCGTTTTCGCGGCGTAAAAGGCCCTGCCGTCCAGCCGGTGGTTGGCCGGAATCCGCCATCGGGTTTCGCCTGCGCGGCATTTGACGTAATAGGTTCCAAACAGGGTGGTGTAACTGGAAAAGATCAGATAGTACCAGTCCCCCATTTGGAAAACGTCCGGGCACTCGCAGGCTCCGCCAAACCGCTGGGGATAATAAACCGGTCTTCGGTATTCCCATTTTTTCAGGTCCCGGGACACGCAAAGTCCCACACATCCGGTCCTGCTGTGGCAGTCCTTGACCCGGGCCGCCAGGAACATCCAGTATTCGCCCAGATCCTGGCGCCAGACGACACGCGGATCTCTCCAGTCTGACGGATCGTAGATCGCGTCATCCGCACCGAACGTATCTTCCTGCTGCAGCGTCCAGTGATCCAGATTGTTGTCCGGGCTGACGTAGTGGGTCACAAGCTGCCTGCCCTGCGGAAAAATACAGGAAAACAGATGCCATTGCCCGTCCCGGTAAATCAGATCCCCCGTACCGCCTCTCACTCCGATGGGCGTTTCTTTTCCAAAGTGCACCAGATCCCGTCCCTCCAGCCTGTGCCAGCCAAAGACCGCCTCCGGATCCTTGGGATCCTTCCATCCCTTCAGATAAAAAAGCTGATAGGCTCCGTCGATGAATTTAGGGATCACGTCCCCCGTCCGCGCCCGCTGTGCCTGGTAAAAGATTTTTCCTTCCATTCCCGTTTTGTCCCCTGTCCTTTTTTACGCTTCTTTTCCGTAGACCGGGCGCATTTCCCAGAGCTCCAGCCGTTTCACGGTTTGCATTTTTCCCGTCAGGCGCAGACTTCTTTCCGTTCCCGTTTCCATATAATTGCGCAGGGTCACGGACTTTTGGCCGTTTAAATACGTCTCGATCATGGAAAAGTCCAGATAGTAGTCCAGGATCACATCTTCCCCGTCCAGTTCCACACGGTCGATGTCTCCCCGGTACCGGCCGATCCGGTTCCCGCTTTTGTCCAGCACGTCCAGCCGTGCGGTTTTTCTGTCATACACAACCGTCTTTTCCCCGTCGCCGTAGATCGCGCAAATGCCGGCGCTCTCCCCGGCCGTCTCCAAATGCAGATACAGCCGGTTTCCGCTATATTCTGACAGGAGAAGATCCGCTTGCGACAGGGAAACATTTTCCAGATCCAGAAGCTTTTTCCCCCGCAGGCAATCCAGTTCCCTCACAGGCCGGATGCGCAGCTTTTCTCCCACATAGGAAAGCTCTACCGGCAGTCCTCCGTTGTGGGCCCAGCCGGCCCGATAGGCATCCTCTCCCCGGCGCTTTCCCTGGGCGATGGTAAAGAACACGCTCCTGTTGTCCGGCGTCACAAAACCGCATCCTCCCGTGAAAGTCCCCTTTCCCAGATCCAACAGGATCGGCTTTTCCTGCAGCCGTTCAAACCGGCAGCGTTTCGGGTCCCATTTTCCCAGAAAGCCATAGGTTTCCACCACATCCGATTCGATCTGGCAGGCGCAGAAGGTCAGAATATGGCAGGCAATCTCCCCGCTTTCCCCACGCAGGGGCAGAAGCACGGGCAGCTCCCACACGTGCCCTACCTCCGGATTGATCGAGAAATCGTAATCCACGAAAAAACCGTGGGACTGCCACCGGAGCAGATCCGGGGAAGTGAACAAAAAGGCGTTGCCGCCGCCGTTGTCGGCGTCCCCGCTTCCCACCAGCATATAGTAGGTGTCCCCTTCCAGCCAGACGAACGGATCCCTAAACTCTCCCAGCCAGCCCTCCTGCTGCCTGACCACACAGGACGGGTATTTCTCCCATTCCGAAAGCAGCTTTCCTTTTCCGGGCAGGGCCGTTGCCGTGGCTTTTGCCGTGGCTCTTGCCATTGCGCTTGCCGTGGCTCTTGCCATTGCCACCGCCTGATTAGGGAACTCTCCGTCGTTTCCCGCGGAGTAAAAGATCCGGGGACACCCCTCTTTGTCTATCAGCGCGCTCCCCGACCAGCAGCCGTCCGAATCCGGGCCCTGCTCCTGCGGCTCCAGCGCGGGCGGCAGATCCTCCCAATGCACCATATCGGTACTGGCCAGATGGCCCCACTGGATATTGTCCCATACCGGGGCGTGGGGATTGGCCTGATAAAAGATATGGTAATATCCCTGATACCAAAACGGTGCGTGCGGTTCGTTCATCCACTTTCCCGGTGCGATCAGATGGTATTGGGGCCGCTGCAGATCGGTTTCATAAACGCTGCGATCCAAGGGGATTCGTCCGATTTGCTTTTCTATGGGCCAGGAGGCATGCAGCGCCTTGACATCCCGATCCGAAAGCGCCTCTCCTTCCAGACAGAACCGCTTCATCAGCCCGTAAAAAATCCCTGCCTCCGTCTCCTGCCCATAGGCCGATCCGTCCACATACTTTCCCAGATAGACCGACGCATCCGGCCAGCGCAGCGGCTGATGGCGCCGAAACTGCTTCCGGTTGACAAGCACACCGTTCAAATACAGATCGCACCAGCCTTCTTCCTTCCGAAAGACCGCCGTGACCGCGTTCCACCGGTATGGCAAAGCCCGCGCGCGCAGGGAATCGAACCGGATCATGGATCCGCCAAACCCCAGCTCCACGACAATTCTCCCGTGCCGTTCCAGCCGGATAGAAAATCCCTCTCCGGCGTCCTTTTTACAGGCCGAAAACAGGCCGTCTCCTTCGTGGGAGAACCCCTGCGGGGCAAACAAAATGCTGACGGTAAACGCCGACTGCACCTCCAGGGGCAGCGCCGGGCCAAAAAACCAGTTGGAATACCCGTCAAAAAGCAGCGCGTCCCCATAAATCTGCCACCTTTGATTTGCAAAGCGTTCCGGGTTCTTTTCAAACCAAAAGTCTGTCCCGCCGCCGGTGCAGACCGCGCATTGTTCCTGCGCGCCAAAAAATACTTCCATGCTTTCCTCCCAGTGTTTTTTAAAAAACGGGGGGCAGACCCCAGTTTTTTGTCTGCTCCCCGCCACGGACATCTTCACGCCCGTCTTTGTACTCAGTTTTCCAACGCCTGCTCATAGCGGTCATAGGCCGACTGCCATGCGCCGATCACATCCTGCAGACCCATGCTGTCCAGATCCGCCAGATATTGATCCCACTCGTTTTCTATACCGCCGTCGCGGAGCCAGTGCGCGGTGCGTTCCTCGGTCATGGACTTGATATCGCTGAGCTTGTCGTTGATCACATCGATCTCCTCCTCCGTATAGACCACGGAAGGATAATACTCGGTGCTGTCCACATACTGGAACCAGAAGTTGTTCAGATCGTCCAGTCTCTGCTGCGCACGGTCTTCCATATAATAATAGACGCCGTAATCTTCCGCCAGCTGCTCGGAGGGACCGGTCCACTCGTTCTTGGACTTCACTTCGCCTTCCGTTTCGCCCTCGCCCATGGTTCTGGTGGTGTAAACGCCGTTTGCATCGGGTTCTTCATTGAAGAATACGCCGATGGGGCCATAGATGCACTGCATGGAGATGATAGGATCGTAACGCTGATCCACCCACTTGAGCAAAAGCTCCGGATTGCCGCAGGCCTTGGTGATAGAGAAGCTGTCATGACCTGTGGTGCCCATTTCATTCAGGTTCACATGATGGGTGCCGTCCGGGCCGTTGAGGATAGGCAGATACGCATAGCTTGCCGCACGCTCCGCGCCTACCACCTCGGGAATCTCCCACCAGACAAACACGCCCAGTCTGGGATCTTCGCCGTTGCCCTTGGCGATATACTGGCTGGAATCCTGGGAGAAAATCTCGATATCGATCAGGCCTTCCTCGAACCAGTCATGATAGTAGGCAATGGCATTCTTATAATTATCGGAAGCGGCCTGGTAATAGACCTTGCCGTCCTGGATCGCCCTGTGATCCATGGAATAATCCGTGCAGCCAAAGGGAGCGAAGAAGGTGCCCATGCCCGCGCACCAGGCGCCGTTGCCCTCCGGGAAAATAAAGGACATGGGAATTTCATCCGTCGGATCGCCGTTGCCGTTGACGTCGTTGTCACGGAAAGCCACCAGCACATCGTGGAGTTCGTCCACGGTGGTGGGCATCTCCATATTTACCGCTTTGAGCCAGTCGGTATTGATGGCGGTAAACTGCGGAATTGCGCCGATGTAATAGGTGTTGCCGTCGCTGTAGTTAAAGCCCATTTCGGAAATGCCGGGCAGTCCGTAAATATGGCCGTCGGGCATGGTACAGGTGGCCAGAATGTTGGGCCGCTTCTCAATGATCTTCATCAGGTTGGGCATGGTCTCCTCATTGATGTAATCCTCCAGAGGAATAAACAGCCCGCTGGCGCCGCCCTTGATCAGTTCGCTGTCGGACAGCCCCGCCGACATCATGGCGTCGGGCAGGTTGTCACCGGCATTCAGAATCAGATTCTTTCTCTCCGTCAGCGTATCGCCGGAAACGCAGTTCCATGTAATGTCCACGCCCATGGCCTCGTTGAGCTGTTTGACCAGAGGTTTTTCGCTGTTGTCCGGGGACAGAGCGCTGATCCCGGCGAAGATTTCAAAGCTGGTCTGATTCTCGTCTTTTGCAGCGGAATCGCCGGAACCTCCGCAGGCCGTCAGGCCCAGGGTCATGGCCGCTGCCATAGTAAGGGCGGTCAGTTTCTTCCATTTTCTTTTCATCTCTTTTTCCTCTCTTTTTTGGAATCGATTGGGTGATTGGTTGCCTTTTTATCCGGCGGCGGGAAGATCCCGCCGTCCGCCATAGCCGTCAGCCCTTGACTGCGCCGGCCATAAAGCCTTTTTCAAAATACTTCTGCACAAAAGGATAGGCGATCAGCATGGGAACCGCGCCCACCACGATGGAAGCGAATTTGATCAGCTCCGTAATCTTGTTGGCCTCCGCGTATCCGCCGTCCATATTGCCCATCATCGTCGCCGTCGCCTGGCTTTGGATCAGGATCTGGCGCAGCGCCAGCTGCAGAGGATACCGATCTTTATTGTTCATATAGATGAGGGCCGTAAACCAGTCGTTCCAGTAGGCCACCATCGTGAAAATGACCATGACCGCCATAATCGGTTTTGCCAGCGGAAGCGCGATGCGGAAGAAGGTTCCCAGATTGCTGCTGCCGTCGATACCGGCGGCCTCGTAAAGTTCTTCCGGAATACTCGTTTCAAAATAGGTCCTTGCCACAATCACGTTGTAAACCGCCACGCCGCCGGGCAGAATCAGCGCCCACACACTGTTTAACAGACCGGTCTTGGAGACCACCAGGTAGGTGGGGATCAGGCCGCCGCCGAAATACATGGTAATCACATAAAAGACCATAATCGCTTTGCGGAAAGGCAGTGTCTTTTTCGAAACCGCATATCCGGTGGTAATGATCAGGGCCACGGAAATGAAGGTGCCCAGAATCGTATAATAAATGCTGTTGAGGTAGCCAATCGCAATGGAATGCTCCTTGAACACCCGGGCGTAGCCTTCAAAGGTGATCTGGGAGGGCAGCAGGAAGGTCTTGCCGGCGTAAACCTCATAAGGGTTTGAAATGGAAGCGATCAGCACGTAGTAGAGCGGATACGCCACAAGGATGACCAGCACCGCCAGGAACGCCACGTTGCAGATATCAAACAGTTTATCGGAAGAAATCCTTTTTTCTTTTTTCATCTCATTCCCCCCTTTCCTTAAATAAAGCTCACGTTGGAAAGTTTGCTGCAGATCTTGTTCACCACGATCAGCAGGATGATATTGACTACGGTATTGAACAGACCGACCGCCGTAGAGAAGCTATACATGGCGCGCAGCATACCCTGTTCATATACATAGGTGGCGATGATTTCGGAAGTCTCCTTATTTAGGCTGGTCTGCAGCAGATACGCCTTTTCAAAACCGACGTTCATCAAGTTGCCGAAGGACATGATCAGCTGAATCACGATGACCGGCACCAGCTCCGGGATATCGATGTGCAGCATCCGCTGAAACGCATTGGCGCCGTCCACCTTGGCCGCCTCATGCAAAGACGCATCTACGCTGGAGAGCGTGGCCATGTAAATGATCGTGCCCCAGCCGGCGTCCTGCCAGATGCTGGAAGCAATATAAATGGTCCGGAAGGCGGAAGCGGAATCGATGTAGTTGGTCTGCGGTGCGCCGAAGGCCTGTGCGATCATGCTGATCAGCCCGCCGTAAGGGGACAGGAAGATCCGCAGCATACCGCAGAGGATCATGACGGAAATAAAGTGCGGCGCGTACAGGATCGTCTGGGAAATCCGCTGGAATTTTTTCAGCTTCACCTGATTGATCAAAAGCGCCAGAATGATCGGAATCGGGAAGGTCCAAAGGATACTATACAGACTCAACAGGATCGTATTGCGTATCATGCGGGCGCTGTTGAAATTGGTAAAGAAACGTTTGAACCAGTACAGCCCCACCCAGGGACTCCCGAAAAACCCGTCCATCGCGTTGTAATCCCTGAAAGCGATCTGTACGCCGTAAATCGGCCAGTATTTATACAGAATCGTCAGGATGATGCCCGGCAGGAGCAGCACGTAAAACTCCCAATGCTTCGCCATCCGCTTGCCAAGGCTTTGTCTGGGTACTGTCAGTGCTTTCTGCTCTTTCCCCATTTTCTCTCCTCCTTTTTTCAAAAATGAAACGTTTCACACTTGTTGAGAAAATCATAGCACCATGTAGGGCAGAAATCAATTTATTTTTTCTTCTAAAACCCAACTTCGTTAGTAATTCACAGAATGAAACGTTTCATTTTGTATATTTTCACGGTTGAAACGATTCCAGGAAAATGGTATACTTACAAAAAAGAGGGAAAGGAAAACAAGATATGACATCCAGAAAAGCGCCCACCATGAAGGACGTGGCAAAGGAAGCCGGCGTCGCCCTGGGCACCGTTTCCAAGGTGATCAACGGCATCCCGGTTTCCGAGAAGAACCGATTGAAGGTAGAGGCGGCGATCCGGGCCTTAAATTATGAGGTCAACACCTATGCCCGGGGACTGAAGACGCAGAAAAGCAATCTGGTGGCCCTGATCATTCCCAACACCACCAATCCCTTTTTTGCCGCCTTCACCGACCACATCGAGGCCGCCCTGTATAAAAGGGGACTGCGGCTGCTTCTGTGCTGCGCCGACGGCATTCCCCAAAAAGAAATCGATTATCTGAACATGGCCGCGAATAATAAGGTGGACGGCATTATTGCTCTGACCTATTCCGACATCGGGAAATTCATCCCGCCCTCGCTGCCCATTGTGGTCTTTGACCGCTTTTTTGAAAACCGGGTGATTCCCCGCGTCGCTTCGGACAATTTTTCGGGCGGCTGTCTCGCCGTGGAAAAGCTGCTGGAATTTGGCTGCCGGCACCCGATCTATATCCGCTTCCACTCCGTTTTCCCCGGCGAATCGGACAAACGGCGGGACGGGTATCTTTACGCCTGTGAGAAATACGGCCTTACACCGGATTACATCGACGAGGTGGACACGGACGACGCGCTCAGCATTATGAAGGATTTTATAAGAAAGCACAGACGGCCGGACAACAGTCTGACCTTCGACGGGGTCTTTTCCCACACGGACTATCATGGGTATATGTTTTATCAGCTGCTGCTCTCGGAGGGCGTCCGGGTGCCGCAGGACGTACAGATCATCGGCTTTGACGGGATCCGCAAGTTCGGGAACAGACAGGACGATCTGTTCATTTCTTCCATTTGTCAGCCCGTGGAACAGCTGGCGGAAAAATGCGTGGAAATTCTGACCAGCGAAGATTCGGTCACGCCTCCCAGCCTGACGCTGCTGCCCGCCTATTATCAATACGGCGGTACGACAAGGGATCCGGCGGCTTTACGTTGATGTGGAACCTTGTAACAAAGATGGAGATTTTTCGTAGAACAGCTATAATGAAAATATAGTTTTGCCTGCCACATGAGCAGGATGAATAAATCTGATGAGGAAGAACATGAAAAGAAAAGGAATAGATGAAAATAAGAAATCTGAAGGAAACGAGAACAAGCTGCAAATCCGAAACAGCACAGTTGATTTTCTCGTTTTTACAAAGGACGCCCACGAAGAAGGAATTGAAGTTCGTGTGCAGGATCATGATGTGTGGCTGACACAAAAGGCGATTGGCCAGCTTTTTGATGTGGACAGAAGCGTCATTACGAAGCATCTGAAAAACATTTATGAGAACAACGAATTGGAAGAAGTCTCAACTTGTGCAATTTTTGCACAAGTTGCGGATAACGGGAAAACCTATCAATATAAGTTTTACTCCTTGGCTGCCATCATTGCCGTAGGCTATCGGATCAATTCAAGCCGGGCGGCACAGTTTAGGCAATGGGCAACAAAGGTTCTGGAAACCTTTACAAAGCAGGGGTACGTTCTGGACAAGAGCAGGCTGATTAACGGACAGATTTTTGATGAAGATTATTTTGATCATTTAATTTCCGAAATCCAGGAGATTCGCGCCAGCGAACGGCGCTTCTACCAAAAGATCACGGATATTTACGCCACAGCGGCGGACTATTCATTGGATAGTAAAATCACAAAAGATTTCTTTGCGACTGTCCAGAATAAAATGCACTATGCTGTTCATGGAAACACCGCCGCCGAGGTAATCGTAGCGAGGGCTGACCACAAAAAAGAACACATGGGACTGACCACCTGGCGCAATGCCCCGAATGGCAAGATTGTCAAGGCCGATGTCTCAATCGCCAAAAACTATTTATCTTCCGACGAAATGCAGGAGCTAAATGAAATTGTTACCATGTATCTGGATTATGCCACCCGTCAGGCACGGCGACATATCCCCATGACAATGGCGGATTGGGCGGCAAAACTGGATGCATTTCTACAGTTTAATGACGCTGAAATACTACAGGATAAAGGCAAAGTAACAGCTGTCATTGCAAAATCCTTTGCGGAGAGCGAATTTGAACAATACAGAATCATCCAAGACCGTTTATACCAAAGCGATTTTGACCGTTTGATGGCGGACTCAGATCCCACTCTTTCGGATTCGCCTTGAACTCATCCCATTCCCTTCCGCCTTTTCTCCAAAAACCCCGGCAGCGCAGCTTTCCCCAGCTCGGTCACCGGTCTGACCCATTTGGCCGA
>CANRGJ010000022.1 GCA_947630175.1 uncultured Ruminiclostridium sp. | reverse complement strand
GTGCGGGATTTGGAAACCCTAAGCGCCGCCATTGAGAAATACCAACCCGAGATTGTCTTTCACCTGGCGGCGCAGGCTCTCGTACGAACCTCCTATGAGCAGCCAAAAAACACTTTCGAGACGAACATCATGGGCAGTCTGAATGTGCTGGAATGCGTGCGGAGGCATGATTGTCTGAGAACCGCCGTCATGATCACTTCGGATAAATGCTACGAAAACCGCGAGCAGATCTGGGGCTACAAGGAGACAGATCGCATGGGTGGTGAAGACCCCTACTCTGCCTCCAAGGGATGCGCGGAGTTGATGATTCACGCCTACCGGCAATCCTACTTCAACCCGGCGCGCTATGCGGAACATGGTAAAGCCGTGGCGTCCGTGCGTGCTGGTAATGTGATCGGCGGCGGCGACTGGTCGGATAACCGCATCATCCCGGACTGCATCCGCAGTATTGAGGAAGGCAAAGCGATTCAGGTGCGCAACCCGAAAGCCACGCGCCCGTGGGAGCACGTGCTGGAGCCGCTCTCCGGTTACCTGCGCGTGGGGCAGCGTCTCATGGAAGACCCGGTGAAGTATGCGACCTGCTTCAACTTTGGTCCACAGCTCAAAGCGAACAAGACGGTGATGGAGGTGGTGCAAACCCTCGTGGAGTACTACGGAGAGGGAAGTGTGGTGGATGCGAGCGATCCGAACGCTGTGCATGAGAACACACTGTTGAGTCTGGATGTAACCAAGGCGTACACGATGTTGCAATGGGAAGCGAGATGGGGCTTGCAGGAGGCGGTGCATAAGACGGTGGATTGGTACAAGAAAGCTCTCACGACAGAAGATATGTACGATTTCTGCGTGAAGCAAATCAACGGACATGGAGACCACGAAGCAGAGTAGCTCATGAACTTATTTACGCTCATCTGTAACCTACTACCTATCCAGAAGAATAAGGTGGTATTTTATTCTTCTTCGGAGAGATATGCCGAGGGATGCAAATACTTAGCGGAAGAATTTCTCCGTAGAAATGCAGTTTGCGAATTAACATGGGTTTCCGAGAATAAAAGGGTAAAGACTCCTAAGGGTATTCGCAGTGTATATGGTCGGTATGCCATGCGGTACGAATTGTCGAGAGCAAACGTTATTATCGCTGACGGACGTCTCAACAAATATTGGGCAAAGGGCTTTATACGTAAACCAGGACAAGCCTATTTTCAAATAAGTCATGAGGGCGGTCTAGGACCGAAGAAAATCGGTGCCGATGTTCACAACTCGAATTTGTATAGATTACAGCAGGACAAGGTTGATGCTCAACGGACCGTTGTTTTGCTCTCCGGAAGCAAATGGGAATCCGAAAATCTCACTTCTTCCTATTATTATTGGCGACAACCAACAGAATGGGGGCATCCTCGCAACGATGTGCTCGTGAACCCGGGAAAATTGTGTGAAGAAGTTCGTGAAAGACTGGGCATTGAATCAGGTAAAAGAATAGTACTGTACGCGCCCACGCACAGAGATTGGGAAGGCGCTAAAAAGCTCCCAGAGCTGGACCCTGCGGAAACAGTTGCGGCTCTCAAAAAGCGTTTCGGTGGAGAGTGGATCATGTTGGTGCGCAGGCCCCCTCAAGAAAAAGGGATGCACTGGCTGTTGCCAGGAGAGAATTCTCCTCTCGTTCGAGATGTGACCGATTACCCAGATACCGCAGAATTGCTTGTGACTGCGGACGTATTGATCTCGGATTATTCCACCTGTGCTTTTGATTACCTTCTCACTCGCAAACCTGTTTTTTTATACGCCCCCGATGAGGAATCGTATGCTGAACACCATGGCCTTTACTACCCTCTGAAAGATGCACCCATGCCTGTGGCGCAAAGTTTAGACGAACTCCTCAATACCATTGAGGTTTTCGAAGAGCATGATTACAGAACAGGGGTAGATCGTTTCCTAGAGAAGAGAGGCAACAAGGATGATGGTAACGCATGCAAACGTACGGTTGATTGCATTGTAACTAAAACCCTACCCCTTCCTCTGCCCGATTTAACTGACACTCGCAAGAAAATTAGAAAAGAGTTCTGGAAAAGCTTTCTCGAATTTTTCTATTCTAAAAAAATACTTAATATTGATTATCAAAGTTATAAAATATTTGGTATTACCTTTACTTCTTTTCGCAAACCCGTTCCTCCAAAGAACCCGTACGCGAGCATCCCTATAGTAAAGAATAAGATAGTCTTCTGCCCCATTTTACGGGGATTCACTTGTAATCCCAAATATCTCGTGGAGGAAATTTCCAAGAGGAAATTACCCTATGACATGGTATGGGTAATAAGTCCATTGGATAGGCATTTTTTGCAGACTTTACATGCCTTCCCACAAAATTTACGAGTAGTTGTAGCTGGAACAGAAGATGAAAAAATGGAAATTTCTACGGCAAAAATATGGATTAACTCTACTGTTAGATTCGAACAATATAAGTCTGGCATTGTAAAAAGACCCGGACAAGTCTACATCCAGACGTGGCATGCCTCCTTCGGAATTAAAACACCAATTAAAGGTTGGTTGAGAGAACAAAAGAGGTGGGCAAAACTTTCTGAGAATCAGCTTGATTATCTCATATCGAACTCAGATTGTGAAAGCAAGTACCACTTAAAACCGATGTTTCAATTTCGAGGGGTAAAAAAAATTCCAATTTTGAAGCTGGGACATCCGCGTAGTGACATCTTCTTCTCTCCGAATAAAGAGGAAATCCGAGAAAAGGTTTACCGAGAATTGGGGATCCCTTTGGATAGGAAACTCTTACTCTGGGCTCCCACTTGGCGCGATGATGGTGATTTAAGCTGGATATCTTTGGACTACGCTCAACTTAAGGAAAGTATAAAAAACAGATTTGGAGGCACATGGGAAATTGCGGTGCGTATGCATCATCTTATGTACCCTTTTAAAAATAAACTTATCCCTACTAATGGAGGAGTTTTCGATGCTTCCGATTTTGCTGACATTCAAGAATTACTGGTAGCAACTGATGTCCTCATCACTGACTACTCCTCCTGTCTGTGTGACTTTGTACTTATGCGACGCCCTTCGTTTTTTTATGCTTCCGATCTTGAGAAATATGAACTGTTGAGAGGGTTGGCATATCCTTTAAGAGAGTTGCCATGTCCAATTGCTAAAACTAGTGATGAATTGGCAGAAAAAATTGAGCATTTCGATGCGAAACTGTACCAAATTAACTTGGAACGTTATCTCCGCAAGATGGGGTGTATAGAGGATGGCAAAGCAACCGAACGGTTTATAAAACTCATTGCACATGAAATATCCAAATAAATGAATATCTCTTACAAAAGAATCTGGGATAAATTCAGCGTATACCTCTCCAGAACACTTAAGTTCATTTTTTTTAAAAAAAATGTGGACGCTCGAGATTTTATCGTTTATATCTTGGGGACAAAGTTTGTATTACGTCGCCGAAATGTTCGTATATACAAGCCTCAAGACGAAATTGCCACTATTCGAAGTCTCCCCATTAATCGGGAAAAAATACTTTTCCGAAGTGATAGAAATAACTACAGCTGCAATACAAAGTACATTGCAGAGGAAATATTGCGCAGGAATCTTCCTTGGGAGCTTGTGTGGATAGTAGATAAAAACATTCTACATTTTAAGGATGATTTTCCTGCTGGTATACGTCTGGAAATGATAGGTACAGACGAGGCTCTCCATGACTCCATGACCGCTCGCATTTTAATAGATAATACTTACAGAAGGTATCTGTTAAATCATGACCTCCAAAAAAAGACAGGACAAGTGTACATCCAAACTTGGCGAGGATCCTATGGCATAAAAAAATTCGGATTGGGGCGCAATAATTTCAATGTGGATACGTGGAACTCCGTGTTGGAAGATATAAAACAGATGGATTATTTTATTTCCCATTCAACTTGGGAGAGTAACTTTTATCGTCGCACATTCCGAGCGAAAAAAATACTCGAACTGGGGCATCCACGCAACGACATCTTCTTTCGGAAAGACGTAGATACCATTCGTCGAAAAGTCTGTGAAAAACTCGATATCCCCACAAACAAGAGACTAGTACTCTATGCCCCTACGCGGAACGACAACCGTCCCCGCAAGGTCTTTAATATGGATTACTCCGCCGTACTAGCAGCTTTGAAAAATAAATTCGGCGGAGAGTGGGTGATGGCTGCACGCATGACTCCTCTAGCGAATAGGGAACGCTTCATAACCGATGATTTGGGCATAATTAATGTCTCAAATTACGCGGATATCCAAGAACTACTCGTCACGGCAGACGTGTGCATTTCTGATTATTCCTCCTGCATCTTTGATTATCTGCACACTGGACGACCTGCTTTTATCTATGCTTCAGACCACGCTTCCTTTGAGAGAAGTCGTGGGCTCTATTATCCTCTTGCTCAGACTCCATTCCAGATAGCTGAAAACAATGAGCAAATGTTGAATAATATACGCTCCTTTAATTCAGAAGTGTACTCCAGAAAAATATCTCCTTTCCTCAAAGAAAAAGGGAGCATGGAAGACGGATGTGCCGCAAAAAGAGTCGTTGACCTATTACAAAAACTAATTAAATAAATAGACATGAATATGGAAATATCTCCAACGCTGAAAATTTTGGTATTTTATCATAAACCGGCTATTCTTTTCGGAGATGATACCTTTATCCCATTCCACTGCGGGCGGATGATGGGGAATGTGACAAAGACAAGGGACACAATAAGCAAAGAGGATTTTAGATGGCTTAAAATGAATTGTCTAGGTGATGATACTGGCGATAATATTTCGTTAAAAAATCTTCGATACAGCGAATTGTCTGGCCACTATTGGGCATGGAAAAATTATGAAAAGCTTGGAAATCCAGATTATATTGGATTTATGCACTACCGGAGAATCCTAGTCTTCTCTGAAAACACTCAAATGGAGCCACGAACCTTTGTTCCCTTCCTCACACAAGATGAGTATAAGCAGTGGCTTAATCCTGCGGACTTGCAATTAGGGAAGTACGATATGTATGTACCTCAGTGGGTACCCGTATACAAATTTAAGGTAGCTGTAGGAAGTTATGTATGGGCAACAAATCCTCCAGGTCCTCCGTGCAAGTATAAAGAAAAATACACAGGAGGCAAAGGCAATATAGAAATGCTTGAATATATACGCAAACAATATCCTGAATATTACCAGACAGCTATTGAATATTATGAGAAAAAAGATAACTTTCAATGGAATATGTTTATCTTTCGAAAGACTCTTTTCTTTGAGTATGCTCAGTTCCTTTTCGATGTTACGATGCACATAGAACCTGAAATTTATCATCCTAATTTTTGCAGTGCGGATCAGAGAACCATCGGATATTTGGCAGAGGCGCTAACAGGAATTTTCATTGAGAAAAAGAAGAAGGAAAATTACAAAGTTAAATACCTCCCCATGATTCATATAAACGACACAACTATTCCTTACGAACTAAACCCTGCCTTTCAGGAGAGAAATATACCTATCTGTTGTGCAGCAGACAATAAGAATTCATACATGTGTGAGGTAATGATCCGCTCCCTCCTTTCTCATACGTCTCTGGAAAAGAATTACGATATTGTGGTGTTGTATGACACCCTGAACGATGGTCGACAAAAGAAAATTTTACAACTACGAGAGAATCACCCAAATATATCTATTCGCTTTTACCGTGTTAACAGATTCGTAGGAAGGAGGAATTTCCGCTTGCCAAAGGGCTACTCTGTTACTTCTCTCATATCCCTTTGTGTTCCAGAGATTTTTAAGAATTATGAAAAGGTTATCTACCTAGAACATGATACCATCGTGCAAACCGACATTGCAGAACTTTACAGCACGGAACTAGAGAACTATTGGATAGCGGCATGTCAGGATAATGTAATATCATCATGGATTAACAGTGGTCGCGAGAATCTTTCTTATTACACAAAGCAACTTGGACTGAAAGATCCCTACCTAGAATATGTGAGCGATTCTGTTGTCATTTGGAATGTCCGTGCCATTCGTAGTGCAGGGATGGCAAGTGAGGGGTTATGCCTCATTGAAAAGGAAGAATACAGGAGCCCTGCAAGGGATGCTCTCAATAGATTGTGTTACGATCATATCAAGATGCTCAGTTCCATATGGAATGTCTGTGATCCATGGGTTGACTCATGCTATTTGCCTACTACAAGTTACTGGCAATGGGTCAAAGATTTAGATGTGGCCAAAGTGCTCTCATACAGGGCAACTGTCTCCAAGCCGTGGAACAGCACGGGGTTGACGAAAGCTTCGTGCTGGTGGCGCTACGCAAGAGAGACGCCGATTTATGAAGAATTATTGACACTCAATACAATATCTTGCACAGAAGCAACGCTTAAGAAAGTATTAGCGAAATCTATTAATCAAGAGGAGATAAAAAATTGTATTTTACGAGATATAGGAGTAGGACAAAAAAAAGAGAATATGTCAAGGCCGACAAATTCTACATTAACTGAAGGAAATAAACACATAAACGAGTTTGTAGAATCATCAAGCATGCACGATACCGCGTGTTTGGCAAAATACAGAAAGGAGTTGAGACGTCTCGGATGGCGAGCATTGCTATCCTGGGGGAGAAAAAAACAAGAGTACATTGAAGGGCGAAAGAAATTTAAGAGAGAAATCGAAAAGATGACAGTTTCAAGTAAATAAGGATACCCCGAAGAATACTCTATAAGAACTAAAGTAGGAGAAGAATACATGAATACGACCAGAATTGAGCCCGCTTTTGAAGGGGATCAGGTTACAGTGTGCTTTGCATCGGACGAAAAATATCTACCCTTATTGGGAGTAGCTATACAGTCTATCATACATAACTCAAATCCACAAAAAAATTACGACATATGCGTACTATACTCTAATCTACCAGAGAAAAGAGTACGGAAAATTGTAGAAATGTCGAGACGGAATGTATCCATACGTTTCATTTCCGTGGTTGGTGTTATTGATCAAGAGAAACTGAGAACAATGTACACAACCAAGCACTTCTCTGTGGAAACGTACTATCGATTTACCATACCAAGCCTTTTTTTCAAACAGGAAAAAGTTTTATACATGGACTGTGATACGGTAACAAACAAGGATGTCGCAGAGCTTTTTGATACAAATCTTTCCTCGGAAGAGTATGTGGGAGCCCTCCGGGATACCTTCGTAATATATTCAGTGAGAAAAGGAGATATGTATTACCGGAATTCCCTAAAGTTACAAGAACCTCTCAACTATTTTCAAGCGGGGATTCTTTTGTTTAATACAAAGGCTTTTCGGGAGAATCACATTGTTGAAAAACTGTATATAACCCTTGCTAAGTATAAAAATCTTCGATATTTGGATCAAGATGTTCTGAACATGGTATGTGAAGGACACGTGAAGTACTTGGACGGGAGGTGGAATGTGGAATATCACATGCCTTTGTGCGCAGAGGATTATAGCCATGTATTGACGTCAAAAGAAACAATTGAATACGAGGGATGCTATACGAATCCGTGGATTCTGCATTTTTGTGGGGGGCGGAAGCCATGGATCAAGCCTTCATTCCCTCGTAGTGAGGTCTTTTGGAAATATGCGCGCGAATGTCCCTTTTATGAAGAGATCGTGTACAGAAATATCGAGGAAAATGTACGAAATTGTACGATTGATACCGTAAAACATCAAACGGAAGTTATAGTTCAAAAAGTCATTAAGGGTTATTTGGAAGAAAGTAAGAAGAACGACGATAAGCTCGAAAACAATCTCAAATCTCTTATAGAAGGCAAAGCGACGAATGAGGGTGTCAGACAAGAACTGGGGAGGATAAAAAAAATCATGAAAGATGTTGTCCAGTTGGGAGATTACCATCGTAAACTTAAACGCATTCGATGGAAGGTACATTTGTCATGGGGTGAAAAACGGCAGAAATATATCACGAGGGAGAAACAACTTAAGAAGAAAATTAAGTCTGTGGAGGATTTCTTGAGGAGTAAGTGACAAGGTGACTTATAGGGATAAAGTATGGACACACCACAAATAAAAGCCGCATACAAAGGAAATCAGGTAACTGTATGCTTCGCTACCGATGCAAAGTACGCCGCTTACATGGGCGTGGCAATTCATTCGATAATATGCCATGCAACAGAGGGAAAGAGATATGACATTTGCGTGCTGCATGCAGGACTGACGAGGGCCCGAGTGAGGCAGATTGAGAGGATGTCGCAAGAGAATATTTCCATACGCTTCTTTCGAGTGGATGAAATGGTACAGCCGGAAGAGATTGAAAGGTTGCATGCGACGCCGCGATTTCCCAAAGAGGCATGCTTCAGATTTTTGATCCCTCAGTTATTCCGAGGAAGAAGGAAGGTTCTCTACATGGACTGCGATGTGGTGGTGTTGAGAGACATAGCAACGCTGTATGAGACACGATTGACTGCAAACCAATACTTTGGAGCTGTTCATGACACGTTAGTACTTTACTGGCTGCATCAAGCAAATGATTATTTTAAGAGAAAACTCCTGCTGGCAAAGCCGGAGAACTATTTTCAAAGCGGAATTCTACTGATGAATCTGAGCGCTCTTGAACGGGATGGTATAGCAAGCAAACTAAAGCTCGCAATGCAACAAACGAAGGATCTGCGCTTCCCGGATCAAGATATTCTGAACATGGTTTGTGCGGGGCACGTGCGGTACCTGGATGGAAGATGGAATGTGGAGTACCATGTGCCTTTGTGGGCTCCCAACTATGGGGAAGTGTTGACACAGAAGGAAGTAACAGAGTACGAGAAGAGCTATGAAGATCCGTGGATTTTACATTTTTGCGGGGGGAAAAAACCGTGGACGAACCCGAGTTACCCGCTTAGCGAGCTGTTTTGGAAGTATGCACGACAAAGCCCTTTCTACGAAGAATTACTGTATCACAATATCTGGTTGAATACACGCCGAGAGCTCAAAGCATTACTATAACTTATTTATGTACAAAAAAATCTCAGTCACTGTTCTTCTGTCTCTAGTGATCAACCTCCTGTGTCTGCCGTTGGGGACAGAATATGATTACGTCGGATTTATGCACACTCTTTTCGCCAAACAGGCACGACTTGGTCTTTGTTACGCCGGAAAGATAACCGCAGAAGAACCAATCCATTTTTTATTTCAAGATACTTTTTCAGACCATAATGTAAGCTGGGCTTATGGTAATAGATATGTACGAAATGCGGACATAAGTTTGAGAGCGCGTCGAAAGTGGCAAAAACTATCCCTCCGAGCTGACGCGCTGCAAGACGGTAAAATTTCTGTGATATTGAGCGGCCCCGATAACAGGGATGATTATGGCAATCTCCATTATATCCTGACGGATTGGCGAAATGTCAAACTTAACGGAAAAACCATTTTATCAAAACAAGAAGCTTTCTCTTGCAAAAAGCCGTTTACCAAGCAGGTTGCGGTCAAAAAAGGTGATGTCCTTCACATCGAAGCGGAGTTTCGCAGGCATCATTTTTCGATCCACGATTTTACATGGTTGAGGTCCGGGAAGATTTGGTACGTCATCACAGGAAATATACTTGTTCTCTTCTTGATTTATCGATTACTCAGCTATATACAGGGGGGGGGTATCAGAAGAATTAATGCTTTCCTGCTAGCAATATTTTTCCCTTTGTTATTCATCCCTATGATCGACATTTCAAATGCAGTGAAATGCACACGGGAACAAAGAGTTCTCGCGACCAAACCGAGGCTGGAAGACGTTTTCAAAGAAAAAGCCGACTACGGGAGACGATACGAGAATTGGTTCAATGACCATTTTTGCGGTCGTTCTTTGTTGATAAAGTTGCACGACTTCATTTGTTATAACATCAATAGAATCATTCGAACCAAGAGGGCGCTCTATCTCAAGGAAGACGGTCTATTTATTGAACTGCCTGAATACGGAACGGTTTTTGGATTGCCTCATGCACAACTAATCTCTCGCAATATAATTCAGTTGAATGAGTTCTGTAAAAAAAATAAAATCAAATTATATATCTTGGAGATCCCTAAAAAGGAAATTTTTTATAAAGACATTGTCAAAGAGAAGTATGGATTCGATGATAAAATGCTTACCAAAGTTTCTCAGATGCGCGAAGCAGTTAGAGAGTCCGCCCGGACTCATCACATTCCCTACATTTACCCGTACAAGGCGCTACAAGAGGAGGCAAAACAAGATTTGGTATTCTTTAAGAAATCCCACCATGTTACAGAAACAGGAGCCTTTGTCGCGTATAGAGAGCTGATGAAAGCTATCCTCCGCGATTTTTCTGATATGCCAGTGGTATCGCTCAGTGATTGCAGGAGACTACAGAATAAGTTGATTCGCGATAATGGGCACTGGACTTTCGGTCACGGTGATCTTCTTTTCTTTTTTGGGTTTAAGGATGACCCAGATCACAGCTTTCTTTACAATTACTATAACCACAAGAATAGCAACGAACTGATGATGAAAGTGGATAGATACGTAAAGAATTTTTCTTATCCCCTAGGAAAGCACAAGGTCATGATTACTGGAACCTCTCATAATCAGCTTATCTGTCGTTTCCTACCATTCTCAGCGTCTGAAACCAGATTTATTCAACTGAATGCGAACCCAGTACCAAGTGTTGAGCAATGGAAGTTTTTGAAGTTATTCAAACAAGATATTCTCGCATTCAAGCCAGAAATTCTCATCTTATCTATATCTACAGACAACCTGCCAAGACTTCGCGACCTCTGTTCAACCAAGTAAGCCATGTTATTCTCATCGACCGTATTTTTATTTCTCTTCTTGTCAATCGTGTGTGCCCTGCACCTTTTGGTGAGGAAAGAGCTGAAGGATTATGTCTTGCTGCTGGCGAGCATCTTCTTCTATGCCTGGGGCGAGCCGCGGTATGTAGCGGTGATGCTTCTCACCATCAGCATCAACTACGTCGGCGCCATTCTGATCTCAAAGTACAAGCAAGCACCATAATCACCAGTGAGGGGAGGGAATATAATACACTGCAGCAGAATCTACTTATGAGGAGCAATCGAATCTTAATCACTGTATTACTACTTTTGGTGATAAATATCCTATGCCTGCCGCTATGGACAGAGTGCAATTACGACGGGTTTGCACGTTCTCTTTTCAACAAGGAGGCCAGACTTGATCTTTTATATATCGGAGAAACTACCCGAGCTGAGCCCTTCAGTAGTAAAATGAATCCCGAACCTTTCTATGCCTCTTGGGCTTATGAGGCGGGCAATAACACCCACAGGTTTGATCAGAGTTTGAGAGTGAGAAGAGAATGGCAAAAAGTTTCTCTTCTTCTCAGAGCACAGCGTGACGGGGAAATAATAATATTCCTGAGAGGACCAAATGTATGTGATGAATATGGTGAGTTTTACTCGGTGCTGACGGATTGGCGAAACCTTAAAATTAACGATAGAATCATTTTTAGTGAAATCAAAGCTGTCTCCTTTAAGAAACTCTTTGCGAAGCGGATTTCTGTCAAAAAAGATGAGGTCCTACAAATCGAGGCTGAGTTCCGCAGGCATCATTTCACGATTCATGATTTTACACGGTTGGATTCCGGAAGTCTTTGGTATCTCATCACCGGGAATTTATTGTTCTTTGCCCTGATTTATCGATTACTCAGCTATATACAGGGGGGGGGTATTAGAAGGATTGATGCTCTCCTCTTAGCAATATTTTTCCTCCTGTTATTCATCCCTATGATCAACATTTCAGATGCCGTGAAATCTGCGCGAGAACTCAGGTTTCTCGCCGTGAAGCCGATGTTAAGGGATATCCTTAAAGAAAAGTCTGACTTCGGAAGACGGTATGAAAATTGGTTCAATGACCATTTCTGTGGACGTGTTTCTTTGACAAAGTTACACGATGTTCTCCGAAACGAACTATCCTACGTTATCCGCACGAAAAAATACATTTATTTTAAAGAAAGCGGGTGGGCGTTTAGGTGGCCCCCCATGGTGCCGATCTTTCCATTAGATTGTAACCCTATCTCTCTTCAATCCATTGTACAAAATATTGTCCAACTGAATGAGTTTTGTCAGCAGAATCAGATCAAACTTTATGTTTTGGGGATACCCCACAAGGAGCTTATCTACAAGGAACTCATTAAGGGGAAAATAGGATATGATGAGAACGAGATGACCAAGGTTTCACAAGCTCTAGATTTTATCAGGAATGGAGTACGGAAACACCATATTCCTTACATTTATCCGTACAAGGAGCTTTGCGATGCAGCTCGACAGCATTTTGTATTTTTCAAGTGGTCTCATCATTGGACAGATTGGGGAGCCTTTGTCGGGTATCGTGCATTGATGAAGGAGATAAGCAAGGATTTCCCGGATATACCCGTTGTTTCTCTCAATGACTATCAAAAGTTTCGAAGTTACTTTTTACGTGATGAGCATCAGGAGAATTTCCGCCCGCCCGAGGTTTTTCTCCTTCAATGTCTCAATTATTCGGGTGATTCTAGGATTTTGTATGATTATTATGACCATAAAAATGGCAACGAAATGGTGTTCAAGTATGGGAAACATTCAAAGGATTTCTTTTTCCCCAAGGGTAAGCGGAAAATCATGCTTGTCGGCAGGTCAATGAATGAAAATCTCAGTCATTTCTTGCCTTGGTCGGCAGCTGAGCTTAAATACATCAGGTTAAATAGCGGACGCCTAAAGAGCACTGATTGGTTTAAAGTTCTCAAGTTGTACAAAAATGATATTCATGACTTTAAGCCGGATATCCTAATTCTTTCCATTAACTCAGATGACCTCCCCCTGCTCCGCGACCTCTGTTCAACTAAATAATTCAACTAAATAAATCACCATGTTATTCTCATCAACCGTATTCTTGTTTTTGTTCCTGCCGATCGTGTGCGCCTTGTACCTTTTGGTGAGGAAGGAGCTGAAGGATTATGTCCTGCTGCTGGCAAGCATCTTCTTCTACGCATGGGGCGAGCCTCGGTATGTGGCGGTGAT
>CANRGJ010000021.1 GCA_947630175.1 uncultured Ruminiclostridium sp. | reverse complement strand
GTTGAAATGGAAACAGCAGCATTTTTTGCAGTGTCTAAGTATTATGATATTCCTTTAGCTCAGTTGCTTTATGCAGGCGATGATATAAGCGGTGAAAAATGGGACACACGAAATTGGAATCATCAAAAGAGTGTCCGTTCAAATATGATTATTACCGCCATTAAACTAACGGAAGAATTATAAGGTAAATGAAAGAGTTCCGGTGGATAAGACAATTCAGATTTATCCCGACACAATATCAAAATAAAAAACGAGGTACATAAAATGCAAACAGGCATAAAACACAAGCTCACCAAAACCGTCGCTGAAAGCGACCTTGCCACCTCCTACACCAGCGGCACGCTCCCAGTTTTCGCCACTCCCGCAATGATAGCCCTTATGGAAAGCACCGCAATGTACAGCGTAATGCCCTATCTTGCCGAGGACGAGGCAACTGTCGGTGCCGCCCTTGACGTAAAGCACCTGAGCGCCACTCCCTGCGGCTGTGAGGTATACTGCGAAAGCGAGCTTATCGAGATAGACGGCAGAAAGCTGACCTTCAAGGTGACCGCCTACGACAGCAACGGCGTTATCGGTGACGGAACGCACATTCGTTTCATAGTTAAAAGTGAAAAATTTCTTGCAAAAGCAAATGAAAAACTTATAAGATCAGGAGAAGAACAATGAAAACCAAAACGTTATATCTCAACAACGAAAAAACCGCCTACGTCAAGGCATATCTCCTTGATATGGTGGAATCCGTGCCTTTCGGCAAAAGCCGTCCCGCCATACTCATTATGCCCGGCGGCGGATATGAATACTGCTCCGACCGTGAGGGAGAGCCTATCGCTATGCATTATCTTGCGGAGGGCTACAACGCCTTCGTGCTTTATTACACCTGCAATAAAAAATACCCCGCCGCCTTCACCAACGCCGCCTATGCGCTTTACAAAATCAGAGCGAGAGCAGAAGAATTCGGCATAAACAAGGATAAGATAGCGGTATGGGGAGCCAGCGCAGGCGCTCACCTTGCAGGCTGCCTTGCCACTATGTGGAACGACAGCGGCATACTTAACGCCTTAGGCTGTGAACCCCAGGATATTCGCCCCAACGCCGCCATTCTCAGCTACCCCGTTATAAGCGGCATAACCTCCCCTCATCAGGGCAGCTTTAACGTGCTTCTCGGCGAAAACCCCTCCTCCTCCGCAGTATCAAGGCTCTCCCTTGAAAACAGGGTAACTCCCAGGACTCCTCCCTGCTTTGTATGGTGCACTGCAAACGACGACTGCGTTTCGGCGCACAACAGCCTTGTTTTCGCAAAGGCTTGCGTCTCCAACAAAGTCCCCTGCGAGCTGCATATGTTTGACGAGGGACCTCACGGACTTTCCGACTGCTCCAAAAATACAGGCTGGAACGAGTATTTTTACAACGACAACTGCAAACAATGGATAAAGATGTCGATAAAATTCCTTGAAAAATATATGGACATCTGAGGATAGAAATGATCGTAAGAACAAAATACAAGCGCTGGCAGTTCGTTATGGAATGGGTAACGCTGGGACTTTACGCCGCATGGTTCGTGGCTGGGCTTATCCTGCTGAACTTTTTCTGTGATTATCAGCACGAGATATTCAAGCGCAATCTCCTGCTCATCAGCTTTCTTATGGACGCTCTGGGCTATTTGGGATTTACCTATATCAGCTTTCTCCCACACAATAACGGACTTATCAAGACCGAACGCTATATCAAAGGCACAAAGGAATTTCAGTACCGCAGGGAAAGCGCTCTGCGCTCCGCCGCACTCATCGGAAAAACGGCGTTTATCCTGCTTACCGCCTTTGTGGGCTTATCCCAATATATATTTTAGAGCAGCGAAAGGAACGACCAATGAACAAGACCCCATTCATTACCAAGGAAAAGATAGAGGAAATAACGAAAACCATTCCCACCCCCTTTCACGTTTATGACGAGCAGGGAATAAGAGAAAACGCCCGCAGATTAAAGCAGGCGTTTTCGTGGAACAAGGGCTTTCGTGAATATTTTGCCGTGAAAGCCACCCCCAATCCCTTTATAATGGAAATTCTTGCGGAGGAAGGCTGCGGCTTTGACTGCTCCTCCTACACCGAGCTTATGCTCTCCGACAGAGTGGGCGCAAAGGGAAACGATATAATGTTCAGCTCCAACGCCACGCCCGACGAGGATTTTCTCCTTGCAAGAAAGCTGAACGCACAGATAAATCTTGACGATTTCACCCACATTCAGATACTTGACGACCTTTGCGGCATACCCGAAACGATAAGCTGCCGCTACAATCCCGGCGGCGAGTTCAAAACCACTGAAACGGGGAACGTAATGGACACTCCTCGCGACGCAAAGTACGGATTTACCCACGACCAGCTTATCGAGGGATATAAAATACTGAAGGAAAAGGGCGCAAAGCGCTTCGGTATGCACGCCTTTCTTGCCAGCAACACCCTTACCAACGATTATTACCCCGTCCTTGCGGAAATAATGTTCAAAACTGCGGTTGAGATAAAGGAAAAAACAGGCGTTTCCCTCAGCTTTATCAACCTTTCAGGCGGCGTAGGGATCGCCTACCGCCCAGACCAGACCCCCAACGACATCGCCGTTATCGGAAAGAAAGTTGAGGAGGTCTATAACAAGGTATTAGTCCCCGCAGGACTTGGCGAGGTAGCAATTTTCACCGAGCTGGGCAGATTTATGCTCGCCCCCTATGGACATCTTGTAGCAAAGGCTATCCGTGAAAAGCACATCTACAAGGAATATATCGGTCTTGACGCCTGCGCCGCCAACCTTATGCGCCCTGCCATTTACGGCGCATATCACCACATAACCGTTGCGGGCAAGGAAAACGCCCCCTGCGACCATAAGTACGACGTAACAGGCGGCTTGTGCGAGAATTGCGACAAATTTGCCGTTGACAGAATGTTGCCCAAAATCGAAATGGGCGATTACATAATAATCCACGATACAGGCGCCCACGGCTTTTCTATGGGATACAACTATAACGGCAAGCTGAGGAGCGCAGAGGTGCTGTTAAAGCCCGACGGCAGCTTCAAGCTTATCCGCCGCGCAGAAACCCCCTCCGACTATTTTGCAACATTTGATTTCACGGAAAAATATAAATTCTGATATCAAAGCGGCAAAACGCTCTGTTATTTGAAATCGAACCTGACATATTGTCACGTTTCTATGATTGATTTACGGAACGGTTTTTGTGAGAAACAAAAAATACGCTCCCGTGTTCTGGAAACGTATTGGGTCCAGCGTCACGCTGCTACGATTGCCTTACGGAACGGTTTTTAGGCGAGAAACAAAAAAATACGCTCCAGTAAATTGGGAGCATATAGGGTCCAGCGTCACGCTGATACGATTGCCTTACGGAACGGTTTTTTAGGCGAGAAACAAAAAAATACGCTCCCGTGTTCTGGGAGCGTATTGGGTCCAGCGTCACGCTGGTGGCGGAGAACAAGGGATTCGAACCCTCGCGCCGGTTTCCCGACCTACTCCCTTAGCAGGGGAGCCCCTTCACCACTTGGGTAATTCTCCATAGTGCCGAAAATCCTGTATTTTATTTTGCGGTGCGGTTTTATAACGTTTCCCCGAAGGGTTGGCGGAGAAGGTGGGATTCGAACCCACGGTCCCTTGCGGGATCACCGGTTTTCAAGACCGGCTCTTTAAACCACTCAGACACCTCTCCGGCTTTTGTACCGCCTAACAATTATAGCACATCAGCGCAGATTTGTCAAGGGCATTTTTGCTATCCGTTTGCATTTTTCTGAAAAAACCTGCGATCCCGCCTGATGAAAGCATTTACCCGCCGCTGCACAGCAAAAACGGCAGGCAATTTTGGTGTGAAAATTAAGGAAAATTCTTAAAATATATTGATTTTTCGAGAAAATAGATGTATTATATATGTAATACTATGTCCATATTCCTTGATATATGGCATAGAAATATTATGCCGATAACGGTCGGCGGGAGGTGAAAATTACGGAGAAAGAAAAGATCCAAAGGATAAACCTTCTTGCCCGCAAAGCGAGAGAGCAGGGACTTACCCCTGAGGAAAAAGCGGAGCAGGAAACACTTAGGAACGAGTACCGTGAGGGCTTTCGCCGCAATTTTCTGATTCAGCTGGACAATACCGTATTCGTTGATGAAAACGGCTGTCGGCGCAAAATCACTGAAGGAAAGGATTGATACGTTTGACATCATCATTTTGCAGGGCAATTGTTTCTTATTTGTCAGTCCTGAACGCACGCTGCGCTCTTTACGATGACGAAATGAAGCCACTATGGAACAGCTGCGGCGAATTTTTTGACAATTTTGATCTGAGCATTGTAACTCAGCGCTTTCCGATCAAAAAAGAGACCCATATCATAGTGGACGACGGCGGCACTCAGTCGGTGCTGAGCGTAGTGCCGGTGTACAGGAGCAAACGCCTTGTTACAGGCTACGCTCTGGTACTCAGGGACAGCTATGACGTGCTTGGACTTGTAAATCATACCTCCTTGAGTGAATTTATGGTTCAGCTTTTGCGTGAAGGTCAGGAATCTCTGGGACATATCATAAGCGTCAACAAAACGATAGCGTCCGTTCTCTCCTCGTCAAAAGCACATTCCGCCGAGGTACAGCTGCTGGACTGTCAATACGAGGACGCCCTCACGCTTTACAACAGTATGTGTCACACAATGGCGTATACCGAGTTAAAGACGGACGGACCCGTCACCATAAACAGCAATATCTCCGCTTTGCTGGGAACTATCTGCGCCGAAACCTCTCAGATACTTTCCAAAACGAAGCGCAAGCTGATAAAGAAGATAGATACCAAAAACTATTACGCCAAAATACGTTATCAGAATTTTATAATCGCATTTATGAGCCTTATGCGCTCACAGCTCATCATGTCTCCCGAGGGCGGGGATATATCGGTCTCCTCCCGCTGTACGGGCAACGTTTACAGCATAACGCTGAAAACCGATATCGACCCGTCGCTTTCCGACGATGTAGCGCTGAAGTCCCGTTACGAGCGTGAGCTTGCCAGAAAGATAATCGTCAGCGACTGCAATGGTGAGATAACCTTTACCGTCGACGAGCAGTCGGTAGTTACATTGATAAATCTGCCCATAATACGCAAGAACAGGGGAACGACGCTTAATCTGGAAAATGCTGAGTATCTTACAGGCGAGTATCAGCCTATAAGGACCTTCCTTTACGATATCATACAAAAAGAAAGCGGCGGCGCTTATTCCTCAAAGAAGGTCGCCTCAAAGACCACCTCCTCTGAGAAAAAGGAGCGCTCCGCAAGATCAACGGCGAAAAAATCCGACGCAAAAAAACCTGCTGCAAAAAAAGCCCCCGCAAAAAGGGGAAGAGCCTCCGCAAATAAAAAGGCAAAATAACAAAATACGAATAATAACGACGGTTTTTGCGCTGATTTTCCGATTATTTTAAAATTACTGTCACAAATCTATCATAATCGGAGGCTATAATCATAAATGTCAAGGGAAGTCTTGACAAGTGGTTAATGCTAAATTAATCATAATTTCCTCTCCCAACATTTTCATTATGATGTCATTTGATTTCGCACTTATTGTGCAAAAGCGTTCAGTTAAAGCAAAAGCTGCGACTGGACGATTTTTTTTACAAAACGGAGGAACTCACTATGTACAAAATACTTATAGCGGACGATGAGCAGAAGATACGGGAAGTCCTGAGAGAATACGCCGAATATGAAGGTCACACGGTAGTTGAGGCGGTAGACGGAATGCAGGCGGTGGAGCTTGCCAAGCAGGAGGATTTCGATATCATAATCCTTGACATAATGATGCCCCGTCTGGACGGATTTTCCGCCTGCAAGGAGATAAGAAAATTCAAGCAGACCCCCGTGCTTATGCTGTCTGCCAGGGGCGAGGAATACGACAAGCTGTTCGGCTTTGAGATAGGGGCGGACGATTATGTGGTAAAGCCCTTTTCCCCCAAGGAGGTCCTTGCCCGCATAAACGCCATAATAAAGAGGAACAAGACCACCGACACCGCACAGGCAGAGATAGTCACCTTTGAGGGACTGGAGATAAATTTCACCTCACGGGACGTCAAGATAGACGGCGTAAAGGCAAATCTAACCCCCAAGGAATACGATCTGCTGTTTTATCTTGTGAGGAACAAAAACATAGCCCTTTCGAGAAACAAGCTGCTTGAAGAGGTATGGGGGTATGACTTCTTCGGTGATGACAGAACGATAGATACTCACATAAAAATGCTGAGAAACAATCTGGGCGTTTACAGAAAATTTATCGTTACCCTCAGGGGAATGGGCTATAAGTTTGAGGCCGAGGGCTGATGAAACAGTATTTCAAAAGCATACGCTTTCGTATCTGGATATCCTTCGTGCTGTTTGCATTAAGCACTACGCTGCTGATGTATTTTGCCCAGTCGGTGCTGACTCCTATTTTTTACGGCTACGTCAAGGCAAGCGAATGTACAAGCACAGCAAGCACTATAAAGGGGCTCCTTTCCGCCGAGGAGCTTGACCCGGTAGAACTTAACCGGGTTGCGGGAGAGCTTGCGGTTCGCAATCAGATAGACATAATCGTAAACTTTCCCAACACGGGCGTAAATCTTATAAAAAGCAAAGCGGGAAACGGCGACGTGCTTCAGCGCTGGATAAGCGACAGCGTTCGTGAATCTATCGACAATGATCCCGACAATACCCTTATGGTAAGAGTGGAGGGTGACGCCAGCGGCGGCGCCGACGGTATGATACTGGCTACAAACGTCATCAGGGGGGATTCCGTCGCCGCATATATATTTATTTACAGCTACGTTGAGCCCATAGGCACTACCCTCAGCATAGCCAACTCCCTTTTGTTTATCTTTGCCAATATAATCCTGCTGGGAGCCTGCGTTATTTCCATAATGATATCCTCCCATATAGCCAATCCCCTTGTAAAGATAGCGAAAAACGCAGACAAGCTGATAACGGGCGAATTTAGCATGAAGGTTCGCAAAAGCGAGTATGACGAAGTCGCCGTACTCACTGAAAATCTGAACGCCGCCTCAGTTGAGATAGCCAAAACTGAGAACCTGCGCAAGGACCTTATGGCGAACGTTTCCCACGACCTGAGAACGCCGCTTACGATGATAAAGGCATATGCCGAGATGATAAGGGACCTTTCAGGCGACAATCCCGAAAAGCGTGAAAAGCATTTGCAGGTAATAATCGAGGAGACCGACCGCCTCACTCTGCTGGTAAGCGACATTCTCGACCTTTCCAAGTTGGAAAGCGGCGTGGTTCAGACGGAGCCTGTATATTTTGATTTCTCACAGCACCTTAAGGAGCTGGTGAACCGTTTCTCCCTCCTTGACGACGCCAAGGATTATCAGGTGATATCTCAGGTGGAGGACGGGATATTTATTTACGCCGACACCCGGAGGATCGAGCAGGTGGTGTACAACCTGATAAACAACGCCATAAACTATATGGGCGAGGATATGAAGGTGACAGTAAGACTGTTCAGAAAAAGTCCCGATACCGCCCGCTTTGAAGTGGCAGACAGGGGCGTGGGTATCCCTCCCGAGCAGATACCGTACATCTGGGACAGATATTACAAGGTGGACCGTTCTGCAAATCACAAAAGGGCGGTGAAGGGAACAGGTCTTGGTCTTTCCATAGTAAAGGGCATACTGACGAAACACAACTTCACCTTCGGCTGCGACAGCAAGGTAGGCGAGGGCAGCTGCTTCTGGTTTGAATTTGCAATACCGAAGGATATTCCCGAGGAAGGACTGAACGCTCTTCCACAATAAAAATAATAGACAAATCCAAGCTGTTTGTTTTGAATATAGTTACAAAAAGACCGCCGCTTTATTGACACTTTGCAAAATAAATGTTAAACTTAAATACAGCGATAATTTTACTTATTTTGCGGGGTCAATATGTCAGATAAAAGCAAGGGCTTTTTCAAAGCCGAAAACGTACTTTTCGCAGCGGTCCAGGCGGCGTCGCTGCTGTTGCTTATACAAGCGTTTTTCCCACAATTCAGCAGCTGGGACGTGCTGATATACGCCGTATGCGAGATGCTGACGGCGTTATCCGCCGTTTCCGTTATACTGAAAAAGCGTGCGGGGCTTATTTGCTCCTGCCTGTTCAGCCTTGCCCGCATAGCGTCGGGCATCGTGTGCATTGCGGGCGGGGATTTTCCTTTGGGAGTATTTATGATAGTTTCCGCCGTCGCCTCCATGATAGTATCCTTTATGATATTCGTCGGAACGGACGACGGCAGTTCCGTTGAAATATCCGAATTTATCGAGGAAACAGAAAACGAATCGGTTGAAGAGGCTACAACGGGTACGATAAATGTAAAAAAGCAGGAGCTTTACCTTCTTGCCTGCATTGACGAGCTGACGGGACTTTTCAATCCCGCCAGACTGAAGGAGGACGCAGAACGGCTCATTCAGCAGGATATGCCGTTCTCCATGATATATGTGGGTCTTGATAATTTCAACGTGATAAACGAGGCGAAGGGCCACGAGGCGGGAGACGAAGTGCTTGCAGAAGCGGCAAGGCGAATCAGCGGCGCTGCCGCCGATACCGACGTTTGCGGCAGAGTGGGCGGCGACGAATTTCTGATAATCACCCGCCGTCACCTTTCAAGAGAGGAATGTGAGATATTCTCACAGCAGCTCAGCGACAGCCTTTGCGAATGCTTCCCTATGGAGGACGGAACAGACATTTACCTCAGCGCCAGCTTTGGTATTGCCGTTTACCCCGAGGACGGCGCAGACTACGCCGAGCTGTTCAAGAACGCAAATATCGCATTGTGCAAGGCGAAAGCGGACGGCAAACACAGATATATGCTTTTCGACCGCAATATGCAGACGGAGATAGAGTACCACAGCAGAGTCGCAATGCTAATGCACACCGCCCTGGAAAAAGGGGAATTTTACCTTGTGTATCAGCCCCAGTTTTTCCCCGACAAGCGGCTGAGAGGCTTTGAAGCCCTTTTAAGGTGGAAGTCTGAGGAGCTTGGCAATGTCAGCCCCGTAGCCTTCATTCCCATAGCGGAAGAAACAGGCTTTATCGTCACTCTCGGCAAATGGATAATGGAAACAGCCTGCGCCAAGCTGAATGAGCTTACCAGCCGTTACGGCAGGGAAATACTGATGTCGGTGAACATTTCCTCCATGCAGTTTATGGAAAAGGATTTCGTTCAGAGCATAGTGGAGTCGCTGGATAAGACGGGAGCAAACAGCGCCCAGCTTGAGCTTGAGATAACCGAATCCCTCCTGCTTTCGTCCGTGGAGAAAACGTCGGAGCTTCTCCGTCAGCTTAAGCGTATGAACATAAAAGTTGCGATAGACGATTTCGGCACGGGCTATTCCTCGCTGAATTATCTCAGAGTCCTGCCGATAGACACTCTGAAAATAGACAAATCATTTATCGACGCCCTTTCCGAGGGCAATAACGGCAAAAATATAGTAAGCACTATCATAAGGCTCGCCCATATCCTGAATATGACGGTAACGGCGGAGGGCGTGGAGTACGACGAACAGCTGAACTACCTCAGCAGCAATTCCTGCGACTGCATACAAGGCTTTCTCTTCAGCAAGCCGCTTGTTGAACAGGACGTCGACGCCCTTATGGAAGCCTACGCCGAATGAATCTTATAAAAACAAAACACGCTCAGCAAATGAGCGTGTTTTTTATTACCCCTCGGCAAAAAATTTCAAACGCGGCATAAAACCGAACCTCCGCCGCAGGACGGCAAACCGCACAGCGGCAAGCCGTCAGGTTTTCAAGCCCGCTGACAAAAAAGGTGCTAAACCTTCGATTAAATTCCTATCCCGCAACCTTGAACCTTTTAACATAAACAAAGAATAACGGAAAACGGAAAACCGTGACCTTTAACTCTTGACCTCAAATACGAGCAAAAGCTGTCGGCGGGCTTCGGAAAAGCGTTAAATATCTATCTCAAATTTGACCGTGCTGTTCACAAGATCAAGCGCCGTCTGCACCCTTGCAAGCTCCTCGGAAACCTTTTCAAATTCCTTTTCCGCCTCCTCAATGTCATAGTTGGCGTAGCGGTATTCTATGATAGCTTTTGTGGGATAGTGGGACTGCTCCCTCTGCTTTGGCAGGCGGCTCTTCATTGCGTCCAGCCTTGATTTTTTCATCGAAAGCTGAGGAATGTACACCAGTGCCTGGTCGATAGTCATATTTATCTCTGGAATTACCTGCGTCGTGTTAAAGCAGTTTACAGCGTGCTTTACACGGCGTATTTTTTCTTCAAGCTCCGCCAGCTTTTCCTGCGTCTGGGCAAAGGAATATTCGGGACGAACCGATTCCACGTCCTCCTCGATAGCCGCCACGAAGGAGGCGCTCATATCTTCTCTGGTCAAAAGGGCGGTATGCTCCTCGTTCAGCTTCCTCAGCAGCTTTGCCGCCTCGGCAGATGTGTATTGCATATGTATTTTCTCCTCTGTTATTTTAATCCACCGCCCTCGACAGCGTTATCGCCAGCACATCGTCCGACGAAGGATTCTTAACATAATAATTCGTAGTCTGCACTCTGCGGTATATCCCGTCGTCGCCAAGCTGCCTTGTGACGACCATTCTTTCCCTCTGCCCCTCGGCATAAGCCTTAAGCTGATCGTTTATGTCAAACGTATCGGTGAACAGCTTCTGATCGTCAGGGTGCATCGTAGAAGCGCCGTGTACGATAAGCTCCGTATAAACTCCCGTTGACGGGCAGGAGGTAGTCGAGAAATTCTCATACGCCATCATATAAAAGCTGTTCCTGCTGAGATTGCTCATTATGATAAGCGGGTATCTCTTGAAAATAACGTCCAGCAAAAGCTGTGTAGCAGTAGCAGGCGCCTGCGTCACAAGAATGTCCTCGGTGGGCGCTTCGTTTTCGTCCGCCGTTTCTATCATCATTCTGAACTGCTCTTCAGGCATCGGCTTTGCAAACAAAAAGCCCTGTATCAGCTCACACCCGCAGGTGCGCAGGAAGCCTAACTGCTCCACCGTTTCAACGCCCTCCGCCACCGTGGTCATATTCAGCCTGTGAGCAAAGGAGAAAATGCTTTCCAGCACTATCCTCTCCTTTTCGTTTTCGCAGTTGCTGCTGAGCAGTGATTTGTCTATCTTGATTACCTTTGCGGGAACGTCCTTCACAAAATTCAAAGAGGAAAGCCCGCTGCCGAAGTCGTCTATCGAAACGGCAAAGCCCGCCTCATTAATGCTTTTCACAAACGCAATAACGTTGTTCTCATCGGCGGCGAGAGCAGATTCGGTTATCTCTATCTCCACCAGACTGTGAGGAACGCCATATCCGTCCACCACATCGCACAGCTTTTTTGCGTAATCCTCTTCCTGTGTATGTAACCTTGAAACGTTCACCGAAACGGTGACCACGTTTCTGCCCTTTTTCAGCTCCTCGCTGAGAAAAGCGCATACCTCTTTCATCATATACCAGTCAAGCTCGGTTATCAGGTTAAGCTCCTCCAACAGTGGAATGAACCTGTAAGGCGGAATGACCTCACCCTCATTTGTCACCCACCTTGCCAGCGCCTCCGCGCCTGATATCTTGCTTGTGATAGCGTCGTATTTCGGCTGGTAAAAAACCTTTATTTCCTTATTTTCCATAGCCTTGTCAATAAGGCTCTTTATATTTTCCTTTGTAATGTCAACCATAGCAGCCACCTTTTCTGTATTTATATATTTATTCATTATACAGTATAACATAAATAGCTTTTTTCGTCAATTCCAAAAATATTTGTGCAATATGCTTAAATCAGCTCTCCTATCTCTGAGTTAAAATCGTCCAGCATAACTCTCAGCGCAGTAAAAGCTATGACCGAATAAATATCCGTCCCCTTGTGAAGCTCCACGGGAATTTCCAGCGGCTGTATATTCTTTCCCGAAAAGGCGGTAAGCTCTCTGTTCAGCGTCACCACCACCCCGTCGTCGGACAGACTGCTGTACGAAAAGGTATCCGTCTTGCGAAAGCCGCAGGTTATGGTATGACAGCCGCTGCTTTTCAGCGCTTTCATCTGCTCCTCGTTTTCCGAGCAGGCAATGACCGCCGCCCCTTCGGGAAACGCAAAGTTGGGAACGCACCCTTTTTTCAGCAGAAAAACGGGATTTTCCGCCTCAACTCTTTCGTAGCGGGGAAAATCCGCCGCCACAAGCTCATAGCCCCGCCCCCACTGGCTCGCCCTATTATTTTCAATGTAAGTAACGCAGTACGTTTCGGACAGTATATTTTTCAGCAGAAAGCGGAAGTCCCCGTCCTCCTTGTCCCCGCAAATAAAAATAGTAGTCACAAAGCTCACCCCTTTAGGATATACTTCCTGACTACTATCTGCATTATCCGTTTAATTATTCCTTACTGCTCCATACCCAGCTTTAAAGCTGTTAGGTTAGCCTCGATAAGGTTTGCCTTTTTGGGAGGAACTACCTTATGTACGGCCTTTTCGATAACTTCCTGAGAAGCTATCCCCGTTTCCTTTATCACCTTGCCCAGCAGTATCACGTTTGCCATCCCCTTAAGTCCGTTTGAGTTGGCAAGCTCGGTCGCAGGAACGTAAAAGCACTCTATGTCGCTCCTGCCGCATTTTTCCTCGATGAGGGAACTGTCTATAAAGCATTTTCCCCCTGCCTTTACATTTCCTATGAACTTGTCATAGCTCGGCGTATTCATAACAAGGAGAATATCAGGGTCAAGTACCAGCGGGGAACCGATAGGATCATCGCTTATGCACACCGAGCAGTTGCAGGTGCCGCCTCTCATTTCAGGACCGTAGGAAGGGAGCCACGAAACGTGCTTGTCGGCGTAAAGTCCCATATAAGCCAGCAGCTTGCCTATGAAAAGTATGCCCTGACCGCCGAAACCCGCTAAAAGAATGTCGTTTGTCATCTTACAGCGCCCTCCTTGAATACTCCCAAAGGATAGTAGGGAATCATCTCGTCCTTCAGTCGCTGGATAGCCTCGATAGGCGTTTTGCCCCAGTTTGTGGGACAGGTGGAAAGCACCTCTATGATAGAAAAGCCCTGCTTGTTCTTCTGAAACTCAAAGCCTTTTCTGATAGCTTTCTTTGCGTTCATTATTGACTTGGGGTCGATAACGGTAACGCGCTCCGCAAGCGCCACGCCGTCAAGCTGTGACAGCATTTCGCACACCTTTACAGGAAATCCCTCTACGTTGATATTTCTTCCGTAAGGAGTGGTCTGTGTTATCTGTCCGGGAATAGTGGTAGGAGCCATTTGTCCGCCCGTCATTCCGTAGGTGGTATTGTTTATGAAGATAACGGTTATATTCTCGCCTCTCGTTGCGGCGTGAACAGTTTCCGCAGTTCCTATAGCGGCAAGGTCGCCGTCGCCCTGATAGGTGAACACGAACTTGTCGGGATTGGCTCTCTTTATTCCTGTAGCGACGGCGGGAGAACGTCCGTGAGAAGCCTCCAGCATATCGCAGTTAAAATAATCGTAAGCCATAACGGAACAGCCTACGGGGCAAACTCCGATAGTGTCCCCCTCTATCCCCATTTCGTCGATAACTTCCGCCACCAGACGGTGAACTATACCGTGAGTACAGCCGGGGCAGTAGTGCAAAGGCACGTCGCAAAGGGCGTGAGGTCTTTTAAATTCAGGCATTACTTGTCGCCTCCCATCTCTTTTATCTTGTTCAGTATCTCGGCGGGACTGGGTATAACGCCGCCAGTTCTTCCCACGAACTCAACGGGAATCCTGCAATTAAGCGCCAGCTTTACGTCGTCCACCATCTGTCCCATAGACATCTCGGTGACAAGGACTTTCTTTGCGTTTTTGCAAGCCTCGTTCAATTCGTTTACAGGATAAGGCCACAGGGTTATGGGTCTGAACACGCCCGCTTTTATGCCCTCTTTTCTTGCAAGCTCCACAGCGGATTTTGCAAGTCTTGCGGTAGAGCCGTAAGCTGCGACCACTATCTCAGCGTCCTCGGTCTTATAGCACTCCGCCATAGTTTCATTTGCCTTTACCTGCTCGTATCTCTCAAAGCGGTTCCTTATTTTTTCCTCAAGCTCTTCCGCCTGGAGATAAAGGGAGTTTATGATATTGTGTTTTCTCTGATTTTTGTGACCTGTTGCCGCCCAGGGCTTGTTTGATGCGTCGGACATCTTTATCTCGGCGTCCTCGTCAAATGCCACAGGCTCCATCATCTGTCCCAGCAGACCGTCTGCCAGTATAACTGCGGGCATTCTATACTTGTCCGCCAGATCGAAGGCTTTCTGCACCGTGTCCGCCATTTCCTGAACGGTGGAGGGAGCGAATACCAGCACATGGAAGTCGCCGTGACCCAGCGCCCTTGTCACCTGCCAGTAATCCGCCTGTGAGGGCTGGATACCGCCAAGACCCGGGCCGCCTCTTTGCACGTTGATGATAACGCAGGGCAGGTCAGCGCCCGCTATGTAGGAGATACCCTCTGTTTTAAGGGAAATTCCGGGAGATGATGAGGAAGTCATACATCTTATACCCGAACCTGCGCAGCCGTATACCATATTTATCGCCGCCACTTCGGATTCCGCCTGCAAAAATACGCCGCCCACTTTAGGCATACGCTTTGACAGGTAAGCGGAAATTTCCGTCTGAGGAGTTATGGGATAACCGAAAAAACACTTGCAGCCTGCTCTTATAGCCGCCTCCGCCAGCGCCTCGTTGCCCTTCATAAGTGTAAGCTCGCTCATTTCCCGTCACCTCCTCCTATCGTGATAGCGCAGTCAGGGCACATCATAGCGCAGAACGCACAGCCTATACATTTTTCTTCGTCAATGCACACTGCGGTGTAATAGCCCTTTTTGTTCAGCTTCTCCTGCTGCAGTTTGACTATCCCCTTGGGACAGGCGGTGGTGCAAAGCCCGCACCCCTTGCAGCGGTCGAATTCAACCGTCATTTTTGCCATTTTATTCTCCTTTCAGATGTTGATTGTCATATTATAAAGTTAATAACGCTTATTCAATGTCCCATATCGGCTTGACGTATATCTTCACGGGGAACGCATTTTCTATCCCCGCAAGATTTTTTTCCTCCGAGCAGGTGAACAGCAGGCTCGTCCCTGCCGCCTCTGCCGCTTCCTTTGCGTAGTCAACCGACTTTGCAACGGTTTCAGCGTCCGTCAGCTTTCCCAAGTTGGAATTATTTATGATACCCGAGCAGGAAATAGTTCCCGCCGCCTCTATCTCTCTCAGCAGCTCCACCGCTTCCGCAGGCGTTGAGGTGAGATAGCGGTACTTGTTCACCACATAGTAAAGCGCCAGATCCTTCCGCTTTCCCAGCACGTCCGAATATCTTCCCAGCGCCGCCGCGCCCTCAGGGTCGCCCCCTACGTCGATTACCACATACTCCGCTTCGTCGATTATTCCCGCCAGATCAAAGCTGAGTGCGGGAATATCAAGATTCGAGTTTGCGTACATCGGCGTTATCAGCTTCACGCCGCTGCTGCCGAAAAGCTCTCCGAAATCCGCCGTGCGGAAATACGGGTTCACTATATCAAGATCCACCACCGAAACACGGTCGCTTTTTTTTGCCAGCTCAAGGGCGATATTTACGGAAACGTTAGTCTTGCCGCAGCCGTAATGCCCCGTGATAACGGTTATTTTTGGAAATTCAAAGTTCATTGCTTCTCCGTAAAATATATTAAAACATTAGCATAAGAAATTATATCACAATTCTTCCCGTTTGTAAAGCGGTATATTCTTTCCAAAAAGGATAAACACGTCCCAACAAAGAAACGTGTTTATTCTTATAACATAAACAAATTTAAGGCGCTGTCAGCTCCTGCACCCAGTAATATCCCCAATAGCTGTTCGGGTCGTAAACGTAAGCGATAGCGATATGCGTCAGCTTGGGATTGAGTATCAGCACACGGTGACTGGGGGAGCTTATCAGAGAATTAAGCGCCGAGGACGCCGACGAATAGTAGTACACGATGTTTTCCGCCGACGATGAGGGCTTGTACCCAATCTCGTCATACACCGTGGAATATCTCGTTCCGTTTGGTCTTATGTGGGAGTTATAGTAGAGAAGCTCGTTTGCCCTTATCTTCGCCGCAGGGTAGGCGTTATAGTCCCACTGGAAAGGCGCCAGTCCGTTCTGAACACGATATTCGTTCACCAGCCTGAACATCTCCCACGCCTTGTCCTGGACCTGAGCGTCTGCGGCGGGCGGCTCTGTATGCGCCGTTGTCGTGGTGGTAACTTCCACAAAGCTGTCGCTGAGATAGTCTGCGTGAATGAACGTCCCGTCCTCTAACTTGAAGTAGTCGGTATCCGTTTTTGCGATAACGTTCACCGTGTCGTTCAGCGCATACTGCTTTACTCTTGCGCTGCCCAGAAGCGCGGCGATACGGCTGTATATCCCGTCTGTATTTACGTATTTTACCCCGCTGACTTCTTCCTCCGTCCACAAGGGCTCAGGCTCGGTGGTCTCCTCCGTTGTGGTTTCTTCCGTTGTGGTCGCCTCGGCGGTGGCTTCCGTGGTGGTATCTTCCGTTGTTTCTTCAGCAATTTCATCTTCCGCTACGGGAGTGCTTGTCCTTGCGGGAGTGATCTTGGGTCTCGGCTCACGCATAACGGTTACCGTTTCGCTGTTCTCTGCCATTATCTCCTCGGCGGAAACAGTGACAGCCGCTTTGTCATCGGAAAGCGCAGCTTCCGTTTTTTGCTCCTCCCCCGAAATGGCGGAGCAGACGGACAGCACGGCAGCGCCGAAGGACAGCGTGATAGAGGTCAGCGAACATATCATCTGCTTTATCAACTGTATTTTCACGTCAAAAATTTCTCCGTCCAAAAATTCACATACACTTTTTATATTATATAATTTTTGACGCAATTTGTCAAGTTTTGACGAAAAAGCAGTTATATGCTATACTATATTTAATTACCCACAAAAATCTTTGCCGAAAGGAGCTTTTATGTCAGCTTCCCAAACCATCGCCATCGTCACCGCCGTAAAGGAATGCTGGTGGCTTAAGATAAACACAAAGCCCGTGCGCTCCCATTCTCTTGACGGAGCAGTCTTTCCCCACATAATAACGGTAAAATACACCGTAAACGGCAAAGAATATTTAAAGAAAAAATACATCAGCTACAAGCTGCCCTGCCCCAAAGCAGGCGACAAGCTGACCGTTTTATACGACGACTCCCGCCCCAAAAAAGCAAAGATAATATTGTAAAAATCGAAAGCAGGTGTACATATGAAATTATACGTTACCCGTCACGGTCAGACCGTGTGGAACGTCAAGGACAAGGTATGCGGTATAACCGACGTGGAGCTTACCGACGAGGGAAAAGCGCAGGCAAAAATACTTGCGGAAAAGGTGAGCGCCTGCAAGATTGACATAATTCTGGCGTCCCCCTTGAAAAGGGCTCAGCAAACGGCTAACATAATAGCCGAAAGAAGCGCTCTTCCCGTTATCACCGAACCCCTGCTCATCGAGCAGAATTACGGCGTATACGAAGGCGTTGACAGGCACAGCGAGGGCTTTCTCTCCAACAAAAGGCAGTTTGCCTTCCGCTATCCCGGCGGGGAATCCATGATGCAGGTAGCGTACAGGATATATGGGCTTATCGATAGGGTAAAGGCGCAGTACAAGGGCAAAAACGTTCTCCTCGTCACCCACGGCGGCGTTTGCCGTGTTATCAGAACGTACTTCACGGATATGACGAACGACCAGTATTTCAACTATTCGGCGGAAAACTGCCAGCTTGAAGAATACAAGCTGTAAATAAAAGCAAGTGTTTAACCGCTTTGCATAAACAACAAAAGCAGACGGAATAACAGTCAGCCATATAACTGTATATCTGATAAAAAGACCGCCGGCATTTTCACCGAGGAGCCGGTATGTCAACGCTCAATTTTTCGGCATTAAATTATCAGAATTGTTAAAAAGATAAACCCGCGAAACGGGTTTATCTTTTCAGCAAATACACTTAGGATAGGCACTTTAGCGGCGCAGGGGGATGTAGCCCCCCTTGACGGAGCGAAGCGACGAAACCTCTCGGACGGTGGCTTTCTGCTGTCAGAGAGGAAGCCTCGCAGAGCGCACGATACATGGTCGCCAGACTATGTATAGAAGTGCGCCCTTTAGTTCCTAAAGGGTTTTGCCACAGCTCGTCAAACTTGAATTTAACCTCGCCTGTATTTCTGTCCATAATATTCTTTTGCATTTTCGGTCTGTTCAATCACAAAATTTGCTTTAGCAGACGTATATCCGTCCCTGTCATGTTCAAACTTCTTCCAAAGAGAGAGCTTCAATTC
>CANRGJ010000020.1 GCA_947630175.1 uncultured Ruminiclostridium sp. | reverse complement strand
GCTCCCGATCGGAATCGAACCAACGACACGAGGATTTTCAGTCCTCTGCTCTACCAACTGAGCTACAGGAGCAGAGTAGTTTTGCGAAGCAAAACTACGACTCAATATCACCGCAATATTGAACGAGCTGTGCTTTTAACCGTTTTTATGGCGAGAGCAACTGCTTCCAGTTGCTCCCGAACCGTATTGGCGACCCGGATGGGGTTCGAACCCACGACCTCTAGCGTGACAGGCTAGCGTTCTAACCAGCTGAACTACCGGGCCATGTGGTGGGAGCTACAGGGCTCGAACCTGTGACCCTCTGCTTGTAGGGCAGATGCTCTCCCAGCTGAGCTAAGCTCCCGCACAGCTATTTTATTATACAAGACTTTCCTCTGTTTGTCAATGCCTTTTTAAAAATTTTTATTATTTGTAGAAATTTAACAAAAATTATTCATAATTTTACAATAAACATACAAAGAATAATGTGCGCCGTGCTGTAAAAACTATATTAAACCCTCGGATAATTTGAATTAAAAAGAAAGGAAGAAAACGAAAATGATGGACAAAATTGCGCTTTGGATACTCCTCATAGGCGGACTCAACTGGGGTCTTGTGGGAATTTTCCGCTTTGACCTTATAGCGTGGGCGTTTGGGGGAAGCGACTCCGTAATAAGCCGCATACTCTATATAATAGTAGCTCTTGCGGCGGTATGGTGCGTATCTCTCTTCTTCCGCAAAAATGAGCTTGTGGGCGACAGCAGAGATGTAGAAACCCACTGACGATAAGATCCCCGCTTTTCGGCGGGGATTTTGTCTACATATTATTCCGTAAGATGAAAGCTCACGTCTAAAAGCTCCTTTATATCCTCCTCATCAGCGCTTTCAAGCAAAAGGGTGAGCCAGTGGGTCTTGTTCATATGATAAGCAGGGAACACGCCTTTTTTGCCGATATACGAGCCCATAAGCATAGGACCGCACTTCACGTCAGCTATCACCGCCGTTTCTTCTCCCGAAAGCCCTAATTTGCTTTTGGGAATTTCCATTATTACGGCGAACCATTTTCCCTTTTCTCCGTGGCGGAGTACGCAGTAGTCAGGGTATTTCTGCCAAAGATACTGGGGTTTTGCGCCGTATTTTGTCAGAATAAAGGATAATATTTGTTCTTTGTTCAACGTTCTCACCTGCTGTGAAAATTTATTCAGTCAATATGATACATCATTTTCAGCCTTTGCGCCTCGTTAGCGGAAAATCCCAGCTTTTCGTAAAACGGTATCTTGTCAGGAACAGCGCAAAGCTCCACAAAAATATCCGTACCCTTTACGCCGTTTTCGGCAACAAATTTCATCAGTTCATTTATCAGCATTTTGCCGATCCCCATTCGCTGATATTCAGGTCTTACAACCACGTCCTTGATATAGTAGTTAAGCCCCATATCTCCGATCATTCTCGCCATTCCCACTATTTTGTCCCCGTGGAACACGGATACTCTGAAAAGCGTATTTTTCATTGCAAGTTTTGTCTGCTCCAACGAGGGGGCGCCGTCCCACACGCTTTCCCATAAAAGGATAAATTCCTCGGCGGTGAGTTGGTTGTATTTTACTGTCAATCCGTCCATATATCCTCCCGCAGTCAACGTTTTTTTCACCATAAGAGATTTTTTTGTTAAAGCGCCCACTTCTCCCTCAGCTTCCTGCACAGCGGGAACAGCACTCCTCCCACCACGTTTCCGAGGGAAATTATCAGTATGCACAGCAATGAACGCCCTTCAAACAGCTTTCCCGCCATCGCAAAATAGAACATATCCGCAATACTGTGTTCAAATCCCGCCAGAATGAACGCCACCACGCCGAAAACGATACCGATATATTTTCCCAGCTCGTGGGAATTTTTTCCGTAGGAATCCACCGCTATGTAAATGCAGATGTTGCAGAAAATTCCCAGCACGAACAAGGACAGCAGGCTGTCGTCAGCCTTGGTCTGAGCAAGAGCAGCGGCGGCGCTTTGGAATTTTTCCCCCTGCCGTGTAAGTCCCAGCAAAGCCGCGGTCAGCCACGCTCCGCAAAGGTTTCCCGCCCATATTATAAGCAGGTCAATCAGGAACTTCGGCTTGTTGTCAAAGAGATATACCGCCCTTCCCGTAAACAGGTTAAGGCTCTTTGTGCAGACGGTGAAAAGTCCTACCGAGAAGAACAGCGCGCCCACTATCTTGTTTTCGCAGGCGAGATACACAGCTCCGCCCATAGCTATGGCAACTCCTGCAAGAACGGCGAACAGAAACGTGGTGATGAATTTTTTCATATTTTACCTCACAAACAGTGTATTTATCTATATTGTAACCTTTGGCGGGGGTGTTGTCAACAGGCAATTGATGTGATTGTCCCCGCTGTTGCCCTGCGGGCAAGGCGCTGTATGCTCTGAAAGGATTTCTTTTGGAAAAGAAATCCTCTCAGACTCTCCTTAGAAAACTTTAGCTTTTCAGGAGATAGACTTTACCTCATACCCCTCCGTCACATCGGTTATCTTCCCGTCATACGAAGTCCATATCGTTTTATCAACAGAATATACGATACTGATTTTCCCGTCCGCAAGCAGCGCCGAGGGTCGGAATTCGTCGCTGATATAAACGTCGAGAGCCTTTAAAAGCACCTCGGAGCAGCTTTCCTCCTCCGAAAGGCAGACAAGATTGCTCACCGCCGCAAGGCAGGTCCCGTCCTTCATGCTCATATATGGGAATTTTACCTCGCCGCTTTGCATAACATAGTATCTTGCGTCGTCCGCCGAGTTGACGGGGAATGATCTGAGGGAAATTATGCTGACAGGCTTGGAGTAATCCAGCGTTCCCGTGCATAAAACGCCTTTTTCCGTCTTGTCGAACAAATTCAGTGAAAACTCTGTCCCTCTGTCGTCAAGATTTCTGGTAAACCCGTCAAAGGAGGACAGCACACCGTGGGTAAAGCCGCCGCTGATAAGCGCTTCCGCCATATAATCGGCGATAAAGGCGTTTTTCATATAGTGAAAGCCGAAAAAGGTGTAAATATCGTTTTCCTTTCCAAAGGCAAGGTATTCCTCCGAAATGTTAAGGCGCACCTTGTTTTCGCCCAGAAGCTGAATTGAAATATCCTTATCACTGGCGGCAAATACGGCGATTTTCTCAAACAGCTCCGCCAGCTCCTTATTCTGTGCAGGGTCGTAGCTTTCCGTTTCCCAGTCCTCGCTGCAGGAGAAAAGCAGACTGTAATACTCCCACATAGGCGCAAGAAAGCCCTGTCTGCTTTTTGCATTGTCCAGCTTTTCCAGCGCCTTATACAAAGCCTCGTCCACCAGCACTTCTTCATTTGGGTGAGCGTTCAGGTACGCCACGTTGTTCACGCCCTCAAAAAGCTGATTTTCGTTGAAAAGCTGATACGCCTTTGCGCTGACCTCGCCGTACAGCTTTGCGATCTGGTTGTATTCCTCTTTCGCCGTGATATCGCCGTGACCTATATCGTATTGTAGCAGAAATTCATCACTGCAATCCGCCTGCGACGACTGTTCCCGTTCTATCGGATGCCAGCCCGTCTGCTGGGTGAAAAAGCCTGACAGACCGTATATCAGAGCAGCTGCGCCAAGCACCAGAAAAACGGCGAAAAGCACTATCCTCAGCTTTAAATGCTTTTGCTCCACGTCTATGCTTTCGATACCGCTGTCCTTTTTTCCGAATAAACCCTTCATAAATTACCTCCGCCGCACAAAGCGGCTGCGCCTTGATAGAAACAAAGTGCCATATCCAGATATGCGGATATGGCACATAGATTTTTCCACAGCACCGAACCCTTTGGGGTACGGCACGGCGAATTACAGCAAAGCCAAGAGCAGGAGCAGCAGATACAGAAGCACCAACGCCCCTATAACGGCAAGTCCCGCAATTGCGCCCCTGAAGCAGGCCTTTGCGTTGCGTGTATGACGAAACTTCTTGAATATCAGCCCCGCAATGATACCGATAGGCGGCAAGAAGAAGGAGCCTATCTTGTACCACACGTTGCCCGTATCGTGAAGAGGCGGCAGTGTGACGTCAGCTTCCTGACCCTCGCTGCTTTCTTCCTCTTTCTTCTTTTCAAATGCCGCCATCTCCTCAGGTGTGAGTATGGTGACGGATTTGAGGGGAACATTCTTTTCACGGATAGCCTTGTATTCCTCTATTTCCTTCTTGTTGCCGTAAACGAAGTGGTTATGACCGATATCCGTCAGCACAGGCTTGTCTGTGCTGTAATCGTGAACGGACGGGTCATAGGTGAACAGCAGCTTGTTCTTTTCCAGATTGGGGTCGGGAATAGGTATCGCTGAAATAAGGGAACGTGTGTAGGGGTGGATAGGGAAGTTGAACAGCTCCTCCGCCTCTGCTACCTCCACGATATCGCCCTTGTAGATAACGCCTATCCTGTCGGAAATAAAGCGCACGATAGAAAGGTCGTGAGCGATGAACAGATAAGTTACGCCCCTCTCCTGCTGGAACTTGTTCAGCAGGTTCAGCACCTGCGCGCGGATAGAAACGTCCAGAGCCGAAATAGGCTCGTCCGCAACCACCAGCTCAGGCTCCATTACCATTGCTCTTGCAAGACCTATTCTCTGCCGCTGACCGCCGGAAAATTCGTGAGGGTATCTGGTGAGATGCTCAGGCAGCAGACCTACCTCATTGATTATCTTTTCCACCTTCCGAACGCGGTCGGCCTCGTTTTCAAACAAATGGAAGTTATACAGACCCTCTGAAATGATATAGTCTACCGTCGCTCTTTCGTTCAGCGAAGCGGCGGGGTCCTGGAATACCATCTGTATATTTCTTATTACCTCTCTGTCAAGAGAGTGGGGGATCTTTCCCGTTATTCTTACGCCTTTATAGAGTATCTCGCCGTTTGCGCAGGGATTGACTCTTATGACGGCTCTGCCTATCGTGGTTTTGCCTGAGCCAGATTCTCCTACCAGCGAGAACGTCTCTCCCTTGTAAATATCAAAGGAAGCGTTTTTAACGGCTCTCACGGCATTGTCGCCCTTGCCGAACGTGATATCCACGTTCCTCAGCGACAACAGCACCTCTTTGCCGGTCTCCTTGTCTATTGGACCGTGTTCGGGCAGGTGACTGGCCGTTTTTGAAAGCTGTATTTTATTTTCCTTTCCAGACATCAGCGCCTGTCCTCCTCTCAAATATTGAATGCTGAAATCAGCTTGCCGTGAATATCCTTGATAATCTCAGGCTTTTCCACCTGCGGTGAACGCGGGTCGAGCAGCCAGGTCTTTGCGTAGTGAGTGTCCGTCACCTTGAACATAGGCGGCTCTTTCAGCGTGTCTATCCTCAGGCAGTAGGGATTTCTTGGAGCGAACGGGTCGCCGACTATCTTGTTATACAGCGAGGGAGGAGTACCCGTAATAGAGTACAGCTTCGTGTTTCTCTCCGCAAGCTGCGGCAAGGACGAAAGCAGCGCCCAGGTGTATGGGTGACGGGGGTCGTAGAATACCTCCTCCACCGTGCCAAGCTCAACTATCTGTCCCGCATAAAGCACTGCCACACGGTCTGCTACGTTTGCAACAACGCCAAGGTCGTGGGTAATGAACACGATAGTGAAGTTAAATTCCTTCTGAAGATTTTTGATAAGCTGAAGTATCTGCGCCTGAATGGTAACGTCCAGCGCCGTCGTAGGCTCGTCGCATATCAGTATCTTCGGCTGGCAGGACAGGGCGATAGCGATAACTATACGCTGTCTCATACCGCCTGAATACTGGAATGGATAGTCGTCAAAACGCTTTTCCACGTTGGGTATGCCAACCTTGCGCATAAGCTCCAGCGCTCTTGCTCTCGCCTCGATCTCCGAGCAGTGCTGGTGCTTGATGATGATAGAGGTTATCTGCTTTCCGATAGTGATTATCGGGTTCAGCGAAGTCATAGGGTCCTGGAAAACGGTTGCTATCTTCTTTCCTCTTATCTGCATCCAGTCGCCCGCATACCTTATCTTTGCCAGGTTCAGCACGCAGGTGCCGTGAAGATAGCTGTCGTTTTCGTCCAGATATTTTACTCTGAACACCACCGTATCGAAAACTGCGTTGCGCTGTTCCTCGTTTTCAAGGTCAACGCCCATCTGCATAGCCTTTTTAAAGGCGTCCAGCAGCTCCTTTATCAGCTTTCTGCGCTTTACGATATCGTATCTTCCAACGGAAAGATAAATTTCCTTTGCCAGTATCTCGTTCCTCTTGAGGACCTTTTCGCTCACCTGACCCGCAGTTTCCTTTTTGTACTGCGCGTCAAGTGCGGCCTTCCTCTCGTTGTAGGATTTGAGGAATTCCTGATCTGCGGCGGCTTTTTTCTTGATAGCGGCTGCCTTTTCTTCCTTTTCCTTTTCCAGCGCCTTTATCTTCTTGTCATATTCGTCGATCTGGGCGGAAACCTTTTTCATCTGCTCCTTATCCTTAGGGTCGATAGTCTGCTTAAGGTTAAACGCCTCGGTGCGCTGATATTTCAGCTCGGCGTCCTTTGCGTCATAAGCGGCGGCGTCGCTGTCGGAAAGGGAAAATTTAGCTTTCTTTTCATCTTCAAGAGCTACTGTTTTCTTGTAGGTTTCAGCGCCAAGCTCCAGCTTTGAGAATTCGTCCAGCTTTTTCTTTATTCCGGGGACGAAACGCTTTGCGGCGGAGGCGGATACCTTCGTGTCCGCAAGCTCCTCGTCGTCAAAGATTATCTGTCCGTTGTCGATAAAGCCGTTAGAGTCCAGCATTCCCGCAAAGGTTTTTGTAAACACCGATTTGCCTGAGCCCGACTCTCCCACGATAGCGATGGATTCATTCTCGTAAATGTCGAGTGAAATACCTCTTATGGCGGTGAGCTTTCTTCCGCGCACGCTGAACTTTACCACAAGGTCCTTAATGGACAATAAAACCTTTTTGTTATTCTCCATACCGACCTCCTACATATGCGTCCTTGGGTCGGAAGCATCGCCCAGATTTTGTCCCACAACGTACAGAACTACTGTGATTATGCCCGCTACCGCAGTAGGGCTCCAGAACTCAAAGCCCCAGCCGGGAACGCCTATACTGGGAACTGCGCCCTGGATAAGACGGCCCAGCGACATTTCGCTGATACCTATTCCGATATAGGACATAAATACCTCGTAGGATATGTAAGAGGGAAGCTCGGTAGCCAGCAGAGTAACGATAACGGAAGTCATAAAGGGCAGAATGTTCTTTATGGCTATCCTGAAGGTGGAGGTGCCAAGGCACCGTGAAGCCAGGTTGTATTCTCTGTCACGGATAATTACCACCTGCGTTCGTATGAAGTAGGCTATCCCTATCCACCCCGTTACCGTCATAGCGAATACCAGCGTCCAGAACGAGCCTGTGAACACCATTACCATAACGGCAATTACCAGAATGTAAGGCACGTTGCCCACGATGTTGTTGACCTCAGTCATTATGATGTCCACTTTCTTGGAGAAGCCCCAGACAGCGCCTGCGATAACGCCGATAGTCATATTTATTGCGGCGCATATAAACGCCAGCGAAACGGATATCCTTGCGCCGTTCCACATAGCGTCAAAGGTGGACTGACCCAAAGCGCCCGTACCAAGTATCCACTTGAGCTGGAAGCCGAAATGCTCTATCGCTCCGTCGGGCGAAAGGTGCTTTGCGGCGGAATCCCTTATGTTTTCATTTACGTCATAGTTGGAGAACAATGGGTAAATGTAGGTAAATGCGATAACCAGCGCCAGAAGCAGCAGGATAACGATATTTATTTTCTTGCGGAAAAATACTCTGAACACCGACTTCCAGTAAGAGTATCTGGGCGCAGTTATTTTTTCCGCATTCACCGCAGAATTGTCATAAGGAGCGAACAATTCGGCGTCAGACATATTCAGATCGGACAGATCTATCAATTCATGATTTTCCATTGTGTTACCTCGCTTTCTCTGTAAATGAAATTCTTGGGTCTACCAGCGACATCAGTATATCTCCGAGTATCAGTGAAAGGATAGACAGCAGCGCATAGAACAGCGTCAAGCCGACGATAACGCCGTTGTCATATTGGTTGATGGCATTGGTGAGCAGGTAACCTGCGCCGGGAACAAGGTAAATGCTTTCGGTAATGATAGCGCCGACCAGCGCTCCCAGTACGCTTCCGGGAATACCGTGAATGATAGGTATTATCGCATTTTTCAGAATATGCTTTTTGAATATCTCGCTTTCTGAAAGACCGCCCGACCTTGCGAATTTAACGTAGTCGGAGTTTTGCTGGTCGATCATATAGCGGCGTACCCATTTCATCAGGTTCGCCACCGAGGGCAGAGCCAGTGAAATGATAGGCAGAATGTACATAGTCCATGTAGCCTGCTCCAACAGGAAGGACTTAGGCAGTCCCATCATTCCGCCCAGCTCTCTGAACAGGAATATGTAAGCCAGCGAGGGAACGGCGATGATAAAAATTACATACACAGTTCCTATCTTATCCACCAGCTTGTCCTTTTTCCTCGCCATCAGTATACCCAGCGGCACGCCCAGCAGATATGCCAGAACTACCGATATGATACCGATAACGAAAGAAAATCCTGTTTTGGAGAAGTTTTCTTTATAATAATTTACGTTTGTATAGTCGTCAGTGAAACGAGCTTCGTTTATTTGAGTGGAGTCCCGCGTTCCCTTGACATAAGTCGCAGTATGCAGATCTCTCGGGCTTTCCTCTGTAAGGCCCGTGGGGAAAGTCACCGTCACGTTGCGGTTGGGGTCCTGTCTGTCGGTAAGGGTGTGATAAATATCTATGCCCTTGTTTACCGAGTAGGAAACACCAAGATTGATGTTGATCAGATTTTGATGGATATATGGGAATTCACCGTCAAAATACAGCAGATACTTGTGCTGTGTTCCGTTGCCCATAATAGCAGGGGAGAACACTTTGTTTTCACCGTCAGTGTTGTACAGCGGGTCGAACAGGGTAAAGGTTATCCCCGTATTCTCCAGCGCCTCTCCCGTGGTATTTTCAACGTAATGGATATTGTCCACCTCGAAGAGATTCAGAAAATATTTTCCCAGTCTTTCCCAGACAGGCGTATCCTTGTAAGCGAACATAGTCTGTTTTTGCTTTGTACGGCTGTCATATCCCAGACGGACTATGGTGTATCCCTTTGATTCGTATTCGTTTTTGAATTTTGCCACATATTCCTTGGCAACGTCAGAGTCCTTCTCTTCCTTTACAGCGATTGAAGCGGCCTTTGAACGAGTTTCCTCATCAATTTCTCCGTCATTTTTCAGCTGGAGCAGATAGTCGCCGTAGGGAACGTAGTCAAGATAACCGTATACCTCCCACCTCTCATATTTATAGGTGGTGAGCTGATTTCCCTGTTTTTTTGTATACTGGGGATCCTTGGCGAATATCAGGTCTCTGTTCATAAGAGAGTAGATAAGCAGCATTACGATAGCCACTACCATAACTACCGAGAACAGACCGTGCAGTAATCTTTTCAATAAATACTTCGTCATATCAACCTACCATAACTATGCGTAAAGAGGAAGACAGCGTGCACCATCTTCCTCAATACACAATGTAATATTTTCAGAATAAGACTACACTTATTCAGCGATTATGCCAACAGACCCAGGCACTTGAGCATATATCCGCCGCCCTTGACCATAGTGTCAAGGTAAGTGGAAGGATCGCCGTAGTCAGGGCTCCAGCCGGAGTTCAGCTGCAGGTCGTAGTTAGCCTGATCTGCACTCTCATAATAATATGTAGCATCCAGATATTCATTCTGGTCAGTGGTAGGCAGAAGATCTACTACTACCAGACCGTTTGTACCTTCCTCAATGGAGGTCTTTACAACATTGGCTCTTGCAGTCTGATAATCACCGTCATCAATGTAAGGATAATCGATATGAACAGGATTGTCAGCAGAGATCGTATAGCCTGCTGCTGCAAGCTCTTCAACAGCCTTGTCCATATACTTCTTAGCTTCGTCAGCATTGTACCAGCCGTCATAACCTGCGCTGGAACCTATACCGCCGTCCTGAGAAGGATCAAATACCTTCATGGGATAGCCGTCGGCAGCAATCTGATCCTGAACGATCTGACCGTAGAAAGTACCTGCGGAGTAGGTCTTGTCAGTGCCGTTGATGCTTACTGTAACATCCTCGGGAATAGTTACAAAAGTACCGGGAGTGTAGGTATTTACCATAGAAGTATATTTCAGGTCAGCGCCTACTGTCTGCTCCAGGTAAGAACCTCTGTCAAAGGACAGTGCAAGAGCAAGACGGAAGTTCTGGCTCTGCATAGCTGCATGTGTCAGCTCCTTGATCTCGTCAGTCTGACCGGAAACCAGCTTGGTCTCATCATTGTAGTTTGCAAATGCAACACGCTTCAGGTTGAAGAATCCGGGGAATGTGGAAGCGTCGGTAGCTGAAACGTAAGCATACTTTTCAAAGTTGCCGTCTTCCTTTGCCAGAGCGAGAGCAGCGGAGTTCAAACCGCAGCCGTCGATAACACCCTGCTTGAACTTATCGTAAGAATCGGTAGCAGTCTGGGTGTCGATATAGATCCAAGTGATCTTGTCAAGGTTGATGTTGTCCTTGTTCCAGTAGGAATCGTTCTTTTCAAACACGATAGTGTTGTTTGCAACCATACTGGAGATGATGTAAGGACCGCAGTAAGCTACGGTATCCTTGCTGGTGCCGTAAGTACCGGAGTCGTTGTTAGCAAAACCGAACTTGCCGCCCAGACTCTCATAATAAGCACGGTTCAGGGGAGCAAATACGCTGTAACCGAACATTGTTTCAAAATAGTTAGCAGGCTGAGTAAGAGTATACTCAACAGTGTAATCGTCAACAGCCTTAACGCCTACTGTACCGAAATCTTCAGTGTAGTTTTCGCTTTCAGGGTCGATGTAGTCATGTACACCTACGATAAGACCGTCAACCAGCCAGCTCAGACCGCCAGTGGGGTCGTCAAGCATATGCTGGAAACCTGCCAGAAAGTCGTCAGCGGTAACTTCGCCGATCTCAGCGCCGGTGGAGTCAACCCACTTAACGCCCTGACGGAGCTTGAAGGTGTAGGTCAGACCGTCGTCGGAAACTTCCCAGGACTCTGCCAGAGCAGGAGTCAGTTCGTTTTCGTCGTTGTACTCGATCAGTCCGTCAAAGGTGTTTACCATAACTTCAACATCCACAGCCTTAGATGACATAAAGATATCCAAAGTCTGAGGATCGGAGGAATAGCCCTTTGAATAGGTTCTTTGAAGTTCGTAGCCCTTTTCTTCAAGGAACTTCTTAGCCTCTGCTTCGTATGTACCTGTGCCCTTCTTTTCTGCGTACAGAGCCTTCAGAGCGTCTCTGTCCTCAGTTGTGATAGGTTCGGTGCAAACCAGAGCATTGTGCTCTCTGTTGGAGTCATTACCCCAGAGCACAGGAGAAATGGTGTAGGGCGCTACCTTAGAGATAGCGTAGTTACCGCCGTTTGCCTGTGTGGGGATCATAACGCCGGATTCAAGCATTTTTGCTTCTGCGATAGCCATAAGAGCAAATCTTTCAGCTACGCTGTCAGCTTCCTTAGCTTTAGCATAGGTTTCGTAAAATTCGCCCAGAGCCTGATCGTAGATCTCTTCGTCGTCATCGCTGATGACAAGCTCTTTTGTTTCTTCTTCGGGAGCAGTAGTGCCGTCGCTTGATTCGTCGCCGCTGTTGTCGGCAGGTTCGCTGGCGCTGCTGTCGCTCGAATCATTAGGATTTGCGTTATTCTCGGAGCAAGCTGCCAGAGAGGTTACTGCCAGAGCAGCGGCGAGAATAAGACACAAAATTCTCTTTGCCTTCATAAAGAAGATCTCCTTTCACTGTTTTAGGTTTTACTGTTATTGGATAACGTAAAGCAATTTTGTTGTTTCTCTGCTTGCCCGTATAAAAACAAGCATATCCAATTGACACATATTATACACCGCAGTAAAATATTTGTCAATATTTATTGCAACATTTTTTCACCTGATAATGCATTTTTGCCGTTTTCATATTTCCTCGGCATTTTAAAATATCGTTTTTGTGAAAGTTTTACAAACAAATTATGCAATTTTTCTCTTTTCAAAATTCATACTTCGGTGAATATATAAAAAGGGGACGTGTAAAACGTCCCTTTTCTATTATGTTAATGCCTGTATTTCCTATTATAAATTGTATTTATACGATACCCGTCATATCGTATTCGTTCAGCCATTTAGCCGCCGCCTCGCAGACGCCTTTCAGGCATTCCTCGCCGAAAGGACTTTCCAGTCCTGCGTTTTCAAGCAGCTTTGTGAACTCGTGACTTCCGCCCTGCTTTGTATAAGCCATATACTTTTCCCAGGCCTCTTTCCTGTCCTTTTGCAGCAATGCCCAGAACTGGAGCGAAACAGTCTGCGCCAGACAGTAGTCGATATAGTAGAAGGGGCTGGAATAGATGTGGTGCTGTCTTTGCCAGCCCTCGCCGTCGCTGTAAAAGGGGATCTCGCCGTCCAGCTTTACCCACGGCATATAAACGCCCAGCAGCTCCTTCCAGCATTTATGGCGCTGTGCGGGGGTAAATTCGGGGTGAGCGTACATCTCGTGCTGGAAATGATCAACCATAGTGCCGTATGGGATAAATGTCAGCGCCGCCGACAGGTGACTGTAACGGAATTTTCTTGCGTCATCGCCGAAAAATCCCTCCGCCCAGGGCCACGCCATAAATTCCATAGACATGGAGTGCACCTCGCACGCCTCCATAGTGGGCAGTGAGTAGGACATGGGAACTCTCTTCCTGTTCAGCCAAGCGGCAAAGGCGTGACCTGCCTCGTGAGTCACCACCTCAACGTCCCCCTGCGTGCCGTTAAAGTTTGCGAAGATGAACGGCGTTTCGTACAGAGGAAGCTCCGTGCAGTAGCCGCCCGCCTGCTTTCCCTCGGTGGAGAGAACGTCAAGCATCTCGTTTTCCAGCATAAAGCGGAAAAATTCTCCCGTTTCAGGTGAAAGCTCGTCGTAGAATTTCTTTCCCTGCGCCAGAATGTCGTCGGGGGTGCCTACGGGTCTGGGATTTCCCGAGCGAAATTCCAGAGCGTTGTCCGCAAAGCTCATAGGATATTCTTTCCCAAGACGCTTTGCCTGCTCCTTATAAATGCTGTCCGCCACGGGAACAAGATAATTCACCACCGCACTGCGGAATTTTTCCACGTCGTTCTTGTCATAGCAGTTGCGGTTCATTCTGTAATAGCCCAGGGTGGTATAGCCCTCGTAGCCCAGCTTTTTGCCCATTTTGTCACGCAGCTTTACCAGCTTGTCGTATATCTCGTCCAGCTTTGCCTGATTGTCCTTGTACCACTGACCCTCCGCCTTCCATGCGGCAAGGCGCTTAGCGTCGTCGGGGTCGGTCTTGAAGGGCGTGAGCTGAGAAAGGGTGTATATCTTCCCCTCAAATGGTATCTGTGCAGACGCCAGCAGCTTTTCATATTCCTGTGTCAGGTCGTTTTCCTGCTGTAATTCGGGGATTATCTCAGGGGAAAAGCACTTGAGCTGTATCTCCGCATTTTTGAACAGCAATTCGCCGTATTCCGCCTCAAAGTCCTTTCTGAAAGGAGAAGCCAGCAAAGCCAGCGTCCATTGCTGAGAGTATTCGTCCAGCTCGGGGACGGCGGAGTTCCAGAAAAGCTCCTCCCCGTTGTAAAACTCGTCTCTGGTATCTATGCTGTGCCTTACGCTTGCTAAAGTGTACAGAGTCTGGAGCACCTTGCCGTTTTCCTGATCCTCAAGAAATACCGCCTTTGCCTCCTCATAGCTTTTTGCGTCCTTAAGCCTTTGGTTCAGCTCCGCCTGCTTCGCTTTGAGCTGTTCAAGGTCGGGGCGCTGATATGGCATTTCGGAAAATTTCATATTTTTTCTCCTCCGCTTTCAAAAATTAACATTACATTTATTATAGTGTATTATAAAGTTTTGTCAAGAGAAAAAAAGAAAATTTTACCTGTTTCCCACCGTGAATTTTCTCACTGCGGCTTTTGCCGCCATTGCGCCAAGATACGCCGCAGCAAGGCTTGCAAAGTCCTTTATCAAAAACGGCACGCTCACCGTCAGGAACGACTGCACAAGGTCTATCCCCATCAGCAAAGCGTACTGCGCCGCCCCGAAGATATGGCAGACCAGTATCCCGCCTGCTCCCGTCAGCAGGCGCAGAGCCGTTCTCGCAGGCATTCTGAGCCGCCCGTACTCTATCCCGCACAAAAGCGCCAGTGGGATAAATCCGAAAATAAATCCTCCCGTAACGCCAAGCAAAGCGGCAAGCCCGCCCTTGAACCCCGTAAACACGGGAATGCCCACCGCCCCTACCAGAATATACACGATTATCGAAGCCGTCCCCTTTTTCGCTCCCAGAAAATACCCGCAAAGCGCCACCGCAAAGGTTTGCAGTGAAACAGGAACGCCGAACGGTGTTGGAATGGAAAGCTGTGACATCACGGCAGTCACCGCCGCAAACAGCGCAATAAGCACCAGATCAACAGTTTTTATCTTCATAATTTTTCCTTTCATTTACAGCTTCACCGACACTTCGCCCGAATCGAGGGCGTCGGTCTTTCCCTCAAAGCTGACTATCAGCCGCCCCTTTTCGTCTATATCCACCGCTTCTGCGGTATGAGGAACGCCGTTTTTCACAAAGCTGACCTGTTTTCCCAGCACGAGGGATTTTGACTTGTATTCGGCGATATTTTCCTCTCTCGACCTGTCAAGGCAGAAATTCAGTTCCCGCCATACCTCCGCCGCTAACTTTGCGCGGGGAATATCCGCGCGTATGCTTCCCGCCTTTTTTTCAAGCCCGTCGGGGAAATCCTCAGTGGAAATATTTATCCCTATCCCCGTCACCACGCTGTCAAGCTGTCCGCTTTCAAAATCAACGGTTGCCTCCGACAGTATGCCGCATATCTTTTTCCCCTCAAGATAAACGTCGTTCACCCATTTTATCAGCGGCTTTGCGCCTGAGAGCTCCTCTACCGCCCTGCACACTGCGCACCCTGCGCATATGGTAAAGGTGTCCGTTTCCGCTTTATGCATTTCGGGGCGCAGTACAATAGTCATATACAGCCCGCTTTTCGGCGGGGAATAAAAGCTGTTCCCACGCCTCCCCCTGCCCGCCGTCTGGGTCACTGCGATGACCGTCGTCCCGTCTGGAGCGCCGTCCGCCGCCAGCTTTTTTGCGTAGGTATTTGTGGAATCCACCTCCTGCAGGACGATAAGGGGAATATCCCTGTTTTTCTGTGGGAGGAACGCCCTTACCGCCCCCTCGGACAGCAGGTCGCCGCTGCTTAGCAGGGAATAGCCTCTGCTTTGCCCCGCCTTTATCTCAACTCCGTCTGCGATAAGCGAATTTACCGCCTTCCACACGGCGGTGCGGCTGACGCCCAGCCTGTCCGCCAGCTCCTGTCCCGAAAATTCCTTTCCCTCTCCGTTTATAAGTATCTGCAACAATTCTGCCTTAACGCTCATATCATTTTCCTCCGCAGTTGATAATAGCATAATTTTGCAGCATTGTCAACCCTAATTAAAAATAAGTTGACAAAAGGTCAACAACAGACTATTGACTTTTCTGTAATATTTTGGTAAAATATAATTACACGCAGTAATATTTTTACAGCGTAACGCAATACAAAAATAAAAAACAGAAAGTAAGGCGTCATAAAGTGAATATTCACAACAAAATGAACGAAGAGGACATCAAGTATTTGATGCAGGCAGTCCTTATGCTGGAAACGGCTGAGGAATGCGAGAGCTTTTTCCAGGATCTCTGCACTATGCCTGAAATAATTTCGCTGTCCCAGCGGCTCAGGGTGGCAAAGCTGTTGTCCGAGGATATGATATACAGCGACGTTACCGAGCAGACAGGCGCTTCCACCGCCACCATAAGCAGGGTGAACCGCGCTTTGAACTACGGAAAGGGCGGGTACAGGCTGGTGCTTGAACGTATGAAGGAAAAAGAAAGTAAGAAAAAGAAGAAAGTAAAATGAGCTATTCCGACTTTGCCCTTTTTTACGACAGACTGACTGAAAATATTGATTACAAAAGCCTTGCAAATACATATGCAGGGCTTTTGCGCAAATGCGGGGGAGAGTTGCTTGACCTTGCCTGCGGCACGGGGAATTTGTCCGTTGCTCTGCAAGAATTGGGCTTTTCCGTCACCGCCGCCGACGTTTCGGAGGAAATGCTGGCTATTGCCTCCGCAAAAGGCTCCGACGTGCGCTTCCTGCGCTGCGATATGACAAAACTGCCCTTTGAACGACAGTTTGATTTCGCGGCCTGCGCCCTTGACAGCATAAATCACCTTCCCTCCCTCCAAGCGATACAAAGCGCCTTTGACGGCGTTTATCGCTCGCTTAAAGAGGGAGGAGTCTTTGCCGCCGACCTGAACGCTCCCTATAAGCACCGTGAAGTGCTTGCAAACAACGCTTTCACCTTTGATTATGAGGGACTGTTCTGCGCATGGCAGAACGAGCTTGACGAAAGCGACCCGCTTTTGCGTGTGGATATGTTCCTTGACTTTTTCAAGGAAAACGGGGACGGCAGTTACACAAGATACACCGATAGCCTGAGCGAAATTGCTCCCGATGTAGAAACGGTGCGGCAAATGCTGGAGAAAAGCAGCTTTTGCGATATTGAGATAAGCGATTACCCCTCAGGCGGCAAATTTACCGACAAAAGCGAAAAATATTTTATCTGCGGGAGGAAAAGATAGATGCAGGGCTATAATCTGATAGCTGTTTTTGACGATACTTCCCGCAAAATGCTGATGTGCAGACGAAAAAAAGACCCCTACAAGGGTCTTTCCAACTTTGTGGGCGGCAAGATAGAGCAGGGCGAGGACGGGCTTTCCGCCGCATACCGCGAGCTTTTTGAGGAAACTGGTATAACGCGCGCCGATATTGTCATAACTCACCTTATGGATTTCAGCTATCCCCTTGACGACTGTTACGTTGAGGTCTACGTGGGACGGCTGAACAAGCAGGTCGAGGTGTGCGGCGATGAAAACGAGCTTTACTGGAGCGAACTTGACCACGATTTCTTCGACCCCCGGAAATATGCGGGTGAGGGGAATATCGGCCACATAATGCTCCACATAGAAATGCACAAGGACGAACTGCTGAAATAAGCTGAAAGGAAACTGAAATGGGAAAATTAGTCCGTGCGCTGTCCGCTGACGGCAGCGTGCTTTGCAGCTCCGTTGACGCAACGGACATTTGCAACGAGATAGTGAGGATACACTCCCCCTCTCCTGTCGCCACCGCCGCAATGGGCAGGCTTTGCGCCGCAGGAGCAATTATGGGAGCGTTGATGAAAGGCGAGGACGACGCCCTTACCCTCAGGATAAACGGGGGCGGCGTCGGCGGCACGATAGTCTGCGCCGCAGATTATATGGGAAACGTGCGCTGTTACTGCGAGAACCCGCAGGCGGATCTGCCGCTGAAAGAAAACGGAAAGCTTGACGTAGGCGGCTTCGTTGGCAGGGACGGATTTTTAGCGGTGATAAGAGATCTGGGGCTGAAAGAGCCTTATGCCACCCAATCCCCCATAGTTTCGGGAGAGATAGCCGAGGATATCACAAGCTACTACGCAATAAGCGAGCAGATACCCACGGTGTGCGCCCTCGGCGTGCTTGTTGACAGGGACCACAGCGTCAAGGCGGCGGGCGGGTATATGATACAGCTTGTGCCGCCCATAAACGAAGCGGCAATCGACTTCATCGAAAAAAATATCAAAAATATGCAGAGCGTCACCCAAATGCTCTCCGACGGAAAGACCCCCGAAGAGATAGCCTTGATGGGACTTGAGGGGCTTGACGGTGAGATACTGGACAGCTGGGACTGCGGCTACAAATGCACCTGCAGCCGTGAGCGCACTCAGCGTATGCTGATTTCCTTGGGCAAAAAGGAGCTTGTTCAGCTTGCGGAGGAAGCAGAGGGCGACACGGAAGTGAACTGTCAGTTCTGCGGGAAGAAGTATTATTTCAGCAGGCAGGAACTGGAAGAGCTGGCGGGAAGCTGCTGAAAAAGCAATGTAATAATAGTTTTTGATGAATTGATATTTAACAGAGGATTTACAATGGAAAAGAAGGCATTTTCAAAATGTGGCAACAGATGTGATTTATGCTTGCTTTATCGTCCTAATGTTGAGAAAAATGATAGACGTAAGGAAATTTGTATTGTATTCAGCAAAATATTTCCAGAATATAATGCAGACCCATCAACAATAATATGTGACGGCTGCTTAAGCGAAAAGAAAAATTCTGTTTTGCAAGACCCTGCGTGTAAAACAAGAAAATGTGTAATTGAAAAAGGCTTTAAGCATTGTGGATATTGCAATCAATATCCATGCGATATTTTTCCTGCCGAGCCAACATATGAAATGCTTGTGCAAAAGATAGATATTGAAAAGCAATGGACTTGGGAAGATGAAAAACTAATGGAAGCATATAATTGTAAAAAGAATATTGATGAGTTCAGAAAAGAGAAATAAATTCCCGTTTATCATTAAACTGAAAAACCAATTAAGGAATCAGTGAAAAAACGCTGAAAGGACAAAGGAGAAAAATATGTTTGACGTTTCAAAGCTGGAATGGACGAGGGAACCTCAGTCCTGCACCATTTCAGCCGACAAAATCGAGATAGTGACCAAGCCTAATACCGACTTATGGCAGCGCACCTACTATCATTTTCAGAACGATAACGCTCCCGTACTGCAAATGAAAACGGGCGAAAAGTTTTTTTCGTTTACTGTAAAGACGGAGTTTGACAGCAAGCGTCGTTTCGACCAGTGCGGCGTTGTGATGTATCTTGACAGCGACAACTGGCTGAAAGCGTCTATCGAGTTTGAGAACGAGGAGTACCAGCACCTTGGCAGCGTCGCTACCAATCACGGATATTCCGACTGGGCAACCACTGCGATACCCGCTTCCGTAAAGAGTATGTGGTATCGTTTCAGCCGCCGAGAGGACGATTTCTGTATCGAATGCTCCGACGACGGCGTGCGCTTTACGCAAATGCGTGTGTGCCATATGTGGGAGGCGGCAGGCGAAATTTCTTTCGGAATCTATGCGTGCAGTCCGGGAAATTCTTCGTTTAAAGCAACCTTTACAAATATGGAGCTCACCGCCTGCAAATGGCAGGCTTACAGTGAGGACTGATAAAAATAAAGCGCTGCGGCAGGCAATGTGTACCACTGGGGAAAACCTTTCTGAAGAAAGGTTATTCCCCAGACCTCTTTCCAAAGACTTTTAATGATTTTTTTCAAAGGGGCGTCGCCCCTTTTGAAAAAAATAGTCAGAAGTTTTAGGGAGGGGGTTTGGGGGACGACCCTTTTCCAAAAGGGTCTCCCCC
>CANRGJ010000019.1 GCA_947630175.1 uncultured Ruminiclostridium sp. | reverse complement strand
AATCTATTGACGCTGTACGAAAAAGGGGCCCGGTTTCTGTATGTGGACAGGCTGATAGCCGTCTTTTGCCTGCAGGGCGTTTCCTCTACCCGGTTCGTGCTGCGCTATCGGGAAACGGAAGCGGTGAGGCAAAAGCATGGTCTGCGGCCAAAAGCGGGACCGGGACGTTTTGCGGGGCTTCTGCTGGCATACGGCAAAGAGGTATGCGCCAGGATCGTGCCGGATAACGGACGGCTATGGCTGGAAAAAATTTATCTGAAGCACAGATATGCCGCGCTTACAGACGGGGAGCGGGAGGAATCGAAATGAAGGTAGTAATCCTTGCGGGAGGATACGGGACGAGAATCAGCGAAGAGAGCATGTTTAAGCCCAAGCCCATGATCGAAATAGGCGGGAAACCGATCCTGTGGCACATAATGAAGCTGTACGGGTATTACGGATTTAATGATTTTATCATATGCGCGGGTTATAAACAGCAGGTGATCAAGGAGTGGTTTGCCAATTATTATCTCCACAACTCGGATGTGACGTTCGATCTGAAAACGAACCGCATGGAGGTACATTCCAGCCATTCCGAGCCGTGGAGGGTATCGATAATAGATACCGGGCTCAATACGATGACGGGCGGACGGGTAAAACGTATTCAAAAGTATATTGGAAATGAGGCATTTCTGCTCACCTATGGTGACGGCGTATCGGATATAAATATAGCTGAACTGATAAAATTTCATCGTTCCCATGGAAAATACTGTACCGTGACGGCTACCAGCGTGGGTCAGAAGTTTGGGGTGCTTGATATTGACGACAACGATCAAGTGATTGGTTTCCGGGAAAAGAACGATACGGACGGCAGTGTGGTTAATATGGGTTTCATGGTGTGTGAGCCGCAGTTTTTTGATTATTTGGATGGGGATAAAGCGGTTCTGGAACGGGAGCCGCTGGAAAGCCTGGTCAAGGATCATCAGCTTGTGGCGTACCGATACAGGGGATTTTGGCAGTGCATGGATACGATGCAGGAGAAAAATGTATTGGAATATCTATGGGAGAACGGAAAGGCGCCGTGGAGGGTCTGGAAAGTATGATAAACATAATCAAAGAACCGGGGAACTGCAGAACAATACGTTAAAGCATATTGAAATGTAATTTCACGCTGTACCGTTGATTATGGGTAAGAATAAGGCAGGAGGAGAAGATGATACTACGCGCGAAAACAAAAGAATTGTTCAAAGGGAAAGAACTAACTGCTAAACAGCGGGAAAATAGTGTAATAAATATAGAAGAAATGGAAAAAGGTGAAACGATATTAAAATCCTATCCCAGAAGGCTTGTTTTCGAGTTGACAAATGCCTGCAATTTAAATTGTGTGATGTGCGGGAGAAATGCTGCGGATTTTAGGCCAACAGTCTTTGATATGGATTTGTTTTACAGTTTTGAACCGTTGATGGATTCTATAGAGGAAGTTACGTTGATGGGATGGGGAGAGCCCACGATCCATCCTCATTTCACGGAAATGCTGAAGACGGTCAACAATCATAGTGCCAGAAAGTATTTTTGTACGAACGGAATGACTTTGGGGAAAATTAAAAACGCTATTTTTGATTATAATGTGGATGTTTTTGCCGTTAGTCTGGACGGCGCGACAGATGAAACAAACGGGAGAATCAGGAGAGGATCTGATATAAATGCCATTTCAAAAGAATTGAGGGATATCGTACGGATTAAAAGATTATATGGGTTAAAATATCCCTGGATCAATTTTGTGTTTTGCGCCATGGAATCCAATCTGCGCGAGTTGCCTGATTTAGTACGGCTTGCGGCGGATATCGGTATTGAAGAAGTTAAAGTAGTATATCTCACTGTTTTTCAAGAGAATATGAGGAAGGAAAGCCTATGGGGGAAATCCCGGGAGGTAGCCGACATATTTACTGAAGCGTTAACATTAGGAGAAAACCTTGGCGTTTTGCTGAAACTTCCCCATATACAAGGACAGGATATAGCGGGCATAAAATCACATAAGGATTGCTATGTGGTATGGAGGGATTTCTTTTTGGGATCTGACGGATATGTCCGTCCCTGTATGTCTACTCCGGTGAAATTTTTCCCTTATGATAAAACAAATCATTTTATGGATATTTGGAATGCGGCAGAATTCCAAAGGTACAGAGAAATCGTTAATTGCGCGGGAAAAATGGATATTTCCTGTGAACGTTGCTATCAATCCTCTCATTGCAACTGGAATAAAAAAGAATCCTTTATTCAGATCGGAGAGCAGTTTGCACCAAAATGGAGCAATTAATAGGGCCGTTATAATAGGCCGGGGGACGAAATAATGTTTGAATGGAAAGACGAAGCGGAGGCGCGCCGACAGATCAGAGAACAGGTGAAGAAGTTTTACCATCAGTTTAAGGCACCGAAAGAATATCGGGAAGGAGAACGAATCTCTTATGCCTCTCGGGTATATGATGCTGAGGAGATGGAGTTGCTTGTAGACAGCGCGTTGGATTTCTGGTTGACATCCGGGCGCTATACCGACAGGTTCGAACGCGAATTTGCGGAGTATCTCGGCGTGAATTACTGCTCTTTGGTGAATTCGGGATCGTCTGCCAATTTGCTTGCTTTTATGGCACTGACGTCACCTCTGCTCGGTGATAGAAAGATCGTACCGGGAGATGAGATGATAACGGTGGCGGCCGGTTTTCCCACTACAGTGACGCCTGCCTTGCAATATGGCGTGATCCCGGTGTTTTTGGATGTTACAATTCCGCAGTATAATCTCGATATTTCCCGGCTGGAGGAGGCATTGACGCCCAGAACGAAGCTCGTTATGGCCGCGCATACGCTGGGAAACCCTTTTGACCTTTCGACGGTGAAACAATTCTGCGATAAATATGGGCTGTGGTTGATCGAGGATAATTGTGATGCATTAGGCAGCAGATATCTTTTGGATGGGGAGGAAAAGCTGACCGGTACGATCGGAGATATCGGAACTTCCAGTTTTTATCCGCCCCATCACATAACGATGGGAGAGGGCGGCGCGGTATATACAAATAATCCTCTATTGCATAAGATAATCCGCTCTTTTCGGGATTGGGGACGCGATTGCATCTGTCCGTCCGGACAGGATAATTTGTGTGGGCATCGGTTTGACGGGCAATTTGGAGAATTACCAAGGGGCTATGATCATAAATATGTTTATTCTCATTTAGGATATAACCTGAAGGCTACAGATATGCAGGCTGCAATCGGTTGTGCGCAGATAAAGAAAATGCCCTTGTTTACAGAGCGCAGAAGGCACAATTTCAATCGCCTGAAGGAAGGCCTGCAGGGAACTGAAGAATGCTTTATTCTTCCGGAAGCCTGTGAAAATGCGAAACCGAACTGGTTCGGATTTCTCATTACCTGTCAGGAGGGAACTGACCGAAATAAAGTCGTAAGGTATATTGAGTCAAAGGGAATTCAGTCCAGAATGCTCTTTGCGGGTAACTTGATCAAACATCCCTGTTTTGATGTAATGAGAAAAAGCGGGGAAGGGTATCGCGTCATCGGGTGCCTGGAGAATACGGATCGGATTATGAAAGACAGTTTCTGGGTGGGCGTCTATCCGGGGATGACGGATGAGAGGATCGATTACATGGTGAAAATGATTAGAAACAGTATTAAAGGAGAATCATTGTGAGAACTATTATTATTGCGGAAATCGGCATTAACCATAACGGAGATCTGGGCCTTGCCAAGAAACTGATCGATACCGCCGCAGTCGCAGGCTGCGATGCTGTAAAATTTCAGAAGCGCACGGTGGATAAGGTATATTCCAAAGAATATCTGGACAGCCCGAGGCAGAGCCCCTGGGGGAATACCCAGCGCGCCCAGAAGGAGGGGCTGGAGTTCGGCAGGCGCGAGTATGATGAGATAGATCGGTATTGCAGGGAAAAAGGAATTGTGTGGTACGCATCCGCATGGGATGTGGATTCCCAGAGGTTTCTGCGCCAGTATGACTGTAAATACAACAAGGTAGCCTCCGCTATGCTGACCAACGATGAGTTGCTGGAGGAGATTGCAGGAGAAGGAAAGTATACTTTTATTGCCACCGGCATGAGTACATATGCGGAGATTGACCATGCGGTGGAAATATTCAGGAAACATAACTGTCCTTTTGAACTGATGCACTGTAACAGTACCTATCCCATGCCTGAGGAAGATGCAAATTTAAAGCTGATACGGGTACTCGCAGACAAATATCATTGCCAGGTCGGATACAGCGGACATGAGGAGGGGACTTTCGTAAGCATCTGCGCCGTGGCGGCCGGAGCGACCTCTATCGAACGCCATATTACGCTGGACAAATATATGTATGGTTCCGATCAGAAAGCGTCTATTGAACCCTATGAACTATGCCGACTAGTTCGGGATATACGGGAAGCGGAAAAGGTTATGGGTACAGGAGAAAAGGTTCTGACAGCCGCGGAAGAAGAAGTGAAAAAGAAGCTCAGAGGATAACGGAATGATAGAACTGATCGTATTAGATATTGACGGCGTTATTACAGATGGATCCGTAATTATTGATTCCAGCGGAAAAGAACAGAAACAGATCAATTTGAAGGATATTGACGCTATCTTTGAACTGCACCGCAGAGGGTACAAGCTCGCCGCCATTACCGGAGAAGACACGAGTATTGTCAACTATTTTGAGAAGCGATTTCCGTGGGATTTTTTTTACCGGGGCAGTAAAAACAAAAAAGAAACTATGCGGCAGATCGAACAGAATACGGGGATCAGCAGGGAGAATATCTGCTATGTCGGCGACGGGAAATATGATGTGGAACCCCTGACTTATGCCGGATTGGGTCTGTGCCCGGCCAACGCCATTGATAAGGTAAAGGCTGCCGCAGATATCATCTTACACAATGACGGCGGCAAGGGGTGTATCTGGGAGATCATTTCTCTGCTGGATCGATACAATAACCCGGAGTGCGGACATAATTTCTTTTATAAGCGATTGGAAGAACACGCGAATATTTTCAAAAAGCTGGCTTCCGATCAGGAATTGACGGATAAGGTTATAAAAATTGGCGACAGGATCATTTCCATACTGCGGCAAAATGGCGGGATTTATCTGTGCGGCAATGGTGGAAGCGCAGCCGATGCACAGCATATCGCAACGGAATTCGTCAGCCGGTTTTACAGGGAACGCCCGGCCCTTAACGCCGAAGCGCTGTCGGTTAATACTTCTACACTTACCGCAATCGGTAACGATTACAGCTTTGAGCAGGTATTTGTTAGACAATTGGAGGCAAAAGCGAAGAAAGGGGATATGCTGATCGGGCTCTCCACCAGCGGTTCCAGCAAAAATGTACTGGAGGCACTTCGATATGCGCAGAAGTATGGCATCGTTTCTGTCCTGCTGATGGGGGAATTTTCCAATCCCGGACTGAATGGCGTGGCGGATTATGTAATCAAGGTACCGTCATTGCACACGCCGCGAATCCAGGAATCGCATATCTTTTTGGGTCATGTAATTGCTGAGTATGTCGAATATAGGATGTTCAGAGGAGAAAGAAAAGATGTTACTTGATAAATTTAAAATATCCGGGAAAACCTGTATCATTACAGGTGGGGCCGGTTTGCTGGGTAGACAGCACGCAATGGCTGTTTTAGAAGGCGGGGGAATCCCGATACTTTTGGATATTTCGGATAATGCTTTAAAATCGGCAGGATCACAGCTTGCGGGCTTATATCCTGATTCCAAAGTTGAATTCTATAAAGCAGATATCACAAATGAGGAAGAACTGATAAAAATCAGGGAGAATTTACTGGGGAAATATGAACATATTGATATACTGATTAATAATGCCGCAAACAACCCTAAAGTGGAGGCCCAGTCCGCTAATCTCGGTACCATCAGATTTGACAATTTCCCTATGAAGATTTGGGAAGATGATATTGCGGTAGGTCTTACCGGAGCATTTTTGTGTGCCAAGGTGTTTGGTAAAGCGATGGAGGATAATGAACGAGGGGTTATTTTAAACATATCATCTGATCTTGGAATTATTGCCCCTGACCAGAGAATTTATCGTAAAGATGGGGTTGCAGATAAGGATCAGACAGTTAAACCCGTAACCTATTCGGTAATCAAACATGGATTGATTGGACTGACCAGGTATCTTGCAACATATTGGGCCGATAAGGGAATAAGGGTAAATGCAATTTGCCCTGCGGGTGTAGAAAACGGGCAGGATCCAGAATTTGTAAATAAACTTACAAATCTTGTTCCCATGGGACGTATGGCGAATGTAGATGAATATCAGTGTACTGTGTTATACATGATCTCTGACGCAAGTTCTTATATGACAGGTTCCACGGTGATTATCGATGGTGGCAGAACATGTTGGTAAAGAATGCGATTGGGTTTATGCAGGGAAGACTGACGGAAAAGGGTGGTTTTTTCCCACAGGCATTTCCAGAGGGGAATTGGACAAAAGAATTGTATCTGGCTGAGAGGCTGGGCTTTAACTGTGTGGAGTGGATGTTTAATGAACGTGGATGGAAGCGTAATCCTATTATTTTGGATATCGACAAAATAAATATGGTTTGCCGGGAAACCCAAATTCGGCTCAGCGGAATCTGTGCAAATTATTTTATGCGAAGATCAATTTATGACAGGAAAGAGAAAGAAAATAACCTCTATATCTTAAACAGACTTCTTTTTAGTGCCGAAATGACAGGCTGCGGCAATATTATTATTCCGATGTTTGATGCCAGTGAAATGCAATTAGCGGATAGCAGTGTATATGACCTGGTTAATGAGCTTCCTGTCAATGAAGTTAATATTCTTTTTGAGTCAAACGAGCGTTTGGCGGATTTAAGCGAATGGTTGTCAGGATTTCATAGAACTAGGGTCGGGATATGTTATGACATAGGAAACGCAGCAGGTATGGGCTATGATTCTGCAAAAGAGCTAGACAGCTATGGTGACATTGTAAAAGAGGTACATTTGAAAGATAAAAAAGTCGGTGGAACAACAGTGATGCTGGGAGAGGGAGATGCTGATCTAAATGCATGTTTCCGCACATTGGGTAAGCATTCTTATGAGGGCTGTTATATTCTGGAGTCCTATTATCATGATGCGGTTAGAGATACCTGTAAAAATCTGGATTATATTAAAGGCATACTAAAATGATAAAAGTGCTTATTATCGGCCTGGGCAGTGCAGGGCAAAGGCATGTCAGAAATTTAAGAAAACTGCTGGGAGACGAGGTGTGTTTTATTGCATTCCGTGTGAGAAAACTCAAGAGACTGTTTGATGACAATCTGAGTGTTGTGGAAGGGCAGTCTGTCGAGGAGACATATCATATTGTTGAGTTTGATGATCTTGATAAAGCGCTTGAAGATAAACCGGATATCGCTTTCATTGCCAATCCAAACAGTATGCATATGGACTGTGCTTTAAAAGTTGCGGAGAGAGGCGTGGATTTTTTCCTGGAAAAACCGGTTTCCGACAGAATGGATAATGTCACGGAATTAATACGAATTGTGCACGAAAAAAAACTCATTGTATATGTAGGATTTCAGATGCGTATGCATCCGTGTGTCATCCGGCTAAAACAGGCAATAGATAAAAAAGTGATAGGACGGGTTGTATCTGTGGACTGTCACATGGGTGAATTGCTGACGGGAATGCATAAATATGAAGACTATCGAACTATGAATGAATCGCAGGCAGTGACCGGCGGAGGCGTGGTGTTATGTCAGATACATGAAATAGATTATCTGTATTGGATATTTGGCATGCCCACAGAGGTATATTGTATTGGGGATAAATATAGCAATTTAGAAATAGATGTGGAAGATTCCGCAAGCACGATATGGAATTATAAGGGTGATAAAGGTTTTTCCGTTATGCTACATCAGGATTTTCTTCAGAGGCCGCCGATTAGACGTTGCAGAGTGATCGGCACTAAGGGGCAGATAGAGATTGATCTGTTGGAAAATCGGTATACATTGTTCGGAGAGAATTCTGTTCAGGATGAAACGTTCCATGAGTTTTCCCGTAATGATATGTTTATGGAAGAATTGGTGCTGTTTTTAGAATATGTAAAAACCAGGGAACAAAAAACGCTTACTTTGGAGGACGGTATTGGAAGCCTCGAAATAGCATTGGCTATGAAAAAATCAATGAAAGAGGGGCATCCCGTACAATTATAATTACAATAGGAAGGCTGTAAATGCCTTTCGGAGCTTATGAGGAACTGCATATGAAAGTTTCGGACTACATTTGGAATTATATCAGTGAATTGGGTGTAAGACATGTTTTTATGTTCCCCGGCGGCGGAGCTATGCACCTCGTCAATTCATTGGGACAAAATAAGAGATTAGGATATGTGACGCTTCTGCATGAGCAAGCCTGTGCAATGGCAGCGGAGACATATGCCAGAATTGATTATAATATAGGTGTCGTGTTGGTGACGACAGGCCCCGGCGGCACGAATGCGGTTACAGGTGTGGCAGCCGCATGGTTGGAATCTACACCTATGTTAGTCATCTCCGGCCAGGCAAAAACGACAGATCTGAAAGATACATATGGCGTCAGACAACGCGGAAATCAGGAGATTGGCATTGTTGATATTGTATCCTCGATCACGAAATATGCGGTGACAGTCAAGGCTCCTGATGAAATTAAGTATCATTTAGACAGGGCGGTATATGAAGCGAAAAAAGGAAGACCCGGCCCTGTGTGGCTTGATATCCCCTTAGACATCCAGGCTGCGGATATTGATGCGGATTCTTTACCATCCTTTATTCCTCAGGAAACTGCTGCATACGATTTACCATGTGCGGTCAGAAAGGCAGTATCCCTTCTAAAGGATTCAAGACGTCCGGTTATTATTGCAGGGCAGGGCATTGAACGCAAAAACGGGAAAGAGCAATTTCGCAAACTCATCGAAAGGCTGCGGATCCCGATTCTATTCAGTTGGATTGCGACCGAACTTTTAGAGTTCGATCACGAATGTAATCTTGGTAAGCCAGGAATGGTGGCCCCCAGGTATTCCAACTTTACCATGCAGGAGTCCGACCTGATCATAGCAATTGGCACCCGGCTGGATCCTGCCATGATAGGCTATGATCCATCCGACTTTGCGCCGAAGGCCCAAAAGGTTATTGTAGATATCGATAGGAACGAATTGGACAAGTTCGCCTTTGATATAGCGTTAAAGATTCCGGCGGATGCGACTGCGTTTCTCGAGGAATTGTTGCGGCAAAGCGCAGATTTGGTAAGGCGGGATGAATGGAGTGTATGGCTTCGACAGTGTCAGGCTTGGCGAACACAATATCCTATTGTCCTGGAGGATTTTAAGAAAGAAAAAGGATCCGTAAATCCCTATTATTTTGTCGACAAGCTGTCCGATGCCTTGGCGGATGACGATGTGGTGATACCCGGAAGTTCCGGAGCAGGGATTGATGTGTTTTGGCTGGCTTATAAAAATAGACGGAATCAAAGGTCGTTAGCCACAGGATCCCTGGGCTCGATGGGATATGGAGTTCCTGCAGCGATAGGCGCTTGCCTTGCTTCGGGAAAAAGAACGGTATGCATAGAAGGGGATGGGAGCCTGCAGTTAAATATTCAAGAACTGGCAAGTATTGTGGGAATGAAGCTCCCGATCAAATTCTTCATCAACGGAAATAACGGTTACCTGTCGATTATGAATATGCAAAGGACACATTTTGATGGATATTTTGTTGGGGCGAATAGAGACAGCCGGTTATATTTGCCTGATATCATAAAGGTGGCAGCTTCTTATGGGCTTCTAACATATGAAATTAACAGTCATGCCGAGACAGAGAGCGTGATACATCAGACTTTGGATTCGGAGGGCCCGGCTTTGTGTTATGTACATATGCGGGATGACGTTCAAATTCAGCCAAAAGTAATGTCACGGGTAGCCGAAAACGGTATGATGGTTTCAGGTAAGCTGCGGGATTTATGGCCGTTCTTAGAGAACGGGAAAGAAGATAACTGACGGATAGAAAGGGAGAACGACCGGCGGAGGATAGAAAATGAATTTGGATGATATCATGAATCGGGAAAACAAGATAGATCAGTTTTTAGATTTTCAAAAGGAAAACATCAAATTGCCAGTGCTGTTGTATGGCTGCGGCGCCGGCGTGCATTGGTATATCGAGTTTGCCAGAATACATCAAATCCCCGTCTATTGTATTGTAGACAAGAAAATAAAAATGGGTTGCGAGGAGATTTGTGAAGGGGTGAGTGTTCGGAACGTTGAAGAAGTTTTTGAACAGATGCCTCAGGCTGTGGTGATTATCTCTGCACCCAGATACCGTAAGGAAATCAAGAAAGAGATCAAGGAGAAAAGGCCGGAGTATTTTGTCTTCTCTTTTGACCCTGCACCAAGCGTGATACAGGGTGTTTGGACGAAAGACAGGAAATTCTTTTATCAACGGCACTGGGATGATATCCTGAAGATCTATGATACATTGAAAGATGAATTTTCTCAAAAGACGCTGAAACATATCCTGATGGGCTCGGTGACCAATGACTGTGATTGGTATGAGGACATTTCTAACAAATCACAGTATTTCCCTGATATTATCATGCGCCATATGGGGCAGCGTATCCGGGGGGGGGTATTTGTAGATATCGGAGCTTTTACAGGTGATACAGTCTATGAATTTAAGGAAGCAATGGAGGATGATTTCACCAGATGCTATGCCTTTGAACCGGATCCACGTAGCTACGAACTGATGTATCAGCAATTTAAGGATGATAACAGGGTCGTTATGTTGAATCAAGGTTGCGGAAGTAAAAATACACACATCCCTTTTGTGAAGGAAGAACATTCTGAAGGTTCTCATTTCGGCTGCGGGTTCGGGGAAACGGTTCCTGAAATTGAGGTAGTTCGGTTGGACGACACCTGCAAAGAAAAGGTCGATTATATAAAAATGGATATTGAAGGAATGGAGATGGAGGCATTGAAAGGCGCGACGGAAACACTTCGGCTCTATAAACCGGCCCTTGCTGTCAGTGTCTATCACAAAATTGAGGATATCGTTGAAATCCCACAGTTTATATTGAATCTGGGATTAGATTATAAGCTGTATTTACGACATTATTGGAATTGTAACGGGACGGATAGTATTTTATTTGCGATATAGTTAAATCGCAACAGATGAAAAAAGGAAAGTTGTCATGAAAAAAGTCAGTATAGCGGTTCCGTGTTATAACGAAGTCGGCAATGTCCGTGATATGGCGGAAACATTGACGAATATTATGAAGAAATTGCCGTATGAATATGAAATCATTTTTACGGACAATTGTTCTACAGACGGAACGAGGGATATATTGCGGAAACTTGTATTGGATGATAAGCATATCAAGGTATTGATGAATAGCAGAAATTATGGCGTGGACGGCAGATCGGACAGGAACACGCTGAAATACGTAACTGGGGATGTTTTTATCGGTATTGCATGTGATTTCCAAGAGCCGCCGGAATTGATCCCGGAATTTTTAAAGTATTGGGAGGAAGGGTATAAAGTTGTCTGCGGACAGAAGACCGGTTCTGAAGAAGGAACTATAAAATATGCGTGCCGCCATCTATATTACAAGATTATACAAAATTTGTCAAGCGTACCTCAGTACGAGCATATATCAGGAATCACGCTGTTCGATAGGGAAATACTGGAAAGATATGTAAAAACGGATTATGATTTTCAATTTCGATTTGCTATTGCAGATATGGGGTATGAAGTAAAGCTGATACAATATAAGCAGAGAGCGCGAAAGAGTGGAAAATCGTCCTACAATATTTGGAGATCATTAAGTTTTGCCATCAATTCTCTTGTAACGACTTCGACAGCTCCCATTCGTATTATGACGGTTGTGGGCATGGGACTCTCTTTTTTGAGTTTCTTGATCGGCCTGGTATATCTTATCATGAAATTAATCTGGTGGCGGAATTTCCAAATGGGGCAGGCACCGATATTGATTGGTATTTTTTTCTTGGGTTCAGTTCAGATTTTTATTCTGGGCCTTATCGGAGAATACGTGGGGGAGATATTGAACAGAGTATCCAAAACGCCGGATGTGGTTACGACAGAAAAACTGAATATTGATTTGGACGCAGAGGAGGAAAAAGGAAAGTAGAATGGAAAATATATGTAATAAGTTAAGGAATTTTAAAAAGCAAGATCAGGAAAAATATTTGAAGGAAAAGTACAGTAATATCCTGGGACAGATGTTATCTGAGGGGGGATATATCTGGGGGACAGGCAGACTGGGAGAATTTGCATTTAAACAATGCACCCAAAATCGAATTAAAATATATGGATATATAGATAATGATGAGAAGAAATGGAATGTAGACAAAAAGATATATTCTCCTGATAAACTGACAAAAAAAGACATTGTCATCATAGCGTCAATCGATTGTGCAGATATCATAAGACAATTGGAAGGCATGGGGATAAAACAATATATATACTATGAGGATATGGCATACATTTGGGCAGGTATGGAAACATATTATCAGGCATTTAAGGGGCTCTTTGATGAGATTGAAAAAAATAGAGAGAAGTATATATGGCTGTATGATATTTTGGAAGATGAAATATCAAAAAAGGTATATGCAGAAGTTATGGATTATCGGATGAGTCTGGATTTGAAGCATATTGTAACGGCATATCAAATTTCCGGAAAAGAAGGGGACCAGTACTTCGATCATATTATTACGCCGAAACTAAACAAAGGATATACGTTTTATGATGTGGGAGGTTTTAAAGGAGAAAGCACGTTGGATTATATTAAATATTCTAAAGGCTATAAAAAGATTTTCTTTTTTGAACCGACCGTAGCGTTTATCCAGGATGCAAAAGAGAGATTAAAGCATTATGAAAATATAGAATTCATACAGGCTGCCGTAGGCGCGGACAACGGAGAGACATATCTAAACGACGTGGGTGGGGGAGGAAACTTTGTCGGCGTAAGCGGAACACAAGTTGTTCCGATGATAAAGCTGGACGATTATATCACCGGGCATGATTCTTATGTAAAGTTGGATGTGGAGGGATATGAAACGGACGCGTTACTGGGAATGAGGAATGCTGTGCGGACATTCAGGCCTTTATTGGCTGTTAGTGTATATCATATACCTGGCGATATGCATAAGCTGGTGGATTTGCTCCTGTCGTGGAATCCTGATTATCAGGTATATATGCGCCATTATACAAGAAGTTACGCAGATACGGTTTGTTATTTTGTGCCCAAATCATGATTTGGCGCATCCCATTTAGATGTTGCGGATATTACCGACAACACAGATTACAAGGGACGAACAATATTCTTAAGGGGAAATGATGCGGAAAATTTTGGTGACAGGAAGTAATGGATTCATAGGCAGGAATTTGGTGGAGCATCTGCAGGAGCGATATCAGATATATGCGCCGTCCAGGCAAGAATTAAATTTGCTTGATACAGAAGAAACCGCACAGTATCTGGATAAACATTCTTTCCATACCGTGATCCACTGTGCCAATATCAATACAACCAGGATTGGAAAAGAAGATGTAAATCCTTATGATATACTGTATGGAAATTTGAGGATGTATTGGAATTTGGCGCGGTGTAGTCAATTATATCATAAGATGTATTATTTTGGATCCGGCGCAGAATTTGATACGCAGCATTATATCCACAATATGTCGGAAGGATACTTTGGGGCATACATTCCACAGGATGCCTATGGGTTTTCCAAATATATTATGAATCAGGATGCAAGGAAATCTGATAATATATATAATCTGCGTCTCTTTGGAGTATATGGGAAATATGAAGAATGGAACCGGCGTTTTATCTCGAATAATATGTGCCGAATATTAAGGGGGTTAAATATTTCCATTAATCAGGATATGGAATTTGATTATTTGTATATAGATGATTTATGTCGGCTCATGGAGTGGTTTATTGAGCATACGCCAAAGTTTCACGATTATAATGTGTGTACGGGAAGGGCATTCAGACTTTCCGAGATAGCGGATATCATAAGGGAAATTTGTGGGACCCCATTTCCGGTTTATATAATTAACAGTGTAGAAAAACTGCCATACACAGCGGATAATGCAAGATTATTGAAAGAAACAGGAGGTTGGGAATTTACTGATATGCCACAGGGAATAAGAAATTTATGGACGTTCTATTGTAATATGCATCAGGAAAATGAACGGTTTCGTGAACAGTTAAATTCATATTCTTTTGTTCGAAGTTAATGATAATCAAATATATGATATTATCATTTCGATAAATGAGAAAGAAAGGAAATGTGTTCTATGGGGCCTTTAATCACGATTGGAATTGCATCATATAATTATGGTGATTATATACTGAGAGGCTTAAATGCCATAAAAAAGCAAGAATTCACGGATTATGAAATTCTGATATCTGATGATTTTTCATCCGATAATTCTGTTGCTGTGATAAAGAAATATATAAAAAATAATCCTGATATGAATATTCGATTGCTGGAAAGCTCACAGAATAATGGATTAATTTCAAATAAAAATAGAATTATTGAAAATTGCAGCGGAGAATACCTGATGCTTTGTGATGCAGATGATTGGATGAGTGAAGATTGTTTGCTAAAGATAGCTGAGGTCATAAAGAAAGAAGATCCGGATAGGATATTTGTTGAAGTTGCACATGTTGATGAAAGAGGTGAAATTATTCAAATTGAACATTTGAGTGATAATCAGAGCAAATGGGGATGGAATATACATCATGGATGTGTGACCAGGACAAGTATCCTGAAAGAGCATAATATTAAAATACAACAAGATGTGATAGATGATGTATATTTTACTATTGAAGTCTCAAAATATTGTGTAAAAATAAGCAAAATACTTGAAGTTTTATACTACTGGTTGGTTCATAAGGACTCTGAGGGAAGAAAAAAAAGAGATTCCGTATCATATAAAAAGATTCAACAAATGATTTGTAATTCTCTTTATTATATTGGAGATTCTATTCATTATATCGACGTCCACACGGATTTTTATACATTTCGGGACAAAGAAGAGTTGCGGCTTGTATTATTGAAGATATATTACTTTAATATTTTATTTACCGCACAGCAGAGAAGCCTTAAGGATAAATGGAATAATTACAAGATATTACATGGCGTTATACTGGAAATAGACAGGAATTATTTATATAATTACTTTTTGTCATTTAAAGGAATTCAACCGCTCAGAAAATATACACTGTATGCAATTATAATATGTAGCTATATTGAAAGAGCGCATTTAATGAATTTAGCACTTATTATATTTCATGTTATGAGCAAGTTTAAATATTTTGACCAGTAACGGAATAATATATACTATGAAAAAAATGAATTATATCGACGAAGAAAAAATTGAAAATAATAAAAGAGTTTTGGTGGCAATACCAAATCAATATATGCTGTTACAAACCAAATGGTATCATTCGATGTATCCGGAGGGAATATGGGAAGCAATTGTTCTCCGCTTCACAAACGGAAAACAAGGGAAAATCTTGGCAGATATAATGTATAAAAGATGTATTGAGTGCGGTTTTTTTTCAAAAGTGTATGTATTAGATGCCAGGCGAATTGACGCGCCCTTAATAAAAAAAATAGGTTGGGTGGTTCGCTACTTTTTCCAATATATTTTTCGCTGTCGCCAGAAGTATGATGAAAAGTTGATTATGAGTATTACAGGCAGAAATGACTATTCAAAATATATTATACATTCAGATTATAATTCAATTGAAACTGCTATGGCAAATATGGGGAAAGATAAAGTTGTTATATGTATGGAAGATGGATTTTCTGACTATTTTCCCATATGTAAATTACATAATATAAGGTCTATTGAACAGTTGTTATATTTTTTCTTGTCTAAAATTAATGTAATGAGTTATGCGATAGACGGATATAGATATTTTGTAAAATATGATGAATGGATTATTAAATATTGCAGTCTCCCTGAAAAGATACAGTATAAAAAATACAAAAAAATAAAGCAATTGTTTTCGCAAAATATTGAAAAAGATAAAGATTTGATGAGGCAGAGCAAAACGGAACCATCAAAAACTTTCGATTTGATTATTTTTTCCGCACCTTTTGCGGAAAATTTCAATGCAGAACATATTTATGAATTATTGCATAGATGGATTAAGGATAATTATGCAGGGAAAAAAATACTGATAAAGACACATCCCAGAGAGAATTATACATATCCATGGACAGACTTGGATATTACAATAGATTATTTGGAACTATCTGGGGAAGAAGTATTGGACTTGTTCCCGGAAACTGATATATTACTTTTATTTACATCAACGTTATTGCTGAAACTATGCAGGGATAAACGTAAATTTATGTTGGCATATTTCGAACATATGGAATCACGGCTTTATTATTTACTGCTTGGGAAAGTAGATGAGATAATGGGATTGCCGGAAGAATCATGGGTAACCATATAAATAATGAGGGGACTATGGGAAAAAATACGAAAAGAACTTTTATTTTCAGCTTTCTTTTTGTGCTAGTGTATTGTGGATTTTGCGCTTATATTCAGGATATTTGTATTTTCTATGCGGCTATTTATCTGTTTTATGAAATGTTTGGGATTATAATTGTAGGATTTGCGGTATTTCAATGGATAAACATTAAAAATATGTGCTTTTGGGAAACCTTTGGGATATCATATGCATTAGGTTATACATTTAATATAATACTATATTTATTAATATTTCCAGTTTGGGGCAGATTGGGATTAGTAGTAGTTTTATATTGTGTTAGTGGACTGGCTGTTATATATTTAATTTCAACTCATTTTTGGGAAAAAATCCCCATACCAAAGAGGGGAGAGAATATACTAATTCTTTCGTTCCTTTTCGTGCTCTTACTGCTACAATTCTTTATTTCGGCTGCTAATAATATGAGTCCCGTTGTAATCGGATTCAATACATATTATCGGGATTATTATTATTGGGCGGGCGATATTGTCAGCCTGTTTAAGAAATTTCCCCCGGAGAATTATAGAAATATTGGGACTGCATATCATTATCACTATTTTTCCAGCTTGCAAGCGGCAGTTGTATGTATGTGCACAGGGATTCCTGTAAATAATTATGCTTTCGGATTTTCATTTATTCAATCAAGCGTTCTATTAATATGTGCCGTATATTGTTTTGTTAAAACAGTAGTACATAAAACACCATATATCATATGGAGTATGGTGATGATATTGTTTACGACAGGGGAGGAAGTACTTACCAGAGTAACATTAATAAGTCATCTTTATACGGTACCGTTTGGTTTTGATATAGGTACGGCGCTTGGTATGTTTTCAATGGCTTTATTTGTTAGACAGATTAAGGAAAATCAATATAACTGGAAATTGATGGTTGTTATGGAATTGATTCTCTTTAGTTGTATTGGTACCAAAGGGCCAGTTGGACTGATTGTTTTATTTATGGTTGGTATTACGTGTGTTTATTGGGTGGTTGTGCCGCGTAAACGTAATTTGGCGTCGGGAATGATATATGGTCTTGTTTCATTGTCTGTTTTTGTAAAATTGTATATTCTTATTTTAAGCGGCCCCATTACGGATACAGGGACAACGGTAAACTCGTTTATCAAAGGCGGTGGAGGAAATTCCCTTTTATTAGATCGACCAGAACTGATAGCAGTCTATACATTGGTAAGCGGATATCCAGGTATCATTAGAGAAATTTTATTCTCAATATTCTATATTATAAAAGTACATCCCACGCTTTTTGCTATGTTCTTTGTCGCAATTTTATTGATGATTTTAAAACCAAAACAAACGGACATTCTTAATTTTATTTTATTTTGCGGATTTATTTTTGGCGTTATACTTACAAGACGATTTGAAATGGTAGGGTTTTCACAAGTATACTTTATTATGGCAGCGATTCCATATGGAATAATTTTTTCAATTAAGACTATTGAAAACTTCATGAACCCAAACTTAATGGAGAAGTATCCCTGTTTAAAAAAAATATTACCTATAGGAAGTACATTGATCATTGTATTGGGAGTTTATTTTTTCGTTCGTTCCAGTTATTTCATTAGCCCATTAGAATCGGGACTGACAAAAATCAGTTCAGTAGTGAGCGGGAAAACAGAACATATTAAGTATATGGTTTATGATTCTGTAGCCCCAAAGTGTAAACAAATTGATGATCCAAAAATCTATGGGGGACCCAATATTATTATTACAGATCAAAAGTATCAAGCTGCATTATGGTTAAAATCATATTCAAATAACGAATCAGTAATTACTTCAGATTTGCAGAATGATATCTGGTTCTATCAATATCCATTGGGTATTATTTCAGAACGATATATTTGGAAAAAAGATAATGCGGTTATAGTAGATGCGGCGCAAGGGAAGGAAAACGCCATAAAATTGTTAAGTGATGAGAACGTGGATTATTTGATGACATTTGCGGAAAATAAAGATAAAATATTGAGCATTATGGATCCCCAAAGTATTGTGTATGAAAATAAAGAGGTAATCATTGTAAAACTGAATTGAGGTTTAGTATGAATGACGATAATAGAGCGTTGCGATCAGGACTTTGGTATTTCATTTCTCATTTTCTGGCAAGGGGAATAAGCTATATCACTGTAGCAATATTTACGCGTATTCTGACTAAAGGGGAATATGGTATATATAGTAACTATACTTCGATTCTGGCCGTTTTGACAATTATTGTTACGCTCAATCTATCCCCTACAATCTTCAGCGCCAGATATGATTATTCGAAATCATTTGATAACTATATTTTTAATATACTGACGCTCAGTTCATTATCTGTAATATGTTGGGCGATTCTTTTAAATATATTTTGGGTGGATTTGGAGTGCTTTTTCGGCATAAGCAGAACTTATTTGAATATCATGATAATTTATTTGTTTTTCTTTCCGGCAGTTGATCTGTATCAGGCGAGAGAAAGATTTTGTTTTGAATATAAAAAAACGGCGCTAATCAGTATAATAATTTCATTTGGCGGTTTTCTGCTTCCGCTTTTGTTCTCCCTTTTTATTGTGAATAAGCTGACCGCAATTATTTTTGGAATGTCGGCAACCACAATAGTATTAGGCGGAATCTTATATATTTTTGAGGGATTAAAAATAACACATTTGGATTTCGGATGTTATAAATATGCTTTGAAAATATGCCTTCCGTATATACCTCATGCCCTGTCATTAACAGTTCTTAATTCAACAGACAGGTTAATGATTACTTTCTTCTGCGGATCAGAAGAAACGGCATTATATAGTCTGGCATATAACTGTGGAAGCATTATGATACTGTTCCTGGTAGCAATGAATATGGCATACGGCCCATGGCTGGCGGAAAAACTCGCTAACGGGGAGTATGATCGGATACGGTTATTTGCCTCCAGGTACATAAATTGTTTCTTTGTCTGCGGTGTGGGTATTATGTTGGTCGCACCAGAAATTCTTTTGATATTAGGTGGCCGGACATACATTGAAGCAATATATGTAATACTGCCGGTAGCATTGGGATGTATATGCCAGTTTTTATATACAATGTTTGTGAATGTAGAGCAATTTAAGAAAAAAACGATTGGAATGGCGCTCGCCAGCGTATCTGCCGCGCTGCTGAATATGATACTGAATTATGTTTTCATTCCCAGATTCGGGTATACTGCCGCCGCCTATACGACTCTGGCCGGTTATTTGTGGCTTTTGCTGATCCATATGGCCCTGGTGGCGAAGCTGGGATATGCGAAGGTATACAGTTATAGAAAAGTGTTGTCAACCGTTGGGATGGGCTTCGCGGCTGCTGCGGGATGTGTTTTTTTGTATGGATATACCGTTATCCGCTATATGGTTTTGATTTTATACATCAGTGTTTTGTTGATTGTCGTCAGGAGGAAAATGAAATGCCGAGGAATTTTTTTATCGGATCTGTTGAAGTCGGAATAGGATGCACGCCTTTGGTAATTCCGGAGATTGGAATCAATCACGAGGG
>CANRGJ010000018.1 GCA_947630175.1 uncultured Ruminiclostridium sp. | reverse complement strand
TCACATTCTTTCTTTTCACCGGTGTAGTTCCATTATACAAGACACTTCAGAAGTATTCAATTATCAATTAGTTGTTTACTATTCAACTGTCGGTTGTTTTCGACTTGTCAAAAGGCCTCTGCAACCTTAAACATCACGTTTCAAATTGAAATTGTCTTGAAGCAAAAAACGCATTATATTAAGCATTCTCACTGCAATTATAGGAACAAATGCTCCCGTATAAATTCATCAAAATAAAGCGCCCGCCTCCGATACGGCTGACACATTCCAGCCGCCAGAAACGGGCGTTTGGTCTTATATTTTGGATTTCCGATTACCGCCGCACCGCTGATGTTGTTGTCATGCTTTATGCGATGTTGTCATTCGATCATTTTCTCGGCGGAGCTGCGTGTGATCCCGCATTCCTCAGCAAACACAAGAAAATCCTTCCTGCGGATATTCATTTTTTTGCCGTTCATCGCAAGAGCGAACTGTTCTTTGTCTTCGGGCATTATGACGTTGACAGGAAGCAGATCGTATGCGGGAGAAAGCAGGTATTTTCCGCTCCCTTCTTCTGTTTCTATGAGTGAAAAGTTTTTTAGGTGCATATCTGAGTTGCCCACAACAAATGAAAAGATCAGCCGCAAATAAAGCTCCGTCATATCTAATCCGCTTCTGGACGAATATCGTTCGATAATTTTTGCACAACGCTCGTAAGAGCCCCTGTACTTATCCTGCGTCAGGCGCAGATCAAGCTGGCAGAAATCCTCCATTGCCAACATCTGTACGATATTCTTCCTGAATACCCGATCTACTCTTTTTGTAATATAAGCAGGACTTCCATTCCCCATAATTAGCGAATGGGGAACAGTAGAGATTCCCATAGCGTCCGCCATAGTCATAACCAGCTGCTCAGCTTCAGGCAGCGCTTCAAATTCAGCTACCTGTGGTTTCAAAATATATCCCGTAGGATAATTCATCAGCGTAAGTCTCGGATTTTCCTTCTCGGAAAATAGGTGCAAAGACAGCTTCTTCTGAACGCCGGGAACGGTATAACCCTTGTTTGTGCTTTCGGCTGCAAGAAGCTCTAAAGTCTTTTCATCTATCGCAATTTCAGGAAGCTCAACTGTTCCGAAAAATTTTCTTATACAGCTTTTGTGCCAACCTGACAGGGTATTCTCGGATTTAAGCGGTTTTCCGCAGCATAAACAATTCATATATGATCCTCCCTTATGCTGACATTGCCGATCCCGTCCTTGCAGGCAACAAGCAGCAAACCGAACCTGTCTTTCGTATCTATTTTCCAGTTTCTGCTCACAACACCAAGCAACCAACCCTCTGGGATCAACCCGTCAAAGAACGGAAACAGCGTTTTGGAAGTATATGCCTTTTCACAAAGCGGCAAGGTAAGGGATACGGCGCTGGCATTTTCACTGCTTAAATATTGCTCGTCATAAGTGAAAGAATACCCCTCGTCTGTTTCGCAAAGCTCTCCTGCAAAAACATTTCTTATATAGACGTAGGCTGTTCTGAAAGCGTCCATTATTTTTCATCCTTTCTGCCGGGTACTGCTTCCATATCAAACATAGAAAGAGCGACGTTGACTTTATCCATTCTCACCGTTTCTTTTCCTTGCTCAAGCTCCCGTATAAAGCGGAGCCCCAGCCCCGATCGCATAGCAAATTCTTCTTGCGTCAGACCCGCCGCCTTTCTGTTTTCTTTTATAAACACGGCAATTTTATTCATTGAAACACCGCCTCTTCATAGAATTATTATCTATATTTTACACCCTTACGGGTATAAAGTCAAGAAATTTTGCTATTATTATACCCTATAAGGTGTAAAATTATGCTTATTATTTTTTAGTGTGCCCTATCGGGTATAAAATATTAAAACCTCCTTCGGTGTGTTTACACCAAAGGAGGCTTGCAGCAAACGTAAAAAATACTGTTTTAATGGGAACGGTGGTTTCAGCGGGGAAAATATAGGAGCAAAAAAGTTTCCGAATATATAAATATACAGATATGTTGTATTATTATATCGGCGAATAACATGCGTATTATATGGATAAGGTGTTTCCAATTATACTGCTGCGAAATATGCCGCAGGAGAATTGGAAGCCGCTGATTCAAACTCCTACGGATTTTGATCGGTATCAGGCACAGTTATAATTCATATCATTTCAAATCATTCTCTTTCAGATACCGTTTGAGCAGAAACGCACAGAAGTACGGGAATGTGTAAATGTTGTCGCTGTACCCTATATTTCCGCTTGTCAGCTTAATTCCGCAATGTATATCGGGATAACGCTCCGACTCAATAAGGGTCCGCAATGATTTTGACCGACCGTTTGCCGCTTTGACTTCAATAGGAACAAGCGAGTCAGCCGTTCTCACGAAAAAATCCTCCTCAAGCGGGGAATTCTCGCGTTTGTAATAATACAGCGAATATCCGCTTTTGACTAACGCTTCACTTACAATATTTTCATACAGCGCGCCCTTATAAACACCGAGATTTTTATTCGCCCTCAGATCGTCCTGTGCCTCCTCATCCAGCATAGCCACAAGCAGACCTGTGTCGGCGAAATACAGCTTGTACTTGTCATCGTCATAGTTACCGCCAAGCGGCAGCTCAGGAAAGCTCATACAGAAGCATATATTAACCATACCCGCGTCCAAAAGCCATTCTATACACCCGCGATAATCCTTGAACCTCGCTCCTGCTGCGACCTTGGAAATCTGAAACTTCTTGTTTTCTCTCGCAAGCTGCGGCGTAATTCGGTTGAACACATTCAGTATACGGGTCTGATCTATTCCCTCGGCGTATTTTCGTATATCCTCCTTGTAGTCGGCGATAAGCTGACGCTGTGTTTCCAGCGAACCCTCAAATGTTCCCTTAGTAATATAGTCGCTGACAACGGCGGGCATACCTCCGAGAACACAGTAATCAAGGAACAGTGAACGGCACACAGCAAGTTCCGTTTCACTCAGCGGAGTAAGCTCTGTCATATGCTTGTAAATCTCCTCGACAAAAGAACCGTCGTATCCCTTTGCCCACAAGAACTCCTCAAAATCCATCGAATACATTACATAATCGCTTTTATAGCCAACGCTGTTGCTTTCAATTTTTTGGTAGTTGATCCCAAGCATAGAGCCGCTGCAAATAACATCAAACCGACCGTCCTGCTTGAAAAATTTAAGCGAGGTGGCAATATCGGGGAACTTTTGCAGCTCGTCAAAGAAAATAAGCGTTTTTCCCTCGATAAAGCGTTTTGAAGGATCAAGCAGGGAGATGTTCCGTATAATATCCTCCGCCTTATAGCCGTCTGAAGTTATCGTTTCATATTTCGGCTCTTCAACAAAATTTATCTCAATAACACTTTCGTAATTTTCAGCGGCAAAATGACGTACAGTTTCGGTTTTTCCGACCTGCCGTGAGCCTTTTATGATCAGCGGCTTTCTGTCGGGATCTTGCTTCCACTCTGCCAGAAAGCGGTCTGCCTTTCTTGACATGTACATAATAAACACCTCCGTACTACAAAGAATACAATATTTTTAACGAATTGTCAAGGGGTAATTACGATTTTTATAACGAATATATATTAAAAAATACAAAAATTTTAACGAAATATGTCATTTATATCTGTATGGGAAACAGGCGATTATGAGTTGACGATCGGTGGGATCAGGATTTCAAGAAAATGCTGCCCATGCGAAAGACGACCTTCACCCGCGCCGACCGCAGACAGGACGGACATATTGCGCAGTGTGCTTATGTAGTCGGGATAGAGGCGCGATATCAGCTGACGTCCGATATTCCAAAAATAATAAAAAAATCTGACAGCTTCCGTAAAGAAGCTGTCAGATTTTTTATTTAAAATAATAATTTTTGATTTGCAGTCCCAAAAATCGGACACTTATAAGAACCGTGCTTGACAGGGGTAATAAAAGACATTATAATTTAAATATCGCTTATGAGATAATCTAAAAACTGCTTCAAAGGCAATGCGATTTCGTTTGCAATATATTTTTTAATTATGTTGACTACAAATAAGGTTGACATATGCTGCTAAAAAGTGTACAATATTCCAGAGAGCGAATAATTTTGAAAGGATAGTCGGATAGAGTATGGAGAACGATATAGGATACGTAGAATTGGCTTTGATTGAAAAAGTGGCGGAAATATTTGAATATGCAGCAGAAAACAGAGGATATGAGCCGTATTCGTTTGCGGAAAAATGGCTTACGTCTGACGTTTGTCAAAAAACATTGGAATTTGATGTCGCATTATGTTCACAATCAAAAACCTATATTTTGCTTGCTTTTGAAGATGAATATAGAGAGGATCTGCCAACCGTCAATAAACAAAGCATATTTTTCAAGGAAGAAATGTATTGGTTTGGATATGTAACAGCTTATTGGATCGTTACCGAAGGCATAAACGGTAAGGAAATATTCGCCAATTATAATATTTGCAAAATCATTAACGAATATGATGTTTTGCATACTGTCAGCGTAAAAACCGCTATTGATTTGATAAAGGAAGACGATGCTTTATGATAACTGTTTATCATGGTTCTTCTGATATAATAAAAAGTCCTTCTTTAAAATATATCAGAAAAAATTGATTTTGGCACAGGATTTTACGTAACAACAGAACTCGAAAGCTGCGAACAAGTCTTGAGGTATATCAAGATATACATAAGAAGAAAGTATAATCGGTATGTCGTTAGATAACAACAAAATTGAAACGAACGAATTTGAAAACGATGACAATGAAGAAACAGTTGAAGAGCTTGTAAACAGGCTGTGCGAAACAGGTAATGCAATGAACGCCATGTTTAAAGCACAAAAGGAAGAACAAGTCATTTATGTCGAAAAAATAGTTGAAAATACTGCTATTCCTCCGATAACAAAAGAGAATAATTTAGACCGTAGTAAGACTACAGATTATCTGAAAGTCTGCGGAGCTGTCGAAAAGCAGAAGGAAATAGGCTACGGCATAAAAGATATGCTTGTATCAATGGCAGAGAACTTAAAAACCAAGCCGTTGATTGACTTTAAAAACGACAAACCGACTTATGACGCATATAAATTTTCAAGCGGGTGCATGTGGTTCATTTTAAGGATTGGGGCATTTGCAATGCTTGGATTTTGCCTTTTTCTTTTAATTGCATCAATTGTAAAAAACGGCATAATTGCTACGCTTGAAGATAAATGGTTAGGAGACGTTATGTTTTCAATATTCGTATCTGCTCCCATTGCTTTCAGCAAAATAATAGTTTAGCGAATAAATTACAAAAGAGCAAAAAAGCAATTCAAAAAGAGATGTAACGCAGACGAAGCACGAAGGCAGAAAGAGCTGGCAAAACAGAATCAAATAATGGAAATAAACTCTAAAATACAGCAGGATATAGATAAATTAAAAATCATATTATTAAAGTTGTACGACAATATTTCAATACATTCTAAATACCGCTGTGCCGCTGCGCTTTTATATATGGCAGAGCTTTTTGAAACGAACAGGGTGGGTGGCTTTAACGGTGCGAGAGGAGCATACGCCTTATATGAAGCATATCAATCAACTCAGTATACAAATAAGGAAATATCAAATACGATAATTGCAGCTGCACAAGATGTTAGCGATTATATAGAAGCAAGAACTAACTCAATGCCGCTGCTTCAGAAATATTTTGACACGAATCAACAGCTCTTTTCTGAATTGAATTAAAAAGCAAAAGTTTTCCCTCTGAAATACGGAGGGGAATTTCTTTAGTTACACTCAGTTTTCCTTATTGATGTTATTCTTATTGATGTCGCTCTTGCTCTTGTCAAAGCCTTTATACACGCATTTAACTGACAAAGCCAAAGTTGGCTTTTGTCAGCTATTTTCATTTTGGATAATTGTACCTCGTCTTTAGCGTTGTCAACTGAATCGGACGAGCAGCTCAATTCGCCGGGAAACCAGATAGGATATTACGAGGATTTTATCCGCAAAAGCGCCGCCCGGGAGTTTATTTCAGGGTATATCGACGAGGGACTGTCAGGCATATCCACAAAGCGTCGTGAGAATTTCAACCGTATGATAGACGACGCCGAGGAGGGAAAGTTCGACCTCATAATAACAAAAGGAATTTCCAGATTCGTCAGAAACACCCTTGATTCTATCCGGTTCATCCGCAGACTTCTGATTTTCGAAAATCACTTTATTTTTTTATTGACATAAGCAAGAAATAGAGATATAATAATAATGTATAAATATGCCATTTTCAAATCCGTCCGCAAAGCGAACAACATAACAGTGTACAATGTACAGTGTACAGTTAACAATGGTGGAATTGCCTGCGGCGATGGATTTGGATTGCCGCCTGCAAATTTATACCTGTCATTTCAAATCCGTCCGCAAAGCGTCCAATATTGCGGTTTTGCGGAGCAAAATGAATTTCCATTAGGGAAATTCAAGCAATGTTGGATCGTACTTCCGCCATCGGCGGAAGTACTGAACACCATAACTTTACACTGTACACTGTACACTGTCAACTGTCATCGGGGGTTTTATGAAGTATAAATGGGATAAAAAGTATCTTTACTGGGGAATAACCGCTTTCTGCGTCCTTGTGGCGGTGGAGATATTCAACGGCATAGTCACGGGGGACATAAACGTAGGCGGCTTTTTCGACAAGGCTATGGCGGTGCTGTCGCCTATCATATACGGCTTTGCAATCGCGTACCTGCTGAACCCCGTGGAGAACTTTTTTGAGAAAAACGTATATATGAAGCTGTGTATGCGCCGCAGGGCGAAAAATGACCCCACCCACGGCTACGGCAACGAGGTCATGATAAAGGACAAGAGGAATGCCCGCATTTTCGGCGTGGTATTTTCTATGCTGACCTTGTTCGTAGTGGTGGCGGGTATGCTGCTCATCATACTGCCCCAGCTTTTCACGACCTTGCAGAAGCTGGCAAACAATATGCAGGGCTACGTTGACGGCGTGACAGGCTGGGCAAATCAGCAGCTTGCCAGCTATCCCGACGTGCAGAAGTGGGTGAACGACGCTCTCAGCACCGTTTCCTCCAGCTTCACCGACTGGCTGACGGACACCCTTATGCCTCAGATGTCGGAGATAATCGTCACCTTCTCAACGGGCATAATGTCAGTCGTTCAGGTGTTTTTGAATGTATTTTTCGGGATCGTTATTGCCATTTACTTCCTTTACAGCAAGGAGCTTTTCGCCGCACAGCTTAAAAAGGCGCTTTACAGCCTCACTGCCCCAAGATACGGGAACGCCGTTATCCGCAATATGCGCACCATTCACCGCACCTTCGGCGGCTTCCTGTCAGGAAAGATAATCGACAGTCTTATCATAATGATACTGTTCTTCATTATACTGAGCCTGTTCAACTTCCCTTACGCAATGCTTTGCAGTGTGGTTATGGGCGTGTTCAACATAATCCCCGTTTTCGGTCCTATCATAGGTGCAGTTCCCTGTGCGCTGCTGATACTGCTGGAGGACCCGCTGTACTGCCTGTACTTCATCATAGTGGTCATAGTCGTTCAGCAGCTTGACGGAAACGTTATAGGTCCCAAGGTATTGGGAGAATCCACGGGACTTTCAAGCTTCTGGATAATCTTTGCATTGCTGGTGGGGCAGGGGATATTCGGCTTTATCGGTCTTATTGTCGGCATACCGCTGTTCGCCGTTATTTACTCCATTCTCAGGGCAAGAGTGGGAATGAAGCTGGAAAACAAGGGGCTTCCCTCCGACTCCAACGTTTACCGCAAGGTGGCGTACGTTGACGAGGACACCGGCGAGCTTATCTCCCTTTACGAAATGAACAGGGACAAACAGGTGAAGGAGGAGCAGGAAATGCTCCAAAAGCAGACGAAGCACGGCTTCCTGCGCCGCCATTTCACAAAGCACAAGCACAGGCACGCCGAAAAAACCGAAGCAAAAAAATGATTTGCAAAAATTTCCTTTAATATGGTCTCCTTTTCTGCGGAAAATAAATTCAGCGGAAAAAACGCAAAAAAGGAGAAAACGATGCTTACACACGACGACGAAAACGAGCTGCCTCTGGGCTTCGGGATAGCGCTGGCGAAAAATCATTCTGCAATGGAATATTTTTCCTCGCTGACCCCGGCTCATAGGCGGGAGATAATCGACCGCACGCATACGCTTCGCTCAAAGGCGGAAATGGAAAAATTTGTGGCGGAACTGGATAAAACGCAATGGCAATGATAACAAAAAAAGGCTCAATCGAGCCTTTTTTTGTTAGTTGACAGTGTACAGTTGACAGTTGTGGAGTTTTCGCCTTTGGCGAAAACGGATTTGGAATGACGGGTGCTTGTTTGTGCGGGTGCGCTGAAAAGTATGTGGTGCTGAATGATTTGATTTTTCAGTGTACCTTTTTACAAAACTGCTGCTCGTCCGGGGCGGCGAAGCCGCACTTGCCCGCTTTGCGGGCAAGTGACAGCCTGCTTCGCAGGCTGTCCGACGCCTTCGGCGTCGGCGGCTTCGCCGCGCACAACGCCCTCTCATCGCCGCCACCCTCCCTCTATCACAACAAAAAAACAAAAAACGTTGTGGTTCCCCTTCGCGGACAGATTTGAAATGACAGGCAAAAATTTGCAGGCGGCAATCCAAATCCGTTTTCGCCAAAGGCGAAAACTCCACAACTGCCAACTGTACACTGTACACTGTCAACTTGTTTGCCGCTTGCACAACACCCTCTCAGCGCCCCCACCTTCCCTTTATCACAACAGAAAAATGAAAACTTTGTGACATCTGTTGACAATAAAAATTTTTTATCTTATAATTAAAGGATAGGAATAAAATAGGAAGAAACGGAGGAAACGACTATTAACAGCGTAAAAGAGAAAAAAGAAACGCAGGAAAAGATCAGCCGCGGTGCGATAAAGACCCTTATGGCGTCCATAAGGGAGTACAAAAAGCCCACTGTTATGACGCCTATTCTGGTTTCCGTTGAAGTGGTGATGGAATGTATAATCCCGTTCATCACCGCACAGCTGATAAACCGCATACAGGCAGGCTGCGAATTTGGAGAGATAGCTATGTATGGCGCTATTCTGGTGGTAATGGCGCTGGTTTCCCTCACCTTCGGCACCTGGGCGGGGCGCACCTGCGCCACTGCGTCCGCAGGCTTTGCCAGAAATCTGCGAAAGGATATGTTTTACAGGATACAGGGATTTTCCTTTGAAAACATCGACGCCTTTTCCACCTCCTCGCTGGTGACACGTCTTACTACCGACGTCACCAACGTGCAGATGGCGTTTATGATGATAATCAGAACGGCGGTGCGCTGCCCGTTCATGCTCATCTTTTCCTTTGTTATGGCATTTGTCATGGGAGGAAAAATGGCGTGGATATTCGTGGTGCTGCTGCCCCTGCTGGGAACGGGTTTGTTCGTTATCATCAAAAAGACGATGCCCCTTTTCAAGCGGGTATTCAAAAAATACGACAACATCAACAGCTCCATTCAGGAGAACATCAACGGTATGCGTGTGGTAAAAGCCTTCGTCCGCGAGGATTACGAGAGCGAAAAGTTCACCGCCGCCGCCGAGGACGTGCGCAGGGACTTCACCAGGGCTGAAAAGATACTGGCGTTCAACGGTCCTATGATGCAGTTCTGCCTTTACACGGTAATGGTGTTCGTGCTGTCCTTCGGCTCTTATCTGGTAATTTCCACCACGGGCGCGGAATTACAGGTAGGTCAGCTTTCCGCTTTGCTTACATACAGCTTTCAGATACTCAACAGCCTGATGATGGTATCTATGATTTTCGTTATGATAACTATGGCGGCTGAGTCCTCAAGGCGTATCACCGAGGTAATAGCTGCGCAAAGCACCCTGACTTCCCCCGAAAACGCCGTACACGAAGTAAAGGACGGCTCAATAGACTTCGAGAACGTCAGCTTCAGCTACGCCACACGCTCTGAAAAGCCCGCTTTGTCCGACATAGACCTGCACATCAAGTCGGGCGAGACCATAGGCATAATCGGCGGCACAGGCTCTTCAAAATCCACCCTTATCCAGCTTATCTCTCGTCTTTACGACGCAACGGAGGGCGAGGTCAAGGTGGGTGGCAGAAACGTCAAGGAATACGACGTAGACTCCCTGAGAAATCAGGTGGCGGTAGTGCTTCAGAAAAACGTGCTTTTCAGCGGCACGATAAAGGAAAATCTCCGCTGGGGCAACAAGGAAGCGACTGACGAGGAGCTTGTGGAAGCCTGCAAGATAGCCCAGGCGGACGAATTTGTGTCCTCCTTCCCCGACGGCTACGACACCTACATAGAGCAGGGCGGTACCAACGTTTCAGGCGGACAGAAGCAAAGGCTGTGTATCGCAAGAGCCTTGCTCAAAAAGCCTAAGATACTCATTCTCGACGACTCCACCAGCGCCGTTGATACCAAGACCGACGCTATGATAAGACAGGGTATGAAGAAATTTATGCCCGACACCACAAAAATAATAATCGCTCAGCGCACCTCCTCTGTTGAAGAGGCGGACAGGATAATCGTTATGGACAACGGCAGGATAAACGCCGTAGGCACCCACGACGAGCTTATGCGCAGCAACGCTATCTACCGTGAAGTCTACATTTCCCAGAACAAGGCGGACAGCGACGAAAAGGCAGGTGAGCTGAATGGCTAATATGAAAATGGGTCCGGGACAAAGGCAGATGCGCGCCCCCTCAATCAAGCCGAAAAAAGGCGTTATAGGCAGAGTCATCAAGACTATGTTCGAGTTTTACCCCGTAAGACTGCCCCTTATGCTCTTTTGCATAATCTTCAACGCCGCCATAAGCTCCATTCCCTCGGTATTTATGCAGAACATAATCGCCGTTATCGAGGAAAACTGGGAGAGTGGCGACTGGGCGGCGGCAGGCGGACAAATACTGCAATACGTTACGATACTGGCGGTGCTGTACGTTTTGTCCTTGGTAGCAGCGATAATCTTCAACCAGATGGGCGCTACCATAACCCAGGGCATACTGGCAAAGCTGCGTGTAAAGATGTTCAAGAAAATGCAGTCCTTGCCCATAAAGTATTTTGACACACACAACCACGGCGACGTGATGAGCGTTTACACAAACGATATAGATACTCTCCGTCAGCTTGTTTCACAGAGCCTGCCCCAGCTTCTCGTCACTGCGATATCCGTGACGGTGGTAGTGTGCATAATGATCTATTACAGCGTGTGGCTGACTCTGGTGGTATTTGCGGGAACTGCGGTAATGCTGTTCATCACAAAAAAATACGGCGGCGGCTCCGCAAAATACTTCATCAAACAGCAAAAATCCCTCGGTAAGACCGAGGGCTACATTGAAGAGATAATGAACGGTCAGAAGGTAGTCAAGGTATTCTGCCACGAGGACGAGTGCAAGGAGCAGTTCGACAAGCTGAACGACCAGCTTTGCGCCGATTCCGAACAGGCGAACTCCTACTCCAACATTTTAGGACCCGTGCTGAACAACATAGGGAACATTCTGTACGTTGTAATTGCTCTTGTGGGAGGATTTTTCATTATCGCAGGCGTTCCCAACCTGAGCGTTTCGGGGCTTGCATTCAGCCTCAGCGTCACCGTTCCTTTCCTTAATATGACAAAGCAGTTCGCAGGCAACATCGGTCAGGTATCATTCCAGATAAACTCCGTTGTAATGGGTCTTGCGGGCGCAGAGAGAATTTTCGACCTTATGGATCAGGAGCCTGAGGTGGACGAGGGCTACGTTACCCTTGTGAATGCAAAGGAAGAAAACGGTCAGCTTGTTGAATGTGAGGAGAGAACGGGTATCTGGGCGTGGAAACACCCTCACAGCGAGCAGGGCACTGTTACCTACACAAAGCTGACAGGCGACGTAAGGCTGTTCGACGTGGATTTCGGCTATGTTGAGGACAAGATAGTCCTGCACAACGTGACCCTTTACGCTGAGCCCGGGCAGAAGGTGGCGTTCGTGGGTGCAACAGGCGCAGGAAAGACCACTATAACCAACCTTATCAACCGTTTCTACGACATTGACGACGGCAAGATACGCTATGACGGCATAAACATCAACAAGATAAAGAAAGCGGATCTGAGGCGGTCGCTGGGCATAGTTTTGCAGGACACCAACCTGTTTACGGGTACAGTAATGGACAATATCCGCTACGGCAAGCTGGACGCCACTGACGAGGAGTGCATAAACGCGGCGAAGTTAGCGGGTGCGGACAGCTTTATAACCCGACTCCCCGACGGCTACAACACCCAGCTTTCCAACAACGGCGCAAGCCTGTCACAAGGTCAGCGCCAGCTTATCGCAATTGCAAGGGCAGCGGTAGCAGACCCGCCTGTTATGATACTTGACGAGGCGACCTCCTCCATAGATACCAGAACGGAGGCTATCGTCCAGCGCGGAATGGACGCCCTGATGAAGGGAAGAACGGTGTTTGTAATCGCCCACAGGCTTTCTACTGTAAAGAACTCCGATGTTATTATGGTGCTTGACCACGGCAGAATAATCGAGCGTGGCAGCCATGAAAAGCTGATTGAGGAAAAGGGACAGTATTACAGCTTGTATACAGGCGCGTTCGAGCTTGAGTAAAGTGATAAAAAATAATTTCCCCGCCGTTTCAGGCGGGGAAATTTATTTTGGGCTTCGCCCAATGCTCCGCAGGCTTAAGAAACTTTTTTGTAAAAAAGTTTCTTAAGAATCTTCAAAAAACTTTGACATTAGCCTTATTATGAAAATTTCCCGTTTCCTCTTGCAACTTTCCCCCACTTGTGCTATAATAGGTAAGATATAAAATAGAGTGGTATGCACAAAAACAGTTGACAATGGAAAATTGACAGTTGACAATGTCAATTCCACCCGCGGGATAATCAACGGTAAACCTACAAATTCCCACCCGACAATTCAAATATACATTTCGCCAACGGCGAAATGAACCACAACTATCAACTATCAACTATACACTATCAACTATCAGCGGAGGTCATTATGAAGGAGCAGCTAAAAACCATACAGGAAAAGGCTCTTGCGGAAATAAAAAATGCGTCCGACACCAAAGCGCTTGACGATTTAAAAGTAAAGCTGTTGGGCAAAAAGGGCGAGCTTACCGCCATTTTAAAGCAAATGGGCGGGCTTTCCCCCGAGGAGCGTCCCCAGATAGGGCAGCTTGCCAACGATGTAAGGCAGTCCATTGAAAACGGCATAGCCAATATGCGCGAGCAGCTCAAAGCCGCCCAGACAGAAATGAAGCTGAAAAGTGAGAGAGTTGACGTGACTCTTCCTGGAAAGCATTTTTCTCAGGGCAGACGCCACCCGCTGAACACCGTTATGGACGAGCTTAAGGATATATTTAGGGGAATGGGCTATTCGGTAGTGGACGGTCCCGAGGTGGAGGAAACGAAGTACGTTTTCGATATGCTTCTCACCGACGAGGGACACCCTGCCCGTGACCCGCAGGATACTTTCTATATAGCGGACAAGACCCTGCTGCGCACGCAGACAAGCTCCATACAGATAAGAACAATGCTGTCCCAGGCTCCGCCTATCGCCATATTCAGCCCGGGCAGAGTTTACAGGCGTGACGCCGTTGACGCCACTCACAGCCCCATTTTCCACCAGTGCGAGGGGCTTGTTGTTGACAAGGGGATAACCTTTTCGGATTTAAAGGGAACGCTTGAGCTGTTCGCAAAGCGGCTTTACGGAAACGACGTAAAGGTCCGCTTCCGCCCCCACCACTTCCCCTACACCGAGCCCTCCGCAGAAATGGACTTTCAGTGCTTCACCTGCGGCGGCAAGGGCTGTCCTCTCTGTAAGGGCGAGGGCTGGATAGAAATGCTGGGCAGCGGCGTGGTTCGACCTGAGGTGCTGATAAACTGCGGTATCGACCCCGAAGTATACAGCGGCTTTGCCTTCGGTCTCGGACTTGAACGTATCGCTATGATGAGGTACCAGGTGGACGATCTGAGACTGTTCTACGAGAACGACCAGAGATTTCTTAAACAGTTCTGAAACAATTGACAATTGACAGTTGACAATGGTGAAATCACCTGCAATTCGCACCTGTCATTTAAATCTGCGGCGCAGCCGCTCCACAACTGTCAACTGTACACTGTACACTTTACACTATAATTTGGGGGTATTATTTTGGATCTTTCAATGAAATGGCTTGGCGACTACGTTGACGCCGATATGCCCATAAAGGATTTCGTGGCAGGAATGACTATGAGTGGTTCAAAGGTGGAGACCTACCGCGACCTGTCACAGCCGCTGAAAAATATCGTTGTGGGAAAGGTTATTTCCATAGAAAAGCACGCCGACAGCGAAAAGCTGTGGATATGTCAGCTTGATATCGGCAAGGAACAGCCCATACAGATAGTCACCGCCGCACAAAATCTTTACATGGGGGCGGTAGTTCCCGTCGTGCTGGACGGCGGCGTGTGCATTGACCGTCACAACAAGACCGTTATGAAGATAAAAAAGGGCAAGCTGAGAGGAGTGGAAAGCTGCGGTATGATGTGCAGCTTTGACGAGCTGGGAATGGAAAACAGCGATTTCCCCTACTCATCTCCCGACGGTATACTCATCTTCAACGACGACCCCGAATTTGAAAAGTTCAAGGTGGGCGAGGACGTGATAAAAGCGGTGGGACTTGACGACATCTGCGTCGAGTTCGAGATAACCAACAACCGCCCCGACTGCCTTTCTGTAATAGGACTTGCAAGAGAGGCTCACGCCACCTTCAACAAGCCTTTGAAATTAACTCCTCCCACGTTCAAGGGGATAGACGCCGACATCAACAAGGAGCTGTCCGTTGAGGTACAAAATCCTCAGCTTTGCTCCCGCTATATGGCGGCAAAGGTTAAGAACATAAAGATCGCCCCCTCTCCCCGCTGGATGGCGGAAAGACTGAGGGCAAGCGGCGTGCGTGCTATAAACAACTTAGTTGACATAACCAACTTCGTAATGCTGGAATACGGTCACCCTATGCACGCCTTTGACGCAAGATTTGTAGAGGGGAACAAGATAGTAGTCCGCAACGCCAAAGACGGCGAAGTGCTGAAGCTGCTGGACGAATCCACCCCCGAGCTGAAATTAAGCTCCGATATGCTTGTGATATGCAACGAGAAAGAGCCTATGGCTTTGGCAGGCGTAATGGGCGGCGAGCACAGTGGGATACAGGACGACACAACAGAAGTTATTTTTGAAGCCGCCTGCTTTGACGGCGTGAATATCCGCAGGAGCGCAAAGAAAGCGGGCGTAAGAACAGAATCCAGCTCCCGCTTTGAAAAGGGACTTGACCCTGACAACGCCAAAAATGCGCTTTACAGAGCGTTGGAGCTTGTGGAAATGCTGGGCTGCGGCGAAGTGGTGAACACTGTCATAGACGTTTACACTACTCCCAAAAAGCCAAACAAGCTGAAGCTTGACTGTCAGTGGATAAATGAATTTTTAGGCGCGGACATTCCCGAAGAGGAGCAGATATCCATACTGAAACGCCTTGACTTCACCTATGATGAAAATACAAAGGAAGTTACTCCCCCCAGCGTGAGAATTGACATCGTGCGCCAATGCGATCTTGCAGAGGAGGTAGCGAGGATCTACGGCTACAACCGTATCGCCAGCACCGTTCCCAGACTTTCCTCACACAGCAAGCAGACCCCTATGGACGTTTTGCAGAAAAAGCTGATTGGAATTATGCTGTCACAAGGCTGTCTTGAAACTATGACCTTCAGCTTCATCTCCCCCAAGGGCTACGACAAGTGCAGGATAGAGGACGCAAAGAGCGTAAAACTGCTCAATCCTCTGGGCGAGGACACCAGCGTTATGCGCACCAGCCTTATCCCCTCTATGATGGAGCTTACCGCGTTCAACATAAACGCAAGAAATATGAGTGGGCGTTTCTTTGAGATAGGCAGGGAATATCACCCTGTCAGCGACGACGTGAACGTTCTTCCCGTGGAAAAGGACGTGCTTATCTGCACCCTTTACGGCGAGAACGAGGACTTCTTCACCGCCAAGGGAATTGCCGAAGAGATAGCGGAAAAATGCGGCGTGGATATCAAGTTTACCGCCCTTCACTCCGACAAAACGTTCCACACGGGGCGCTGTGCCGAGCTTACCGCCGAGGGCAGAGTTCTGGGCGTTTGCGGCGAGATACACCCTCTTGTCACCGAGAATTACGGCATAGGCAAGACGAGAGTATATATGCTCGTTATCAGGCTTGAGGAGCTTCTGGAGAGCATAAGCGGCGAAGTCAAGTACAAGTCCCTGCCAAGATTCCCCGCTTCCGTCAGGGATCTCAGCCTTGTATGCGACGAGGAAATTTCAAGCGGCGAGATAGTTGATACCATAACCGCCGCCGCAAAGCACCTTGAAAGCGTCCGCCTGTTTGATATGTATACGGGAGAACAGATACCTGAAGGCAAAAAGAGCCTTTCCTACAAGCTGACCTTCAGAAAGTCGGACGGCACTCTCACTGATGAGGAATGTGACAAGGCTGTGGGAAAGATAATCAGTTCACTTGCGGCAAAAAACATTACTTTAAGAGTTTGACACCGCTTAAAATACAAAATAAAGGAGACAGAATATGTCAGTTAAAAGAAAGATAATGTCGGCGCTCACCGCCGCGGCTCTGGCTGTTACTTCAATGTTCAGCCTGACAGGCTGCTCTGATGTGAGCTACGCCCTTACCATTGACGGCGAGGCGATACCCTCAGGGGTGTATATCCTTTACAGCGGCTATGCGCTGAACAACGCACAGTCGAAGGTAATGGAGGAACAGCCCGATCTGGACACCTCAAAGGAGGATTTCAGCTTTTACGATCAGACCGTGGGCGGCGTAAAGTTTGCCGACTATGTAAAGCAGGAAGCGATAAGACTTTGCAAGCGCTACGTAGCTGTAAACAGGCTGTATGACGAGCTGGGGATAGAGACCGACCCCGTCGAGGAGGACGACCTTAACGACAACATAAACTCCCAGTGGGATTACAACGTCAAGGGCTGGGACAGCACTCTCCCTTATCTCAAGGGCTGTGACACACTGGGCGAATACTATGAATCCATAGGCGTTTCCAAGTCCTCCTTCAAGGACGTTATGACCGCCTCCTACAAGGCGAGCAACATCTTCAAGTATTACTACGGCGAGGGCGGCAAGGAAGAAGTGCCCAAGTCCGAGATAGAAAGCTATCTTAAGGAAAACTACACTCTTGCCCGCTATTTCGGAATTTCTCTGAGAGACGGCGAAAACGAGTTGATCGAATCCAAGACCGAGCTTGCCGTTCTGGAAAAGCTGGCGGAGGACTATGCAAAAATGCTTAATGACGGCGATTCCTACGCCGAGGTATACGAGCGTTACCAGAAATATCTGGACGACAACAAGGAGGACGACAGTTCAACTACTACAACTACTACCACCACTGCCGCCACAACTCCCGCCGACACTGACGAGGATGGCATAGACGCTCAGAACGACGAGCCTGAAGAGGAGGGCACCACCACCGCAGGCACCGAGGAGGAAGCTCCTGAGGAAAGCGGCGAAGATACCTCCGAAACCGCAGGCACTGAGGACAGCGAACCTACCGAGGACACCGAGGAGACGGGTGATACCTCCGAAACCGAGGAAAGCACCACCGCCGCCACCACTGCCGCAGACGACAAAGACGAGGACGAGCACGAGCATGACGACAGCGAGTACGACCGCATAATCAGCAAGGAAGCTACCTCTCCCAGCGAGGAATTTGTAAAGGCTTTGTTCGAGCAGAAAATAGGCACTGCCGACGTGTTCAAGGCGGACACTTACTACTACGTTGTTCAAAGACTTGACATCACCGAAAATGACGAATACGTTGAGGACTACACGGATATAGCGCTTGACGGGCTCAAGGGCGACGATATGGACAAGGTGTTTGAGGATATGTACGCAAACTACACCGTCACCGAGAACACAGGCGCTCCCGACTATGCGGCTCAGCAGTGTGAAAACGCCAGCAGCGCGCTTTCCACCATCTCGATGATCCAGTATTACAGCCAGTATTATTCTTCACTGCTGGGCGGCGGATATTAAGCCGTTCGGAAAAATAAGATCAAGGCGCCCTGCCCGCACGGACGGGGCGCTTATGAATTTGCAAAGGGGGTGAATTTGTGATAATCCTTCAGGGAAAGGACATCTCCGTAAATTTCGGGGAACGTGTGCTGTTCTCGGACGTGAATTTTTCCGTGGATGAAAATGACAGGATTGGTCTTGCGGGAGCAAACGGCGCGGGAAAGACCACCCTTTTCAAAATGCTTTCGGGGCAGGAGCCTGAGGACTGGCAGGGGCAGATAACAAAGCAGGCGGGGCTTTCCGTGGGCTTTATGGAACAGCACGTCCTGAGAAATGACGACGTGACCGTTTACGAGGAGGCGTTATCCGTTTTCGCTCCGCTTATCGAAAAAGAAAGAGAGATAGAACGGCTCCACGACAGGATAGACGGCGGCGAGGTGAATGACGAGCTGCTGGAAAAGCAAATGCGCCTTACCGAGGAATTTCAGCGGGACGGCGGGCTCACCTGCCGTTCAAGGACTGAAAGTATGCTGGCTGGAATGGGCTTTCCCGCGGAAACCTTGTCAAAGCCCGTCAGCGTCCTCAGCGGCGGCGAACGCTCCAAGCTGCAGCTTGTGAAGCTGCTGTTGTCGGGAGCAAAGCTGCTGCTTCTTGACGAGCCCACCAACCACCTTGACGTTGACGCCTGTGAATGGCTGGAAAACTTTTTGCAGGAGTTCAGGGGCGCGTATATCGTTATTTCCCACGACAAGTATTTTCTGGACAAGGTGACGAACAAGACCTTTGCCCTGGACAACGGAACGCTGGATACCTACAAGGGGAATTACACCGAATATCTCCGCCAGTATGACGAGAGGGTGACCTATCTCACAAAGGAATATAAAGAGACAAGCGAAGAGATAAAGCGCATAGAGGGCATAATCGAGCAGCAGCGCCGTTTTAATCAGGAGCATAACTACATCACCATACGCTCCAAGGAAAAACAGATAGAGCGACTGAAAAAGGAGCTTGTCCCGCCCCCTCCCCCAAGGAGGAAAATTCACTTTTCCATTCCCTGCAAAACTGCTCACGGCACGGACGTTATCACGGCGAAAAATCTTTCCTGCAAAATAGGGGAGCGCACGCTGTTTCAGAATGTTGATTTCGAGATAAAGCACGGGGAACGGGTATTTTTGTTAGGAGCCAACGGCTGCGGGAAATCCACCCTGATGAAGCTGATCTTAGGGGAAAAGCGGGGCGACACCGCAGGGTATTCCAGCATAGCCGACTGGTTGAAGATAGGATATTTCGACCAGCTGCAAGAACTCAGGCTCACAAGCAAAAAGTCGGTGATGGACTTTGTGTGGGACGATTTTCCCGCGCTGAACCGAACGCAGGTGCAGTCTGCGCTGGCGCTATTCCGCCTGTACGGCGACGAGCTTGAAAAGCCTGTGAACACCTTGTCGGGCGGCGAGGCGGCAAAGGTAATTTTGCTTAAAATTATGCTGGAGGGACCGAATCTCCTGCTCCTTGACGAGCCCACCAACCACCTTGACCTTGAGGCGAGAGAGGGGCTGACAGAGGCTTTGCAGGACTATCAGGGCACTATGCTGATAATCTCCCACGACAGGGGAATGATAAACGCTCTTGCCACCAAGCTGATGTTTTTGCATAAGGACGGAATGGAGGTTTTCGACGGCGACTACGACCGCTGGAAGGAGAGCAGGGCGGCAATTGCGCCCGAAAAGTCCGTTCCCAAGGCGGAAAAGCCAAATTCCTACAAACAGCAGAAGGAGCTTCAAAGCCGCCGCCGCAAAGCTGAAACTGCGGTTAAGCGCATTGAAGCAGATATAGAGGCAGCGGAGCAGGAAGCTGCGGAGATAAACGCCCGCCTTGCGGACGGCAGTGCGGATTATCAGAAGGTGATGGAGGATACTGAACGTCTGGGGGAGCTTGAAGAATTGCAGGCACAGCTTATGGAAAGCTGGGAACAGGCGATGGGAGAGTTGAGTGAGTTGGGGGATAAATAAATAAGCCTGCGGTATTGAACAAGTCCAGTAAAAACGAACAATAGAAAAAAAGCACCTCCTATGGTAAAATAAAAGATATCATAGGAGGTAT
>CANRGJ010000017.1 GCA_947630175.1 uncultured Ruminiclostridium sp. | reverse complement strand
TAATTCTACCACTTTTTCTTTCCCACACTTAATTCCACTCTAATTTCCACTCTGGAATTTACTTTGGGAATTCACGCAAAAAAGATAATCTCAAAATTCTAGTGTAATTTGTCGATATGACTTGAAATTATAGGAATAATGTGCTATAATCATAAATAAGTTATTTAAGCATTAGCGAAATTTTGATTAGTAAGCTTAAATAATTCATCGTTAAATCTCTCAATGTGCATTACAGATTTAATGAACGTTTATTCGGAATAATTAAATGGAGGTACGGTTATTAACATGGAACAGATGAGAATTTCTGATATAATTACAAGTGAATATTCGGATTTTCTTTCCTATTGTTCTTCATCTGGTAAGCTTTTTGTGTCTGATTTGACTAATGTTGACTTTGTTGCATTTAGAACAATGTCAGGACAAACGAGAGAATATATTAAAACAATAAAAACAATGTTATACAATCCAGTTTTTGTTTTACGTAATAATAAGAAGCCGAATAGTGTTTCAACACATGCGAATGGTGAAATCGTGATATCTGCTGGTGGCACAAAATGTAAAACGAATGAAGTTAATTTAGGCGAAACTGTTGATGCAAATAAAACTGCAAATAAAACGATTTATAAGGGCGAAATCCGAGAAGAAAATGGATCGATTATTAATTGTATGTCGTCTTGCTCCAACAGTTCAGAAATTTCTAAATATATTAATGATAAACATGATGTGGTTAAAGTGGTCGAAAATAAGGGAACTTCATCTTCTGAGCAACAGACGGAATCATTTTCATCGAAAAAAACACCGTCGGAAAGTCAGTATACATTAGCACACATTTTTAATGTTGATGCTTCATTGTTTGAGGATGTTGGAATTATAGTATTAAATTTAGGAATGCGTTCTTCCAACTGTTTAAACAGAGAGAATATAATCACTGTTGCTGATGTTCTTTCAAAGACAGTCGATCAACTTCGAGCAATACAGAATATTGGTGTGAAGTCTGTGCATGAAATTCTTCAGAAGACTAAGGAGTATATTTCTTCTCTTGGGTCAGATATTGGTGATTTGTCGATGTCTTTTCAAAGGAATCAAAATAAAAAGGGGAATATCAACCTTGATCCCAAAATAAAGACTGCTGTTGAAGCTATTTTGTTAGGCGATGAATATTCTTTTGAAAATTTGGAAGAAAATATAAAAAAACATATTGAAAAATTAAAAGAAGCTGTTAAGGTAGTCGGTGCAGAGATTTGTTTGGAAGCTTATCTTAATCCTGATTATAGTGCCGTGATATGTATGGCATTGTCTGAATTTGCCGCCCCATACATATATTATCACAGTGCGAAAAAGGAAGCGGTACATCGCATCAACTGTTTACCTGAATATATCCAGCAACTAAATGTCGGTCCATTTATTCGTGCATACTCAGCAAAAACTGGAGATAGAATTTTCCATCTGTTACAGGAGTGTAATGACAATACAAAGGTCAAGAATATTCTTTCTTTGTTTGAAAAAATTCCGAATGAAGAAAATATTATTACGTTTGCAGCTGAAATAAATAGATTCCTCGGTTGGTTGAGTTTTGATATTTCTGCCTTGATTGCTACAATTACTGAAAATATACGTAATATTTTTTCCGTAAAGAGTGAAAGGTCTTTAGAAGTGTTTGTTCTTCGTTCAAAAGGTAAAACGCTTGAAGAGGTGGGAAATTTTTATGGCGTTACGCGTGAGCGCATTCGTCAAATCGAAAAGAAAGCCCATAAGATATTTTGGGAAGTATATAAACAGCAAAAATATGACTTGATAATGCTTGTATATGCCTTAAGAAATGGAGACAATATTCTGTACTATCAGGAGTTAAAAGATATTGTCGGTGATGAATTTGCAACAGTTTTGTGGACTTGTATAAAACATAAAACAAATCATGATTTTTACTTTTATTCGAAATTAATTGATGCAATTGTTATAAAAGAAAATGATACAGAAAATATCAGTGATGATATACTTCTTTCTAAAATAAAAAATTCACTGGCCTCTATGCCTGATGTGATAGAGAATTGCAACAAAGAAGAAATGCTTGCAAACCTCGCCGACAATATTTCTGTTCCGGCGGAGATACTGAACAATGTATTTGATAATACCTATAATCGTGTAAATTCATTTTATTGTCGTGGTAGGATGACAGTTGCCTATATGTATGAGTATGTCTTGAAAAACCGTTTCAGGGCCGGATATAAAATTGCCGATAATTATGAGGGAGAAAGGTTTAAACGATATATGACGGAACTTTTTGGAGAAAGGGCGGAGGCCGTCACTACGCGAGCGATTGACGCCAAGGTTGCTGAAATTGGTGTTTTATGTGATCGCGGAAAATATATTCATCCAGATTATATGCAGGTCGATACAATGCTTATAGATGCAATTAACGATTATATCGAAACATTTCCAAGGTCTCTTTTATCATATGGAGAGATTTTTGAGGCATTAAAGAGCGAACTTGAAGGTTCTCAAATTACAAACAAATATCTTTTGCAAGGAGCATTGAAAAAATACGGATGCAGGTTTGATACCGGCAGGGATTTTGTTAGGAAAGCAAGGTATGTGACTTTTCTGGATGAACTGGAAGCATTTGTGGAAAAAAGAGGAGTTGTACATAAGTCGGAAATCTTCGCTGAGTTTACCTCTTTGAGTGATGCCACTCTTGGTCAGGTCGTGGGGAAAAGCACTGAGGTTTTTAATATCGATGGCGGCTATTATATACATGCGGATCAATTTGATATTCGGCCGAAAGATTATGATTTGATTCGTGAGTATTTAAAGAAGTCCTGCGCAGATATTCCTGTAAATATTCGCACAATTTACGAGAAATTTGCTGAGAAGTTTCCGGAGTTTATGTACCGAAATAACTTTGATGACCGAAATAAACTATTTGCGGCATTGAATTATATGTTTAGAGAAGAATTCAGTTTTTCGAAACCGTATATCGCTAAACTCGGCGTTGGTGATATTACAAATCGAAGCGTCATTCTTCGGCATATAGAGAATTATGACACAATTGAAATTGAAGACCTTATTGATATATGTAGGGAAAATGGTATTCGTTATATTGCACCGGCAAATTTGTGCCAGTCTCTTGCACCGGATTATATTAGGATTAGTGGGACAACATTAATGAAACGAGAACTTACAGGCATTACGGATGAGATTATCGACCAAACTGTAGAGATCATAAAGGATCTTCTTACGGTAAATGACTATATTGTCGGGTCAAAGGCAATTGATTTCCTTTGGTTTCCGCAAATAAATGTTGATTGGAATGTGTTTCTGCTCGAGAACCTCATTATACAAAGCAAAAAAATTGGTGTAATATATATGTCAGGAGATTCTTTGAAACATCCAAATGCAATATATGTATCTGATGCATATCGAAAGAATACTTTGGAATCTTTTTTAGTTAAGTTTTTGAGTGATGAGGTTCACAAAGGATCTTTTACCTCGAAGGCGGAAATGAGAGATTGGCTTATAGAGGAAGGGTTTATCGAATCCAAGTTGCCGCACTTCCTTGAGAGTACTAAATACTTTTACGTTAATGAAACGGGTGTTCATTGTAAAGGAGAATGATTATAATATACGGTGGAGCCCGGTTTGATTCGAAGTATGAAGATGGAGATATAGGAAATGTATAATTACGAATGGGATAAAGAGACAGGTGGATATATTCTTCTGCCAACTAAAATAACCGGAGTTACAAAAGAGGTAAGACCGGTTTATTATGAAGAACTTCTGATTTTGGGGTTTAAAAATGACTATGGATGGTCTTTCCCGGAATCAGAACTCCCTTTAATGTGGAGCGAGGGACGAAAATATATTTATCACGGTGATTGCGTTGCTGAAGTCTCTGGTGGAGGTCTTTATTCTTTCCCTGTGCTTAAGAATGTTGTTAGGAATTTATCAATTATTCCTGTTGATGTTCCTAAATTTGTTGCTAAAAGTGAGAATTTATTAAATGGTCTTGTCCAACGCACATTGAAAGACATCTATTCTACTTTTGAAAAGTATAGGAGCAAAGTTGACATAATATATGCTGCTTTTAGCGGCGGCAAGGATTCTGTTGTTATGCTTGATATGCTTCAAAGGGCACTCCCACATGATTTATTTGATGTTGTTTTTGGTGATACAACAATGGAATTGAGTGACACATATCGAAATGTAGAAATGGCCAAAACGATTTGGAGAGATCTTAATTGGCATACTGCAAGAACGGATTTTGATGCAACTGAATCATGGAAGTTTATTGGGCCACCCGCAAGAACTATTCGATGGTGTTGTGGAGTTCATAAATCAGCACCTTCTATATTAAAAATTAAAGAGATACTTGCTAAACGGAGAAATTGTAAGATTTCGGATGTAAAGGATTTTAAAGTTCTTGCTTTTACCGGTGTAAGAAAAGAAGAAAGCGAAGCTCGATCAAGCTATGGAGTGATATCAGAGGGAAATAAACATAAAGTGCAGATTAATTGCAATCCTATTTTAGGTTGGTCAGCTGGAGAATTGTTCCTATATATGTATTCTCGAAATCTTCCAATTAATCGAGCATATAGATTTGGTCTCCATAGGGTTGGTTGCATTCTATGTCCTATGGCATCTTCATGGACAGATTTTGTGCAAAATAATGCGTATTCAGACGAAATATATCCATATATCAAGATTATTAGAAATAGCATAAATATATCTTTTGTTTCAGAAGATGAGTGGAAGAAATATATGGAGTCCGGAGGATGGAAAAAAAGAGCTGGTGGTAAGGTATTAACCTTTGGAGAGAATAGAATAACTAATGTAACGGTTGATGGAAAAGAGACATTTATTATCAGAAATGCTACTCATTCTTGGAAAAAATGGATGAAAACTTTGGGTGACTTGGTGGAAACACAAGAAGGTGTTTTTTCTCTTCAGAATAAATTGATATCAGTTCAACTTGAAGTCAGAGAAGAGAAAAATAAACTCGTAATTTCTATTCCTGTATTGCAGAAGACAAAAGATAATATTCGTTTCATGTATTTGTTTAGGAATGTGCTATATAAGACGGCATATTGCAGAAACTGTAAAGAGTGTATGGCAGAGTGTCCCAGTGGTGCGTTAATTATAACTGATAATGATATTGTTATAGATAATTGTTTACATTGCGGAAGGTGTCTTGACAGACAAAAAGGATGCGTTGTTGCGAGATCTATAATGACAGGAGGCGGAAATAATATGGATATTAAAAATATTGATCGGTATAAGACGTTTGGTTTTAGACAGGACTGGCTTGAACTGTATTTGGAGAATCCAAATTCATTTTGGGAAAATGATCGCCTTGGTGTTGATATGTTTTATGCTTTCGACAAGTGGGCAAGAGAGATACAACTGATCGATGATAAAAAGGCGCCTTCTGTTTTGATCAATAAAATGATAGAATTGGGTGGAGATAGTCCAATATTATGGGGATATTTTTATTCAAATATGGCGTATAATTCTCCAATTGTAAATTGGTATGTTCGACATGTACGTTTTGGTGTTAATTATTCAAATGAAAGTTTGATGTTAATGCTTGGTGATAGTTTGAGGGAGAGAACACGAAAAAATGCACTGACTTCATTAAAAGATACAATTAGAAGTTCTCCAATTGGTTGGTTGCTTGGTCAGGGTGAACTTGAAACAAAAGGACGACAAGTACTTTCGATTACTAAAATAGGGTGGTTTGAGCCTGAACCAATTATTGTGCTCTATACACTATATCTATTTGCAGAAAAAATGGATGGCTTATACAGCTTTACATTAACAGATCTTTTGTCAGATGATGATGAGAGAGAGGGCTTAAGTCCGCGTGCAATATTTGGGATAGAGCAAGATGTCTTAAAACCAATTTTACAAGGTCTTGCAAATAACTACAGTGAGTTCATTCAGGTCGATTTTAATAAAGGAATAATGGAGAATATTGATTTGCCTGCCGGAAAGAACGGGAAAAAAGCAATAGATGTTCTTTCATTGATTTGAGGAGGATATGACTATGGCAGTAAGATTATATAATGAGTACATAAAGGTTGATCCTAATTTCATTCCTGTTTTCAGTAAAAACAGCGACAAAACCTATCCCGATAAATGGCAGTCGTTTTATCCGCACAGCAGCTTCAAAAATATTTTGAAGGATGTTATTGAAACACTTGAAAAAAGCAATGAAACTAAAGATCGAAGCGTTTGGATGAGCGGTGCCTACGGTACCGGCAAAACTTATGCATCCTTTGTTATCAAGCATATTTTAGAGGATAATATTGAATCCATAACACCATACTTCGTTCAGAACAGTATGGAAAGTTTGCTTTCGAGAGTAAAAGGAGTGCGCTCAAAAGGACGTATTCTTGTAGTACAAAGAAGTGCCTCTGCGGGAATCAATACACAGGACAAGCTGTTTAACGCAATTGTTGAATCCGTACGAAAAGCGATTGCTGATGCAGGGCTTTCCTATACCGGTGCTGAGAGTTTGTCTGATAAAGTGCTTACGATATTGAAACATCCGGAGACTTCAGCTTTTAACTTTCAAGGGGTTTTTAACAAATATCGTGGCAAGTTTACAGAATATGTTTCTGTGGAGAGTATCATTAAGGACTTGGAAGAACTAGATTTGGAGGACAAACTGAGTCTTCTTGATAGCATCATTGAAGTTGCGGCGCTCGAAGGCTTTAATTGGTCTATGTCATCCGAAGATATTGTGGATTGGCTTGAGGATGTTCGCAAAGGAAATAATCTGTATTCCATCGTTTTTATCTGGGACGAATTTACGGAATATTTTAAGAATAATCAAAACAATATAACCGGTTTGCAGGAAATTGCTCAGGCCTCTTCACGCATAAACTGTTATTTGTTCCTGATCACGCATAGTACGGCGGGACAGCTTATTCAGGATAAGGGTTCTAAAACGATAATTGAGGCACGGTTCAAGCTTGACACGATTGAACTGGAAGAAAGTACTGCTTTCAAACTTCTGGGTCAGGCTCTTCATCATGAACCGGATTTGGTTGACGAATGGAAGCATACTTGTGATTCGCTTTGGGATGGAGTCAAGCGCGGAAGTGTTGATGTAATAAAGAACAAGGATTATAATATTCAGGATGATGATTTTCGGGCTTTGCTTCCAATGCATCCGTATGCTGCTTACTTGTTAAAATTTATAGCAAAGGACATCAGTTCTAATCAACGAACGATTTTCCAATTCTTAAGTGGAGATTATTCCGGTGATGAAGATAAAACCAACTTCAAATGGTTTATAGACAATTTTGCTTATGATTATGGCAAGTGGAACTATCTGACAGCTGATTATCTTTGGGACTACTTCTTTAAGGCGTCAAACGTTGATCTTGATTCAGCCTTTATTCAGACTATTAGCCATTATAATAATTTTGAGCCTCTTTGCGATGATTCAACCAATAAGCAGCTTGGAGATCGTAGACGCAGAGTTTTGAAAGTGACTTTGCTGTTAGCCGCTCTCCAAACAAAGAACGGAGCGGAAGCAAAGACCGGAACAACGTCCTTGATGCGCCCAACACTTGCGAATATTAAAGCTTGTTTTGTTGGCACGCCTCAAGAGTCTACGGTAGAACAGGATCTGGATTACTTTGTGTCAAAAGGCATAGTCGGTAAGATAGATAGTGCTAAAGAGGTTCTTTTTGTCATGGCTTCTGCTGCTATTGATACTGAACGTATGAATCAGATCATAGAAGAAACGAAAAAGACAATTACATTTGAAAAGCTCGTGGCAGATTCTAATTATAATATTGCTGATAAGTTCATGCCGGATGGTTATCTTAAATGGAGAATGAGGGTTGTAAATGTTTCTCCGGTAAATGCAAAGACAGAAGCAAAAAAAGAAAAATTAGAATATACAGAAAACCATATTCCCACATTCTTTGTGTTTGCGAAAAATGAAGCTGAGCAAAGCAAGATTAAAGAAACAGTAGCATCTATTTTTGATACTATTGGCAGCATCTGTATTGTGGTAGATTTTAGTGCATTGCCATTTACGGATGCCCTGTTTTTAAAGTTTATCGAAAGCAAGGCTAAAGAAAAATATTTTTCTAAAATTCCAAATCAGAAGTCGCAGTTGAATTTAGCCCAAAAGACTTCACAGGATATATTAAATGAATGGACACGGAAATTGATCACTACATCTTTGTATGTCTATTCAGCACCGGATGAATATATACAAAAAACAGGCGGCGCCAACCTAAGAAAAGTGTTTAGAGAAATCAACACAAAATTTTATGGATGCGGCCTTGAAGAAATAACTCAAAACGATAAACTGTTTGCTGAAACTGGATTCAGAGAGACTGTTGCTCAAATGTCAATGGGAAAGATTGATGTTCCCAAAAACTATTCCTATGTAAGGAATATTTCTGTGAAACTGCAAAATGATGGACTGTGGAATACGCAAAAATATTGGAAAGTTTATCCTACTCATCCTGTGTCTCAAATGAAACTTGCTATTAATGATATTGTTGAACAAGGGTTTGATAAAAGCAGTATGGTAAGCATTTCTGATATATGGGATGAAATGAAAAAGCCTCCTTTTGGGCTTCTTCCAAATACCGGTTCAGTGTTCCTGTTAGGCTTTTTGCTCGCTGAATATGCTGACAGCACATATTATAAACGTGATATTAATAATAATACTGTTTCGCTCAATTATGTTGGTTTGAGCGAGCTGATTTTTGGTGTTGTTAAGGGCCTTTCAAAAGCGCAGGGGCAGTTTATTGTAAGACAAACATCTGAACAGATGAAGTTCTGTCAGATCACGGGTGAGATTTTTAAGATAGCAAAGGACAAACGAAATTCGGTAGATGATATTGCTAAAAATGTAAATATCTACCTTACCAATAATAAATACCCTATGTGGGCTATGCGTTATTATATCGAGGAAGAATTATATGACCATGAGTATCGTGATGCCTTGGTTCAACTTACATTACTTTTTTGTGAATTTATCAAACCGGAAACTAAAATTGATCGGGACCGATCCCAAATTGTTAATGACATTTATAAGTTATACCAACAGCATAGCACAATAGATGAAGTGTATCGAGATATTATGAGTGCCGAGAATATGCGCTCCGGCATGAACTATTATATTGCGGAATATAAGCCCGAACTTATCAAGCTGGCCGGGGTTCTGGATGTTGAGGCAAAGGAATATCTCGAACTTCTGAACACAAAGTTATCAAATGATTCTTCTTATCTTTGGGAATTGGGTGATACGAATCGTCAGATAGATAATCTTTATATTGATCTGAAATTGATAAATGCTATAAATCGAGTTCTTACCACAAAACAAAAGACATATTCAGATGCGCGCAAAGCGCTTATAGAGAAACTGAATATTGTTAAAATACCGTATGCTCTTTTGAAAGAGTTGAAACCATCTTTAATTACAATTATTGATCATTTTTATCAAATTAGGGATAACGGCCAATTAAATAAAGAGGTGACAGCTTTTGAGATAGATAATTTAGCTGATGACTTTGTTGAATTTTTCAATAATCAATACGAGGTATTCTGCAGGGCGGTTGATAGAGCTCTTCATACATCGATTTCTGCGGATGATTTCGAGTATTTGTTTAACAAGGTGCCTTCAGGAACTTTATTTGAGCCAACAGATAAGTTCACAACAACTATGCAGCATGAATTGACCAATTTTCACAAGTCAAAAAAGATAAGAAAGATGTATGAGGTTTGGGAAATGGCAACTCAAAGCCATGATCCCGCTGAATGGTCACAAAAGAATGGTATACCGATTTTATGTCTATTTACCGAGAATATTATAAGTGCGCAGAGAATATTTGATGCTTTAAATCAAACTTCGAATTTACCTACGGAGAAAGATATTGACGATGCTATATCTTTTTTGCAGAGTGGCAAACTTAATGTATTAAGAAATATTGATGAGTGTAATAAAAAATTTATCGCGTTTTTCGCCGATGAATATGCATATGTAATAAGCTCAGCGGATGAATTAAAAGATCAAATTCGACATGTTGCAGGGCATAGGGTTTATGACTGGTATGCCAAAGCGAATAGCTGCAAAATAACAGTACAAAAGTTTGCTGCGGAACGTTATAGGCAAAAATTTCGTTTGCAAGCAAAAGAACGTATAAGGAAATTAACAGCAGAGCAAGCACAAAAATACCTTGTTGAGTTAATCGACAAAGATCCGTTGCTTGGTATAAATATCCTCAAGGGATGAGTTAAGGAGAAGATTATGACTACTTTCAGAGATCCGGAAAGTTTGAAAGAATTTCTTAAGCAAGACTCTAAAAGAGTCTCGCTTAATCCTGTGCGTTTTATTAATGTTGATTCCATGAGCATGTGGATTGAGGTCAAGAAGTTTTTATTATCCTTGGCTGATGAAACGATGCTGCTTTCCAAGTATTGTGAAGGCGAGGATACAACTCCCAATATTAAACGTATTAGTGCAACACTAAAAAAAGTGAAAAAATCACAATTTATATCACCTTTGTCTGAGTATTTGCGTATTGTTCCGGAACAGGCGGAAGCGGTTATCCAAAAATTTATCAAAGAAGACTATCAAAACAATGAAGATGGTAAACTCAGAATTTATTTTTTGATGTACCGTATGAAGAGCCTCCTCCGTACTATTCCGACAGATGACCCACGGGCAAAAAATTGCATCATATTGTTAGAGACAGATGAAGAAAGTGATTATAAACTGACTATCATTCAGAAAGATTTGAACGTAAGTTTATTTGGAAACGAGATAGATGGGTTTAGGAGGTATCTTGAATATTGGGAAGCAAATCCGGATAAACCGTTGACTTTGCATACTAGTAATGCCATTCATTTTGAAAAAAATCATTTTTTCGATGATGTTCATGTAATTGTGACATCATACGATTTGATCAAATACCAATATGGGTTGCCGGCAAGCATATATGAAGAATTAGGTAGCGATGATAACTGGAACGGTCTTGTTAAAGTTATAATTAGAGAAGGTGCTTTTGATAAGGCATGTTGTTCGGTTTTCTCAATAAACAAATATTCATCGTCATTATTTGAGAGGTGGAATCAGCTTAACGATTTTCATAAATGGATTCTTTGGCTCTGGACACGTTTGCAATCTGGAAAATCATATGAAAGCGTGGCGGCCATAACATGCAACTCTGTATCCGATTTTTTGGATGCAGTATATTGCTGTATTATTGATTATTTGCACGGTGATAAGTTTGAACAGTTCTATAGGGAAAGAAAACGAATTCTCAATCTAATGTGTGAAGTCCCGACAGATCGTTTTTGGGGCAAAATAAATGTGTTAAATAGAGTAGATGCGCTTTCGTGCCTTACATGTTTAACAGATATTGAACGAAAAACGGTTTTTGAAATTATTGCAAATTTTGATTATAAGAATAGAAATATTGTTTTGCCGATACTTAAGTACGTGTATCCGCAACTATATTATTATCTACGAAATGATCAATTACCTAACAGCGCAGGATTGTCGCCGGAATACGAAGAATATTTTAATGAGTATAAGTGGCTAAAAGCAACAAATACGATAAACAAGGAGTTTATATCTAAGGTAAAGCGTATTGCTATGGAGAAAGGTTCTTCTGTATTTAAAATGAAACCAAGGAATCACTATGTAACTAAGCATTATGATAAACGGACCAAGATTCTTTTCGTAGATGGATTGGGAATAGAGTATGTAGACTATATGGCTTATTTATTCTCTGGTTTGGATGAACAAAAATATTCTGTGACATTTGAAGTCGGATTTTGTACTCTTCCGTCTGTTACTGAGAATAATAAAGATTTCATGGATGGAAGAAAAACAATTGAACCGCCTTTTAGAGAACTGGATGAACTAAAACATGCGAATAATGTATATCCCGAGAGCATAATTAGACAATTTCATGTTCTTGATAGCTTGAAGAATCGTGTTCTTGGATTGTTAGTTGGAAACACGCAGCGTATTATTATCGCTGCCGATCATGGAACAAGCAGAATTGCGGTAAAAGTGCGAAACACAGAATACGATAATGTTTATCCAAAACCGGATAATGTTGAAATATATAAATATGGACGATTTTGTAAAGGAACTCAGGATGAACCAGATTATCCAACTGCAATTAATTATGATGAGCACTTGATATTTGCCGATTATAGTCGGTTTATCCAAAATGGGGCACCTATGGATGAGATTCATGGAGGAGCATCTTTGGAAGAATGGTTAGTCCCGATAGTAACGGTTGAACGATATATCGATGTAAAACGCGAAAGCGTTGAGGTAAAACCACTTGAATCCGTCCTAAAGCCTGAATTGGGAACTAAACAAGTCAAAGTATTATTCTCAATTAGCGGAGACAAGCGCAGTAATATATCCGCGAGAGTAAATGGGAATGTATATAAATGTGAACCGGATAATGGTTATTACAGCTTTGCCTTTGTTCCTTCGAAGAATGACAATAAATTAAAAATTAAGGTGATAGACGGCGGTATACTTGGAGAATTCGAAATTGAGATAGAGCAGGGTATCAAAAAAAATACAAACTTCGATATATAAGGGGTGATGAACAATGGAAACAATCAAATTTTCTTCCTCAGGAATATTAGATGGTGGAGATTACGAAAACAAACTCAAATCGTATTTCGGAGACATGTTGGTTTATAAATCGTCTTCAAATTCAAAATTTTTCTCAGCATTGAGTCTTCCATCTTTTATGAGAGATTGGCTTGTGATGAGATTTTCAGATGATGATGGAGTCATAAATAAGCAAGAGGTATCTGAATATATAAAACGTGTGATACCAAAAAAGGAGCAGTGGAATGAGTATCTTGTGGATTTGCTTCATAATGATCAAACGGCTCGTTTTTTAGCTAAAATTAAAATTGATTTTGACACCAAGACAAAAACGGCTTTGTTCTCGTTGCCTGATTTTGAAGTTCCCAAAAAAAGAGGTGAAGCTATTGTTGATTGGGATGTTATTGATGCCAATCGCGATTATCTTCTTTCACCTACTGAGGTGTGGGGCATTGTAGAAATTGTTGTTGAAGAAGGAAGCAGGGGAAATGTTTTTAAGCTTATTGACTTTCAACCGTTTTGCCCATATACAATTGATATTGATTATTATATTGAAGCGAGAGAGCGTTTTTCTGTGGATGAATGGATAAACGTTTTACTTAGCGCAATTGATTATAATCCGAAAGCCTATGTTAGTAAAAAGCAAAAAATGACAATGCTTAGCCGTCTTTTGCCATTTGTAGAAAAACGTATTAACTTGATTGAACTTGCTCCAAAAGAAACAGGAAAATCTTATGTGTTTGCTCAAATAAGCAAATACGGGTGGCTTGTTAGCGGAGGAAGTATTTCGAGGGCTAAAATGTTTTATGACATAAGTAAAAGGGCGCAAGGTCTTGTATCTCGCTATGATTATGTGGCTTTTGATGAAATTCAAAGTATTAAGTTTACCGACGCGATGGAAATGCAGGGAGCCTTGAAAGGTTATCTTGAAAGTGGAGAATATCGCGTTGGTGATTCAAGAGGCGTGGGAGATGCTGGCCTTATACTTCTGGGTAATATTGACTTTGAGTTAATGGATGTAAATCAGAATATGTTTAAAGATTTACCGGATATCTTTCATGAATCTGCTTTGCTTGACAGATTTCACGGTTTTATAAAAGGTTGGGATATTCCTAAAATGAAAGAAAGCTTAAAAGCGAATGGTTGGGCTTTGAATACTGAATATTTCGGTGAGATTATGCACTCTCTACGTGATGAGTTGTCATACAGAGCTGTTGTTGATCAGCTATTACAATTACCAAAAAATTCAGCCACAAGAGATACTGAAGCAATTAAACGCATTTGTACCGGTTATCTTAAGTTACTTTTTCCAAATGCGACGGATGTAAGCAAAGTAGACATTTCTCTTTTTGAAACATATTGCCTTGCACCAGCTATGGAAATGCGAAGAACTATCAAAACTCAACTTGGCATTATTGACGAGGGAGAGTTTGGTGGAATGACGATCCCAGAAATTACCATTAAGGAGCAGTATCATGAGCGTAAAGACGTGTAAATTTTGCGGTGAAAAGCTTAAAAAAGATTGGATAGCACTTCACAAAAAATTGTTGGATGTAGATGCAAAAGAGTATTTTTGTATTTTCTGTTTGGCTGATACATTTGGTTGTGAGGTCGAAGATCTTGAAATAAAAATTGAAGAATTTAAGGAGCAGGGTTGTATCCTGTTTAAGTGAGGTTAACATGAAGAGGATTATATATGCTGATAATGCTGCGACAACAGCTTTGGATATTGATGCGTTTGAAGCGATGAAACCATATTTGCTCAATGAATATGGTAATGCGTCTCAGTTATATTCATTTGCAAGGTCAGCAAAAAAGGCACTTACGAATGCAAGAAAAGTTATTGCTGATTGTATCGGCGCACAACCTGAAGAAATTTTTTTTACGTCCGGAGGTACAGAGAGTAACAATTGGGCTATTAAAGGGACAGTACAACAGGGGGCTGATAATGTTGTTATAACCGATAATATTGAACATAATGCGATTTTGAACTCTTGTGATAAAATTAAGCATATGGGATATCAGGTGGACTATCTCTCAGCAGACGAGAAAGGAGTTGTAAAGCCATCTGTTCTACATAAGGTTATCACCAACAAGGTTAATCTGGTTTCGGTTATGTTAGTGAATAATGAAATAGGAACAATTGAGCCTATCAAAGAGCTTGCAAAAATCTCTCATGAATACAAAGCGTTATTTCATACAGATGCTGTGCAAGCAATTGGGCATATACCGGTAAATGTAAATAATTTGAATATTGACATGCTTTCGGCATCTGCGCATAAATTTAACGGTCCAAAAGGTATTGGCTTTCTTTATATCAGAAATGGTGTAAAAATCAATTCAATAATTGACGGAGGCTCACAGGAATTTGGAATGAGAGCAGGAACAGAAAATATTGCAAGTATTGTTGGTATGGCAGAAGCGCTCTGTAAAAGTTGTACGCAAATGTCTGAGACAGAAAACAGACTTCGAAAAATAAAAAAGTGTTTTATCAAAGCACTTGATAATGCAGGTCTTGATTATATTTTAAATGGATCTGACAACTGCGCTCCGGGACTTGTAAGTATATCCATTAAAAATGTATCTGGGGAAATGTTGATGCATAGATTGGATTTAAAAGGCATCTGTATATCTACTGGTTCGGCTTGCAATTCTATTAATACACATGTATCTCATGTAATTAAAGCAATTGCATTACCAAAAGAATACGCGAAAGGAACAGTTCGTATATCATTTGGAAAGAATAACAGAGAAGAAGATGCGCAGGAAATAGTGGATGCTATTGTCGGTATATTAAAGAAATAGGATTAATTATGAATATATTGAGTGGGCCTTGACATTATTTCATGAGAACTCAAATTAAGAGATGTTTAAAATTATTGACTATCTTATTTATGATATTATCAAGTCATAGGTAAAATACCTTTTAAATAAATCTCTATTTATGCACTATTGAATAAAATGAATAATTTACAGGGAAGCCATAGAAAGTCGGTTTCCCTGTATTATTATATCCATTTGTTATAGCCATTTCAAATTTTGCGGGTTCCATTGTTTGGCGAAAGGTTGGTTTAGTATGGCGGATTTATAGGGGTCTTCGAGGAATGTGGTTATGGTGTTTATTGCGAATTCAAAATTAGGTGTGGCTATATGGATTTTCTTTGCGAAAGCTGTCCATTTTGTTTGCATTGCTGAATTGCTGCCATATGAGGCGAGAGCGGCAAATTGCTCAATTGTGAAGTTGTGTTCGCGGTTTTGAAAGGTTTGGCACAAAGCGCGAGACAGCGTTTTGCCGTCGAATTCAAAATTATTGGCCAGATAATAAATATCGTAATAATCCTTCATGCGGCTTGAAAAGTCCATTAGATCTAAGATAGCGTCAAGCTTTTCTGCGATCGTTGTTTCAAGAGAATAAGTGTTTATCGTTGGTGGCTCGAAATCGTCAAGCTGTGTGGGGATCTTGCGCGTTTTCTTATCGGGCACAATTATATCGCCCACGCCGAAATCAATGCTAAACGGCGTGCGCGTGTTTTTTATATGAGCCACGACAGAAGCCCCAATACCGGCATATTTTTTGGCTATGGAAATCGGTTCAACGCTTTTTACATCAAAAGTGACATAATCATTTCCGGTATCCACATCGATTATTTCTTCCAAAATTTTTCTTAGCTGCTCGGGGGTGTTCGGAATTTTTTGCAGCAGAAAATCCACGTCGACGGTTACGCGGCTGTCAAAATTTGTAATTGCGTAAATGAACAAGCCGCCTTTTAACACTAAGTTTTCGGAATATTTTGATTTTTCGAGTCGGCGCAAAAATTCCTCTTGGCAGAATAGCTGCATACATAATTGATAACTTCTGCCGGTCTCCGCTGCTTTGTTTTTGAGCTGCGCGAGCACGGACGCCGCCTTGTCAGCCATTCAAAATCACCTCCATGGTGTCAAATACTTTTTTATACACTTTCATTTTTTTAGAGTATATCGAGAGATTGGACAGATTTTTATTGTTGTCCGCAGCATAAGCGTTGATCGCCTTGACAAACATCTCGCTGTCCAGCCTGGTTTTATATTTGAAGCAATCGCATATCGTTCGTTCTTTGTCATAGACTTTGAGCCTAACGCCATTAAAATCTCCTATTGTCACACCAAGGTCAAAGTTTTCATTTTGTATATAGTACGGTCGTATCGGAACAGCATCAAGCCTGAGCTTGCTTTTGGCGATAGTTCGCGGGACAGCGACCGTCCATTTGCGCGGTGTAAAATCGCTGTAACCGTAGTAAAACAGAGCCGATTCAACGCATACAATTCCCTTGGGGAGCAGGGCGGCGAGAATCTGTTCCTCGCTTATATTTTTGTCATCCGCAAGACAATAATAGCCGTGTTTAATTCGCCTGATATAACCGTTCTTGCAAAATTCGGAAATATCGTAATTATGCAGCCCGGCGGCAGCGAAATCGGCGGTTTTGGCAATTCCGCCCATATCTGATATGACTTGTTTCACATTTTCTTTTTTATTCATTTTAACTCCAACTTTCGATACACAAAAGTCAAAAACTGTGTTCATAAAATATTATATTTAAGTTTGTCATATTTGTCAAGAAAAATAAACTACAGATCAAATTTTACTTGCAATATTTGCAAAAAAATTGGCTATTTTTTCAGCACGTATTTTTTCAGCATTGCGAGGTTTCCGGCAAGGGATTGAAAAATTTAGCGGATTGTGGTATAATTGTTTTATGTTTGAATGAAATGAAAGAGGTAATTATGGACTATACAATCAGGGAAATAGCGGATGAAGAATACAGCATACTTGAGGATTTTCTGTATGAGGCTGTTTTTGTGCCGCCGGGAATTCCTGCACCGCCCAAATCAATTATCAATAGGCCCGAGCTGCGGGTGTATATAGCCGGCTTTGGGACGAAGAAGGACGATATCGGTTTGGTTGCAGAAGCGAACGGTAAAGTTGTCGGCGCTGTTTGGGTGCGCATTATGAACGATTACGGGCATATTGATGATGACACTCCATCATTCGCAATATCCTTATATAAGGAATATCGCGGCTTTGGCATAGGAACTGCGTTGATGAGAAAAACACTCCGTGTTTTGAAAATCAGAGGATTGACATAATGTAAACAAATGCTATAATTAAATATATAATTGTTGAATAAGTACATTATTAATTCAAAAGTTTGGTTTTTTAATATGCCTTGTATTATTGCTTATTTCAATATAGATTGTTAGCTAGGAGGATTAGAAATGGATTTTGAAAATAACAAAGACAAGAATAGTTATGAACATAACTATTCTAATGAACAATCTATTTTTCAATATGTAAAGTTAAGCAGAAAAATAAAAGTATTTATTAGTTCTATTTGTGGAGTTGAAAAATACGATAATGTACGTGCAAATCTAAAAAAAGCGATAGAGGATACTCAAATAGCTGATGTCTATACCTTTGAAAGCGAAGGTGCCTCTTCTTTACCAGCTGGGTCACATTATAGGCTTGCTTTGGAAGATAGTGATATTTGCATTTTTCTAATTGATAATGCAGATGGAGTTACACCTGGCGTACAAAATGAAATTGACACTGTTAAAAAGAATAGCATTAAATCATTATTCTATTTTTGTGATGAAAATTTAAAAGAAAAAACGGTACTTGAAAAAAGTCTGATGGGTGCTAAATTTGCTAAAAGTACTACTGTTCACAATTTTAAAGACTTAAATATAGATGGAGCAAAAGCGCTTATTAATGAGATAATTACAATATATCATTATTATTGTCAGGGAAAGTTTACTTTACTGGATGAAAGTAAAGAAGTCACCAATATCCATGTTTCTAATGTAGAATATATAGCTCAATCTATTGTACCAAAGACTGTTTTAAACAATATTAATAAATGTAAAAATTATATTTTAAAATTTACAACAGGATATAGCAACATAAATTTTAACCAAAATGAAGAAAAAATAAATGAAATCGATGAATGGGGTGAACAGTTTTTATATGTTTTATTTGAAGCTAAATCCATCAAACATTTTAATTTAGGAATGTATATGAATATCCTTAAAGAATTGCAAACAGATGCTTATTATCAAGTCGTTCGGCTACGGTGGTATGCTATTCAAGAATATTTTACTGGCAATGTTGAAAAATGCGTAAAACTTTTGAATGACGCGCTTGAAAATGCTAGCAAATCAAATCAACCTATATGGTTAATAAAAGATATTCTTGTTGATATACGAAATCAGGAGATGGTTTTAAATCAAATGAATAACTCTTATGCAGAACCATCAGCGCAAAAAGAATTAACAAATAGTAGTGAAGAGTTATATTACCCTGTATTAGATCGTATTCATAGCTCATTACACAAAAAGTATATAAATGGATTATATAAGCTTGAAATTGAATCTCCTTATACAATTACATTAGGAAACAACTTAGATTCTTATGGAGATTTATTGGCAAGCTTATATATTATTGCATTTTATAATGGATCGTTGACACATCTTTTATTATTTTATGAAGAAATAAAAGATTTTCTCTTTTACTTAAGCAACAAATACAGTAATTGGACATTTAGACGTGATATGTTAAAACTTGCCATTTATACTGGAAAGAAAAAAGAAATTAATGGTATTATAGATTCATATCCTGAAATACTAAATAATTTAGAATCAAAAGATGCGACAAATATTATGGAGTTTTGTAATAATCATCAAATCGATTATAGACAATTCAATAGTCAATTACTCGCCTTCGGTTCGGTTGGATATTACTTAGATGATGAACAGTTTAAAAAATACGAGAGTTTAATCATATACAAAATAAAAGAGTGGTTAAACAGTAAAAGTCCTATAATTGCCGTGGGGCAGAATATTTTTAAGTGCCTATCAGAAGTTTCATTGCGTTTGTCTCATGATGATCTTTCTGAGATTTGTTGCTCTTTTATTGATAAACACTACATCCGTTACTATAGAGAATTATTCAATTTTATTGAAAACAATATTAATTTAGAAAAAATGAGTAAAGCATCGGCTGTAAATTTAATAGAGCATATCAATAAGATTTTTGAAAATGAAAACGAATTTAATGAAATTAAATTATCACCTAACTTTTTGTGTACTATAAGAAAACAAAGTCGGATTTTAACAGAATCATTAGAACGCAAAATATCTAAATTACTGCCAACTTTTTATAATAGTACATACAAGTTAGAAACAACGAAGAATAAAGCAAAAGACTACCCCCAGTTAGTCCAATACTATATACAATCAATACAAGACAGTAATGCAAGACAGGGGGAAAATGGCACATATTTCGGACATTTTACACGTGAAATAGCTATACTTAGAAATATATTGCTTGAAACAAAAATTAATATAAAGCTAATAGATTTAATTGTATCAACTCTTGCGGATACACTTTTAGTATCTAAGGAAGATATTGATATAAAATTAGATGCTATATGTTTGCTGATTTGCATCATAATAAAATACCCTGATGGCTTTAAACGTAATTATAATATTTTTGAACAAATATATAATGAAAAAGAGAAAATCGAAGAAGGTGATTATCCATCTCTCATCTGTAATGTTGATATTATCTCGCTAAAAATTGGACTGCAATTTTTATATTCGGCTATGGGATGTAACACATATTCTAATATTCTTGAACTAATGCCATATATTCAAGATGATATTGTGACAACTATTTCGGTTGAAAATGTTATAATTAAATATTTAGAATTGGATGATAACATCACGTTTCCTAATGGAATTGAAACTATTGTGTTACATAATGCGCTACAATGGATTCATTCGGATAATCTTAAAATAAGATGGTGTGCAACCAGAATACTGTTTATGTTGCTTAGAAATCCAGAAAATACAGGCATTATCAATAATCAGTTAATTAATATGGTGGATTCTGACAATCTTTATATCAAAAATCTCATTATGCGAAATATATACACAACGAAAGGGATATTAGAATCAACAAAAGATTACATAATGTCAAGATGTCAAAATGATGCAAATTTTGTTGTAAAAATGGTTTATGAAGAAGAAATTAACAAGCATATACATAAAAGATTATGATATGAGAACCGTCATTTGGCACATTAAAGTTAATGAGAATCATGAAAATCATGAAAATTCGCAGACTAATGTATATAAGCTCATTTGGCTAAATCGTTTAAGTTGTCGTATGTTGTGTTAAATGGCAATAAGAGGTGACAGGATTTGTTCGGTAGCTTACGCGTAGCGCACAGATGGGTGGGAAATTACGTAAATTCGGCGATTAATGCTTCCGTCGAGGAAGCTATGAAAGGCTAAATTAAATCTAAAACCCCACAAACAGGGCGTTTCGGCAATGCCGAGACGCCCTGTATTTTTTTGCTCCGCACACACTGTTATGATCCGTCAAAAGCCACGTCAATCTAATTTATTAACAAAGATGTAACATTGATCAAAGCAAGGAAAAAGTGCAGAAATTCAGTGAGATTGT
>CANRGJ010000016.1 GCA_947630175.1 uncultured Ruminiclostridium sp. | reverse complement strand
GTCTCTCCGGACTTTGAACATATATTAACATTTAACAATACAAATCCCAGTCAACATTTTTCAGGACGGGTCATTAGCTATTGGAGATTATTTTGAAGAAAATAGTGTAAATCAGCTATTTGTTTTGGTCGATTAAAATTGTTATTTGCAGCATTTATACAATTAATCGACATTTCAGTTATCTCGTCTTGATGAGATGAAGCGTATCTAATATTCTGCTTGAGCATTTCATAGTCTTTTGAATGACAAACCAAGCCAAGTCTATTATCTTTGACAATTTTAGCCCCCTCACCCTCTCCCATAAACATAATGGGCAAACCGGCCGCCATTGATTCATAAATTTTTGAAGGGACTGCACCGAATATATTTTTTACTAGGGGTATCATCGTCATATCAGCATCAAGAAGAACCGAGGGGAGTACATCGCGAGATACAATGCCGTGATATGTTATTCCATAGTCCGTATTTTTTGACAGTAGTTCTTCAATTTCCTCTTTCTCGCCCCCAGCTCCATAGATATGGAACTCTGCGCCTAACTCTTTGAAATTTACAGAACGACAGATGTCAGCAATTCCTTGTGCAAAACCTAAAAGACCTGCATACACAATTTTGACAGGCTCATCTACTTTACGTTTTCTTTTTTTTGATATATCAAACCTTGAAGGGTCAACACCATTTCTAAAAAGATAGGTAGTTTTTCCACCATGATGCGAAATGTGGTTGACAATCTCCTCTGATTGACCCATGACAATATCTGACTTGCGGTAGACATAACTCTCCAATCTTTCAAGCATTTTATATAACTTTCCTTCAGAGATAGCCCCAAGTTCTTTTGCCGACAAAGGCCACAAATCTGAAATATTAGAGATGTATTTGGCACCTATAAATTTTGCTAGCCAACGTCCAGTCCATGCAAGAGTTAATGGCGGGCTTTCAACGATTAGATAATCAAGTTTTTTTTTCTTGAGATAAGGAAGACTGCATAGAGAAGATAGTGTAAAAGATATCATGTTCCATATTCGAGGCAGTGTTTTTCGAACATTAGAGGCGTATAGCCAATATCTTTTAATCTCAATTCCGTCAAGTGTCTCTGTGCTGCTGAATTTTCCTTTATATTCAGGAAAAATTTTACCGGTTGGGTAATTGGGCATTGCGGTTATAACAACGACCTCATTACCTAATTGAGAGAGACCCCATACCATCTCAAAAAGACGGTTCTGGGGTGCTCCCATTTCAGGTTTGTAATATTGGGTTAAAAGGCCGATTCTCATATCAGACAAGGGCTTTTACTATTCTTTCGCAGGCCATGCCGTCTCCATAGGGATTTACGGCTTTCGACATTTTTTCGTAGAGTTCTGGGTCATCGAGCAGCGCTGATACTTCGCCGACTATCATGTCGTAGTCAGTGCCGACGAGTTTCACCGTACCGGCTTCAAGGGCTTCGGGGCGTTCGGTGGTATCGCGCATCACAAGCACGGGCTTACCCAGACCGGGAGCTTCTTCCTGGATGCCGCCGCTGTCGGTGAGCACGATGGTTGATTTCTCCATCAAGTAGACAAACGAAAGGTATTCAAGCGGCTCGATGAAGAACATGTTGCCCAGACCTTCGAGGTTTTCGCCAAACACTTCATGAATGGGTTTGCGGACGTTGGGATTGAGGTGCATGGGGTAGACGAAATCAACTTCCGGGTATTTCTCGGTCAGTGCCTTGATGGCCTTGCACATCGATATAAATCCGTCGCCAAAGTTTTCGCGACGATGACCGGTGATAAGCACGAGTTTCTTTCCATTCGCCAATCGATCAGTATCGTATCCGGCAGAAGCGAGAACACGTTTCAGCTCCTCGTTGAGCGATGCTGTGTTTTTGATTTTGTCTACCACCCAATAGAGGGCGTCGATTACAGTATTGCTGGTAACGGTGATTTTGTCCTCCGCAACACCTTCGGCTTCAAGATTGGATTTGCTCAGAGGAGTCGGAGCGAAATCGTATGTGGCAATTCGTCCTGTAATCTGACGGTTCATCTCCTCGGGCCATGGCGAGTAGATGTTGTGTGTACGAAGCCCAGCCTCTACATGACCTACAGGAATCTGCCGATAGAAAGCAGCGAGAGCGGCTGCGGTCGAGGTTGTCGTGTCACCGTGTACAAGCACCACATCCGGCTGCGCCTCTTTAAGGACATCACGCATACCGGTCAGCACACGGGCCGTCACATCATAAAGATCCTGACCCTGCTTCATGATGTTGAGGTCGTAATCGGGCTTGATGTCAAATATTTCGAGAACCTGATCAAGCATCTGACGATGCTGACCGGTCACGCAGACGATAGTCTTGAATTGTTCAGTATGTTTCTGGAACTCCTTTACCAGCGGAGCCATCTTTATGGCTTCGGGTCGAGTTCCAAAAACGAGCATTACTTTCTTCATCTGAATGAGTTATTTTTTGAAGATTCCACAGAAGTCGAGAATCACCTTGTCATCCGACCAGGGCAATGACTTGAATGGCTTGTGGGCGGTGAGGAACACCACGATGTCAGCTTTGTCATAGGCTTCCCTATAGTCAGTGAGCTTGAACACGTTGTGACTCTTTACGTTCGGCTCGACAACAAGAATGTCAGCGTTGTTGCAGCTCTGCATCACACGGCTGACAATCTGTTTTGCCGGCGATTCGCGAAGGTCGTCGATATCGGGTTTGAAAGCGAGTCCCATCATTGCCACGACAGGCTTACGATGATGTTTCAGCTCGAACTCGAGCATGGCGTTCTTTACCTTCTCCGCACACCAGAAAGCTTTGTAGTTATTTATTTCGCGTGCTGCAGCAATGATTTTGGATTCGGCGGGGAAGTCGGCTGTGATAAAGTAGGGATCGACTGCAATGCAGTGCCCACCCACACCACAACCGGGCTGGAGAATATTGACACGAGGATGCTTGTTTGCAAGATTTATAAGATCCCACACATTGATGCTGGCTTTGTCGCAGATAAGGCTGAGCTCGTTGGCAAACGCAATCTGGACATCACGGCTGGAGTTCTCGGTGAGCTTACACATTTCTGCGGTACGGGCATTAGTGGGGTGGAGTGTGCCCTTGACAAACTGACCGTAGAATTCCTGTGCCTTCTTGGTAGAAGCTTCGTCGAGCCCACCGATAACGCGGTCATTGTGTACGAGTTCATAGATCACGTTACCGGGTAGCACACGTTCTGGGCAGTATGCAATGAAAATCTGGCCTTCGAGTTCGGGGCGTTCGTTGAAGATTATTTTTGCCATCTGTTCGGTGGTTCCGACGGGTGACGTCGACTCAATCACGTAGAGGTCACCCTCTTTGAGCAGAGGAATTACAGCGCGGGTTGCAGCCTCGACATAGCTTACGTCAGGTTCGTGATTTCCCTTGAAAGGTGTCGGTACGACCATGAAATACGCGTCGCTGACTTCCGGCTTGGTTGACGCATGGAGCTTGCCTGAATTGACAACCTCCCGCAGCATTTCCTCCATTCCGGGTTCAATGATGTGAAGATGGCCGGCGTTAGTCTGTTCTACAACCGAAGGATTGATATCGACACCTACGATGTCGACTCCACCTTCCTTAGCGGCAATAATAGCCGTGGGCAGACCGATATAGCCAAGCCCCATAAAACATGCTTTCATTAAATTTTTATATCTAAAAATTAAGTTAAATATCTATGTTATAATGGATATCTATCAATAATTTGCTTCAGTTGAATATCATTCATTGAAGCACCAGCATTACTGTGGGTTAACGCAGACCCTTTATGGAAAAATTGATAAATAGCATCGAATGAATAATTTGTGCCATCAATATTACAACAAGAATGTTTAGTCCCAATTCTTTTAGCCATCACCCAAAACCATAAATCGTCTGCATTAGGTGCTAATTCAGCGAAATCCTCTTTGCTTAACACATCTGGAGACAAAGATTTAGGGGGATACAATACACCTCCCGCGCCAATTGGAACTAAGTAATCCCCAGTATATGTTCCATTTACTTCAGTCCAATTTTTATAGGGGCCAAAATGATTTGACTTAATTATTTGCGGAACAATTCCTACCGAACATTGGATATTCCCGTCCAATTGATACCCTTTAATTAAATTGCGAATTAGATTTCTAGAATAAATGATGTCGTCATCTATCGTTATTATTATATCCTTTGGATAAGCTAATAAAGTGGGAATTAATTTCTTATATGACTTTATATCTTCACAAAAACGAATTTCTACACCATATTTCATTAAATCCTTAAGGGTCTTAGGAATTGTATTAATTTTCCAAGAACTATCCAACCATAAAATAATCATATCAGGTGGATACGTCTGGTTCAGCATAGACATAATCGCATACGGCACAGTTTTTCCAACTCTACGTCCATAACTTGTAAGAGACACAATAATTTTTGGATTATTTATAAATTCCTTATTTAATTTCGGATATTTCTTTATTCTTAATATAAATTTATATAAATATCCAATACACGAGTTAGATAGTATTTTAAGTTTATTAATCATAGTTGCGACTCTTGATATATTGTATTGTTGATGTAGCCAATATAATAGTATAAGCCAATCCAACGTTTACCAAAGATTTGTTGTGTTTGAAAAATGTTTGATTAATTTTCAATTTAAGCTATCAGCAGACTGTGTAAGATTTCAATCGGATGGACGGCGGTTACTCCTGTTCCGTCCTTTATCTGTTGACGGCAGGAAGTGCCGGGAGCAGCGACAAACATAGGTATGGCACCATTGCTTTGTTCAACAGCCCTTCTTACGGCAGGGAAAAGTATCATCTCGCCTATCTCCAATGAAGTCTTGTAATGCTCTTTTTCATAGCCGAATGAACCAGCCATGCCACAGCAACCGCTCGGAATGACATTGACTTTGGCGTTTTTAAGTACTCCGAAAGCCTTTACAGTCTTGTCGATGCCGACGAGACTCTTCTGATGGCAATGCCCATGAAGCCAGATTTCTATCAGCCGGTCACTGAACAAGTCAGACGATATGCGCCCTGCTTCTATTTCCCGACAAAGGAATTCATCATAAAGAAGACAGTTCTTTGCCATTTCAATTGCCCCTTTGCGGTTTTCGGGAGAAACGAGGTCGGGATATTCGTCACGGAATGTCAGTATGCAGGAAGGCTCTATCCCCACCAATGGTGTTTCTTCCATCACGCGCTCTTTAAGAAGAGCGAGATTCTTTTCGGCGCATTTGCGAGCATGGCGGAGATTGCCTTTAGAAATCGAGGCGCGTCCGCTTTCAACATGCTCAGGTATCTCCACTACATAACCGAGACCGACAAGAAGTTCTGCGAATTTAAGACCAAGCTCCGCTTCCTGATAATTGGTAAATTCATCGGCAAACAATAAAACCTTTCGACCTTTAGCCTTTACCGGTCCAGCCATCCTTGACACAAGTTTGCGCAGACTCCTTGCTGAAAGGTGTGGCAGACTCCGTTCAGCCGAGAAATGAAGTATATGTTTGATAATGGCGGATGTGACACTGTTTCCTACGACGGCATTATAAATAGGCCTTACGAAGCTTCCGAGCTTCTCAATTTCCGCCATACGGGAAATAAGTCGTGTGCGGAGTGGCATGCCGCTTTTGTCATATATATGCTGAAGCACTTCTGCACGAAGCCGCGTCATGTCGACATTCGATGGACATTCCCTCTTGCATCCCTTGCAGGCAAGACACGAGTCGAGAACAGTTTTCAAATCCGGGGACTCGAATATACTGCCAGGATGAGCTGAATCCTTGAATGCCTCGCTGTTCCAGCCCCGCGTCAGTATTTCGCGCAAGACATTTGACCTTGCACGAGTCGTGTCCGTCTCCTCAGACGATACCTTAAATGCCGGACACATCACGCCTCCAAAAAGGTTAGACTTACGACAGTCGCCGGCGCCGTTGCATTGTTCGATCGAACACATGAATGCATGGAGCTGCGACTTTACGCCACTCGCACCATTGACCTTACATTCATCAAATGCCGCCTTCCAGTTGAAATAAGTGCCGTCGCCCTTTAGCTCCTTCTCAATGGCATAGCTGCTTTCAGGGACGAAGCGAAGCGATTCGTCCATCGGCGGGACTCCGACTATCTTGTTCAAATTGAAGACTCCGTCAGGATCCCATACACGTTTCACCTCACACATCAGGCGGTAAGTCTCCTCACCATAAAGCAATGGAATGAACTCTCCACGGAGTCTGCCGTCGCCATGTTCACCACTGAGGCTACCCTTGTGTTTACGAACCAGAAGAGCCGTCTCATGTGCTACTTCACGGAATTTCCTGACTCCCTCGGCAGTCTTCATGTTGATTATCGGACGCAGATGGAGTTCGCCGGTGGATATGTGACCGTAGAACACACAGCTCAGACCGAGGTGGCCAAGCATATCATCAAAATCAGTAAGATAGTCCGGGAGCCTATCGGGCGCCACGGCGGTATCCTCGATTACTCCGACCGGCTTGGCATCTCCTTTCATACCTGAAAGCAGTCCGAGTCCGGCCTTTCGCAAATCCCACACCTTGGAAATCTTTGTACCCTCGACCCTCGTGCATGAATATGCGAGTGCGCCGTCACCTGTCGTCAAGTCGCGTTCAAGATCATCGGCTTTCGCCTCAAGCGCCTTATTGTCGTCAGCCGAAAACTCCACAACAAGGAGAGCCGCCGGTTCGCCGTCGACAAAAAAGCTGTTGGCCTTCTGAGAACCGTTCTGTCGGCTCAGTTCGAGAATATGACCGTCGATAAGTTCTATGGCATCCGGATTATGCTTAAGACATACAAGATTGGCAAGATAGCTTTTATGCAGAGAGTCGCAATGGACACAAAGCGCCATTTTCACACCTTGGGGGATCGGGTCAAGGTCAACCTTTATCTCTGTGATGAATGCAAGGGTGCCCTCGCTGCCGCACAGCAGCTTGCAAAGGTTTATACTCCTCTTCTGAAGTGGAACAGATGTATCGGCAAGATTTTCAATCACCTCATCGATGGCGTATCCGCAACTGCGGCGGCGCAACGACTTGTCGGGATAGGTATTTTCTATATGATGTGCTGTCGCTGAATCCAATGCCCAGTTTATGAGCTGCGCATAGATTTTTTAGATGAGACTGTCTGAATCGGATTTCTCCCAAAACCGGTTGCCGAAGCGATGTTCCAGTTCTTCAACCGTATACTCCTTGAAATGCCCCGAAGACCCGTCGGCAAGAATACCCTTTGCCTCAATGACATGGTGGCGTGTGCTGCCATATATCAGTGAATGTGAGCCGCAGGAATTGTTGCCGAACATCCCGCCGATGCAGCATCGGTTGCTTGTAGAGGTCTCGGGACTGAAAAACAGGCCGTATTGTCGGCAAGCCAGATTCAGTTCATCGCGGACGACACCGGGTTGCACACGCGCCCACCGCTCTCCGCTGTTGATTTCGAGGATGCGGTTCATGTGCCTGCTGATGTCCACGACAATCCCTTTGCCTACAACCTGTCCGGCGATAGAGGTGCCTCCGGCGCGTGGAATAAGGTCGAGCCCCAAATCGCGCCCAATGGCTATCAGGGTACGTATATCATCCTCATCTTCCGGATATGCCACGCCATAAGGCACTTCGCGGTAAGCACTCGCGTCGGTGCTGTAGGCTATCCGGTGAAGGGAGTCCCTAAGTATCTCAGGGGTTGCCATTAATGCTTATCTAAATATGAAGAAATTTCATCAAGTATATGTCCGGCAGCATGGGCATCGCCAAATAATGGCGGGAACTTCACCTCACGGTTAACAAGATCATTATAGGCATTTACAATGCGTGAATAATCTGCATCGGCGATGATTCCGGCACCATGTTCGACTATCTCGGTCCATTCAGTCTCAGGACGCAATATCACACACGGACGCTCGAAAAAGAAAGATTCTTTCTGCACTCCGCCGCTGTCGGTCATGATAATGCGTGATTTTCGCTCAAGCTCGATTATGTCGAAGAAGGAGGCTGGAGGAATCACTTCCACCCATTGAGAATCGTTAAGACGCTTGTATGTGGCTGAGTCAAGATTCTTGTCAAGCAACTTTGACGTGCGCGGGTGCAATGGAAGGACAACCTTTATTCTGTCTTTTTCAGAGATGTCAAGCAACGCTTTGATTATTGCGGTAAGCCTTTCCGGTTATCAGTATTGTTGTTACGATGAATTGTAGAGAGTATGAAACCGTTTTGTTCAAGGCCAAGACGGCTCATGACATCGCTCTTCTCTTTTGCTATAGGGGCGAAATACATGCAGTTGTCATACATCACATCACCGCTAATCACTATCCGTCTACCTCTTCCGTCTTTGAAACGGGCGAGATCCAGCATGAATCCCTCGCGTTCCAGATTCCGCAGACCGGTAAGAGTCGGAGGGAACAGAATTGATGAAAGCTGGTCGCACACAATACGGTTGACCTCCTCGGGCATAGCCATGTTGAATGACCTCAGACCTGCCTCTATATGGAAAATGGGGACATGGATCTTTGACGCCGCCACCGCACCCGCAAGAGTAGAGTTGGTGTCGCCATAAAGAATTATTCCATCGAAATGTTCTTCGGTCAATACTTTCTCTATCCCCTCTATCATCTTTGCCGTCTGCACACCGTGAGAGCCGGAACCTACTCCAAGATTGAAATCAGGTGCCGGAATCCCGAGTTCGTCGAAAAACACCTGCGACATATTGGCATCATAGTGTTGACCTGTATGGAGTATCTTTTCTTCGATTCTGTCAAAGAAATTATTCTTTATCTCACGTGACACGGCTGCCGCCTTGATAATCTGCGGCCTCGCACCTATTACAGTCAGAAGTTTTATATTTTTGTCCTTCATTTAAAAATATTTTTGGGGAATTATTTAGAAGATATTTTGGGGGATAGTAAAACGACAGAATGTCTAATGTGATATTATATATATTGATCATCTTTGACACATTGTCATTCCAATAATAGAGGTCCAATACTCTTTTACGTCCATTCTCCCCCATTTCTTCATGTAGGTTGGGATTATCAATAAATTTCTGGATAGCATTAGCCGTTGCCTGTGGATACTTTCTTGAGATTGAACCTGATGATTTTTTTGCCAAACGGCACGATGTTGGGAAAATCATAGACATCACTGCCCCATACCGATACGACGTATGACACCTCTGTCCTTGCCAAAGCCCCGATAAGCCCATAGCTGCTCGCGTAATGGGCATGAACAATATCAGGCTTGTATTCTTTTATCAGTTTTTTACCGTAGATATAGATCGGAGATACTTGACTTTATCCCAATAAGAGTCGCTTCCTTTTGCAAGAGCATACTTGATCTGTACATCATTCAGGTTAGCGTAAAAATCAGGGTGACTTTCACGCAACGAAAACAGCATTATTGAGCAGCCTCTTTCACTCAGGCTTTTTACCCAACTCTTTGTGTGGATGCTGCCCATATCTGAAAGCATCAGAATCCTCATAAATTCAGTCATCTAAAAGTTCGGCAACTTCGAGAGCCCTATTCGTCCAGGAATTCTTATTCGCGACCTTGAATATATGTTCTCTCATTTCTGTGAGTTCAGATTTTTTTATTGATTTCAGAAAATCTAACAAGGACTGTTCGTTATAGTCTATGCAGAACCCAACATAATTCTTTTTCACGAAATCTGCTGTGGCAGTGCCGGTCGAGGCAAGCACGGGTCTGCCTCTTCCAATGAACTCTAAGAGTTTATAGGGCATTGCAAATGCCCAATAAACTCCAGGTTTAACGAAAAGGCTGCATAAATCCGCCCTTTTATAATAATAGTCAAGTTCAGATCCGGACGCATGGACTACGTCAATATTTGTTCCCAACAGTGGCTTATAAATATTCTTAACAGTTTCCCAGTCCTTCGGTCTACAGCATATTGTCAAATGTATGTGATTTAATTTAGCTACACATTCACATAGAAGAGTTAGATTGTAATGATTCCCAATTCCACCGACATAAAATACCTCTAATACATCATTCTCTGCTTTCGAATCAATATTATTGCTAGTAACCTCAGACCCGGACGGTAATGCGTAAATGGGCATCTTCATTTTTTTGGGTATGAATTCTTTCATTCTCAAAGAAGGAAGGAACAATATGTCGACATATCTGTTGTAAAGCCTCAGGTCTATCCGATAGAATAATTTAGCGATCTTGCTTTTAATTCCAGTGTCATATTCCGGGAATACCCAATAAATATCACGATAAAATAATCCGATTTTTATTCCGTTTCTTTTGCAGATTCTAAACAACTCGAAATCCAAAAAAGGATGAGTTGGAATATGATGGCGCGATGTCAGCATTGTAGGCATAGTTGACGATTCGCTATACATGAAAGAATATTTCTCACCCTTCTTTATTCGCTCTTTGATTTGCCGTATTTGTGTAGCCCTTTTCTTTGTATCCCCCTCTACAACGTCAACTTCGAACCCTGCTTCTCTGAACCCCTGGAGCATCTTGATTGGGCGTATCTGACTTGCTGACTTAAGCTTCGGGTCTAACTCCAGCGGAATGTGAAATATCATTCTTTTTTTCATAGCGTAAGGACTTATTGAGAACTTTACTAAAGCCATATATAGATAATATCAAACATATAATGATTATAGCCTGAATATTATATAGGTAGTCATTAACACCGCCAGTGATTGATGATTTGAACGAGAAGTTTACAAACAAAGCCAAAAAAAACGGTGTCTTTGGTGATTTAAGAAAAAAGATATAAAGCGACTGGATCATTCCTCCGACAATTAAAGGAGACAATACGACTCCCCATATTCCCCAGTTAGACCATGCCTCACCCACAAATAAAGAATTTACAACCCCGGCAAAACCCATCTTAATTCCTTCGGGATTAACAGTTTCCATAATTAATCGCGAGGCTCGCTCAGTGTATGGAATACCTATAAATTCTGAAAAGACCTGCGACAACGAGCTGAATCCAATAAATGGATTTACATCAGGCCATAGGTCGAAATTGTGAAACAGACCTGCGACAGACGAAAGGGTAAGCCTCCCGATTATACCCGAATTGTACGTGAATAATGTGAAAACGTCTATTCCTGAACCCATTATAAGCATATAAAGACCAATGACAAGCAGTATGATCATAATGGCAAGAATAATCAGCTGTCGTTTTGATATATATTTGCCCAAATAGATTCTAAAAAAAAGAAATCCTATAAGGTAGACAACTATAGGAGCTTTTTCAAGATTATAGCTTACAATCTGGATTGATGTCGCGAACATCAACCAAAACCAAATTTTGTTAAATCTTGTGTTATTTCTAAGCTTATACGCATAAGCTACATATGACATAAGAGGGGTCATCCCCAATGCTAGAATGTTCTTTACGTATTCATTTCCCATAAAATGACGGGTACTATCGGCTCTGAATCCCGCTAATTCGACTGCTGAGGAGCTCCCCAAAGCTTTGATGATAGAAATCTCGCCAATGACGGCTGTAACATATAGTGTCGCACAAAAAGCAATGAAACTTACGACAATACATATATATTTGACAATTTTGTCATTATATTTATTCTCAAAGTCTATCTTAGATTGACAATATCGATTAAATTTTTGTGATATATTACGGATTCCCCATAGCCGATTCGCAATAATCATGCCTATTGGAAAGGCGATTATTGTGTACATTATAGCGGCATACCCATAATAACGACTCTCAACATGAGTTAATTTATCTATCATATAATGGTTGTCAATCTGGTTGACAACCAGAACCGAACCAATAACACTTTGCAACAACAGATAGTAGTAGAATATCACCGACATCATGTTCAATTGGGAAAGGGATATTGTTCCACACCCCTTTTTGAACAGATACCCGGAAAAAAATACGAGCAATATTGTAAGCAGAAGATAAAACATCAGTCAGAACTCTATTGCATTGGGTGACTATAATCGACAATAACAATTTTCTCAACCTCTCCGGTTACATAATAATCACTGACTCTATTTGTTATACCCTCTTTTATTGCTATTTTTTCACCTTGCCGCAGAGATATTGAAATTGAATGTTTATTATGGCACGAATAAATGGCATTTCTGATTTTTATGCTCTCGACATTTCTCCATATAACCCTTAGGGTCTTGTCAACTTCTGTAACAGTAGGGTTGTCAAATCCATAAAGATTTTTATAAGATGATTTTAGATAAGAAGTGGGGATAGTCTTTAGACCATAGAATTTCAGATAGAGGTATCTGTCATAATCAGGGAAAAGCTGAATTATATTGGAAACCCAATTCCAATTGTATTGTTTTGACACTCCTGAAAGATAGAATGCCGGAATTCGCTCAGCAAGATTTGACGCGTAATGTCGGTCTTTAACCCAATTTGGCCAGTCTTCCTTTGTATTCCAAGGATGATTGACGGGGAAGGAAGTATACAGCCAGTTTCCCCATCGCTTTATAACATCTATCCACTGCCTATTGCCCCATAGCTGAGCTACACAGTACAATATTGTAGCTGAATACCCTCCATAATTGCTGTCATAACAATTTACATATCGCTCGCATAACGGCAACTCGCCTGCGGCAGTTGTTAGACTTATTGCAGCATTTGTTTCTTCGTATACAATATTTTGGAGTAATTCATCCTTGAAGAATCGGCTTTCTTTGCAAAAATAGACAGATGAAAACAACCATGCTATCACCAAATTTTGATTGGGATCTATCTCATAATCCAAAGGCTGTTTCTGCGGATCAAGTCCGTAAGGAAAGATATTGTATCCATTATGATATTTGCGAGGCACATGGGCTATCCATTCCGCTATCTGATTATCTATTATTGTAAGAATTTCTGTCTCACAGGTATATTCATAAGCTTCATAATATAGCCGAAGAGTACGGGCAAAGATGTCTCGGTTCCAGTATCCATTAGTGGTTTTTGGCAACAAAAAGCCGTCAACTGTATAATTCTCTTTAATGTATCGAACTATTTCAACACAGATTTTTTTGAATTTATCCTCTCCTGTAAAATGGTAAATCAGTGCGCAATCGCGTACAATATATCCAAAATATGAAATTTTGTCAAAATAGCTCTTGTAGTCAATTTCATAACCGCCTAATTTTGAATCGATGAATGCAATATATTCAGGGTCAAAGTATGCCTTAATTTCAGAATAATCCAAATACTTCGGAGCTTCAATCTCCTCATCACTAGCAGGTCCTTCAACCTCATGCTCAGCACATGAAGAAATTCCGATTAAAAAAAATAATAACGACACGATAATCTTTATTGCTGGGCTCATAATTATAAAGATGAATACTTTAAATTATAATTTAAGGTATTTGACATACTATATACCTGATCTTTAGTTGTTGTGATGGCAACATGAATAGATCAATATCGACTCATAAAGCCTATCATAGTTATTCCACTCATTACAGAATGATGAGTTATGAAACAGAATAGTAATGGACATTTGATATTTCTTAGATACATCTATAAGATTAGATACCCGATTAAGGGCTTCTTCTTTTGAAAGATTCATATATTGTTTCAAAGTCCCATCCATTACAATCAAAGGTCGTTCTTTAAGAGTCAACTGTTCCCGTGTTAAGAAATTAAAAACCGGAAAAGAATCGCCTGTACCACATCTAAAACCAACATGATCAGCATAGCCCAAAGTACTGTCTATTTTCATACCGGCATCTTCCCACATCTGTAAAGTCATTGGAATGCTCATCATTAGGAAGTGCTGACGACCTTCAACAACCTGAACTGGAGACATCTTGGAAAGTGCTTTTTTTTGCTTCGCCCATTCTTTTGAGTCAGTTGAGGTGGTATAACCCGGATGGAAACCTATAATGTGACCTCTTCTATAAATTTCATCAACCAACTTTTTGAATTGTTGCCGATTTATATAAAAATCATAGTCATGCCCATTCTTATTATGTGATGCCATAAAATAGAAATGGCTTTTTAATCCATATTTCTCGCTTTGAGATATCAAAAAATGATACGTATCAAATGGATTTTTCATTGACATAAGTATATTTTTATAAAAAAGTAGAGGATCCCTTCTTTTGACAAGGTCTCCGATTAGACTCTTTAATCCCATATATCTCATTTTGTCAATGTCATGCGTTGGAATTAATTCGAACTTCCGGGCTCTAAAAAATTCTTCAGACAGTCCGAGTGTAAGAAACATGTTCTTGACCATCTCGGCATACTCATTCACAACCGGGCGTTCTATAAATCCATACTTTACAGCTATGGATTCACTTCCCGGGAATCTGTTGTGGAGGTCTCTTATGTGATTTACATATTCCTCCCATCTCGTCAGCATAAAAAAAGTAGATGCAAAGATGTCTATTCCACATTCTATCTTATTCTTACTGACTAAGATACTACTATCTCCATATATAATCGGGATGTCCGGCTCCGGGGTGAAATCATTTGAGCTATAAGTCGGTTTAGGTAGATTGTCAATAGAAAGATATGATAAGTCTTCCTGATATTTATTCCAAAATGCGTCTTTGAAATGAATTTCTATATCATTGAAATAAATAATTATATTATCAGAACAGCCACATCTTTCAAAAATATATTCGGTTGTCTCCTCATTGAATATAAAATTCAAAAGAATTTTTACTGAATATTCCCTCTCTATTATATTATTGTCAGGAATTGAAATTTTAATCTTCATGCGATTTTCATCTAAGAATTGCTTTACCTAAATTTCGCACAGCGGAATAAATCTTGTAGCACATTGATATTTCTTTTGAGATATTGAAATAAGGGGTTTGGTGCAATCCGAACTGACGATAGATTTTTTCCACTCCTTCTATCATGCTACCACCGATGTTGTAAGAACTAACAAGCCTGGAAGCCTCAAGGATACAAAGATGATTTAAGAAATATCCTAAATGCTTGATTGTATGGTCTGCGGCCGTATTGATAACGACAGCCTCAAATGAATTATAAATGAAGAATGTGGCTCCGCATATATTATTGTGTTCATCTTCCACAACAAGCAATTTTCCTGATTTATTAGAGATAGAATAATCTATCATCCTTTTCAAAAGCTCCTCAGTATAGGATATCTCACGGTTGATTTTTCTTAAACATTCTTTATGTAACAAAAAGAAATCTCTACTGTTGAAATTAACATCTTTGGCATCTCTACATACGAAACCTTGTGAGCGGAATTTATTTATGGCTTTCCGCACATCCTTTGTATAGGTTTGTAACAATGCATCCTCGTCTTTACCGCTTAAACTGTTTGTGGTATATGTGTATCTGGTCGTTTGTCTAAATCCCTTCCAATAAAATGGCAACCAGTTTAAAAGAAAAGGACTTGAATTAATTGAAATCATGTCAACTTCTTTAGGCACGACGTCAATTAAATTTGAAATGACTTTCTTCTCAAATTCAAGACGTTTCACCTCAGTCAGTCCCTCAGGATAGAATAATAGCGGACCACTATACTGTGTAAAAGCCGGTTGATGTATTGTTTTGAATATTTTTTGTTTTGCCTGAAAATATGGCCAAAGTCCATATATCTTGTCACCGTTAATATACAAGAGAACATCCCAGTTCCCATCATCGCATACAGCATCAAGCCACCAAGGGGAAAAAAGGACTGGGAATTTCTCGGGCTCTTGCGAAAAAAGCTTCAAATAAATGTCTTTATTACTCATATTTTTTCTTAAATGAAATAATGCAATGTGATCTTATATTGACGGTAATGTGTTGAAATATTCTTTTCGCTCCTGAAGCTTTTATTGCCTTTAATGCTGAAATATTATTCTTTCCCGTGTCTATATAGATATTGTATCCTTTGCAAAGTCGGTTGTAGATTTGGTAAAGCAATGCTTTGTAGATTCCCTTGCCTCTCATGTATTCAGTAACGTTACAAAAATGGATAAAGCAACTTTTAGGAGGAAGTTGAAAATAGCCACAAACCTTTTTAGTCTTAAATGTGGTATTATAAACTACCCAACCATGTACAACACACCGACCTTTATAATACCCATAAAGTCCTTTTCTGTCATTATTCTCAAGAAACTTTCTGAATGTTGACATATATTGTGTGTCTCTAAAATCCTCAACATCCTCCAAGTTGTGATTTGTGATATTTTTAAATACTATAAAGGGCAATTCATGTGGAATAGCTTCTACTACTTTAAAGGTTATCGTTTTCTTAATACTTATTAGTGATTTTAATATTCTAAATATTTTCATTCTCGATATTATTAATAATATAAGCTGCAAGTATTGCCCCGATAGAATCTTTCTTTATTGAAATATCTTTCTCATATTTCTTATTCATTTTTTGATAAATACATATAGCTTCTCCCGTAAACGAATTGATGTCCTTTTTTGTTTTGTCAGTGAATGGTTCATAAATTACGTTAACAACATCTTTGATCACAGGTCGTAACTTTCTTGGAATAATACTTTTTATACTGCAAAGGATCTTTTTGGTATCCGGTTTAAGAAATTTTACCCCATAACTATCAAAGTATCTATCAAACATGAATTTATTGAGCAGTTGCGGACTCTTCTGACGCCATGGAATTGTATACCAAAACTTGGCATACTCGTCGTCCCAAAGAGGCATTCTCCAATCCATATCATAAAATTCATACACCCGCAGGGAGTTAATTATAAATTTAGATAGTCTATTTTGGATACACCATTGCTCATAATTATTCAAAAATACATCTTCTGTACTGATGTCTGTTTGTAAAGTTTGTGACATTATTTTCCATTGGATTTTTTTTTGCCAACAGCGAAGAGGCGTATTTAGATCATAGAAATGTTTAAAAATTAATTTAGCAAAACTGATTTTATTGTATTTCGATGCCGACCAGTCAAATGTCTCTCTCGGGATTTTACTCCCACCGAATAAATCTCCACAAAAGCCCGGAATTACAATCGCTCCTGATTTAAGTATTCCTTTTTCCTTTAAGGTTTTGATTGCTATATAATCTTGTACGTGAGGTATTGTGTTACAGTTTTGACTAAATACTGAATATCTATTAAACTCCTCTTGGTTAATAATTGACGAGAACTCTCCAGCCTTATATTCTACATAATGCCATTCAAATCCTAATTGAACAGCGACATTGCGCGAAGTGGAAACCTCAAAGCTGTCGGGACGTCCATATGTATAGCACACGACATTTCCCAAGCCATATTTTTTACATAAGCATGCAATAAGTCTGGAGTCATATCCTCCACTCAGTGGAATCACGATTTGGCTTCCGGGTGGGATAGTTGCAATAGTTCGTTGAAATGCTTTTTCCAAACTGTCATATGCCTTCTTAATTATTGTTTCTTTGTCAAATGTCTCTTTTTCGAAAATATACTTAAAGTAAGATGTCCGATGATTAGTACCATTAGTCCCTAAAACTACATATTCTCCAGCATCGACGGTAAAGATATCTTCATATAATGTCTCATTGCCGCTTACATATCCAAGAGCCAGAAATTCAAGAGAATTTAGTGAATTAAACTTTTTGGTTATCAATTTATTATTATCAACGCCGATAGCAGAATCTGTAATAAACCATTGTTCATCATTTTGGCGGGTATAAATCAACGGATAAGATCTTATCTTATCAGAAATCAAATAAGCTTTGTCACAAAAATTAATTACAGCTGCAAAGTTGCCGTTAAGTTCTCTAAGAACCAGATCAAGAGTCCCGGACGATATTGATTTCTTTATAACATTTAAAAGAGAGTTGCCTTCAAGTAACTCGTTATTGTGGAATGCAAAACCTTTAATATAGCAATCCCCTTCAAACAACCATTTTTTACCGTTATTGTTTATCAGCTCAATATTGAATAAATTTTCACAATCCATATAGTTATATATATCGTAATTATTGTAATAAAAAAAAACGTCTGTTTTCTAGGAAATGAGGCGTTGCTAAGTTTTAAAATAAACAATCCCTCGACTATCCAAATTATAAATCCAACTATTCCATACAGGATCATTGACCACTGCATGGAATGGAATAATATCCCACCTCCCAAAACAGCAAACATTCTTGCTATAAGCAAGGATAGATTAAAAATAAAGGCAAGCTGCTGCTTGTCGCGGAGAAGAAAAATGGTACTTATTGGGGAAAAGCTGACAACCATAAGAATCCATGGCGCAAAACAAGCAGCATAATTGCCGGCTACAGCCCAGCGTGAGCCAAGAAATATGGAGAATAGATTACCCGCGAATAGTTCGAATATAGTCAAGGCTATAGCCCCAAACAAGAAATTAAGAGTGAAGATCTTAGCCGTTAAACTGCCAATTTCAGAAGGATTCTGAATCACACATGTGCGCTTGTAATAAACTTGACTTTGAGCGGAAGTGATAAAACTAATGGGTAAGAACATAAGGCTCACTGCCATTGAGAAGAATCCGATTTCAGACTCTGGGAAATAAAACGCTAATAAAATCAACGGAAGATTAGTAGATAGAGAGTTTAGACCGGAACTTGGCATCTCGTATATCGGAAATCTTCGATATATATACGCCTGCTGTTTTATATCACTCCATTTTGCCTTACGAAAAATTTCTTTTAGCCTCTTAAAAGGAGTCGATAAAATAGCAACATTAGACAAAACTCCAAGAATCGTTCCATAAATCAAACCCATACGTGTGATTCCAATCAGTCCAAATCCTAATCGTGTAAGACCTTGTACGGCACTTCTGCTGATGGAGCCTTCCGCTATTTTTCTGTACCTTTCATCTCGGTTAGCAAAATATGATAAAATCTGTGTTGTTGAATTAAATAGAAGATATAAAATTAGGGACAAAAAAAAAGTAATCCCTATACTTTGAAAAAGACCTATGCCTTTACATATGATATATCCAACAGAAAGCACGCAAAGTATTACAGCCGTTATCAGAAGACTTAGTCGTACAAGATTGAGCGCATCATTATCATCCTTGGGACGCAAAATGGCTAATTCATAACGTCCAGTCATAAATATACTGCATATAAGCGCAGTACTTGAAAATATGCCCCATAATCCAAAGTCATCCGGAGAATAAATGCGAGCCAAGACAGGAGACAGAATAATTGGAATTATCTGAGATATTATGGTTCCCAAGCTCAATGTCATCATATTTTTGATTACTTGAGACCTTTTTATCCTGTTAATTATTTCGCTGACCATCTTAAATCCGCAAGTAAATTGTAAGGGATCAGATGAATGCAAACTTTAAGTCTGCATTCATCTGAATGTATTATGATTACAAACTCCAGTATTTGAGACTGTGGATTTTGTCGCGGTAGAGACCTTTGACGTCGACGAGGACGGCGTTGGGGTGTACAAGACCTGTGAAATAGTCTTCAGTCAGGGCACGGTATTCATCATGGCCGACTGCTACAACAATAGCATCATAGTTGCCGTGAGGCTTCTCAATGAGGTTGAGACCATACATGCGCTTTACGTCTTCGGGATCAGCGTATGGATCGACTATATCAACATCAGCGCCGAAGTCGCGAAGTTCGTTGATGATGTCAACAACCTTGGAATTGCGAATGTCGGCTACGTTCTCTTTGAAAGTGAGACCCATCACGAGGATACGGGCACCGAGGATTGCCTTGCCGAGTCCGATAAGCTTCTTGACAAGCTTCTTGGCGATGTAACCTCCCATCGTATCGTTGATGAATCGACCTGCGGAGATTATCTGGCTATGGTATTTGAGCTCGTTTGCCTTGTAGACGAGATAGTAGGGGTCTACGCCGATGCAATGGCCTCCCACGAGTCCAGGATAGAACTTGAGAAAGTTCCATTTTGTGCCGGCTGCTTCGAGCACATCGTATGTGTTGATGCCTATGCGCGAGAAGATTATGGAAAGCTCGTTCATCAGGGCGATGTTCACGTCGCGCTGCGTGTTCTCGATAATCTTTGCGGCCTCGGCCACCTTGATGTTCGGGGCCCTGTGAACGCCAGGCTTTACTACCAGTTCGTACACTTTTGCAATCTGGTCGAGGGCTTCGGGATCTGAACCGGATACAATTTTTATTGTGTTGGGCAGAGTATGTACCTTCTCTCCCGGGTTGATACGCTCGGGAGAATAACCTAACTTGAAGTCCTCTCCAAGCTTAAGACCGGAGATTTCCTCAAGAATCGGCAAGCAGTCCTCTTCCGTGCAGCCGGGATAGACAGTAGACTCATAAACCACATAGTCCCCCTTCTTGAGACATTTGGCCACTGAGCGTGTAGCTCCAAGCACAGGCGTGAGGTCTGGCTGGTTGTGGTCATCAATGGGTGTAGGCACAGCCACGATGAAGAAAGACGCTTCCTTCAGCTTGTCGAGTGAGGTGGTGAATTCAATGTCAGCACCTTCGAATGCCTCGTGTTCAAGCTCTTTTGAGGGATCGATGCCGTTTTTCATGAGGTTGACACGTTTCTCATTGATGTCAAACCCTATGACTGAGATTTTCTTCGCCAAGGCAAGGGCAAGAGGAAGGCCCACATATCCGAGACCGACAACAGCAAGCTTTGCCTCTTTTTTTACTAATTTGTCGTATATCATTGTTTTATTTATTAATTTTCACAACTTTTCCATCAGCAAGCTGATATTTGCTGCCGGATTCAGGACATAAGGCAAAGCCATTGGCATCGAAGTCAAGACGATGACCATATTCGCTCATCCATCCTATCTGCCTTGCAGGATTGCCTACCACAAGGGCGTATGGAGCCACTGTTTTTGTAACTACAGCTCCGGCTCCTATAAACGCGTACTCACCAATATCATGTCCACAGACGATTGTGGCGTTCGCACCAATTGTGGCGCCTTTGCCCACATGAGTTCTCGCATATTGGGAGTGACGGTTTACCGCGCTTCGCGGATTGGTGACATTGGTAAACACGCACGATGGTCCAAGAAACACATCCTCGTCGCATGTGACTCCGGTGTAGACTGACACATTGTTCTGAACCTTGCAGTTCCGACCGAGTGTGACACCCGGGGAGATCACCACGTTCTGACCGATGTTGCACTTCTCTCCGAGTACAGCTCCGTCCATTATGTGGCTGTAGTGCCATATCTTTACACCATCACCAATCTGAGCCCCTTCATCGATGGTCGCTGTAGGGTGTGCGAAATATTCTGCCATGTTTATTTCTTGAAAAATTCTTTTACAGCGTTGATTATAATATCCTGCTCCTCGTGGGTAAGCTCGGTATGGATGGGGAGCGAAAGCACAGAATCAGCAAGATTCTGAGAAATCTCGAGAGACTCGGCTGAGCGAGTAATCTCCTTAAACGCCTCTTGCTTCTGAAGAGGAAGCGGATAGTAGATCATTGCCGGAATGCCCTTGGATGCAAGGAATTCCTTCAATGCGTCGCGCTTGCCGTCGAGGATTTGAAGTGTGTATTGATGATATACGTGAGTGGAATTCGGAATCTCCTCAGGAACCACTATACCCTCCACATCTTTCAGGTTTTCAGAATAATAGTCAGCTGCCTTTTTGCGGGCACTGCAATATTCATCAAGATGAGGCAGCTTTGCCTTAAGCACGACAGCCTGGATAGTATCGAGACGCGAGTTGCAGCCAATCACCGAATGATGGTATTTAACTTTCTGACCATGGTTTGCAATCATGCGCAGTTTCTCAGCCAAATCATCGTCATCGGTGAAAATAGCCCCACCGTCGCCATAGCAACCGAGGTTCTTCGAGGGGAAGAAAGAGGTGCAACCTATATTTCCGATTGTGCCGGTGTGTTTCTTCGTGCCGTCAGAGAAAGTATATACCGAACCTATCGCCTGAGCATTATCCTCTATCACATAAAGGCCATGCTCCTTTGCAAGCTTCATTATCGGCTCCATGTCGCACGACTGACCGAAGAGATGCACAGGGATAATGGCTTTTGTCTTCGGTGAAATCGCTTTCCTTATGTTCTCGACAGTAACGTTGAATGTCTTGGGGGCAACGTCGACCATCACCGGTGTCAGACCCAACAGTCCGATTACCTCTGCTGACGCAACGTATGTGAAGGCAGGCACGATAACCTCGTCTCCGGGCTTCAGTCCCAATGCCATCAATGCTATCTGGAGCGCGTCCGTGCCATTGGCACATGTAATCACATGTTTGGAACCTGAATATTTTTCAAGTTCGGATGCAAATTCCTTGACTTGAGGATCATTGATAAAGGCGCAAGAGTCGATTACTTCCTGTATCCCTTTGTCAACCTCCGGTTTGATCTTCAGGTATTGACCGTGAAGGTCTACCATTTGAATTTTCTTATTCATATTTCCGGGATTATATCATCTCTTTTCGTCCCAGCCAAAAGGATGGTGTGAGAATGGAAGTTTCGCAAGTGGATGATAGTCACCGACAAGTCCGACAGGAGTTGAGGTGCGTATCTGCTCCACAATCTCTATGCAAGGGCGCGCCTCACTGATACGGAAGCCGTTGCCGCTCAGAATATTCTTGTAGCTTTCTGTGTGAAGCTCGGTGAAACCCTGGCTGAACTCGAATTCGTCACCGTCGATATTGAGGGTGCGATAAGTTCTCTTTTCACCCTGAACCGCGTTTTCCGGCAGATTCTCGGCATTTATGCTGAGGAAATAGCGAACACGTGCCTTTTCAAGCTCTAGATAACCGGCCACACGGTCGAAGCTCATCACATTGACAATGTTCTTCTTTACCGGACCGAAAACCCACTGGAGCATGTCATAGAAATGGACACCGATGTTTGTAGCAACGCCACCGCTTTTGTGAACATCACCTTTCCAGCTCGCATAATACCATTTGCCGCGTGATGTGATATAGGTGAGGTCGACATCGTAGATTTTGTCTTTAGGACCGTTGTCGATTTTCTTCTTGAGATCGGCTATAGCCTTGTGAAGTCTAAGCTGAAGAATATTGTACGCCTTATGACCTGTCTCATCTTCAACTTTCATGAGCTCGTCGATTGTCTTTGCATGTAATACAATCGGTTTTTCACAGATTACATCTGTTCCGAGTCTCAGACCTTCCTCGATGAAAGGTGCGTGAGTGTAGTTGGGTGTGCATATCGACAGCCAATGCAGAGGATTTTCAGTTTTCATCTGATTGTGGCAGAATCTGTCAAACTGCTCCTGCTCAGTGAAGAAAGATGCTTCCGGGAAACTGCTGTCAAGACGGCCTACACTGTCAAAACGATCGTATGCCACTACAAGGTTGTTGCCTGTGTCGGCAATGGCTTTAATATGACGCGGGGCAATATATCCCGCAGCGCCAATCAATGCAAAATTTGCCATATTATTATTTGGAATAAATTATATTGAAGCAAGTTACTTTCTGCTCTTGTCAGCAGATGTATAGAATGGAATGAGGGCAGTCAAAATATCACTCTCAATTCCTGAGACATGTATATCTAAGAATGTTTTCAAGGTTTGCTCCTCAGCTGCAGATATGTCACGTAATCTCGGCAGCATATTCTTGAATTTTCCTTTGCTACTTGGATTGAAAAGTGTGCTTTCGGGATTTTCAATCTCTCTTATCAAATCAGCAATGCTGCATCCACCCTGAAGAAAAATCAGGATAGATTGTAATTCGGAAATTGAAAATTTATTCGCTAATTCGGTCATGATTTAATATTAATTTATACTTTATAAATGGAGTTTACGTATAAGCGCTCCAAAGAGCGATTCGAATTGGAATTCCGACTTTCATCCAACACCATTTTGGCATTTAATTTTTACGTCAGAATTATTTTTATTAACAATACTTACGAGAGTCATGTGAAACGATTTTGTTACGTAAAATCTGCGAGTTGCCTCCTCCGAATCTATGACCGGCAGGTAAAGAAGATGCTTGGTACATAAGTTCCTATTCAAAGAAAGAAGAATTGTCGATTTCAATGTTCGGGTCTGTAAGATGTAAATCCCCCTTTTCATTTTTGAAGGAGACTGTGAAGGTGGATGTGAATGGAAGAGAGGTGTGCATTTCATGTCCATCGCCTCTTCTCATATCTCCGTCTGAGCCATATTGGAGGCGCACATGCACCTCACCGTCTGCCTCCATGTAGAAGTTGCCGTCATCTTCCCCCGTTTTGTCCATTCTGCTGACAATGAAGCATTCTATCTCGTGGTGGGTGGCAAGCATGTCAATCTCGTTGAATGTGGTTCCGTAAAACGATGAAACCATCTCTTCGTCTACACAGTCGAATGCAGCTTCCTCCACCCTTTTTCTCGATTCATCTATTAGCTGAAAGAATGACAATACACTCTCCAGTATTTCGTTGCTCAACTGTTTCGTAGTGTTGTCATCGCAGTTGAATGTTGACGGATTGACATGGGTGAATTTGCTTAATCTATTGATTCCATCGTTGAGTTCCTTTATTATGTCTTCCGTATCAATACCCAATTCCGACTTCACATATTCAGGTAGCAACCAACCATGAACGGCATATTGCATCCTTTGAGTCCTTGTTATCATCTCTGGTTTTTTCGGATCGTGTATCCTGTACCAGGGTGCTTGTCTCACCTCACCATCCGGAGCGAGTCTTTCAAGGAAATGCCGCGTGAGTTCTCTCAGAGAATATGCGAAATTGTTTAGACGCAGAGGATTCCCACTGTCTTTCAGATTGTAGAGGCTTGCCTTGAAAAGTTGCCTTTCAAAATCTGAAGCAAGATGGTTTTTCTATCTCGTATTCCATTACTTTGTCTTAAAATTTCAGCACCGTAATATTCTGCCAAGAAAGGGCTTCTTTTACCAGCCGTTGAGGCGAGTGAGGGCTGGGACGGGGATGTCCATGCCGTGGATGCGGATGAGGGAGAGGATGGAGTTGCCGAATTGCTGGATTTTGGAGGAGTGGAGCTGCTTGCCGTCGGTGGAGAGGTTGTCGAGGAGGGTTTCGGTGAGTGCCGGGGTCATGTCGCCGCCGCAGGCTATCGCGTGTCCGTATAAGAAGGACAGTTTTCTTATCAGGCGTTTCTTTGAGGGGTATTCCTTCTCGGCTGCCATGAGGCAGGGTATGTATGCCTCGGCTACCGTCATGGTCATGTCGAACATTGTCTTGAAGGCATCGTCGTCTTCATCAATCCATGCGGTGATGAGGTCAGTAATGTAGATGTTCAGGATTCTCAGTGATTCCGCTTTGCCAAGGTCTTTGACAAGGGGACGTGAGGAGATTGCGTATATCGACAGTCCAAGAAGTATACGCTCCAGATTGGGATGATAGTAGAATAGACTGTCATCCGGGGATTTGAGCGAAGAGCGCCATTCGGCGTAGACTTGTTCGGGTGTCATGATTTGATCTTATTCTTTTCGGGGCACGGCCCGGGCGGAAACGGCTTGATGAGGAATTCGGAATGCTTAATGCTTAATTGAGGAGTTGGAGTGTCAGGCCAGTTTCTTGTTGTATTCGAGGGCGAGGGAGAAAGCTTTCCGGTCGTAGGGGTCGATGTCGGGGCGATTGGAGAGTTCGAGGAGGATGTTGTTGTCGAGAGCCATCATTTCGTCGTAGGCGAGGACATCGGGAAAAAGTGATGAGACGAATAGCTGGTAACTGCGAAGGATTTGTGAACCGAGGGTAGACAAATCTTCCACCTTATTATAGTCGTACAAGCCGTGCTTCGCTTTTTCCGCACGCCCGGAGTCTCCGTTGAAACAATCCGTGAGATTCTCACGCATCAGCAGTGCGAGCCGCTGGTAGTTCTCGTAGGATGTTGCATCGTTAAAGTATGAGCTGCCGGCGAGAGTTTTAATCCACTTTTCGCGGATCGTTTGCCAAGAGGTTTCATACTGTTTTTTGTCACGTGGGGAGCAACTGCGTATCTTCGTCGGAGAAAGTAGGTTATAAATGCTGCTTTCCTCGATGTCACGGTTGCCTTCCTTCCATGAATTCAGGACTCTCTTACGGTGTCTGTCAATAAATACCGGAGAGGGTTCTTCTTGAATCCGATCCTGTATGTCATGTCATAACAGTCGAGCAAGTCTCCTACATCTTCCGGTTTACAGGTCGCCAACCGTTTCTTAATCAGTTCGGACAGCTCCTGCAAGTCACGGGCTATATCACGTTCCTCGACAGTTGGTGTATGTCCGTTGAAAATGAAATTACCGGCGTGTTGACCGCGCATGATCAGCCAGTGGCCGTAGCCTATTATTTCCTTTGTGTCGGATAATTTCGGAAGCATTTTTATTCCCATTGTGCTGGAATCACCATGGCTTAACCGCTGACAGGCGGCTCGAAAGAACCGGGATGCGAATAATTCCCCTTTTCCCTAAGGGCAGCGAGCGCATCGACAAGACACGCCATCGGCTGCGAGGGATTGGCATTGATGAGGTCGAGAGCAAGGTCGGTGTATTCCACCAGAATCTCGCGCCCTATGATATCGCGATAATCGCTGTATCTTCTGATGAGCGCGGCAAGCTCTTCGGGAGAATAGACCCTCGACGGGTCCGGATATACATTAGCGTCGTCTGCATTGACGGGCAATGAGAAGATGAACGACATATTGTCAAGCTCGTTGTTATACGTTGCCACGCAATAGTCAATCTTCAGACGCTCGCCTTTGTCAGCAGGCTTACGGCGCTGGAGTTCCCGGACAATCCGACCTTCATAATAATATGTGAGGTGTTCCCGACCTTCGGACAACCTTTCCCTATGGCGCATCGGCCACTGGCGATAGAGGGTATGAAGGTCTGAAACCGTCATAGCGCTTAAATCCGCCTTGGCTACGGCTGACTCAGAAATTTCATAAAGGTCATCCTGCGACTTTATGCACTTCCTCGTTATCAGTTCGCTGACAACCTTTCCGAGTCTTGTGGCGCATCGCCTTGACAGGGAAAGATGCTCGCGGTCAAGGATGGTTGACATGTAGTCGCCTACCTCAGAGAGAATCTGCCCGAGTGTCATCAGCTCCTCGGTCGGGGATGCAGCTGAGACGCGGTAGTTCATTATTCTGGAAGGAAGAGCGGTAAGCATGAAATCAGCAACTATGAGTGATTAGCGGAAGGAATGGCTAGAAGACGGGACGTCTTCAGCCCCGGTCAGACGAGCTGGATGAATTCGGGCTGGACCTCGACGGCGGCGGCAATAAGGTTGGGCAACTCTATTATCAGATGCTTCTTTCTCTTGCCCTTGATAGAGAGAAGATGCCCCTCGAAATTGTTGAGGATGCCGCCGACGATGCGCACGGACTTGCCGTACATTGATTCCGTCAGTTCGCCGGGCTTATAATATATAGGAGATTCGGTATTGCTCACAGCGAATATGAACCTATCCATCTCCTCGCTTCCGACGGTCATGGGTTCGTTGGCTGTTTTGCCACGCTGGAAGCGGTACTGGAGGGTCTGATACTTCTCGACAAACGGGTCGAGCGCGGTCTTTGTCTCGTGGACAAACAACAGGTCTTGTATGAGCGGGACGTCGCGGCGCTGGATTCGTCCTCCGATTTTCATTACCATCTGCGTCATCGGGGTGAACACCTCGAGACCGGCCTTGGCAAGCTCGTGGATCGCGAGATTATTGGCGTTCCTACGCTTGAGGTCACGCATCACGAACCACTGTTTCACGGGGGCTTCCATAAGTGCTTTTGTGACCTAAGAGCAATTCTTCAAGTCCTGCTTAAATTCATATACTTATGAAATTCAAGCAGTTACAAGCATTATCTATGAAGAAAGAGGATTTGCAGTCAGCCGGCTTTCCTCGCTTTTTTACTCGTGTTTTGGTCACTTTTTCATCTCGTCTTTTAAGTTAGTACTTAGTATTCACTTGGTAAGTGATATGGACAAGATGTATCTGCCTGATATAATTCATCTTACAAAGCAGCAAATATCCCATTTGCTAAACAATGTTTCAATTTGGCCCAAAATTTAGGGAGGACACGACTTTTTTAGCTTCATAAATAGCCTGAATGCCAATATTTTTTTGTACCTTTGCACCGTTGTTTATTATCACTTACCAAGCGATTTGGATAGTTGCTAAACACGTCAACGCCCCAGGACCTACCGGTGCCGGGGCGTTGACGTGTATCCATATAGGCGGAATCTTAGAGCTGTCGCCGCTATTTCAGGCTTTGCATGATAAGGGAGTTTGCATTGTCTATTACTGAGGTGTCGAGACTCGCCAGATATATCTGTGTGGTGGCTTCCGAATCGTGTCCGAGCCCCTCGCTGATTACCGACAGTGGGATGCCCTTTGCCTTTGCCGCCGATGCCCAGCTGTGGCGGGCCACATATAAAGTAAGGTGTACATCAATCCCCGCCTTCTCCGCGACCTTTTTCAGACTCCTGTTTATGTTGTAGCCGGCATTGCGGTAGGCGTACAGCTCCACGGTGCCCGGATTGCGGATTATGGGGAGCAGGTAGTCGCTGCCGTTTTCAGGGTACTTGTCGAGAAGGACCTGCATCTCATCTGTCCATGCGATGACCAGCTGTTGGCCGGTCTTGTGGCGCCGGTAGGTCACGCACCCGTTCCTGAGGTCGCTCTTCTTCAGGAACGCCATGTCGATAAAGCTCATGCCGCGCAGGTAGAAGCTCATCATGAACATATCCCTCGCAAAATCGAGCGACGGGCTGAGCGACAGGTCCAGTGACCTGATTTTCCTGATCGATGTCAGCGGCAACGCCCTTTTTACAGTCTTGTCAACTCCTGTATATACCTTGCGGAACGGATTGCGGTTCTCGATGATGTCATCCTCCACCGCACGGTTGTATGCAGCCCGGAGTATCCTGGCGTAAAAGGAAATTGTGTTGAGCGACGCACCCCTCTGCCTGAGCCATGCCTCATATGCCTCCATGACATTGGATGTGATGCTGTCGAGCATTATATCCCCATTCTGGTGGTGATTGTCATCAGGCGCCTGGTCCTCAAGGAATTTCCTGAAACTGTTGAGGGTGGACCGGTAGGACTCGCACGTCCTGACTCTGCCGTGCTGTCTGAGTCTGGCGATGAGACTCTCCATGAAGTTGAACAGGGAGTATTCCTGAGCATATCGGTTGAACCCGTCGATTACGTCGTCAACGGTATAGGCCATGCCCCCGGCCTTCAGCCTGCGGTCAATCCTCGTCAGCCGCTCCACGTCCCAACGAATACGCTCGCGGATTGACAGGAGCTGTGGTTTGCGTCCGCTGTCATGGGCAGCAACCACCATCGAGCGGGATTCGTCCCACTCCGACTGGAATACCTTATAGTCTGTGGGCAGCTGGCGCACTTTCCTCTCATGGATTATCTGGTAATAGATTGCACCCTCGCGGTCGGCGACAGTCGAGGGCCTGAACTTAACTTTTATCGAAGCCATATCAAGAGTGTTATAAATAATAGATTAGAGTTGTTTGAGAACCTTGATGATGGCGCGGATATAGCCTGGGTCTTCGGCATAGCCGATGTTGCGCAGCCAGCGGAGGTAATCCGTATCGTTTTTGGCTGAATTATTCTTTCTTACCCATCGGTACTGGACTTTGGTATAGTATGCGCGGACGCTCTCGGTCCAATGGTTGAACTCGTAGTATGTCTTGGTGCGCGGGTTGGTCAGACCGAAGAGATTGTGTTTGTTGCGGCAGACGGAGGAGCGGAACCAGCCTGTCTCCAGTATTGCCTGTGCCAATACTATCTTCGGATGCCGGATGCCGTTGCGCTTTATCTCCGCGAAGAGATTGGGAATGGTCAGCTCTGGCAAATTTATTGTGGAGTCAGATTGACTCCTATTATATAATGTGTGACTGGAGGTATGTCTGGAGGGCTTGGAGCCGTACTTGTTCACGTTCCTTTTTCGGTCAGATGGCGCAGACGGTATTGTAGCCGTGATTGAGTCGGTGTTGTAGGTGCAATCGGCTTTGATGGCTTCTTCATGCGGTTTTGTATCCTTATTATTAGCTGTTTGCATATATGTAACGGCTATTTCACGTCCGAAATTGCCGTCTGAGCTGATTGTGTTGAACTGTGCCTGTGCGTTGACCGTGACGGTCAGCAGCAGGAATATGGCGAGAATAGTGTTGTGCATTTCTTTTCGCGGGTTGAAGTGAAAATAATTTTGTGGTGTTCAAGCGGTTCGCATCGCAAATTTAATCCACCAATATCTACCGAATGGAAATAGACAACAGAAATCAACAGACTCAGCTTCCTTACGAGAAACTGGCTCTCCTCGGTATCGACCGTGAGAAAGCGGACAGGCTGCCGCAGGAGTTCCGTCAGAAGCTCGTTGACGGCGAAGTGACCCCTCTGATGCAGGTCTCCATAACTGCCCGAAACGGGAACGTGATAACGTTGCCGCTGAAATTGCAGATGGCGCTCGACCAGACAGGTCAGGCTGTCCTCATAGCCTATCCCGTGAGAAAGGCTCTCGACGAGGAGAAGGTGCGCGAGCTGAGACTCACCACCAACGAGGTTGAACGTCTCCGCAAGGGTGACGTGCTCCAGAAAGCCGTCGACGTAAATGGCGAGAAAACCCAGCAGTATTTACAGCTCGATCCGGAAACAAAGTCCATAATCCAACGCAAGGTTAACGACATCAAGGTCGAGCAACGCATCAAGGATATGGAGAAGGTCAACGACATCGAGCTTGGCACCCAGCAGAAGCAGCAGGTGCGCGACGGCAAGCCGGCCGAACTGAATGTCGGAGGCGAGAAAGTCACAGTAGGCATCGACCTGAAAGAGCCGCAGGGCTTCCGTGTGGTCAAGGGCGACATGAAGGAATGGGAGCGTCAGCAGAAACTCCGCTATGATGAAGTCCATCCGGAATACGTCGGACTCGTCCAGACCGACAAGAACCGCTGGGAATATCAGAAGGTGGTCGAACGTCAGGAGACTGAGCGAGTCATCAATCTCGACCCCGACAGGAAGCGTGACCGCAGTTCCGGTATGAAGATGTAACGACGTGGAGCCATGGCAAAAAAGAAAGAAGATCCGGGCGATGCCGCGCTGATGCTCCAGTTTGACGCAATGAAGCAGAAGCATCCCGATGCGATTCTGCTTTTCAGGCGCGGAGATTTCTACGAGACATATAAGCAGGACGCCACAAAAGCAAGCGTCACCCTTGGAATCACAACCGCAAGCCGGGAAATCGACGGTAACGATATAAAAGTAGCCGGATTTCCCCATCAAGCCCTCGATACTTATCTCCCGAAGCTCGTAAGAGCCGGAATGAGAGTCGCCATCTGCGAGCAGCTTGAAACGCCGCAGCAGAAGAAAATAGAGAAAGACAACTTACAATCAACGACCACTAACGAAGCAGACATGCCAAAAAAGAAGAAGGATCAGGCCGCGCAGGAAGAGCCTGTCAAGTCCGTAAAGGCTGACAAACCTGCCGAAGAAAAAAAGACAGAGGTCAAGACCGATGCGAAGGCTGAAACCAAGAAAGAGGTCAAGGCCGAAGCCAAGACCGAACAGACCCAGGAGACCAAGGCGGAGCGCAAGCCCCGCGAGCCTCAGATGGTGACGGTCAACGGCGACAAGGTGACACACGGCCACGCCTACCAGAGCAAGACCAATCCCGAGGACTGGTATTTCACCGCCAAGATCAACGGCGAGCAGCTCAAGCCGCAGAAGATGGATTCGGCCGACCTCGCCGCCTATCAGAAGAAGGAGATGACCGTGCCGCAGCTCATGGAACGCTACTATCCCACGAAACTCATGCAGCCTGTGCCGGACGTGGCGTTTCAAGTCGCCAACGTGGTGTCCGGTCCCGAACAGCGACCGCTGACCGTCGATAAGTTCAACGTCTACAAGGAGAAGGACGAACAGCGCTCCGACTTCGGACGGTACAAGTTCTACGCCGAAGTTGACGGTCAGAAGATGTCCACCGTGGCATCCCGCCAGGACTTGAACGCATACTTCGACCGCGTGAAGACACCCGGTGAGCTTGTCGAGAAGAACTTCGGCGAGCGACTGCACCTGCCGAGCCATTACCAGCAGTTCCGTCTGCCCAAGGGCGTGGAAGCGTCGGCTGTGCGTATCGCCAAAGACCGCTCAGACAACAAGTGGAAGGTGTCGGCTGACCTCGGCGAGCACGGGCGCACCGACAAGAAGGAAATCTCCTTCGACGACGGCTTCGCCCTATTCAAGACCAAGACCGCCAGCCGCGAGCAGATAGCCGCCAAATATCTCGGCGAGGACATCAAGGCGATGCTCAACGGCCCGGTCATGAACATGGAGAAGGCCCAGTCAATGAAAATGTAACCATCAATCCCATAACGTAAACATCTTAAACAGAATATGTCAGCAATGAAACACGAGGAGCTTGTGGAGCTTCTTCAGGAGGGGCGCATCGGCCACCTCCAGTTTGTGATGAACGGCGAGAACGCGCAGGACTATCTCGACTGGTGCCGCAGCCATGGCGCCGACCCGAGCGACGATTCCGCCGAGTTCTTCATCGAGCAGACCGAAATCGACGTGATGGAACGTCAGCTCATCGACGACGAGGATTATGGCCTTTGGTTATAAATCAAAGTCAGGCATTCCGCAGACGGGGGGCGCGGGTCAGGCCGCGCTTGACCGTTTCGCCGAGATGATGATCGGGCGAATGGAGCAGATGAAGGCATCCGACTGGAAGCAGGGATGGATAGGCGGCGCCAACGGCTACGCCGGACTGCCCCAGAATGTCGGCGGCAGAAACTACTCCGGTTCCAACTCCTTCTTCCTCCAGCTCTATTCGGCCGAGAAAGGCTACGAGCTTCCGGTCTATCTGACCTTCAACCAGGCGCACAATCTGAAAGCACACGTGCTGAAAGGTGAGAAGGCTTTCCCTGTGGTCTACTGGGACATGATGATCAAGGACAAGGACGGCAGGAAAATCAGCTCTGAAGAATACCGGTCCATGAGCAAGGAGCAGAAGAAAGACCTCGAAGTGATTCCTTTCGTAAAAGCGTTTCCGGTCTACAACATCGACCAGACCAATCTGCGTGAGGTTCAGCCGGAACGTGTCCAGAAACTTCTCGACAAGTTCAAGGTGCCCGAACTGCGGGACACCATGGGGATGTATTCCCATGCCGCACTCGACCGCATGATACAGCAGCAGTCGTGGCTTTGCCCTATTCAGGCCGACAGGCGAGAGAACGGAGCCTACTATTCTCCCTCACGGGATATAGTGGTGCTTCCGATGAAGGCCCAGTTCAACACAGGCTCCACTCCCGATGAAGTCTATCGTGACGGCATGGAGTTTTACTCCACCATGCTGCATGAAATGACCCACTCGACGATGACGCCGGAACGACTTAACCGTGAAGGAGGTACGAAGTTCGGAGACCCGAAATACGCAAAGGAAGAACTTGTTGCGGAACTTACCGCCGCTATGATTTCCAACTCGATGGGATTCGATCCGAAAGTCACAGACAACTCGGCAGCCTATCTCGATTCGTGGATAGCCACGTTGAAGCAGGAACCGAAATTCATCGTCTCGGTAATGGCCGACGTCAACAAGGCATCCGACCTGATTCTCGACCACGTGGATCAGCAGCGTCTCGCCCTCGGTGAAGAACCGTATCTGGCGAAGAACGACCCATGGCGACCGCTCGATCCGAATGAGGAAGTTCCGTTCAAGAACGCTGCCATCGTAAAGACACGTTCCGGCGACTACGCCATCCGTGCCTCCTATGACGGAGTTGACCTCGGTCTGAAACCTATCGAGAAATCGACTGCCAAGACCTATTTCCAGCTCACCGACATGAAGGACAAGGACGCTTTTCTGATCATGACTGCCAAGAAGCACTATGAACCGGAGATTGCCAACCTCGGGAAAGCCCGGAAAAAGTCAGCGTCACTAAGCATCTAATCACCACAAAGGGATGAATGACTACAAAGTAAATTTCAAGGAACTGAAATCCCGTGTCGGGGTCGATGACATCGCCTACGCTCTCGGCTACCGTCTCGACCGCAAGGCTGGAGTCGGCAAGTACATCGAGCTGGTGTTGGGCGACGGCAACAACCGCCGCGACACCATCATCGTGAGCAATCCCCGTGACAAGGCTTCACAGACCTTCTTCCGTCGTGACGGCAGCAAGGGCGATGTGGTGACACTGATACGAGAGAATCTCAACTCTTTCTTTGTCACCGGCAACGACGAGTGGCAGAAGATAGCCAAGGTGATGGCCCGTTTCGCCAATATGCCGGAGCCGGAATATAAGGAGGACCGGGAGTACGTGAAGTCGGCATCGGTCAGCCACACCTTCGACAGCTCCCGGTATGATGTGAGGCCGGTTGATCCCGACAGGATTCCAAAACTCTTCTCACAGAGAGGTATTTCCGATGAAACAGTCAGGAGCCTCGCGAATCATATCGCTCTTATCCGTGACAAGAGAAACGAAAACTTCGACGGATATAACATCGGCTTCCCTTATACCGAGTGCGTTGACTCCAAGGTTCAGGGTTATGAAATCCGAGGTATGGGAGGCTACAAATCAAAGGCGGCTGGAACCAACTCTTCCTCGGCCGCATGGGTCGCTGACCTTTCGGACGGAAACAACGGCCTTGTAAGGAACGTCTTTTTCTTTGAGTCGGCTTTCGACGCCATGTCGTTCTACCAGATGAACCGCGCCCGGTTGGGCGGCAATATCGCGCTTGCCTCACTCGGAGGCACATTCTCCGACAGACAGGTGACCGGCGTGATGGAGCGGTTCCCAAATGCCCGGGCATTCGACTGCTTCGACAACGACCTTGCCGGACGTATCTACGGTCTGCGCATGATGGCTCTGCTGGAGGACTTGCCGTTGAAAATCAGCAAGACGGATAACGGGCTGAAAGTCGAGGCAAAGGGTAAGTCAATTGATGTCGATACAGACCGTTCGATTATCCCGCAGGTCAGTTCTGCATTGTCGCTTCGCTACCGCATGGGTCAGTGGCCGCCGCCCAAGGCATTCAAAGACTGGAACGACTGCCTCCTGAACAAGCCGATGAAGCCGGAAATTGCTCCCGACAAGAACGACCGCGACATCAACCTCGCGGAGCAACGTAAATCATCTTTCAAAATTTAACGGAAATGATATGTCTCATGAAAAAAGGTGTTGTCGGCCTCGCCATATCTCTGAGCTGCTTGACGAGTGGCTTGCCACTGTGCGCCCAGCAGACAGACCCGACGCTGACGGCCACTGTCATTCTCCAGACCGAGGAGCTGAAAAGCATCCACAAGAAACGGAAGAAGACCCAGGAACAGATAATCGCGGCTGAAGCTGCCGTGACTGTCGCCCTCGACCGCGTTCATGCCGTGGAGAACAAGATGCTTGAATATCTCTCGAACGCCCAGGGCGCCATGCAGAATCTATATCAGATAAAACGTGCCGGCGAGCTGGTGCTGACCGAGATTCCCAAGAACACGGCTTTGCTGAAAAATTCGGTAAAGGGTAATCTCAAGGGAACGGCGATAGCGCTGCTTGTTTCCGATGAGATTTCCGATGCCGCCTCCCAGATGGCAGCCCTTTATCCTTTCATGCAACAGCTTGTCACCTCCGGCTCATACAATGTCACCGGGGACGATGGAAAAAAGGCGAAACACAAAGTGAATCTGCTCAACTCGGCCGAGCGGTACTACATAGCCAACGAGGTGGTATCGAGGCTGGAAGCGATAAACACCGACCTCTTTATCCTCGCATGGCAGATCAGGACGCTTTCGTGGGATGCCCTATGGTTCTCCCTCGACCCGGAGGGCTGGGCCTCGGTTATGTCGGGTAAGGCCGTGGTCGAAGGACTCGTCTCCGATTGGAAATACATCAAATACTAAGTTCAAAATCAACAACAAAACAACCATATCAATACAACCATATCAATATGGAATCAGAAAAGAAAATAGTTGGCGTCTGCCCTGTGTGCGGCGGCAACGTGGTGAAGACCTGCAAGGGCTATCGCTGCGAGAACAATACCGGGGATGCTCCCAAGTGCGGGGTCTTCATCAACGGTGTCATCGGCAACCGCAAAATGTCCGATGAGGAAATCTCCATCCTTTTGGAAAAGCGAGAGATTATGCTCGACGGCTTCGCGACAAAGGAGTGGAAGACATTCCCTACCGTGCTTGTGCTGAACGCCGATGGGTCGGTGGACATGCAGTCCGTCATCGGCAAGTGTCCTAAATGCGGCGGCGACATACGTGTTGGCTCCAAGGCCTTCAACTGCTCGAACTACAGTCATCCGTCCGCGCCATGCAACTTCGTAATCTGGCGCAACATCGGCGGTCATCTGATTACTCTTGACGAGGCGCGTCAGATATGCGCCGACGGCATCACCGCCAATCCGGTGGAGATGTACCGTGAGGACGGCCAGCAGTTTGAAAAGAAACTCGGTGTCTCACCCGACAAGTCACAGGTCATAAGGGTATGAAGCCGGGAATGAAACTCGCAATCCTTCTCATAGGAGGGTTGCTCGTGTGGGGAAGCATATTCTTCTTCGCATGTCAGCGTGAGGATCCTAAGGCACGTGCCAAGGAAGTGGCCGAGAAGTCGCTCTATGCCTGTGTGGACTGTCCCGAGTCCGTCAGCATCAAGGCCGTGAGCAAGGCTGACTCGGTATTCGGACGTGACTATATCACGACGGACGAGAGCATGAACATCGCCATGGCAATGCTCAAGATCAACGAGAAGGTGATGGATGTCACCGACAACATGGAGAACTTCGACCTTGAAGACCGCTCCACGTCGGCACTCATGGAGCGTCAGATGTCTGCTCTTTCGGCTCTCCGCTCGCTTGTCAGCTTCAAAAGCCCGAATGATAAGATGCCGAAGCCGTTCACCGGATGGAAAGTCAAAATCGAATATGAAGCCAAGGATGAAGCCGGGTCGCCATACCACTCCGAATACTGGTTTATACTCGACAAGGAAGCCACCTGCGTCGTAAACTCCTTTGAGATACCACTCTTATAAATCATCAAATATCACTATTCAGACATGAAAGACCTTATCGAACAGATTTCAGCCAAGGCGGAAGCCTTTCTGAAGGATGCCAATTCCCAGCTTGAAAAGGGGAACAAGGCGGCAGGTCTCCGTGCCCGCCGCACATCGCTAGAACTGGAACCGTTGCTCAAACAGTTCCGCAAAGCCTCTCTGAAAGCCTCGGAGAAGAAAGACTGATACTTCAGGCCGGTCAGTTGCTGACCAGGATTGCCGATGAAATAATAAAACAGTTTTCTTTTGCCATTGTATGTAGGAATGCCCGGTGCGTGAGCATCGGGTTTTCTATTACCCTGTTGTTCCGGAATACTTCACGCATCCGTGGATTTTTCGCTACGAAGTTACGGAGTGCGGCGCCGGCGGCAAGTGACCGCTGCGCTTGTCTGCGATAAAAAAGCCGGCAGCCTTCCGCAAATCATAGATTTGGGTATTCCGTCATTTTCATCTTGCCACACTTGCCTTACGCCACCTCATGCCCTCCGTCTGTCTTGCATCGAAAAATTTCCCCGGAAGCGAGAAGCCATCAGGCTTCTACCAAAGGGAAAAAGATTAGAACACATAAACATAAGGAACTATGGACAGACAGGAACAAATCAAGGCGTTATATGCCGCGGTATCGAAATCGGATGTACACCGCGAGTACCGCGACCGTGTCAGCTTCATGCGAGGCTGGAGCGGACAGAAGATAGCCGCCACCCTCAAAAAGGTATGCTCATACCACATCGACCATCCCGACACACCACTCGGACTCATCTACGCCCAGGCGTTTGGGCTCAGAGTGAACGGCTCAATACCCTCAGTAGCAACTTTCTAATCCCCGTCACCATGCACAGCACAATATATCAAATCGCAGAGCGACCCATCCTGCCCGATGAATATGTAGGAGCCGACAACGTTGAAGCCGCCGACATGACCATGATTGACTATTGCCAGGAGGTCAGCAAGGAGGAAAGAGCCGAGCTTATCAAGGCTCTCGTGGAGCGCATACTTCCGGCAGGAATGTTTTCCCTCAATCCCGACGGAGAGTCGCTGACCTATAAGGGAGGCTTCACCGAGTGGAGCCGCGAGTATGCCGCCACGCTTCATGAAAAGGCAGCAGCAATCGACGAGACCAATCTCTTCAAGTATGTCGGGCCGGTATATCGTCTGCAAAAGGCAATCGCCAATCCGCTTGCCACCGACGCGCTCTTCATCACCTCAATCGCCGGAGACTCTTGTTTTGCCGACAGGTCGCGAGAGCTGATGCGTCTCATCGGCAATCTGCAAATCGGAGCGAGACTCTACATCGGAGCCATCCTTGACTATCACTTCTAAACATCAACGCCATGGAATTTACAATAGAACCGATACCCGTATGGGCTATGTGCTATCTCGTCAACGGAGACCTTGACTCTATAACAGACGAGGATAAAGCCATCATCGACGAGTGGTGGGAGCGCAACAATGTGGTGACGGTCAGTCCCGCCACTGACGAGGAAGGCAGCAGCCATCCGTACTTCACATACTATCCGGCGTTCGGACTCGCCTCAGACGTAATCGACTGCAACGTAATGATGATGCAGTAATCAGCAGGTAAAATCAGTCGCTCCGACAACACAGGTCGGAGCGGCACAACACCCAATACACCTATGGAATATCAAGAAGCTACAGCTATCGTCGGAAGAAAATCAGGCTTATATGACGTAACCACTATAAACGGCATCCATCAGCGAAGACTCTTCATGTCGCAGAACGGACAGCTATGCGAGTTCGCTCCACGCTCTCGCACCAAGGGTTATCCTATCGGAAGCAAAGTCATTGAGAATTGGACGGCTCTCAATCGGTCAGAACCTAAAGTGTCAAACATCGTCAGAAAGTTCCAACGCTATGCAGCCAAGGCCGACTTCACATCGCCGTTCATCAGAAAATGTCTTGAAGCCGACCCCGAAAAGGATTGCTATGCCAACGGACTTACCACCGGAACACGTATCGATGGAGAAATCATCTCCCTGCAAGCCATCGCCCGATATGACGAGTGGGCAGTAAACCAGTTCCGCAAGGCACTCCGTGAACGGCAGACCTACCGCTCATGCCGATTCGACTTCCGGGGCTATGACGGCACCATATGGATTGAAGTAGTGACAGAGGACACAAAATATGCCCGAAAGGGTGACATCATCGCCGGGTTCAGCAAGGAGTATCGAGGCTGTGGCAACGGCTACTTCTACACCCTCATCGACAATGAACACTTCATCGGCACCGACATCGACTGAAAGCATCAATAACGTGGAGCCACACCGACCGAAGCCAAATCCATCCGGTCGGGGCGGTTTTCCTCCGCAAGCTCCACAAAACCGCCCTATGGGGAGTCTAAATCACCGAAATCACATGAAAAATAAAAAAAATCATCTAAAAATTCTGCTACGCAAATAGGCTTCATGCGGCCTGTCTAACTTTGCAGTGTCAAAACAAAGGAAGCATGGGTGAGCGGTCGAAACCAGCCCTCTGCTAAGGGGCCGAGCCTCACAAAGGCTCCGAAAGTTCGAATCTTTCTGCTTCCGCTATCTAAGGACACTTGGCAGACATGGTGTATGCGCAGGACTGAAAATCCTGAGAATGTGGTTCGAGTCCACGAGTGTCCACGACATAATGCAGGTATAGCTCAGTTGGTAGAGCGTCGGTCTCCAAAACCGAAAGTCGTGGGTTCAAGTCCTTCTGCCTGTGCAATTATCCTGGGGCGTCGCATAGCGGCTATTGCAGGAGACTGTAAATCTCCCGTCTTCGGACATCGTAGGTTCGAGTCCTACCGCCCCAACAATATGCTTCCGTAGCTCAGTGGATTAGAGCGTCACGCTACGAACGTGAGGGTCGCAAGTTCGAATCTTGTCGGAAGTACAACATATGTGGGGTATAGCAGTGGCAGCTAACGAGCCTCATAAGCTCGAAGTCGGTGGTTCGAATCCATCCCCCGCAACCGATATGTGAGAATGCCCGAGTGGTTTAAGGGGCCGGTCTGCAAAACCGGTATTCGTCGGTTCAAATCCGACTTCTCACTCAAAAATGAAGGCTTCCGAGAAAACCAGGAATGATTTTCTCGGAAGCCTTTTCTATTGATGTATCAGCAGGGCATTGAGCCGTTCGCCGATTTTTTCGAGAATATCACCCAAATCCTCGACTGATGACTCACCCTTCTGCCTTATCATTCTGACGGCTTTGACAACCAATTCGTAGGTGTCATCCTCCAAGGGTGAGTCGGTTATCGAGTAATCCGAATCCTCGTATCTGTAGTATTTGGTATCGTATACTTCTATTGGGGCATTGTAGCCCAGTTTGTCAGACCGCATCATCTGGATGTCAGCCTGCACGGTTCTTACGGAAACACCTCTGGTGATACCCTCCATTTCATATAGGGCTTCCGAGCAGGCTTCCACAAGGTCATCCAGAGTCCACCGCCTGTACTTGTTTCTCAAGCACCGGTCGAT
>CANRGJ010000015.1 GCA_947630175.1 uncultured Ruminiclostridium sp. | reverse complement strand
TGTTGGCTAGTTTTTCTACTACTTTTTACCTTTCTGTGCTTTTTTGTTCTGTTTGTATAATTTGGGGCGGTTCATATCAGCAGGCTTTTATTGTATGCCGCCGCCCTCTGAGAGGATTTCTTTTGAAAAAGAAATCCTCTCAGACTCTCCTTAGAAAACTTTGGCGGGGGGAATTATTGAATTTTGGAGGTGCTTTCACCAAATTTTATGCCATAGCTGAAAGAACTGCACTCGTTGAGCAATGACAGGCGCATTTCGTCCTTTTTTATCTTTTCGTACAATTCCTTTGCTGTTGGTGAGAGGAGTTTCTCAAATTCTTGCTTTTCTTCTGCTATCGTTTGTTCCAGCTTTACGATATCGTCATGCAGTAGTGCGGATATGTCTGCGCTTTTTTCGTATTGTTTCATTTTACACTCTTCCTGTTGAATATTTTTTTGCCCGTTTTCATATATTATAGTCTATATGTGAACTAAAGTCAATACCTAATAGTTTATATATGATATAACTTGTATATATAAACAAAAAGGCGGGACTTTTTTATGCAGGTCAGACGTTTTGGCAGATTGAGGGATCTCAGGGAGGATATGGACAAAAGCCAGCAGGAGATAGCGGAGTATCTGGGAACCAGTCAGTCGTACTACTCGCAGTACGAGGCGGGAAAGCGTTCCATACCCTTTGAGAGGATAGTTGAGCTTGCGAAGTATTATGACGTTTCAATTGATTATATAGCGGGCTTATCCAACAGCAAGAAAAAATTCTGGTAAAAAATGAGCGCTTATTTTTATAAGCGCTCGTTTTTTATTCTACGTTTTGTATTTGTTCTCTTATTTTTTCTATCTCGCTTTTCATATCTATGACTAATTTTGTTATGCGCAGGTCCTGAGCCTTTGAGCCTATGGTATTGGATTCACGGTTGAATTCCTGAATGAGGAAATCCAGCTTTCTGCCGATAGGCTCGGCGCTTTCCGCCATATCCCTGAACTGCTTGAAGTGACTGCGCAGGCGGACGGTCTCCTCGTCCACCGCTATTTTTTCAGCGAAAATAGCCGCCTCGGTAAGCACTCTCTGCTGGTCTATCTGCTGACCCTCCAGCAGCTCGTTCAGCTTGTCCGTCAGGCGCTGACGGTAAGCGGCGGAGGTTTCGGGGGACAGCTTTTCTATCTCTCCCACCATAACTTCGATGTTCGCCACCTTTTCCAGCAGGTCGGCCTTCAGCTTTTCGCCCTCCTTTTCCCGCATAGCGGCAAATTCGGCGAGAGCGACGTTTGCAACGGTCTGCACCGCCTGCCATATCTCCTCCTCGTCCGCTTCGGTGCGAACTATCGTGAAGGCGTCGGTCATACGGAAAATGCTTGAAAGCTGAAGATCGTCGGGCAGGGACAATTCCTCCCCGCACTTTCGCATTTCCTCAAGATAATTTTTCACCACGGGAAGATTGACGGTGACGCTGGTGCTTCTGTCCTCCACGTCGGTGACGGACAGCCACACGTCCACCTTGCCCCTGCTGATAACGCCTTTTAAAAGGGTTTTCAGGCGTTCCTCAAGATATGTACAGCTCCGCGGGAGCTTCATATTGAATTCGCTGTAACGGCTGTTCACCGATTTTATTTCCAGCAGGTACTCCTTGCCGCCGATAACGGCTCTCGACCTGCCGAAGCCTGTCATACTGCGCATTTTTTGTCCTCGTTTCGTAGATCTTGTTTTTATTTTACACCATTACGGCGGGATTGTCAACTGTAATTCGGATTATGGATAGCGGGGAATTCTTTTTGTGCGGGGAAGCAAAGCATGTAATTTTACACTGGCTGCGGTTAACTGAACTGCTGCTTGTCGGGGGCGGCGAAGCCGCGCTTGCCCGCAAAGCGGGCAAGCGGCAAGCCTGCGGAGCAGGCTTGCCCGACGCCTTCGGCGTCGGCGGCTTCGCCGCGGCACAACACTCTCTTTATGCACGACCTTCCTTTAAGCACTGCGGGAGCTGTCCTTCTACGAAAAGGGCAGTACATAAAAATTGACAGTGAAAAGTCTTTCGCCAAAGCGAAAGACTCATCATTGTCAAGTTTTTTTCGGTCACACCAAAGAATAGTAGTCAAAGCAGGAAACGTCCAGCTTATTTAGAGGATAATTCGGTTCAGCATTTATCGTAAATCCCAGATACTCCAGCGAGGAAAGAACATAGCGGTAAACCCCTTCAAAGCTTTCGTCCAGTCCGCGACCATTCTCACGTTTGCTTTTTTGATCCTCGTATTTAAAAAACACAGTGATGTCCTTTTCAAACTTTCCCGTGATGCCGCCCCAGCAGTGCATTATGTTGGCGGTAAGGCCGAACTCGGCAGCAGTTATGGCGGCGGACAGTTTTTTGTCGTTTGCGGGGAGATCTGAAACAGGCTTGCCTTTAAAATCCATACAGAAGTATATCCACGCATTCACCATACCGTAAAGCCACAGGGGAGCAACTCTCCGATTTTTGTCCCTTATCTTTTTTATCATTGTGTTCCAGTCGCCTATAACTTCGTCTTTGGAATCGCCTTTGTCCCATATAAACATCTCGATCATTCCAAGCAGTATCTGACAGGAGTCGTTGCAGCGGGACAAATCGAGGTGCTCCTCCATCTGTTTTTCATTGTCGTTAAGCTGACGCAGGGTTATTTGCACAGGCTCGTGCTTATAGCAGATATCCGCCCATATTCCGAAGTCGTCAAAGACCTCAAAGACGGTGAAAAAGGTACGAAAGGAGTAAAGCAGCTCATAGATCAGCAGGCATTTCCCATTTTCGTCCGTTTCATGCTTTACAGTCTGTTTTTTAAGACAGCCGTTTTCGATGATAAAAGCAAAGCCTTCGCTCTTAACTCCGAAATCCACGTTAATTGTATTTTCATCAGGACATTGAACTTCCAGTCCATGCTCGTCGGCAAAGGCTTTTACGGCGTTTTGAAAGTCGGAGGGAGAGTATTTTTTCTTTATTTTTCCGTAATAAAAAACCGTGTTCATATTTTTACAGCAGTCCCTCATCAAGCATATGCTGCGCCGCATTCATAATGCCAAGCCTTGCGGCGTAATACGAAACTCCCCCCTGCACCCAGACTGCGTAAGGCTCGCGCAAAGGCGCGTCGGCGGAAAGCTCGATAGAGCTTCCCATAGTGAAACAGCCTGCCGCCATTATCACCTTACAGCCGTAGCCCGGCATATCCCAAGGCTCGGGGGCGGCAGTGCTGTCAACGGGGCTTGCCGCCTGGATCCCCTTGCAGAAAGCGATGAGCCTTTCGGGACTGCCCAGCTTTATGGAGCAGATTATGTCCGTTCTGTATTCATCATAAGAGGGAAGCGCAGTAAAGCCAAGTTCTTCAAAGAGTGCAGAGGCGAACACCGAGGTCTTCAGCGCATTTGCCACGGCGGCAGGAGCATTGAACAGTCCCATAAACATCTCCCTGTTCTGTGAAAGGGAACAGCCCGCCTCCTTGCCTGTTCCCACCGTGGTAAGGCGGTAGGAGCAAAGCTCCACCAAGTCCTTTCTCCCTGCGATATATCCGCCTGTGGAGCAGATGCCGCCGCCGGGATTTTTTATCAGCGACCCTGCGATAAGGTCTGCGCCCACGGCGAGAGGCTCTTTTTCCTCAACAAATTCGCCATAGCAGTTGTCCACCATTATCACGGCGTTACTGCCTGCGTCCCTGACTGCTGAAACTATCCTTCCTATCACCTCAACGGTCAGGGACGGGCGGAGAGAATATCCCCTTGAACGCTGGATATACACCATTTTGGCGGACCTTGACAGCTCTGCTATTTTTTTGTAATCGGGAGTGCCGTCGGGGAGCAGGTCTATCTGCTGATATTTAACGCCGAACTCTTTGAGCGAGCCGCCGCTTTCCCCAAATATCACCTGCTCCAGAGTGTCATACGGTCTGCCTGTCACCGCAAGCATAAGGTCGTTTGGGCGCAGTACGCCGAAAAGGGCGGTGGAAAGAGCGTGGGTACCGTTCACAAAGCTGTGGCGCACCAGGGCGTCCTCTGCTCCCAGAGCTGAGGCAAACACTTCGTCCAGCTTGTCCCGTCCCTCGTCGCCGTAGCCGTAGCCCGTGGTCCCTTTCAGGTGCATATCCCCTACACGGTTATCAATAAAGGCTTTCAGCACCTTTTCGCTGTTAAGGCGGCAGGTCTCTTCTATCCGCGCGAAAGCGGGAGCGATCTTCTGTTCAGCCTTTTGTGCGGCGGAGATTATTTTTGAGTCAAAGTTAAAGTTCATTGTTGTATACGTCCTTTTGAATGGGTTTATTTGATTGCTTGTAAAAGCGGGGGTCGTAATTTATCAGGAGCGCTTTTGAAATTTTGTTGTGCTTAAGAAAGGTTTTGCCGCCTGCGTATCTTTCACGCCTGCTCCTACGCAGGCGGCGAAGCCGTGTTTGCCCGCTTCGCGGGCAAACAGCAAGCCTGCTGCGCAGGCTTGCCCGACGCCTTCGGCGTCGGCGGCTTCGCCGCTGGCACAACACTCTGAACAACGCACTTCTTCCCTTTATCTCAAGGCTGCTGCTCCCCAAAGTATTCCGCCAGCAGCAGGTCCACCATTCTCCCGTAGCTCCTTGAGCCGTCCGTCTGCCCGTTCGCCTGGAGATAAGCGTTGTTCACAGCGGCGGCAGTCTTATACGTACCCTTGTCCCTGTACTGCGCCCAGTATTCGTTCCTGTACGCAAATTCCGCCGTTATCACAGGGGAAATTTGTGCGTAGACCTGATAATATTCCTCCTTTGAGGCGACAGTGTTGTATGCGTTCAGCGTGTAGGTGAGAGCGCCCAGATACCCGCTGTATCTGAAATATTCGTCCCCGCTGTCACGGCAGGCGATGAACGCAATGAAATTCGCCTCGTCCTCACGGATAAAGCCGCTGAGATGGCTCAGCTCGTGGCAGGCGGTAAAGCCCTGGGAGGAAACGGGCATAGCCTGATTGTAGTTCGCCTCCACCGTTATGGGAAAGTATATCCCCGCCGTATCAAAGGCGGACATCACCGAAGAAAACACCACCGCCTTTGGCTTTGGATAGTATGTATCAAGAACGGGGTATTTCTGCCCCTGCTTTTCCATCGCCTCTATCGCCAGACGGTCAAATTCCTCAGGCTTCATCGCCCTGCCGTTTTCGTCAAGCTGGACTTTTTCGGCGCACTGATTTGCCTGAGCGATAAGATACTCCGTATATTCCTTAAGCTCCTCCTTGGAATAGGTCCTCAGCGTCAGCCCGCTGTATGCGGAAAAAGGCGTTCTGCTGTAATTGACAAGGCAGTTGAAGGTCATCAGCAGGAAAAGCACCGCCGCCGCTATTCCACCGTAGGAAAGCCCGCCGAACAGGGTGAGCAGTCGGAGTCCCTTTCCCCTTATCACGAATATCACCAGCAAAACTATTCCCGCTAAAACCGCCGCAATGAACAGGATAACGAAAAATTCCCCCGCCGAAAAGGGGAAAAGCCCCCACAGCCGTGAGCCTATCCCGGAAAACACAGGGTAAACATAAGCGTCGAACCAGTCGGCAAAGGTGGTGCTTGACCTTGCGGCAAAAAGCACAGCAAAGGACAGCAGCGTCATAACTGCCGCCGCCGTCCATCGAATGAGCATATGTTTTCCCCGCTTTGAAAGCGGCTTTTTTTCTTTTTTGGGAGTATCTTCCCTGCCCTGCTCCGCCATACTCTTTTTTCCTTGTCGCCGCTTTTGCGCCGAAAAATTTTCATTGTTTTGCACTGTCACGCCGTGCTATCATAATTTCAGAAGAAGCTCAGTCACTGATACCTACGCCAAGGAAGCCATAATATTTTCCGTCCTCTATCTTTATCTCGACCTCATGAGATGCGCTCTTTTCCCCCGACCAGGCTATGTCCGCCTCTGGATTTCCCCAGCCGCCTGAACGTCCCGAGCTTAAGGTCTTCACCTTCACGCCGTCGATATAAACGTCTGCATTGCCGTATTTGTCGCTGTTTTTGCAATTGAATATAAGGAACAGGGTCCTGAATTCCGCCGTGAATTTGACGCTTGAGCCGTCAGCATCTCTGGTGGTCCAGCCGTTGTTGAAGGTGGCGATTATGGTGTCCGCCTCTCTGAGACCCTCAACTTCGGCGTTCATCTCGTCCCTTTCCAGCAGCTTCATTCCCTTATAAGCGTCGGAATATATCGTGTCTTCAGGCAGGGCGGGGATCTCGGGAGCAGTTTCCTGATCCGCGATCTCCTTTACCTTGTTGAAATAATTCATATTGAAATCTTTAAGCAGCTCGTGTCCCCACAAGTTGGGGTGGGATTCGTCATCGGAATAATCCTCCCACTTTATAAGTCCCGCATGGAACATAGGATTTATGGCGTTGCCCACGCTTATCATAGGTAAATTATAGTGCTCGCCCACCATAGTCATCCAGGGCTGACAGCTGTATTCGTTTTTCAGTACGGTGAACAGCAGTACCACTGCAGGGTCGTTTTCCTTTTCCAGCAGCTTTCTCACAAGGCTTTCGTAGCTGTCCTTGTATATCTGTTCGCCGCCGTCGTTCACCGCAAATTCCACGAAAACGATGTCGGGGGTGTATTCGGAGTACAGGTCTCTCTCTGCTCTCACCACGCCAAGCACTGAGGGCGTGCCGCTGAGCCCCGCATTTACATAGTTTATCTTTGTATCGGGGTACATTTCGCACAAGGCTTCATACGTGAGCTTTGCCCAGCATTTCTCTGCACCTACGGTCATTCCCTCGGTGATAGAGCCGCCTATGTAGCCTATGGTTATCTCCTCGCCTGACGCCGCCTTTTGCAGCACCTTTACCATTCTCGAGGTATCGCCCATAGACATCAGGCTGTTGTCTATCATAAGCTGCCTTTGCTCCTCCTCGCTCATTCCCTCGGTAGGCTCGGTTGTGGGATATTCCGAGGTAACAACAGAGGGATTTTCGCCAAAGCTGTCCACATAGGTCACCTCTCCCGTTTCATTGTTTTCGGCGCTGCTGCTGTTCTCGGCGCTTTCGGAGCTTTGTGAGCTTTCGGAGCTCTGAGAGCTCTGGGAATTATCTCCACTCTGGGTCCCCTCCGTCTCGCCGTTATTGCAGCCGCCCAGCGCAAGCAAAGCCAGCGCCAGCGTGATACAGATAAATTTTTTCATAATGTTTTCCTCCATAACGGCAAAACGCCGCTTTTTCACTATATTATATCCTATAATAATTATATCAGAAATACGGTGAAAGTCAATACGGGAAAAATTCACCAAACCCCGACGTAGTTAATAAAATGTTAAAGGGGAATTTACCGTTTTCCCCTTTTGAAAAAATTTCCGAATATTTTTCCATATGCGGTCAACAATAGATATGCAGGGAAAAACCTGACGTTCCACAGGCAAATTACGAAAGGAAAAGAAAAATGACAGTAAAAAGAGGAGAAATTTATTATGCGGACCTCAGTCCCGTGGTCGGCTCCGAGCAAGGCGGAGTAAGACCCGTGCTGATAGTCCAGAACGATATGGGCAACCGCCACTCTCCCACTGTGATAGCGGCGGCGATAACAAGTCAGAAGGAAAAGTCCAGATTGCCCACCCACATATCTCTGGACGCAGAACGCTACGGGCTTGCCAAGGACTCTATCGTTCTGCTGGAGCAGGTCCGTACATTAGACAAGAAAAGGCTGAAAGAGAGAATGGGCGAGCTGGACAACGACGCTATGCACAGGGTGGACAATGCGTTGTCGGTAAGTTTTGGACTGGAATGAGACAGTTTACAGTGTACAGTTGACAGTGTACAGTTGTGGAATTTTTCGCCTTTGGCGAAAAATGGGATTGGAATGGCAGGTGCGAATTTATGTGCCTGCCGTTTTTTATTTTCTTGTGCGGGACTTTCACAGGTCGGCTTTCACTTTGTTCCTTAAGCGCACAACTGCTTGTCCCGGGCGGCGAAGCCGCGCGTAGGAGCAGACGTGAAAGACGAGCAGAAGGAAATCCCGATCTGTCCGCGAACGTGTCCAATATTGCAGTATTGCGAAGCAATATGGATTGCCTTTAGGGCAATCCAAGCAATGTTGGATCGTACTTTCGGCTTGCCGAAAGTACTGGACACCACAACTGTCAACTGTACACTGTCAACTGTATTTGTTTTGCAGAAAATGTGAAAAAAGTGTTTACTTAAATACATATTTATGGTATAATAAAAATAACTATAAGCACTATGCACAAAAATAAAACCTTAAAATAACAAAAATATACGAGGAATAAATGTCACAGATACTTAATTTCAAAGGCGATTACAACGGACTGACAACGGCGCAGGCGGAGGAAAACCTGAAAATGTACGGCTCCAACGACGACCGCATTTCACCCCAGCCGCCGTACAGCCTGAAAAAAGCCATACTTACCCCGCGCTTTTTCGCGCAAGCTGTTGCCGCAATACTGCTTTTTGCGGCGGGACAGTTCACCTTGGGAGCAGTAATGCTCCTGCTCACCGTTATGCTGACGGCGGGGGACGCAATATGGCAGCTCCGCCTGTTTGAACGGCAGGAGCTGGTGAAAAAGCTGGCGGGTATGAAATTCCGCGTTATAAGAGACGGGGAGCTTACCCTTATCCGCAAGGAAAACATAGTTCCCGACGATATAATCGTGCTCCAGGGCGGGGAGCGCGTTCCCGCCGACGCACATCTGCTTGAGTCGGAGGACCTGACCGTGGACGAAAGCCTTATCACAGGCGACTCCTCTCCCGCAGTGAAAAGACCAGGCGCAGACAGCGGCAACGCTCTGCCGAAATCCACCTGTATCTACAAGAATACCCTTATTTTAAGCGGAAGCCTTATCGCCCGCGTATTCGCCACAGGCGAGGACGCAGTTATCAAGCGCCACGAAACGAGGACAGGCTCCCGCATAGAGGAAAGTCTGAAAAAGCCCAGCAGGATAATGTGCATCGTTGGCTTAGCCGCCGCAGTCATAACCGCTTTCGTCTGCTTTCTGAGGGCGGGGGAGATAACCGACTATATCCAGGTGCTGACGCAGATAGTTCTCCCCGCCGTTTCGGTAGGGATCTGCTTTATCCCCTCTCAGGCGGACAAGCTGGTACGGCTCATCTACCTTGACGGCGCGTCCTCAATGAGCCGTCATCACGCCCTTGTGAAAAACATCGGCACGGTGGAACAGCTCAGCGCTATCACCTGCATTTGCGTGGAAAAGACGGGCACTGTCACAAAGAGCCATATCGAGGTGGCGGACGTGTTCACCGAAAACAACCGTCTGTTCACCAACGTGTGCGTTTTAGCCTGCGAGCCCACTCCCACTCTTGCGGAGGAAAAGGCGATACTGCTTTACGCCGCTTTCGGCGGGGCAGATTCCAAGGAGCTTTTCTCCAACCGCAGGATAGCCTCCTACCCCTTTACCGAAAATGCAAAAATGGCGGGAAATCTCTGGGAGATAAACGGGCAGAAGCTGCTCTGCATAAAGGGCAGTCCCGAAGAGATCCTTGCCCTGTGCGAGATAGAGCCTGACGAGATACACTATATCCAGCAGAAACGGCAGTCCTACACCAAACAGGGACGGCAGGTGCTGGCGGTGGCTTACGCCACTCTCGCCCCGCAGGACGCCGCGCCTGAAAAGCTGTCCGACATAAGATACGAATACATCGGTCTGGTCGCCCTTGAGAACACCACTCGCGACACCGTTCCCTATGCGGTTAAATCCTGCATAAGGTCGGGCGTCCGCGTAATTATGATAACAGGCGACAACGAGGAGGCTGCCGCCGCCGTGGGCAGACAGATAGGCCTGCAAAGCACGCAGACAGTAACAGGCGCGGAGCTTGAGGAATACAGCGGAGAGGGACCTTTCCCCGATCTGGATAAGGTTGGCATTTTTGCCCGAGTCACCCCTCAGCAAAGGCTCCAGGTGGTGAAAATGCTGAAGGACAGCGGCGAAACCGTGGCTATGGTTGGAACGGGCTCCGACGATGTGGAGCTGCTTGAGGAATCCGACGTGGGGATAGCGTCCAGCAGCAGCTCAACTCCCGCCGCCTGCGAAAGCTGCGACCTGCTTATGGGGGACGACAACTTCCTCGCCGTCGCGGACGCAATCAAGGAGAGCAGACAGATACACCGCAATATAAAAAGCGCGCTGAACCTGCTTTTGTCTGCTCACGCCGCCCTCGCGATCTTTGCGGTGGTGGCTGTGGCAGTGGGCGGAGCAGTGCTTTCTCTCCCCATTCTTCCCGCTTTGCTTTCCTTCGTGGTATTTCCCGTCGCCGCCTCAACTCTGGTGGGGAACACGGGGGACCTGCGCTCCGACTTTATTTCCAGCGGCTATATCAGAAAGGGCATTATGAACAAGGGCTTTTTCCTCCGTTCATTTATAATGGGAGGAACGCTGGCTATCGCCATAACGTTGTTCTACCTGTTCACGCTGGAGCTTGACCCTGCCGTGCAAAGAGCCGTCCTGCTTATGATGATGACGGTGGGAACCGTGTTGCAGGGCTTCACGCTCACGTCCCGCCGCCGCACCTTCGTTTCGGTGATGAAGGACAAGAACAGCAGCTTTGCGGGAATGTTACAGGCGGGGATAATGTTCCTGGTTTCCCTCGTACTGATATACGTTCCTTTCCTGAACAGGCTGTTCAGCTTTGAGCCGCCCGATCTTCTGCTCCTGCTCATCGCTTTGGTGATAACCTTCCTGTTCACCTTCTGGCGCGAGGTGCAGAAAAAGTTCACGGAATAATTCTGCGGACAGGCGAATACATTGTTTTAAATCAACGTAAAAGGAAAAATTATGAAAGATCTTCTGGGTATTCTGTACGGCGCGGTGTTCGGCATAGCGAACGTTATCCCCGGAGTCAGCGGCGGCACTATGCTGGTGACCTTCGGCTGTTACGACAAGGTTTGCGGGGCATTGGCGCTTGACTTCAAGGAAATAAAGAAAAATATAAAATTTCTCATCTTCTTTGCAATAGGGGCGGTGCTGGGAATAGTGGGCTTTTCCAACGTTATCTCCCTGCTGTTCAGCAAATTCCCTACCCCCACCTATATGTTCTTTATAGGGCTTATTCTTGGCAGTATCCCGCTGATAGTGCGCAACGCCACGGTAAAGGAAAATTTCCGCCCCATATGCTTCGTGCCGTTTCTTATCGCGCTGGCGCTGGTGGTGGGGCTTGCCGTGCTTGAGGGCGGCAGCGGGGAGCAGGCTCCCGTCAACGTGACGGAAAACGGAAGCTCCTACACCGTAGTTTTCACCAACAACAGCGGTCAGGATATGGAAAGCTGGAGTCTTGAGCTTGAGGAGGGGGAAAACGTTTCCCTTATCTCGAGGAACGTGGACTTTATCCACAAGGGCGGAAAGCTGGAGACTGTTTTAAGCTGGTTCGGAGCAGTGCCTGACGACACTCCCGACACGATAATTCCAAAGGAAGAAACGGAGCTGAAAAACGGAGAAAGCGTCACCTTTACCGTAAAAGCGGACAGTGCTCCCGCCTTTTCCTCCGAATACAGCGTCAAGATAAGCTTCGGCTTTATAGCAATAATTCTTCTCGCCTCCGTCGCCGCGGCGGTAGCTATGATAATCCCCGGCGTAAGCGGCTCATTCATAATGGTTTTGCTGGGTACTTACGCCACCGTTATCAGCGCAGTCAAGGACTTTAACTTTGCCGTGCTTATCCCTGTCGCCATAGGCGTGGTGATAGGACTGGTGTTCGGCGCAAAGCTGATAAGATTTCTGCTGAAAAAATACCGCCTGATGGTGTTCAGCGCGATATTGGGGCTTTGCTTCGGCTCGCTGTACGCTATACTGCCCGAGGGGTTCGGTCTTAATATTGAAACGGGGATAGGCTTTATCGCCCTGATTTTCGGGGCGGGAATTTCACTTTTAGTGGGTAAATTCACTCCCAGCGAAGAATAATACAAAAAGAGAAAACACAGAACAAAGAAAGGAAAGCGCCATATGACTTATCAGGAACTTAAAAAGACCGCCGAGTCCGTTTATTCGGGCGCTAAAACGGAAGTCCTCTCAATAGGGGACCAGGCTTACAAGCTGTTTGACAAGACCTGCCCCACCCCGCTGATATTGCGTGAGGCTTTGTTTCAGTCTATGGCGGCGGGAACGGGACTCAACGTGCCGAAGATACACGGCGTTTCCAAGGCGGACGACCGATTTATGATAATTTCCGACTATATCGAAGGCTTCACCGTGGAGCAGCTTTTAGAGGAAAATCCCGCCAAGCAGGATTATTATCTTGAGCTGCTGGCTTCCGCACAGTTGAGCGTAAATTCCGTCTATATAGAGGGACTTCCCCTGCTGAGGGACAAAATGACGGAGGACATCAAGGCGCTTGACACCGACGAGGTGAAAAAGTACGAGCTGCTCACCCGCCTTGCCTCAATGCCACAGCACAAAAAGCTGTGCCACGGGAATTTCGGCGGCGACAACGTAGTTATCGACGGGCTGGACAAGGCTTTCGTCGTGGACTGGTCCGCCGCCTGCGTGGGAAATTCCGCCGCTGACGCCGCCACCGCTTATTTGAAATTATCCTTTTCCTCCACCGAAACGGCGGAGCGTTACCTCGCCATATTCTGCGAAAAAAGCGGCTCACAGCTGAGCTACCTGCGGGAATGGATACCCCTTGCCGCCGCCTGCGGTCTGAAATACAAAAATATGGCGGGAAAAGAGCGAGATCTTCTCCTGTCCTGGCTGGACGTGGGCTGATGAGGGAAAAGATTCTTGCCGCTTTGCTGTTGTGCCTTGCGGTTTTCGGCATTATCGGCGTTATTTTGACAATTTACGACAAGCTCGCCGCCAAAAAGCTCCCCAGACACCGAGTGCCTGAGGCGGTGCTGGTGATGTTCGGCGTGCTGGGCGGAGCGATACCTATGTATATCACAATGCAGCTTATCCGCCACAAAACAAAAAAGCCGAAGTTTTCCATCGGCTTTCCCATAATAATATTACTGCACCTTGCGTTGGCGGCGGTAATGATATTCGTGGTGAAATAAAAGATCCCTTCGGTCAGCCGAAGGGATTTTCTTGTTAAATTATTCCCAGACCTGCGACGTTTATTGCCAGTAAAACTCCGACGGCAATACATATCAGGAACAAAGCGATCCCGTCCATAAGCTCTTTATCCTTTGCCTTTTCTTCTTCCTTATTTTCAGTATGCTTGCCTATGGAAATTATACACAGGAATATTTTACTTATAATGAACGCGGCCAGAACAACGGCAAAAACAGCTATAACGCCTATGCCTATCGACTTAAACACAGAAAATCCATATTTCCCGTACGTAAGCCAGAATACCATTCCGCCGCAGATAAATGCGGCTATCCACTTTGAGCCTGCGTATGATACGTTTTTTTCAATATATGCATACCGTCCCGATATCACTCTTTGTTTCGACATTCCTAAAGTAAGAGAGATAAAAAACAATACCGTCGCCCCGCCTATTCCTATGCCTATATAAGCAAGAATACTCCAGAAGTCCATTAACGCTCCTTTCCCGACAGTTCATACCTCAGCGATTACGACAGCTTATTTCCACAGCCTTTGCAGAACAGAGAGTCGGGCTTGTTCACCGTGCCGCAGTTAGCGCAGACTTTCTCCGCCACAGGTGTGGGCTGAGGAGTGGGGGCAGGAGTGGGTGCGGGGGTAGGTGCAGGTTGAGGGGTGGGGGCAGGGGCAGGTGTTGGTGCAGGCTGTTGTGCAGGTGCAGGAACAGGCTGTTGTGCAGGTGCAGGAGCAGGTTGTTGTACAGGTGCAGGTGCAGGTTGCTGTACAGGTGCAGGCGCAGGCTGTTGTGCAGGGGCAGGTGCAGGTGCAGGCACAGCCTGCTGAACGTTTTGCTGTACAGGCTGAACAGGCTGCTGTGCGTTATTCACATAATTTGCTTTAGGAGGCCGAGCCGCCGCAAAATATATCCAGCTGAGTATCGTGGCAACGCAAAGCACAGCGATATCCACAAGCTGCATAAGAATACTCAGTATATTTGACATAGCCCCCGAAACGGTCAGCCAGTGCGATATAGCCAACGACATAAAGTGAACGAAGGACGAAATAAGAGCGATAAACGAAAACAGCGTAACGTATGAAAGTGCAATAGACAAGGGCAGCAGTTTCCTTTTGGATACGGCAATAACACCGAACGTCAGTGCCGCTATCGGTATAGCGGCGCCATTACCCATTCCCACTATGGAGAGCAATGCTCCCACGCCCACCACGATATAGCATATCAGGTCGGAGTAACGGGCTATCGCCGCCAGAAAATTATGTGTTGCGAAAAACTCCGCCATTTTGTCCGCCAGCGCTTCAAAAGCGGCTTTTTTCTTTGCGTTCATTTCAGAAACATTTACAGGCGGCTGACCGCCGTATTGATAATTCATAAGGATCTCCTCCGATTTAATATTCTTTTAGGCAAATTATACTATTATATTTATATTTTGTCAATCTGAAACGGTCAATTTTGAGTAAATTGTGTGAAATTATTGAAAAAAGGCTTAACATTTGCCTTTCTTTGTGTTATAATAATAGCGTATGATATGAAACTATGCCCTTTCGGGTCTGTGAATAACTTCAGGTGAAAAAATATGAGCAGTAACAAAAACGATAAAAAAATAAAATATGTAACTTCGGCAAAACAGCATAACGCAAGGCGCAAGCCTCAGTCCCTGCTTGAGCCTGAAAGGCTCACCGTTCCTCAGATGATAGGAAAGAGTCTGGGCGTTATCGGCGCTACCATTTCCATTATGATGCTGATAGTGGTAGTGGCGTTCTGCGTCGTTGTGGTGGGACTTGCAATGTACGTTTCCCGCTTTGCGGACGAGGATTTTGAGATAGACCTTGAGGACGCAGAGCTTAACACCTCCTCCTTCATTTACGCCTACGACGCCGACGGCAACGAGCAGATGATAAAACAGTTAAGCTCCGACAGCAACCGCGTGCTTATTGACATAGAGGAGCTTCAGCCCTACACCATAAACGCCTTCATCGCCCGTGAGGACGCAAGATTTTACGAGCACGACGGCGTTGACTGGAAGCGTATCGTTGCGGTCACCTACGGAATGTTCGCCGAGGGCGGCACCGACGGCGGCTCCACCATCACTATGCAGCTGGTGAGAGACATAACCAAGGACAAGGATATAACCATAGGAAGAAAGCTGAGAGAGATATTCAGAGCCCTGACTCTGGAGGACAAGTACACCAAGTCCGACATTATGGAAAGCTACCTCAACCGAATCGGCTTCGGCGGAACTTCTTACGGGATATACTCCGCGTCTATGCAGTATTTCGGGAAAAAGCCGTCCGACCTTACTATTGCCGAAAGCGCAATTTTAGCGGGGATAGTAAAATCCCCCTCCGCTATCAACCCGTACGCCGACCTTCAAAAGAGCAAGGAACAGCAGATAAACGTGCTGGACGCAATGTACGCCCAGGGCTTTATCACCACTCAGGAATATGAGGACGCAGTAAAGGAGCAGGTTCATTTTGCCCGCCCCGTTTACGGCGACGCCTACGGCTATATTGACGAGCGTTACAACGAATACTACGGCATACAGGACGAAAATGCAGACGACGACCTGTATTACGAGAACGTCTCCTGGGAGGAGCTGGGCGAGGAGGAAAAAGCCTACACTCCCTACAAATGGAACGGCGACTACGAGGTGACCCAAAACTGGTACGTGGACGCCGCTATCGAACAGATAATCGGCGATATGGCGGAGCTTCGGGGAATAGAGTACGACGAGGCGAGAACGCTGTTTTATCAGGGCGGCTACACCGCTTACCTGAATATGGATATTGAAATGCAGAATCAGGTGGAGGAGGCTTTCCGCAACCCGTACAACTTCCTCCAGTATTACAACGAGAACGAGACTGACCCCAAAAACCTTATACAAGGCGCATTCGTTATAATGAACTACAACGGCAGCGTCCTTGCCCTTGCGGGAGGAATAGGAGAGAAGGAGGGCAACAGCTGCTTTAACCGCGCGACTCAGGACCCTCAGATGATAGGCTCTACCGTAAAGCCGCTGGCGGTATATTCCCTTGCGATAGAGAAAAACATTATCACCTATTCCACCGAGCTAAAGGATATTTCGGGCAAGGTACCCGCCGACGCAATGGGTATCGACGTTACGGGACAGCCCGGCTACGACCCCACGGACAACACCTATCGCTGGCCTCACAACTTCCAGGACGACACCTTCGGTACAGGACTTTACTGGCCCGCATGGTACGCCGTGCAGAAATCAAAGAACACCATCGCCGTTTACGTCCTGAGCAAGGTGGGACTTCAGGCGGCTTACGACCAGCTTTCACAAAAGCTCCACTTTGACCTTGACCCTGTAAGCGACCTTGCCTATTCTCCTTTGGGACAGGGTACCATAACCCACGGCGTTACGCTGATGTCGCTTGCCGCCGCATATTCTATGATGGGCAACGGAGGGCTTTACTACGAGCCGTACCTGTACTCCAAGGTGGTGGACAGCGACGGCAGGATAGTGCTGGCGCAAAATCTTGTGGGTGAAAGGGTCATTTCCTCCGACACCGCATGGATAGTCAACCGTATGATGAGAAAGGTAGTTGCGGACGATACGGGCGGTTCGGGCCGCTATGCAGATTTAGGGGACATTGAGGTAATAGGAAAGACGGGTACTGCAAATGACCTGTCCACCTATTCCTTCGTGGGACTTACGCCAAGATACGTGGCCTGCTACCGTATCGCAAGAGATAACCACAAGGAGATACCTCAGGGCGGCGCAGGCTGGGACATTATCGCATTAGCCTGGAGCAGGGTGATGAAGCCCATAGTTGAGGACGAGCCGCCTCAGAAATTCACTCCCGACGCAGGGGTAGTGGAAATGCCTTACTGCACCAATTCGGGACTGATAGCCACCGACGACTGTCCCTCCACGGAGATAGGCTACTACCGCAAGAGCTGTATGCCCCAGGCGTGCGACTCGAATCACGACGGTCTTTACTGGTCCACTCACGGGGACAAGGAAATACCGTTCTACGGTTGATTTTGGGGGAATTTATGCTGAGACTTGTCTGCCCGTGTCTTTTCGGGCTGGAAAAAACGCTCGCCTTTGAGATAAGGCGGGCGGGCGGCGAGAACCTCGCCGTCAGGGACGGAAAGGTCTTTTTCGACGGCAGTGAGGAAACAATGGCAAGGGTGAACCTGACCTCCTCCTGCGCCGAAAGAGTGGGTATTGTTCTGGGTGAGTTTTCCTCACCCGACTTTGATACGCTTTTTGAAGGAGCATTGGCGTCGCCTATCGAGCAGTTTGCGGGACGGGACGACGCCTTTCCCGTTGTGGGAGGACATTCGGTGAACTCAAGGCTCACCAGTATCCCCGCCGTTCAGCGTACGATAAAAAAGGCTCTCGCCATAAGAATGGGGAAAGCCTATAAGGTACAGCGCCCCGCCGAAACGGGACAGGTCTTTCCCGTACATTTCCTTTTGCAGAAGGATTCCTGCCTGCTCACGCTGGACACCAGCGGCGACAGACTGCACAAGCGTGGCTACCGTGCCGCCTCTCTTGAGGCTCCCATAAGGGAAACACTTGCGGCGGGAATGATAGATCTTGCTCACGTCAGGAGCTTTGACAATATCTGCGACCCGTTCTGCGGCAGTGGAACGATTTTGATAGAATCTGCGCTGAAAATGCTGAACATCGCTCCCAATATGAACAGGAGCTTTGCCGCAGAAAAGTGGGGTTGCTTTGACAAAAATATCTGGGAAAAAGAACGCCTTGCCGCAAAGGAACAGATAAAGCAGGAGGACATCACCCTTTACGGCTTTGACAAGGACCCCGCCGCCGTCAGGCTGACAATGGAAAACGCCCGCAAAGCGGGGGTGGATAAATATATAAAGGTACAGCAAAGGGATATAGCGGATTTTCACTTTCCCATCATTCCCTGCAAGGTGATAACCAACCCGCCTTACGCAAAACGCCTGCTCACAGAGGAGCAGGCGGAGGACATATACAGGACTATGGGAGAGCGTATGCTCCCCCTCGGCGACAACAGGCTTTACGTGATAACCTCAAACGAGGACTTCCCCGCCCTTTTCGGAGAAAAGCCGAAAAAAGAGCGCAAGCTGTACAACGGTATGCTGAAGTGCAGGCTGTACATTTACGATTAAATCAAAAGCACTCCTCAAGCCACTGGAACAGCTTGAACCGTATCTGAACAGGCTGGTCGCTTTCAATGCGTCTTGATGCGGCAAAGCTGAGTCTGCCGCTTTCAGTCTTGCGCAGGGCGGCTTTGCACAAAAACATATCCTGCTCAAGCTCCACGTCTTCCTCCACCGCACCGAGGCACAGCGGCGGGAACATCACGCACCACCAGTTTCTACCCTGCCCCTCGCCGATAACTATGCGAAGAGCGTCATAGTTCCCTGCTGGAACGACGTAGCTCCCGTATCGGCGGGTGGTGAAATACATATTTTCCACCGAAACAGAGACTGTTTCATCTACCCCCTGAGAATTTACAAATTCCTGCGCTTTCTGCGTTATTTGGGGAAGATTTGCCTTTGCCGCTTCCTTTGCCTCCTCTGCGGTGGAACAGCCCGCGAAAACGTCCTGCATATAGTCAAGGATATAGTCCCGCAGGTCGTATTTCAGCTTTTGGTCCTCAACGCTGTCGGAGTTGGCGGGAATGTGCAGGCGAAACAGCTTTTGCGGCATTTCCTCACACTGACGGGCAAATTCCCCGAACCCGCCGAAAAGTATCGCCGCAGCCGCACCTAAAAGCATTGAGATCGTAAGTATTTTTTCTTTTGTAAGTAATTTCATATTACCCCCGGATACAGTGTATAGTGTACAGTTGACAGTTGACAGTTGACAATTGTGGTGTCCGCTGCGCGGACGGATTTGAAATGACAGGTACAAATTTGCAGGCGGCAATCCTAAATCAATCGCCGTAGGCGATACCTTAACTGTCAACTGTCAATTGTCAACTGTCAACTGTCGATTGTATTCTTGTCATTTATGTGAAACTTATTCAATTTGTAACCTGTCGGAGTAATAATTTTGTTGAAACTTTTTGTCAAAAAACGATTACTACATAGTGTAAGGCGGAAAGCGAGGTGACATCATTGCGTCCGTCCGCAGACAGCTCCACCGAAAGTTATTTCAATCGGGTATACGACGAGACCATAAGCTCAATTACCCGCTTTGTCATCAGCAAATGCGGAAGCATACTTGACGCTGAGGACGTTTTACAGAACATTTACGCCCGCTTTTTCCAGCGTATTTCCAAAAAAGGATACGACGATATAGAAAATCCCGAGGCGTTTCTTATAAGCATAGCAAAATTCGAGTGCAAGAATTATTTCGGCTCGCTGAAAAAACAGAGCGTTTCCGAAAGCTTTTCGGAATATTCCGACGAGCAGATGGTGATGGTGGAAAACGAAATGTCACGTCACCAGAAAAATCTTGAGGACGTTTTGTGCGACGAGCTTCTCGCCCGCCAGATATTTGAGGATATTGCGGGGACGGACGAAACGGTGGGAAAGATATTCTATCTTTACTTCGTCTGCGATATGAAGCTGAGCGATATAGCAAGGGAAATGGGAATGACCCTTTCCGCCGTGAAGAACAAGCTGTACCGCACCATTGAACGCCAGAAGAAAAAATTCGGATTATAGGAAGGAGGGAACAGCGTGAACAAATACGATTTCTACAAAGAGCTTATGTCCACCTACACTGTGGATACTGAAAAAATCAAATACAACGCAAAGCGCCGCAGGCTCAGACGCAGAAATACTGCGGTAATACGCATTGCCGCAGGCTGTACCGCCGCTGCGGCGGCAGTGGCTGTCACGGTGGCTTCCTTCAACCTGTTGGGAAACCACGACCCGGGAATGGATCTCACATATACGGGAACGCTCAGTCCCGAAGCCGCCGCCCAGCGTGTTCAGGCGGCTGAAAGCGGCATAAACGCTGTCGCTCACATCAAGGACGAGCGTATGGATATGTATGTTTCCTTTGAAAGCGCAATGTCCAAGAATGAGATAATGCTGCTTTTCTCCGCCGTTGACCAGTACGGCGACATAAATCTGCGCCTGCTGTATTCCCAGGACGGGACAAAGACTGCGCCCTATGCCGCGCCGTTAAACGACAGGATATACACGGGTGCAAAGATATCCTCTCCCGTTTCCCTTTGCAGGGACATTCGTTTCCACAGAGCAGTCATATTGCTGGAGCTTGCGGAAGGCGGAACTACCGACGACAGCTTTATTCCTTTTGAAAACTCAATGACCGTCACCTCACAAAACGACCCTGTGACGGACAATATATACACCTTCCCCTCAGGCACGTCTTCCTCCCAGTCCTCCTCTCAGGAGACGACCGCTTCAGAAACGGAAAACACAACGCCCTCCGTTACCACTGAGGTCTCCGCTTCAACTCCCGAAGAAAACGGAAATATCCTTATTCCCGTCAGCGGAGTAAAGACGGTGAACGTCATAAGCGGCGACCGCATTGTGGTAACAACAGACGACAGCATACGGCTGTTCCGTCTTGAAAACGGCGCTCTGATAAACGAAACCACGTTCTATGCCTCCAACGCAAAGATAATCGCGTACGGCTCAGGGCTGTACGTCACCGCCTGCGACGGAAACCGCCGCAACAGGCTGTACTGTGCGGACGGAGCAGCGGGAACGCTCACCGAGCTTGATATAAGCGGCATTACCGCTGACGGCGCAGAGATAGCATTCATCGGCGTCGGAACAGAAAACGACCTTATCATCAGAACGGTCACTCTGGAAAAGACCCGCATTTACCTTGTAAAGCGGGGCGCAGACGCTCTTTCAATAACGCTTACGGGAGAATATACCACTCCCGTTTCCCCCATAGCCTTCATAAACGGCGTTATCTACAATGCCGTTACCGACAGCGAGGGCGAGACTGCAAGGATATTCTCAGTGAATACCGCCGACGGCTCAACCGCAGATCTGACCGTTCTTGACGGCGCTGTGCGCTGGACGGTAAGTCCCTCCTTCAACTCCGCAATGCTGACCGTAACGGCGGGAAGCGGAGAAGAAAGCTACCTCTTCCTCACTCCCGAGGGACAGTTGGTGGAAAGCCCTGTGGGCATTGTGACATTTGCTCCTCTTGACGGAGGTATCTTCACGGACGGAACTGCTTACTACGCCCTGAAGGACGGCTCTGTTGCCGTAATTTCCGAAGAAGAGGCTCTGCCGTTCTTTACCGTACCCGCCATTTCCGATATGGAATATGAAATAGACGAAAACGGTACAGCGTACCTTTTCACTGCCGAATAATGCGATTCCGATTTGTTTTTCCTATATACTGCGCCTGTCAGCTTACAACGACAGGCGCTTTGTTTTTGCAGACGCTCACAGGCTTAAAATCATCCCCAATGTTACCGCCAGAATAACTGCGGCAACGGCGCCGCAAACAAGCAGGACCGTGTTTTTTCTGCTTTTGCGCTCTGCCGTCCTGCCCACTTCGTTCAGCAGACGCATTGCGCTGTCATTCAGCTTTGTCTGCCCTGCGTTCAGCTTCCCCGGCTTTAAAAACAGGATAGCCCTGTCAAAATACTCGCTTTCGGTGTCCTTTATCTCCACCACCAGCTTGTTTACACCCTTCATTTCTCCCTCTCCTTTGTCGGAATGATGAAAATTAAACACTGTGTATTATTGGAACAGGTTGGAAAAATATACGGTTTTCCACAACTTTTCAGGTGAAAAGCGTGGAAAACCCTGTGATTTTCGGGACAAGCACGCCAAAAACGGTGGAAAACTCCGTGGAAAATGTTAAAAAGTCCTTTTTTAATAGGAAATTTCAGCCACCTGATTTTTGTTCGATTTTTTTCGACATTTTTCTCGTGACAACTAAATCGTATGGACAAAATTTTTTAATGTAAACCTGTTTTGTTGCAGAGTAATTTACTTAAAAAATTTTGCCCCCATAAAACGGTGTTTTAAAAGGGTTGCCTGAGAGTATAATTTCGGGAAAATATACTTTCGGGATAAAAGCGATTTTACAGACTGTAAAACGGGGTTTTCCGCCTGTTTTCCCGTGGAAAGTGTGGAAAAGCAGGGTTTTTTACCTCATTCCGCCCTCAAATCGGTGGAAAAGTCAGTGGAAAATGTTGAAAAAGCCCATTATAAAAGCAAAAATCCAAAGCGGTGGACAAGTGAAAAAAGCTCGGAGCAAATTGACATATTAAAAGAAATGTGATACAATACATACGACTTCACCGTGCGAACGCGGGGAGAGATCCGTGAGGAAAGTCCGAGCATCACAGAGCAGGGTAGCTGCTAACGGCAGCCGAGGGCGACCTTAGGGCAAGTGCAACAGAGATATACCGCCGCATTTTTGCGGTAAGGATGGAAAGGCGAGGTAAGAGCTCACCGGAGCGCAGGAGACTGCGCTGCCATGTAAACCCTACCCGATGCAACGCCGATTGGTACGGAGAACAACATGCCTGCTCGGCGTGCTCCCATATAGGCGGCTTGACTCCAGGGGCGACCCTGGAGGTAGATAAATGTTCGCACAAGACAGAACTCGGCTTACAGATGAGGTCACCACAAAAATCCCCTCGTGAAACGAGGGGACTTTTGTTTTTTATCAAATGCAAAAAGTTTTGCAACTATTCACTATTCACTATCAACTATTTTCATCTATCGCATAGCGATAGATGAAAATAAAAAACGGTGCAGAGAAAAGAGCTGAGAACGAGCCGCCGACCGACAAGCACTTCCCACCTGACCGCACAACGTGTCCAATCCCGTGGTTTTGCGCAAGCAAAATGGATTGCCTTTAGGGCAATCCAAACGGGATTGGACGTATTTAAGGGGGCTGATAAACAAAATGTTTATCAGCCCCCTTAAATACTTGGCACCCCCAACCGGAATCGAACCGATAACTAACCCTTAGGAGGGGTTTGTTATATCCGTTTAACTATGGAGGCATACAGGAACCGCTGAACGGTTCCTTTTTTTACTGCTTTAACAGTATAACACAATCCCGCCGAAAAAGCAAGCCCTTATTCGTCGTAAATTTCGTAGGTTATCTTCATCGTCTGGGCAGGAGTTTTCACGATAGGCGTCTGAAGATTGTTTATCGTGGCAAGATAGCCGGTATTTATGAACGGTACTGCTCTGAAAGCATAGTAACCGTCGCTGATGAACAGAAACGGAGTTTTCATATTGTCAAGCTGTATTACCTGAGGTTTACATTCGCTGCCTATTGTTCCGTCACAAGGCGTCATTATGTCGCTGGTTCCCGCCATCCAATAGCTGTGGTCTTCGCTGTCTATTATCATGATATACACTGAGTTGGAATAGCTATTGCTAACAAAGGAATATATAATGTTTCCCGAAAAGTCATTTATCGCAACGCCCGTTGCAAGAACAGAGCTTTTTTGGACATCCGGTACTATGGTGGATATCAGGTTGCCCTCGGCGTCTATCTTTTTTACGTTGCCGTTGTCGGTCTCCTGTCCTATGCAGTAATAATATCCGTCCCTGTATACGGCAGGCGAGTAATTGTATCTCATTGAAAACGGCAGCTTTACTGTTTTATCAGAAAGGCTCTTCCCCTCAAGATCAAAGGTGAGATGACGGAGGGTGGAGCCTGAAGTATTTATTTCATTTATTTTTCCGTCATAAACGTACACCGAATCATCTTTGCTTATCAGCGTTATGGGAAGCTGCACCGCCTTTTCCATAGCGGGAGTGCGTTCCTGCAATATAGAAAGTACGTCTGTCAGATGATGAACGTCACAGTAATAAAGATTAAGGCCATATCTTTTATATATTCTCAGCCCTTCGCCTTCCAGCTTTTTGATATAAAAGCATCTTCCCTGCATATCTCCCGTGTACTCCACGAAATCATTGTTGTGGGAAGGGTTAATATAGTAGTTTGAGGAATGAAAAAATTTCTGATTGTAAAGCGGATGTGTTCCGGAGTCACTGTAATAGTGATAGCCTACATTCCCGCCGTTTTGCGAGGTGAGGGAAATACACTTTATCGTGCCGTTCGCCTTGTCGGTGTCAAAGTCCCAGACGTGACGATAACCGCCCTCTATTGCCCCGCTTTCGTTTTCGTTATAGCTGCCTTTGTAAATATCCGTGCCGCTGTAAGGCGTTCCTGCATGTCCTACCTCGTGTACCTTGTCCGGCTTGATGACTATTGAGGGATCCTCGGCTATATTCTCGTCCCACAGCAGCACTCCCGACATAGCCTTTTGCGCGATTGGCATCATCGCAGGCAGGGCGGTGATGGACACCAGATTTGAAATATTGCTGTAAGACGACGACGGAATCAGCTTTTCCCACCTGAGAAGATCCAGATCGTCCTTATTGTTGGCGATGATATTTATCGCATTTGTTACCATATTGGAATTTGTCTGACTGGAAATCTGCTTTCCCGTCTTCGCGTCAAAAAGCTGTACGGTGCTTTTTCCCTTTATCATACTATATTCTCCTTTCCCGCCTCGGCGGTGATATCAAAGTCGTCTAATTTTTCACCTGAAAAGCCGTCTGCCATATCGCCCTTTGCGCTTTCATACAGCACCCTTATCTGCGAAGCTCCCACAAACATTCCGTCCACGGTGAGAACAAGCTGGGTGTTGCCGTCCCATACCACGTCCGTCACGCCGTGCTCCTCCTGCTCCTCGGTGAATACGGCAAGTATCTTAAAGGCAGGAGCAAGCAGGGCGGCGTCCTGTGTGGATATGGGGTTGAAAAAGATAAGACGGGCGTACATCACGTTGTCCTGAGAATATATCTCCGCCTTTTGTACGCTTTTCGGCACTATAAGATCGTCGGAGATCCCAAAACCGACCTTGTATTCGTCCATTCGGAAAATAACGCTTTCCTTCTCAGTTCCGCCCAAGGGTATCTGAGTTGAAGCAAGAAGATGCTCCTGCAAAGGGAACCGAACTTCCGGCATTTGTATCTCAAAAGGCAGGAAGCTCTGATATATCGTCCTGTTGGGCGAACGGTTCACGGCGTTTTCCGCAAGGTGCTGACCGCTTACGGTGGCAATTATCCTTCCCTTGCCGAACAGCACCGTTCCTCCCTCTGCCTTGGCGTATATCCTTACCGTGATATACCCTGCGGGAATGGCGGAAAAGAAATTGTGCAGACAGATGGGAAAATGCTCCCCCTCTTTCAGCGAGGCCGTTATCTCAGGAGGCGTTTCCAGATCCTCCACCGTGTAGGAAAGAGTGAGCAGGCAGTCGCTTTTCGGCTCCGCCACAAGCTGAGCCGCCAACACCGCCGAGGTCTCCTCCAGCACCTCAAGATTCACCTCCGCAACGCTGGTGAGATTTCCTCCCACCGTGACGTCCCTTTCGCTGCGGTAATTGTAGTATACGGTGCTGAGGGACTTTGTCATCTGCTGGAGCTGCTGCTCCTGCGTTTCAACGTCCTCCGAGTCCTGCACAGGGTTTTTGGACTTAGAAGAAAGGGTGAGCCAGAAGCTGCCGTTGTAGGTGAAGTTAAGCTCCCCTATGACGGCGGTGAAAAGCCCGTCGTCGCAGTCGTTCTGCACGGTGATGATGTCCCCCGTCTCAAGGAAGGGAAGTCCCTGCATATCCAGCTCCAACCCGTAATAGGTGAAACCGCCGTACATAGTGTACAGCTTTTTTGCGGTATGCTGACTTGCAAAGGGGTCGTATATCCTGTACGTCCCCAGCTTGGTGCCTTCCCCCTCCTCTATCAACTCGTCCCCGCCGTTGTCTATTTCTATCTTCTCAACGGTCATAGGGTCCTGCTTCAGGTCAAGAGAGGCATAATTGCTCCGCGTTATGCGAAAGCCGCTGTCCGTCATCTTTCTGAAGCACAGTCTGCCGTATCTGTCGAAAACTGCGCAGGCTCCCTCCAGTCCCGCAAGATAGCCCAGAATGTTCCTTACGCTTTCATCTGCGGGCATTTTGTCGCAGGAATTACTGCCTGCGTCCCCCTGAAATTCCAGACCGTACTTTTCGCATATTTCCTCCAACAGCTTGTCAGAGGTGGTGGGAAAGGCAAGCTCGCTCTTATACTTGTCCTCAAGGCGGTACATTTTGTCGTAACAGGTGACGGAATAGCTGTTCCTCCGCCTGTAACGCTTTGATATGCAAAAAACTCCCAGCGGACAAAGCTCTGCGTCCTCGGAATATTCCCCGAAGCCGATATACGGTCTTATCTCGGCGGAAAGGGGGATATTCTCCGCCGTTTCCAGTTCAAAGTGAAATCTGCCCGAGCAGGCCGCGCCAAAGGTCAGCTCCTCGGGGAATATCACTTCCTGAAACTGAAAGGACTTTATGCTGTCGTCAAGGAAGGTCTTATCCCCCGCCCTGATGACGCAGAAGGGCTGTCTGCCGCCCGCCGTGGCAAGCTCCCTGAATTTGTCGGTTATATTAAGCATCGTTCCTCCGTTGACGTTTTACGCCGTGCAAGCGGCGTTTACTTTTCCTCCAGCACCAGCTTCAGGCTGTCGAAAGCTCCGCCCCCGCCTGACGGGACGAGCTGTGCGGGCTGTTCGGACAGGTGAAAATATGCGGTGGAGGTCTCCCCTTTCAGCGGGTCGAAAAAGGTGACGGGAAAGAACACGGGCTGAGTCGCCGTCTGTATCTCTTTCATCTGCTCCGCCGTAAGTCTTCCCAGCGAAAGGGTCAGCTTCAGCTTGCGGGAGACCATATCTATCAGCAAGTCGCCGTCGGCGTTGTACTCCTTTTTTGTGTTGCGGCACTCTCTGTCCGCAGAATAGCTTATCAGCGAGGGGAGCTTGTAGTCCCCGAAATAAATATCTGTTGTCATAAAACCCCCAATTTAGCAGTTGACAGTGTACAGTGTACAGTTGACAGTTGTGGTGTCCGCTTCGCGGACGGATTTTGATTGACAGGTGCTGATTTGCAGGCGGCAATCCTAAATCCATCGCCGCAGGCGATACCACAACTGTGCACTTTGCACTCTTAACTTTTAACTGTCATCTACCTGACTACTCTCGTATTAAGCTGTCTGTTCAGCTCGTTGGTGGCGGTCGCCATCACCTTTGCCATCTGGTAGCCGTCCAGCTCGACGGTCACGTTCACGTTTTGCGGCTGAGGAGCAGGTACGCTTATTTCTCCCTGAGAGGGAGCAGGAGCAGGCATTGGCGCCGTTCCGCCCTCCCACAGCAGGGACAGACCCTCAAGTCCGCCCAGGGAACGGAAGGTCTGGTTTTCCGCAGCGGTAAGCACCGCCTCTCCCTTATGGAGATAGGCGTACTTGTCCCTGTCGATATACTCCTTGCCGCTTCGGTAGGTGGGTACGGAATTAAGCTGGGACTGCATACCGTTTCTTTTTTTCGCCATAGCGCCAAGTCCGATAGACGTGACCTGCGCCGCCCCCTTGCTGACGGCCGCGCTTCCCATTTGTGTGAAGAAGGAGAGCAGCCTGTTCAGGTCAAGGGACAGCAGGTAGTTTATACCCTGAGTAAGAGGGGAAAGGGACGCCGCGGCTGACGCCGTGCTTCCCGACAGCATATTAAAGCCGCCTGAAAGAGATGAAAGCATACCGTTCATTTTGTTCCCCTCTGCGGCGAAGAAGGAGGAAAGGGCGTTGCCTATCCTCGCCGCCGCCTGCTGACCCAGTGTTACGAGCGTTTTGGTTCCGTTATTTATCAGGCTTGCCGCCATGTTCAGGTCGGAGGGGACTCTGCTGCTGTCCACCTTCACCTGATATACTATTTGTCCGTCCATTGTGAGTTCCTTTCTGCGCCGCCGCAGGCAAGGCTGTCAAAAAGCCTGTTCATTCCGTTCTGAAAGCCGCTTTCCTCAGGCAGGGCGTATATTGCCTTCAGGCGGGACAGGCGGCTGATATATTCGGCGGGAGCTTTTCCCGCAGGGGGAATTTCCGCCGTGCGTATCTCAACAACACGGTGGAGCAGGGTATCTTCACCTACTCCCGCCGCCAGCAGGGGCAGCAGCCGAAAATCCACCTTCTCCCGCAGAATATCAATGCCGTAGCTTTGGAGCAGCGCGGTATAGATAAGCCCGCTGTCGCAGGTGAGGGAGAGGGTGCGTCTGCCGCCGCCTTTTCCGCCCTTGGGGGAAAGAGTGGAAAGCGCCTTGTTCAGAAGCTCCGCCTTTTTTCTTTTCGGCAGGAAGAAAGCGGCGATCCGTCCCAAAGGCTTCAGCAAAAGCCGCAGGGCGTACTTCACCTTTATGTCTTCCCAAAGGCTTTCCTCGTCTATCACAGACAGCGCCCTCAGCACGCTCCCCGCCTCGGTATTGACGGAGAACGCTCCCGCCTTGCAGGGAGGAAGCCCCCTGCCGAAATATTTCCACAAGTTCTTCAAAATTCACCCCCGTGCTTATATTTGCGGCTTTGCCGCAAATATAAGCAGTTGACAGTGTACAGTGTACAATACACAATTGTGGAGTTTTTCGCCGTTGGCGAAAAACGGATTTTGAATGACTGGCAATAATTAGTATCTGTCAATCCAAATCCGTCCGCGAAGCGTCCAATATTGCGGTTTTGCGGAGCAAAATGAATTTCCTTTAGGGAAATTCAAGCAATATTGGATCGTACTTCCGCCATCGGCGGAAGTACCGGACACCACCATTGTGTATTTTGCACTTTTCACTTTTAACTGTCCCGCCCCTGACAGTTGACAGTGTACAGTGTACAGTGTAAAGTTGTGGAATTTTTCGCCGTTGGCGAAAAATGGATTTTGAATGACTGGTAATAATTATCACCTGTCAATCCTAATCCATCGCCGCAGGCGATACCACAACTGTCAACTGTCAACTGTACACTGTACACTTTTTCAGCTGTTCGCTATCAATCTTGCTATCCTCTTCTGCTCTTTCTTCTCCCGCCTTGCCGCCTTGCGGAGTATCTTCCCTAACAGCAAGGGCATAAGGCGCAGCGCCGTTTCTCCCGCCCTGCCGCCGTAAAAGGAGAGCAGCGCTCTCGCGTTTTCCTCTCCGAAAATATCGGTGAAAAGCTGCGCCGCCTCACCGCAGAGGGCGGCGGGGTCTTCAAGTTGCCCCGCACGCTCCGCCGCCGCTTTCATTGAGCAAAGCGCCGCTTCGGGGTCTATTTCCGCCGTCAGCCTTGTTTTGCCCAGCCGTATATGCTGGGTGAACGTTTTTCGGCGCAATTTCATTATTCAGCCTCCGAAACGGCGGGCTTTCCGTTGCCCGAAAGCTCCAAAGTTACCTCGTCAGGCTCGTCTGCGTCGCCGCCGTCCTCGGAGATCTTTGTCATAGTGACGCTCCAGAGTATCTGTGTTCCGTCACGGACTAATTTCAGCTTGCTTTTGCGGGCTTCTCCCGTGCCGTAAAGGACGGCTTCGGAGAAAAGATAATTTATCACGGGGTCGTTTTTCATATAATCCCCCGTCAGGGTAAGCTGAAAGCTCAGCCCTGTCACCTCGCTTGAGGAAAAGCCGCCGTCCGCAAGATATGCGGCGGTGTATTTGCTCTCGCCAAGGCTTTGGGACACCGACTTGAACGCCTTGCCCAGGTCGCCCCAGACAGGCTCCTCGTCGCTTCCCCCTATTTTGAGATACGCTTTTATCTCATTGTTCAGCAAAATCATAAAAACTCCTTTCACCCCTCGGCAGTCTGATAGCAGAAAAGCTCCGCCTGCGCCTCATACAGTGCGCCGTCCTCGCCCCTGTCCACCAGTTCGGGCAGGGAGGACGGCCTCACCTGCATAACGCCGTCGGGCGGCTGCTTTTCCAGAATATCCAGCGCTTTGCAAAGCTCTTTCAGCGCCTTTTCGCCGTCAATGCTCTTTGACAGCAGCAAAAGGGGTATCCTTGCTTTTTTCCCGCTGTCCAGAAATACCTCGTCATAATCCCCGCCGCAAAACCGCAGGGTGACGCATTCCTCGTCCGCCCTGTCAGCGCTGACGGTGAGAGAAAGGCTCTGTGACAGCAAGGAAGTAAGATCTTTCATAAGTGTTGATGTGTTGAACATAAAACCCCATTTCTTCAGTTGACAGTTGACAGTTGACAGTGTACAGTTGTGGTGTCCGCTGCGCGGACGGATTTGAAATGACAGGTACAAATTTGCAGGCGACAATCCTAATCCATCGCCGAAGGCGTCCAATATTGCGGTATTGCGGAGCAATATGGATTGCCTTTAGGGCAATCCAAGCAATGTTGGATCGTACTTTCGGCTTGCCGAAAGTACAGGATACCACAACTGTCAACTGTACACTATTTCTCAGTTGACAGTGTACAGTGCACAGTGTAAAGTTGTGGTGTCCGCTGCGCGGACGGATTTGAAATGACAGGTACAAATTTGCAGACGGCAATCCCAAATCCATCGCCGCAGGCGATACCACAACTGTCAACTGTCAACTGTACACTGTACACTTTTTCCCGCCTGTTTGCTTTTCACTTCAAACTGTCCACAACTATCCCCCGCCACTTCTCCCTATTCACCTCCGCCGCCTTGTGCGCCCACATAAGAGAGGCAAGGGGATTTTTTGTTTTGTTGGGCGCACCGGTGTAGTAGGCATTTCGGGCGTAAGGGGCGGTCCAGGTCATTATCCCCGTCACCTTGTCCACCTTGCCGCTGCTTTGCAGCTTTCCCGTGTCCACCTTGCAGTATTTGTTGCAGTCCTCAAAGGCGGTCTGTGACAGGTCGAGCTGCGCCTTTACCGCTTTCATTCCAAGCTTTTTCAAGGTGGAGGAGAGGTTCAGCGTCACTGTTACGATATCCATATTTGCTCCTTACACAAAGGTTATTTCCCAGTGATGGATCTGGCTTTCCCCCTTGACAGGCTTTGCGGCGGCTATGCGAAAGCGGTTTTCACCTATTTTCAGCTTCATCTTGGTGTCAAAGCGGGTATTTATGGGGGAGGAATTACGGCAGTCGAAATACAGCGTTCCTCCCGAAGTAGGAACAGTGTCGTGACCGCTGAGGCGGACCTTTCTCTCAAAGCAGATACGCACGTTTTCCAGCTTTACCTCGCCGTATCTGTCCCCGAAGGTATCTTTTCCCTCGGGAATAAGCAGAACGGCGCTGTCGGTGAGCAGGCGTTTCGGTATAGGCAGGATATTCATCTTCTTCCCTCCACGGCGCAGCAGTAAAGTCCGCCCAGCTTCAAGACGGTCATAGCAAGCGGGCTTACGGCTGTGCCGCCGTTTTCCTCGGCGGAGTAGGAAAAGTCGCCCACCGTGGTTTTTCCCGACATTGGCTGACCGCCGTTCAGCAAATACTCCTCCGCCTGGGCGGCTATCGCCTGCTTCAGGCAGGGGACTGCGCTTTCGTCGAAGCTCTCAAGGCTGCCGCCACAAAGGAGAGCCACAAGGTTTTCCGCCCTTGTGAGCGCCTTTTCGCAGGCGCTTTCGTCCTCCCCGCCCTCAAATCCCATATTTTTATACTCTTCAATGGTAAGGATCATTTTTCCGCCCCTTTCTGATAATTTAAAACGGGTTATTTAGGATTTACACAGCCTGGTCGATGGACGCCGCCACTGCCTGCGCTGCGCTGTCGCCTACGAACAGGTCGTGATACTTTCTGTAATCAATGTCCCATGCGTCGGCAAACTGGTTCTGCTCGGGAGGGATCACTTTTATCTTGTCCGTTCTGGAAACGGCGACAGGAGCAGTTCTGGGGCAGATTATCCAGTTTATGCTCTTTGCGTCCTCGGCGGGAGTAAAGCCGCCGTCGCCGTCGGCGCTGAAGGTGTACTTGCTCTTCATTCTGGCGGAGGGCACGGGAATGATAACGGCGCCGTTTATCGACTTCACCTCAAGGGTGATATCCCCCTGGCTGAACTGGGTCACGTCAAGGGTCCTGTTAAGCTCAGCGCTGTTCATCAGCATATCGTAAACGGGACGGGAAATGCTGATGACAACGGGTGTTTCTCCGCCTGTAACGTCGCACACCTGACCCAGCTGTTCCAGCAGCTTGCTGTAAACGGTGGAGGCGTCGGGGGTGTAATCCTGGGTTATCTTCGCCTTTCCCGCCAGAGTGGAATAACGGTAAGCGTCGATCTCAGGTATCACCTTTGTTCTCTGGAACTCCTCGGCTACCTTTGCGGCGGTGAGCTGGAAATCGCTTTCAGCTACGTCCATGGCGTCGATACGGAAACGTCTGCCTCTGTCCTTGGTCATGGTGCAGGTCTGGTAGCTGAAGGTCACGGCTCCGCCCTTATAGCCCTCGTCACGGTCGTAATCGCCCAGTCCCTGAGTGGATACTGCGGGGAGCTTTATTTCCTTTCCTCCCGCATATACCGCCTGATCGGCGTTGTCCTCCATCCAGCCTGAGGTCGCTCCCTCGGTCACCTGGCGGTCCAATTCGCCCTGAAAGAGCTTTGCGTAAGATGTTGTGTTCATAGGGTTTCTCCTTTCGTTGTTTTTCCTGCTTCGCAGGAGGTGTTTTTTCCTGCTTTGCAGGAATTGATTTTTTCTGCGAAGCAGGGATTTTCTATCTTAAAGCGGTTGCTTTAAGTGGTGATAGTGGGGTTGGAAAAGGTGTACCTTTTATATTTAATTTTTGGGAAAGGTTTCACCTTTTAGATTTGATTTTTACATTGCGGCGCTTGATAAGGCGATGCTGAGATTTTGGAAAAGTTTTCACCTTTTGGAATTGATTTTTATGTCTGCCTAATCGGGAGATGTTGGTAACGGTTTTGCACGGTACCGTGCGGATGCGGCGCGGCCGCCCCGCTTAAAACCGCCTTTTTTGGAAAAGGCGATTTTAAGAATTCCGGAAAAACCTTATTTTTAGCCTACCCTGCTAAATTCGCCTGCTCGACTTCTTTTCACTCCACAAGTGGTAATGCTCGCAATTGCGAGGTTTAGTCCCGCGCCCCTGCGGGTCGCTACCACAGGCGGGCAACGTGCGGCACGGCGTTGTGCGGTTAGGGAAGGTTATTTACCAATGTTGTTTAATAGGCAGGGTTGTGGGTTGGCTTTCACTTTTGTGTTGCGGATACCAGCTTCACGCCAGCGTCCCACCCGCTGTTTGCGGCAAAGCCGCAAACACGCTTTCCCGCCCGCAAGCTTGCGCCTTCAGCGTTTTGCAGTTGTGAGAAAAATTATGTTGAGGGGCAAGCAAAGGGGGCGGGAGGGTGGGGCGCTGGCGTGAAGCTGGTATGCAGGACACAAAAGTGAAAAGCTGTGCCAACCGTTCTCCCAAAGTACAGCTACTAAACCAAGCCCGTGAAAGCCAAAGAAACAACCTTATAATTCAATTAACTGTCAACTGTCAACTGTTTCAGTTTCTCTTCTTCCTGAAGATCCCCTTTATCATTTCCTCTCCCGCATTTTCGGGAGGTGTTGACGGTACGGAGAAGTGCGGGAGGGTGCGCAGTGCGGCAAGCTCGGCTTTGAGCGCCTCGTTCTGCTCCTTTATGACTTTCAGCTCCTCCTTGATCTCCGCCATAGGGTCGGGAGCAACGGTCTGCTCCTCGGTGTTCAGGACTGTCTCCTGTTCTTGTCTGATCTCTTCCATAGTTAGTTCCTCTCTTTCTTATTTGGTATTTTCAGCCTCTTCGGGAGTAAGTCCGTAGATCTCCCCAAGGGCTTGATTTTTGTCGATAATTCCCGCAGAAAGCATTTTCACCGCATTGTCTATTTTGGAAGTATTATCACGGGAAACGCTGTCAGGGAAGGTTATCACAGGCTTATCCTCCATTGCGGAAGCGGGAAGCTGTCCCATCAGCACGGCAAGCAGTACGATGTTTTCCGTCATCTGCAAAAGTCCCTCACGGATAAGCTGCTGATGTGCGGTCTTTGTGCGGAACGTCCTGTCGTTTTTGGCGGTAACTTCTGTGGCGGTGGCAGGATTTCCGTTGTGGTAGGAAAGGCTGCCCGCCGAAAGTCCCGTCTGCATACAAAGCAGGTCCAGAAGCTGTTCTATCGCCTGCTTATGCTCCTCCACACGAAGCTGGGTGCTGTTGTCGTATATCTTCAGCTCCTCCCTGTCGTCGGGGGAGAATGCCTGATACACCTCGTCCTGCTCGTCAAAATATTTGTGCAGCTTGCCGTCCTTGCCGTACTCGCCCCGCAGTGCGGAGGTGGGGACGATTATCCGCTTTTTGCCTAAGACAAATTCCCGCTGGAGACTGTCAAAAACGACGTCCAGGCTTTCCAGCGTGTCCGTGCAGTTTGCGTAAACTGACGTTCCCAGCGGACCGTCACCTGAGCAGGCAGGGCGAAAATACACGAAAAGCGGCTTTTTCAGTCCGTTTATCTCCGTCCTCTCTTCAAGCTCAGGATACAGCTCCGACAGGGGGACTTCCCTGTACTCCCCGCCTTTTTGTTTGAACAATCTGTTGGTGACGGTATAGCCGTTGTCGGTCTTGGAGTTTATTTCCGCAAGGAGGTAATTTTCCCCGTTCTTTGCGGCGGCGGAAAGGATAATTCCGCCATAAACGCCCTTTTCATCATACTGTGTGGGGACGAAGCCCTCTGCGCCAACGTAATTCAGGCGTATCTTTTCGCCCTCGGTGTACACCTTAACTACCCCGCCGCCAAGGGCGAACGTTTTTTCCAGAAAAAGCGGGAAGCAGCTCCAGAAGGCGTTTTCCTGCAAGACCTTTTCCACAAGGTCTTTGGTGTTGGGGGAAGAAAAGCGCAGGTCCATCTGCTGAGAGAAGCACAGCGCAGAAAGCTCGCTGCAAAGGGCTCTTGCGGCGGAAATGCCTCTTACACGGCGGTAGCCGCCGTCAAGTCCTCCCTTTCTGGCATAGCGCCACGGGGTTTCGCCGTCGTAGACGTTTTTCCAGGCGGGAACGTGTTCGGACAGATGTTTTTCTGTCAGGCTGTCGATCGAGATCGTGGGGGTGCTTTTCTCGGAGAAAAGGCGGGGGAAAATGGTTTTGAAGTTCATTTCAATTGGTCTCCTTTCGTTGGCAATACAAAATTTAAAGTGCAGAATACACAATAGGATTTGATTTTTTATGGTTTTTCGACTGATAAGGCGGGGTTGAGGTTATGGAAAAGTTGTACCTTTTGGAATGGATTTTTATCTTGTGACATTTGATAACGCAATGTTTTGTTTTTGGGAAATGTTTACCTTTTTGATTTTTATGTCTGCCTTATCGGGTGATGTTTGTATCTGTTTCGCACGGTACCGTGCGGATGCGGTGCGGCCTGCACCCACGAATCTGAAAAGCTTCGCTTTTCAGATTTCTAGTCAAATGTTGCAGTTTTGCAAAGCAAAACCGCAACATTCGAGCTTAAAACCGCCTTTTTGGAAAAGGCGGTTTTAAGAATTCCGGAAAAACTTTATTTTTAGCCTACCTTGTCAAATTCGCCTGCTCGACTTCTTTTCACCCCACAAGTGGTAATGTTCGCAATTGCGAGGTTTAGTCCCGCGCCCCTGCGGGTCGCTACCACAGGCGGGCAACGTGCGGCACGGCGTTGTGCGGTTAGGGAAGGTCATTTACCAATGTTGAGAGAGTGGAAATGCTGTGAGTTGGCTTTCAGTTTTGTGTTGTGCACACCAGCTTCCCGCCAGCGTCCCACCCGCTGTTTGCGGCAAAGCCGCAAAAACGCTTTCCCGCCCGCAGGCTTGAGCCTTCAGTGTTTTGCAGTTGTGAGAAAAATTATGTTGAGGGGCAAGCAAAGGGGGCGGGAGGGTGGGGCGCTGGCGTGAAACTGGTATGCAGGACACAAAAGTGACGAAGGGTGCCGCAACACCGCTTTTGCCGAAGCGTATTCAACCGAGATAGTGAAAGATGATGAACAAACCTTATAATCAAATTAACTGTCAACTGTCAACTGTACACTGTCAACTCCATTTGAATATCTCCCTCTCAAACCTCTCCGCCGCATACTCCATAGCGTCCAGCGAGTCGATATTCGTGGTGCCGTCGTCCAGCCTGCTGTCACAAAGGCAGCCGCTGTCCCAGACGGCAGTCTTTATCGCCTTGATAAGCTCCTTACAGCGGCAGCTTACGCGTATGCGGTCGGACGCCATAAGGCGGCAGAACATTCTTATTCGGTTGTTTATAGGATTTTTCAGGGCGTTTTTCACAGGGAGCGTCACCGATTGGCGAAAGCTTTTCACAAGGAGCTGTTCTGCGCTGTCGCAATACGCCGCGCGCAGCTTTTTATCATTTGACCAGCGTTCAGTGATCTCGGTGAAGTCGCTTATCAGCTTTTCTGCGGAACGGTTTTCTTTGTCGTAATGCTCGTCCAGCACGTACAACGTTTCAAATCCTGCGTCAAAGCCGATAAGCACGAACGCGGAAGCGGAGCGATTCCCGCCAAAGTCCACGCCCATAACGGTAAACATGCATTTTTCTTCCGCCTGCTTCGTCTGCTCCTCGGTCATTATCTGGCTGTCCTTGAAGTCGGTGTAGATAGAGCCCTCCGCCGCCACCCATTTCCCCAGAATGTAACGCTCGTAATAAACGCCCTTGTACTCGCTTTTCAGCGCCCTGACGTAGGCGGGGTCAAGGTAGGGGTTATCCTCAAGGGTGAAGTGTATGTCCAGCAGGTCAAGCTCCTCCCCTCGGTCCAGATAATTTGCCTTAAGCCAGTGGCAGGGGTGGTCGGGATTGGTGGTGGCAAACAGCTTTGCTCCCTTTGAGGATAGCCTTGACAGCAGCATTGAGAAAAAATCCTCGTTGAATAAGGTCAGCTCGTCGCAGTACGCCCCGTCAAGGGTCATTCCTCGTATGCGCCCCTCCGCGCGGCTGTCGGCGCAGCCCTCAAGGTGCAGTCTTATGCCGAACAGGAACGCCTCTTTTTTTGAGAGGGAATAGGCGAAGTTGTCCTCACCGAAAATTTCCGCAAGAGGCTCAAGCAGGTTCCGCTTTAAGGTGTTCAGCGTCTTTCCCGCCATAAGGTAACGCCCGTTCCCCCTGACCGCTATCCAGAAAGCCCATAAAATAAGGGAAACGTACGTTTTTCCCGAACGCACGCTTCCCTCTAAAATATTAAGCCGCTTCAGCCCGTCCTCCTTCAGCAGAGCTATCGTTTGCTCCTGCTTCGGGGACAGGGCGGACGTTTTTTCTTTTTCAGTATTCATCGCTTTGCTCCTCGCCGCCTTTGCCCACGGCACGGATTATTGCCGCCAGAGCAGGACTTTCCGCCTTGGGCTGAGCGCTGTCAAGCCATTCCAGCAGCAGCTTCAGCATTCTCGCCAGCTTCTCGGGGTCCTTTTCAGCTACCTTGTCCATGGCGTCCTTGTCCTCCAGCTTCTCTAAAACGTATTCGCCGAAGGAGAGTATCCTGTTTTGATTTGAAAGTATAAAATCTTCTACCATTTATGTGACCTCCTATTTTTCGCTATTATGGAGTATAGCACGGGGTGGGGTGAAATACAATGAAAAGGTTTTGCCGCATTGACACAAGGGAAATCACAGGTTTTCCTACGGCGGGCGGCTTCGCGTTTTCGCCTTTTCTGCTATTGTGCAGTATAGCACAGGAAAGGAGTGAAAAACAATGAAAAGGTGAGGGAAAAACTGTTGGGGCGGGAGGTTGGGGCGCACTTGTGAAGCTGGTATGCAGGACACAAAAGTGAAAGGCGGTGCCGCAGCATCGCCTTTGTCAGAGCATATTCAACCGAGATAGTGAAAGATAGTGAAACGATCTGATAATTAAATTTATTGTGTACTCTGCACTTTGCACTGTAAACTATCAGCCGTGCTGACCGATTTATTCTGCACTTGGCGCTTTTAACGGAACGCCTGCTTGTCCGGGGCGGCGAAGCCGCAGTCTGTGCGCCTCCGGCGCACAGACTCACTGATTTTGCTCCGCAAAATCAGTGCTTTTGTTCGGGCTTCGCCCGAACAAAAGGCGGCTTCGCCGCCCCTGCCCCGCACATCTTCCCACTCACGGGATACATACTAATCACAAGCCCTCGTCTATTTTTTGCTATTATGAAGTATATCACAGGACGTGAGTGAAAAACAATGAAAAGATGAGGGGGAAACTGTTGGGGCGGAAGTACGATCCAACATTGCTTGAATTTCCCTAAAGGAAATTCATTTTGCTTCGCAAAACCGCAATATTGGACAAGCTGTGCGATACGCCTGCCATAAGCAGCGCATATCAAACCTAGACAGTGAAAGATAGTGAAACGATTTTATAATTAAATTTATTGTGTATTCTTCACTTTGCACTTTGCACTGTAAACTGTCCTCCGCCCGTAAACTGCCGAATTGACAGTTTTTCCCATTTGTGCTATTATAATAAGGTGTTTTTGAACTATAAATTTTTTTCAGACAAGTGACTTTTTCATTGTTTCGTTCGTTTTATATATAGAGGGTCAATTCAAAAAGGAGAAGACAAAATGACGGATAAACTGCGAAAAGTTATAATATACGCGCTGTGGGCGTTTGTTGACGCATTTGCCGTGGCAAGCGGCGTAATGCTGTTTACAGCTGCTCACAATCAGAGCAACATATTTTTCATACAGTCGATGCCTGAACTGAACCTTTGGCTCCTTGCAGGGGTGTTGCTCCCCCTGTGGACGGGAGCGCTGCTGCTTTTTATTCTGAAAAAGCGGGTATATAAGTGGCTGACGCCGCTGTGCCTGCTCACCTTTTCCGTGCTTGGGATAAGCGTTTCTGCAACGGTAAGACCGTACGCCGTGCTGGCGCTGTGTGCGCTGACCGCAGGCTCTGTATTTGTGATAAAGGGGCTTTTTCCCGAAAAGCAGATTTTTCTTCTTGAGGGAAAGGGGCTTTACTTTGCCGTTGCCGCTGTGGGAGTGGTGATGACCACCGTGCTGTCCGTCGGGACAATAGCGAGATACGAGGCGTACAATTCGTCTACCTTTGACTTCGGTATATTCGCCCAGATGTTCGAGAGTATGGCGACGGACCTGACCCAGAATACCACTATGGAGCGCAATCAGCTGCTTTCCCACTTTTCGGTGCATTGTTCCCCTATCTACTACTTGCTTTTGCCGTTTTATATGATATTCCGCTGTCCTCAGTTTTTGCTGGCGGCGCAGGCGACGGTGTGTATGTCCGGCGTTATCCCCCTTTTGCTCCTGCTGAAACGATACAGATATCCGAACACCGTCAGCTTTCTCATCTGCTGTGTTTACTGCTTTTACCCCGCCTTATCCACCGCCTGCTTTTACGACTTCCACGAAAACGCATTTTTAACTCCCCTTATTTTATGGACCTTGTATTTCCTTGAAAAAAATAAGCTTCTCGGCGTTGTGATAAGCGCCCTTCTGCTTTTGTGCGTCAAGGAGGACGCAGGCTTTTACGTCGTATTTATCGGGCTTTACGCCCTGTTCAACAAAAATTCCTCCCGCCTTTCCTCCATACTCCTTATAGTTATGGGAGCCGTGGGCTTCGTTCTTTCCACCTCTGTGGTGGAGATGTTCGGTGAGGGAATCAAAGTATCCCGCTACGACATCTATCTCAACAGCGGGCAGGACAGCCTTGTGGACGTGGTGCTGAACGTGCTGAAAAACCCTATATTCTTCTTCAGCAAGCTGCTGTCGGAGCAAAAGCTGTTGTTTTTACTGCAAATGGGAGTGCCGCTGCTGTTCATCGCCTTTTACAGCAGAAAGCCCTGCGACTGGATGCTGATAGCGCCTATGATACTGCTGAATATGGCGCCTGATTATGCGTATCAGTCGGACATAAACTTCCAGTACGTTTTCGGCACGGGGGCAATGCTGTTGTTCCTGTTCGCAAAGAATTTCCGCTACGTCAGAAGCAAGAACCGTGTGGCAATGGCGGCGTTATTGGCGGCGTTTGTCTGTCTCGTCGGCTTTTCCTCCTCAAAATACGCCAGCATACACGACCTGTCCTCTCCGAGGCTGGAGCAGACGGACGAGGCGCTGGACAGCATACCGAGGGATTCCGTGATATTTGCCACCACCTTCATCACCCCACACCTGTACGACTGCCCTAACGTGTATATGTACCCCGCTATCTACAAGATAGACCCTGAGATAGTTCCCGACTACGTATGCCTGGACAACCGCCACGGCGCTGTGAAGGAGTACGAAAAGCTGCTCAAGGAGTGGACGGAAAAAGGGTACAAGGTGGTTTCCACCGAAGGCTATGCGACCATACTGGAAAAACCTGAGCCATAAAGTTTTTGAGGGATTCTTAAGGGGACTTTTTACAAAAAGTCCCCTTAAGCGGAGTTTGAGGCGGAGCCTCAAAAAAAATACCCGCATAAGCGGGTATTTTTTTCTGTGGGACTCTGTCCCACACCCTGCTGTTGTCTGCCACGCAAAACGCAAAAAATTGACAAGCAAAACGCAAAATTTTCCACGACAATGTTGAAAAGTGGAAAACTTTGCGTTTTTGTTTATTTTTAACAAATATTTGATTTTAATTGAACTATCTTAGTTTTAGCAAATCATCTATGCTGCAACTTATTGCTTTGCAAATACTATTCAAATAATCCAATTTAATGAAACAACTGTTATTGTTACATAAATCTGAAATAGTGGAAGGACGAATATTTGTGATTCGAGCAAGTTCTGACTGAGACATTTTTCTGTCTTCCAACAGTGCTCTTAATTTTATAGTAATCATTTGTACCTCCGATAGCATTTTTTTGGATCGTATATAACATAATCCGTTATAGACGGTGCAAAAAAATAATATCAATAGTTTTTGATGAGCAATTCCTTATATCTTCCACTTGACATATTGTTGTTTCTGTCTATAGGTTCAATTTTAAAATCTCTGTACAAATCACGGATAAAAGGATCATCATTGTAAGACAGTATAAACATACCTTTAATGCTGTTTAAAAGCTGTTTTAATTTAATGTGATCATCATAAGAAAAAGAAACATCATACATTTTTTCTGTACCGTAGTATGGGGGATCGAGGTAGAATAAAGCTGTCGAACGATCATATACTTTTATTAAATCGTCGTAGTTCTTATGTTCAATTATTACCGATGTAAAACGCTGACTAACTATGGAAAGATATTCAGTAGATTTTTGAAACGGTTTTTTACTGCAACCATATTCATTACCATTAGCTCCAAAGGAAAGTCTCATTTTGATAAAATATCTTGCCGCTCGTTGAATGTCAGTAAAGCCTCTGCATTGTAGCTGTTCAAGCGCATCAAAAAACATTTCACGAGAGTTATATATACCGCTAATTTCTTTTTTTAATTCTTCACAGTGATATTTTAAACAGCGCATGAGGTTGACTAACTCCCCGTCCCCATCATTATATACCTCCATTTTTGCATGCTTGTCTTTGCATAAAAGTACCCATGCAGCTCCTCCAAAGACCTCAATATAACGATCATATTTTTGCGCTTCAGGAAAACGATCACATATTGCTTTGCGAAGCAGCTTTTTCCCGCCTACTCTGGGAATTGGACTATTTGTCATAATTTTCTCCTTTCAAAATAAACTGACCGCCCACACTTGTGGGCGGTAGTTATTTAGACAACAAAATAATTATTTTAATTTACAACTGTTTAAAATCATTAAACAGAAAACGCCACTTTCGAATCAAGCCAAAAGTTCGTTTACCCGTTTCTGAACTTTATTGTAATCATAGCCGGCAGCGGTCAGACGATCTATTCTTTCCTGCCCGCTACCCCACTTTCCGGCAATTACTTCTTGGGCAATTTCATCCACGGATTTCATAACTGCAGAAGTCGAAACATTTTCTCCCTTTTCCGTAATGATATAGGTGTCGTATCCCGCTGCTTTCAGCTTTGATGCTGTAGCTTCAGCATAGGCTTTTATTGCAAAAGCTCCTACCTGAACCTTATAGAAGTTATTGCTCTGTACAACGTAGGTATCAAATCCTGCTGCCTTGAGTTTGCCTTCGAGAGCAACAGCGTTGTCCTTTTGGCTGAAAGCCCCAGTCTGCACACGATATGTGGTTTTGGTGTTGGAAACGGTGCTGCCGAGCAGATCATCCAGATATTTTTTTACAAGTTTTTTAAAGGCTTGCCAATTCTTTAAGGCAGTGTTTGTATCAGTGCTTGCAAAGATATAAGCAGGGCACCACTTTTTTCCGGAGATAAGATTTGTACACTGCTTATCGACATCGGAAAAACTTTTACCTGCAGCTTTGTTTACCCAATATGTATGAGTAACAAGTTTATCGATAGGTAATCTGTGTTTCCAAAGCAGCCATGCTGCAATTCGTGCCCCGTTGTCTTTTGCCTTTTCATCATGAGATAAGCTTTCGTTCATGATGATCTCAATCGATAAGCTTGTCATATTGCCGCCGTTAGCAACAGAGCCGTCCCCGCTATGCCAGCTTACTTCCGCCGAGCCGATTGGATCATTTGCACAAAGTCCTGTTCCGGCTTTTAGGTTTTGCCATGCGCCGTTATCATCCACATAAAAATGTACTCGTACAGATCCCATGTTTTCATTATAGGTTGCTTTTGTATACTGTTCTGCGTCATCATTTACATTCGGAAGGTCGTTTGTATTGTGAATAGTCACAAATTGGACCTTGCCTGATCCACTGCTCAATTTCTGTTGCTTTTTATACAGTTCATTTCCAGAAAATCCTGCTGCTTTTGCTTTTGCAGCATCTTTCCAGCGTGTACTGTCAGGAATAATTTTTTCCTTGACAGTAATGCCGTTCATTTGATACGTTACATTAGGTGTTAGTGTCATTGCTGTTATCCTCCTTTTTATTGTTTGCAGCATCGGCTAAGCCTTCTCCTATTGCATATCCCACTACCGATGCTGCAGCCATGATACAACCGCTTACAGTATTAGCAGTTTCATCTGATCCACCGAAAGCCATAATTACCCCTGTTACAAGACCTGCTATGGAAATCCACAGTTTTCGGCTGGTAAGTTTACGTTTCCAGTCTATCATACCTTATCACCTCCTTTCAACAGAGTAATTTTTGCTCTTAGTTCTTCAGCTTGAACTTCAAGCTTTGCCAACCTGTCCCTATCTTCATCAGTGGCTGTCCCTGCTGCGATAGCTCGCAAAGGTCTAACAGTCTGCACATCTATAGCTGTAAGCTGACTTTTAAGGGCTGCTATCTGATCTTCTGCAGTTACAGGCTGGTCTATGGGAGTAATGTCTATTAGATTATCTCTCTCGTCTGTGACAGCCTCCCAATAAGGCGTTGACTTAATCTTATTTGCAAGCGCTGAATCATCAGAAATGACCCACTTTGGTTGCTCGCAATCAAGGCCCTCAAGATAGTTAGTGTCAGGATTTAATGTATTTATTTGATAAGTTTTATTGTTAAAAATTAACATTTTGACCCTCCTTAATTAAACCAAGTTATGCGGTATTCACCACTATATCCGCCTGATATTGCTATGCTACCATCAGCATTAACGAAGCATTTGAATCCAGTTGTGCCGCTAAATGCTCCATCAGCAGACAATTCTTTTTCAGTCATGTCATTTGATATACCAGTAATTAAAATGCTTCTATATGATGGATAAACATATGATGGATCAAAATCGGATACTGCTGTAATCCATCCCTCGCAAAGTGCCTTTGAATACCCAGCTTGGTATGGTATTTTTACGTTAGTCGTGGTTTTCGTCCCTTGAACAACCACAACAGCTTTAACCCAAGAGCCGTCGCCTTTTAAAAAATCATTTTGTTTACCTGTATCAGGAGCAGGCACTAATCCCGTTGTGCCCGCTTTTGATGAGGATGCACCGGTAAATTTTGTGTAAACAGTGTTGGTGTCAATATCTCCAATTATTTGCCAACAAATACCATCATACACCATCCTATATATACGATCGGATGTGAGGTAGCCCGATGGTATCGATCTGTTATGATATCGTATAGCTTTAGCGCCGGTGTTGTTAATATTAAGGGATGGGTTACTTGCAGAATTTGATGTAAAAAAACGCACTGTTATCTCAGTGCCTGTCTCAAGGGTAAAGCCGCTTAACGTTAATGTCTTAACTGCTGAATCAGCTGAAGTGCTACATATCCCATAACGGACTATTTTTCCTTTAACCTTAGAGTTTTCAATAGTGAGGTCTGCTTTAAATCCATCAACAATGAATTCGGCAAGATCTTCTTCTGTTATTAAATATTTTCTTGGCATAAGTTTCTCCTCCTTATTTAAACCATATAACGCGATAACTGCCGTTAGCCCAGCCAGATACCGTTATTGCTCCAGAAGTCACTGAATATTGCATTCCAGATGAGTTTGTAAATGCCGTTACCATTGTTTGAGATATGTTTTTACTGCTCGACATACCGGTTAATAAAGCGCTTCCGTATGCGGGGCTATAATTTGATCCGTTGCTATTTGCAGTCCAGCCCTCTATTATAGCTTTGGTATATCCGTTCTGATATGGTATTTTGACAGAATAGTTGGTGGGCATATTTCCTTGTACAACAACAAATCCTGTATCGCCTTTAGCACCCGTAGCTCCCTTAATGCTGCCAGCATACACCCACTTAGCTGTCGATGCATTACCCGCAACCGTGCAGCGGTATATATAGCCAGTTGAGGTGTTGAGGTACATATCGTTTACGAGCGCATCGGTAATCCCTGTTGCAAATACTGTGGCGGTAGTTGATGTGCCTGTACAAGCCGTACCTGTATTCCAGCGTGAGCCACGGGTACCCGTAGCTCCCGTATTACCTTTGGCACCTTGAGGACCTGCAGCACCTGTATCGCCCTTAGGCCCCTGTGGACCTGTTGCTCCTTGAGGTCCTTGAGCACCTGTGGCACCTTTAGCACCTGTAGCTCCCTTAATGCTGCCAGCATACACCCACTTAGCTGTCGATGCATTACCCGCAACCGTGCAGCGGTATATATAGCCAGTTGAGGTGTTGAGGTACATATCATTTACGAGCGCATCGGTAATCCCCGTTGCAAATACTGTGGCGGTTGTTGATGTGCCTGTACAAGCCGTACCTGTATTCCAGCGTGAGCCACGGGTACCCGTAGCACCCTTTGCCCCAGCCGCTCCCGTATCACCCTTGTCGCCCTTAGGTCCCTGCGGACCTGTTGCTCCTTG
>CANRGJ010000014.1 GCA_947630175.1 uncultured Ruminiclostridium sp. | reverse complement strand
TCGGTTCGATGATGGGTTCAGGCGGACTTATCGTAATGGACGAGGACAACTGTATGGTAGATATTGCAAAGTTCTTCTTGCAGTTTACCGTTGACGAGTCCTGTGGTAAATGTACTCCCTGCCGTATCGGTACAAAGCGTCTGTATGAGATGCTTGAAAAGATAACCAGCGGTAAAGGCACTCTTGAAGATATCGACAAAATGGAAAAGCTGTGCTACTACATCAAGAACAACTCGTTGTGCGGTCTGGGTCAGACTGCCCCCAACCCTGTTCTTTCCACTCTGCGTTACTTCAGAGATGAGTACATAGCTCACGTTGTTGACAAGAAATGTCCTGCGGGCGTCTGCAAGGATCTGCTCCAGTACAAGATAGTTGCCGACAAGTGCAAGGGCTGCACAGCCTGCGCAAGAGCCTGCCCTGCAGGAGCTATCAGCGGCACCGTCAAGGAACCTCATTCGATTGATACCAACAAGTGCATCAAGTGCGGCGCTTGCATGAGCAAGTGCAAGTTCGGTGCCATTATCAAGGAATAACAGAAAGGAATTATTACTATGGTCAATATTAAAATTAACGGTATCGATTGTTCCGTTGAAGAGGGTACCACCATACTTGAGGCCGCACGCAAGAACGGTATAAGAATCCCCACTCTTTGCTGGCTCAAGGGTATCAACGAAATAGGCGCATGCCGTATATGCGTAGTTGAAATGACCGGCGCAAGAAGCCTTGTCGCTTCTTGTATGTACCCCATTTCAAAGTTTGACGAAGGTAAAAGCATTCTCACAAACTCCCCTGCCGTTCAGGAAAGCAGAAAGATGACTCTGGAACTGCTTCTGAGCAATCACAAGAAGGATTGCCTGTACTGCACCAGAAGCGGAAACTGCGAACTCCAGACATTGTGCAAGGAGCTTGGCGTTGAATATGAAAGCGCTTATGACGGCGTTAAGAACGTATATGACATTGATTACAGCGCCGTTCATATGTACAGAGACAACAACAAGTGCATCAACTGCCGCCGTTGTGTGGCTGCATGCACTAACGTTCAGGGCATAGGCGTTATAGGTCCTAACTACCGTGGATTCAAGTCCACTATCGGAAGTCCCTTCGATATGGATCTGGCAGATACCTCCTGCGTATCCTGCGGTCAGTGTATCGCTGTTTGTCCTACCGGCGCGCTTAATGAAAAGGACGATACCGATAAGGTATGGCAGGCACTGAACGACCCTGAAAAGGTAGTAGTAGTTCAGACTGCTCCCGCAGTTCGTGCTTCTATCGGCGAGGCTTTCGGCTATCCTATGGGCACGAACGTAGAGGGCAAGCTGGCGGCGTCGCTGCACAGACTGGGCTTTAACGCCGTATTTGATACCAACTTCGGCGCTGACCTCACTATTGTTGAAGAGGCTAATGAGCTTATCGAAAGAGTTCAGAACGGCGGAGTTCTTCCTATGATAACCTCCTGCTCACCCGGCTGGGTAAGATACTGCGAGGCTTATTATCCCGAATTCCTGCCTAACCTTTCCTCCTGCAAATCTCCTCAGCAAATGACAGGTTCTATCATCAAGACTTACTGGGCGCAGAAGATGGGCATTGACCCCAAAAATATCGTAAGCGTTTCCGTAATGCCCTGCACTGCCAAGAAGTTTGAGATAGGCCGTGAGGATCAGAGCGCATCGGGTTATCCTGATCTTGATATTTCCATTACCACCCGTGAGCTTGTTAAGATGATAAACAAGGCAGGTCTTTGCTTCAGAGAACTGCCTGACGAGGAATTTGACAATCCTATGGGCAACGGCACAGGTGCGGCTGTTATATTCGGCGTAACAGGCGGCGTTATGGAGGCTGCTCTGCGTACTGCAGTATGGAGACTGACAGGCGAAAATCCTGAGGCTCCTCTGGAGTTCAAGGAAGTAAGAGGCGTTGAAGGCGTTAAGGTAGCTACCTATAACGTTGCAGGCAAGGATATAACCGTTGCTGTGGCTTCTGGTCTTGCAAATGCAAAGGAACTGCTTGAAAAGGTAAAGAGTGGCGAGCTTGAATGCACATTCATCGAGATAATGGCTTGCCCGGGCGGCTGTGTAAACGGCGGCGGTCAGGTCCTCGTTCCCGCAGACGTTCGCAACTTCACTGATATTCGTGCGGAAAGAGCAAAGGCTCTGTACCATATCGACTCTGAAGTTAGAACGTTCAGAAGATCTCATGAAAGCCCCGACATCAAGGAGGTATACGAAAACTTCCTGGGCGAACCCGGTAGCCACAAGGCTCACGAGGTTCTGCATACTTCTTACAAGGCTTCCAATCTGCATAAGTAAGAAAGTGATAATATAAGAAAACGCTCCGATGATTTATCATCGGAGCGTTTTTATTGTGGATTTCAAAAATAAGCGCGGTATTTTCGGAAAAGAATATGAAGCATTGCCACTTTATTTTGCCGTAAAACGGAAAAGGACTTCCTTTTTGCGGGAAGTCTTTTCCGAGGAATATTGAAACGAAGGGATTCGTGGAACGCAATTTATCATTTGACAACGGTTTCCTGATTATTTTGAGTATCGGCGGTCAATTCCGGCATTTTAATTGTATCCACCTTATCGTCAATATATTGTGCGGGAACGGAAACGTCGGCTAAATAGCGGTTTATCACCCTTACCATAAGGTCGTTCAGCTGTTCGGCTTTGTAATTCCCTATTGTCGGCTGAACCTGGCTTTCTGCACTGACGCTGCTGTCGTCTGTAATGAACAAGTATGTTCCGCCCGTTTTCATTGCCATATCACGCACAAGATATTCCGTTTCCTTATTGCCGCCGCCTGCAAGAATGGGAATTATCCTTATTCCCTTTTCTGCGGCCTGCGCAGTAAGCTGGTTCATTTCCTGAACGGCATGGCTGTCTTCTCTGTGAGGAGGAGCGTCAAGGAGCAGAAATAATAGCTTTGTTGCGTCGCTGTGCCAGTCGTGATTATTTATGGCGCTGTACAAAGCGGCGTTCACCTTTTCGGGCATATCCCCGCCGCCATCAGCCTTTTGCTTTTTCAGGTCTGCTATTGCCCGGGAAATATTATCTGTGAAATCAAAATCACGGACTATATATTCATCGCCGTCGTCACGGTAAAAATTAACGCTGAGACGGACGGGAATATTCATATTATCGGAAACAACACGGTTTATTATATCTCTTAGCTCTTTTTGCATATATTCAAGCTCGTCGCCCATTGAACCCGTGGTATCCGACACGAGCATTAAATCAAGAGATTTGCTTTTCTGAACAGAAACGTTTGGCGAAAGGATAATGGAAACATTCTTATAATTTTCGGAGGTCAATGCGACAGTACCTGAGCTTTTTTCGTAGGAAGCGGTCAGGGTCAATCCCTTTTCAAGAGATGAAGGAGTATAAAAGAGATAAGCTTTGCCCTCGTTATCAGTCACCGACGTCCACAAAGTACGGCTGTCGGAAGATTTGACGGTGACCACCGTATTTTCAGCAGGCTTTTCGTCAAGAGTTACCGAAACAAACGTCCTGGCGGTCTCGTCTTTTTGCCAAATCTCGCTGAATTTGTTCCATTCTGTTTCATCAAGGCTGTTAAGCTCTTCCCAGAATGTAATGTGGTCATTGTCTATCCATTCGCCAGCAGTAAAATTTCCCGACGAAACGGATATTTGGTTTATGCTGAGGTCATCATAAAAAACAGGTTCGCCGCCAAGCTCTTCCGCCATTTCGGAGGCGTAATATTCTGCTCCTGCCATATCTCCGTCAAAGGGTCCGTCCTTGCCTATAAAAGGCATATTTTCACCCGCAGAGCCGCTTACGGCCGAGCAGGCTGAAACACTTGCCGCAAGGAAAAGTGAAACAAATGATAGTATTTTTCTTTTCATAGTATTTGCTGTCAGTCAGGGATAAGATCCACGTCAAATTCATACCAAAGCATTTGCTCTCCCAATTCGCCTGTCAGCTTTACGCCTGTGCGGTATTTTCCCTCGGAAAGACGACCGTACCACTGAGATATGGGCAGCACAAATTTATTGCGGCCGCCGTTGGAAGGCAACAAAGCGTGTATCTCAGGAACGACAATGTCCGTGACAGGCTGTACGTCAAACCACTGACCATTCATCTCTTTTTGAAAATACGGCGTATAACCAAAGCCCCAATCGTTCAGGCTATTGTTGACAAGTTCAAATTCACCTGTTTCGGTATCCAGCTTAACGCAATTTATCTCTATCTGCTTGTCCGAAGTTCCTTGCTGAGCACTGCTTTCGCCCGCCGTTATAACGACGGAAGGCAAAGACGAGCTGCTCGTATTATTATTTTGAATACCTGACGGTTTTTGTACAAGAGGCTTATGCGACGTTTCGTCCGAATATGCAGGAATGTCTTGCTGCCGCATACAGGAGGTAAGACAGAACATACTTATTATAATAAGAATAAAAATAATACTTTTTTTCATGGGATATCCTCCTGTATTTTTGCTCCTACATTTTTCCCTCTCTATAATATAAAACGCATTAAATGTTCCGCAGGTTACTTTTGCAAGCACAAATTGTCAAAATATACAATAAACGTTATCACAATCAAGCAAGTATTTGTTATATTTTGCTAAAAAAATAAAATTGTATAAAAAGCACTTGATTTTTTGCACAGAAGTGACTAAAATAGTATTTAGCACTCAAAGGGTTAGAGTGCTAAAAATTAAAGTTAAATATTTTTAAGGAGGAATATATATGAATATCAAACCTTTAGCTGACAGAGTTGTTATCAAGATGCTGGAAGCGGAAGAGACCACGAAGGGCGGCATTATTCTTACCAGTGCGGCGCAGGAAAAGCCTCAGGTGGCTGAGATAGTTGCAGTAGGTCCCGGCGGCGTGGTTGACGGTGAGAAGGTAGAAATGGAAGTGAAGATAGGCGACAAGGTGCTTATCAGCAAGTATGCAGGAACAGAAGTCAAGGTAGACGGTGTTGAATACACTATCCTCCGTCAGAGCGAAATTCTTGCGATAGTTGAATAATCCTCAAATCACAATAAACAATTGAAAGGAAGAATGTAAAAATGGCTAAACAGATAATTTACGGCGAGGACGCCAGAAAAGCTCTCCTCAGCGGCATTGACCAGCTTGCGGATACTGTCAAGATCACCCTTGGCCCTAAGGGCAGAAACGTAGTTCTTGACAAGAAGTACGGCGCTCCCCTTATCACAAACGACGGCGTTACTATCGCAAAGGAGATCGAGCTTGATGATCCTTTTGAGAATATGGGCGCTCAGCTTGTAAAGGAAGTTTCAACCAAGACAAACGACGCTGCGGGCGACGGTACAACTACCGCTACACTGCTGGCTCAGGCTCTTATAAGAGAGGGTATGAAGAATATTGCCGCAGGCGCTAATCCTATGGTAGTAAAGAAAGGTATATCAAAGGCTGTTGACGCTACTGTTGAGGAAGTAAAGAAAAACTCTCAAAAGGTCAAGGACAGCGCTGACATCGCAAGAGTCGCTACTGTTTCCAGCGGCGATGAGGTTGTCGGCAAGCTGATAGCTGACGCTATGGATAAGGTCACCGCTGACGGCGTTATCACCGTTGAAGAAAGCAAGACTGCTGAAACAGCATGCGAAGTTGTCGAGGGTATGCAGTTTGACAGAGGTTATATCAGCCCTTATATGGCGACCGATATGGAAAAGATGGTTGCCGAGCTTGACGAGCCTTACATTCTCATCACTGACAAGAAGGTTTCAAATATTCAGGAGCTTCTGCCTTTGCTGGAACAGATAGTTCAATCAGGCAAGAAACTGCTTATAATCGCTGAGGACGTTGAGGGCGAGGCACTTTCCACCATTATCCTCAACAAGCTGAGAGGAACATTCGTATGCGTTGCAGTCAAGGCTCCCGGCTTTGGCGACAGACGCAAGGAAATGCTCCAGGATATAGCTATTCTCACCGGCGGTCAAGTTATCACCTCCGATCTGGGTCTTGAGCTGAAGGATACCACAATTGATATGCTGGGTACTGCAAAGCAGGTTAAGGTCGGCAAGGAAAATACCACTATTGTTGACGGCGCAGGCACTTCCGAGGCTATAAAGGAAAGAATTGCTCAGATAAAGAGCGCAATCGAAACTACCACCAGCGAATTTGACAAGGAAAAGCTCCAGGAAAGACTTGCCAAGCTGTCGGGCGGTGTTGCTGTCATCAAGGTGGGCGCTGCTACCGAAGTTGAGATGAAAGAAAAGAAGCTACGCATTGAGGATGCTCTCGCTGCTACAAAGGCTGCCGTTGAGGAAGGCATCGTAGCAGGCGGCGGCACTGCTCTTATCAACGCTATGCCTGCTGTTGAAAAGTTGATAGGCGAATTGGACGGCGACGAAAAGACAGGCGCTAAGATAGTTCTTCGCGCTCTTGAAGAACCTGTTCGTCAGATCGCCCTGAACGCAGGTCTTGAGGGAAGCGTTATTATTGACGCTATCAGAAGAAACGGCACTGTCGGCTACGGCTTTGACGCTGCCAAGGAAGAATATACGGATATGGTTTCCGCGGGTATCGTTGACCCTGCAAAGGTAACACGCTCCGCTATTCAGAATGCGGCTTCTGTTGCAGCTATGGTATTGACTACCGAGAGCCTTGTGGCTGACAAGAAAGAACCTGCTCCCGCGCCTGCCGCACCCGGTATGGACGGCGGAATGGGCGGTATGTATTGATAATTCTCCATTATATAATAAAAACAGGTATGAGAAATCATACCTGTTTTTTATCGGTAATATAATATTTTTACAGTATTTATATTACAGGGTGCTTATAATATCTATCATCTCCTGCCAATCGTGAATATGAAGATAGTCGAAGTCAATCGCAATGCCGTCGTTCTGTCCTGCAAAGGGGTTTGGTTCGTCAGGAGTTTCTCCCTCGTAAAGCACAGGAAACATTCCGACGCTTTTCGCTCCGTAAATGTCTGCTTTTATGCTGTCACCGCAGTACCAGATCTCGTCGGCTCTAAGACCTGCTTTCCGTAAAGCTATATCAAACAAAATGCGGTTGGGTTTGCGCACGATATAGTCACTGGAGGTCATAACAAACTCAAATTTATTCATCGGCAAAAGTCTGTTGAGCCGTTGGGACAATGCGTCGCCCGACCATAAAAGATTGCTGAGTACCGCACTTCTTATGCCTTTTTTATTTATGTAATCAAGCATTATATCTGCTCTCGGCATAATGGCGCCCATAGATGCGCCGTTCCAAAAAACGGTTTCCATTTCCAGCGGAGTCAGCGAAAACTCTATTCCCAAATACTCGTATAACACTTTATCGCCGATCTGACCGCCAATGTCATAACCAATTTTGCGAATGTTTTCGATATGTTCTCCGAAAATTAGCTCCGCCGCTTTTCTCACATCTTCCAGCGTATAGCTATACGGATTTTTAACAGCATATTTCAACAATTCTGCATTTCCTCTGACAGGATCCCACCCCGGTTCATACAAAAGCGTATGCCCATAATCAAATATTATCATTTTGGGATATTGCATAAAAATCCTCCTGAGTTGAAAAAATGTTAAATGCAAAAACATTTAACATTTTCTTTTTATATGCATATAATAATCAATAAGCTACAATATTCATCTTCACCTGACCGTCGTCGCTTATTTCAAGTATTCCGTAGGAGCTTTCCGTATTTACGCTGGGAGAACCAAGACTTCCCGGATTCATAACATATATGCCGTCTATTTTTTCGGTTTTGTAAATGTGGGTGTGCCCGTAAAGAAGTATATTGCAGTCGGAATTCTTTGCTTCTTCTACCAATGCATCAATTCCCTCCTGCTCGTGACCGTGAACACATAATATTCTGAATTGTCCTATTTCCAGTATTTGCTTGGAGGAAGCAGAGCAAAAGTCGTGTTCGCCTTTTACAAAAACAAAGTTTTTGTCGGGATTTGCCTTTGCGACCTCGGCAAATTCGTTCACACCGTCGCCGAGATGAATATAATAATCTGCGGGATTGCGGTTTACAACGTCGTTGTAAATATCAAAGTTTTTATGGGTATCTGCCGTTACGATGATTTTCATATCAAACATTCCTTAATAAAATAATATGCTGTACTTTTTAAAGATGTACATAATATGACATTTTTCTATCAAATTATAACAGAAAATTACCGAAAAGTCAATTGTCAGAATATTTTATCAATGCTTTTCATACATTAAAAGGAGGTCAATTATGAACAGCAATATGGAAAAAATGATAGAGCTTGCCAGCAAAAAGCTGGGAGTTTCGTCTGAAGTGCTAAAACGCTCGCTGGAAAAGGGCAACGTGGACGATATGCTGAACAGTATGCGCAAAGAGGACGCAGACAAGCTGAAAACGATAATGCAAAATCCCTCTGTGAAAGAGAAAATGCTCAATTCCCCCGACGCAGAGAAAATAATGAAAAAGTTGCAGGAGTAGCGCAGAAAGGAGTTTTCTCATGTCACAGGAGGATATGCTTGCAAAGCTCCTTGAACAGCTGCTTGAAGCCGAAGAAAACAAGGAGGCAACATCTGAAGATAAACCTCCCGATGAAGAAAACGATATTTTCGGCGGAATAGATATTCAGGCTGTAATGCGGCTGGGAGAAATTATGTCACAGATGAACAAGGATGACGACAGCACACGTTTGCTCCTTGCTCTGAAGCCGCATTTGCGTCCCGAAAATCAGCGAAAAGCTGACAGCGCTTTAAGACTGATGAAAATTATGAATATACTGCCGCTGCTGAAAAGCAGCGGTATGTTGGACGGACTTTTTTAAACAGGAGGATTTTTTATGGAATGGACCAAAAGCAATATCAGTCAGTCAGAGCTTGAAAAACAGCAGCAGGCTTACATAAAGGAAGCTCTGGAGATGGCGAAAAAATCTGTCGCAAGTCAAATCGAAGAGACAAAAAAAGCCGCAGAAGAACAAGCGGAGGCTGAAAGGATTGCGAAGGAGAAGGCTGAGGCTGAAAGAATTGCAAAGGAAAAAGCCGAGGCTGAGAGAATTGCAAAGGAGAAGGCTGAGGCTGAGAGAATTGCAAAGGAAAAAGCTGAAGCTGAAAGGATTGCAAAGGAAAAAGCGGAGGCTGAGAGGATTGCAAAGGAAAAAGCAGAGGCTGAGAGAATTGCAAAAGAGAAAGCCGAGGCTGAGAGAATCGCAAAGGAGAAAGCAGAGGCTGAAAGAATTGCGAAGGAGAAAGCCGAGGCTGAGAAAATCGCAGAAGAAAAGGCTGAAGCTGAGAGGATTGCAGAAGAAAAAGCTGAGGCTGAACGCATAATGGCTGAAAAGCAGGCTGAGGCGGAAGAAAAGAAAGAAGCCGAAGAGGAAAAGGTCGAGGAGAAGAACGACTGCGGCAAAAGTGAGGAGAAATGCGAGGAAAAACAGGACGAATGCTGCATTGAAGAAGATGATAAACAATGCATTGACGAGCTGATAGATCCTGCCGTATTTGCCAAAAGCAAAGAGGAAAAAAAGGAAGGCGGCAATACTCCCCCAAATTTCAATCAATACATAAACGAACACAATCAGGCGCAGTGCAACTGCCCAAAGTGCCAAAAGAAAAGAGCAGGTCAATGAGTGGGACGCTTGATTTGCGCAGCGACAGCGATACTATGCTGATACTACTTCTTCTGCTGGTGCTTATACAGGAAAATGCTGATCAAAAGCTTATCTTGGCTTTACTTTATATTTTGCTTGTATAGCTTTGGGATTTTCGGGAAAAATATTATCGAATAGATAAACGCTATTCATATTTTCTTCTTCGGAGGTTCATCATGAGCAACAAAAATCAGCAAAACAAGCAGAACAACCAAAGTCAGCAAAATCAGCAGAGCAATCAGAACCAGCAGAATAAGCAGAACAACCAGAGCCAGCAGAACAAGAAAAAGCAAAACAGCGAAAACTAATTTGTGATAAAATTCCTCCCTCGGCGGTATAAACGCCTTGGGAGGAATTTTTCATAAAAAAGTGCGCCTTTTCTTCAAAGGCGCTGTAAATAAAATCAAATCATATTCGGATGAACACGCAGTCAGTCCTGCTCGGCGGAGCCGCTGACAATATGGAAGTAAGCGTTGGAGGTTATTCGGTACACCAAAGTGTAAAACAAGGCAAAAATGCAATAGCTTATCAAAGACGTAAAGGCAAAAAGCCCTACGTTGGAAAGCTGGAATAAATAAAGCAGTCTGTATATCATCGGGAAAGCAAATACCAAATGCAGGGCGGCAAGCGCCAAAGGCAGGAAAAATACCGTCAGGAGCTGGGAATTTATGCTCTTTTTTATTTCACGCTCGGTCATTCCCACCTTCTGCATAATCTCAAAGCGGGAGCGATCCTCGTAGCCCTCGGATATTTGTTTATAGTAAATTATCAGGATAGTGGCGAAAATAAACACAATGCTGAGCATTATGCCGAGGTAGAAAAGTCCGCCGTACATACTGTAAAAGCCTGCCTCGCCTGCCTTTCTTCCGTCACAACCGAATGAATATCCCATCTCATTGATCTTACATTCGTTAAGGTATTCCAGAACATCGTCATGAAGGCTGTGATAAAGCTCGATCTGCGCTTTGTCATCAAGCCCTGTATCAAAGGAATAGTTCCAGCGTCTGCTCAACATTGAATTGCCCGTGAAATCAGCAAGTTGGTCCAGACCGCTGACGGCTTTTTCCGTGTCGGGGACTATCAGGAATATGCTGGGAACGGGAGATATGGCGGAATCGTAATTTTCAATAAAGCTGTCAAGGCGCTTTGTTATTCTGAAAGAATTTCCGTTGTTGAAGGAAATTTCATCGCCGTCATAGGATCCTTGATTAATAAACAAGATGGTTTCCCCGTCGTTCAGCGTTTCATTTGTTCCTGACGTTCTGTTGTAGTCGTCAAGAGATACGAAAAAGAAATTATACAGATTTGTAAGGACGTCAAGCTGTGATTCGTCTATCTGCGTAACGTCTGTTTCAACTATACCGTTTTCCAGAAGTCCAGAAACAAGAATGTATTTGCAGTCTATCACTTCCCTTTTGTCGGCACTGTACTTTTCTAACGTGCTGTCAACTACGTTAATTATTCCTGAAAGCTCTGATCCATTATAGCTTTTATCAGTTGGGAAGGTGAAATATAAATTCATTTCTCTGGGGTAACGGGTGAACAGCATATCCTCCAAGCCGAAATAAAGTCCCGTGGTGGAGGATATCATAACAAGCACCATTGTGGCAAGTATGCAGATAGAGGCGAGCCCTGCACCGTTTCGTTTCATACGGTAGACCATTGAGGAAACGGATACGAAATGATTGGGTTTATAATAGTATTTTTTGTTTTTCTGAAGTATACGGCAGAACAATACCGAGCCTGATATCATTATAAGGTAGGTGGCAATTATCACCATCACAACAGCCGCAAAGAACATCATTAGTGCGGCTATGGGCTGTGTTATAGACATTGCGATGTAATATGCGGCGGCGAGGATAACTACTCCAGCTATGCCAAGCAGGATATTTCCCTTTGGAGGCTTTTCACCTGTCCTGTCGCTGCGAAGAAGAGATACTGCTCCAGAAAATTTTATCTGCCGCAAGCCGTTGAGCAATATGAGAAAAAACAGTATTCCGAATATCGTCAGTGTTGCAAATATTGAGTCGGGAGAAACGTAAAGGTCGTAGGTTATACCGCCGTGAACTATGTTCACAAGTCCAAGTTCAGCCGCTTTGGAAAGGATTATTCCCGCAAAAATCCCGATAATAAGAGAAAAAGCGGAGGTCATCAGCGTTTCCCAAAAAAGAATTTTTCCTATGTTGCGCTTGTCCATTCCCAGAATGTTGTATAAGCCGAATTCTTTTTTCCTGCGGCGGATTATAAAGGAATTTGTGTAAAACAGGAAAAAGCAGGCAAATATCGCCACCACCCAGCTCCCCAGACCAAGAACGCTTTTGATGATTTCATCGTCCTCAAGATAAGAAACGGCGTTGGAATGAAGCAGAAATACAAGGATATAAAACATCATTATCATTCCAATACAGGTGAGGAGGTAGGGGATATACATTCTTTTGTTTTTTCGTATGCCGTCGAGGGCAAGTCTTGGATAAAATCCCGCTTTCATTTGTTTTCACCGCCTGTCGCAAGCATTGTGAGGGTTTCGGATATTTTCTGATAAAGCTGCTCGTCACTTTGTTCCCCTCTGTAAAGCTGGTGATAGACTTCCCCGTCCTTTATGAAAAGAACACGGTCGGCGGAGCTTGCGGCTTTTACCGAATGGGTCACCATAAGGATAGTACGCCCCGCTTTGTTTATCTCTCTGAACAGTCTTAACAACTCATCGGTGGCTTTTGAATCAAGGGCGCCTGTGGGCTCGTCGGCAAGTATCAGCTTAGGGTCGGTGATTATGGCTCTTGCTACCGCCGCACGCTGTTTCTGACCGCCTGATACCTCGTAAGGATATTTTTTCAGGAGCTCTGTTATTCCCAGCTTTTCAGCGATTGGAACAAGGCATTCGTGCATTTGCTTGTAGCTTGTTCCTGCAAGGACAAGGGGAAGATAAATGTTATCTTCTATGGTAAAGGTGTCAAGCAGGTTAAACTCCTGAAAGACAAAGCCGAGATTATCCCTGCGGAAAGCCGCAGCCGCTGAATCCTTTATCTTTGACAGATCCATTCCGTCAAGGAAAACGCTGCCGCCTGTCGGCTTGTCAAGCGCCGCAAGAATGTTCAGCAGAGTAGTTTTGCCTGAGCCTGATTCTCCCATTATAGCCGTATATTCTCCGCTTTCAACTGTAAAATCCACGTTTTTGAGCGCAACCGTTTTATTGCTGCCAAGGCGTGATGAATATATTTTCCGCAGCGCGTTTACTTCCAATATGCTCATATTTTTCCTCCGAAAATTTTCTGTCTTTATTTTAACAGAAACGGGAAACGCTCACCATAGAAAAGGCTTACATTTCCCGATAAAATCTTACATTTTTGTAAGAAATCAATCCTTTTTCAATTCATACTGGCGAAGGTCAAGACAAATAGCCGTTCCCTTGTCAAGCTGAGAATATGCCGTTATTTTTACACCCAGATTGTCGCAAATCCTTTTACAGAGGTACAGTCCAATACCGCTGGCTTTTTTGTCGGTCCTGCCGTTAAGTCCCGTATATCCCTTTTCAAATATTCTGGGCAGATCCTGTGGCGCTATGCCTATGCCTGTGTCCTCAATACAAAGGAGCAGAGGTTCTTTCATATAAATTCTTATCTTTCCCTCTTTGGTATATTTTAAAGAGTTGGACAAGATCTGCTCGATTACAAAGGAGAGCCATTTGTCGTCGGTTATGACTTTTCCTTGTAGCGTGGCGTATTCAAGAGTTATCTTTTCGTTTATAAATTCGGAGGCGAATTTTTTCACCGCCTGCTTTACGACGGCGTCTATATCGTGTTCCTTGAAAACGTAGTCTGTTGAGGAGGAGTCAAGGCGGAGATATGCCAAAACCATTTCCACATACTGCTCTATCCTGAAAAGCTGTTGATTGAGCTTGCGGGAAAGGGGAGAATCCTCGTTTTCCAGTGTAAGACGCATAGACGCGATAGGAGTTTTTATCTGATGGACCCAAAATGTGTAATAATCCACCGTATCACGATAACGGACAAGAAAGCTGTTTTGAAGCTGAGCAATTTCCTCCACCAGCTTTATTATAATATCCTGATAATCTTTCTCATTGATCGTAATGTGCGGTGGAAGTGAGGCTATCATTTCCTCTGTAAAATTTGCAGCGGAGGTGAGGATCTTATGATTTTTCCATACTTTGAGATAATCAAAAATCATAAAGACAATTCCCAGGACTGCACACAAAAGAGCCGGGTACAGCACCGCCTGCAAAGGAAGATGATAGAGAATAAAGGAAACGGCAAATATTGCAAAAAACAGCAGAAAAGCGATTATAACAGCGGCTCGCTGTCTGAGGTAAGCAAAAAACAGTTTCATATCTGCTCCTTTTTATTCAACGATGTAACCCACGCCGAATTTTGTGGTGATAAAATCGGCAAGCCCCGCTGCGTCCAACTTTTTCCGCAGGCGATTCACGTTTACAGTCAAGGTGTTCTCATCAATGAAAATATCGGTTTTCCAAAGGCGTTCCATAAGTTTTTCCCTGCTCACCACCTTGCCTTTGCTTTCCATTAAACAGAGAAGTATTCTGTATTCGTTTTTGGAAAGAGGGATAGGCTTATCCATATACATAAGCGTGCCGTTTCCTGTATTCAGAAATGCGCCTTTGTGTTCAAGTATCGGAACGCTGTCCGCAAAATCGTATGTGCGGCGGAGGAGAGCGTGGATCTTTGCAATAAGCACGTTTTGGTCAAAGGGCTTTGCTATGAAATCGTCCGCCCCCATATTCATTGCCATTATCATATTCATATTGTCAGAGGCGGAGGAGATGAATATTATGGGAACGCTTGATATTTTTCGTATCTCACTGCACCAGTGATAGCCGTCAAAGAAAGGAAGAGATATGTCAAGAAGGATAAGGTGGGGCTGAAAGTCGGAGTATTCGCTCATCACATTACGGAAGTTTTCCACTGTGTGAACATTAAATTCCCAGTTTCTTGCAAGGTCGGCAAGCGCTTCGGCAATTCCCTTGTCGTCCTCAACTATCATCAGCTTGTACATATTCGTTCCTTTCTTTTCAGTGAACAAGCCGCCCTTGTGGGACGGCTGTTCTATAAAGACGCTGTCTTTGATATTTCTGCCACTCTTCGTATTCTCTATTCGTAATTTGCTTCATGGGTGGTTACCTCTTTAAACAAAAACTTAGCGATTCAGCCATTCCTTTAGCCGAGTAAACATTTCTTCTTTATCTTTGACAGATATTGATCCGCTTTTATTCACTGCATAATGATGGCCGAACTCGCTATCAATATAAGTGCTTCCATTAACCATCACGGGTTTATCATATCTTGGCCTAACATGAATATGAAGATGAGGATTAGGTTCTGATTCTTTATAAAAACTATTCATCAGGCAACTCCAATTACATAAAGTTGCTCCTAAAACCGTCTTCAAACAGGTCTCTACTTTACAAATCAGATTGCGAAGATCTTCCCATTCATCATCTGTTAGCTCTGTCATTGAACCGCAGTGACGCTTCAAAACCAAGATACATCGCCCGATATAATCCTGTTCATCCGAAAGAAAAACAGACCAAAATGTACTCTCGTACACCTGAAACCGTTTATCTTCTTCAGAAAGATTGCACCAATCACAATTCTCCATTTTGCTTACCTACACAATCCCTATTTCTCACCGTTTATTATACCGACGATGTATGAATATTTTTACCGATAAAAACAGCCGGGACTCCACGACTTTCACAACTTACCACTCAAACGCCAACTTACCCCTCAAGCGGCGAAATCGGCGGAGGAAAAATTAAATCGTATCAATCTCGGTGTTTTTATATCTATGTTCTTTTGCGATTTTGATACAAACAGAAAAATATGAATTTACCAACGCGTCATATTTTTTTCAAACTTTTCAGTATATGCCTGCTTTAATTCGTCGGCAGATATATCATAACATAGCATAACATCATTGTAATACATCAGAACATCGGCCATTTCTTCAACAAGGTGTTTTCTTAATTCAACATCCTTGCACGCCGCAAGGTCTCCGTTCTTTTTGACAACATCAATCACTTCGCCAATTTCGCCTATCATCCAAAGCAGTTTGTTTTTACCTGTTTCATAAGAAATTTTTCCCATTTATCCTTATATTTATCCTGAAGTTGTTTTTGTATGTCTAACATTTCATTGATGCTAAAATCAGTCATAAATATCTACCTTTCAGACCCCGATTTGCCGGGCGGAAATAACCACTCATTCATAAATCGTATTAAAAAATGAGAATAAGTCAATTGTTGTCGCTCCGGTACACTTTTACACCGCAAGCAAAAAATGCACTGCAAATGCGCACTATTCAATTATTCCTCGGCTTTGTATCAAAATCTGCAAAATAATATCGCTTTTTTATAGTCTGTTTTTAAAATCCTCGTAGCCGAACTGACGGAGCAGCTCGACTTCACCGTTTTCGTAAATATATATGCTGGGCAGCGCCATTCCGTTGAAGGTGTTGTTTTTCACAATAGAATATATCGCCATATCCTCAAAGAAAAGGCGGTCGCCTGATTTCAGCGGGTAATCAAAGCTGTAATCTCCGATAATGTCCCCAGCAAGACAGGTGTTCCCGCCAAGACGGTAAGTATAGGGATTTTCATTTGGTTCGCCTGCGCTTACTATATTGGGTCGGTAGGGCATTTCCAGCACGTCGGGCATATGACAGGCGGCGGAGGCGTCAAGTATAGCAATATCCATACCGTTGTGTACGGTGTCAAGGACAGTCGCCGCAAGCCAGCCTGCGTTAAGCGCTACCGCTTCGCCGGGCTCAAGATAAATGGTCACGCCGTAGGTTTCAGTGAAGTGCTTTACGGTTTTTACAAGCAAATCTATGTCGTAATCATAGCGGGTTATGTGATGTCCGCCGCCCATATTCAGCCAATTTATTTTAGGGAGAAAATCGGCGAACTTTTTCTCAAAGGCTTTCGCCGTTTCAGCCAGAACGTCCGCATTCTGCTCGCAAAGGGTGTGAAAATGGAGTCCCTCTATTCCGTCGGGCAATCCGTTTGTAAAGCTGCTGCGGGTGGCTCCAAGCCTTGAAAAAGGAGCGCACGGGTCGTAGATCCCGTGGGACTGGGTGGAGTGTTCAGGGTTTACCCTTATTCCGCAGCTCGGCTTTTTGGCGGAGTTTTGCACCCTATGCCTGAACTTTTCCCACTGGGAAACGCTGTTAAAGCTGATGTGGTCGCAGATGTCGAGTATTTCGTCAAACTCGTCATCTGAATAGGCAGGGGAGAAGATGTGGTTTTCCTTTCCCATTTCCTCGTGACCCAGACGCGCCTCGTAAAGTCCGCTGGCGGTGCAGCCGCTGATGTACTTCCCTATCAGCGGGTAGGTCTGATAGACGGAGTAGCATTTCTGTGCAAGGAGAATATGTGCACCGCTGGCGGTTTCCACCTGATGAAGGATTTCAAGATTTTTTCTGAGCTGTTCCCCGTCAATTATGTAGGCGGGGGTCTTTACGCTCATAAGCTGTTCAAAATCGTTCATAAAATCAGTCTACCAGCGTGGGGTCGAAGGTTTCTTTCCAAGGGAGTCCCCACTTGTTCAGCGCGTCCATAAACGGATCGGGGTCAAACTCCTCAATGTTGAAAACGCCTGCACCACTCCATGTTTTATTCATCAGCAGCATTGCGCCTATCATGGCAGGAACGCCTGTGGTGTAGCTTACAGCCTGACTTCCCACCTCATTGTAACATTCCTGATGGTCGCAGATGTTGTAGACATAATATTTTACGTCCTTGCCGTCCTTTTTGCCCTGCATTATGCAGCCGATGTTGGTTTTGCCCTTGGTGCGGGGACCGAGAGAGGCGGGGTCAGGGAGAACGGCTTTCAAAAATTGCAGAGGCACTATCTGCTTGCCCTCAAATTCTATGGGTTCTATCGAAGTCATTCCCACGTTCTCAAGGCATTTCAGGTGTGTTAAATAGCTTTGTCCGAAGGTCATGAAGAAGCGTATGCGCTTTATTCCCTTGATGTTCAGGGCAAGGCTCTCAAGCTCCTCATGGTGGAGCAGGTACATATCCTTTTCACCCACGCCCTCAAAGTTGTAAACACGCTTTATCTCCATAGGCTTGGTTTCTACCCAGTCGCCGTTTTCCCAGTAGCTGCCGTTTGCGCTTACTTCACGGATATTTATTTCAGGATTGAAGTTGGTGGCAAAGGGATAGCCGTGGTCGCCGCCGTTGCAGTCGAGAATGTCTATATAGTTTATCTCGTCAAAATAGTGTTTCATAGCGTAAGCGCAGAATACTCCCGTAACTCCGGGGTCAAAGCCGCTGCCCAAAAGGGCGGTTATACCTGCCTCCTTGAATTTTTCACGGTAAGCCCACTGCCATTTGTACTCGAATTTTGCGGTATCGGGCGGCTCATAGTTTGCGGTATCAACATAATTTGTTTTTGTGGCAAGGCAGGCGTCCATTATGGTAAGATCCTGATAAGGCAGGGCGAGGTTCAGCACAACGTCGGGCTTGTAGCTGTTTATCAGCGCTATAAGCTCGTCCACGTTATCGGCGTTCACCTGTGCGGTTTCGATAACGGTCCTGCTCTTGCCCGCCGACTCTATTTCAGCCTTTATTTTGTCGCATTTGGATTTGGTGCGGCTGGCTATCATTATTCCCTCAAACACTTCGTCATTCTGACAGCATTTGTGGATAGCTACGCCCGCTACGCCGCCGCAGCCGATTATAAGACATTTTCCCATTTTTTGTTTTTCCTTTCATGTTTTAATTATTATCTTTTATTATTCAGGTGCAGTTAATTCAATGTGATTTCCTTCGGAGTCAATAAACTCAGTCACCCAGTTGACACCGATTTTTGTCAGAGGAAAACATAGTTCCTTGTCTTTGATTTTTTGTTTAAGAACAATTATATTATCAACACTGATGCTTGGCAGGCAATTGCTTCCGAAAACGTGTTTTTCATTCACCTTTTCATACGCAAACAAACCGTATCTAAAACCGTTTATGTCAAAGACGCTGTATAAATCATCTTTCTCCGTAACTTTCTTTTCAAAAAATTCTTCATAAAACTCTATCGCTCTTTCCATGTCTTTTACACATACATATAATGACTTGACGTTACAATTCATATTATTCCTCTCAAAATCAATATTTGTTATTTTTGTACTTATTGCGGTGCTTGAAATAGTAGATCTGATTTTTGATAAATTTGCCGAAATCCTCGTAGAAAAACAGGATAAAGTTAAGCATTGAGGCGATTATCGCAACCCTTATATACATAGGGGAGAATATGAGCGAAATGATAAAGAACAGCAGATCCACCAAAGCAAGCCATTTTATCTTTATGGGAATAATGAAGAAAAGCATGACCTGAAAATCGGGATACAAAATCGCAAAGGCAAAAAAGAGAGAGTAGTTCAGAAATGTGTTGTCCGTAGTGCCTGTTATAAAGCCGCCGATTATGGTTGCAATTATTCCCACAAGATAATAGAGATTAAACTTGAAGCTGCCCCAGCTATGTTCAAGTCCCAGACCGATGAGATAGTAAAAATACAAGCTGAAAATTATGAATATTATACTGCTTGACGGCGGGATAAGTATCCACGTTATCACACGCCACCACTGTCCCGCAAAAATCAGTTCACGGTCAAATATCATATAGCTGATAAGGGATACGTTCGGTACAAAAAGCTCAACAATATACACTCCCGCCATTGCAATGACAAGATAAAGCATAAGATTTGGTATGCAGATACGGCGGAATTTGTAAGAAAGTCTGTCAAGTAAACGGTTCATTTATGCTCCTTTCGGTCAGCGGACAACTGCAAGCAAAAGCTCACGCAGGGTCTTGCAGGCGGCGGCGGTGCTGACGCCTGACGGGTCGTATGGCGGGGAAAGCTCGTTTATATCCGCCGCCACTACATTTATTTTTCCCACCTTGATTATGCCCCGTATAAGCTCGCTAAAACATATCCCTCCCGCCTCAGGGGTTCCTGTTCCGGGGAAAACGGAAGAATCCAGCACGTCAAGGTCTATGGTAAAATATACAGGCTTGTCTTTTAATTTATCACATATTTCATCAAGGGTATCAAGGTTGAATTTGTTCATATATGTGTGATTTGCGGCAAAGCGAAATTCTTCACGGTCGCCGCTGCGGATACCGAACTGAAATATCCTGCCGTCGCCTAAAATGTCATGACAGCGGCGCAAAACGCAGGCGTGGGACAGTTCCTCGCCCAGATATTCCTGCCGCAGGTCGGCGTGTGCGTCAAAATGAATTATGTTAAGGTCGGGATATTTCTTCGCGGCGGCTCTTACTGCTCCCAAAGTCACAAGGTGTTCCCCGCCGATCATAACGGGGAGCTTGCCGTCCTTCAGGACATCAGCCGTATATTCCTCTATCATTTGCAGGACGCGCTGAGTGTTGCCAAAGGGAAAGTCAAGCTCGCCGCCATCAAAAACGGCGATATCCTCAAGATCCTTGTCCTGATAGGGACTGTATGTTTCTATTCCGTAGCTTTCGCTTCTTATCGCTTTGCTGCCGAAGCGGGCGCCGGGACGGTAGCTGGTGGTTCCGTCAAATGGAGCGCCGAATATCACGGCTTTTGCCGCTTCGTAATCGCTGTCGCAGGCTATAAATGTTTCTATGTTCTTTTCTTTCATCAGACTATTCCCTCCACGTTTTCAAGTAACTCCTGAACGTAATTGGGCAGAGCAAATGCGCCGATATGCAGCTGAGGATTGTAGTAGCGAGTGGAAATGCCCAGCTCCTGCCAGCGTTTGCCGTCGTAATCCTTTATTGGGTGAAAGCGCTTGCTTGCAAATCCGAAAAGCCAGTGTCCCGACGGATAGGTGGGAATATGCGCCTGATATACCTTACTTATGGGGAAGCTCTCAACAATGCGCTTGTGGGAGCGCTGCATAGCAACTCTGTCCTCCTGATAGAACGGGCTTTCACATTGGTTCACCATTATTCCGTCTTTTGTAAGAGCCTTACAGCAGTTGCCGTAAAATTCCTTTGTAAAGAGTCCTTCGCCAGGTCCAAAGGGGTCGGTGCTGTCAACGATTATAAGGTCGTATTCGTTTTCACATCTGCGAACAAATTTAAGTCCGTCCTGATAATAAACGGTAAGTCTTGGGTCGTCAAAACAGCAGGCGATATTGGGAAGATATTCCTTGCAGACTTCCACCACCTTTTCGTCTATTTCAACTAAATCTATCTTTTCGATAGTCTTATATCTGGCAAGCTCACGGACTGCTCCCCCGTCACCTGCGCCTATCACAAGGACTTTTTTTATGTCGGGATTTACAGCCATTGGAACGTGGGTTATCATTTCGTGGTAAATAAACTCATCACGCTCGGTGAGCATCATATAGCCGTCAAGAGTGAGAAATCTTCCGAATTCCTCGGAATCAAAAACATCTATCTGCTGAAAATCGCTTTGTACGGAGCAAAGCTGTTTTGTTACCTTTATAGAGAGCTTTACGCCTTTGGCGTGAAACTCGCTGAACCATAGATCCATTTTGAAATTATCTCCTTTTTACCGTGTGACGTTGAGCCTGTCGATGTTCATATCCTCGGCTCCTGTCAAAAAGCAGCCCTTTTCCTTGGCATATTTTATATAGCGGATTATGTCGTTCGTTATCCTTTCGCCGGGGGAAAGAATGGGTATCCCGGGAGGATAGCACATAACGAACTCGCTGCATATCCTTCCCTCGCTGTCCTCAAGGGGAACGGATTCTTTCTCCGCATAGAAAGCCTCCTGCGGGGTCATTTCAACTGCGGGGCTGATATACTCGGAAATGAGCATACCGCTTTTGTCCTTTTTATAGCGGCGGCGTATCTCAGAAAGCGCTCCAACAAGGCGCTCGATGTCACGCTCTCTGTCGCCGACGCTGATATAGGCCAAAATATTGCCCATATCGCCGAACTCTATTTGTATGTCGTAATCGTCACGGAGAATGTCGTATACCTCTATTCCAGCCAAGCCTACATCTATGGTATTTATGGACAGCTTTGTGGCGTCAAAGTCGTAAATGCTGTCGCCGTTTATTATTTCACGGGAATAAGCGTAGTAATCCCCTATCCTGTTTATCTCCTCCCTTGCGTATTCGGCGAGGGAGCAGACGCGGCGGAAGATCTCCTTCCCTTTTACGGCAAGATTCTGACGGCTGATGTCAAGGCTGGACATAAAAAGATATGAGCCGCTGGTGGTCTGGGTGAGGTTGATTATCTGGCGGACGCTTGCAGGGTTTATGTTATGACCTGTAAGGAGAAAGCTGCTTTGGGTAAGGCTGCCGCCGCTTTTGTGCATGCTTACCGCCGCCATATCCGCACCTGCCGCCATTGCACTCAAGGGCAAGTCCTCTCCGAAATAAAAATGCGTTCCGTGAGCCTCGTCCGCAAGCATAAGCATATTGTGGGAATGAGCAAGGTCGGTTATTTTCTTTATGTCGCTGCAAATACCGTAATAGGTGGGGTTGTTCACAAGAATAGCCTTTGCGTCGGGGTTTGCCTTTATGGCGGCTTCAACGTCGCTGACGCTCATACCGAGAGAAATGCCGAGGCGCTTGTCAACTGCGGGATTTACATAAACGGGTACAGCGCCGCTTAATACCATTGCGTTTATCACACTTCGGTGAACGTTGCGGGGGAGGATTATTTTTTCGCCGCGCTTTGCGGCAAAAAGCACCATAGCCTGCACGGCAGAGGTAGTTCCTCCAACCATAAAAAAGGCGTAGCCTGCGCCGAATGCGTCCGCGGCAAGCTCCTCCGCCTCCTTTATCACAGAAACGGGGTGGCAGAGATTGTCCAGCGGGCGCATTGAGTTCACGTCAAGGCTCATACAGCGCTTTCCAAGAAACTCGGTAAGCTCAGGATTGCCTTTTCCACGCTTGTGTCCCGGTACGTCAAAGGGTACCACCCTGTTGTTTTGCAGTTCCTCCAGCGCCTCTTTGATAGGCGCTCTGTTTTGGTTAAGTTTCATTATTTGTCCTTTAGGTGTAAATATTGCTGCCGCTGAAGATCTCTATCATTTCACGGCGGAGATTGTTTGTTATATCAAGTCTTGTCTTGGGAGGGAGTTCATAAACGTCCTGATTGAACAGGTAGTTTTGCAGATCTATTTCCTTTATCAGCATTTTGGTGTGAAAAATATTGGACTGATACACGTTCACGTCAACAGCGTCGTACTTTTTCAAGGTGCTGTCGTCGATATAGTCCTGGATCGAGGTTATGCTGTGGTCGGTGAACAGCTTTTTCCCCGAAATATCACGGGTAAAGCCCCTTATGCGGTAATCCATTGTGATGATGTCGCTGTCAAAGCTGCCGATAAGATAATCGAGAGTGGAAAGAGGGGTTATCTTTCCGCAGGTGGCGACGTCTATGTCAACACGGAATGTTGCTATGGCGTTTTCGGGGTGGTATTCGGGATAGGTGTGAACAGTGACATGGCTTTTGTCAAGGTGAGCAATAACAGTTTCTCCGCTTTCTCCCTTTTTCTTTTTGGAGCTTTCGGAAATGAGACAGGTAACGGAAGCGCCCTGCGGCTCGTAATCCTGACGGGAGATATTAAGAACCTGCGCGCCTATCATCTCGGTTAAGGTCATAAGTATGGAGGTGAGGCGCTCGCTGTTGTACTGCTCATCAATGTAGGCGATGTAATCCCTTTGTTCACGCTCAGTCTTGGCGTAGCATACGTCGTAGATGTTGAAGCTGAGGGATTTTGTCAGGTTGTTGAAGCCGTAAAGGCGCAGTTTATTTTCCATTTTTTATTTTTCCTTTCGGGGATTATGTAAATTGGAATTTATCTCAATTAAATTTACACATTCTTCTTGAATACACTATCGTTTCTTTCAATTCTTTGCATAGCAAGCTGTAAAATTTTTTCACACCAAAGCTGTGTTTTTTCTGTGTCTGAACATAAATCCTTAATAATATCGTTTCCTTCCGCAATTGCCATTTGGTACTGTGCTTCAGATATCTCTCCTGAGTTATAGGCGGCGTCCAATTCATCACGGTCATCTATAACAATATCGCCCTCAATATCAAAATATACATCTAAATACAAATCAGTAAAATAAGCAACTTTATCCTCATCATATCCCCAGCCGTCTATAACATCCACATACCATAATGAAACTGACTTTGAATACTCTACGCCTTGAACGGTTCGGGATTTGGGGAGAAACTTTGCGGTTATTGCACGATGCTGATTATCGGGAATAAGCTGCAGCCATAGCATTCCTTTACCGCATACCGGAGTTCTGCCGGCTTTAAGCATATCCCAAAAGAAGTATTCTCCGTCCAATAATTCTATAATACTGACAAGTCCGTGAAAATCATCTGTGTCCATTCTCATCTGATAATACGGAAACGGTTGAAAAAACCATTTTTTGTCCCTGTCCAAACGTTTCTTAATCATATCGTATCTCTCCAATAAAAGTTTTGAATGTTTACCCGCCCTTTTGGCAGGATTCATACACGTTGTAAACTATTCCGTTTTCGTCATATTCAAGGCGGTAATAATGCTTCAAATGGTCAGGCATAATAGGTCCGTTGTCGGTGTAGATATAATAACTTACTTCGCCCTGTTGTCCTTGTTTCAATGTTCCCTCGTCAAATTCTCCGTATTTTTCACGAATATCGTTTATATCCTGCCCCAGTATCGCCCAGTCGTTGTAGGCGTAATATGTGCTGTGGGAGGCTTGGAATAAATCTATTCCGCCGATCACTGCGATGTTTATGCAAAGCGAAACGATTATTTTTGATTTTGGTTTCTTTCTGACTATGGCTATCACTAAAAATATAATGCATACAAGAATGCCTAACATCATAAAAGCTGCAATAAACAATTCAACAAAAAGAAAGTACCACGGGTTCATATTTTAACCTTTCAATTTATTTTCCGATGATTTTCATAAGGGCGCTGTAATTTTCGTCCTGTTTGACATTATCATAATATTTTCCCGAAAAATATACATTAGAGGGCTTTTCGTCATACAACAGCAAATTTTCATCAGAGCCGAGGCCGTTGTCGATAAAGACCTGTATAAATTCAAGCTCCGTGTCTGTTACTTCCCCGTCGTTATAAAGAACAGCCCATACCGCTTTTCCGAAAAGGCTGGAATAGACCTGATACGGTGTGTCCTTGTATGCGGTGGAAGCGTTGTTCTCGAACATAAGCTCTACTATTCTCACATCGTCCTGAGTTATTTTCCGATCGCTTAAAGAACCGATGAAATATTCCATACTGTTGTGAAAATATGCCATATTCTCATATCTGTGCGGGTCGTCAAACTCTGCGCCATGAGCTAAAGCTGTTTCAACGAGCTTTGCATTTCCCTGCTCCAGACCAAAATCAATTACGCCTTTTTTATTCACGTCAAGATAATACACAAGATCAGGCTCTTTTTCCAAAAGGCGGTCAAGCTCTTCAATGGATCTATCTGTGCCTTCTTCAGCAAGCTCACGCATTTTTGTAATATTCTGGATAAGGATATATTTCTGACTTTCGTCGGGGAGAGTGACCTGCTCATACATTGAGTTGAAAGCCAAAAGACCTGTTATCAATACGACGGGGACTGCAAAGATTATGCCGATTATAAGGAGGACGTTGCCTGCGGTGCGCATTTTTTTGATGTTTTTATTTTTCCCTACGATTTTCAGCGTTATGGCGGTAACAAGCAAAACGAGCATTATTATCAGGATAACAATAAATATTATCACTGCTATTCCTGCGATAACCATACCAATAAATGCCATAACGTCCTCCAAAACAAACAAAAATGCTCAAGGAAAAGTCCCTTGAGCATACATACAATATCAAAATAACGCGGGTGACCGCTTTCAGAGTCTATACAGCAAGAAATAATTACTTTTACCACTCTTATTGATATTGAGAGCTGACGCTCAAAGAAAATTTTTAACCCTATCCTCAAGGATTAGAAACCAAAGCGCATAGCCTGCGCTTAAATCAATAAGGCAACTGCCGTTGCCGTCGGCATTTGACCCAGCTGTCCGAGGCTGATTATTTCTTGTGGAACGGCTTTCCGTTCCGCTCTGTTGGTCATTACACTTTATTATACACTATAATGTGCAAAAATGCAAGAAAAATTTTACAAAAAGCGGTTTTTCGGGTGAAAAATTTTTGTATATGGCGGCAACTGTCCTTTGCAAGATTGACAAATTATTCAAAAAAGGATATAATATAATTTACTGCTGTATCAAAATTCCCTGCCATATTTTAGGTTTGGGAGGAAGGATATTGAATGGAAAAGAAAACCATAAATATGGTGTCTCAGGCTACCAGCGTTAAAGGACAGGGCGTAGGCTCCGCCTATATGGAACAGGTGAAGCTGGTAAAAGAGGGTCTGAGCGACAAGTTTGAAATTTACGAAAACGCTCATATGGCGGCGGATATAACTCATTATCATACATTCAACCCAAGCTATTTCCTGCTGAAGCCGTGGCGGTGCCGCAAGGGGACTTCGGTGTGCTATGTGCATACATTGCCCGAAACTATGGAAAAAAGCATAAAGCTGCCAAAGCTGGCAAAAAAGATATTTTACGCTTACATAATAAAATTTTATAAGATAATGGAACACTTAGTGGTGGTGAACCCGTATTTTATTGACGCACTGGAAAATTACGGTGTCAAGAGAGAGCGAGTCACATACATACCCAATTTTGTTTCAACAGAGCAGTTCCACCCGCTGAGCGCAGTAGAAAAGGAAAAGGCGAGGGAAAGGTTCGGTATACCCAAGGACAAGTTCGTGGTGCTTTGCGCGGGGCAATTACAGGTGAGAAAGGGCGCTTTTGACTTTCTCAAATGCGCTGAGCTTATGCCTGACGTGCAGTTCGTATGGGCGGGCGGTTTCAGCTTCGGGCATATCTCCGACGGGTACAATGAGCTGAAAAAGGTGACGGAAGCTCCTCCCCATAACGTGAAGTTTCTCGGCATTGTGGAGCGTGAGGATATGAATGCGGTATACAACGCCGCTGACGTTATGTTTCTGCCGTCATACGACGAGCTGTTCCCTATGACGGTGCTGGAGGCGATGTGCGTAAATATGCCTGTGGTGCTCAGAGAGTTGCCGATATATGAAAACATACTGTTTGACTTTTATCAGGCGGAAAAGGACGTTGACGGATTTGTAAAACTGCTTTCAAAGCTGAAAAACGACAAGGCGTTCTATGAAAAATGCTCCGCCGACTCCAAAAAAGGAAACGAATACTACAAGAAAGAGCATATTCTTCAGATGTGGGAGGAATTTTACCTCTCTGTATTAAAAGATAAATAATTACGGAGATTTTCCAATGAACAATAAACCCAAAAAGCTGAATCTAATAATCTGCGGGATAGCTTTCGTGGTGATGATAGTTTTCCTGTTTTTTGTGGACGATCCGAAGGCGATATGGGAAGCGCTATGCAGCGCAAAGCTACAATACCTGCTGTTGGCGGTGGGGTGTATGGTCCTGTACTGGCTGCTGGAGTCGCTGATACTTCATCTGGTGTCAAAGGAAGTTTACCCGCAGTGCAAATTCAAGGACAGCTTTACAACGTCAATGATAGGGCAGTATTTCAACTGCATTACTCCTTTTGCCTCGGGCGGACAACCTATTCAGGCGTATTATTTAGTGAAGTTCGGAATGAAGCTGGGCTCGGCGCTGACGGCGCTGTTGAGCAAGTTTATCATTTATCAGGCGGTGCTTACGGTATATTCCATAGTGATACTTATTTTCAGGCTAAATTATGTCACTGAAACAAGTCCGCTTATGCTGCCGCTGGTAATAATCGGTTTTATCGTGAACACAGCGGTCATCGCAGGACTGCTTATGCTGGCGTTTTTCAGAAAGCCTACCACGAAGATAGCGCACTTCATTGTAAGGCTGCTGGGTAAAATACACATCATCAAGGACGTGGACGCTAAAATAAAATATATGGACGATGAAATGGAAATGTACTATGAAAATTTCCAGTTCATAAAAAAACGCCCTGTGCTTTTGCTGAAAATGTGCTTTTTCACCATGATACAGTTGACTATTTTCTTTGGTATCTCTTATGTTATATATCTTGCGTTTGGGCTTAGCGGCTGGGATTTTCTGACTATCATCTCCTGTCAGGCGTTTGTTAGTATGATCTCGGCGTTCGTTCCCCTGCCGGGAGCGCTTGGTGCGGCGGAAGGAAGCTACGTGCTGTTTTACGGCAGGATATTCGGCAGCTACGTAAGCCTTTCAACGGTAATATGGAGATTTCTCACCTTCTATCTGGCGATAATCGCAGGTATGGCGGTGTCGCTGTATGTAAATAAAAGAGCAGATTTCGGCGGAAAAAAGGAAGAGGACAAATCAGAAGCTTAATATTTCAATAATAAAAAGCAGGCATACTTTTGTATGCCTGCTTTGTTGTTGCTTTAAAATTATCAGCCCAGTCTTTCCTCAAGACCGGCAAGCTGTTTCTTCATCTCTTCGGGGAGCTTGTCGCCAAATTTGGCGTAAAATTCCTTGATTCCCTTTACGTCCTCTTTCCAGCAGTCAACGTCTACGGAAAGGAGTTCCTTTACAACGTCAACGGTGATACCGTCGTCCTCAAGTCCTTCAATGTTTATATCCTCGGGCTTGGGCTCGTAGCCGATAGCGGTCTCAACTGCGTCTACCTTGCCCTCTACGCGCTGGATTATCCAGTCCAGGACACGCATATTGTCGCCGAATCCCGGCCAGATGAAGTGACCTTCGTCGTCAGTTCTGAACCAGTTTACGTTGAATATCTTAGGAGCATTCTCGCCCAGCTTTACGCCCATATCTACCCAGTGCTGCCAGTAATCAGCCATATTGTAGCCGCAGAAAGGAAGCATTGCCATAGGGTCGCGGCGTACTACGCCTACTGCGCCTGCGGCGGCGGCGGTTGTTTCGGACGCCATTATTGAGCCAACAAACACGCCGTGGTTCCAGTCAAAGCTCTGATATACCAGAGGAGCAGTCTTTGCTCTGCGTCCGCCGAATATCATAGCGGAAATGGGAACGCCCTGAGGATTGTTAAATTCCTTGGAAATGCAGGGGCAATTCTCCGCAGGAGCAGTAAAGCGGCTGTTGGGGTGAGCCAGCTTCTGAGGCTTGCCGTCTGCGCCGATAACTGCAGTGTATTCCTTGCCGTTTACCTTTGCGCCTTTCCATTCGGTGGCGTTTACGGGAGGATTCTTGTCAAGTCCTTCCCACCAAACGGTGTTGTCGTCGTTGTTTATTGCAACGTTTGTGAAGATGGTGTTCTTCTTTGTGGATTCAAGAGCGTTGAAGTTGGACTTTGCGTTTGTTCCCGGAGCAACGCCGAAGAAGCCGTTCTCGGGGTTGATAGCGTACAGCTTGCCGTCCTCGCCCTGCTTCAGCCAGGCGATGTCGTCGCCTACTGTCCATACCTTGTAGCCCTTGTTTCTGTATCCCTCGGGAGGAATGAGCATTGCAAGGTTGGTCTTGCCGCAGGCAGAGGGGAATGCGGCAGTAACATACTTGATGTCGCCGTCGGGCTTTTCAATACCGAGGATAAGCATATGCTCAGCCATCCAGCCTTCCTTCCAGCCCTGGTAAGATGCTATACGAAGGGCAAAGCACTTCTTGCCCAGCAGAACGTTTCCACCGTAAGCGGAGTTTATGCTCCAGATAGTGTTGTCCTCAGGGAACTGAACGATGTATCTTCCCTCGGGGTCAACATTTGCTTTGGAGTGAAGTCCTCTTACGAAGTCGTTGCTTTCGTCGCCCAGGTTTTTGAACGCCTGAGCGCCCATTCTGGTCATTATATCCATATTCAGTACAACGTAGATAGAGTCGGTCAGCTCAACGCCCACCTTTGCAAGAGGAGAACCGATAGGTCCCATGGAATAAGGGATAACGTACATAGTTCTTCCCTTCATAACTCCGTCGTACATAGGAGTCAGCTTTGCGTACATTTCCTTGGGGTCGCACCAGTTGTTGGTAGGACCTGCGTTTTCTTTCTTGCTAGTGCAGATGAAAGTCCTGTCCTCAACACGGGCTACGTCGTTGGGCTTAGTTCTGTGATACAGACAGCCGGGGAGCTTTTCGGGGTTGAGTCTTTGCATTTCGCCTGTGGCTACGGCTTCGTCTCTGAGAGCGTTGAGCTGCTCTTCACTGCCGTCGATCCAGACTACTTTGTCAGGCTTGGTGAGAGCCTGCATTTCCTCTACCCATTTCAATACATTCTGATTGTTTGTCATCGGCATTGGTTTTTTCTCCTTTTCTTTTGTTTAATTTTATGCCTTTTCAGGCAGTTGTTGGATAATCAATAACAATATTATTATATAACATTTTTCGCGGCGGGTCAATAGCAATTTGTTAAATTTTAGTGAAAAACAAAGCCGTTATCTTAAATAACGGCTTTGTGTCTTATGTGGGCTTTCTTTGGCGCTTGGGAAAATCACGACGCAAAATTTGCGGGAGGGTGACCTGCGAGGAGAGGATAAGTATTGCGGGCAGGTTCGGGACTGCCATTATGCCGTTCAGCAGGTCGCAAAGCTGCCAGACGGTTTCAAGATCCATCGTTGCGCCTATTGGAGCCGCCAGAGCGAAAAGGAGAAGATATAGCTTTTTGCCTTTTCCGCCTGTGAGGTATTCCAGCGAGGACGAGCCGTAAACCGACCAGCCTGCGGCGGTGGTTATGGCGAATATTGTTATCGCTATTGCTACAAAAGCGGAGGAAAAATCACCGAAAACCGCTGAGAAGGCGTAAACGGCGTTGCTGACGCCGTCTGTGGCAACTTTGTCCGCGCCTGTTGCAAGCAAGGCAAGGGCGGTCAGGGTACACATAACTATCGTGTCAAAAAAGACTTGCAGCATAGCCCACATTCCCTGCTTTTCGCTGTCATTGGAGGAGGTGGCGGTATTAAGCATTACCGTACTGCCCAGCCCTGCTTCATTGGAGAAGATACCGCGTCGAAAGCCCCAGCTCATACTTCTCAGCATTACCGAACCGAAAATTCCTCCTGCGGCGGCGCGAAAATCAAAAGCTTCTGTGACTATACGAAGAAAGACGGTGGGGAGAGAGGTGACGTTCATAAATATCACCGCTACACAGCCCAGAACGTATACGGCGGATATTACGGGTATCAGCTTTTCTGTTACCTTGCCGAAAAGGCGGACGCCGCCGAAAATCAGAATTGCGAGGATTATGGCGGCAACGGCGCCGATAATAGGCTTTGGAACGGAAAAGGCGCTGTTGAGGGCGTTGGACATAGCATTTATCTGGGTCATATTGCCCATACCTATTGCCGCCACTGCGCAAAGGACAGCATACAGCTTGCCTGCTTTATCTGTGCCGAAGGCGGCGGTTATGTAGTGGAATGCTCCGCCGAAATAGCTGCCGTCGGGACGAACTTTGCGGTATTTCATTCCCAGAACGTTTTCGGCGTAGCAGGTAGCCATTCCCAGAAAAGCAGACAAAAGCATCCAGAATACTGCTCCAGCTCCGCCTATCGCAACAGCTGCTCCTACTGCTACTATGTTTCCCGTGCCGAGAGTTGTTGCTAAAGCGGAGGTGAGGGTCTGCAAGGGAGAAAGGTTTTTCCCGTCGTCTGACTTTTCTCCGCTGAAAAGAGTTGATCTGAAAATCCCTTTTAAGTTGGTAAGCTGTGAAAAGCGGAGCTTTACGGTGAATATGACGCCTGTCAGCAGGTATATCACCAGCATGGGAGGTCCCCATATTATGTTGTCGTTAAGCCATTGTATCATAAAAATACCCCCTGCTTGTCAAGTATATGCTGACAGGCAGGGGAAAATGTGAAATTGTTATCTTATGAAATTGGTCTTAGTCTTTGTAAAAGGCTCAGGAGGCTGAACGTTGCTTGCTTCTTTCATTTTCAGCAGATACGCCATATTTCTGCCTATGGCGTACATCATATCCATAGCCTCTTCGTCCTGCTCACATTCGCCGACTGCCGCACCGTGAACGTCGTTCCAGTAGATAGAGGGGACCTGTATCATCTCGGTTATTCCGAAATAATTGTTGATGGTGTGGTATGTATGGATAGCGCCGCCTCTGCGAAGAGCAACTACCGCCGCGCCCGGCTTGAAGCGGAAATCTCTGCCCCTGCTGTAAAATACTCGGTCGAGAAGGCATTTTAATGTGCCGTTTATGTCTCCGTAGTAAACCGGGGAGCCTATCAGTATACCGTCTGAAGCCGCCAGCTTTTCAGCAATTTCGTTTGATCCGTCCTTATCGCCGAAGGCGCATTTTCCCAGTTTTGCGCAGGCTCCGCAGGCACGGCAGCCCGTATAGCTTTCGCTTCCCACCTGAAGTATCTCGGTCTCAATTCCCTGCTTTTCCAGCTCGTCGCACACACGCTTTAAAGCGAGGTAGGTGTTGCCGTTTTTGCGGGGACTTCCGTTTATGGCTGTAACTTTCATATTATGTTTCCGTCCTTTCACTGTGTTTTGCCGTATATCTATATTATCACAAAATGAATTTTATTGCAAGGTATTGAAAAAAGTATATAAAAATGATATAATTCATTTTATATAAAAGGCATTTTTATCGGTATATTTTCCGCTTTCCGAAAGGAGTAAATATGGAACAAAATCAAAATTTCTATCAGGAATATCAGCAGCCTCTTTTTCCAGCTCCGAAGAAAAAGATAAATCCTGCCGCTGTAATAATCCCTATCGTTTCCGTTGTTATAATTGCGGCTGTGGTTATCGTTCTGCTCATACTGGCAGGAAAAAGGAGCTATAAGGACGCTGAAAAAAGATATATTGCGGATACATTCGGCGCTCTCTCGCAAATAGCTGAAAACGTGGAAGCTGCTCAGCAAGGTCAGCACATAAACGCACAATTTACCGCAGCAAATCAGCAGGTGCAGGAGATGCTCGGCAATTCACAGATCAGCTTTGACTACGACTGCGCTGTTGACGGAAAGAACATTTACAACATCATAAATCTTGCTGTGGGCGACAAAAAGCTGAGCGCAGAGCTGTGGAGCAAGGAGGACGGAAGCATAACTCTGCTGTTTCCTGATATTTCTTCTGTATATCTGATGATAACAAGCGGCATGAATACACAGAACGCAGAGCTTTATTCAAAGCTGATAACTGCTGTGGCCAGGGCGGCTGACGACACCTGCGGGGAATATTTTCAGATGATAGGCGAAGTTGAGGTGCAAAAAAACAAGGATATTGATCTGAACGGCGTTACATACAAGGCGGATATTTCCGAAATAAAGCTGTCAGAGGTCCAAACTGCAACGCTGGAAAAAGCGTTTATTGAAAATCTTATAAACAACGACTCATTTATGGACGCTTTGGTCGAATTGTACGGTAAATTCTCGGAAGAAGATCTAAGCAGAGAAGACGTTATTAAGGCTATGGACATTGAATGGGAACTTGAGAGTCTGGATAAAATAATAAGCGGCGCTGAACATGGCACGAGCTTTGAAATGACAGTGTATATGAAAAACAATACCGTTATGGGACGTGATATAACGGCGATTGACGGAAAAAGCGGAAACGAAATCTATACAAGGATATTTGATATTTCCGCAGAAAACGGCAGAGTCATTTATTACGGCGAGGGAAAAGACAAAATCATAGACGAATATTTTACAGTGACGGACACCGCCGATGGCGTTCGCCACAGCGGGAACGCAGTTTACTCCCACAATGAGGAAGAATTTACCGTTGAATACAGCGGAATAGCTGTCACGGACTCCTTGTTTGAGGGAACGGTTTCTGCAAAAATAAAAGAATATGAAGTAAAAGCGGAGTTGAGCAGGGAGGGAGAAAACAAAAAACTGCTTATTTCCCTGCCGAATATTTGCAGCGCAGATATTGTTATTTCTCCGTCAGATTTGCAGTATAAAGACCTTCCTCAGCTTTCGGAGGGAGAATATACGAACATTGAAGGTCTGCTAAAAAGCATTGTGGGAGGAAGTGAAGATCCTGCAGCCATTCAATTTATGAATGATTTGTCTGTGTTTATAAGTCAGCTTTTTGATTTTCCCGATACTGATTATTTCGACGAAATTTCGCAGTACGGTCAGGACGGATATGAAGATGACGCAGCGTAAATAAAACAGATCCCCGCATTTGAAATGCGGGGATTTTTTATACAGAATATTGGGCAAAGCCGTTTTTTACCTGCGCCAGAAATCTTTCTCCGATAGGGGTGAAGGTCTGATATTTGTTCCAGATGAGAAACAGCTTTGTTTCAAGTCTCGGATAAAGCGGGCGAAACACAAGTCCGTTTTCCGAAGAGGTATTTATCAGATCGTTCAAAGTCAGCATACAGCCGAGTCCTTCTTTTACAAATACCGAGGCGTTGTAGGCAAGGCGAAAGGTGCCTTCAAGATGAAGCTCGCTCAGCCTCTCACCGCACCACCTGCTTATGTCGTTTTCCCAGCCCTGCTCGGAGGTAAATAACGGTATTCCGATAAGATTGTCCACGCAGACGGTCTCTTTTTTTGCAAGATAAAAATCCTTAGGCATAACAACGCCCCAGACGTCGGGCTCGGGGAACGGGATATATTCGTATTTGCGGCTGTCGGGAGTATCACATAGTACGGCAAAATCAAGTATCCCCTTGTCCAGCTTTTCGGTGACCTGCTCGGTGTCGCCGCTGGTAATGTGATATTTAAGTCCCGGACAGATGTTTTTCAGTTTTCGTATTTCTCTTGCAAGGTATCTTATTTGATAGGATTCTGCAAGGCCAAGGAACAATTCTCCGCCTGTAACGTTGTCCAGAGAGAGAAACTCCTTTTCGATCTTATCCGCCATTGTAAGCAAGTCCTCTGCTCTGTCACGGAGGAGCTGACCCTCCTGGGTAAGCTCTATACTGAAGCTGTGCCGAATAAACAGCTTTTTTCCAAGCTCGTCCTCTAAAGTGCGAATGGTTTTTGAAATGGTAGGCTGAGTAACGTGCAGGAAGTCAGCCGCCTTTGTCATATTCTCCTCTCTTGCTACGGCGAGAAAGTATTTTAATGAACGTATCTCCATAATGCTGTGCCTTTTGCTTTATCATAGATTTGATATTCTAAAAAAGAATATCACGATATTCATTATAACTATTTGCAGAGGAAAAGTCAATATGCTACAATATAAACAGAAAGGAGATACTTATGAGTGGGAAAGAAGAATATCTGCTTGCTGGAATGGCGGACGCAGGCTGCTCAAAAGAGGATATAGACGGCGCAAAAAGGCTTATGGACAGTCCCGAAGAGCTGACAAGGCATTTGAAAAGATGCCGTGCGGAATTGCTGGAAAAAATGCACGAAAGCCAGAAGCGGGTAGACCGGATCGACTATCTTATACGTCAAACCGAAAGATACAAATAAATTACTGAAAGGAAGGCATTATCATGATCAAAAAAGAAGAGCTTAAGCTGACCGAGGAATGGGACAAGACCTTTCCGAAAAGCGACAAAACCGAGCACTGCAAGGTGACATTTGTGAACCGATACGGGATAACGCTGGCGGCGGATATGTACGTGCCAAAGGAAAAGGAGGGGCGGCTGCCCGCAATTGCGGTATGCGGTCCTTTCGGTGCGGTAAAGGAGCAATGCTCAGGGCTGTACGCTCAGACAATGGCGGAAAGAGGGTTTCTGACTATTGCCTTTGACCCGTCATTCACTGGGGAAAGCGGAGGAAATGTGAGATATATGGCGTCTCCCGATATAAATACCGAGGACTTTATGGCGGCGGTGGATTTTCTGTCACTTAACGAAAAAGTTGACCCTGACAGGATAGGCATTATCGGTATCTGCGGCTGGGGCGGTATGGCGTTGAATACGGCGGCTTTGGACACAAGGATAAAGGCGACGGTGGCTTCCACAATGTACGATATGTCAAGGGTAAATGCAAACGGCTACTTTGACGGTGAGAACAGCGAAGAGGCACGATATGAGAAAAAAGCGGCAATGTGCAGGCAAAGGCTTGAAGATCTGAAATCAGGAGAATATCAGCTTGGAGGAGGGGTAGTTGACCCGCTGCCCGATGATGCGCCGTTCTTTGTAAAGGATTATTACGACTACTATAAAACAAAACGCGGTTATCATAAGCGCTCGCTTAACTCCAACGGCGGGTGGAACGTAATCGGCTGTCAGTCCTTTATGAATCAGCCTATACTGAAATACAGCAATGAAATTCACAGCGCAGTTCTTGTTATGCACGGAGAAAAGGCGCACTCCTGCTATTTTTCCAAGGACGCTTTTGCTGAAATGACAAGGGACAGCAAATATGCGGACAACAAAGAGCTTTTGATTATTCCCGACGCCGTTCATACCGATCTGTACGACGGCGGAGGAAAAAACGCTGTTCCCTTTGACAAACTGGAGAGTTTCTTTTCAGAATATTTGAAGTGACAACGGAACAGAATAATAATAAGTCTGAGGTGTGAAATGAAACGATCGGCGGCTGTGCTGTTGTCCCTGTGCATTTGCTTTACATCGGTATCCTGCGGTATGGAAAATGGTGAGGAATACAGTTCGGAAATTTCAACATTTGTTGAAAATGGAAGCTCAGGCAGTGGGGAAAACACATCTGCGCCTGAAAGCACAGATATTCTTGTAGCTTATTTTTCCTGTACGGGAAATACAAAGCAGGCTGCGGAATATATCAAAGACGCAGCGGGCGGAGATCTGTATGAGATAGTTCCGCAAGTTCCCTATACAAAAGAAGATCTGGAATACTATACCGACTGCCGTGCCGACAGAGAGCAAAACGACCCTGACGCCCGTCCCGCAATAAACGGTAACGTGGATATTGAGAACCATGATATTGTTTTTATAGGCTACCCGATATGGCACGGGCAGGCGCCTAAAATCATATACACATTTCTTGAGAGCTATGATTTTTCGGGAAAAACCATAATTCCCTTCTGCACGTCAAATGCCAGCGGAATAGGCACAAGTGCGGAAAATCTTCACACCCTCGTATCAGGCGAAACGAAATGGCTTGACGGAAAACGCTTTGCGGAGAATACAGAGGTATCGGAAATACAACAGTGGGTGAGCGTTCTTGATCTGTCTGCGAAAAAGGAAGTGAGTTCAATGTCTTATGACGGCGTTTTTCCACAGCATGAGCCTTACGGAAAAGGAATAGGGGCAATGCCGGGGCGTGTTGTGTGGGCGCATGATCCTGATTCGGTAGAGTGGAGTGGAGACGGTTACTGGTGGAACACGGATAATTTTGACGAAAACTGTATACTTGAAATGGTGAACGACAGCATTGCTTCATTAGGTGGAAAGGAAAATGCAAAGGACGGGTGGAACGAACTGTTTGCCGTACACAATGCCTCTCACGGAAAAAGCGGCGGATATTCTGCGGGGCAAAAAATCGCCATAAAAGCAAATATAAACGGCTCTGCGGTATTTGACGACGACACCTCGGGCAAAACACAAATGAGCTATACAAATCCTGTGCTATTAAAGGCGCTTCTGCGTTCGCTAGTCGAGGAGGCGGGCGTTCCTCCTGCGGATATTACGGTGTATGATGTTTCCAGACTGTTTCCCGATTATATGGTAAAGATGTGCAGTGAAGGAGAGCTTGCGGGAGTCAGCTTTGTGGGCAGGAACAACGGAATTGCAGACAAAGACGCTCCAATAAACTGGTCCTGTCAGTTCAGCGGGAATGTGAATTATCTGCCGACCTGCGTTACAAATGCGGAATATATCATCAATCTGGCAAACCTAAAGGGACATAGCTACGGGGTTACGCTTTGCGGGAAAAATCATTTCGGCTCCTTTATAAACGGAAACGCTATGCGTCCGCCTGAGGGAGCAAATCTGCACCAATGGCTGACAAAAAACGAAATGGGGATTTACAGTCCTCTTGTTGACCTGGCTGCAAATTATCAGCTTGGCGGAAAAACGATATTGTATATGCTGGACGCTTTGATATGCGCTGTAAGCGAGGGCGCTTCGATAACAGCAGAAAATTCAAGGTGGCAGCAGACGCCGTTTAACGGAGACTATACCTCCAGCATATTCGTTTCTCAAGACCCAGTGGCTATTGATTCGGTAGGAATAGATTTTCTGATGAACGAACCCACGGTCGTTGAAAATAACGGCGCTGTCCGCAATAATCCCAATGTAGAAAATTGTCTTCACGAGGCGGGACTTGTGAGTGAGCCGCCGTCAGGCACAATCTACACAGATGGGAACGGGAACGAAGTGGAAAATCTCGGAGTGCATGAGCATTGGAATAATTCGCAGAGCAAGCAATACAGCAGAAATCTGGGAAAAGATGAGGGAATAGAGCTTATCTGCCTTGAAAAATAAAAGTACAAAGCATAAAAAAATAAAGCGTTTGATGAGTCAGACGCTTTATTTTGTTTATTAAAAAGCAGGAATACAGGTCTTATTTAGGACAATTTTACGAAAAAATTTGTATAATTTATATAAAGGTTTTCAACATTTGAAAATACAATTGACAATTTTTGAATAATATGATATGATAGATTAAATAATTATATCAAAAGCTCATAGCGTTGCGGCGCATATCAGCAGATTTTTCCGCAGCTATGCTCGGCTGCTGAAGTGCAGACAAGTTTGCGTCTTGATAAAACAGGGGCAGCAGTCCCCTACTAAAAGAGGTATTGATAATGATAAACGGAAAAAAAGTCATAGGCGTTTGTCTTACCCGTATAAATGACAAAACAAGGGCTAATTTTATGGATAAGCTGCGTGCTGTTGCGTTCAAACGCGGATATAAGCTGATGATATTCAACAGCACAGTCGATTTTTTCAAGAACGACGCTTGTGACGAAGGTTCAAAGTCTATTTATGATATTATCAATTATGACGTCATAGACGCACTTATGATCCTTTCCGACAATTTTTACGGAAAGCACGTATACAAAGCTATCAGGGACAGGGCAATGGCGCAAAATGTTCCCGTTCTCATCATGGACTCGGCGGACAAAGGCTGCCTTAGCATACTCAAGCAGTATGAGGAGGCATATAAAAGCGTTATAAGACATATAGTTGCTGACCATAAATTCACTGACACGGTCTTTGTGGCGGGAAAAAAAGAGGAAGACGAGGTTTCGGATTCCAGGATAGCGCTGTACAAGGAAGTGCTGGAGGAAAACGGACTGGAATTTTCCTATGACAATGTTATTTACGGCGAATACTGGAGCGAGCCTACCAGAAAGGCGATAGATGAGCTTCTGCAAAAAAGAGGCAAAGCTCCCCGCGCTTTTATATGCGCAAATGACTTTATGGCTATCGCCGCCTGCGAAAAGCTGGAGGAAATGGGATACCGTGTTCCCGAAGACGTGGCTGTTACTGGCTTTGACGGTGTTCCCGACGGAGAATATTTTCAGCCGAAGCTGACCACCTGCACCGAGGACGTGGACGCTCTTTGCGGGCTTTGTCTTGATGTTTTTGACAAAGCGTTTGAAAGCGGTATGAGAGAGGGCGTTTTCTATCAGCAATACAAGGCGAAGATCGAACATTCCTGCGGCTGTGCGGAAAAATACGACAGCCGCCACAGAGATATAACCTACATATTCAATATGATGCAGGATATGGAGGGGCACGAGGCGCATGTTTACGGCTGGATAGACAGGCTGATAGAGGACGTGGAGATAAACAAGCTGACGCAGAACCTGTCAGAATTCATTATGACGGATTCGTATATGTGCATGAGAGCCGATTTCATTTACAACGCGTCGGAGGGAAAGCCTGTCAACGGAGGCGTAAGCTCCGCAAACAATACCTATTACATAGTTCCGAGATTTGACGACAACAGTATAGAGATGATGACCAAGATGGACGTATCGCAGATAATCCCCTGTCCCGAGGAGTGGGCGGAGGACGATACGGCGTATATCCTGACGGCTATCAACGCGGCGGACGAGGTATGCGGGTATTACGCTATGAAAACGAACGATATCCTCAATCGCGCTCACACTATGAATCGAATTTCCAAGGCGGTGAACATAGCGTATAATTCCCTGCTCAACTATATAAGGCAGAAATTTATGATGCTGAGCATTGAAAATGCGTCGCTGATAAATCCCATAACAAAGCTGCCTAACCTTAACGGCGTCACAAAGTGGTTTGAGGAATTTTCCGCCGATGAGAACAATCATAAAAAATCCCTCTGCGTTTCCCTTTACGCAATGCCGAAGTACAAATATATCTATGAAAACTACGGCATAAAGGACGTGGAGGAGGTGCTGTGCTTTGTGGCGGAGACCTTTAAGCTGGCTAATCCTGTGGACTGCTATATCGCCCATATTTCAGAAAACGAATTTGTCATCGTGAATTATTTCAACGACGGCAAGGATATAGGAAAGGTGATAAACAACGCCACGAACGCCTTCTTCACAAATATCGAGCATTACAACAACAGCAGAGGAAAGCCGTATTACGTTGAGATAAACTGTGGCTGCACCGTGGTACAGCCGGGCTGGAATGGAACGCTTGCCACTTACACAAAGATAGCAGGTATCGAGCTTTACGCAAACCTTATCAAGAACGGCACCGGCGCAGTTATCAAGGGAGAGGCTCCCAAGCAGGATTTCTACGACGCATATAATATTCTGATAGAAAGAAACCTGTTTTTGTATCATTTTCAGCCTATCGTAAATGCAAAGAATGGCGAGATATACGCTTATGAGGCACTTATGAGGACCGAGGGCAGTATTGGAATGAACCCGCTTCAGATACTTGATACCGCAAGGGCTTATAACAGGCTGTATGATATTGAAAGAGCCACTATTCTCAACGTTATGAGAAGATATTCCCAGGAGTTTGACACCTTCGGCGGGCATATGATATTTATAAATTCCATACCGGGATATTTCCTGAACGATGAGGACGCTGAATTCATCAGCAAAAAATATTCCGACATAATCGACTATTTCGTGTTTGAAATAACCGAACAGGACAGTATTTCGGACGGCGAGCTGAACGCGATAAAAGCTCTGGGAGTAAAGTCAAACACGCAAATTGCTATCGACGATTACGGAACGGGTCATTCCAATATCGTAAACCTGCTGAGGTATGAGCCGCAGATAATCAAGATCGACCGTTTCCTTGTTTCCAATATACACAAGGACATCAACAAGCAGATGTTTGTGCGTAGCACGATAGAATTTGCAAGGCTGAACAACATCAAGGTTTTGGCGGAGGGCGTGGAAACGTCAGACGAGCTGAGAACGGTAATAGATTTCGGAGTGGATTATATCCAGGGATTTTATACGGGCAGACCTGCGCTTATGCCTATCCCTCATATCGCAGATGATGTAAAGCAGGAGATATTGAGCGCTAATCCGCTGTTTTCTAATGTGTGAAATAAAAATTAAACTTCCCGTTGTGAATTATAACGGGAAGTTTTTTATTGAAAGATAATATTAAAGCTGTTCTTCAGGCTCGGAGGAGGCGAAAAGCTCGCTCTCATCGTCATCGTCGTCCACTAAAACTTCTTCCAGCCTTGCTACAAGGTCAGAATCGGAATCGGAGACCTCTCCACTTATCTCGGGAATGGAATCCTCTTCTTCGTTTGCTTCCTCTTCAGGAGCGTCGGCGGGAGTTGTGTTTATTGAGGTGACAAGGTTTTTAAGTCCCTTTATGTCCTCTTTAAGTCCTGCGGCGGTCTCCTTGACGTGTTCTTTTATTCCGCCTGTGGTCTCTTTAACGTGTTCCTTTATCTCGCCGGTGGTCTCCTTCATCTGCTCAACGGTCTCTTCACCCTTTTTGACCATATCCTCGCTCTTTACCTGCTTGATTCCTTCGGAGATCTTGTCGGCGGTGGTCTTGATAGTGCCTACGGCGTACATGGAGGCTCTGCGTACCTTGTCGCCATAGCTTTCCTTATACTCGGTGTAAGCGGTAGTGTTGTCGTCTTCCTTCTTGTCGTTGATCTTCTTGTAGACATAATAGCCTACTCCCGCCACACCTGCAAGTGCCAGAATAGCTGTCAATGTTTTCATACGTTACCCTTTCTCGGAGCTTACGAGGCTCCATTTTTTATTTGCACGATATATTCTATAAATAATTTTACCATAAATTCCCAAAAAAGTAAATAGAATGTTATTTATTTTTTGAAAAACGCTTCAAGATAATATATAGGAAGTCCCATTTTTGTGAAACGTTCCTCATATTCGGTTATAATATTCCCCGTGATATTGCTGTTATGTAAATCGAGAGAAACATTTCGCAGGCTCCAGCCGTTTTGGGAAAAATTTTCAACGGAAAATTCAAAAAGGCGCTGATTGTCTGTTTTCTGCTTTATATATCCGTTTTCGGAAAGTATGTGGGAATAAATTTCCAGAAAAAGCGGGTGAGTAAGGCGGTGCTTGGCGTAGCTTTCCTTGGGATACGGACAGCTGAAATTCAGATAGATAAGCTCAACGCTTGACGGGCGGAGTACCTTTTCCAGATATTCGGCTTTTCCCGCATAATATTTCAGATTTTTCACGCCGCTGGCGCAGGTGCGCTCCATAGCGGTGACAAGGACGTTGGGAGTCTGTTCCAGAGCAAGAAAATTTATATCGGGATTTTCCTCGGCCAGCTGTTGGATAAATCTGCCTTTGCCGCAGCCTATTTCAAGATGAACGGGATTGCTGTTGCCGAAGACCTTATGAACGTCGAACATCGGAACAGGCGGGTCGCCACGCTGCTCGGCGGTATAATCAGGGAGCCAACCGAGGCAGACGTCTGAACATTTCTCAAGGCGCTCGTCAAGGTGGCGCTTTTTTCTCATTCGCATAATGGGATTTTCCTTTCAGTGGTATGTAGATAGTATAACATAAAAGGAGGATTTTTGCAAAGAAAAATTGACAGTTGGGGTAAAAAATGCTATAATACCCTAAAACATTTATAGGAGAAAAATATGCCCAAAATAAAATGGCTGGGAATAATAAAGGGCGAGCCTGCGAATTATCAGAAGGGTGAACTGGCGGAAAATGCAGTTAAGATGAAAATGCCGTCTGATATGAATGAAATGATGAGCAAATCAATGATCTTTGCTTTGCCGTTTATTATTTTGATTGCAGTTTCTGTTTTTTTGAAGGTTATGTTCAGCGAAGCGTTTCCGTTGAATTTTTGGTTTATTCCTATTGGCGTTGTTATCGGGATATTGCTGGCTGTACCCCATGAATTGCTTCATGCGGTGATTTTTCCGAAAAATGCTGTCGCTTATATAGGGTTCAGCAAAAATCCGCCTGCCGCAATGGTGCTTGCTTCCTATCCTATGAAAAAAGGGAGATTTATCCTGATGTCGCTGCTACCGCTGATCCTGGGGATCGTACCGATAGTTGTTTTCTGGCTTGCACCCTGTCAGCTTAAAGAACTGAACGGGCTTATGCTGGGTATGGCGGCAGTGGGACTGACAAGTCCAAGACCTGACATATACAACGTGGTCCAGGTGATCAAACAGGTGCCGAAAGGGTGCTGTGTGCAGTTTTATGGGGATGATACATATTATATTCCGCAATAATAAACACGGTTCAAAATGAACCGTGTTTTGTTTTATTCCGTTTCCTCCGCCGCCGAAGTTTCGGGAGGAGTTATTTCAAGCTGTTCGTACAAATAGTCCAGCTTGTTCTCATAATCCTCTATGCGCTGTTCAAGGGCGGCTTTTTCTTCAGCCTGCTGTGTTTCCAGCTTAGTTTGTGCAGAAAGGTTGAGGGTGTAGACGGTAACTGTTACAAAAGCGAAAGCGATAAGTCCTACCGTTACAGGATTGAGCCAGCCTTTTCCCTGACTTTGCTCATTTATGAGAGGGCGTATGGGAGTTTTGGAAAGGGCGGCTCTGAGGGCGATGTAGAGAGGTACCGCTATTATGACGGAAATAACGGCGGTTATGGAGGAAGTTATTGCATTGTTTCCCGTGGCTATCCATGCCGCTTCAACCGTTCCTCCCAGAATAAGGACGGTGAAGAATGACTTTATAAGATAAAGGATAATGTATGCTATCTGTCCCAGAACAGCTGCAATTATCACGGTGGAAACGGGGATTTTTCCCTCTGCGTTGCGGCGGTTCAGTTTGCCTGCCACAAATCCCATTGCAAATTTTGAAATGAACGTGAATGGGGCTGAAAGAGTGTAGGCGGGGTTGAACAGGTCGTAAAGCGCACCGCCTATCCCGCTGGCGATACCGCCTGTACTTCCGCAGAACAAAAGTCCCGCTAAAAGGCACATTGAATTGCCTAAATGTATGCGGCTGACTAAAAGCCCATTGGGAACGGGGATCGAAAGGTAGTTTCCTACATAGACAAGCGCCGCCATAAGTCCCACTGTCACTATCTTAAGTATTTTTGTGTTTGTTGTGCGTTCCATATCTGATGCTTCCTTTCGGTTGGTATGGTTTTATTATATTCAGTGAAAATGCACAATGCAAATTGTTGCTCTCGATTTTTCAAAAATCCGAATTTGAATATATTATATAGTTTTTGAAATTTTTAGTTGAATATTATTGTAATTATATATAATAAAAATGAAGTATTTTAAACAGTAAAAGACTGCTGTTTGTGCAAAAAGCATAAAACAGCAGTCTTTTGGTCAAAGTTTTGGTTCAATGAGAAGAAAATCAGAATGTCATTGATTTGTCAGGAAGAATACAAGCCATAATGACATAAGCGATAAGCAGAGGGAAAAACGCCGTGAAGATTCCTATCAGTATCGTTATCAGGCGGATTATGTTGGGGTCAAGGTTCAGGTATTCGGCTATGCCGCCGCATACTCCGCAGAGTATTCTTCCCTGCTCGATCTTGTAAAGTTTTTTGGGCATATCGGTTACTCCTTAAAAATAATTTTTGTTCCGTAGGCTATGAACGGGGAGGCATATAGCGGGATATATCAGGGTTATCCACGGCTGACAATCAAGGTAAAATTCTTTGAAGGAAAGCGGCCGCTTGCAGGGTGAAGGCTTCATATTAAAGTGACAGCAATGTAAGCTGTCCAGTACCACACCATTGATAAACCGAAATTTACAGCTTTTTCGTATCCAGATAATACTTATCTTCTCTTTGATGAAGAACGCCCTGCTCAACTAAACGTTTTGTAAACATTTTAAATCCGTTTGGATTTATAATGCCGGCCTCTTCAAAAGTAACGGCATTTCCTTCTGAAACCGCATTTTTGTTCAAAAGTTTTTTGATTATGTGCTTTTTTCTGATAAGAAGTACCGGCAGAAACATATTTGATCCTCCGTAAATCCCGATTTACTATTTTCACTTTCCTTCAATAACAGTTACATCTACCGCGCCTACGCCTGCATCTATTTTGAATACGTGTTCAGCGTCCTGATGGCGTCCGGGGGTGGTTATTTTTCCTACGCCGCCGTCGACCTGGAAATCGTAATCCTTTTCATCGCCGTAAAGGGTCATTTTTACCTCTCCCACGCCGCAGTCTACGTCGGCGCTGCCGTTAAGCGTGCCTGTAAAGGTAAATTCGCCAACGCCAAGGTCAACGTCCATACCGCCGCAGGTCACGTCGGCGGCTTTTACCGCCCCTGCGCCGCCGTCAAGGGTAAATTCTCCTTTAAGGTCAACGCCGGTCAAAGTCGTTTCTCCTGCGCCGTTTTCAAGGCTCAGGGTATCGGCGGTAGAGTTGGAAAAAGCTATATTTCCTGCGCCTTTGGATATTTTTATATTTTGCGCTGTTATTTTTTCGACCGTCGTATCGCCCGCGCCGTTCTCAATTATCAGGTCATTTACTGAAATGCCCGATATGTTCATTTTTCCTGCGCCTTTTGAAATATCAGCTCTGTCAAAGGAAAGGCTTTCGGGGATAACTATCTCTATTTTTGCGTCGGAAGAAAAGCTGAATAACGCAAAGCCGCGTTTATAGGTTATTTTCAGCGTGCCGTCGTTTCCCTTTTCGTAGGAATAGTGTCTTGGGTCGATGTTCTCTGCGTTTATAAGAATTTTATCGGTTTTGTCGGAGCGCACTGTCATTTCGCCCCAGTCAAATTCCACCTTAAGATTTTTTATATCCTCAGCGGACAATTCCTGTAATCTGTTTTCCTTGTCCTCGTAGGAGCTGAAATGTATTCCGTTTCCATCAATAAATATGCCGTCGCGTAAGGCTTCAAAAACGGAAAATCCGCCTGCGAAGGCTCCTATAAGCATAAGAATTATCCCTGCGGCCACCATACAGCCGCCTACTATATATTTTACTGCTCCCTTGCACATTTTACGCTACCCCCTTTCTTCCTGTGAGCTTTCTGAAAAGCGACGCTATTCCCTGACAGCAGACCTTTACCAGCTTTACCAGCAATTTGCATAAAGGAACTATCGCCAGTGGAAAAAGTCCTGCGCAGAAAATGGAAAATCCCAGACTGAAAATTCCCGCCTCAAATGCGCCGTGTACAAAGAAGGTGACAGCTACCGAAAGGAATATCACAACGCACGCGGCGAGGGCGGCGGTTATTCCTATAAAAGCGCCGAAAAGTCCTGCGACTATGCCGAAAACGGCGGACAACAAGCCTATCCATATGGGAAGCGAAAGAATGGCAAGAATAATTATCAGCGCTGTCTGCCCACCTGTCATTCCCGTCCGCTGTGCCTGTGTGGGCGGAGGGGTAAAGCCGCTGTTGTTGCTTTCATTTGCAAATTCAGTCTGCGGCTGAGATTCCTTGCTGTTTTCACTTATTATGGACTGCGCCAGATCGTGAGGCGAGCCGAGGCTTGCGATGACCGCCTGCTCGTTCTCCTCCCCTGCGTCGCTGAAAAATTCCTCGTAATAGCTCATCGCCGCATCACGTTCCTCCTGAGATACGGAGGACAGCTCGTTTCTGAGCTGTGAAAGAAATTCATATTTGTTCATCTGTGTTTTTCTCCTCTCCTTGGGATAAAAGTATGTCTTGGATCTTCCGCCTGTGCAGCTTCCACTCCTCACGATAAAGCTCCAGCATTGCTCTGCCTTTTGGCGTTATGCGGTAATATCGGCGGTTTCTTCCCTGAAATTCGCGGTCGTAGATCTCAAGGTTATCTTCCTTTTGCAGTCGCCGCAAAACAGGATAGAGAGTGGATTCCGACACCTCCACGGCGGAGCGAATGTCCTGCGTTATACGGTAGCCGTAGGTATCCTCACGGGCGACTACCGCTAAGACAAGCGCGTCAAGAAGTGCGGCGGATATTGGAAATGTCATTGTATCACCTCCGTGCGGGGTCAGTTATTTTGCTGTTTTGAGTATATAATCCATTATTTCGTTCATTGCCGTTTCTGAAGGGAAATGACCGTTGTCGGGAATTACAGTGCAGGTTATATTTGGATTTGAGCAGGTATTCAAAAATGCCGTTACTTCTTTCGCGTCTGTCACTATGTCTGTTTCGCCCTGAAAAATGTGATAGGGTATGGATACTTTGGTAAGAGCGTCTCTCAGGTCTATTGAAGTCATTTCTTTTATCAGACTTTCATTTTTGGAATAACCGTTATTTACTGTCGCCGTGAAATCCTTGAAACGATAATCAGGACTTGTGAGCAGACCCTTTATTATGCTTCCTATGGGAGTGGGCTTTGAATTGCGGTTGTTGTAGCCGTCGGTGTACTTTCTTATAATTCCCGATAAAATCGCTGTTTCTTTGGCAGAGAGGGCGGTTTTCCGCTGTCGGAACTCTCGGGCGAGAATTTTCTTTTTCGTAGGTGCAGACGAGGCTTCGATCGCGTTAAAGGCGTTGTCTTACAGCATTGGAGGGGTAAGCACCTGACCGTTTGTCACAACGCCGCTGATAAGCTCAGGGGTAAGCAGTGCGCAGCGCAGAGCAAGATACTGCCCCACGAGATACCGAAAAGATACAGCTTATTATCGGGGAAACGGGCTTTAAGGTATCGGACAAGGTCTGCCGTCATCTGTACAAAGTTGTCAATGGTGAAACTGTTGTCAATGATACGATTGTTTATGCCGCAGCCTAACTGATCCCAATAAACCATTACAGCGTTATCCGTAAGGTTTGAGAAAAGTCCGCGACAACCTACGGAAAAGGGTATGGGCATACTGGGCCCGCCGTGCAGGCAAAGGATAACGGGTAAATCCGAATGTTTGCCCTCTATGGCGAATTTCTGCGGATAACCGCCCAATACAGCGGTTTCCAATACGGATATTTCGCAGGAGGATATGTATTGCTTTCTTGTCAGGTGCATTTGTAGTATGTTACCTTTCATTTTTTAATTCTTTTTTATGTTCAAGGTGTATGCCTATGTGACCTACTCCCAAAATTGCAGTTGCAATCAGCATCCAGATCACTTTTCCGTAAATGCCCAAAAGAAAAAATGCTATAACGGGAAGTGTTGCTCCCGCAACGGGGATCCCCAGAAAACTGCTGTAAAAATCGGAGAGGGTTCGCGGACCTTTGAAGTAGCGTATCCACCAAAGTTCATACATAAGCATAAATGCAAATGCGGCAAGCAGCCACCCCGACCATATTGAAAAGCCGTTCAGGTTGAAGTCGGAGAAAATCAGCGCACAGCAGCTTGTAAGCGCCTCGCCCGCCCGTTCCAAAAATAAGAGAAAGCGGTTTTCCTTTTGTGGAGAGTAACCCTGCGGTAAACATTTAGTCCAAATGATATTGGGAATAAAAAGAAGCAGAAGAAATATCAGCCCTATGTACGAAAAGCCGATGTGACCAAGCATTTTGTAAGTTCCTCTGTTTGTTTCAACAAGTATTTTTATTTTCCAAACAATATTATACATCATATAATATTGTTTGTCAATACAATATTTAAATTTTTTTGAAAAATTTCGTTGACATTGGGGTCAAATATGATAAAATACTGTTAGAATGAAAATTTCGGAGGGAAATATGGATATTGTCAAAGCCTCTGCCGTAAGATACAAAAAGATACAGGATATGATCGACCTGCTTAAGGGAAAAGGAAGCTCCAAAGCGATAGACGCAATTTTGAAAAACAGTCTTCTTGCGCCATTTAAGGTGGGAAAAAGCATATTTATTGACGGCGATACTATCAAAATCGGGAAAAAAGAATATTACTATAACGATATTGACAATGTGACTGTAAATACAGAGGGGTCTATGGCATTGTACGACCGCTACGGGAAAAAGCTGTGTGGAAGCTTCAGGCTGAATTTATCCTGTTACAATATACAGCTCTTCTGTATCTGGGCAAGGCTGCACGGTATTCCCGCCGAAGTCGTTTCGGGGAAAAAGGAAAGGATTTTACAGTTTTTGCTGCTGGCGGTAGCTTTTATTGCTGTGGTTTTATGGAGAATTTTGGATTGATACTATAATAAAAAGGCTCGATTTAAAATCGAGCCTTTTTGTTTTCTTTTTCAGCTTATTGAGGATACCTCGTAGCCTGCGTCCTCAACTGCTTTGCGGAGAGTTTCGTCGGAAACCTCCTTTGAAAGCTGAACGGCGGCGGTCTTGGTTTCAAGGTCTACCTTGGCGGTAACGCCGTCGATTGCGTTAAGGGCTTTTTCCACATGAGCTACACAATGTCCGCAGCTCATTCCTTCAACTATGATCGTTTTTGTCATTTCATCTGTTCCTTTCACTGTGATTTTATTATTTTCCGCAGGAGCAGATGACTGCTCTGCGGTTTTGTGCTTGAATTTGAACAGCTTTAAGCGCAGGGCGTTCATCACTACGCAAAAGCTGGACAGGCTCATGGCAAGCGCACCGAACATAGGGTCAAGGTGCCAGCCTAAAAGCGGCACGAATGCACCTGCCGCAAGGGGTATTCCCAAAGCGTTGTAGAAAAACGCCCAGAAAAGATTTTCCTTTATATTGAGCATTACGGCTTTGCTGAGGGAGATCGCGCCTGAAACGTCAAGCAGGCTGTTTTTCATAAGAACGATGTCGGCGCTGTCTATGGCTATGTCTGTGCCTGCGCCTATCGCCATTCCCACGTCAGCGCGGGCAAGGGCGGGAGCGTCGTTTATCCCGTCGCCTACCATTGCCACAAGGTTTCCTTCCTCCTGAAGCTGACGGATAACACGCTCTTTGTCCTGGGGGAGGACTTCGGAGATCACTCGGTCAATGCCCAGACGCTTCCCTACCGCCTCGGCAGTGCGCTTGTTGTCGCCGCTGAGCATTACCACCTGAATGTTCATTGATCTAAGCTCGGATATAGTTTCGGCGGCGGTGGGCTTTACCGTGTCAGCTACGCCGATAATGCCGATGACATTGCCGTTTTCGGTGATGAACAGGGGCGTTGCGCCCTCGTCTGCAAGACTGTCGGCTGCGGACTGCCATTCACGGAGAGAAACGTTGTTGTCGGCAAGCAGGGCGGAGTTGCCTGCAAGGCAGGTATTTCCGTTTATCACTGCGGATACGCCTTTGCCGAAAACTGCCTTGAAATCCTCGGCGGGGGAAAGAGTTATCTTGTTTTCCTCAGCGCAGGCGAGGACTGCCTCGGCTAAGGGGTGTTCGGATTTTTTCTCAAGGCTTGCGGCAACGGTGAGCAGATGAGCTTCCGTTATGCCGTCAGCGGGCTTTAAGGCGGTGACGGAGGGCTTGCCCGTGGTTATTGTGCCTGTTTTGTCCATTACCACCACTTTGACTTTATGAGCAGTTTCAAGGGCGGCGGCAGATTTTATCAGAATACCGTTTTCAGCGCCTTTGCCTGTTCCTGCCATTATCGCAACGGGAGTTGCAAGTCCCAAGGCGCAGGGACAGGAGATGACAAGTACCGAAATAGCGGTGGAAAGGGCTGTTTCGGCGGTCTCTCCCGCTATAAGCCACGCAATTCCCGCTATTACTGCTATCGTTATCACAACGGGGACAAAAATTCCGCTTATTTTATCCGCCAGCTTTGCTATGGGGGCTTTTGAGCCTGTGGCATCCTCTACAAGGCGGATTATCTGAGCCAGCGTCGTGTCGTCGCCTACACGCTGGGCGCGCATTTTAAAGTAGCCGCTTTTATTTATCGAGGCGGCGATAACATTATCGCCAACTGTTTTTTCTACGCCTATGCTTTCGCCTGTGACGGCGGACTGGTCGAGAGTTCCGCTGCCTTCAACGATAATTCCGTCTACGGCTGCGCTTTCGCCTGCTCTGACTATTACGATATCGTCCTTTGCTATCTCGTCGGGTGAAACGGTAAGCTCAACTCCGTCACGCTCCACTACCGCCGTTTTTGGGGCAAGATCAAGTAGTTTTTCTATTGCGGAGGAGGTTTTTCCCTTTGCCCGTGCCTCCAGCATTTTTCCCACCGAAATAAGGGTGAGTATCGTGCCTGAGCTTTCAAAATAAAGGCTCATCATATACTTTTCGGCAAGGGCGGTATCTCCGTGTCCCAAGCCCCAGCCTATGCGGTATATCGCAAAGATGCCGTAAACAAGGGCAGCGCCTGAGCCTAAGGCTATCAGCGTGTCCATATTTGGCGAGCCTTTTATCAGATTGCGGAAGCCGTTGACAAAATAATGCTTGTTTATCAGCACGATAGGCAGGGCAAGGAGAAGCTGCGTAAAGGCGAAAATAAGGGAATTTTCCACACCGTTCAAAAAGGAGGGCAGAGGAAGTCCCAGCATATGTCCCATTGAGATGTAAAAAAGAGGAACTAAAAATATTATGGACAGAATAAGACGATCACGCATCGACTTAAATTCGCGCTGACGCAGCTCGGCGGGGCTTTCCCGCTTTTCCTCGGATTTTTTCGGAGTTGGGAGAGAGGCGGTGTAGCCACCCTCCTCTACCGCGCGGATTATGTCGTTTTTGCCGCAGACTGACGGGTCGTACTGAACGGTCATAGAGTTGGTGAGGAGATTTACTTCTGCTTTGGCGACACCGTTTACTTTGCTCACTGCTTTTTCGACGTGGGCGGAGCAGGCGGAGCAGGTCATTCCGCCAACGTTATAGCGTTCCTTTATCAGATTTGAGGGGGTTTCCATTTTTATGCTATCCTTTCGGAAATGTTTTAATTAGCTTTTGCAGAAAAAGGCATTTTATCGCTTTTCTAAATTATACCACTTTTGTCCGCTTTTGGCAATAGAATTTTATACAATAATTGTATACTTTTCTTGTATACTTTTGTACCTTTTAAAAAATAAAGCAGACTTATATGAACCGCCCCAAATTATACAAACAGAACAAAAAAGCACAGAAAGGTAAAAAGTAGTAGAAAAACTAGCCAACA
>CANRGJ010000013.1 GCA_947630175.1 uncultured Ruminiclostridium sp. | reverse complement strand
CGCGGATTTAGCTCATCCGGTAGAGCGCCACCTTGCCAAGGTGGAGGTAGCGAGTTCGAGCCTCGTAATCCGCTCCAAGTCATTTGCCAAAAATCCCCTCGTATGAGGGGATTTTTGGCAAATGGAAAAAGCACATTGTTAGAAAAATCCCCCAACTAACTACTAACAACTAATCTCTAAAAACTACCTGCGGATTTAGCTCATCCGGTAGAGCGTCACCTTCCCAAGGTGAATGTGGCGGGTTCGAGTCCCGTAATCCGCTCCAGCAGCGTGACGCTGCACCCAACACGCTCCCAGATAACGGGAGCGTGTTTTCATATCTGCGACCCAAAAAATCTTTTATTCAAAACAACTTTATGAAAAAATCCCCTCGTATGAGGGGATTTTGTGTTTATAAGAATAATCCGCAGTTTCAAATTTTACCCGTGAATTTCCGCATCTTCAGCGGTATACGCGCCCAGCGAACCGCTTTTTACCTGTATGCAGATATAGCTGATAGCTGAATCCGCCGCCGCGGAGAACTGCCTTTTTGCTTCAGGAGATATCCTTACCCAATCCCCTGCATTAAGCTCCACCGTTTCTCCGTCGATGACGGCTTTGCCCCTGCCTGAGAGAATGGCGTATATCTCCTCGTTCTGCTTATGGGAATGTACGAAAGGCACGCCCGCCCCTGCGGGGAGATTGTTCACGCTTATCTCCGCCCCTGTGAGCGACAGCTTGTCGTGCAGCTCTGTTCTTGCGTCCTGACCAATGCTTACTTTGTTGTAATTGCTCATAACGTTATCCTCCGAAATGTTTAGTTGTAACTTCTCTTGTTACAACCATATTATAGCAAATAACAGCTGTAATGTCAACACTTACAACAACGATTTGTATGATTACACAAAATTTCGGCTGAGATATTGTAACTATTGACATTACAACGAAAAAATGCTACAATATTATTGAGAATGGAGGTGTTTTCTTGCAGTTTTCTTCCAGATTTACCATTGCGACGCACATTTTGCTTTGTATTGCAATGTTTCAGGACGAACGGAAGGTGACGTCAAATTTTCTTGCGGGGAGCATAAACGTTAATCCTGTTATAGTCAGGAACATTCTCGGCTCCCTTTCCTCCGCAAAAATAGTTGAGATAAGGTCAGGCGTGGGCGGAGCTTTTCTTGCAAGGCCGTCGGAGGAGATAACCCTGCTGGACATTTTCAAGGCGGTGGAAAAGGAGGAATCGCTTTTTCACTTCCACGAAAACCCAAACCCTGAATGTCCCATAGGGAGAACCATACATTCCGTTATGGACGATAAGATAGAAACGATACAGTCCGCTATGGAGGGGGAAATGAGGGACATCACCCTGAGCCGACTGCTTGATGAGGCAAAGGAAAAAATGTGAATTTTCTGCACTGACGCTGTGAAAGAAGGTGCAGACTTTGCTTTACGTTATTTCATATTGGCGCAAAATGCGGTATTTCCGACGGGCGGGTCGTGTGAATAATTATCGGAATTTCACACGTCTATCCTCAGATCCTTAAAATACACTTCCCTGTCCTTTTCGCCTATCTCGCGGAGGACCTTGCAGGGATCGCCCACCGCTATCACATTGGCGGGAATATCCTTTGTCACAACGCTCCCTGCGCCGATAACGGAGTTGTCGCCTATGGAAACGCCGGGCAGGACTATGACGCCCGCACCAAGCCAGCAGTTTCTTCCTATATGAATGGGGGAATTGAACTGGTAGACCTGCTCACGAAGCTGAGGAAGTATTGGGTGTCCCGCCGTGGCGAGAATGACATTTGGTCCGAACATCGTGTAATCGCCAACATAAATATGGGTGTCATCCACAAGGGTCAGGTTGAAATTTGCGTAGATGTTATTGCCAAAATGGACGAATTTCCCGCCGAAATTGGCGTGAAGCGGCGGCTCGATATAGCAATTCTCCCCTATCTCGGCGAACATTGTTTTCAGCATTTCCGCCCGCTTTTCCTGCTCGGTGGGGCGGGTCATATTGAAATCGTAAAGTCGGTCGAGGCGCTTCATCTGCTCCTCCGCCAGCTTGGGCTCGTTGGGAAGATACAGCTTTTCACCGTGCATTTTTGCGTATATTTCTTCAAGGGACATTATGGTTTCCTCCTGTTGTTTGTGGGTATATTGTAGCATATTTTAAGAATATTGACAAGACGAAAGCAACAAAGTATAATTTAAAGCAATAAGCACTTCTTCTAAAGGAGGCAGGCAAATGAGAAAATTTGCAGTTTTATTGTATCCTGATTTTTCCTTGCAGGAAATAACCTGCCTTACATCTGCGCTGTCAGTCTGGTTCGGAGAAAAGATAGACTTTATTGCAACCGATAACAAAGAGTATTCAAGCGAAGAAGGACTGCGTGTTTTCCCCACAAAAACAACGGAAGAAGTAAAAATAACCGATTATTCCTGCGTGATCTTGCCGGGCACCGTAAATCCGCTGCCTGCATTATTTGATGAAAAGCTGATCGATTTTCTGAAAAGCGGTGAAAATTCGGACGTTGTTTTTGCGGCTATCTCATCATCTCCCGTCCTGCTGTCAAAAGCAGGGATATTAAACGGAAAAAAATTTACGGCAGGCTATTTTATGCAAATGGCAGATACTTTTAACTTCATCGAAAAAGATAACTTTGTACATAAGGGAGTAGTGGAGGACGGCAACGTAATTACGGGAATAGGAATGTTTTTCAGGGAGTTTGCACAGGCAGTGCTGCAAAAATTCGGATATGGCGTTGACAACGGCTTTATGCGTGATAAGCCTGAAGATTATTCGGAGGAAGAACTGACCTTCTATTGGTCTGACGATGATTACAAAGAGTTTTTAGAGGAATTAAAAGGGTGGAGTTGACAAATAAAGCAAGAAGTGCCTAAAAAATTAAGGACTGTTTCAACAGCCCTTAAGCTCCCGCTTGAGGCGGGACAGATTTTTTAAAATATGATCGCTTTTACAGGTCGCCTTTCCCGTTGTGGATAAACGGACGGCAGCGAAACGCCAATAAAACAGGTCGCATTCCCCGTTGTGGTCAAGCGGACGGCAGCGAAACGCCAGTAAAACAGTTCGCATTTCCCGTTGTGGTTAAGCGGACGGCAGCGAAACGCCACTACGATGAGCGATCCAACATCTGACGGTCATATTTTACACGACTTCTCCCCTTTTGTCAAGAGGATAAAACGGCTTTTTCCTAAAAAATTTCCCTTTCCCCCTTGACAAACCGAAAAACACCTGCTATAATACATAAGTGCATAACAAAAAGAAGATTTGCTCTCACCCCCAGCTTTGCGAAAGGGTCAATGTTTTGCGGAAGATCTATAACTATGATTTTTCGGCACGGGAGCGTCTTCCCGTGCTTTTTATTTTTCACAAACTAACTACTAACAACTAAAAACTATCAACTATCGGAAGGAGTGTCTGACCATCAGCGCTAAACAGCCCCTCATCAACGAGGAGATCAATGAAAAGGAAGTCCGTGTTATCGGACCTGAAAATGAACAGCTCGGCATAATGTCCTCCGAGGAGGCGTTAAAGCATGCGGAGGAGGCGGACCTTGACCTTGTCCTTATCGCACCGCAGGCGGTCCCTCCCGTGTGCAGGATAATGGACTACGGAAAATATCGTTTTGAGCAGACCAAGCGTGAGAAGGAAGCGAAAAAGAACCAGAAGCAGTCTGAGCTTAAGGAAGTAAGTATGTTCCTTAATATCGACACCAACGACTTCAACCGCAAGGTGGCTCAGGCGATAAAGTTCCTGCAAAACGGCGATAAGGTAAAGATAAGGATACGCTTTAAGCGCAACAGAGAGCTTTCCCATATGAATCTGGGGGAGGAGCTTATGAAACGCTTTATGGACGCCGCTGCCGATTACGGCGCTGCGGATAAGCCGTCTTTGCTTGAGGGCAAAAACTTTACTGCGGTATTGCAGCCGAAAGCTGCTCCTTCCGCAAAGAAAGCGCCCAAGCCGAAACAGGAGAAAAAGCCCGAACCCGAAAAGTCCGAGCCCGACGAAAACACCGAGAACACCGAGAACACCGACGTCACAGACACTCAGGAATAAACGCTGTCAATGTCAGCGGCTTTTTGCTGCGGCAATGAACAATAAATCTGTAAAATAAAGGAACGGAGGCTATATAAATGAAAAACAAGATCAAGACCCACAGCGGCGCCAAGAAACGCTTTAAGTTCACGGCAGGCGGCAAGGTAAAGTATCAGACCACCAACCGCCGTCATAGACTCATTCAAAAGGGCAGAAAGCGTCTGCGCAACAACCGTGCAGGCTCTTATGCCAGCGAAGCGGATATGAAAGAGATCAAGGCTCTTATGCCTTACGCAAAGTAAAGGAGGATATGAACAATGGCTCGTGTAAAAGGCGCGCTTGCTACACGCAAGAGAAGAAATAAAACACTTAAACTGGCAAAGGGCTACTGGGGCGGAAAAAGCAGACTTTTCAAAACCGCCAAGGAAGCCGTATGGAAATCAGGTCAGTACGCTTATATAAGCAGACGTCTTAAAAAGAGAGATTTCCGCAGACTGTGGATCGCAAGGATAAGCGCAGGCTGCAAGCTCAACGGTATGAACTATTCCACGTTTATGGGCGGTCTTAAAAAAGCTGATATTGCGCTCAACCGCAAAATGCTCTCCGAGATCGCAATAAACGACCCCGCTGCTTTCACCTCTCTGTGCGAGAAGGCTAAAGCCGCTATGTAAAGGCAAAAAATATCACGCCTGCGTTTTTACGGGCGTGATATTTCGTATATATAAAGCGATTTATTTTCAGCAAAGCAAGGCTTTTTCCGATAAAAATCAGCTTTTTGCAACGTAATCCCCGCCCTCGCTGTACATTATTGCAGAGTGGCGGCGGTAATATACGGTGTAAAACGCCGCTGACGCTATCAAAGCGCTGAAAAGGCTCTTTACCAGCATTAAAATGAAATCGTCGGTTATCTCGCCGAAAAGCACGAGATACAAGGTGCGGTTCCTCACGGCGCTGAAAAACGGAACGTCGGGAAATATTGCGGAGGCGGTGTTTATCATCGCCCTCACCGTCCCTATCCAGGAGCAGATAAAGCACGCCGCCGCAGTCAGGGCAGAGCAGGACAAGGTGCCGAAAACGTCTATCTTGCGGGCGAGAAAACGGTAATCCGCAAGGGTCACCAGCGCGATCAGCGCTCCCGCCGACCAGGACGCCAGCATAACGCCCACGTTCGAGCCGTCGTTGGCTTTGATTATCAGTCCCGATATCACCGACATCGCCGCCGCGCCGAGAAATGCTCCTATAAAGCCTCTGACGCTGTATTTGTCAAAGCGCTTGGAAACGCTGTCGGCGGGACGCTTTTCCCTCTTCTTCGGCTGAATTTTTTCGATGGGGAACGCCGTCTTTTCGTCCATTTCGCAGGGGACAAGCTGATAACCGTTCAAAAGCGAGACAAGCCCTTTCACAAAGTCCGCAAGCAGGGGAAGATTTTCCTGATAAAGAAACTGGGCGTTAAAGCGGAGCTGCTGATAATGAAGCTCGTTTTTCCTGCCTGCAACGGCATTTTGGGGCAGCTTGTCCAGCAAAAGGGTTATCCCTTTCGTGACGCTTTCGTCGACGCTCGGGCGCATACGGCAGAAAACCGTCAGAAGATATTCCCTCTTTTCAGGTATATCCTTAAGCACAACGGGATAATCATATAGTGTGCCGATAAGGGCAAGACGGCTTTCGTCCCATTCAAGCCCTGTTTCGGCGGAGATGTTTTTCAGCTCGGAAAAAACCATTTTATCACCTTTTAATTTGTAAGTTTATTATAGAATATCACACCTGCGGAGTATTGTCAAATGAAAATCACTTCAAGGAAAAATCCTCTGATAGTAAAAAGCAAGGGCTTGCTGAGAGAGAAAAAGCTGAGGGACGAAACGGGGCTGTTTGCCGCAGAGGGCGTAAAGCTGTGTATGGAGGCTGTTTCAGCGGGGATAACTCCCCAGTGGGCGCTGATAAGCGACACGGCGGAGCAGAAATTCCCTGAAATTGTGGAAAAGCTGAAAGCAGCTTGTGAAACTACCACGGTTTCAGACGAGGTTTATCTTTATTTAAGCGAGCAAAAGTCCCCGCAGGGCATTTTCATAGCGGGGAAAATCCTTGACAAATCCGTAAATCCTGATAGAATATTAAACAGCGGGAAAATTCTGGTTTTGGACTGCGTCCAGGACAGCGGCAACGCAGGCACTATGCTGAGAACAGCCGAGGCTTTGGGAATGGACGGAGTTATTATGTGCGGCGACAGCGCCGATATATGGTCGCCCAAGGCCCTGAGAGCCTCGATGGGCAGCGTTTTTCGTATCCCCGTATATCAGGCGGACACAGGAAAGGCGATAGCGGAGCTGAAACAAAGCGGCTTTGAGGTCTACGCCGCTATGTTGGACAGGGCGGCGGAAAAGCTGGGAGACGTTGCTTTCCCCAAAAAAGCCGCCGTTATAATAGGCAACGAGGGACACGGCGTTTCAAAGACCGCCGCTGCTCTCTGCAAAAAAATATACATTCCCGTAAGCGGCGCAGAGTCGCTGAACGCCGCCGCCGCGGCAGCAATAATATGCTGGGAAATGACAAAAAGGAACTGACAGTAGATAGTTGACAATGTAAAAAAATCCTGTAACGGATCAACGCAAAATGCGCAGATACGCAGGCGACAATCCAAAAACTGTTTTTTGCCAAAGGCAAAAAACACCTTAACTTTACACTTTACACTGTCAACTGTCAACTGTCAACTGGGGGATTTATGTCAGACTTAGTAATTTTGGAGTCGCCCTCAAAGGCGAAGACCGTACAAAAATATCTGGGCAAAAAATATCACGTTGTCGCCTGTGCGGGACATATAAGAGATCTGCCAAAATCAAAGCTTGGCGTGGACGTGGAGCATGATTTCGCCCCCGTTTACGAAAACAAGAAGGATAAGGCAAATCTGATAAAGGAGCTGAAGGGCTACGTCAAGAAGTCGGGAAAAGTGTACCTTGCAACCGACCCTGACCGTGAGGGAGAGGCCATTTCATGGCACCTTGCCAACGTGCTGGGACTTGACGGAAGTCAGCCTATCAGAGTCACATTTTCCGAGATAACGAAAAGCGGCGTTGAGGCGGGAATGAAAAATCCCCGCAGTCTTGACACCGACCTGATAAACGCACAGCAGGCAAGGCGTATCCTTGACCGTATCGTGGGGTACAAGCTGAGCCCGTTCCTGTGGAAAAAGGTGCGCAGAGGGCTTTCGGCGGGACGCGTTCAGTCCGTGGCAGTAAAGCTGATAGTCGACCGTGAAAACGAGATAAAGGCGTTCGTTCCCAAGGAATACTGGAGCATTGACGGAAAGCTCCTTGCCGCTTCAAGCAAAAAGGCTTTTCCTGTCAAGCTGTCCGAGGTGGACGGAAAGAAAGCGGAGCTAAACTGCAAGGCGGACGCCGACAAGATACTGAAAAGCCTTGAGGGACAGGACTTTGTGGTAGACGAGATAAAAAAATCCACCCGCAAGAAACAGCCTGCTCCCCCGTTCACCACTTCCACCTTACAGCAGGAGGCGAACAGACGCTTAGGCTTTAACTCCCGCCGCACAATGAAAGCGGCGCAGGAATTGTACGAGGGCGTTGAGATAGAGGGTCAGGGCGCAGTTGGTCTTATCACCTATATGAGAACTGACAGCCTGCGTATCTCCGACGAGGCAAAGGCGGCTGCGGCGGCGCTTATCAAGGAGCTTTACGGCGAGGACTACCTGCCTGACAAGCCCAGAACGTACAAGACGAAAAGTAACGTTCAGGACGCTCACGAGGCGGTGCGCCCTTCAACGGTAGCATTAACTCCTCAGAGCATAAAGAGCAGTCTTACCTCTGACCAGTATAAGCTGTACAAGCTGATATGGGAGAGATTTATGGCGAGCCAGATGGCTAACGCTCAGCTGAACACAGTTGCCGCCTCTATAAAAGCGGGCAACTGTACCTTCAAGGCAAACGGCTTTACCGTGAAGTTCGAGGGCTTTACCAAGCTGTACGCCGAGGTTTCCGAAAACGACGAGGAAAACGGCGGCGCGCTTCCCAAGCTGACTGAGGGAGAAAAGCTGAAGGTGCAGGAGCTGACAGGCAATCAGCACTTCACCCAGCCACCTCCAAGATACAACGAAGCGACTTTGATAAAGGCGCTGGAGGAAAACGGCATAGGAAGACCTTCCACCTACGCTCCCACTATTTCAACAATACTTGACAGGCATTATGTGGAATTTGAGCAGAAACAGCTCAAGCCAACGCCTCTCGGCGATACCATAACCGTCCTGCTGGAAGACCATTTTCAGCATATCGTGGACGTTAAATTCACCGCAAAAATGGAGACCGACCTTGACAAGATAGAAGAGGGCAAGGAGGAATGGGTGGAGGTTTTGAGAGATTTCTACAAAGATTTCTCCAAAACTCTCACAAAAGCGGAGGAGGAAATGGACGGCAAGCGGGTGAAGATACCCGACGAGCCTACCGACCAGGTCTGTGAGCTTTGCGGAAAGCCTATGGTGATAAAGATAGGGCCTTACGGGAAGTTTTTAGGCTGTTCGGGATTTCCCGAATGTAAAAACACGAAGAAGATAGTAGTTGAAACAGGCGGACTTTGCCCCAGATGCGGCGGCAAGATGCTGGCGAAAAAATCCAAAAAGGGAAAGCCCTTCTTCGGCTGTGAAAACTACAAGGAATGCGGCTATATGAACTGGGATACGCCCATCCCCGAGACCTGCCCCAAATGCGGTAAAACGCTGTTCAAAAAGGCGGGCAAAAAGGGTAAGATATACTGCGACGGCGAGGGCTGCGATTACGAGAGAGAACCTGACGAAAATTAAGGAGCTGTTTTTGTGAATAAAGCGACAGTCATCGGCGGCGGGCTTGCAGGCTGTGAGGCGGCTTGGGCTTTGGCGGAAAGAGGAATAAAGGTCACGCTTTTTGAGATGAAGCCGAACAAGCGTACCCCTGCTCACCGCTATAACGGTCTGGCGGAGCTGGTATGCTCCAACTCCCTGAAAGCGGCGAGGATAAACAGCGCAAGCGGTATGCTGAAAGCTGAAATGCGGATACTGGGCTCGCTGATACTTGAGGCGGCGGACAAAACAGCCGTTCCCGCAGGAGGAGCGCTGGCGGTGAACCGCGAGCTTTTCTCCGATTACGTTACCGAAAAGATAAATTCCCACCCCAATATAACGGTGGTTTCGGAGGAGATAACCTGCTTTCCCGAAAAGGACACGGTGATAGCTACGGGTCCTCTCACCTCCGACAAAATGGCGCAGGCGATAAGGGAAAAATGCGGCGATACGCTCAGCTTCTATGACGCCGCGGCTCCAATCGTTACCTTTGAGAGCATTGATATGACAAGGGCGTTTTTCGCCACCCGCTATGACAAGGGGGAGGCGGACTACATCAACTGCCCTATGAACAGGGAGGAATATCAGCGGTTCTATAACGAACTGATAAATGCGGAAACGGCTCCTTTAAAGGAGTTTGAAAACCTGACCGTTTACGAGGGCTGTATGCCTGTCGAGGTCCTGGCAAAGCGCGGGGAGGAAAGCGTGAGATACGGCTGTATGAAGCCTGTGGGACTTACCGACCCCCGCACCGGTCACCGCCCTTGGGCGGCAGTCCAGCTTCGCAAGGAAAACGCCGAGGGAACGCTGTACAATATCGTGGGATTTCAGACAAATCTGAAATTCCCTGAGCAAAAGCGGGTGTTCGGTATGATACCGGGGCTTGAAAACGCCGAATTTGCAAGATACGGCGTTATGCACCGCAACACGTTTTTAAACTCTCCCCTGCTCCTTGACGGCAGGTTTATGCTTAAGGGCAGTGAAAACGTCTTTTTCGCAGGACAGATGACAGGGGTGGAGGGCTACGTTGAAAGCGCAATGAGTGGAATTATCGCAGGGATAAGCCTTGCAAAAAGGCTTTTGGGGGAAGAGGAGCTTGTACTTCCCGACGGCACTATATGCAATGCTCTTTGCAGGCACGTTTCCACGGAAAACAAGGATTTTCAGCCTATGGGGGCGAATATGGGGATACTCCCGCCCCTTGAGGAAAATATAAAAAACAAGCAGGACAGATATGAAAAGATAGCGGCGAGAGGGCTTGAAAGGCTGAAAGCCGCTTACGCTAAGTAAAATCGGAAAGGGGTTTGTTAAAATGGCAAAGATAACAGTCGCAATGGACGCTTTCGGCGGCGACAACGCTCCCGACGAGGTGATAAAGGGCGCCGCGCTGGCGGTAAAGGAATACGGCGTCAATATCGTTCTCTGCGGCGACGAAAAGCAGGTAAACGAGAGAATAAAGGCGCTGGGCGTTTCAACTCAGAATATCACGGTGAAAAACGCAGACGGCGTTATCAGAATAGAGGACAATCCCACCGACATAAGAAAGGCTAAGCTGAACAGCTCAATGGGCGTTGCGTTCCAGCTTGTGAAAAACGGCGAGGCGGACGCTTTCATCAGCGGCGGCAGTACGGCGGCGCTGGTGGTGGGCGGTACTACCCTGATAGGCAGGATAAAGGGCGTGAAGCGCCCCTCACTTGCTCCCATAATGCCCTCGGCGGACAATAACTACATACTCCTTGACGGCGGGGCGAACGTGGAGTGCAGAGCAGAGATGTTACAGCAGTTCGGCGTTATGGGCAGCGTTTATATGGACAAGATAATGAACGTGCAAAGTCCCCGTGTAGGACTGCTCAACGTGGGCACCGAGGAGGAAAAGGGCAGGGACTTGGAGCGCGAGGCGAGAGAATTGCTGCTAAAAGCGCCTGTAAACTTCATCGGCAGTATCGAGGGCAGAGAGGCGGCTCTTGGCGGCTGTGACGTTCTGGTGACGGACGGCTTTACTGGGAATGTTTATCTGAAAACTATCGAGGGTATGGGAAAATTTATGAAGATTTCCCTGAAACGCCTGTTTTTCAAGAATTTCGGCACGAAGATAGGCTCTCTTTTCACAATGAAAGGGATAAAGGAGCTGTCAAGGAAAATGGACTACCGTGAAACGGGCGGTTCTCCCCTGCTGGGTACGGCAAAGCCTGTTATAAAGGCTCACGGCAGCAGCGACGCTTTGGCGTTCAAGAATGCGGTAAGGCAGGCGAAGGAATTTATCGAAAACAACGTTATCGAGGAGATGACCGCCGCGCTGCAGAAGCTGAATACAGACGGTACAGAGGTTGCAAATGACTGATTTTGAACAGCGGATAGGATATGAATTTAAGGATAAGGGACTGCTTAAAGAGGCGCTGACCCATTCTTCCTTCGTTGGCGGGAAAAACCACCACAGCAACGAACGGCTGGAGTTTCTGGGGGACAGCGTGCTTTCTCTGGTAGTTTCAAAGTATCTTTTTGAAAATTTAGACAAGCCCGAGGGTCAGCTCACAAAGCTGAGAGCCAGCATAGTGTGCGAGCATTCCCTGTTCCCTTTTGCGGAAAAAATAGGGCTGGGCAACGAGATATTCCTTGGCAAGGGCGAGGAAAACACGGGCGGACGCCACCGCCGTTCGATCCTTGCGGACGCATTTGAGGCGCTGATAGCGGCTATTTATCTTGACGGAGGATTTTCGGCGGCGCAAAATTTCATTTTGCCGTTTATCCCCCCTATCGACGTGCTGAAAAGCGGGAAGCTCCTTATCGGGGACTACAAGACTATTTTGCAGGAGATAATCCAGCAAAATCCCGAAGAAAAGGTAGTTTATGAGCTTGCGGACGAAAGCGGCGCGGCGCACAACAGGACCTTCACTTCAAACGTGCTTTTAAACGGACAGATAATCGGAACGGGCGTTGGCGCAAGCAAAAAAGAGGCGGAGCAAAACGCCGCAAAAGAAGCTGTAAAGCTGATGGGCTATGAAACAAACTAATCTTTCCATATTTATCCCCCACAAGGGCTGTCCAAACACCTGCTCTTTCTGCAATCAGCGGTTCATCAGCGGGAGCGAGAGAGCGCCTTTCCCTGAGGAAGTGAGGGAGATTCTGGCGGCGCAGGTGCCTTTGCTGCAAAAAAATAATTTACAGGCGGAGATCGCATTTTTCGGCGGCAGCTTTACCGCTGTGGATAAGGATTATCGGCGGGAGCTGCTCCTTGCCGCTTCGGAATATGTTAAGGCGTTCCCCGAACAGTACGGCGGGATACGCTGTTCCACCCGCCCCGACTGCATTGACGAGGAGATAATGGAGGAGCTTAAGCTGTTCGGCGTCACGGCGGTGGAGCTGGGCGCTCAGAGCATGAACGACGAGGTGCTGAAAGCAAATCTCCGTGGTCATACCGCCGAGGACGTAAGGCGGGCAAGCAAGTTGATCAAGGCTTACGGCATTGAGCTGGGCTTGCAGATGATGACGGGACTGTACGGTGATAAGCCTGAATACTGCCTTGAAACTGCAAGAGAATTTGCAGAGCTGAAATGCGACACGGTGAGGATATACCCAACCGTTATACTTAAAGGCACGATGTTGGACGAGCTGAGGGAAAAGGGGCTTTACAACAGCTTTTCTTTCGAGGAAACGGTGGAGCTTTGCGCAAAGCTGTTGGACTTTTTTGAGGAAAAGAACATTCCCGTGATACGCCTTGGGCTTCACGCCTCTGAGGAAGTGGCAAAACAGCGCACAGGCGGAGCTTACCACCCTGCTCTCGGAGACATAGTGGAAAGCAGGAGAATGTACAGGAAAATGCTCGCTGAGATGGAAAAGATCGGCGGGAGCAGGTTCATTATCTACACGGACAGGAAGAATATGAGCCTTGTTTCGGGACACGGCGGCTGCAACAAGCATGCGCTGGCGGAGCAGGGGATAACTTTCAAAATGAAGGAAAAAAGCGGCGTTCTTTTGGAGATACACGCCGCAGACGATAAAAGAAATTGAGGACAGGCAATGTTTTTTAGATCCATGGAAATTCAGGGGTTCAAGTCCTTTGCGGACAAGACGGAGCTGAATTTCGACAGGAAAATGACCGCTATCGTGGGAAGCAACGGCAACGGCAAAAGCAACATAAGCGACGCCCTGCGCTGGGTTATGGGAGAGCAGGGCGCTAAAACTCTGCGCGGAGATAAGATGGAGGACGTTATCTTTCACGGCACCGTATCCCGCAAGCCTATGGGCTTTGCCAAGGTCTCCCTCACCATTGACAACACTGACAGGGCGCTGAATGTGGACAGCGACGAGGTTATCATCACAAGAAAGCTGTACAGAACGGGCGACAGTGAATATCTGATAAACAATGAAAAAAGCCGTCTTAAAGACGTTCAGGAGCTGCTTATGGGAACGGGTCTCGGACGTGACGGTTATTCCATTATCGGGCAGGGACGAGTTTCGGAAGTCATAAACAGCCGTGATACTCAAAGGAGGGAGCTTTTTGAAGAGGCGGCGGGAGTCTCCAAATTCCTCCACAGAAAGCAGGAGGCGGAGCGTGACCTTGCCAGAGCCAACGACAACATAATGCGCCTGAAGGATATCGAAACGGAGCTTTCCGCCCGTATTCCCGTGCTGGAAAAGCAGTCGGAAAAGGCAAGACAGGCGCGGGTGCTTATGGAGGAGGAAAAAGCCCTTGATATAGGCGTCGGCGTGTGGGACTTGGAGAGGATAGGCAGAGAGCTTATTGAGCAGGACGACAGGATACTTGCAAATCAAGGGGAATGTGAGCATTTTCAGCGTGAGATAGAGGAGTTGGAACGGGAAAACGAAGAAATTGCGGAAAAGAAAATGCTTATCTCCGCACAGCAGGAGGAGCTGCGCAGAAAAGGCGACGCCGCAAGGGACGAGATAGCCGCCGCCGACCGCGAAAAGGCGGTTTTGGAAAACGAGATTCTTCACTGCAACGAAAAAATAGAGCAGATAAAACAGCAGATAAAGGACAGCGAAAACGGATCGGCTGAGCTTGAAGAAAAGATAAACGCCGCCGAAGCTGAGATAGAAGGAAAAGAAAAGCTACTGCAAAGCAACGACGAGCAGGCAAAGCGCCTTGGCGCACAGCTTTCGGAAATGTCGGCAAAGAACGACGAGTTTGACCGTGAATACAAGGAGCTGGAAAACAGGCAGAGCGAGCTGCTGACGAAAAAGACGCAGTTACAGCTCACCGCCGAGTCCGCCGCACAGAGCATTACCGACCTTCAGGAACGGCTTGCCGCTTCAAAAGAGCATTTTGAGGCGAGAGAGGCGCAGATAAAGGAATGGCGGGCAAAGCGCAAGGAGCTGGAGGAAAAGCTGTCCTCGGTGCAGGAAAGCAAAAACGAGGCTGAAAACAAGCTGTCAGGCTATTCCCGTCTGTTCGGCGGGAAAAAGGCAAAGCTGGAGGAAAAGCAAAGCAGTTTTGAACAGCTTCGCCGTGAGCATGAACAGTGCAAGTCAAGGCTGGAGATTCTTTCCGACGTGGAGAAGAATATGGCGGGGTACGCCTCCAGCGTAAAGTCCGTGATAAACGCCGCAAGGCACGGAAAGGTCAGCGGCGTCGAGGGCACGGTGGCGGACGTCATCAAGGTGGACAAAAAGTACACCGTTGCTATCGAGACCGCTTTGGGAGCAGTTTTGCAGAACGTTATTGTGACGAATGAGGACGCCGCAAAAAGGTGCATACGCTATCTTAAGGAAACAGGCGGCGGACGGGCTACCTTCCTGCCGCTGACCTCGGTAAAGGGCAACGTGCTGAACGCAGACCTTGAGGGGGAATACGGCTTTGAGGGGATAGCTAGCCAGCTTGTAAAATGTGACAAAAAGTATGAGGATATAATCAGGTTCGCTTTAGGCAGGTGCGCCGTGGTGGAGGACATCGACACCGCAACGGTAATCGCAAAGAAAAACGGCTACAAATTCAAGATAGTTACCCTTGACGGTCAGGTGATAAACGCAGGGGGTTCCTTTACAGGCGGTTCTTTAAAGGAAACCTCAGGGATAATCGCAAGAAATCAGGAGATAGAAACGCTGACCGTGAAAGCGGAGGAGCTTTCCGCAAAGCTGAAAACCGCAAATGAAGAATTGTCCGTCCTCCGTGAGGAAGTCAACAAGATGTCCATTGAAATGGAGGGCTACAACGAACAGCTTGCCGCCGCAAATGCGGAGGAAACGGGTATCAGCGCAGAGATCGCCGCAACAAAACAGCTTATTTCCTCCGCAGAGGAACAGCAGGACAGCGAGGAAGCTATGCTTGCCCGCGCGGACACGGATATTGCAAAATATAACGAAACGATAGAGCAGAGCAAAAAAGACCTTGCTCAGTGCGAAAAGGACGCAGAGGCGCTTGCCCAGAGCATAAAGCAGGCGGACGAGGGCGTGCAGAAACGCCTTGAGGAAAGAAACGCCCTTGGCGATAAAATTACCGCTTTAGGACTGGAAAATCTTGCGCTGAAAAAGGATATTGAGCATATACAGTCCCGCAAGGCGGATATGGAGGAGAGCAGGAAAGCTCTCGACCTTGGCGGGAACGCACTTCAACAGGAAATAGCGGAGCAGGAGGAAAAGATAGCTCAGCTAAATTCCGACATCGAGGAAAAGGTAAAGCAGGGAGAGGCTCTCAAAGCCCGTCTTGCAGGAAGCAAGGACGAGGGCGCAGAGCTGATAGAACAGCTGAACGCCCTTGAAAAGCGCTCAGGCGAGATAAACAGGGAGATAAGAGAAAAAAGCGAGGACAAGGAAAAATTCTCCAACGCTCTTGCCATAGCTACCGAGCGAAAGGACGCCTGCGAAAAGGAAAGCGAGCGAATTAAGTCGGGGCTGTGGGACAAGTACGAGATGACTCCCACCGAGGCTTACGCCGCCGCAAGCGTTCCAAAGGACATTTCCGCCGCAAAGAGCAGGCTTGCGGAGTTAAGGCGGAAGATAACCGCCCTGGGCAACGTGAACTTCGCCTCAATCGAGGAATACGAGGAGGTCTCGGCACGTTTCGCTGAGCTTAAAAAACAGCTTGACGACGTGGAAAGCTCCAAGAGAGAGCTGGAAAAGCTGATAGAAAGCCTCACCGCCGATATAAAGGCGAGATTTTTGTCCAGCTTCAACGACATAAACGAGCATTTTCAGCGGGTATTCATCGAGGTGTTCGGCGGGGGCAGCGCTCATCTGGAGCTTACCGACCCGAACGACGTTCTGAACAGCGGGATAGAGATATACGCCGCCCCGCCGGGAAAGCTGATAAAGAACCTTATTTCCCTGTCGGGCGGGGAGCAGACTATGGTGGCGATAACGCTTTATTTCGCAATGCTGCTCCACAGGCCCACGCCGTTTTGTATGCTGGACGAGGTGGACGCCGCCCTTGACGAGGTGAACGTGGTGAAGTACATAACCTACCTAAAGCGCTTTTCGGGCAGTACCCAGCTTATGACAATAACTCACCGAAGAGGAACGATAGAGGGCTGCGACGTGCTGTACGGAGTGTTTATGCAGGAAAAGGGCGTGTCAAGACTGCTCAGGCAGGAGCTGGCGGACGTGGAGGAAGAACTTGAATAAACTGAAAGTTAAAAATGCAAAGATAAGTTAAAAGTGCAAAGATAAGTTAAGAGTGCACAGTGCAAAGTGCACAGTTGTGGTGTTTTTGCTTCGCAAAAACGGATTTGGAATGACAAGTGCTGATTTGCAGGCGGCAATTTGAATTTGCACGCAAATGAAAGTTAAAAGCGCAAAGAAAAAAGTTAAGAGTGCACAGTGCAAAGTGCACAGTTGTGGTGTTTTTGCTTCGCAAAAACGGATTTGGAATGACAGGCAAAAATTTGCAGGCGGCAATCCTAATCCGTTTTTCGCCTTCGGCGAAAAACTCCTCAACTTTTCACTGTACACTGTACACTTTCAACTGTCATCGGGGGTTTTATGGGACTTTTTGAAAAGCTGAAAAACGGGCTGAAAAAGACTACGGACAGTCTTGCGGGAAAAATAGGCGAGCTGTTCAGAGGATACAAGAAGATAGACGACGAATTTTTCGACGAGCTGGAGGAAACGCTTATAACGGCGGATCTGGGCGCTGAAACGGCTGTGGAGATATGCGACAGGCTGAGAGAACGGGCAAAGCAGGACAAAATGTCGGACACGGGCGAAGTTATGACCGCGATGAAAGAGATCATCTCACAGATGATAAGCGGGAACAATCAGCTTGACCTGTCCTCCTCCCCCGCAGTCATCACCATGATAGGCGTTAACGGGGCGGGAAAGACCACCACCGTTGGCAAGCTGTCCGCAAATCTGAAAGCGCAGGGGAAAAAAGTCCTCGTGGCGGCGGCAGACGTGTTCAGGGCGGCGGCTATCGATCAACTGAACGTGTGGACGGACAGAGCTGGGGTCGATATCGTAAAGCGGGAGGAGGGCTCAGACCCTGCCGCCGTGGTTTACGACGCCTGCACCAAGTGCCTTGCGGAAAACTATGACGTCCTCATAATAGATACCGCAGGGCGGCTCCACAATAAGAAAAATCTTATGGAGGAGCTTAAAAAGATAAACAGGATAACGATGCAGAAGCTGCCTGATTCCTCCCGTGAAACGCTGCTGGTGCTTGACGCCACGACGGGACAGAACGCCGTAAATCAGGCGCGGCTTTTCAAAGAGGCGGCGGATATTTCGGGAATAGTTCTCACAAAGCTTGACGGAACGGCAAAAGGTGGTATAATAATACCTATAAGAAACGAGCTTGACATTCCCGTAAAGCTGGTGGGCGTGGGCGAAAGGATAGACGATCTTCAGCCCTTTATCCCTGAGGATTACGCTGAGGCTTTGTTTGAGGGAATGGATCTGACTGCGGAAAAAACTGAAACCGCTGATACTGAGGAAATACAATGAAAGTTATAATTGCTACAAAAAATGAGGGAAAGGTCCGAGAATTCAGAAAACTGCTGACGCCTTACGGCTTTGAGGCGGTATCTATGGCGGAAGCGGGAGTTGACCCCGAAATAATTGAGGACGGCGAGACCTTTGAGGAAAACGCCCATATCAAGGCGAAGGCTGTGAGGGCGGTGTCGGGTATGCCCGTTATTGCCGATGACAGCGGGCTTGAGGTGGAATTTCTGGGCGGAGCGCCTGGAATTTATTCCGCAAGATACGCAGGGGAACACGCCACAGACAGAGAACGGATAGAAAAACTGCTTGAGGAAATGCAGGGGGTAGATACGCCGCTGAGGAACGCAAGGTTCGTCTGCGCGATCTACTTCATTCTGGACGACAAGCGGGAATACTGCGTCACAGGAACTCTGGACGGCTATATCGGCGACGAGCCCGTGGGCGAGGGCGGCTTCGGCTACGACCCCATATTTATGCTTGAGGACGGCAGAAGTATGGCGGAGCTTGACGAAGAAGAAAAAAATGAGATAAGCCACAGGGCGAATGCGATGAAGAAACTTGCTGAAACACTTAAAAATAACAAGGAATAAAATAAGTTAAAAATGCAAAGCGAAAAGTTAAGAGTGCAAAGTGAAAAGTGCACAGTTACGGTGTTTTTGCTTCGCAAAAACGGATTTGAAATGACATGTGCGAATTTGCAGGCGGCAATCCAAATCCGTTTTTCGCCTGCGGCGAAAAACTCCACAACTTTGCACTGTACACTGTACACTGTCAACTGCCATCGGGGGTTTTATGACAAGTAAAGAAAGAGCAAAACTAAAGTCCATAGCTTCAACTATGGATACGATCTTCCAGGTGGGAAAAAATCCTATCGGAGATACGCTGATAAAACAGGTAAAGGACGCGCTGAAAGCAAGAGAGATGATAAAGCTGAAGGTGCTGGAGACCTGTGAGCTTACTCCAAGCGAGGCGGCAAGCGTGCTGGCTGAGGCGGCGGAGTGTGAGATAGTCCATGTGATAGGAAACAAGATAGTGCTTTTCAAGCACAGACCAAAGGGCGACAAAAGGCCCTCCTATCTGGACTGATATTCAGACGCAAAGAGGTAAAATATGAAAAGAGTAGGAATTTTCGGGGGAGCCTTTGACCCGCCGCACCTTGGGCATATCCGCTTAGCGGAAAACTGTCGTCAGCGGCTGGGGCTGGAGGAGATCATCATAATGCCCTCGTTTCATTCCCCCCATAAACCCACTCCCGACACGGACTTTCAGCACCGCCTTGAGATGTGCAGGCTGGCGTTTCGGGGGAAAATTTACAATGTGAGCGACATTGAGAAAAAACTGGGCGGCGAGGGGTACACTATAAATACTCTCAGAAAAATAAAGGACAACTACCCCAAGGGCACGAAGTTTTTCCTGCTTATCGGCGGGGATATGCTTTTTTCCTTTGAAAAGTGGTTCAGGTACGAAAGTATACTGAAGGAATGTACGGTAGTTGCCGCCGCAAGGGAGGAGGACAGCTACGCCGACCTTACCGAAAAGGCGGCAGAGTTGGGGCACGTTCGGGTGCTGAATCTGCCTGTCACCGACGTTTCTTCCACCCTGATACGGGAAACGCTGAAAAACGGCGGGGATACTTCGGAAATGCTCAGTGAGGAGGTTAAGGAGTATATTCTGGAAAACGGGATTTATAGGGGATAAGGCGGAAGTTAGTGAGAATAATATGAAGCTTGAAAAAATGGACGCTTTTTTCACTGCCCGTTTGAACGGATATGAAGAGCATATGATGACGGAAATTGAGGGCGCAGAGGAATTTTATCCTTATACAGCAGCCTTGCTGCCGTTGGAACACGATGTAAATGTTCTTGATTTGGGCTGTGGTACAGGGCTTGAACTTGAATACTACTTTATTCTGAACAGTGAAGCATCAGTGGTGGGGATCGATTTGTCAGCCGATATGCTGACGGCACTGAAACGGAAATTTTCAGAACGCAAAATCAAGCTGATCTGCGGTTCTTATTTCGATGTTCCTTTTGGATCAAACTGCCTTGACGCCGCTGTTTCAGTCGAATCGCTCCATCACTTCACCGCCGCACAAAAGCTGAAGCTGTATAAAAAGCTGAATACCGCACTGACCGACAATGGATATTTCGTTCTGACAGATTATTTCGCAGAGTCGAAAGAAGCAGAACATTTTTACTTTTCTGAATTGGAAAAGCTGAAAAGTGAGCAGGATCTTGAACCGAATGAGTTTTATCACTATGACACGCCACTGACAGCGGAGCATGAAATTGAGGTCCTGAAAAAAGCGGGATTTTCAGATGTGCGAATTATGCGAAACTGGAAAACTACTTACACCATACTTGCACGCTGATAACTTACGATTTATCAGGAAATTATAAATTCTGATTTAAAAGAGAGCAAAATTATGAACGAGGACTTGAAAAAATACGAACAGACAATAAAGCCCCTTATGGGCGGGAAACGATTTAAGCACAGCGTCAATGTGGCGAAAATGGCGGTGACGCTGGCGGAGAAGTTCGGGGCTGACGTGGACAAGGCTTACACCGCCGCAATTCTTCACGACTGTCAGAAGGAGATCGACCCTGACCTTATGCTGGAGGAGGCAAAAAACAGCGGGTTTTATATCGACCCTATCGAGATAGACTGCCCGAAGCTGTGGCATGCGCCCGCAGGAGCGTATTACGTCAGGAATGTGCTGAAGATAACCGACGAGGAGATACTCAGCGCAATACGCTTTCACACTGTGGGAAAAGCGGATATGACGGATATCGAAAAGATAGTTTTTCTTGCGGACACCGTTTCGGCGGAGAGAGATTATGACGATGTGGAAAAATATCGGAAAATAGTATTGGACGACCTGGACAACGGTATGTTTATGATACTGCGCTGGTCGATAGGCAAGACCATAGGCAAAAAGGACAGGATACCCGCCTGCACGCTGGAAGGGTACAATTTCTACGCAAAGTACAAAAAGGAGTATATTCTATGACGGATAACGAAATTCTGGAAATAGCTGTCAAAGCCATAGACAGCAAAAGAGGAGAAAATATAAAGATAATCAAGATAGATGAGCTGACGGTTATCGCAGACTATTTCATCATAGCCAACGGCAGCAGCTCAACTCAGGTCAAGGCTTTGGCGGACGAGGTGGAGTTTAAATTATCTCAGGCGGGACTTGAGCCCAAACGCACCGAGGGCTATCAGGGGGCGAACTGGATAGTGCTGGACTATATCGACGTGGTGATACACATATTCCACAAGGAAACGAGAGATTTTTACGATTTAGAGCGACTGTGGCAGGACGGCGTGGAGATAAGTGCGGAAGAATTTTTGAAATAGCTATTGACAACGGGATAAATTTAATGTATAATGTCAAGTGAACATTGGGTTTTAAGGCTGTGCCTTAAACGGTTCGATGAAATTTACCTTGTGCCAAACGGCAAAAGGAGGGATATAGATGGCAGAGGTTCGTCTGGGCAAAAACGAGTCACTGGAAACTGCGCTCAAGCGTTTCAAGCGTTCCTGCGCCCGCGACGGCGTACTTGCTGAGGTTCGCAAAAGAGAGCATTACGAAAAGCCCTCGGTAAAGCGCAAGAAAAAGTCCGAAGCGGCTCGCAAGCGCAAGTTCAAGTAAATATCAAGCCGGTTTCCGGCACTTACAAAGCGGTAAGCCAGCCTGAAAGGGTTGGCTTATTTCTTTTTTGCGGATATATGATATTTTGGAAAGGCTTATCACAAGATGTTTAAACCTAAATGGTGGATGAAGAACGTGCTGTCCATTGACGAGGATTTCATCAAAAAAAATCATTTGCGCGGACTTATCCTCGACCTTGACAACACGCTGTCCATGCACGGCAGTCCCGCCGCCGAGGAGGGCGTTATGGAATGGCTGGAGGAAATGCGGCGGCTGGGGATAAAGATGAGGGTTTTGTCCAACAACACGAAAAAGCGGGTAGAGCCGCTGGCGAAAAAGCTGGGGCTGGAATACACCGCCTTTGCCTGCAAGCCGCTGACCGTTGGTATCAGCAGGGCGCTGAAAAAAATGCGGCTACCAAAAAACAGCGTCGCTCTGGTGGGAGATCAGATATTCACCGACATCATCGGCGGGAATTTAAAGCGTATGCCCACCATTCTGGTAGAGCCGTTCCACATGGAGGATAAACCCTCCTTCAAGCTGAAAAGGAAGCTGGAAAGCGCGCTTTTCAAAAGAGACTATTCTAAACTTAAATAAATTGACAATTGACGGTTGAAAGTTAAGAGTGCAAAGTGATGAGTGCACAGTTATGGTGTTTTTGCTTCGCAAAAACGGATTTGAATGACAGGTGCGAATTTGCAGGCGGCAAGTTGAATTTGCACGCAAACGAAAGTCAAAAGTGCAGAGCGAAAAGTTAAGAGTGCAAAGTGATGAGTGCACAGTTATGGTGTTTTTGCTTCGCAAAAACGGATTTTGATGACAGGTGCGAATTTGCAGGCGGCAATCCTAATCCGTTTTTCGCCTACGGCGAAAAACTCCTCAACTTTTCACTGTGCACTGTACACTGTCAACTGTCTACGGGTGGTTATATGAGTATTTCATTCGGACCGGGCGGAAACTCGGTCAGCTTCGGAAAAAGAAAATTCCCCGAGGACCTTCCCGCTTATCTGGCGGAGCTTGGGCTGAACGGGTATGAGATAGAGTGCGGACGGGGCGTCAGGATAAGTCAGAAAAGCTACGACCTGTTGCCTAAACTGGCGGAGGAGAACGGGATAACCCTTTCCCTCCATACTCCCTACTTCATTTCCCTGTCGGGAGAAAATGAGGAAACACGGCTGAAAAGCCTTGACTATATCGAGGAGTCCGCAAGGGCGGCGCATTTGCTGGGAGCAAAAAAGATAGTGGTACACAGCGGCTCCTGCGCAAAAATCAGCAGAGAGCAGGCGTTGGCGCTTGCCTCCGATACTCTTGCAAGGGCGCAGAAAAGATTAGACGAGAAAGGGCTTTCCGATATAATCATCTGCCCCGAAACTATGGGAAAGATAAATCAGCTGGGCACATTGTCCGAGGTCATTGAGCTGTGCGGGGTGGACGAAAGGTTTTTGCCCTGCGTGGATTTCGGACATCTCAACGCAAGAACGCTGGGCGGGATAAAGACCAAGGACGATTACGCCGCCATTCTTGACGAGATAGAAAATAAGCTGGGACATGAACGGCTGAAAAATTTCCACGTTCATTTCAGCAAAATAATGTACACGGCGGGCGGCGAAAAGGCGCACCTTACCTTTGAGGACGAGGAGTACGGTCCCGATTACAAGCCGCTGATAGAACTTTTTGCGGAGAGGGACTTAACGCCTACAATAATCTGCGAAAGTGCAGGAACGCAGGCGGAGGACGTTTCGGTGATGAAAAAATATTTTGAAAGCTGTAAGGAGAAAGCAAAATGAAGGTGTTTGTGATAAACGGTCCCAACCTTAACCTGCTGGGCGTGCGTGAGCCGGGAGTTTACGGAAACGAAAGCCTTGACAGTATTCTGGCGGAGATGAAAGGCGAGGCGGAAAAGCTGGGGATAGAGCTGGAATGTTATCAGAGCAATCACGAGGGGGACATTGTTGACAAGCTCCACAGCGCTATGACCGAGGCGGACGGAGTTATCCTTAACGCAGGGGCGCTGACCCATTACAGCTACGCTTTGCGGGACGCTATCTCCGCAATAAAGATACCCGTTGTTGAGGTACATATGAGCAACATACAGGCGAGGGAGGAATTTCGGCACAATTCCGTCATCGCTCCCGTTTGCAGGGGGAGCATTGCGGGCTTTGGCAAGAACAGCTATATGCTGGCGCTGAAAGCCGTTTATGACATTATTGAGCTTTAATGCCGGAGAATACTTAATGAGAAGAAATTATTTTATTGAAGGATTGCAGGGTGCGGGAAAGACTACATTTGTTAAGCAGCTCTCAGGTTACCTGAAAAATTATCAGGTTTTTCAAGAGGGAGATTATTCACCCGTCGAGTTGGCATGGTGTTCTTATGTTACAGAAAAGCAATACGATAGAATACTTGAAGAGTATCCGTCGCTCAATGCGGAAATCAAAGCCAAAACGGTGGAAGAAGGAAACCACAGGATCGTCTGCTATACAAAGATATCAACAGACATTCCGGGGTTTTATAAAGATATGGAAAAATATGAGATATATAACGGAAATTTGGATAAAAACGCATTTGAAAGCTTATTCTTGAGAGGTTCGGAAACTGGAACGGAGAAGGACAGATTTTTGAATGTTCTGTTTTTCAGAATATCATTGAAAACCAGATGCTGTATCTCTTAATGTCCGATGATGAAATTCTGGATTTTTACAGAAGATTAAAAAGCACTCTCGGGAGCAGAGCATACAGAATTATTTATCTGGACGTGGAAGATATCTCGGAAACAATTGACAGGGTCCGAAAAGAACGAATCGACGATAATGGAAAGGAATCGTGGTTTTCTGCGATGGTCCGATATGTTGAGGATTCGCCGTATGGGAAGATGGAAAAATTAACCGGATTGAGAGGATTGATCGAACATCTGGAGAAAAGGCGGAAGCTGGAACATCAGATCATTGAGGAGGTTTTTCCGGAAAATTCTGTTAAGATTAAAGCGAAAAGTTATGATCCTTTGACAATTCCCCATTTTGCGCTTGAATGAGTCGGAGCTGCAAGGGTGTGAATTTCTAAATTTTTCCTAAAAATTTTGCCCGAAAATTGGGACAAAAATCCAAAACACACAGGTAACACACATTCGACGATTTATAAACCGTGCTTTCACGAAAAAAATAATTTATGATTTCATTTTAAAAAGGAGCTAAACAGAAGAATGAACATCGACAAGCTGATAATGTGGCTGCCAAGCAAGAAGGACGCTGCGCTGATAACCTCGGAGGTCTCCAAGAGATACCTGACGGGCTTCGGCTCTGAGGACGGAACTATGCTGGTAACTAAGGAGGGGGCGTATTTCTTCATTGACGCCCGCTATTATGAGCATACCGTGCAGCAGGTGAGAGAACCGCTTTGCAAGGTGATTTTGCAGGAAAATCTTTACGACCAGATAGGAGAACTGCTGAACAAGCACCGCATTGAGACTATAAGCGTCGAGGACGAGTATATGAGGATATCGGAGCTGTCGGCGCTGAAAAGGAGATTTTCCGCCGTACACATCGATTCCTCCAACCGCCTTTCCGACTTTATGAAAAATATGCGTATAATAAAATCCGACGAGGAAATTTCCTATATCACAAAGGCGCAGAGGATAGCGGAAGCGGCGTTCACAAAGCTCCTTTCTAATATGAGGACTGGGCAGACGGAAAAGCAGGTTGCGGCGTTCCTTGAATTTTTTATGATGGATTTCGGCTCGGAGGGCGTTTCGTTCCCCACTATTGCCGCTTCGGGGGTAAATTCGGCGTGTCCTCACGCCGTTCCCACGGACAAAAAGATAATGGAGGGGGATTTCCTCACGCTGGACTTTGGCGCTACCTACAAGGGCTATCACTCCGATATGACGAGGACGGTGGTGTTCGGAAAGCCCACTGAGGAGATGAAGAACATCTACAACGCAGTGTGGGGCGCAAATACCGACGCTATCAAGGCGGTGAGGGCGGATATTTCCTGCAAGCTGGTGGACAACGTGGCGAGAAGCACGCTTGACGCCTGGGGATATGAGGAATATTTCACTCACGGGCTGGGTCACGGCGTGGGGCTGGAGATACACGAGGGCCCTACCGTAAACAAAAGAAGCGGCACTACCCTGCACGAGGGTATGATAATCACTATCGAGCCCGGAGTTTACATTCCCGGAAGATACGGCGTGAGAATAGAGGATATGGCTGTGGTTACAAGGGACGGCTGCAAGCTGCTCACCGAAACGCCCAAGACCCTTATCTATATTTAAATTATACGCTTTATACAGGTGAAATACAATGAAAAAGTTTATATCAGTCTTATCCGCACTGTGCATTGCGGCGGCGCTGACTTCCTGTGACAGCGAGGGACTTCAGCAGGACTTTGTTCCGCCCTCGGACGACAGAGAAAGCGAAAGCTCAGGCGAAGAAATTACCGAAGAAAATACCGAAAAGGAGGAGGAAAAGCCTATGGAGGACGTTGTGATAGATTACGAGATAGACCCGTCAAAGCCTGTTATTGCGCTGACCTTTGACGATGGACCCAATACCACTACCACAAATCAGGTGCTTGATCTGCTTCAGAAATATAAGGTGAAGGCGTCTTTCTTCCTTATCGGGGACAACATCGACGATGAGTCGGCAAAGTCGGTGAAAAGAGCCTACGATATGGGCTGTGAGATAAACAATCACTCCAAGACCCATTCCTATATGAACAAGATGGGCGCAGAGGACATTGCCGAAGAAGTCAAGTTCGTTGCCGACAAGGTGGAGGAGATAACGGGAGAAACTACTAAGTTCTTCCGCCCGCCGTATATCGCCGTAAGCGACACGATGTACGCCAACATAGATATGCCGTTCATAAACGGCGTTGGGTGCAACGACTGGGACCCCGACGTGAGCGTTGAAAAAAGGCTGAAATCTCTTAACAGACAGATAAAGGACGGCGTTATAATCCTGCTCCACGACGCAAAGGGCAACGACCTTACCGTGGAAATGCTGGATACGCTGATACCTCAGCTTTTAGACGAGGGCTATCAGTTTGCCACCGTGTCAGAGCTGTTTGAGGCAAAGGGCGTTGAGATAAGCGGCGACGACAGAGAGCTTTACACTCTGGTGGAAGCTCCGAAGGAGTAAGTCGTACAACAAAAAATCCGCAGGGCGCTAAAACAAATTTTTTTCAAAAAACACTTGCAAAATCATTACAAATAAGTTACAATAATATTGTGTAAATTTGCGATTTTTCGCTTAACAAAATTTCGGAGGTTTATTTATGATAACAGCAGGCGATTTCAGAAACGGCGTTACCTTTGAAGAGGACGGCAACGTGGTGCAGGTCATCGAGTTCCAGCACGTTAAGCCGGGAAAAGGCTCCGCTTTCGTCCGTACCAAGACCAAGAACGTCATCACAGGCGCAGTAGTTGAAAAATCCTACAACCCCACCGCCAAGTTCCCCACCGCCTACATCGAGAGGAAGGATATGGAGTATACTTACAGCGACGGCGACTTATACTACTTTATGGACAGCGAGACCTACGAGCAGGTGCCTATCAACAAGAAGGACCTGGGCGACAACTTCCGCTTTGTAAAGGAAAATATGGTGTGCAAGATACTCAGCTACAAGGGCAACGTATTCGGCGTAGAGCCTCCCAACTTTGTTGAGCTTGAGGTCACTCAGACCGAGCCCGGCTTCAAGGGCGACACCGCCACCAACGCCACCAAGCCCGCAACGCTGGAAACCGGCGCTGAGATAAGAGTTCCCCTGTTCATCGACATCGGCGACGTTATCCGTATCGACACCAGAACGGGCGAATATATGGAACGCGCAAGCAAGTAATTTTTCATGTGAAAGGAGCAGACTATGATGGATATTTCCGAAAAGGTAGCTTTCTTAAAGGGTCTTGCGGAGGGTCTTAAGCTGGACGCGGAAACCCCTGAGGGAAAGGTGCTGTATCAGATAATGGACGTGCTTCAGGATATCGCATATCAGCTTGAGGACGTGGATACTGACCTTGACGGTATCACTGACGCGGTAAACGACATAGACAACAGCGTTGCAGACCTTGAGGACGCCGTTTTCGGCGAGGACGGGTGCGACTGCGGCTGCGAGGACGAGGATATGTATGAGATAACCTGTCCTAAGTGCGGCAACAGCGTAGTAGTTGACTTCGACGTTATCTCTCAGGGAGATATGCTCTGCCCTAACTGCGGCGAGCCGCTGGAATTTGATCTGAGTGGGATAGAGGAAGAGGAAGAATAGATTTTTCCCCACAATAAATGATTTGAAGTACCGATGAATTTTCATCGGTACTTTTTGTTTTTCCTTTCATAAGTCCTTGGCTTTTTGCATTTCGTAAAAGTCAGATTTGATTTCGTAATCGTCAGCCTTGTTTTATTGAAAATATCCCGCCGTTATGATAAAATATTATTGTACTTTCAAGCAGTTAAGCAGCGGAGTTCGACAAATTTTGACAGCTTCAGTAAGTTTCCTCCCAAAAGCATTTGTGGACGGATAACATCAGGGCTCGGTGCAAAACCGACAAAAAGTACATACATCTCCCATCTCCGCCCGAAAAGGCGAAGCCCGTGAGGGCGCAACAGCGCCGTCACATTGACGAAGATGTCAACCTTACTTTCTGAAAAAACGAATGCCGCCTTATGGCGGAAAGCCGCACAGCATAATGCTCTGCGGCTGTTTTTCTGCAATTTTCACATTGGAGATATAAAAATTTGCAGGCGCGTTTTGTTTATTCCGACAAAATTTTTCAACAGGCGGCATAAGAGCAATTTGTCCTATACGTCAGAACGGCTTGTAATGCGGGTTTACAGCCGCTTAAAAAAACCGTTATTCGATTTTACAAAATATTACGGCACAGCGGCATTTTTTTTGGAAAAATCCACAAACGGCAAATGTAGACTTTTTTATATTAAAGTGCTATAATTTACATATGTTGAAGGCTTATTTCAAAAGGATTTGACAAAAAAGCTTCACTAAAAGCGAACGGTCGCTCAGGCTCAAAAAATCGGCGATGATCCGCCCTGTTTTCGGGGATAAAAACAGGGGGTCGTTTTCGTTTTCGCAAGGCTCTGCGTCCGTTCTTCAAACCGTTTTGCGGGCGTTTCTTTTTCCGCCCGCGTGCGGTAAAAATCAAGAAAGAGAGGAACAGGAATGAGTAAACACAATTCATTCAAGCGCTGGATAGCCGCACTTTTGGCTGCTTCTCTGGCAGTTACAAGCGTAGCTATCCCTGCAAGTGCCGCCGACGACTCATTTGAAAGCCTGAAGCTTTCACAGTCCAGTCTCACTTCCAACCTCAGAGTTCCTGCTCAGAACAGCGACGATGATCAGGTTGATATCCCTGACGATCAGGTCGTTCGTGTATCCATAGTTTTATGGGATAAATCCACGATCGACGCAGGATATGACCTTGACACCATTGCCGTTGACGAACAGGCTGTCGCTTACAGAGAAAGCCTGAGCGAAAAGCAGGAATCTCTCGAGACGACCATCGAAAACAAAGTTCTCGGTGGAAAGGATCTGGACGTTGTTTGGAATCTGACACTTGCGGCAAACATTATTTCAGCAAACGTCAAGTACGGACAGATCGAAGAGATCAAAAACATCAAGGGCGTTAAGGACGTATTCCTTGAAACAAAGTATGAAGCATCCAAGGCTACCGTTGATGAATACGATCCCAACATGATGACGTCCTCCCAGATGATAGGCAGCAACGTTGCTTACGAAAGCGGATACAAAGGCGCAGGCAGCATTGTTGCGGTGATCGATACAGGTATCGACTCCGACCACCAGTCCTTTGACGAGGACGCTTACCTGTATGCTCTGGAGCAGGACGGCTACACAGGAGATACTCTTACACAGGAGGACGTTGCCGAGGTTCTGGAACAGCTCAACATTTATGCAAACGGCAACGCTGATGCAGAAGCTCTCCACCTCAGCGACAAGGTACCTTTCGCTTACAACTACGTTGACGCAAACTATGACATCACTCATGACAATGACAGTCAGGGTGAGCATGGTTCTCACGTTACAGGTATCGCAGCTGCTAACCGTTATATCCCCGACGGCAAGGGCGGCTTTGTAAGCGCACTCGATTCAGTCAATACACAGGGCGTTGCCCCCGACGCACAGGTCATCACCATGAAGGTGTTCGGTACAGGCGGCGGTGCATATGACGCAGACTATATGGCAGCTATCGAGGACGCTATTATTCTGGGTGCAGACAGCATAAACCTGTCTCTCGGTTCTTCATGCGGCTTCAGCCATGACGACATATACCAGGATATACTGGATAAGCTGGCAGACTGCACTGCAGTTGTTACTGCTTCGGCAGGCAACTCCGGTACATATGCGGACAATGCTGAAAACGGTTATGAAGGCTATCTGTACGGCGACGACGTAAATCTGGCTATGGTAGGCAATCCCTCAACCTTTACCAACGCCCTTTCAGTAGCTTCCATCGATAACGTGGGCGCTACCGGCGATATATTTATCATTGACGGCCAAAAATTATTCTACACTGAAAGTACCGGTTACAGCAACGAGCCCTTTAAGACCATTGCAGGCGATCATGATTATGTCTTTCTCGATAACATCGGTATTGATACCGATAGCAATATCAATTACTTTGATATAGTCAAGGATCTGGTAGCCGGCAAGATAGCAATGTGCTCCCGCGGTTCCTCCAGCTTCGCTGCAAAGGCAAACGCAGCAGTAGAGGCAGGCGCTATTGGCGTTATTATCGTAAACAATCAGTCCGAAATGATCAGTATGGACCTGAGCGATTATGAGGGAACTGCTCCTGTTGTTCTCGTTTCACAGGCTGACGGCGAAATCTTCAAGAGCGCAGGAACAAAGGCAGAAAAAGACGGCGTTACTTATTACACCGGCACAGTGACGGTAGGCGACGAAATTTATTCTGCTATTCCCGAAGACGTTACTTTCTACACTATGAGCGACTTCAGCTCATGGGGCGTTCCCGGAAGTCTGGAAATGAAGCCTGAGATAACTGCTCCCGGCGGAAATATCTATTCCGTAAACGGTCTTATCCCCGGCGGTACTTCATATGAAAATATGAGTGGTACTTCTATGGCTGCTCCTCAGGTAGCAGGTATGGTTGCAGTCCTGGCTCAGTACATAAGGGAAGAGGGTCTTACTGAAAAGACCGGTCTTACCGAACGTCAGCTGATGCAGAGCCTGCTGATGTCAACTGCCGAACCCGTTGCGGAAGGCTTTGGCGAAGACACCAACTCTGACGGCAACTATTCCAGCTGGTATTCTATACTTGTTCAGGGCGCAGGTCTTGCAAACGTAGGCGCTGCAACACAGGCTCACTCCTATATCCTTATGGACGAAGGCTCCACCCTTGACCCCGTTTCCGCTTCTGACGGCAAGGTAAAGGCTGAGCTTGGCGACGACCCTGATAGAACAGGTGAATACAGCTTCTCATTCAGCATAAACAATTTCTATGACAACGACCAGTCCTATATTCTGGGTACAGATATGTTCACACAGGATCTGTTCATGTATTCAGAGGAGGATCCCACTTTACTTCTGGATCGCTGGACCACATCGCTGGACGCTGACGTCACCTACACCGTAGACGGTGTTGAAACAGGCGGCTTTGCGGACATCGACGCAGACGTGAACAAGGACGGCGTTACAAACAGCAAGGACGCTCAGGCGCTGTTGGATTACATAGCCAAAAACGTAAGCGGTGACGATCTTGATCTTGCTACCGGCGACGTTGACGGCGATGAAAAGATAACCACCTACGACGCTCATCTTATCCTTGCGGCGCTCAAAACGTTGGTGACCGTTCCCGCAGGCGGATCCGTCGACGTAACTGTTGATATCGCTCTTACCGACGATACCAAGGCTATACTTGACGAATGCTACGAAAACGGCGCTTACGTAGAGGGCTTTACGTTCATCAACGCTGTTTCCACTGAGGAAGGCGTTCTGGACGTTTCTCACTCCATTCCTATACTCGGCTTCTACGGCAACTGGTCTGACGCTACAATGTTTGACAGATACTTTGCTATTGACGAAGAGAGTGAAGGTTCAAATGGCGGCGCATATGACCTGAGTGAAGGACATCTGCCTTACACCGGAAACACCGCCACTAACATACTTAGCTTCTATGACGCTGATATGGGACATGAATTCTACATCAGCGGCAACCCCTATGCCGGCCTCATTACCGAAAACGGCGTATATCCTTTTGATAGGGTAGCTATCAACAGCGCAGACAAGATCGGCTCTTATATGTACACGCTGATACGCAATGCAGGCGAACTGACGACGGTAATAACCGACGCTGAAACCGGCGAAGTGCTGAAAATAGTTTCTCCCGCATATGACGTTACCCCCGCATACTATTATGACGGCAACGGCACATGGCAGTATACAAGAGGCAAGTTCAACGTCAACGTTGCTGTTAAGGAGCTGGGCGTCAAGGAAGGCGACGCAATTAACGTAAGTCTGGTAGCAGTACCCGAATATTACGGACGTGATCTTACAGCAGATCAGATCACTGAGCTTGTTGAAAACGGCGAGCTTGGCGACGGCGCATTCATGACCACCAGACTCAACATCGACGATACCGCACCCGTTATCACTAACGTGGGCAAAAACAATGAAGGCGACCTGCGCATAACTGTTAAGGACAACCAGTACGTTGCTGCTGTAAGCCTTATCAGCAGAAGCGGCGCTATCCTGTACGGTCAGGTAATTCCCGACCAGAAGGCTGAAAACGAAGAGGTTACTGTTGTATTCACCGCTGAGGAGCTTGCTGAGGCAGGCGTTCGTCAGGCTGTGAATATCGAAGTTATCGACTACGCGTTCAACACCACGACTGAAGAATTCACATACAGCACCGATCCTATCGACTTCTCCGGCGAAATGTTCGGTTTCTTCGATGATCTGTATGGCGCAAACACCTGGCTGACCATTGACCCCGATACGGTCAGCATATGGGACGATATGGGCGTAGATGTGTATGACGTAACTCCTGTTGACATAACCGCAGCCGCTTACGCTGACGATTATGTGTTCCAGGTAGGCGATGACGGCGTTCTGTACGTTGCTCCTCAGGTAGATCCCGGTGTATTCACCGCTATCGCTACTCTGGACAATGACGTGCTTGAAGGCGAAACCATCATCGATATGGCGTTCAACTATGCAGACGGCAAGCTTTACGCTCTGTCTGACGCAGGTTACATATATGTAATCAATCCTCTTACCGGATATATTGAGTTCGCATATTTCCCGTATCTGTTCATCGGTGATGAAGTTGCTACGATCTACACACCCAGCGGTCTTGCTATTGACGCTGACGGCAACTTCTATCTGTCAGGCATCAACGAAGATGACCCTGAGGATATCGCTGCATTCGTAATGACGAAGGATAATTCAAGTGGCAAGGAGCTCCTCACTATTCAGCATTCATTCAACATTGTAACTGAATATCCAAGCGGTGTAGGCAGACTTGCATGGGACTATGATAACGAGATACTGTATATGGCTAGTGACTCTACTCCTGTTTGGGGCGGTTTCAGCATGATCTTCAATTCTCTGTTCATCATAGACCTGGAAAATGAAGAAGCATACTATGCAAATGAATCAGAAGCCAATATTGCAGGCGTATGCAAATCACTGTATGTTGTTCCTTCCGAAGAAGGAGTAGAGATCGACGATACTCCTGCCACCGAGGTAGAGAGCCTGAACGTAAGCCAGACCGAAGTTTCCATGCTGGAAGGCGGTTCTGTACGCGTTACCGCAACGGTAGCTCCCTGGACGCTGAAGAACCGTGACGTTACATGGACTTCTGCTGACGAAAATGTAGCAACCGTTGATATTAACGGTCTTATCAAGGCCGTTTCTACCGGCTCCACTACCGTTACAGCCGCTGCTGCCGCAGATCCCACCGTTAAGGTCGAGATCAAGGTAACAGTTGAATCACTTCCTTCTGTTCCTTTGAGAGGATTTGTAAACGACGCTGACGGCGAAGGCGCATGGAGCAAATTCAACAGCGACAAATTGTCCGCTATCACTAAGCTGAGCGATGCTGATATGCCTAATTACAGAGCAGGTATGGCTTGGGGCGATTATATGGAAGAAGCTTACCTCTTCACTCATGACGGCGGCGCTGTATATCTGACAGACGCTGCGACATTTGAGTATGCGAAGCTGTTCGATATCAATCCTGTTTATCTGTTCCCCGACGCTGCTCCCAACAACTACTTTGAGCAGATAGCCTACGGCGATGGTCCTCTTATGGTTGCTCCTCAGGCAGGAACTGCCGCTATCATGCTGATGGATCCTATCGCAGGCTCTTTGTTCGGACCTGTTGACTTAAGCTCTGACTTCAGCTCTAACATTGCCGCAATTGCATGGATCGGCGTGAACAACACGCAGGGTATTGACTACTACACATGCCTGTGCGAAAACGGCGATATGTACCTGTTTATGATCACATCTGAAGGCAGTGTAGGAACCGGATACATCGGAAACTGCGGTCTTGACCTGTCAGGAGTTTCCAGCTCCGTTGCAGACGGCAACAACTTTGCTTCAATGATCTACGACTTTGACGGAAGCACCGATACGGCAGATCAGTTCGTACTTTCCTACTATTCGGAAAGTGCTATGGACGCTCCCGCAGTTGCTGTCATCAAAGTAGAGTATGATGAGTTCGGCAATACGATAATAAGCACCGGTAAGTCTGCGTTTGACGCAACCGTAAGCTCCGCAGTTTCACTGTATCAGTACGTTGACGACACTGTTGCTGAGACAGGCGCACGCACTGACAGACTCAACGCTGTTATAGGCGACGCTAAGATGGCGATAGACACTGAGAACGTTATCAGCGCGATTGCTGACGAAAGTGCAAACGAATCCGCACAGCCCGAAGCAGTTCCCGGTCTGATAGGCTCCACTAACGCTATCGTTGTAAACGACGACGAAACAAAGCCTGATACAGAAAGCGAAAACGTTGTTGTTGACACTGAAAAGAACACTATCACCGTCAAGGTAGACGCAATGAACAGCACCAACGGTCTGTTCAACGTTGAATATGACGCTGAGACGCTCACTCTTGACAGTGTTAAGGGCAATACCGATTACTTCAGCATCAACGATAAGACCGCTGGCAACGTGGTATTTGACTACGCCGCTGCCGACGCTCTTAACAAGCAGGTTGCTGAACTGGTATTCACCTATGAGGAAGAGGACGAATCCGGTCTTAAGACCAACATAATCCTCACCTACAACGAAGACGGAAAGCCCAGCGACGAAGTTCCCGCAACGGAAGACGTTACAGTTGAACTTCCTGCAGCACAGGCTCCCGTTTCAGAAGACGTAGACGTATCCGTAGACCTTGGCGGCAAGGGAACCTCTGACGCTCCCGCTACTGCTCCTAAGGGCGAAGACCTTACGTTCACCATTACTCCTGCTGACGGATACAAGCTGCCTGAGAACATTACCGTTACTGTTGACGGCAAGGCTCTTGACGCAACTCAGTACACCTACGACCCTGCTACCGGCAAGGTAACGATCAAGGGCGAGGCTGTAACAGGTAACATCGCAGTTACCGCAGTTATGGTCGACCTCACCGACGATAACCCCGCTACCGGCAACAGCTTTGCAGGAATTGCAGCAACAGCCGCTGTGGCTATTGCAGCAATGGGCGTTATCATCTTCCGTAAGAAAAGAGATTAAGCGATAGCTTGAATATCTGTTTCTGACGAAACAAAGCTCCGTGTCTTTAAGGCACGGAGCTTTTGTTTTGTCTTTTTTCAAAAATTTTTCTGCGGAGGATATACAGTAAAATTGCGGCGAAAAATGAAATGACGGTGACGGCGGCGAAGTTTAAAAGTCCGTCAGGCGGAGCTTTGCCAAGCAGCTTTGAAATTCCTCTTATAAAAATAATTGCCGCAGGGTGGATAACGTAGACGGTGCCGCATATCTTTCGCAGGCAGGGAAAAGGCTTTATTTTCGGAATAAGCAGGAGCCTGTAAAGGAAAAAGGTGCAAATGGGCAGAAACAAGTACATACTGTCGTGGCGCTGAACTTGCAGTAGATGCAAAGCCATTCCCTCCCCTGTCATCAGCAGGAAAGAAGCGCCGAAGCCGTACAGCGAAAGCTGTTCGCTTACGCTTGCTTTCGGGGCGGAATTTCCCAGCAGAAGAAACAGCGGCGCCATAAAGATACCGTTGCGGGTGTAGCTTGAAACGGAGAAGATGATATCGTATGCGGTCGATATTGCAGGATTTTCGGCGGCAAAGCCGTAATAGCTGTCGCCCAAAAGTCCGATAAAATAAAGGAATACGCATATCGCAAGGGCTGATTTGTGCGAAAAATGCTTTTGCAAAAAGCGTACTATAAGTATCCCCATTATCACGGCGGGAAAATACCAGAGGTGATAGTAAACGCCGTCAAACAGCAGTAATTTCAGCGGAGTATAGGGGGAGAAGTCCTCGAAATATCCGCCGTAAATGCTTAAGGGAAGATACAGGAGCGTTACCGCGAGATAGGCTTTCAGCGAGCTTTTCAGATATTTTTTCACCTTGTCGGGCGGAAAGAAAAGGACAAAATGCCCCGTCACCATAAGAAAAAACGGCACTGCAAGCCGTGCCAGTATGCGGGTCAATAAGAAGCTGTACCCCCCCCCCCGCTGCTTTCCGGCGATACGGTGTGTATGGCTATAACCAGCAAAGCCGCCGCAATGCGGAACAGGTCGAGCCCGCCCTGCTCCTTCACTTTGTCCTCCTTGAAAGCACGAAGCCGTCAACGTTGTTGCCTGAAACGGAATAGGCGTCGGGGATTTCCAGCGGTAAGCGCTCCCCCTTAATGTACGAAACCGCAAAATCGCCGAAGATAAGCTCACTTTTGCTGTATGCTTTCAAAAATTCGGTGTATTCCTCAAGCGTGAGGCCGTTTTGCTCCATAATTTCGGCGTGGGGAACGCCCACGTAACGAAAATGCCATGGCTCGTGGGATATGCGGGTGATATGCTCCTTGTCCGCAGGGTAGCGGAGGATAAAGCCGAATTTTGGGGCGTTAAGGCGGAAGGCTCTGCACTTTCCCTCGTCGGGAAAATACGGGCGGATAAAGTCTATATCCTCAATATTCAGTCCCACGTCTACCGCAAGTCCCGTCTGGTGCTCACTGTGCAGGGGGCGCGCCACGTACTGTTCGGTAAATTTCCTGCCGTTTTCCGAGAGGGAGCTTTCCCACAGCTCACGCTGTTCCTGATAACTGCGAAAGCCGCTGACGACGGTTATATCGTTCTCGCTGTCAGTTGCTTTCAAAAGTAATTTGAGCGCAGCTGCCGCCCTTTGTGAGAGAAGTTCGCTCCCTGCCCTTTCAAAAGGCGTTTCACCGTCACGGCGGTACATATGGTCCTTGTTCACAAGGATAAGGTCGCCGCAGTAAACGTCATTTTCAGTGAGTATCATTTCAAAGCCTCCTTTATGATAAGGTCAAGCGTTTCTGTCATAGAATATCCCGCCGCCTCCATCATTTTCGGAAAGCGGCTGTGGGGCGTGAAGCCGGGGATAGTGTTCACCTCGTTGAAGTAAATTTCTCCGCTTTTCGTAAGGAACATATCCACTCTGGCAAAGTCTGAGCAGTCCAGAGCTGTGTAGATTTTCTTTGCAATTTCCTTTATTTCGGCGGACTTTTGGGGCGACAAATTTGCGGGTACGGTTATCCTTTGGGCGGCGTTAAGGTATTTTTCGTTGTAATCGAAAAGCTCACCCTCAAGGGTTATCATATCAAGCTCTCCTGTCACAAGCCTGTTTCTGCCGATAACGGCGCAGCCAACTTCGTTCCCCTCTATGCTCTCCTCAAAAACTGCGCTGTCGTCGTAGAGAAATGCCTGTTTTACCGCTGTTTCAAGGCTTTTCACATCATACGCCTTGCCGATGCCGTAGGAGGAGCCTGCTCTCAGCGGCTTTACGAAAACGGGAAAGCCGAGGGAAAGGGCTTTTTCCCTTATTTCATCAAAACTGTCTGTGCTTGAAACAAGTACGCTTTTTGGGACGTTTATCCCCTGTACTTCAACGATTTTGTGGGCTCGGTATTTGTCCATACAAAGGGCGGAGGAAAGGACCTTACAGCCCGCATAGGGTATTTGGGACAGCTCAGCTAAGCCCTGCACCGTGCCGTCCTCGCCGTTCCTGCCGTGAAGTACAGGAAAGAGCAGGTCGATTTCTGTCTTCATCATCTCTCCGTTTTTTCGTACAAATATTCCCTCTCCGCTGTTCTGGGAAAGTATAAGGGGAAAGGAAAGCTCCTCGGGACGTTTGTCCTGTGAGATAAGATTTGTGCCGCCCTCAAAGAGGTACCATTTTCCCTCCCTCGTTATCCAAATTTTCTTTACGCTGTATTTTTTGCTGTCAAGGGCGTTTATCACCCCGCAGGCGGATTGCAGGGAAACGCCGTATTCGGAGGAATTTCCGCCAAAGATAACGCCGATGTTTATCATTTTCACGCCGTCCTTTCCTTTATCTCATAATTTATCTTACAGCGGTTGACGTACAGAAGCTGAGTGCTTTCAAGGACGTTTTCAAGATATTTTTCACGGATTACCTGAGCTTCCTCGTAAAGTCCGTCCTGCTCCTGCTTTAACGTCACATTGCCGTTTGCCGCTTTGTAGAAATATTTGTCCTTTTCATTGGACAAAAGCGTTCCTTTTATATCATTGTCGGGAAATGAAAAGGTGAGCTGAAAGGTCATATTTGTGTCGTTTCGCACTTTTAAATCCAGCCAACCCTCAAAAACGGTGGCGTCGCCGCCTTTTAAAACGCAGTCACCGTCAGGGTCGGGAAAATCCTTTATCTTATGCCCGTGGCGCTCGGTGATAGTCAGCGGCGAGTCGAGAAAAAGCGAGAACAGCAGGTCGGCAAGCTGGCACATTCCCCCGCCGTAATCGGCGGTGAGCTTTCCGTCCCGCATAATAAGCCCGTCCTTGTAGGGGGTCTTTTTGTCTGCGTCTTTGACGGCGAGGGAGTAGGAAAAGGTTTCTCCGGGACGGATAAGCAGTCCATCCAGAGCCGCCGCCCCAAGGCGCAGATTGTGCGCCTTGTTCTCCTGGTATATCATATCAAAGCCTGTGTCATGATTATAAATACAGCTTTGATGGGAGCATACCGAAAAGGGCAGAGGACAGCCGCTTTTTACGGAGCAATATGTGTTTTTGTCAAACCGCATTTTCAGAAAATAACAGAATTTCCGCTGTTTTGTTCTCAGTGGGATAAGAAAGGGGAAAAGCTGGGTCAGTCGTTTTCGTTGCATCTTAAAAATTCCTTTCAAAAAGAAAAACTTCGTTCAGCTTTTAATTTTAGCTGAACGAAGTCGGTTTTTTATTTGTTTTTTCCAAAAAATAACTTATTTTTTTCTGTGGGAATTATTAAGATTTTCTTACATTATTTCCAGCGGCAGGATAACGGTAAAGAAAATGCTCTCGTTTACGCTTTCGGCAAATATCTTCCCGCCGTGAAGGTCGACTATCTCCTTTGCTATGGCAAGTCCCAGCCCTGCGCCGCCTGTCGAGGTGCTTCTGGCGGAGTCTATGCGGAAAAACTGCTGAAATATCTTTTCCAGCTTTTCGGGCGGTATCGTCTGACCGTGATTTTTCACCGTTATCACGGCTTTGTTCTGGTCATTTTTCAAGGTAAGGGAAATTTTCGTGTTCTTGTAGCTGTAATTTGCCGCGTTTCTTATCAGGTTGTCAAACACGCGCTCCAGCTTGTCAGGGTCGCAGAAAAGCTGGATATCGCTTTCTATATCTGCGTCCCAGGAAAGGGACTGCTGAGCCAACACCGGGGTAAATTCGTCCACGAGCTGCTCCAGCATACGGGAAAGGCTTATCCTCTCCTTTTGCAGGGTCATTGCGGTGAGGTTGAAGCGGGTGACGTCAAAGAACTCGTTTATCAGCTCCTCAAGGCGCATAGCCTTGTCTAAGGCTATGCCTGTGTACTTTGCCCTTGTTGCGGGGGAAATGTCAGGCTCGTCTTTTAACAGCGTTAAATAGCCGATAACGCTGGTAAGCGGTGTCTTAAGGTCGTGGGCGAGGTAAACTATAAGGTCGTTTTTCCTTTGCTCCGCCTCCTTGGCAAGGCGGGCGCTTTCAAGAAAACGCTCTCTCACGCCGTTTATGTCGTCCTGAAGTCCCTTTATCCCGTCGGGGAGGGTAACGGGCTTTGCAGGGTCGGAAAGGAGCCCCTTGGTCGCCTCCGCAGTCTTGCCAAGATAACCTGTAAGGCGGTAAACAAGGCGGACAGAAATTATAATAAATCCCAACAGCCACGCAATAAGGAAAATTCCTTCAATATGTCTTTCCGCAAATAAAAACAAACGGTATAGCAGGCTGTATGTGTTCCAGTTTATCCCCACAATGACAACTCTGGACACTATGACTAAAGATATAAGTCCTGCCGTGTACAGCACAAGCGTTATAAAGTAATTGGACAGAGTACGCTGTCTGAAACGCTGTACAATGTGGCTCACCGTTTTGTTTTTGCCCTTATACAGCGCCATAACAAGGAAGAGGATACCTGCTCCCACCAGCCATACTCCTATCAAAACGAGGAGAAGAATGCCCCTTATCAGTGAGAAAAAGTCGTAGAACAAATCGCCTTTGTACCAAACTATCTCCTGGCAGACGGCAAGTCCCACCACGATGACCGCCACAAATACGACGGTATATATGCACATACCTTTAAGAAACTTTTTCCAGAAATCACGGCTTTTTACACATTCGGAAATTTTATTCAACGGTATATCCCACTCCCCACACTGTTTTGATGAACCTGGGCTTGCGGGCGGGCTCGCCCAGCTTTTCACGCAGTCTTGCTATATGCGCCATAACGGTGTTGTTGCTGTCAAGGTACTTTTCGCCCCAGACAGCCTCGAACAGCTCCTCGGAGGACACCACCTGCCCCTGACGTGAGCTGAGATACCACAGAATGCTGAACTCTATGGGGGTTAATTGGACCTCTTTGCCGTTAAGACTGCACTTGTGGTTGGTCTTTGAGATGTGAAGCCCCCGTATGTCGATTTCCTCGCCGTTTGCTCCCACTCTGTCGTAGCGGGTGTAGCGGCGCAGCTGGGTCTTGACCCTTGCCGCAAGCTCAAGAGGATTGAAGGGCTTGGTGATGTAATCGTCTGCGCCGAGGGTGAGACCTTTTATCTTGTCCATATCCTCCACCCTTGCGGTGAGCATTATCACGGGGAAGACGTAGCTTTCCCTTATCCTGCGGCAAAGCTCGAAGCCGTCCATTCCGGGCATCATAACGTCCAGAACGGCAAGGCTTATTTCCTCGTGCTGTATGCATTCCAGAGCGTCCAGCCCATTGTAGAATTTGAAAATATTATATCCCTCGCCTTGCAGGTACAGCTCCGCAAGGTCGGCTATCTCTTTTTCATCGTCGGCTATCAGGATATTCATAGATATGCTCCCCCAGTATGTTTGTTTTCAGTATAGCATATGACGGGGGAATTTTCAATACGGTAAAATCTTACGATTTTGTGATATTTGAGGGGGTGCGGGGATTCATTGGAGGGGTGGTGCTTTAAAGGGAAGATGTGCGGGTCGGGGGGCGGCGAAGCCGCCTTTGCTTCGGGCGGAGCCCGAAGCAAAGCGCTGATTTTGCGGAGCAAAATCAGCGAGTCAATGCGCCTGGGGCGCATTGACTGCGGCTTCGCCGCCCCTGACGCGCACATCTTCCCTTTCGCCCACAACACTCTCCGCCGCTTTGCTCAAACACCTGAACTGCTCCCACCCCGCTTTGCCGATCTGCATAAACTTTTCATTGTATTGCACTGCCCCTTTGAATTATAATTACCTTGAGGCAAGGAGAAAGGGGATAAAATGAAATCCGTTACGTTCAACTGTATCTGCGCGTCTGTGGGAGCGCTGTTCAGCTTTTTGTTCGGGGAGCTGAACGGACTGCTGACCGCGCTGATAGCTATTGCTCTGCTGGATTACATCACCGGTATGCTGGCGGCGGCGGTGAATGGAACAATGTCCAGCGAGGTGGGATTTAAGGGTATCTGCAAAAAGGTTATGCTTTTCACACTTGTGGCGGTGGCGAATATAATAGATACACAGGTGATCGGAGGCTCTGCGCTCAGGACAGCCGTCATCTTCGCCTTTATCGCCAACGAGGCGCTGAGCATAACCGAAAATTCGACGGAAATGGGACTGCCCGTGCCGCAGAAGCTAAAGGACGCACTTGCGCAGATAAAAAATAAGGAGAAGCACTGAAATGCTTTTCCCGTAAGGAAAGGAGATCATCTGTCATGACTTTCAGAGGTATAGATATTTCCTATGCCAATAAAGGGATAGATTTCAGGAAGTTGAAAGAGTCGGGGATAAGCTACGTCATTATTCGTACAGGCTACCGCCAGAAGACCGACGATATGTTCAAAAGCCATATGGAAAACGCTCTTGCGGCGGGACTTAACGTGGGCGCTTACTGCTACTGTATGTCAAAGACCACTGAGGAGGCGAGGAAAGAGGCGGAATACGCCGTGAAGCTGCTCCAGCCCTACAAGCTGACCTACCCCGTTTACTACGATATGGAGGACAGCACCTTGTGGGAGCTGAGCCGTGAAAAGCTCACCGAGATAGCCCTCACGTTCCTTGAAACGGTAAAATCGGCGGGCTACCGTGCGGGGCTGTATTCCAATCCATCGTGGCTGGAAACAAAGCTGGACAAGAAAAAGATACTGGACAGCTTTGACCTTTGGCTGGCGCACTGGACGTACGATCCTGAAAAGTACACCAAGTACAGCTACGGTCAGAAGATGTGGCAGTGGGGCGCTGAATCCAGCGCAGGCTCGAACGGCAAGCTGGACAGCGACCTTTGCTTTGTGGATTATCCCGCCCTGATAGACGCTGAAGAGCCGTCCGAGGGGGACAAGACCGATTTTGAAAAGGGAGAGAGCGTGCTGTTCAGCGGCGGCTGGCACTACGGCGCTTCCTCCTCCACGGAGCCCACGGGACTTCCCAGAAAAGCGGGTATCGCAAAGATAACGAATATTTCAAAGGACGCACTTCACCCCTATCATCTGATAGGAGAAAGCTCCGACGTGTACGGCTGGGTGGACAAGGGCAGCGTGTTCAAAAAGACCGACGGCAAGATAAAAAAGACCGCCGCCGTGGTGAACCTGAGAGAAACAGCAGGCATAAACGGCAAGCTGCTCACAACGCTCCCCGCAGGCGTTTCGCTGGTGATACTGAACCAAAAGGCTGACAAGGACGGCATTACCTGGACAAAAGCCGCCTATAACGGTCTGGTGGGGTATCTTAACTCGGCGTTTATTTACGGGTAAGGATTTATTTTAAGACAGCAAAAAAAGGACGGCTTTAGCCGCACTGACATAGGAAAACACAGGTTTTCGCAGAAAACCGCAAAGCGCCGCAGACTTGCGCAAAAGCGGCAGATACAAGGAAACGCTCCGCAGCAATCCTGACGGATTGCAAGGAGCGTTGACGAAGTAGATTCCGTTTTTGCGGTAAAGTCTGCGGCTGTGTTTTCCTGTGGCAGTGCGGCTTTACCCGTCCTTTTTTTAGTCGTTCAGCACTGAATAGCAGGCGTTTAACATCTCAAACATCACATCGCACTTCACCGAGTTTTTGTTTCTCCAGCACGGCTCTCTGCCCGAAACCGCCCGCATTGCTTTCAGCGCGGGTTTTGGTATCATCTCCATATACTCGTCCTCTGTAATCATCTGCGCCAGCACTTCGTATGTATCGGTGCTTTGCCTTATCCACTCAGGCAGGTTAATGCCCCTGAGCCAGAAAGCAAACTGATAATTATAGGAGCTTTCCATAATTCCCCTTATATCCTCCTTGCTGAAAGGGTTAAGCGCCTGCCAGTTAAAGTTAAAGGGTCCAACCACACCGTTTCCGTATTCCTTCGGCTTGCGGAAGGTGATATACTCGCTAAAGTCCTTCATCATTTCATAGCAGTGCTTTACAGCGTCCCTCGCTTTCTTTTCCTTATCAGAGGTTCTCCATCTTTTTGTTGCGTTCAGCAGACGTATGTGATTGTCTCCGGGGAAAAGGGCGTTTGGCTTGTAACAGCGGTAGTTTTTCATCTTCACCGAAAAGTCGTCGGGTGAGGAATAATCAAAAACCGCAAACAAATTTTTCTGCGCAAACTCTATCTGCTCCGCCATTATGGGGTAGTCCTCAGAAAATCCCACCCACGAAAGTATTTGGGCGATTATGGCGTGATTTCCGCCACGTCCTCCAGCGTCCAAAGCCTCGCCGCCAAGAAAAATCATACGGTGATTTTTGTTTATTTGAGGGTCGGTAAGCGCCTTTATCGCTTTGTGTATACAGAGAGAGTCAGGCTCAACTCCAAGCCCCAGAAGCCCACCTATGTGGCAGTCCATACTTTCTATTCCGTGTATGCCCTCCCCGAGCCAGCCGTCCTCATGCTGATGTGACAGTATTTTCCGTGCGTTGCTTTGCAGGAGTATCTCCTCTTGCAGCTTACTCATTTCAGGCTCATTTACGGGAATTTTCAGCATATCACGTTTCACAAGATAGCGAATGCTCGGGCAGGCGTTTTTCAGCAAAAAATCAATTTGTTTGTCAAAGCTGTACATAGGCGGCTCCTTTGTTTTTGAGTATATTTATTATAACTATTATAACACGGGATTTGCCCGAAGTCAAAAAATACTGTTGCCTTTTTATACGATTTGTGTTACAATAATAACAGGAAATTTTTAGGCGGCGTTGCCGCGGAAAGGAAAATAAATATGTTAGTATCTGCAAAGGAAATGTTGACAAAAGCCCGTGACGGCAAGTACGCGGTAGGTCAGTTCAACATCAACAACTTAGAGTGGACCAAGTCTATCCTGCTCACCGCTGAGGAGCTGAAGTCCCCTGTTATCCTCGGCGTTTCCGAGGGCGCAGGAAAGTATATGTGCGGTTACAAGACGGTCGTAGGAATGGTAAACGGTATGCTGGAGGAGCTGAACATCACAGTTCCCGTTGCTCTCCACCTTGACCACGGTTCATACGAGGGCGCTCTCAAGTGCATCGAAGCGGGATTTTCTTCCGTAATGTTCGACGGCTCTCACTATCCCATCGCTGAGAATATCGAAAAGACCACCAAGCTGGTTGAGATATGCAAGGAAAAGGGGCTTTCCCTTGAGGCTGAAGTAGGCGCTATCGGCGGCGAAGAGGACGGCGTTGTGGGAATGGGCGAATGTGCTGATCCCGACGAATGCAAGCAGATAGCCGATCTGGGCGTTACAATGCTGGCGGCAGGTATCGGCAACATTCACGGCAAGTACCCCGACAACTGGCAGGGTCTCAGCTTTGAAACGCTTGCCGCAGTCAAGGAAAAGGTAGGGGATATGCCCCTGGTTCTCCACGGCGGCACGGGTATCCCTGAGGATATGATAAAGAAGGCTATCTCTCTCGGCGTTGCAAAGATAAACGTAAACACCGAATGTCAGCTTGCTTTCCAGGAAGCTACAAGAAAGTACATCGAGGCAGGCAAGGACCTTGAGGGCAAGGGCTTTGACCCCAGAAAGCTGCTCGCTCCCGGCGCAGAGGCTATCAAGGCTACCGTTAAGCAGAAGATGGAGCTGTTCGGGTCTGTGGGGAAGGCGTAAGACAGTAATTTAAAAGTTTATAAAAACAGCAGGCTTACTCAATAAGCCTGTTGTTTTTTGTTTAGTCTATTTCGGTAACGTTGTAACTTCCTTTTTCGGAAACTATGTGTTTTGAATTAAGCTCTTCTTCTGTTATTTCGGCTTTATAATAAAGCATACTTGGGCTGAATTCCTGACCAATATTATAACATATTTTTCCGTCCGTATTTATCGAAATATTATTTATGCCTACTGCAACATAAATTTTTCTTTCATCAACTGCTGTAAAATCTATAGAATATATTCTATAGTATTTGTTATATGTATTATCGTTTATTGCTATATCATTGCTGTTTTTCAAGCTCATAAAACAGCTCCCGACATACTCTATATCATCTATTTTATTAACTGCATAAAGTATGTGATTAATTTCATTCGCATAAACGTCAAAAATACTCGATTCACCAACTGAACCATTTGCATTAGCTTCAACATAATCATACATATTTTTATTAAGCTCGGTAAAGTCTGCATTGTCTGCCGACGTAATATATTTCGGTACATTTTCTACGGTATATTCCTTGCTGACATTGCTGATACTATACCCTTTTTCTTCAAGCTCTTTCTTATCAAATGAAGCGGTGACTGTGAAAGTTTCGCCCTCCTTAAACATTTCTTTGTCTAATTCAAATGTTACATTTTCACTTACTATATCTTCACAGTCCAAGGTGTTGAAAGATACGGTAACATATGGCGAAATTCCGTCAAATTGCACCTGTAAACCCTCAAAAGGATCAATGTTCTGCAATTCTTCTGTAACCTGCCCTTCTGTTTCAGAACCTGAAGAAATATCCTCAGTTACCGAATTTCTGACTGGCTTCAAATCATTTATAAACCAATCATCGTTTTCTTTTACCATGACGAACTGTACCTGTCCAGAATAAGCTGTCATTGTGTCGTCATAACCCATTACCGCATTGACAGTCGCCTTTTTTTCGTTTTGAATATCGACGGATATGTCTGATAATGTCAAAACGTCCCCCATTTGTACTCCTATTGCCAGCGAAAAAATATTTGAAACACTTATATCAAAACCGCTTAACCCGCCAATCAAGGCATCTCCAATGTTCATTAAGGCGGAAAACTCATTTTTAGACTTGGTATCCATACAGCTAAGCACAGCTTCAAGGTCGCCGTTATTATAAGCTGTCAGAAAACTTTCAACTCGTTCCTTAATCAACTCTTCATCGCTTTTTTGATGTGCGCAAGACGCTGGCAATACAGCAAAAATACAAATACTTACGATTATTGCAATTATTTTCTTCATTTTTCCTCCTGTTTATGTCTAATCAGACACCTTTTTACAATATTATAACCTAATATAACACAAATGTCAATAAAAAATTGCCTGATGTGATACAATAATACAAAGAAAAATCACAACAGGCTGGAGATATATTTGAAATGGCGAAATATGGCAGGATAAAGGACCTGCGGGAGGACAGCGACAAAACTCAGCAGGAGCTGGCGGAATATCTGGGGACCTCCTCACAGCATTACGGAAAATACGAAATGGGGCGGGCGGAGATACCATTTGAACGGGCGATAATGCTGGCGGAATTTTACGGCGTGAGCCTTGACTATATCGCAGGGCGAACCAACAGCAAAAGCGGCTTTGCAGGCGGAGCAACAGCGGAGCAGAGAGAGCTGCTGGAGCTGCTGGAGTCTATGAGCAGTGAAGAAAAAGACCGACTCAAAAAGCTGGCGGAGATAATTGCAAAAATATAAAAGCAGTCACTTCTGACTGCTTTTATTTTTATTCTATCTCCCACTCCGCAATAACCGTTATTGCGGCGGTAACTTCCTGCGGGACGATATCGGGCTGAGCGTCGGCGCAAAGCATTGCGGCTTTTGCCATACGCAGAGGGGTTGGTCCTCCGCTTTCCGTGCTGTCTATGGAAATGACCTTTCCCACTGAAACGCCTGCGGCGGCGGCAAGGATATCCGCTTTTTCCCGCGCGTCCTTTACCGCGGCGGAAAGGAGCTGTTTATTTATCTCCTCGCCGTTTTTCACGCTGAAGCCGATGTTTATTTCCGTATCAGCCTCACTGCCCGACAGGGCAGAAAGCGCCTTGTTCAGCCTTTCCATATCCATATCAAAAGTCAGCTTCAGATCGTGGCGGTATCTGTAACCTGCGAACTGCCTTTTCCAGCGGTTCCCGTCCTGAAAGCTGTCATACTCGGCGCTGATATTGCAGCCTGCGGTTTTAAGGTCGCTTTTCTCAAAGCCTGCGCTTATAACCGCTTTCCTCAGCTTTTCCAGCTTTTCAAGGGCAAGGCTGTTTGCCTGCTGATAGCTTGCGCTCCTTGTCTCAATTCCCAGAGAAAGAGTTATCAGGTCGGGAGCGACGCTTGCTGTGGCGGTTCCAGTTGTTTTTATCGTTCTGTCCATTTTGTTCTCCTTTTTAATTGGTGAAGTTTGATTTTATCACGTTCCCGAAAAGGTAAAGGGCGTACTCGTTTTTGCCCGTTATAGGGTGAGGGTACATTTCGTAGGAGTAGCCCAATCCCACATAAACGCCGTCGCTCTGCTCTATGCAGAAAACGGGAGCTTTGCCGCTTTCCGCCATAACGTAGTCGGTAAATCCTGCGGCGAACCATAAAAGCAACGCTGCGGCGACAATGCAAAACGTTACAACGACGGGATTTTTCTTTTTCAATGCTCTCACCTCATTTTTATTGTAGCATTTTTTGCGGATAAAATCAATACTGCGGCGGCTTGCAGGGCTCAACAGCGCATATTGATATTCGGAAATGCTTTGTTGTACCACTTCAGAAAACGGTCCGCCGCCGGCGCAACTATTTCGAAATCAAAAAGAGGAGCTTTGCCCTTTTCCATTCCCCGAACGGACTCGTCAATGGAATGTTCAAAGCCGAAAGCCTTCATTATCAGCTTGCAGGTCATTTCCGCCTCGTACTCCTGCTGATGAGGTGTGAGCTTTTCCATGTCACGCTTGGGTATCTTGCAATCCAGATCGTCATTTTTGTTTATTTCCTCGTCGATCTGCAAATGTCCACACAGCAAATGCCCTATCTCGTGAAATATGGAGGTGAGCTGTCGGAAGGGCTGGTGCCTGTTGTTTATCGTCATTGAATAATGGGTAAAAACGGAAACGACGCGGTTCTTTTTGTTCATATAACTGACGCACAGCGCGTTGGGGGAATATTGCATCTCTCCGCCCTGACGCTCACCGAAATCCTTCTCCGCATAATATATTCCGTGTCGGCTGAAAATTGACAATATATTATTCTTCAGCGTTTCTATCTCCTCGCAGGGCAGCGGCGGGAGCAAATTATTTTCTTTGTATATCCATTCGGGCAGCTTTTGTTCATATAAGCTGTAAGTGTCGGTGACCTCATAATATATTTCCAGAGGAGCGAACGGTCTGACGATAAGCAGCGGTCTTGCCTCGGGCTTGATGAACCTGCCGTATTTTTTGTTCCAGACAGTTTCATTTGCCACAAAGCCCAGTCCCGGACGCTGTACCAGGAGCACTGCGGAATTGAACAGCGACAGACCTGACGCCATAAACATATACGTTCCGTAATCGCAAAAGTCGTCTATCATATCTTTTTTTTGAATATACTTAAAGATGGGATTATTGTGCAGCATAAGCTTCAGCTCCCCTTTACTCAAATTTTCAGAATGTTCAGCCGCAATTTACAGTTTAATTATATCATCTTCCTGTGGTTTTGCAATACTATATTCGAGACAGATATTATTCTGATGTATGATAAACACAAAAATCCGCCCCGATGATCGGGACGGATCTTGACAGTATTCTGAAAATACCGAACGTAAGTCTGATACTTAACGCTTTGAGAACTGAGGAGCACGACGTGCGGCTTTCAGACCGTACTTCTTTCTTTCCTTCATTCTGGGGTCACGGGTCAGGAAGCCTGCCTTCTTCAGAACGGGACGGAGCTCCTCGCTGTACTGGAGCAGGGCACGGGACAGACCGTGGCGGATAGCGCCTGCCTGACCTGTTACGCCGCCACCTGCAACGGTGCAGATGATGTCGAACTTCTCGGTGGTGCCTGTAAGGGCGAGAGGCTGACGGGCGATGAGCTTGAGAGTGTCAAGTCCGAAATAATCGTCGATGTCTCTGTTATTGATGGTTATTTTGCCGGAACCGGGATAAACACGCACTCTTGCAACAGAATGTTTTCTTCTTCCCGTTCCGTAGTAATACGGTTTGGATTCGTACATTGCTTATCCCTCCTTAAAATTGAAATTCTTCGGGCTTCTGGGCGGCATTGAGATGTTCTGCGCCTCTGTAAAGGCGGAGTCTGGTCATTGCCTTTCTGCCGATAGTGTTGTTGGGGAGCATACCGTAAACTGCCAGCTCCATAGCCTTTTCGGGCTTGGTAGCCATCAGCTTGCTGTACTGGATCTCCTTGAGATGTCCGATATAGCCGGTGTGCCATCTGTAATACTTCTTCTCCAGCTTCTTGCCGGTGAGGACAGCCTTTGCGCAGTTGATGATTATCACGTGGTCGCCGCAGTCACAATGGGGAGCGTAGGTGGGCTTGTGCTTGCCCTTAAGCATAAGAGCCGCCTGAGCCGCAACACGTCCGAGGGGCTTGCCCGCAGCGTCAAGGATATACCATTTGCGTTCAACTGTCTGAGGATTGGGCATATAAGTTGACATGGTATTTACCTCCTGAATTTTTTCGCTCCGCAGTCTTGTGACGAAACGATTTCAATTTCACGCACATTCAATGTGCGAAAAATTCAAATCGTTTGCCTTGCAGGGAGCAACATTTGTTATTATACCCGCATTGGCAGGGTTTGTCAATAGGTTTTTGCAATTTTTTTTAAATATATGTTGATTTCTCTTGTTTTCTTTTGGATTTTCTGCTTTTCTCTTGATTTTTCTGTTGCCGTTTCATTGTTAAAGCGCCGCCGCTTCGCGGGGTGGTGCGAGACAGATTAGCTCTACCACTGGGGAAAACCTTTCTGAAGAAAGGTTATTCCCCAGACCTCTTTCCAAAGACTTTTAATGATTTTTTTCATAAGGGGTATAGCCCCTTATGAAAAAAATAGTCAGAAGTTTTAGGGAGGGGGTTTGGGGGACGACCCTTTTTCAAAAGGGTCTCCCCCAACGGTATAGTTAAATTTGTCTTGCCACCCCGCGAAGCGGCGGCGCTTTAACAATTACTGCATATCAGTCACGTCGTTGAACGCGATGCAGATTATGGGGCATTTTTCCGTTCCGCCGAGGCGTTTGTGGATACCCTCCAGGCACTTTATACTGCCGTCAGGGAGGTATCTTCTCACCGTGGCTCTCACGCTCCTGCCCGTATCCACCGCTTTCTGGCAGGCGGCACGGGAAACCTCTACGTCTTCGGGGTGGAGCTTGCTCCAGATGTTTACGTTGTTTCCTCTCAGATCGTCCGCAGTACAGCCCATAAGCTCCATATAGCTGTCGCTGACGCGGATAATATCAAGCTGGTCGCCGTTCATCTCGTAAATCCCCAGCGCACCGAATATCAACCCGATAAGCTCGGACTCAAGCACGTTGCTGCTCATCACGTTGCTTATCTCGTACACGTTCATATCCTGGACGTTCAGGGCGTAATCGTCCTTACTGCCGTCGTGAGCCTCTATCAGCCTTGTGAACTCCTCCTCATTGCAGGGCTTTGCAAAGTAAAAGCCTTGTATGTAGGTGCAGCCTATACTCTTTAAGAACATATACTGCTCTTTCGTTTCCACGCCCTCGGCAAGCATAGGCACGTTCAGCCAGCGGGACATTCTTGCAACGGAGGTAACTATCGTTCCCACACGCTCGTTTTTCTCAAAGCCCTGCATAAATTTCATATCCAGCTTTAACAGGTCTATGGGAATATCCTTTAAGGTATTCAGGGAGGAATACCCGCTTCCAAAATCGTCCATAAGCACTGGGAAGCATTTGTCCCTCAGCTTGTATACCGTTTCCAGAAGCTGGGACGGATTGTCGTTGTATGCGCTCTCGGTTATCTCTATCCTGAAATATTCGGGAGATATGTTATATTTTTCCGCAAGAGTGCTGATTATGTCAAACAAATCTGGATTGTAAAGGCTCTTGCGGGAGATGTTCACCGAAATAGGGAACGGCTCAAGTCCGTTTTCCCTGCGCTTTTGCTGGTACTTGCAGACCTGCTCCATAACGTACAGGTCAAGTATTGCGATAAAGCCGTTCTTCTCGAACACGGGGATAAATTTCCCCGGAGAGATAAGCCCTTTCTTCGGGTGGTTCCAGCGCACCAAAGCCTCGGCGCTGACGAAACGCTTTGCGTTTATGCCGTAGATAGGCTGATAGTAAATGCAAAATTCCCCCGCCTCAAGAGCGCGCTGAGCGTCGTCCCGTATCTCCTGCTCCTCCACCATAGCCTTGCGCATGCTCTCGGTGTAATGCACGATATGGCGGCGGTAGCTCCCGCTGATGGAACGGCAGGCTATCTGAGCGCGGTCGCATATGTTCTCAAATGAGGTGTCGTCGTCCTTGGCTATGTCGTATATGCCTATGTAAAACTGCACCTGATGATTTATCACGTGAGCTTCCTTAACTCTGCTCTCAATATCCTTCAGCAGTTTGTGAGCGTCAAGCTCCGCCGTGGGGACAAGAAGGGCGAAGGTGTCAGCGATAAATCTGGCGTAAAGTCCGCTTATGGGAGTTGAATTTTTGATAACTGACGCTACCGTGATCAGAAGTCTGTCCCCCGCCTCGCGTCCCATAAGGTCGTTTATCAGCTTGAAGCTGCCGATGTTCATTCTTAAAACAGAATATGCGGTTTCGGGGTGGGTCTTGATAATGCGCTTTGAGTTGGCGAAAAAGGCGGTGCGGTTGTACATTCCCGTCAGCGGGTCTATCCAGGCGCTGCTCCTGAGTTCAAGTTCATATTCTTTTTCCTGCGTTATGTCCGTCACGAAGGCGTAGATACAAATACGTCCGTCCTCCTGCTTAACAGGATTTACACGGGTGAGGGTCCAGACAGTCCCGCCCTGCTCGTCCATGCATCTGATTATCCTTTTTGCAGGCTCGCCTGTGGCGATAACGGTGTGCAAAAGCTCTCTGCATACGTCCTTTCCGTCTGGCTGAACGTTTTTGTACGGGTCGTCGGCGCATTGGGCGATAAACCTGTCGTAATTCCCGCATTTGAACATATCCGCAAGTCCCTTGCTGCAATAGAGCATTTTCACGTTTTCGCCGTCAAGCTCCATAACCGCCATACCGCCGGGTATGTTGTCCGCAAATTCCTCGTTGAAATGCTTCAGCTTGGAATGTTCCTCGTCGGAGCCGCCCACTTTTATTGCTCTTTCTATCACGTCAAGCACGTGCTCCTCGCGGAACGGTCTTGAAATGCACTCGAAAACTCCAGCTTTAAGGGCGTACTGCTCCAGTATCAGCGTGTTGGTGACGGCTATCACGGGAACGCCCTCGGGCGCCTTGTCCCTCTCCATCATTTCAAGAAATCTGCCGCCCGCCGTGCCGTAATCCACGGTTTCCAGCACAACAAGCACTGCTCCCTCGCTACGGATAAGCTCAACAGCCTCCGTTTCGTCCTTTGCGGTCAACGGACGGTAAGCCTTGGCGATAATGTCCGAAAGGGCATTTGAGCTTCTCCCTGAGCCGTTTAATATAATAACAGTCGGTTTCGTATTTTCCATAGTAGATTTGCGGTAGTCCCGCCTCCATGCCTTATTTTCCGAAAAATTTTGTCTTGCCCGCTGTCTGCGGGTATAATAATCTACTATTGATTATACGCCTAATTTTTGTAAAAGTCAACAGTTTATTTGTACAAATCGGGTGCGCTTTTTTATGTTTTGCCGAATTGGGTGGTGAAACGTTGGAAAAAATATCCCCCGTTTTAAAACGGGGGATATTCTTGCTTGTTTGTTATACTCAGCTGCGCTTTCTTCTCAAAATATACGCAGCTTCTATCAGCAGGAGAATGATACTCGAAGCAAATGCAACAGCCGTGCAGATATCGCGAAGCGGCTGAGTTCCGTCCGAGGTATCTATGTTTACGTCGGAATCGTCGTCCACCTTGATATTCAGGGTGATAGTTCTCAGCGCCGCGGAGGAGATAAGGTGAAGTATATCAATATCTCTTCCCATTCCGCCTGCGGTCAGCAATGCCGCGCTGCCCTTGGGAACGACATAGGCGGTTATAACGCCGTCACCTGATGCGGTGAAGCTGTCGCCGTTGCAGATTATCGTTCCATCTGTGCTGGTGAGTATCAGGGCAAGCAGGGATTCGTCAAATCCCTCGGTCATCTCGGCGGTAAGTCCGAGCTTGACCGTTTCGTCCTTCTTGACCTTCAGCGTGTCGGAAAGAGTCTTGCCGTCGCTGCCTGTCAGGGAAGCGTTGACTATCGCTCCCGCTATTGCCATATCCTCGGCGGAAGCGGAACGTGTCACGTTTGCTTCTACGATAGCCGAACCTGAGGTTATCGTTATTTTTGTGGAATCAACTACCGAGCCGTCGTTTTCGGTAGAATGTCCGAATGCTTCGTCGGGAACGGTGGCTCTGAAGGTCAGTATGGTTTCTTCGCCGGGCATAAGGGTGTAGCTCTGGGACATGCTGTTTGCGTCACCCACGCTGGCAATGATTATCCTGTCATTTGCGGGAGCGTCGCCTGTATTTTGCAGGAAAACGCTTATCTCAGCCTGATTCATATCCACCATCTGAGCGCCGATAACGGTAACGCTGACGTCAGGGGTGCGCTCGTATTCCGTCTCGATCTCATCATAGAAGGTTGCGATATCTCCGCTTTCGTTCCGTGATACCACACGGGCGGTAAGCTCCGCCGTTTCAAGTCCTTCGGGAACGGTCCATTCAAATGTTACGCTGTCAGACTTGCCGCTGGCGAGACGTCCCACGGGAACGGTGCTGACGAGCTGGCTCTTTTCTCCATTTACGGATACAAGAAGCTCAGCCACAAGATTTCCCCTGTCTATGCAGAAGCCTGTGTTCTTGACCTGTGCGGTTATGGGTACGGGATAGCCCACTGCGGGGAGAGCTGTTACAGGGTCGATCTCTATCTCATAGCTCGTTATATGAACGTTGAAATCGGCAGTGCAGAGCGAACGGTTTATAGCGTCGTCAACTGCCATTTCCTCGCCGTCTATTTCCTTGACGGTGCTGAAGCTCTTAAGATATGCCAGTCTGAAGCCGCCGTCGAAAAGCAGAGTTGCGTCGATATCGCTGTAATTTGCTCCCTCTTCGTCGGTTATTTTGATAGGACTGCCCCAGGTGCGGGTCACAGCTACGATCGGGTCGCCTGCCTTGACAACGCCAATCTGACCGTTGACGTCGGGCGTTACGCTGTAATCAACATCATCGGGGTAAGTTATAACGTTTCCGTCAGCATCACGAAGGGTGGTTTTTACTGCGTCGTCCATCGCCCTCAGCGCACCGTAAATGTGGCGCTCGGCAAGATGATTCTTAGCATCGCTTGACTCGTCGCTGTTGGGTTCAACGCCGTTGGTGTAGCTGATGTCGGTTTCGGTCCAGAACAGATAATCGTTTTTGCCGTCGGTGTCAACAACAAATTCCAGTATCGGAGTTTTTTCATCAATAGCGGCAACAGCCGTATAGATGGGCGGGTCGAAGTTAAGCGTCTTTTCGCCTGAGCTGTCAGTGGTGAGATTCTCCCACAGATAAGAAACGTTCAGCTCCTTAATATTTCCGTCCGAAAGGAAGAATATCTCTGCGCCGTTCAAGGTGTTAAGCGCTGAAATGTAGGACTGCTCCTCATTGTCGTTGGTGAGGCGGATAGCGTCGTATTTTTTGTTCGCCGTGAGGTCGTAGTATATCAAGAAGATATCACGGTCCTCAACGGTTGATTTATCTCCGTCCATATCAACGATGTATGCGCCTGCGTCTATCGCATGACCGTTCCTGTCCGTAAAGCCCGTTCCGCCGTTGTCGGTAACTACGGGGTCGGATTGCGCTATATCGTCGCTTGAAGTAAGGTCTACGAAATTCTGTCCATACCAGTTATCTTCAAATTCTTCCGCCGCCTTTGCAGAGCCAAGGCTTGCAGTAAGCTTCTGCATAGTGGCGTCGTCGTATTCGGATACCCAGGATTCTGTCTTGAAATCATAGAATCTGTAAGCAAGCTCCGACTTGGGGTCAAGGATATCGCCTACCAGAACGTCTTCGCCGTTAGCGCCCGTTGCGGTGTGTACGGATTTGACGTAAGTGAGCACGAGGTATCTGTTGCCTTCATCGTCCTTGCAGTATCTGATAGTGGGACGGTCGTCGCCCGCAGTGTCCTCGTCGGTGCTTACCGTGATATCGGTTATATCGCTCCATGTGCGGGTGTCCTTGAAGAAGAAGCGTCCCTTGATGTTGCGGTTGTTCATAACGTCTACGGGGTTCGTATCGTCTGTTACGGCAGATTCTGCGCTGGTCCAGACAACCAGTATCCTGTCGTCCAGGTCGGCTATGTTGGGAGAATCGTCGTGAAGTCTGTCGTCAGGGGCGTCAACCTCCTGGGGCTGGCTCCATTCATGATTGTCAAATATGGAGTAATAAATTCTCGTGCTGTTCTGAGTATTCTTGTCGGTGGTATCGGTGTCGAGGAATACCATTATCTGTTCCTCAAGGCCGTCTTCGTCTTTATCGCCGATAGACATTATCAGAGGATTTGCGTATGGATAAATGCCCTCTATGAGAGTTTCCTCACGGCTCAGTCCGTTGGTGGAGCCCAGCAGTCCTCCCTCGGAGGTGTCCTTACTGCCCACGCCGTCCCATTCCGTTCTGTTATCAAGATAGGAATGATCCATAGTGTCGTCAGAAGTTACCGTGTCAAAGCGTAAGTCGCCTTCAAATTCTCCCCTGAGCATACGAGGATTATAGTCGAACAGCTGCCATGTTCCCTGTGCAATTGTCCAGGACTTGCTGAAAATGCCGAGCACGTTAAGAGCAAGCTCGCAGCTCATTGTAACGCTGCCCTTGCCGCTTCCCGCACTGGAGAATGCCATATCGAACAGCGCCTTGCCGCTTACCGTTATGCTTGCGGCGGAAAAGCCCTGTGTGCTTGCCTCAACGCCTGCGCTTATCACGATGTAAGGCGAAACGAACAGCTTGCCGAAAACGTCAAGACCACTCGATAAATCTCCCGCCTTGGTAACGTCGATAGAGCCTTCTCCGTCAAACTTTATCTTTGCGAAGTTGTGAGGCTCTACCGCCACAAGACCTGTGATGTTTCCGCCAAAGTCAAGTCCTGCTACAAGCGTTACGCCTATGGGAGTTGCCATTGAGAACTTATAGCCCACGTCTCCCAGCATTGCGGCGGCAACGATAAGTCCGTCAAAATACAGATCTCCCGTGGCCTTGTCTATTCTCAGGGAGAGGTAAAGACCGATTCCCATATCAAGCTGGTAGCCTTCCATAACGCTGCCGCTGGTCTTGGAGGTGGTGCCTTTGATCGCATTTGACACTGCCTCCTGCGCCTTTTTAGGGTCAGCGCCCTCGGTAAGCTCACCCTTGGCTATTTCTTTAAGATAATCCAGAACGTTGGAATTTTTGGTTTGCTGAGCAGGCTTTGAAGGATCGGCTTTCTTCGAATCCGTTTTGGGCTTGCTGTCCTTGCCGCCCTTGTCGTCCTCTTCCTCGGTGTCGTTGAACTGTCCTTCAAATTCCTTGTTGATACCGAATGAAATGAGAACTCTGTCGCCGCTTACTTCGGCTCTATCCTTAAGCTCCTTGTCCACTGTTGCGGACATTCCCAGATTGAACTTTGCGTCAAGGGTGCCTATGAAGTTGATAAGCTCACTTGCGGGAGTCTGGAAAGTATTCAAGACTGTTATTGTAGATATTGCTTTCTTATAAACTACGCCTACTTCAAATTCGGGGTATGTTACGCCGTCACTGCCTACAACGGAAATGGTCATAGTTGAGCCTGCGGGCAGTACGCGGGCTGTGCCTGAATCAGTGCCCTCGTAGTTGGCGGGATTGAACTCTGCCGACCAGGTGAAGTTTGAAGCGTCGAACTTGGCGGGTACAGACGTCAGAAGGTTTTTCTCTGTATCGTAAAGATTGAGCTTGACTGTTTCCGCCGAGATATTCGCCACATTTTCCGAGAGCTTGAAGGTCCATTTCTGAATGCTGTCCGCATTGTCGGGGAATATGGGATTGTTAAGATCCATGGCGCTGAAGCTGTCGCCACTCTTAACGTATCCCTTAAGCTCAAAGGGAGTGAAGAACTTGAACTCTTCAAGGAAAATATTCTTGAATGCGTTGACCTGTATAACAACGCTGTAAGTCAGTCCCTGATAGCTGATCGTTGCAAGATAGTTTTCACCGCTGCGGAAATACTGGCTTGAGAAACTGAAGTTGCCGTTCTTATCGGTGGTTGTGCTCATTCCGTCAACGGTTACCGTGGCTCCCTCCACGGGGACTGAACTGGTGATAAGTCCGCGGGAATCAAGATTGTTGAGGACTGTTCCTTTCTGGAGGAAAACGCAACCCTTTACGGTGAGTATACGTCCGTCGTCGGGCGCGGGGTCACGCTTTACAAAGGAATAATATATCTGGGAATTTGAGAAAATGGGAACGAACTGGAAGGTGTTGCCCGAAATGGCGGTACGGTCTATCTTGTCGCCGTAGCTGCCAAGGCTTGCCTGTTCTTCCTTGGAGATGACGCCGTCACGGTTGACGTCGCCCGTCCAGTCCTTCCAGACTATTTTCCAGTCTCTGCGCAGGATATTTGCGCCGCCGTCGCCCTCGTCGCTGTATATTCCGTTAAAGGAATAAAGGGTGTTCAGCTTTACGTTATCTATCTGAAGACCCTTGTCGGGGTCTGCCCTGTCGCCTGTGCCGTCCTCACCGATATGCAGGACGGTGCCTATATTTTTGCCGTCGGAGGAGCTTGCAGGGTCATAGCGCACGTCAATGCTTGCGGAGCCTGCTATCGCAGTTATCTCAGTATAGGGTGAAGATGGCTTGAAATCAAATTTGCCGGGTTCAGCCACGTTGAAGGGGAAGCTGTCCACTGCCTTGAATGAGAATGTCTGAGTGAAGTTACTGCTGATAGTGAAATTGGTCTTCGTGTCGGGAGCTTTTGTTTCGGTGAATGCGGCCCTTTGCACGGTCCTGCCGAACATACGCTTTTCAAAGCTGCCGCTGAGCTTTACGCCCTTTTCAAGAGAATTTGTGGTAAGGCTTGCGCTGACTATGCTGTCTGCGCCAAGCTCCTCCTGAGTGAAGCTGAAGGTCTTGTTCACCGAGAAGGTAACAAGTCTTGAAAGCTCGTCGCCTGTGTCTATCGTTACGTCACGGGTGACGGTAGAGCCGTCCTGCAGGGTCAGGGTGAGCTTGAAGTTCAGCTGTTCATCAAACTGCTGAGTGGTGCCGTCAAGAGGTCTTACCGCAGATATGTTCAGGTTATAGGACACTGAGGTGTTGCTGGTATCAACGCTGGAATCTGCAACAAAGCCTGTATATTTGCCGGGAAGCTCTGTCTGTCCGGGAGCAGAGATGAGGCGGTAGCTTATAGTGTCAAGCATACCGACAGTCATTGACTTGCCGTTTACGAAAGCGCCCTTATCAGCACGAAGCTTTGTATCGTCCCAGCTGAGTCTTACAGTGGCGTCCTTTGCTCTGAATACAGGCTCAATGCTGTACTGATAGTAGGTCACGTCGCCGTCAGTCGCGGTATTTCCGCAGGTGGCGTGAAGCACTGTCTTGCCTGTCATACCGTCTACCAGGCGGTCGTTCATAAAGTCGTTGACGTTGAAATCGGTGCCCTTGATGTAATAATAGAGCGCGTCGTCAAGCAGACCTGCCTTGCGCAGGATCTTATAGCCCCAGAGGTAAGTCCTGCTTGCTATATCGGCGGTTATTCCCGATTCATAAACGGGAACGAAGCTCAGCTTGCCCGTGGCGTCGCCGTCAGGGTATACGACTTTTGTTGTGCTTTCAAGATCGCCTGCAAAACCGAGGCGTCCCATTTTGGTCGTAGTGAAGGAGGGTCCGCGCGTGTCCTGAGCCGTCCAGGTGTAGGCGTTGACGCTTCCGTCGGGGTCTTCATCGGGAGGGTCAAGAAGCAAAATCTGTACGGGGCTGACGTATGCGTCCATATAGGTGAGCTTCAGGTCGGTTTTCTGGTTGCCGTCCCTTGCGCCTGATGAAAGGACGAAGCCCGTTTTGGTGCGGTCAGTGTCGTTAAGCGTGCCTGTGGCATTGTTCACTGGAGGATCCTGCACGTTGGTGGAGCTGAAAAACGTTGAGCCTGCGATAACCCCAAGGCGATCCTCACAGCCTGTGTAGAAATACGTCTCATGTCCCCAGTCGCTGACAACGGTGTAGGGAGTGCCGTTTTCCACATCGTCGATAGTATACTGTATTTTCTGTATGCCACTCATAGAGGCGGGGATAAGGTATTCGTGCCTGCCTATGCTGTCACTTGCGGTGGAGGTGACTTCCTTAGTCCACCTGTATACACGGTATTTAAGAGTACCGCTTCCAGAAAGTCCCTGATATGATACATCGGGGCTGAAGCTGTGACCCGTTTTGTCGGCAGGGTCAAGGGCGGAGTTTCCTGCGGCTGTTGTGCCGTTTCCGTCGTCGGAAGCAAGCGCGACGGTAACTGCCGCTTCAGTCGCTTCACCGCGGGTCTGGAGGTTGAAGGTCAGACCTTCTTCCCTCTTGTTGCCGAGTATGGGTATGCGGACAGTCTGCTTTGTCTGTCCGGGAACGAAGGTTATATTCTGCTCAAGGGCAAGATAATCCACGTCGGGAACGGCAGTCAGCGCCGAAGTGCCGACGGTGACGGTATCATAGCGTTCCGTGCCCTTAGTTCTCAGAAGCGTGGCGGTAACGTAGCTTTCATTCGGGTCGGCGTAAACTACGCTTTCCTCAAAGGAATAAACGGATTCCTCTGCGGGCTCGTTATCTTTGATATTCATATAGCCCGTAGGGTTGGCGTCAATGGCGGAGCCTTCGGCGTCCGTAAGCACGAACAGCACCTGCTCTTCGCTCTCTGAAACTGCGTCGTCGGTTATGCAGAATCTGAGGACTTTCATATTCTCGCCGGGTGCAAAATTGATCGTGAAGCAGGCTCCCGGCATATCGTCATAATAGCCCATAGTCTGATTTACAAGCGCCTGCGCAACTATTTTCTTAGCCGCTTCGTTATCCTGCCATGTAGCGGTGCTGGTGGGTACGCCCAGAAGCGCCGTGCGGGCGGAGGCAAGCGAGCTTAAAGCTCCTTTGCCATTAGCCGTGTTTTCAGCGGCGGCAAAGGGGTTTTCGGCGTTATCGTCCTGTTCCTTTTCCTCCTGCTGTTCGGCTTCCTCTGCGGGCTGCTGAGTTTCTTCCTCTTCGTCGGAGGTTTCCTCTTCGGCAGCGCTTTCATCGGAAATGCTACTGCCAAGGGTCAGCTCGCTGTTGTTGGCGTGGTCAGCGGTAAATTCAAGTATGGGAACTGAATCGGGGTCCTGCTCAAGGCGGGAGTCGCTGAATATTCCCGGAACCGTTATATAATAATCCTCGCCGTAGCGTGCGGAAATATCTATCGCCTTAAACTGTACAGAGGCAAAGGTGTTTGTGGGACCGTATCTCACTACGGCAAATTCCAGAAATTCCTGTCCCTCGGTACATTCCATCTGAGGAGTCAGGAAATTAATAAGACCGTTGGGATATTCCTCGGAGTCCACCATATTGTACAGTTTTTTCCTGAGCTCCGCCTGGTCGGGACTTTCCTCGGTGATAGCCGTGACGGGAACAGAGTTTATGCACATAACAAGCGCAGTGATAAAGCTCAGTATCCTTCGTCTCAACATTCTCCTTTTCATTGTTTTTCCTCCTGTTTTTTAAAGTCTTTTGTCACATACAAAAAAGTGATCTGGGGGATTTTACCAAAATTTTCCAATTTTGGGTTTTATTATACAATTATACACTAATACTGAATTAAAGTCAATGCTATTGCCTAAAAAAGTAAGGGGATATAAAACAATATTTTCATAAAGTCCTTAAAATAAAAAAATCCGAGGCGGAAATACCGCCTCGGATATGTTCTATTCTCTTACCATATTACTTCAAAATCATCTGTAACGAACACCTGAGAGAAGGTGGCATAGTGGTCTGATGTGTAGAAGTAAAGCCCGTCGTTGGAGAACACAAGTCTTTGCGAGCCTCTGTTTACCAGCAGGATAGTGTCTATGTCGCATTCGGTGTAAATTCTGCCGCTTGCTCTCGGCAGCTTGCCGTCAAAGTTTCCGTATCTGTCTCCTCCGATAGCTCCGCCATGCATATACGGTTCAAGCGAGCCGCCTCGCCAGCCGAGGGACTGCGCCTCCGCCTTCGTTATGTAATTGGGCGGCAGTTCGCCGTACAGCTCAAGGTACAATACCACGCTTGTAACGTCATAATAGTAATGCCCGAATTGCGGCAGGGAAAAGCCGACAGTAGGCTTGGAAGGGCGTGTTTCGGAGCCTGTTTCGATAGGCGTCTGCTTATCGGGAGGATATATATTATCCTGGGGACCGGTCGTTTGCTCCTCTTCGGTAGGCTCGGTATTTTCAGCTTCGGCGGTCTCGGTGCTCTCCGCTTCCGTCTGTTCGTCAGTTTGCTGTTGGGTCTGTTCATCAGTCTGCTCGGCGGTCACAGGTTCAGCGTCTGCTTTCAGAGCTTCTTCCTGAGAGGACGTCATCACTACTGTTGCGCCTTCCTGCGGTTCCTGAACTTCATTCTGCCGTGCGCAGGCTGTCGTGAACATCATTACAGGCACTAAAAACGCCGCCAGAATACGTTTTAATGTCATATTTTGTACCTCCGTGTCGTATTGTGTATTCCTTTATTACAGTATAACATATTTTCAGTCAAATGCCAATATTTTCCGGTAAAATTTTTTAAAAATTTTTTCTTGGGTAGATGAGGAATTTTCCCGTTTGCAAAAAATGCCCTCTTTAAGGGCATTTTTCCTAACGACGGGCGTGTGACGCTGTCAAAAAGTTTTTTGGGTGGTTAACTAAAACTGCTCCTCCCTCCTTGGGAGCACGCTGCGATTTTTCGGTTTTGCGGAGCAAAATGAATTTCCTTTAGGGAAATTCAAGAAAAATTGCACATGGAAAAGAGCTGGGGACGAGCCGTAAGGCGACGGACGAAGCCTTTTCCCGTTTGCAAAAAATGTCCTCGTTATCGAGGGTGTTTTTCCTAACGACGTGTCTAACCTTTATAAAAAATACTTTTCGGGAAGTGCGCTTTTTTACAGTTTTTGCGAAGCAAAAATTGAAATTCCATTATGGCAAAGGAAAGTAAAAAATGTGCAGTACTAAAGCCCGCTGTGAAACAGCGGGCTTTAGTACGCGTCTAACCTTTACAAAAAAGATTTTTTTAATTCGAGCAAAAACAAAACATTTCGCAGCAACCTACGAGACGCAATGGCTCAAGGCGTGGCCATTGTATGACATCATTGCCAAAAGGATTTTTTCAATTTTTGCCTAAGAAGCTAATCATAGCTACCAAATGTGATATACAGAAAAGCCATTTTTTAATGTATCTAAATATATTGCGTGGATTTTCTAAATTTAAAAATAATGGGATTAGGATTCCACCATTTGTCCATTTTGAAATTCAGAATAAATATAGTGTTAACCATAAAAAGACGGTTCGAAGAAAATCATCTAATTTCGTCTGAACTATGGGAGTTAGTTCCTTATAGATGAATAAAAGATTTTATAAAATAAAATTAGAATTTCTATACCTTCGTCTTATCATTGTGCTCAGCCTTTGAATTCTTTCTTGTATTTCCTTAAGTTGACCTGCGCACATAGGCGCAATAGTCGTATCTTGATTATCTTTATATTTTATTGAACACTTATCAAGGGCATCTGATGCTAACATTTCAATCATATGAAGCTGTTCGTCTATTTCCAATATAAATTCCTTAGGAAAATTTCTGTTAGCCATTCTGAAAACTTCAATTAGATATTCAGCTGGTAACAAATTTTCTGGAGATTTAAGTAACTTATGTTGATAACGAACCAAATCTAAAATTTCCTCTATTGGCAACTGAGCATCTTTAAGATTCTTTTTGGAAGGCGTTACATCGGCAGTTGTGGAAATCTCCTTTAATGCTTCTTCAATTTTAGGCCAAAATGTTTCAAAAGTCGTACTTAACACATTCTCATTCAATTTCATCTCGCCTAAATTTGTATTAATACTTTTAAACAATTTAAAAACATCATCTTTTGTTGCATTGGCCATCTGGAACTGTAAAATAGGACTGTCTTGAATATCAGATGGTTTCAAATCCACTAGGAAAGGACAAACTTTCGATTGTTCAATAGATTTTGAAAGAGCTCCTGCCTCAAAGTTCAGCCATGCAGAAGAAAGATTTTCATTTGTAACACAAAGTATCCCAAAGGACGCATCTTGTAACTCTTTAGCAATATCAGTACTCCATCTGGCGCCTTTATCAATATCCGCAGATGAAAAATAAGGTTCAACACTTTGAATTACACATGGAATCCATTGTTTTAAAATTTCAGCAGCTTTTTGGCTTTTACTTCCTGACCAACTAATAAAAATTTTCATTGGGATCAACCTCCAAACCACATTACCTAACATAAGTGTACCACCTTTCCGATTTTTTGTCAATAGAATAGATTAAATATATTTATTGTATTCATTTTATCGATTATTTATCCATTAAATGTGTGAGTATTTGTTTTTCTTTCTTGATCTTTCTCAAACACCTTCCTGCTAACAATTGCCTCATGATCTTTCTCTATAAAGTACATATTCAACTCTCCCTCGTTCTTCTTACGTTTTCCCGTGAGAAAGTCCTGGGTAAAGCTCTTTTGCATTAGCACATCGCCGACATACTTTTCATTGGAGAGAATGCGGTCAATCGTTGAGGTGCTCCATATATCCTTACCTGTTACAGTTTTGATACCGTTTTCTTCAAGATATTTCTTGATCTTACGAACACCCCAACCGTTAAGATACAGTTCAAATATTTTTCTGACTACAACCGCCTCGGATTCTACAATCACCAATCTGCCATTCTCATCTTTTTCATAGCCTAAAAAGCGTGTGCAGTTAAGACACACTTTGCCTTCGCGCATTCTTTCTCTAATTCCCCATTTGATGTTATCGCTCATATTTTTGCTCTCTTCCTGTGCAAATCCTGCGTAAATTCCCATAATGGTTCTCATCTCCTTATCATAATTGTTCAGGTTTTCTTTCTCAAAATAGACTTTAATGCCTGAGCTGAAAAGTTCATACAGTGTTTTTAAAGTGTCCAGCGTATTTCTTCCGAAACGACTTATTGACTTTGTCAGTATCAAATCGATCTTTCCATGTCTACAATCCTTTAGCATTTTCATAAATTCAGGACGTTTCTTTAACTGGGTTCCCGAAGCACACTCGGCATATATTTTCACTAATTGCCAGTTTTCATGTTTTGAAATAAATTTCTCATAATAAGAAATCTGCGTTTCAAGACTCAATTTTTGTTCTTCGTGGTTTGTACTCACTCGGCAGTAGGCTGCCACTCGAAGTTTATTCATCGTTTTCCTCACAAAAGCAAAACCGCAGGAATGTTTTAACCTGCGGTTAGTAAATATATAAAACAAAAAGCTGCATTCTTTGTGTATCCTGCACTAAAAATGTAGCTTTCAACTTGTGATATTGTGACGAAAAAGATTTTTTCGACATTCAGTAGCATATCAGCTTCTAACAAGTGATTAAATCGACATAATCATATTTCATTTATGGTATTCAATAATTTTTCCATTAGTTCAACCCGATTTGGGAAATTATATGGTGCTGCCTTACTGCCACCAGCAAATGGTTCTGGATTTTTACGATAGTATTCAATAGTTTCTTGAAACGTCCCAAGATAAATCCCTGCAGTATTATCATCAATATTCTGATAAGCATATTTTTGCATAGACATTAATTCTTCACCTCTGACTTCAATACCGCATAGTACAACTAATTCATGCGTTAAATCATTTTGATATCCACCAAAAACAATTATATTTTGTTGTTGAATATCATTACCCAATTCCTCTCTAAATTCTTTTTGAAAATTTTCCTTAATGGTTAGTTCTCTAAAACAAGCTCTTTTTTTATCCCAAACAGTTGGCACATGTCCACCAACCCCCAATAATTCAATAACAGGTCTTTCATGTGAGCCATCCCAACCCGCCACTCTACGATTAAAAATGCATAAAACATCTCCTGCATAAACTTTTTCGATATTTTTACAGAAAGGAAGCCATAATTGATCAAATGGATGTTTTCCATATATGTTTTTTTGGTTCTCATTCTTAATCCATTGTAATATGTCTAGCGTTGCTTTTACAAATAATATGCCTTGGGTGTTCAAATGCCATGGTACAAATGATAAACTTTCCGCATAAATGAGAGGTGTTAATATATTTGTTTTTTTATATTTAATTTGTAATGGATTAACTATTTCAATAACCCTAATTAAATCTTTTGCTTTTTTGTCAAACTTATCTCCGAGTCCTTGTATTTGAATAAGATTATCCTCTCTAAAATAAAAATCACAACCATCACAAAAGAAAAAAACATCTTGATCAGTATTTTTCGAACTCTCAAGTTTAGTAACTCTTGACAAGTTATGTAAATAAGTATTTGCTGCATTCATAATGCTCTCCATAAAAAATTATTGTCATCTAAAAGTTCCTAATGCCCAAGCGATATATGATGTTGGAAACGTAAATATTCCCTTAATACTTGGTGTCATTCCCTTAGGCACATAATAGCATTGTGTTTTGCTTTCATTAACATATATTAATTCTTGTCGACATATTTTCTTAAGTCGGTCCATAAAAGAATTCATTTTAACCGTGCTCAGAAGCCCATTATTATATGCGTTAACTAATGCCTCAGTCACAAAAGCAATTGTAATATGCGTCCATGGTCCTTTTTTTGTTGAGACGGTTTTGGATTGTAATCCATTTATAATTTCAAATTCGCATTCTACTCCTTTATCACAAAACAAGTTATGTACATATTCAACAGACTTTCGAACGTCATATACATCGTCAATCACTTGTCTTGAAACATTATTTAAACTGTAATATAAGGAAACAGACATCGCTGTTGTGCACAATCGAGGAGTATCCGTTAAATTATAGCCAAAGAGCGAATTATTGGATGTTTCATATATATGCCGTAACATTTTTAGATATTCTGGTGGATTAATAGGGTAATATTCATTCAAGGCACGAAGTGCCCAAAATGTATTTGCAAAACTGCAATTTTCTTGGCTCGGCTTAAGTATATAAACTCCCCACCCTTCATTGCTATGTGAGCCCCATAAATTCTTTGCAACACAGTCAAATTTACTTTTAAATTGTTGCATATCATTATTGGTTTTGGCTTCTAACGAATATAGGTATAATGCCATTGATGTACACACAACAGTTTCGTATTGTAATGATTTGCTTATCAATCCTTTGTCTGTTACGCTGTTCATCAATTTATTTAATGTGTCGAGGTATGTGGTTTTATATCTTATATCTAACCCTGTTTTTTTCATTGCCAATAGTCCCTCACATGTATTAGCATTTTGACATTCGTTAGCTATATTTATCTCACCCCAATGAACTGATGTATTATTTAACCAATATACACATGATTGTGCATATTTTAAAAATTCTTTTGTTACACGTTCATAGTGACCACACTTTTCCCACACTGTTAACGAGATACTAATAATTATTGGCGAAATAACATAAAAATTAATAAGGTAAAAGAGACCAACAGGCGCAATACAAGTTAAAAAAAACGACCACCACCCATTTATTTCCAATAATTTATTGACATGCAATATATAACCAATAATCCCTTCAATTATCGTCAAAACACAGGTTATAATGATTTTGGGAATTCTATATTCCTTCATATTACCACATCCTAATCTTCATAAAAATGGTTCAAAACGGATTTCTCTATTGTAGGATATCATCTTTTAGCGAAGTTAGACACCATTGTGCTCTGTCAAATTCCCACTTAAAAATGTTTACAGATGAAAAATAGCCGTTTTGGAACTTATCACAAATGTTTTGCATATCACTGGTCCTACATTTATGCTTTGATCAAAATCATTAATTTGTTTTAATCACGCCCCGGTAATTTAAAACAAGGCGGAAAAATGGATTATTTTTTCAAACCACATCAAGGTCATTATCAATTATATGTCTTGTCATTACAGGTTTTTGCATTCAAACCAAAACAACCCAAGGTCATTTTCTAACGCGATGCCTTAGATATATAATTCAAAAACAATCTGGGAATTAAATATCTATAACATTTTGATAGATTAATTTATATACTATTCATTGCATCTAATTGCTTTTTTGCGCTAAAATATTCAACTTTAGAAATAAAACCTATATCAACTGCTCTTTCAAGGTACTTGTTTAAATACATAACTGTGTTTTCCATCATTGATTTCTTCAAATTGGAAAACTTATGTATAAAAAAGCAACCATAAGATCCCAAAAATAGGAAAAACGTAAAGAATAATATATATAATCTTTATTACTAAAATCATTTTTGAAAAGTGTCCCAAAAATAAACTAAACGAAACAATAATATATATCACGAGTGATGACAATGATAATATAGTGTACTCTTCATTAAAAAGCAGCATTGGTCGACTAGCTTTATCCCTGTCAACATTCACAGAACTTGCAGCATTATTCGTAGTTTCCCAGTTAAAAAAGACACCATTACTTTTTAATGATTTGTATTCATAGAAAACTTTTATGTAAGCAGATATTGACGCAATTTGTGCTATATTCTCTCCGCTTTTTATAGAAAGTGGAATAAAATAGAATATTGGAATTAAAAAGATAAAATTAATAAGAAAAACTAGTACAAGTGGAGAATAAAATTGATCATTATTTTTAAAATCGAATATTTTTGATAATAAAACAAATCCTGCACTCCATATTGTAAGAATAGTTAATATAGCTGTATGTGCTTGATTATTTATGAGTGTGATTCTTGTGATTAATTCTTGCCGTAATGAATTGTATTCATTGAATGAGACAGTATACTTTTTATGTGCCATACTTCTTAACCCTCCCAAAAACAGTTTTAATCATTATATGTTTGTGGTGAATTTGCAAAAAGTCCTAACACTACATTAGATAATATACAAATTTACTTCATATTGGGCAATCTTACATTATATTGGTTACAGCATATCTTAGTATGTTTTTCAATGCTACTCGCATAAAGGGTCAAATTATTGTGAAGCATTTTGCCTGCGTTAAATAGAAAAAACAATCACTGCTCACTTTAATAAGCATAAACGCCAATGATTGTTATAACCACAAATTTTGATTCCAATCATAAACCCGACTTATCAATATTCTGAGAAAATGCTGTTTTGTATTTCTCCACAAATTCCATCATAGTCACATAACCTAGCAATCAGTCGACGGACGTATTATTATTGATATTTGTACTCTTATAAAGTGAAGCTGCCTCCCTGTACCTGTGGATCCGCAAACTTTAAGTTCGTACATTTCTGCTTGATTTAATATATATGCTTAAAAACGAGCTTGAACTTGAAGAATACTTCCTAACGCTGAAAAATAAGGGGCTGCCACCGATTGACGCATGCTGCTCTATCATAGATGATATGGTTTCAGATGTGGTCAGCTTAACCATAGCAGCAACAAAGACAGCGGATAACATTTTGTAAGAAAAATTCCATAGAAATAATTTGCAAAATAAATACATCAAATACGGATTTGAAATTGTTATTTTACAACGAATCTAATCTATTGCCGATGATAGAAACATATGTAATCTATATCCTGTAATTATTATATAATCTTTATATGACTAAATAATTTTGACAACAAAAAGTTGTTAATTATTTCTATATTAGTTTTAAATATTACATGTATACCAACCTAATTTATAATGCAACTTTTTTATCTGCTTTGCGCATATACCACATTGTATTTATCAAAATCGTTCAGATAATCACTATTCACAATATAATACTTGTTTATTATATTAATAACGACTCAAGCAATTAAATTACTAGAAAAGCTTTATTAACTATTTTTTACTTTATAAGAAGATGAATATACTTCTACAATATCATTATTGCGTAATTTATATGCCATAAGTAAATCATTGATTTTATTTTCATTCTTCCAATTGTCGTTTTGCACAAGAGCTATCGCAAAATTTTGAACTGCTCGTTTTAACGACTCTAACAAATGAGGCGTTACAATTCTGGCATCTTGTGGTGGTGAGCAAGAATAATCAAAAACATTTGAATTATGAATCATTACCGGAGTACATGAAGAAAATGCATCTTTATACTCAGTATAAAACCAATTTACTGAACCAGCAAGCTGATTGCAATCACGTTTATCAATGCTATCTGTGATTGTACCACTTTTGCACTCGATAACAATATATTTTCCGTTGCCAATAGCCCATAAATTATCAGGGCCTTTTTTTATTTCTTGCTCAGGACGCGATGATTTGAACCCTAAGATTTTTCCTAACTCACAAATACAATTTTCAAATTGATTATAATTAGGTGAAAAAACTAGTCCATCCAAAATTGAATTGATATAAATTACATATTGGTTTGGAACATAATGGTCATTATCTATAAAATCAATAATTGATTTTACCTGTTCTTTATTATTAATCAGTTTGTCATATTGTATTCCATTTATTGGATTTAAAACGCCTAAGTTACAATCATGAGCAGATCTCAGGATTTGCTGAGCTTTAGAACGATCAAAGAAATTTGTGTACTCTGCTTTAATTTGCATCAGATACCCTTTGGTTTTACTGTCACTCTCAATATTAATAATTTTATCCATTGTTTCAGCTGCTCTTTGATATTGCTTAATAAAAGCATTATCAAAAGCTTCCCTTAAAATAACAGTGGTTTCATTAATATTTAGAGTTGTATTATATGCAGTTGTTGATAAACATTCTTTGCTTTTTTTGACCCATTCCAATTCTCGTTTCAGTGAATAGTCAGCTAACTCAAAAATATCATCAATTGTAGGTTCTGGATTTTCATTTATTAACAAATCCCACAGTTCTTTAGATAGTCTATATTGTTCAAAAGTTGCTTTGCTAAAATATGACACTCCTTGACCGCGAATAAGAACATCTGCCAATTGATTTCCCATTAAAACAACACAGCAAGAATCACTATTGGAACGTACACCTCTTCCCATGCCCTGTTCAATTTTTTGAATTTGCTCACGTTCCAAAATATTGCTTGTCGAATTAACACTCTGTACATATTTGTCATAGTCAGTTCTCAACGGCGGCAATCCATCAATAACAAGGATACGACAAGCATTATCGGGCAAATCAACCCCATCGTAACGATTGACAAAAACGAGTAAACCAATATGTTCTGCTTTGAGCTTCACAACTGCACTATTTATATTTTCTTTATTAATTATATGTTTACCTGTGTCGTCCCAAAATTTTCCTCGCTCATAAGATGGCACAATAACAACAACATTATAATCTTTTGATAGCTCAACAACTTTAGACTTTATTTCTTCCTCTGTAATACATTTATTTAAATGTGTTGGAAACAGCATTAAGCGGTCGCCTATATCATTTGCTTTTTCCGGAGTAATAATATCAGTAATATCAGTTTTCTTCAGCCCAAGTGCAGAAACAAAAACACCATCGTCAGAAAGTGTAGCGCTCATAAATATTCGTCTTGTTGCGTTTTCAAAGCTACTAATATTAGAAATAGATATTCCCTTTGGCATTATCTCAATATTGCGAGAAGTTATTACGCAACTGCACAGTGGCAAACAATTTTCTATTAAAGGCAAATTAAAATATATAAATTCATTTTGCTCATTATCATATTCCCTAAGTAAACGATATATGTCGTGTTGTTTTTCTTGCCATATCCAAAAAGGAAGAATTTCTATTTTTTGTGGATCATGCATTTCGGCTATATCAATATATGCCTTATCGTTATAAGATTTCCACGCTTGACCGAACACTCCCAACATTTTTGAGTATAATTCGTGCTCAGCAGGAATGTGAAGCGAAAACTGAGTTGTGATAGTATCCAAGCATGCATGGACATCATCAATTATAATGCTTCCTATTGGATATCTTCTAATTGAACTCATGCCAAATACACTTTTACCATTAACCAGTTTATGGATATTAATTACGAGAATTGCCTTATTTTCGTTGTATTTATAATCTTTTTCATCAGTCGCTGTTAAAATCCCAAGTTCTCTCGCTTCATTACAAACTTGCTCAACTAAATAATTATCGGGCGCAACATAAACAGAAGGACCTTTTCCTTCATTAAGACAACTTTGAAGTATCATAAGCCCAACAACGGTTTTTCCACTTCCAGTGTTCATCTTAATGATATTGTTTTTTTGATTACGCCTATCAAACCATTTTTTCCATACATCTGTTTGAACATCACGAGGGTACTCGTAACGCTTACTTTTTGTTGGTAATGTCATAAAAATTTCGCGAGGTTCAATCGGTTTGTTTTTCACTGTTACACTAAGCTTAGAAAGTAGATTACTCATATTAACTCTCCATAATTAAGTTTTATTAATACTACTATTTTGCATATTTAGCCATTGCGCTAATCAATCATAATACATAAGTATAACCTAAATTTTTTAAAACCATAATCGTTAATTTATAATCACTTAATTGAGGATAACTATAAATTAT
>CANRGJ010000012.1 GCA_947630175.1 uncultured Ruminiclostridium sp. | reverse complement strand
ACGATTTCGGATAAGAATAAAAGCCTTGTTCAGAAACTCAGCTATATGTCGGAGCGTTCCACAAGAGAAAAACTGCTGTCCTACCTATCCGATGAGGCAAAACGGCAAAACAGCAGTTCTTTTTCCATTCCCTTTAACCGACAGCAGCTTGCGGATTTTCTTTCGGTAGACCGAAGCGCCATGTCAGGCGAACTATGCAAGCTGCGTGACGAGGGTATGCTGGATTTTCATAAGAGCGAATTTACATTATACGAAGTATAAACATAATCGGGCGTCACACGGCGCACACTTTACACCGCAAAAACGTCAATTTCTTTCAGCCAAAATCAAAAAGATGAATATAAAAAATCCTTGAAGAAACAATAAAGAAATATCAGGCAACGGAAAAAGACGTTGACGAAAACGAAAAGAGCGAACCTTCACAGGATAATATAAACACAGACACACAGTCGGAAAATTGCCGGCGAGGACACAATCGAACAAATGGAATATAAGGTCGAAGCAAATCCGAATAAGACAAACGCCAATAACAGTCATTTTATACAACAATACTTTCCCTCAGAAAGCGACAGCCAGTTCAGAATCGGCGAAATTCTTTACATAAGCAGTTACCAAAAATGCATAGATCTTGCAGGGCTGTTGTAGGCGGAAGGGCTGCTCCCGAAACGGTTAAAGACCTTTTCAAACAAGAACAGGCGGCAAGCGAACCGTCCGAAGAAGAAATTATTGAAATGCAATGCGACAACCTCGTGACAATTTGTCACGAGGTTAAATTTAAATTTTGAAAAGGAGCAAAAACGGAAAACGAAAGAACGGAAAACAAGTTTATCAAAATACCGAATGATGTTATAGGTATTCTGAAGTGCTATCATCTGAAGCTGTATATCTATTTAGCTATCTTGCCAGTGTGAAATAACTTTTGACAGCAAAAAGCCCTCCCTCAGAACGCTTGTACTCGTTTTAAGGGAGGGTCAACTTGCCCATGTTATGCTACATAGCTTCGCCCGCTACTCGGATTTCATATCATCCAGATCGGCACGATGAGATTATCCTTGTCAAATGCGCTGAATTGCTCTGCCATACAGAGAACTGCTCCTGTGCCGACCTGAAGTGGAGATTTGTCAATGACTCCGAAGATGCGGGTCAGGCGTTTGTCAGGGGTGGCGGTTTTTTTGATTTCCAGCGGGCAGAGCTTGCCGTCGCCTTCCAGTATAACGTCTATCTCTTTGGCGTCACGGTCACGGTAGAAGTAGAGGTACGGTTCCAGCCCTGCGTTCTGATAGCTTTTCATAATCTCCGACACGGCGACATTTTCCAACAGCGCACCACTCATCGCCCCACTCTCAGCGACCTCAGGCGACGACCATCGGGTCAGGTAGCAAACCAGTCCCGTATCATAGAAATATACCTTCGGCGTCTTGATAGTGCGCTTGAGAACGTTATTGGAATATGGGTGCAGAAGGAAGATCATTCCCAACGTTTCAAGTATATTGACCCATGCCTTAGAAGTCTGAATATCAATATCCGCATCGTCAGCCAGCGCCTTGTAATTCAAAAGCTGAGAGCAGCGTGCGGCGACGGCTGTCACAAAGCGGTTGAATTTCAGTGCGTCCACAGTATTGGAGAGTTCCCGTACGTCACGCTCCACAAAAGTTAAGATATAGGAGGAGTAGAAGATATTACGATCTGCATACTGCCCGCTGACAAGCCCCGGCATTGAACCTTGCCAGAGGCGTTTAAACAACTCGGGGGGTGGTGACAGGCTGTATCTGATTTCGTTCCGCAAGCAGCCTCTCCATATCCGTCGTAAACGGCACGCATGGGGCTCCGACGATCTCCCGCTTCGACATAGGCGACATATGCAGAAGTGCCACACGACCTGCAAGCGATTCCTGTACACCCTGCATAAGTCGGAAGATCTGCGACCCGGTCAGCCAGAAATCACCGGGATTATGGTTCTTATCAATATGGATCTTTATATATGTGAACAGTTCGGGCGCATATTGGACCTCATCGATAAGAACAGGAGGCTTATGAAGCTGAAGGAAAAGGGCAGGGTCGTTTTTTGCCATATCACGCTCGGTCAGATCGTCCAGCGTCACATATTTACGACCAACGTTCTCCTTATCCGCCAGTTTACGCAGCATTGTGGTCTTACCTGCCTGCCGTGGACCTGTCAGAAGGATCGCAGAGTAAGATTTGCTCAGTTCCAGAATGCGGTCTTCCATATGTCGGTTGATATATTGCATAATGCACCACCTGTATCAATAGTTTTCGGCTGATTTTAGCTCTGCTTATATTATAGCCGAGGTTTGCGAATAGTTAATATAATTTAGGCAGATTTTTAATAAATCTAAAAATCTGCCGAAATTGTTTAAAGCATATAGGATATCAATTGTCATTTCGCCTTATTAAGCGTGTTGATCTGATCCTCTTATAATGAGGTTTTGCAGATTTTAATTTTTTGTATTACAATCCTGCAAGTTACCGGTAAGATAAATTATGACCAAATAGGAATATATTTTGTATATCTTAGAACAGTTCCTTCCGGCTTTTAAGCTATGCTCTTGCTTTTACTTTTTTATCATTTCCCTTTTGTCATTATTTTTCTTCAGCACCCCGTTTTCGGGTTTCCTGTGCGTCGGCACACCTCGCAGATGCTTAGACAGCACTCGAAAACGAGCTTAAAAGCGTCAGGTTGCCGATTTGATGAAACAGCTGAATTTAATGATCTAAAAATGTCAAAAAATTTGCTGTAACTATTGACATTACATCAAGGCTATGCTATTATATAGTTGTAATTAAAATGATTACAACTATTTTCCGGAGGTCTTTATTATGTACATTTGCATCAAAGACCAGATACAGAATATGAACCTTGTGATCGGCTGTACGGTGGGCTGTCCCTACTGTTACGCACGGAACAATGTGCGGCGATATCACATGATCGACGACTTCTCAAAGCCGGAGTTTTTTCCGGGCAAGCTGCGGCTGATGGAAAAAGAAAGACCGCAGAATTTCTTATTGACAGGCATGAGCGACCTTGCAGGGTGGAAAGCGGAGTGGCGGGAGCTGGTGTTTGCAAAGATAGCGGAAAATCCCCAGCACCAGTTTCTATTCCTGTCAAAACGACCCGACCTCTTGGACATAGACACTGATCTTGACAATGCTTGGTTCGGCGTGACGGTAACAAGAAAATCGGAGCTTTGGCGGATCGATGCACTCAGAAAAAATGTGCGGGCAAAGCATTATCATGTGACCTTCGAGCCTCTGTTTGACGATCCGGGTAAGGTGGATTTCAGCGACATTGATTGGGTAGTCATAGGAACAATGACAGGAGCGATGAGCCGAAAGGTCAAAACATCGCCTGATTGGGTGTACTCCCTGACGGAACAGGCACACACCTTGAATATCCCTGTATTTTGGAAAGAGGACCTTGCTCCAATCATGGGCGAAGATATGATACAGGAACTGCCCGACGCTTACAACAGAGTTTTGGAGGAACAGAGAAAATGGCGCAAATAATTGAAAACGGCGTTTTGATTGCCGATGTCGAAACGAAAAATATCATGACAAAATCCAGCCTCCCGGTGGGCGGGTACTCCGTCAACCCTTATGTGGGCTGCACCCACGCCTGCAAGTATTGCTATGCCTCGTTTATGAAACGCTTTACCGGGCATACGGAGGAATGGGGAACATTTCTTGATATAAAGCATTGGCAGGAAATCAAAAATCCGAAGAAATACGCCGGTCAGCGGGTGGTGATCGGCTCGGTGACTGACGGGTACAATCCTCAGGAAGAAATATTCGGGGCGACAAGAAAACTCCTTGAACAGCTTTGCGGCAGCGGTGCGGACATATTGATCTGCACGAAATCCGACCTTGTTCTGCGCGACCTCGACCTCTTGAAAGAACTGGGTCAGGTGACGGTATCATGGTCGATAAATACACTCGACGAGAGCTTCAAGAACGATATGGACAAAGCCGTTAGCATTGAACGGCGTATTGCAGCCATGAAACGGGTCTACGACGAAGGTATCCGCACCGTCTGTTTTGTGTCTCCCGTATTCCCGGGAATCACGGATTTTGAGGCGATTTTTGAGCGAGTCAGAAATCAGTGCGACCTGTTCTGGCTTGAAAATCTGAATCTTCGCGGCGGCTTCAAAAAGACGATTATGGACTATATCGCGGAAAAATATCCGAGCCTCGCGCCGCTTTATGATGAAATTTACAACAAACACGACCGCAGCTATTTTGAAATGCTTGAAAAGAAAGCGGAGGAAATGGCGAAGAAATACGACTGCCCGTTTGTGGACAATGAAATGCCGTACGGTCGTGTTCCGCAGGGGCACCCCGTTATCGTGGACTATTTCTATCATGAGGAGATTCGAGGGTCGGACAATAGCGGGAAGCGGAAAAAAGCAGACAAGGCAGAAACGTTGTAATCATAAATAAAAGCTCCTCACCTCTTATGTGGAAGTGAGGAGTTTTTCATGCTTGATATCCAAGCTATATTCAAAGTTTGGGCACTCACATTAAGGGAAGAATCCAAAGAAACCTCGTTTTCGTGGCGCACCAACTTTCCACGAAAGTCTAGTGTGTTATACCTTTTGTGCTGACCTGCCCTAAGAAAAGGTTTTTGTGTATAGTCCCTTGCCGAATTGGTGTGATTCTGTCGCAATGTGCAGATCAGGAGTGCTGTCTGTACCGAACATACCGTACAGACGTTTCTGCAATCGTCCTAAGTTATCCTCCAACGCAAGATACAGAACGGTTCCTTTATTAACGGAGTAATTCCACAGCGGCTTACCCGTGCTTACAGAAAATGCAAGCTGAAGCATAAAAAAGCTTTTGCCTACCTTCGGCGCACCGACAAAAAGATACGTTCCCGCATAAAGCAGTCCCTCTATCAGCGGAGGCGATTGCATATAAACGTTTTCGTACATCTCGTCCATAGATATCGTCTGCATATACGACAGGTCAGTATCGTTTTGCGGTATTTTATTGCAAAATATGCTTATACTGTTGCTTTTTTGACCGGAGTATGAAAAAAGTAACCGACGAAAGCATTACAAGGCAGGCAATAGGACAATGGTGTAATGGGCACACCTGCCCGAATTTTAAAACTGTACCTGTTATTGCTGAATTTTTCAGTGTTTCTACTGATTATTTGCTGACAGATACAAACATTAAAACCGTCAACCACGGTCTGAGGGCGGCATGCGAATATACCGGACTGAGCGAAGAAGCGGTCGAACGATTTCATAATAATACATTATTTTCTTCTGTTATAAGTCATATTGTTAGTAGCAGTGCTTTTTTGAAATGGTATACTATACGGGTATACCGTGGCTATGACATAAGCGGAAGACGGCTGAAGCCCTATCTGATGACGTGGAAGCTGGACGACAAGATGATTGACAGACAGATACAAAAAGAGCTTCAGTGGCAGGCGCTTGAATTTGAAAAGCGGTGTGAAAGCGGTGAAGATTCAGGCAGCAATATAAAGCTTTGCGACTTCTGCGACAAATATCTTGAAATGGCGAAGACCTTTCTTTCCCCCGCTGCATACGAATTATACAAGCGTAATATAATTGAGTACGTCAAGCCCGCTTTAGGTCAAAAACCCTGTACCCGACGGATTAACCGCCTGATACAGGGTTATCTTTTTGTTCAACTGATTTGAACAATAGGCAACTTAAACAGTGTATGCGCCTTTCTATTTTTTTGAGGGTTTTCACCTCAAATTTTTGTCTTAAATAAACATTCCCTCTTTTTTAACAGATTTTAAACCGTAAAATTTCATTGGAAAAAGAATTGAAATATAACGGCAAACGCCCACAAACTCCTTTTATCAAGGGATTTTCACGCTTGTCTTTATTATACCATAAGGGCATACCTCAGCAACTTTGTTGCTATACGGCGGGACAGATTTAAAGGTTGTTAAAATTCGTCTGAGACACGGCAATATTAAAACGACAAGCTTATATCTGCATTGTGTTTCAGAACTGACGCCGAAGCGGCAAATTGCCTTGAAAATGTTATCGGAATAAAAAGTAAGAACAGCACACCGCTAAAAATTAAAGCATAAAAAACAGGCTACCGAAGCCGTTTCGGTAGCCTGTTTTTTCAAAAAATTTTGCCGTGGTACACATTCCAAAAATTTGACTAATATACAAAAATCACTTAGCACGCTAAAAATGATTTGTTAAGCGGGTTTTAGTGTAATATTATTACCAAAAAGATTTTTTGGGTGATGAACGTAAAAAACACGCTCTCAGTTTCCTGAGAGCGTGCTGAAGCGGCTCAGCCGCTGGTGGAGCATAGGGGATTCGAACCCCTGACCCCAACACTGCCAGTGTTGTGCGCTCCCAGCTGCGCTAATGCCCCGATGGTAGTTAGTTTGATAGTTGTTAGCAGTTAGTTGTTCGGATTTGGGTGACTGCGTTAAAATGCAACTAACCATTAACTAACAACTAATAACTGATAACTGTAAAAATCCTGTCATAAGACAGGATTTTTACTTTGGAGGCGCCACCCGGATTTGAACCGGGGATCAGGGTGTTGCAGACCCTTGCCTTACCACTTGGCTATAGCGCCGCTTTTCGCTTTTGTGAATACGCAACTTTTGTTCACAAAAACGAAAATTTCTGCCCCCGCTTCTGCAAGGGCTGGTACAGCTTATTCGGAATATCACCAAAATATTCCTGTAAACTGCTGGAGCGGATTACGAGGCTCGAACTCGCTACCTCCACCTTGGCAAGGTGGCGCTCTACCGGATGAGCTAAATCCGCGGTTGTCGGTGTACAGTGTATAGTTGATAGTTGATAGTTGACAATGGTGGTATCCGCTTTGCGGACAAATTTGGATTGGCGTGTACAAATTTGCACCTGTCATTTAAATCTGCGGCAAAGCCGCTCCACAACTGTACACTGTCAACTGTACACTGTACACTGATTGGTGCTCCCGATCGGAATCGAACCAACGACACGAGGATTTTCAGTCCTCTGCTCTACCAACTGAGCTACAGGAGCAGAGTGTTTGCGAAGCAAACACGATAGATACCGCAATATTGAACATACAGTGTAGTTAAATCAGTTCTGCTGAACAATTCCAACTAACTACTAATCGCCAATAACTATTGGTGGGAGCTACAGGGCTCGAACCTGTGACCCTCTGCTTGTAGGGCAGATGCTCTCCCAGCTGAGCTAAGCTCCCACTTTTTTAACGGCTTTTTTATTATACACGCTTTTGCACCGCTTGTCAAGAGGAAATTTAAAAAAATTTACAGTTTACAGTGTACAGTTAAGAGTTGAGGAGTTTTTGCTTCGCAAAAACAGATCATGATCGCCGCCTGCAAATTTGCACCCACCAATCAAAATCTGCAGCGAAGCTGCTCCACAACTGTCAACTGTACACTGTGCACTGTACACTGTCAATACTCTGCGTTTCCCGCCGTTCTGGGGAACGGGATAACGTCCCTGATGTTGCCCACGGCGGTGATATACATTATCAGTCGCTCAAAGCCCAGACCGAAGCCTGCGTGCTTGGTGCCGCCGTAACGGCGCAGATCAAGATACCAGTCGTAATCCTTGGGGTCAAGTCCCAACTCCGCCATTCTCGCTTCAAGCCTGTCAAGGCGCTCCTCACGCTGACTGCCGCCGATTATTTCTCCCACGCCGGGAACAAGCAGGTCTACCGCCGCCACCGTCTTGTTGTCGTCGTTCATTCTCATATAGAACGCCTTTATCTCCTTGGGGTAATCGGTGACGAAAAGAGGCTTTTTGAACACCTGTTCCGTGAGGAAGCGCTCGTGCTCCGTCTGGAGGTCCGCGCCCCAGAAAACAGGGTATTTGAACTGATCCTTATGCTGTTCAAGTATTTCAACCGCCTCGGTGTAGGTGACGTGGGCAAAGTCGCTGTTCACTATGTCGGTAAGGCGCTGTATAAGCTCCTTGTCGTAAAAATCGTTGAAGAATTTCATCTCGTCGGGGCATTTTTCCATGACCGTTTTCAGCACATATTTTATCATATCCCTTGCAAGGTCCATATCGTCCTGAAGGTCCGCAAAGGCTATCTCAGGCTCTATCATCCAGAATTCAGCCGCATGGCGGGTGGTGTTGGAATTTTCCGCCCTGAAGGTGGGACCGAAGGTGTAGATATTTCCGAAAGCCATAGCCATAGCTTCTCCCTCAAGCTGTCCCGAAACGGTAAGGCTGGTGGGCTTGCCGAAAAAGTCCTGTGAATAATCTATCCTTCCGTCCTCGGTGCGGGGAGGATCCTGGGGGTCAAGTACGGAGACTCTGAACATCTCTCCTGCTCCCTCGCAGTCGCTTCCTGTGATTATGGGAGTATTAACGTATACAAAGCCACGCTCGTTGAAAAAGCTGTGTATCGCGTACGCGGCGACGCTTCTTACTCTCAGCACCGCGCCGATAGTGTTCGTTCTTGCTCTCAGGTGGGAAATGGTGCGCAGATATTCAAGGGTGTGGCGCTTTTTCTGCAAGGGGTAATCAGAGGGCGCAAGTCCGTCCACGATAACTTCTGTTGCGTGAATTTCAAAAGGCTGTTTTGCTTCGGGAGTGAGCAAAAATTCACCTGTAACGGTGACGGCGGAGCCTACCCCCAGCTTGCTCACCTCCTCAAAATTATCTATCTTATCCTGCTCAAAAACTATCTGTACTCCTTTAAATCCGCTGCCGTCGGAAAGCTCCATAAAGCCGAAGGCTTTGCTCCCTCTGACAGTCTTGACCCAGCCGCAGACGGTCAGTGTAGAGTGATTTTCGGGGGTGTTTTTGTAAAGCTGTGCGATTTGTGTTCTCTTCATAATTTAAAATTCCTTTTTATATAATTTCAAAGATTTGCCTGTTATATTGTAACACTTTTTCCTGCGGTTTTCAAGGGCAAATTGACAGGAAAAAATATTTATGCTACAATATTGACAGTTAAGACCTGCGAAGCGGCTTTGCAAACGCTGAAAGCTCCGCAGATATGCCCTTTGACCTGACTTTGAGGTGTGCTATGATAAAAAAATTCATTACAGTGATTTTGGCGACAGCCGTTTCGGTTTCCGCCCTTTCAGTTTCCGCATACGCAAATTCCGCCCAGATGTACTGGAACGGCGTTGACGCAACGGGGACTATGACAAGCGACAAGAACTGCCCCATAACGGTGGAGAGGGAAGTCCTCACATTTGACATAACCGAAGCTCCCGGTAATTATTATGAAGACGTTTCACAAATAAGGGATTACAAAAATTCCGTCACAGCGAATTACACTTTTTACAATCCCGCCGATTACAAGGTCACCGCTACGCTGGTGTTCCCTTTCGGCAAGCTCCCCGAATATTTTTACGATAGAACTGACGAGGTTTATCAGGCGGAGGCGGAAAAATACGGCGTTACCCTGAACGGAGAAAAGACAGAAACTGTCCTGCGCCACACCCTTTCCACGGGATATTTTGACCTTGAAAGAGATCTGAGCAGGCTGAAGGACGAATACAGGGAAGAATACATTTATTCCCCCGACCTTCCCGTATACAAGTACACCTACAAGGTAAGCGGGCTTTCAGCGGAAAAAGGCGACTTTACGGACGCCGTTCTCTCCGTCACGAAAAACGGCGAAAGCGCGCTTATTTTAGAGGGAATGTCGGGATACAGGACCACAAACGCCGATATACGGAATACCGAAAGGGGCTCGGTGGACGTGCAAAACGGCGACACCGTTATCCTCTGGTGCCTTGGCGACCCTGAAAATCTTGAGCTGAAATGGAATTTGTACGACGACGGCTCTTGGAAAACCGAAGTAAGCGGGGAGATTGCCCTGACGAATACTGAAGAAATGAGCTTTGAAGAATTTGCCCTGCAAGACTATGACCCGAACTCGGAAATTTCCCAAACCGACTGGTACAACGCAATGGTGGACTTTTTGACGGAAGACAGAGCAGGAGGTATCTGCCTGCGCCATGAATGGGAGCAGGATATAAGCGGCAGGCTTATGCGCTGGTATCAGTACGAGATGACCCTTGCCCCGGGCGAAAGGGCGGAAAACATAGTTACCGCCCCCGTTTATCCCGATATAGACACATCGTACGACCCCACGCTTTGCGACTACACCTATCTGCTCTCTCCCGCTGAGACCTGGGCGGATTTCGGACAGCTTGACATTGTGATAAACACCCCGTTTTATATCATAGACAAGGACTATAACATCGACAGCTTTGCCGCGCTCCCCTTTGAGAAGATGGACAGCGACGAGGGCGATAAGCAGAGGTATTTTTACTCCTGCGAGGGACTGCCCGAAAAGGACCTTGTGTTTACGCTATGTGAGAAGGAAATTGCGGTAAGCTCCTCAAGCGGTGCAAACGTACTTCTTATCATTGGTATTGCCGCTTTGGCAATTCCCGTTATTCTCGCCATAGCGGCGGGAATTGTGGGGATAATTCTTGTGAGGAAGAAAAGTTGATCGCTTTACGCAACCGAAAGTTGCACGCTTTCCCGAAAAAGCAATACACAATTGGTTGAACAGCGTCCGCCATTATGCTACAATGTTCCTGTCAGCTGATAATATCTACTGTAAAGGAGAATTTTTATGAGCGTGGGAAAAAATCTGCAATTTCTGCGGAAGATGAAAAATCTTACTCAGGAGGAGCTTGCGGAAAAGTTAGCGGTGAGCAGACAGACAGTTTCCAAGTGGGAGTTGGACGACGCCCAGCCAGAAATTGACAAGGCTATCTTCCTGTGCGAGTTATTCAACTGCTCGTTAGACGACCTGTTCAGAAGTGAAATGAACGGTGTTGAGGATATTTACACAAATCTGCGTACAGAAACAGTAAAGGGCTTTTGTTATGTAAAGCACGCTGTGGTAAGCACCATTCCCGAAGACGACGCCATTGACAGGATATTCACCATTGCCCGCAGCAACGGCGTTGAAAACCCCAAGGTGATCGGCTGGGATTTTCCCGTATTGTCACAGGAGCAGATAAATGTTTACAATATGCACGGTTATGAAGCGGCATGGATATTGCCCGAGGGAATGACCCCCTCAGGCTGTGAGATACATCAGCAGGAGGATCACCTGTATGCCGCCATCACCATAACAAACCCCTTTGAAAACCCCTTTGTGTCAATTCCCAAGGGCTATCAGACGCTGTTGGAATATATCAGGGTAAACGGTCTTGAGCGTGACGACAAAGGCGTTATCCCCTGCTTTGAGGTGGACGGGGAGAGTATGGATATTTATATTGCGGTGAGATGAATGTTGAGGAAAAATAATAACAACAACCACTAAAACAGTTTACAGTTAAAAGTGCAAAGTTAAGAGTTGTGGAGTTTTCGCCTTTGGCGAAAACGGATTTGAAATGGCAGGCGAAAATTAACGGGTGTCATTTTAAATCCGCGGCAAAACCGCTTTGCCAAGCGGCATGAACGTACTTGTTATCATTGGTATTGTCGCTCTGGCAATTCCCGTTATTCTCGCCATAGCGGCGGGAATTGTGGGGGGTAATTCTGGTGAAGAGGAAGAAATAACGAGTTAATTTTTTGATTTATAACGGCTGAAAATGCGAATGTTAATATGCGTTGCTTGCGGCAACGGAAGATTTCTCCTATAATTGATATTGCAAACCGACATACTGTCTGTATGTCAATATTAAATAAATTCGGAGGTTGCCAATATGCTGAACGAAAACATAAAAGCCGCCAGAAAATCAAAAGGTTTTTCACAGGAGGAGCTTGCAGTCAGGCTGAACGTAGTGCGGCAGACAATTTCTAAATGGGAGCAAGGATTATCAGTTCCCGATTCGGAAATGCTGCTTTCTTTGTCGAAAGTTCTTGAAACGCCTGTAAGTATATTGCTTGGGGAAACTGTTGCTGAAGCTGAATATCCTGAATATGATTTAAAAACTGTCTCAGAAAAACTGGAAGCTATAAATCTGTGGTTTGCACATAGAAAAGCTGTACAGCGAAAATTACTCGTCTGGTTTTTCATAGCACTGTGCTTTGGCTTGATCATTGTCTTTGCAATCATTATGAAATCAGGCAGTCCGTACTTGAACTGGGATATCAGCGATTCCGAAACCGCTGTTATGGAAACGGCGGTTCATGCATTTGAATGGCTGTTTGTCAGAATATCGCCTGTCATTTTTATCGGGGCGATTGCAGGAATTATACTTGTGAAAATGAAAAAACGAACAAAGTAAAACAAGCGCAGGTGATCGACCTGCGCTTGTTTTATTTTCAGCTTGTTTTATCTCCACGCTTAAAGCAGAGAGCGACGATTATTCCGAACACCACCGCCGCGGTAAGTCCTGCCGCGCCTGCGGTAAAGCCGCCTGTGAACGCGCCAAGAAGTCCGTCCTCGGCCACCGCTTTTTTTACTCCCTCAGCTAAGGTGTAGCCGAAGCCTGTCAGGGGAACTGTCGCCCCTGCCCCCGCAAATTCAACGATAGGCTCGTAAACGCCGCAGCCGCCCAGCACTACTCCCGCCACGACGTAAGCTACAAGTATCCTTGCGGGGGTCAGCTTTGTCAGGTCTATCAAAAGCTGTCCCACAAGGCAGAACGCTCCGCCTATCACGAACGCCCAGAAATATTCCATAAACATTTCCATAATTTTCCCTGCCTTTCCTTACTGCGCTGAAAGCTGTACTGCGTGGCTTATGCCGGGGATACTTTCCCCCTGCTGATTTATGGTGGGGGACATAAGCGCTCCCGTTGCCGCAAACAGCACGTTTTTCAGCGTTCCCTGCTCTATCTGCTTTAAAATACAGCCGCAAAGCACCGAGGCGCTGCACCCGCAGCCTGAGCCGCCTGCGTGAACGTCCTGCTTTTCCCTGTCGTACAGCATAAGTCCGCAGTCGTTATGCACCGCCGAGATGTCAACGCCGTCGCGCTTGAACAGCTCCTTAAGCATATCACTGCCCACCTGCCCCAGATCGCCTGTCAGGATAAGGTCGAAGTCGCTAACCTGCTGTGCGGTGTTTGCAAGGTGGCGGGAAATGGTGTCGTACGCCGCCGCAGCCATCGCCGCCCCCATATTGTTGGCGTCGGTGACGCCCATATCGTTTATCTTTCCGATAGTTACCGAACGGATATAGGGCGGCTTGCAGTGAGATGAAACTATTGCGCAGCCTGCCGCCGTTGCCGTCCACTGGGCGGTGGGAGTGCGCTGTCCGCCGTAATTCACGGGAAAGCGGAACTGTCTTTCCGCCGAACAGAAGTGGGAGGAGGTGACGGCGGCGGCATTGTTTGCCGCTTTGCTGTCCACGAAAATGCTTGCCAGCGCAAGGCTTTCCGCCATAGTGGAGCAGGCGCCGAAAAGTCCCACAAACGGTATCTCCGTGTCCTTTGCTCCGCCGCTGGAGCTGACGCACTGGTTCAGCAGGTCGCCTGCGAACATCACGTCGATGTCCTTCTGAGAAAACCTGCCCTTGCTGAGAGCAGTGTTAAAGGCTATCTGCTGGAGCTTGCTCTCGCTTTTCTCCCAGCTCACTTCGCCCAGAGTGTTGTCCTGAGTGGTGAAGTCGAAGCATTTTCCCAAAGGTCCTTCGCTCTCCATTTTCCCCACCGCAGAGGCGTAAGCCGTCACCGAGGGGAGAGAGTCCAAAGCTATCGTTCCGTCTTTTATAAGCATTTTCCCACCTCCTTACATCAGTTGGAACAAATACAAAATTATTCCGTAAATAACGGACGCCGCAATGCCGTAAACTATCACGGGTCCTGCGATTATGAATATTTTTGCCGCCGTTCCCAGCACAAATCCCTCGGTCTTGAACTCAAGGGCGGGCGCAACGACGGAATTTGCAAAGCCGGTTATAGGCACCAGCGTTCCTGCGCCGCCGTGCTTTGCTATCTTGTCGTACAGCCCGAAGCCTGTCAGAAAGGCGCTGAAGAATACCAGCGTTATGGAAGTGACGCTTCGGGCGTTCATCTCGTTTAATCCCCAGTAGGAATAAAGGTTGAACAAAGCCTGTCCCAGACAGCAGATCAGCCCGCCTATCACAAAGGCTTTGGGCAGGGTCAGGTACAGCTTGGTGTTTGGCGAGGCTTTTTTGGTAAGCCTGTCGTATTCGGCGGTGGTCATTTTCATTTTCGTTCCCTCACATTCAATGTAGATTGCAGTAACTGAAATAACTGTAATAACGAAATCACGCCCCCTTGTTCAAGGGGGCGTTGGTAGTATGTGAGGAGGAAAGGGGGATTATGCGCTGAAATCATTCGATATCGAATAATTTTATGTTTTTGTAAATAGCATCACGGATCAGCTTGGCAAGCTCAAGGTTACATTCGGGGGTGTAGCCGTATCTGTGCAGGAAATAATCGGGACGGTCGCGTTTTTCAAAGAGGGGGAAGGCGTCGACTTTTATAATAGGGTCTTCTATGGCTTCCCAACAGAGCCAGTGGTTATATGAATTTTCAAAAAATGTACTCCGCCAATTTGTGAGCAAAAAAACAACAATATCATTCTGCTTAAACTCAGTGTTTTCAATAAGGTGCAGCGCAGGGGTATAATCTTCAAACCAACAATTAGAATAATTTACTATTCTATATGGCAATCCAATAATTTTTTGCAAATAAGAGGCAATTGTTTCCGAATCCTCGACCCCATACCCGAATGCCTGCGGACCGCCGCAAATGTAAACAGTTCCTATATAGCTTTCCGGAGTCCCTATTGTGCATCTTATTCCGTTGATTATATTTACATAATTCTCTGAAATATCATTAAATTTTTGAATGCCATCACCAGCTTCGACATAAGTTTTAGGTACTTTCATAGTTTCAAGCAATTTATTTTTGGGAATCGTTTGAAGCTGCAATGGAAGATTTTCATAGTCACTGGATATTTTTTTCAAAACATTGATTTCATTAATAAATATATTATTTATCAGCACTTTTTCGTTTGCGGTTAATTTATCATATGGAAAAGCATGATATTGATACAAATTGGCTGATCTTAGAGCAATTATTTTCGGAACTTTTTTTCCTAATCTGCGTACAAACAAACTTTTTGTTAAAAAATAACTCAAGATATACTGCAACGAAACTAATTTTGCATTTGTCTTTCTAAAAATGCTTATTGTGTCCGTAAAATCATTCAAGGCAAGCAAAACAACATCTTTATCACCAAGTGGAAGATTGCCGTTTATATCGCTTATATAATAATTTTTTTGCGTTGATTTAAGCCACCACACCTTATCTGCCGTGTAAATATAACGTATTTTAACATTAGAGTTGTGCATAAAAGGTCTAATTAAATTTCCTACTTTTTCATCTATAAAAAGGTCAATTTCATAAATATCATTTTCTTCAAAGTAATCGAATGGGTTAATCCCCATAGCGGCAACTTCCACGACCTGATTAGCTAATTGTGTATACTTTGCACTATTGCTTACAATTTTCCCTGCGTAATTTTGCACCGTCATTTTGGCGTTACCATAATTGGGTTTAGCAGGATCAATAAAACTACTGTAATTTGCCGCATATAAATTTATTGAACGAGATGTAAACTTACATATTTGCAATTGATTTTCCGGATTAACAAAAGAAATATTCACACACCACAATCCTTCATCAAATATGTTCGCTTTAAAAATCTGATTGGATGATAACTCTGATATAAATTTTATCTGTCTGTTTTGCCATAAAGTATATTGGAATAAATATTCTCCTTTATTTTTCATTTTAATATGTGCCGTAAAAACGCCATTCAATATGTAAGTTACAATTTTACACGATATGCCTGCTTCAGGAAAATTAAAGTCCTGATTTATCGCATAATCAGGGATTATATCTTGAGCGTTATACGAATTTGTTTGGCCTTTCTTTCCTTCTTTATCAAGTCCCATTATATCAATTATATCACTTGCTAAAAAATAACCTATATTCCTGTTATAATGAGCTGGTATCGGTTCAAAAAAGTCCATTGGTAACTTGGCATATTTTCTTATATCTATCAACGTAGCATTCTGATATTTTTTAGTTATTTTATCAGCTACAATATTTTGCTCAATACGACTGTAATAATCAGCGTCTTTCCCTTTCTGAGGAAACTCAACTTCCGGAAGAGTTTGCAGCAAAAGAGTAGTATTTGAAGACAAATGCTCACAAATATATGAAAGTTCTTCTTCCATATCCCTTGAAGTCACTTTTAAGCAAATATAATCTTCAAGAAATTTTTCATCAGCATTATTCCTACCTACCGGCAAAGAATAAAAATATGAACCTGTTGCTTTTGATTTATACTTTCGTATACCTTCTATTCCCTGCAATGTTATTAAAATATAGTCGGTTTTCTCACTGTAAACTTCTTTGTCAAATGTATAAATATTATTTATTGTCCCCACCATTGACATCCACTCTCGCTTCTGCTCGTCTGCAGCACGCAGTGCTACTGCCAAATTTAAAGGACATGGCCGTGGATCTATCTCCGCAAATTTCGCATTAGGCAATTTAGGCTGCAAGTATGCCCAGACAGGTCGCAAAGAGCAAGAACCATAAACAATGAGTTTGGGAGTTTTATCAGAAGAAGTGACAGTTTCTTTTTGAACAGAAGCCGTATTGTTTATCCACTCCGGCTTATCGGTCTTGTTAAGTTCAGTAGCGACCTCACCTACCACTTCAATTTCGGGATAACCGAGCTCTGCGTATACCCACTGTTCAACTCCCATACCTAAAATACGGCAGGAGAATACAAGTTGAAGCGCTTTTCCGTCTTTTATCGCATAGCAACCGATTATGCCATGATCACCGTATTTATCGGTGACGTGCACAACGCCGCTGGTTATTTCCGGGTCGGTAAATATTCTGTCGACTTCCTCTTGTGAAATCCTGTCCTTTGTGAAATTAAGCTGATTGTTGCGGTGTATCATTTCATAGATACGCACAAGCTTATCGCTGCAATCCTCTATCAATTCAACGTGGATCTCAGACTGATACAGAAACTCCTCGTTTGAACCGCTTTGTGCTCTGGCGGCAGCTTTTTCCTCAAGGATCTTATACTGCTTTAATCTGGAATGTTCGCTGTCATCTTTTCCTTCAAAAGCGGGATCTTTTAACAGTTCAGGTAAATCCTCAGGCAGAGATACGTTTATACCCCCCCCCGTTGCGAATTTTGCTTCTTCCAGGTTGTTCACGTTATCGTCGATGAAAAGGCAGTTTACGGGACGCAGATTCATATCCGAAATTATGTTTTTGACGCGCTGTCCCTTGGGAGTCCAGTCGATTGAAGGGAATACAAAATACTCCCAAACACCCAGTTCCTCCAGCTTTGCTTTTGTTTTTTCATAGTCATTTTTGGAACAGATCGAGTTTACTATTCCGCGATCGGTGAGGCACTTTACCAACTCAATATTTTCGGGAACGGGCGTTATTTCACCGTCGGAAAGAGTGCCTTTCCAGAAGGTTTCGTCCAGGTCCCATATGAGCAATTTTATTGTTTCCATTCATATTCTCCTTTTATGTATTCAAACAATTTATCTGCACTTCCAGAATCACAGTATCCTCCGCTGCTATAAGGGAGTGGGCTATACCTTTGTCTATCGTGTAGGTGTCGCCGGAATCAGGTAATCATATCCGGCTATCGATTTCCAAAGCATTTACACCAACACAGCAGGAAAGAGCAGGAGGGCAATTTTGTATAAAATATTTCCTGCTAAAAAAGGATCATATTTACTGCATCAATTAACGTCATACCGTTTTCAAGCAACACTGTATGGCATCCTGCTGATTCCCCGGCTTGCGTATCGATTATGGAGTCTCCGATCATCCAGCTTTGCGACAAATCAATGTTGTATTTTTCCGCTGCTTGAAATATAAGACCAGGCTTGGGTTTGCGGCAGTCACAATCAATTTTATATTCCGATCTTTCACCCGGAAATCCTTTATCCGGATGGTGGGGACATATGAATATATCATCAATATATGCGCCTTGTTGACCGAGGAGCGTCTCCATCTTCCTATGTATTTCATATAATTCTTCCCAGGTGATATCACCTCTGGCGATCACAGGTTGATTTGTAATTACAATTACCAGATAGCCGCTACGATTTATTCGCCTTATTGCCTCAACGGCACCATCAATCAATTCAAGGTCATCTATATTACGCAGAAAACCTGTGTATTTGTTTATAGTTCCGTCCCTGTCCAAAAAGACAGCTTTTTGTTTGCAGCTGAGGTTCCTGCTTTGAACAAAGCCTGCTTGTATATCATGCTCTACTTCACGTATTCGGTCGGGCGTACCCATATCCTTAACATACTCTGGAGAACGGTAAGCATATATCTTTCCTGATGGGATCAACGGTTTGAGAAGATTCCTGTCCAGATCTGTCTTTTTTGCTTCTTTTAAATTTTCGATCACACGTGGAGACAACACATGAATTCCCGCATTGACAAAGTTTGAATACCATCTGCGCTCATCCTCTTTAGTAAGCCAATTAAGTACACAGCCGCTTTCATCTGTAACAAGGATCCCGCTGTCGTAAGGGTGATCGTTCGGATGGGCAAGAAGCGTCACATCAGCCTTGTGGGATTTGTGAAAATCCATCAAGCGTTGAAAATCAACGTCAAAAATCATATCACCGTTTAAAAGCAGGAAATCGTCTTTAATTTTTCCGTTCAGATAATACAGCGCACCTGCTGTGCCAAGAGGTATGTCCTCACGGATATACTCTATGTTAACGCCGAATCTGCTTCCGTCGCCGAAATAGTCGCAGATCTGATCTGCCATATATCCAACAGTGATGATCATATCTGTAATGCCCTGTTTGCTCAGGCATTCAATTTCATGCTCTAACACCGGTTTTCCCGCTACCGGCAGGAGTGGCTTCGGAACAGTGCTGTTCAGCGATGCTATTCGCGTGCCTTTGCCGCCTGCCATAATGACTGCGGTCATATTGCTCATACCCCCCAGAACTGGCATTCCAAAGCCGCACAGATAACGTGATAAATAGTGGAATGAATATCCTGTATGTCCTCTGTAATTTTGGAATCGGCAATAATGGCAAGATCAAACATATCTTTCATCTTTCCTCCGTCACGGCCTGTCAGGCCAATGGTCTTTATACCCATTGCTTTTGCAGCATCCGCAGCGTAAAGGATATTTTTAGAATTTCCCGACGTGCTTATGCCGAGGAACACGTCTCCCGCATTTCCGTAACTTATTACCTGTTGAGCAAATATGTATTCACCGCCCACATCGTTTATCATAGCGGTAACAAGGGACGTATGCGCACCAAGATCTATTGCAGGCAGTCCGCCCTGAAGCTTTTCTTTAAGCTCATCTATCTGCAGCGTATTTTTTATATCATCAGTCAACGGGCGCTGAATTCTGAAGGATTTTACCAGTTCTCCGACGATATGACCCGCATCCGCATTGCTGCCGCCGTTGCCGCATATAAGAAGCTTGCCGCCATTCTTGAAAGAATCCTCCATAATTTCCACAGCATGACGGATCTCCGATTCCAACGGCGCTATGAATTTATGCTGGGCTCTGTATTTCTCAAACAACTCTTCCGTACTCTTTTTCATGATTCCCAAACCTTTCTTTTGTCCGGATCATATATCTCCGGAGCGTAATATAATATCCTGCTGCCTCCGTTTTCAAAATCAAACGGGATCTCCATCAGGCCTTCGAGAGCCCTTCGTACCGCTTCCTGCTTGTTTTGCGGAACATAGAACAGCAGAAATCCGCCTCCGCCGGCACCCAACAGTTTTCCTCCAAGCGCTCCTGCGGATACAGCCTTTTGGTAATGTGCATCAATAACGGGATTGGATACTTTTCCGTTAATTTCACGCTTCAGGTTCCACTCATAATCCAACAGCGCTCCGAAATCGTCAACGCGTTTTTCTATCAGCGCCTTTTCAGCATCATCGACCAAGCCTTTCATTTTCAGGAGCTGACTGTTTTTCTTATCAAGATTTTTCTCCTGCTCCACCTGAATATCCGAGGAAAAGCGGGAGATACCCGTAAAGAACAACATCAGGTTGTTGCTGAGCACTTCTTTGGTATCATTGCCTACAATCACAGGCAGCACTTCATAACCTTCCGGTCCGAATACTATCTTATTTAGACCGCCAAATGATGCAGCTATCTGGTCCTGTACTCCACCGCTTTCTTTGCACAGTACACGTTCAAGATAGATCGCTTCGTCCGCAAGACGACGCTTGTCCGCATATTTTCCTTTAAGAGCATAGAATGCCGAGAGCAGTCCCACCGCAAAAGAACTACTTGTTCCAAGTCCTGTTCGAGCCGGAAGATCCGCATCGTAAAGTATGCTCAATTCGTGCATATCCAAGAATTTCATGGCTTCCCTGACTGCAGGATGTTGGATCTCATCTATACTTACCGTGCGTTCTGTTTTGGAATAGGAAATATAATTGGAATAATCAAAGAAAGGCGGAAGATGCCGTACCGATAAATAACAGTATTTGTCTATGCTGGTAGACAAAACTTGTCCGCCGTATTTCTCATAAAATCCCGGAAAATCTGTTCCGCCTCCAAAAAAAGAGATCCTGAACGGTGTCTGTGTAATAACCATATATTTACCCTCACTTAATTTATCTTGTTAAGAATTGTTCTCCATTCCTTATGCGCATTCTCCAATAATCAAGAAGATCATGCATGGTTTGTTCATAGGGGATAACCGGCTCCCAACCGGAATGCTTTTTGAACTTAGTGCAATCAGGTACCTGAAGATCTGCGTCTATCGGACGCAGACGTTCCGGATCAACTTCTATGCGGATCTCATCTTTCTTTGGAGAGAATGTCAGCAACGTATTTAGTGTATCTCCTACGGTGCAGGTATAACTGCCGCCTATATTGTAATACTCACCGGGAATTGGATTTATTGTTACAAGCATATAGTATGCCCTTACTGCGTCACGCACATCGGCATATGTCCTCAGAGATTTGAGGTTGCCTACTTTTACAACAGGTTCTATAAGTCCTGCCTCGATCATGGCAATTTGTTTTGCAAATGTGGATTCATGAAAGACATCTCCGCGCCGAGGACCTGTATGGGTGAACATACGTGTTGTCATCACTTTCATGTTATATGCTTCTGCATAATACCGTCCCAAAAGATCGGTACCTACTTTAGAGATGGCATACGGTGATGCCGGATGAAACGGACATTCCTCATGAATACCTGTTGCGGGCTTCTTTTCCGGCGGTATCTTACCGAATACTTCCGAAGATGCGCATACATGGATCACAGGGTCGATACCCACTGCACGCACTGCTTCTAATAAACGGCAAGTACCCAGTATGTTTGTATTCAGCGTATCTATCGGCGAATCAAAACTTGTCAACGGATAACTTTGTGCTGCCAAATGAAATATATAGTCCGGTCTTACTTTTTCCATCAGATGTATGAGCGATACTGTGTCATTCAGATCGGCATATTCAAAATATACACGATCTTTATTGTTTACTCTCTCGATCAAGTGGGATACATTATCTAACGGGCTCCTCCACCTGCACGCTCCGTATATCTCCCAATCTGTTTCTTCCAACAAATAGTCCGCCAAATGCGAGCCTACCATTCCCGTTATCCCGGTTATTAATGCTTTCATTCGTATTCCTCCTTGAAATAAAATTATTTAACGACCATAAATATTTCTATAACGCCGGATCAGCCCTTCTCGCAGTCCAATTTTTGGTGTCCAGCCCAAACGGCCTATCTTTGTGCAATCCAGCTTTTCCCGCTGCGCTCCCTCAGGTTTTGATAAATCATGAGCTATCTCTCCGCTAAATCCGCTTATTTCTTTCATAAGTTCCGCAAGATGAGAGATCGTGTCCATTTCCGATGCGCCAATATTTATATAGGGCTCGGAAAATTCGCTGTTTATCAAGGTATCTATTGCACTTGCGAGATCATAAACGTGTAGAAATTCTCTTTTTACACGGCCGGTACCCCAAATAGTAACAGTTTCCGCACCATCTACAACAGCTTTGTGAAAACGTTCCATCATTGAAGGCAATACCGATGACATATCGGGTTTGTACCCTTCTCCGTCTCCATAAAGATTTGGCAATAGAACGGATGTATACCTTAAGCCCATACACAAATTGTAGTATTCGCAAAGTTTCATTCCGGCAGCCTTCGCCATACCGTATGGTTCTGTTGCTTTTTGAACATTTCCGTTAAAAATCATATCCTCTGTAAGCGGACCTTTTAATCCTTCAGCATAAACACAACTTGCTCCGATATTAATTAGTCTCTCAATGCCATTTTCAGCCGCCGCAGTGATGGAGTTGGCAGATATAAGCAAGTTATCCCTGTAATATTCCAGCGGCGAAGCCATATAGCTTGCTACGCCACCGTGTTTTGCCGCTGAAAGGATCATAACATCAGGCTTTGTCTTGTGCAAATAATTGCTGATTTGACTATGATCCCGCAGATCTACCTCAGCCGAGGATGTTGCTATCAGTTCTACATCTTTGTCTTTGTAATATTTGCATATTGCACTTCCGACAAGTCCGTTCTTTCCTGCTAAATATATCTTCATTCAAACATCACCTCCGACCGTAACACTGTGTCAGGATGGTAATGTCAAGGAGACATATAGGTGTAATTATGGAAATTTCAACAAAGTCATATTTTAATTGATGATCTGTACCTCCGTTGGTTTCGACAAAGCCGCCCCCGCCTGTAACAAGAATCTTTCCCATATCTTTTATGCTCAAATTATTTCCTCCTTTTTTGTTTTTAGACTCTATTCAACAACTCACAAAGTCTTATAATTTTCTCGCTTTCCAAGCTTGGATAGTTACCCGTATAGAATCCATAGAAATGGATAAAATCCGCATTTTTCAATAATGAAGGGTCAAATTCTGGCATACGATTCCGAACAAAAGGCTGTCGAGCCAAATTTCCTCCACCGGCTGTGCCTCTTCGAAACTCCACATTTTCTGATCGCAACAGTTCCGTCAACGCATCAAACTGTTTACGGTCAGGATGGCGCAAAAGAACAATAAATGCATAATTGACCTGACCTTCCATTTCAAAATCCGTATAATATTTTTCAGGATCAAGATTTTCAATAAAAAGCTTAAAATTCTCTATCCTCCGTTTGTTATTTTCGTCCAGTCGCTTTAACTGATTCAGTCCGATAACAGCGTTCAATTCGGTACTGCGCATATTATAACCGGGTACTGCAAAGAGAAATTCGGGACGCAGCTCCGGATATTTCTCCGCATACTCTTGTTTCATATTTTCGTCTGTTAATTCTCTAACCATACCGTGGCTGCGGAACATACGGCACATCTGGTAGAATTTTTCATCATTTGTGCATATTACTCCGCCTTCAATAGTACTCATATGGTGAGCATAGTAAAATGAAAAGTTAGATGCAAGACCAAATGATCCGCACTTTTTTCCGCCCATTGTTGCACCGTGAGATTCGCAGACATCTTCGATCAATGGGATCCCACGTTTTTCAAGCTCTGCCAACAGACGAGGTGTCAGACCATTAAGGCCCAAAACATGGGTCAGAAATACTGCTCGTGTCTTATCTGTAATATGTGACAGAATTTCATTTTCATCCATGGAAAGGGTACTGATATTAACATCTGCAAAAACAGGGGTCAGTCCTGCTGCAAATACCGAAGAAATATCGCTGCTCCACGCTATGGGAGGAACTATGACTTCGCCCTCTCCGTAAAGTTCTTTAAGCACCGCCATTGTTATGTAATTTGCCGATGCTCCGGAATTGACAAATAAACTGTGTTTAACTCCCAGCCAATTGCTCCAAGCATCCTCAAATTCCCGTACTTTTGAGCCGTTAGTAAATCGATCTGATGTGCGGATAAAATCAATAAGCTTTTCTTTATCATCTTCGGATATATTGTTGCTCATCAATGGAATATTTAGCATTATTTCTGTCCTCCTGCTGCTTTCTCTAAATACCAAGAATATTCACTATTTAGACCTTCTCTAAGTGTTATCTGAGGTTTCCAACCTAAAATGTCTATTTTGCTGCTGTCCAAAAGTCTTTTTGGCATACCATCAGGTTTGGTTGCATCATAACGGATCTCACCCTCATATCCGGTCACTTGACGAATTTCTTCTGCTAATTCTCGTATCGAAGTAGTATATCCCAAGCCTATATTTATAGTTCCGGGGCCTTCATACTTTTCCATAACATAAAGACAAGCATTTGCACCATCATCTACGTGCATAAATTCTCGCTCTGCGATACCGGTACCCCAAATTTCAACATAAGGAAGATTTTTTAACTTTGCATTGTGGAATCGTTGGATCAGAGCAGGTATCACATGACTTTTTTCAGGATCCAGATCATCATTTTCTCCGTAGACATTCGCGGGAATACAGCTTACGAAATCATCTCCATACTGCCGTTTATAATAATCACACAAACGCACGCCTGCGATTTTAGCAATAGCATATCCCTCGTTTGTCGGTTCAGGCAAACCTGTCAGCAAGTATTCCTCTTTTACGGGCTGAGCAGAATTTCTCGGGTATATGCAGGACGAACCCAAATAGAGCAATTTTTTTACACCTGTTTCATGTGCGGCTTTGAGAACATTGCAAGTGATCAGCAGATTTTCCATGGCAAAATCCGCCATGTATGTATTGTTTGCATTGATACCGCCTACTTTAGCTGCCGCGACAAAAACATATTCAGGACGTTCCTTTTCAAAAAAATTCTTAGTTGCAGCTCCATCTGTCAGATCAAGCTCAGTATGTGTCCGAGTGAGAATATTGTTAAAGCCGTTCCGTTCCAATGCACGCATTATGGCGGAGCCAAACAATCCTCTGTGACCGGCGACGTAAATTTTTGAATCTTTTTTCATGTGAAATAATCCTCCTATATTAAATTCATCGCTTTTGCAACATATTTGGCCATTTGTTCCCGGCCTTCAACATGAAAATGCATCCGATCACGGTGGGGTTCGTTAAACATCAGCGTATATAAATCATTTACTTTCAGCTTATATTTTTCGGCGACTTTCTTCGCAATTTGATTGCGTTTTATTATTTCATTATTGATTTTTTCATCCAATTCAGATAAGTTGCTCAGTTTAACAACAGAAGTGGCCAGCGCAATTGTCAAATCAGGAATATATTTCAAAACATAAGTAACCAATTTTTCGTATGTTTTCTCAAAGTCTTCAATTGAATTACTCTGAATTGAATTTACAAATCCGTTAAATCCGTTAATGCCATGTACACCTATTTGAATCTGCGCCTTGTACTGACGATATTCTCTGTAAGAAAAGAATAAATCAAGGCTCTTAAAGAATTTGTCATCAGAAATGTTTGTACTCGTTGCAAAAAAATCTACCGGCTTTTTTGTCAACTTTGCCAGTGGTTCTCGGTACTCACGAGACACAGAGTCACCTATCAGCAAAATTCTGTCAGTTCGTTTTTCGTTTGCTTTATCAAATGAGAAGTTCAGCCATTCGCTGTTTTCTCTACCGGTTATGCCTTCTTTGTTTTGCGATGTAGGCATAGACTGTAATTTTTTTGCATTTGCCTTAGCGTTTTTCTCGTTTATATCAATTACAATCTTTTCTTTAAAAGGACCAACATCATATTTATTTTTTTTGCATAAATTTACACTTCCCTTTGCCCCCAAATATAGTTCGCATCTATCACTGTATACCGAGGAAAAACTAAAAAAGCCTGAATTTCCTCCTATCATTATTTTACCATATGACATTAGTTGCATATCACGAAAGCTTTCATCAAATTTATTACTGTTTACAAACCTTATTTCCGAATTTCCGATAAGATTAAGTCCAAGAGACGACATATTATCCTTGCACCATTGTATATCATCGGAAAATACAAAATATTTTTTGTTGGGATAATCCGGTATTTCCAGTAATTTTTTTATTGCTTCAATATATCGGTCATAATTAAAATATAATCCCTTGTTCAGATAACCTGTAACGTAATCACCTCTTCTGACATGAATCACGACCGCATCACAAGCAAGCATGTCGTTGCGAACATCAATATTTTCATCAATAGTCAACGGTGGAAAGCCAATATACTCGTGTATATCAAAATCAAAAATATTTAGCCAATACTCAACCTGAGCAATAGCATTTATAAATGTATACGGAAGCATTGTAGTAACCAATAGTTTGAGATTTCTAACAAGAAGTACATTTCCACATTTAGGATCTCTGGATTCCTGGTTAGTCAAGAAAAAGTATTCTTGATTGATTCTCATACAAACGTCTTTAAAGAAATCACAATTATAATTTAATCGATGTGACAATCTGTCATTTACAAAATCCATTTCTTTTAATGCCAACTTTGGTATTTCAAGGCCATTAAATGAACGGCAATGGTCGTAATACAATACCTTTCTGCCAGCCTGTTCCTTAATAAGCTCACCCATAATATAATAACCAATCTGATCTCCGAGACCGGCGCCTATCAAAACAATGACTATATTCGGATCCATAAAATCTGTGAAATCTGCAATAGGAGCATAACCTTCATAAGAAGGAGTGACACCATTAATATCAAAAACAAATCTTTCATTTTCAAGAAGCACAACATAATTGATATATGATAGGCTACCAACGAACTCTTCAACAGTATCAAATCTAAGAAAAGTAGGTTTAGCTCCATCTCCATTTCTCGCCTTTTCAATGTAATAGTCATAACTATACGTCAACGCATCGGCACTCTCTATCGAACAAACATAACCATCGGCAATAACTTTCTTAAAATCGAAATTTTTGCACACTTTAAATTCAAATTTCTTTATCGGCATTTCAGAATGTGGATTCAACATGATCCAGCAGTTGTTTTCAAGAGACACATAAACATCGCCATTGTCTTCCGTAAATTCTTTAAAAGATATATATGGATATTCTTTAAGAAAAGCAATATTTCTCTCTTTGAATTTTCTTGCAGAGTTCACAGAAACACAATCGCTGTTGTTTAAAATATTAGAAACGATTTTTTTGCATTCGTCTGCATTTTCGCAGTCGTTGCACAGCAAGTACACCGCAATAATATCGTTCAAATCTAACTTAAAATAACGGGTGTACAGTTCTATCAGTTCAATATCGGCAACAAAAATTTTATTTTGGCATACATCAACTGCATATTCTGCAAGACGATATTTGTTTTCAATATCAAGAAACTGCTTGAGCTTTATGATATTATCAAAAAATTCACAAGTGCCTAACTGAATTTTGCTCAGCTTATCTATGTTGAGCATATTATTGTCAATATACTTCAATTGCTCCGCATTTTGAGCAATTACATCTTTTGATAATCTTGAAAGCAAAACCCTGGAAAAATCATTTGAATATATCTTAAAATGCGGTTTATATGCATCAGCGTTTTTATTGACGATAATGTCGTAAATCTCTTCAGCTATAATTTTGGCCGATCTCATACCCATTTGAATATACGGAAAAGCACAATCAACATATCGATATGGAATATTGTTGCATTGCTCATTAATTACTAAACAATGCGTTTTCTCAATAAAATAATTGTCCATCTCTTCCATTAACCTGACATATTGCCCGGACAATGTGTTATTATATGTTTTTATATTATTTCCTTCCATATAAAACCGCGAGCAATTTGAGCGGATAAAAATAATGTGTTCAGGATCGTATTCATTCAAAATGACATTAATAAATCTGTCATAATAATACTTCCAATTGAATGAGCCCGAAAAAGGAAATGTTCTTCTTGTGCATCCGCCGTCACTGCTTTTTATGGCATTTACAATCTCAGCAGTTGTAAATTCGGAATAAACCATATCGTTTTTTTCCAAAATTGGAAGAACCACACTGGAATTCATATACAGAAGATACTCTGATGTATTTTGCAAACGAGTTTCTTTTCCAATCGGCTGAATATTGTAGTTATCAGCAAAATTATTCGGATCGTGCGACAGCACCTTATCTAAGTTTTTTCTTATATTAAGCAGTTCATAATTTTTCAAATCAGGCATATCGGAATATTTCTGGTATGCTTTATCAAATGTGCCTGTCATTGCCAAAGGGCTGCAATTTGTGATAACATTTTCAATAAATATGCCCATGTTGTCTAATGCACTGCTGACAGATTCAAGATAGCTTCCTATAACCTGTATCCTATTTTTGCTGTATTTCATTTAAACCCTCCACAGATTTTTACTTTCAATGCCCCAATTGTGTTAATGCTCCATATCTCATGTTTTGAGATTTCTCCCAGTCACTTTGAATAACTTTTCTTCAACAATTTTTCTGACTTTTGTGGACAGTCAATTTACCTGTTATCTCAGAAAATTACATACTACAAAAAAACTTCAGATCCTCAGATGTTATAACGTAAGTAAACTTCTGTCCCTTATACTCGCCCGTATAATATTTTATGCCGCTTTTGTCCAGAACGGTCAATATCTCGTGTATTGTTGCCTTCTCACCGTCTCTGTTTGAGTCGTCAACAAAAATCACAAAGCTTTTTGCAAGGCAATCAGGCAATACTTTTAAAATGTCCACTCTTGAATATTTTTTCGCTTTTCCTCCGAAAGGCGCATCTACACATATAAGGTCAAATTTTTTCCCTTCTAGCAATGTTGATAAGCCCTCATAGGCGCATACTTCGTCATCATCTTTATAAGTTCCGTTATAAGTAATCTGCAGCTGACATACTTTTACATTCTGCGGAATAATGTTGGATTTTTCATAAAAGCTTATCCATTCAGGATCATGTTCTACAACCATATCCGAAGCGGCAGGGTTTGACAACGCATATTGCGAGATCATCTTTGTAGTCTGACCGAGTCCCAGCTCCAGGATATTTTGCGGACGCCATTCATCCAGTACACGATACAAAGCATATAAAAAGGGATAGCCTGCCGCCCATCTTCCGGGAGAAAATTTCTTGTCCTTCAGCCAATCTGAATTGGAAATAGTATTATTAAATATCGCTGACCACAATATCTCGCTTGATAATCTTTCTGCGGTATGACCGCTTGTTTCTATGCTTTCAATTTTTTGATCAAGGTGATTCAAAGAATTTTGCTGATCGGCTTTAGATGCTCCAACTCCCTCTGTTAATTTTTCAGTATTTTTTGCTGAATTATCCTCTTGTTTTGATGGATCAACATATTGCTTTCGTATGTCAAACGGTGTCCATTCAATTTCAAATTCAACGATCTCTCCGTCCTCTACTTTTTTTGTAAATTTGAAAAACTTATCATGCCATATTGAATGAGTATCATCAAATATTACTTTACCGTTACAAGTAAACCTGTTGTAATCCAACCATACAGCTACTCTGTTTCCATTTGCATTACGTATATCCAATGAACGCAAAATGACATTTAAGCTTCCTGATTTGATACACTTCAGCGTGAAGCTTAATCTGCCGGCTTTAGAACAAAGAATATGCCCAACACCCTTTTCGTCACAAAGAAAACCCGGTGTTCGACCCTCAGCCTTTTTATCGCTTAATTCTATAATATGTACATCATTTCCTGCTGAACCAATGTTTTTAATGTCGATCCTCGATGTGGCATAATAATTTACCAAAGGGTTTTGAACACAGGAATATCCACTTTCGCTGGCTGCAACGTCAAAGATATATTTAGCGGACGTTTCATTCATCAAAATTTTATTTAAAGAAATGTCATTCAGCACCTTGCATATTCCGAGCACCGCATATGCATCCTGTAAAGGGTGGAATTTTCTGCTACATGAAACATCTGCGATATAGTTATATACATCTTCATTGTAATATTTCAGGAATGTTGATTTTGTTTCATCAGAAAGAAACGCTTTTTTAATTTTTGAAATAAGCGCGTCTGACGAAATCTTCTCCTGCTGTTTCATCTCTCTGGGCTTCAGTTTTATTGTAAGCCCTGAATTGCTGTTATCGTTCGGCTTTAAATAAGGGAAAGTTTTATTGATGGCTTTGGCTATTTTCAAGACCTGAGGCGATATACTTCTGTTTCCCTCAAATTTAAATTCAAGAAGATCAGGGCAATACCTGTCATATATAACAGCATAAATCAATTTTTCATATATGACACCTTCAAAAGCGGCTGTAATTTTATTAAGTTCCATATCAAGTAAAGGCGGCAGGGAAAAAGCATTTCCATAATAATTTTCTACAATTATTTTTCCAAAATGATTTCTATTTATTGTTTCACGATACAATGCAGTTGTTGTCAAAAGCTCTGAGCAAACTTTTCTGTCCTTATATTTACCACATTTTTCTTTTATATTTGCATATCCGTCTAGCAACATACTTTCTACTAGATATTCATTATAATATAAAGAAACGTGGTATTGTCGCAGGCGTTTAATGGCTTTTTCAATATAATTTGTTTCACTTACTAACGAGCCGAAATGTCCTCCAATCAATTCTCCACCCAAACCTGAAAAAAGATACTTAGGTTTTTTTGATCTACTTGTTTTAAAATAAAATTGTTTATGAAATAAAGCTTTCAAATACCAAGAAATATTAAACGCATCCTCATAACTGTAATTGTCAGCTCCTTGAGCAATAGCATTGTTATTGTTTAAAACAAAACCAAAGTGCTCAGCAATTTGCGACGCTATTTCAAAGTCTTCCGAATGAGTGTGAAGATTATCGTCAGTTGAATTAACTTTTATTTTATTTAAATCTATTCCTGATTTCAATACAAGCAAAAAAGTAACTCGAGAGTCAAATCCTCCGCTTAAATCAACTATTATATCTTCTCCATTGTCACAAAGGCCCTTAATCAATTTCGTCCACTTATGATACCAGGCATCCAGTAGCCTGATCCCTTCCTCAGAATCAATATCTACTGTATTTTCCTTATAATCAGTAAGCTCTGTTGAAATAGACTTGTCCGAAATATTTATTGTTATTTGAGCGCTTCTGTCAATTATTGATATTTCATTTACAGCCGTATCCGCATAAACCGACGAACAAAAATCTATGGTCAAAAAATAATCAGCATATGTTTTATTAAACGTTATCTTTCTTCTTGTCTTTACATAATCCAATAAGTAGACGAAGGAATTACTCAGAGCGAAATAATCTCCGTCTTTGTAAATATAGATTCCGAAACAACCAACAAAATCCTGCTTTATAATGATTTGATCATCACAGCGTTTTATATAAACATAAGCGCCTGTGCCGTCAGGTTCAACGTCCCCGAGATAATTCAGATCGTCGGTTATAACTCCGTCTACTATGCAAAAGCCGTATATTTTACTTGTCACCTCATCCAATCGTTCAGAATCTATTATAAAGAACTCCTTTTTCGGGTCGAAATTATTTTTTGACAATTCTGACATATTAGTTACTCCTTATGGATTTATGTATGTTTTATCACAAATATTTTTCCAAGACCCATTTCCCGGTAGGCTGACCGTTGCTTTGGATAAACATTCGTGCGTCTTTTCCTTCGCCCTTAGAAAAGAAATTGATATAAGCCCTGTTGGGTAACAGTTTAACTATCTGTAAAATTCCTTGATTTGCAGGCAAGGAAGATTGGCTAAGTTCACCTGATTCAACAATAAGAATATGCTTGTTAGGCGTCATATCATATACTGATTCTATTGAAGCTCCTTTGTGCAAACCTATTTTTGACAAAGACGTAATTATCTTCATATCAGATTGTTGAGCTTTAATTTTCTTGATCTGCTGTTCAGCGTCTTTCAGCCTTTGCATCAGCGCTTTGTTTTGCTTTTCCATTTTTATATTCTTTATATAAAGGATCTGCGTTTGCGAAACAAACATAGGATCATTCATAATACAATTACTGATTATGTTCCGGCCAAATTCTGAATCCGCCCAATTGGCTATTTTTTTCCACTGAATATCATTCCTGTTTCTATCAACATTGCTTTTACACAAAGCAGTTTCCTGAGAGCCCTGAATATATTTCAGATTTTTGAAATTTGAAACACAAACTGTTGGAATACCACAAATGCACTCATTTATTTTCAGCCACAGGTCGTCTCCGTAAAAGCAGGTCTTTTTTATAGTTTCCCTATCAAATAATTTCTCATTGAATATTCCGGGCGGGTACAACACGCCTGATACCCCAGTAGAGATAAGCTGCATGGACTCTTGCAGCTTTATGCCGTCGTATTCCATTATCCACTCGTTGTATGAAAGAATTTTTCCGTTTTCGTCAACAGAAATAAGATGAGTGCGAACAGCTGATACTGCTTCAGGATAAAGAAGATATCCGATAAACAACTCGCCTATTGTTGTTTCAGGATACAAAAGATCGTCGTCTGCTGTTATTACGATAGCATCAGGGAATCTTTGCATTGTATAATAATATTTTTTATGTGGACCAAGGTTTTCATCACACCATAACAATTCCAGCTTTTCATCATTTACAAGCTGTATTATATCAGCAGGAAGATCAGTTTCTTTTCCGGGGAATTCACATTCAGCAAGACATAAAACAATTCGATCTGCCGACAGTTTTTGATTCAACAGGGAATCCACTACCTGAGCAACACCGTCTATTCTTGCAGGGTATGAGGTCAGAGATATGATTTTTTCCGTATCATAAGCCTTTACAAGCGTTTCATATTCTACTTCTTTAAGCACACGGTACTTGGGGTATAACTGTGAATTTAAATTTTCCTCGCTGACATCATCAAACATTTCGCGGTTTAAATATTCATGTGCCAGATCATAAAATTTTTTTGCGACCTCATCGTGAATGTCAACAATATTATGTTCTAATGCGAATGCAAAATTATCAACTACAAAATAAAGTATTGAATTTTCGATCTCATCTTCATACGAAAGCTTCTGTGCCTGCTCAACGGCGCTGTTTACCGCAGTAATGACATTAAGAAGCTTTTTTTGTTTTCCGTCTGTTATTGAACCTGAAAGTCCGCGATTATAATGCAGAAGCTCATCTTTCAGATAAGATATCCTTTCGGCCTTGGCAACGCTTACCGCAGCGAAAGTAATATCGTTGCTTGAAGATATTTCCTCAAATTTAAGTCCGTGTTTTTTTACAAAATCTGATCGATATAATTTATTCCATGGCGTAGGATTGACAACGGTCATAATACGGTCAGGGCAATCTGTATAATTAAACGTTTCCTTGTCCGAATCCAAAAATTCCGTATGAATGCCGACTCTGTGTGAATATCTGTTTTGCGCATCTGTCTGAGTAAAATTAAATGCAACGATATCGGCATCTGTTTCGATCGCTCTCGCTACTGTTTTTTCCAGAAGCTCGGCATCAAATACATCGTCGCCGTCAAGAAAAATCATATATTCGCCATTCGCCATATCTATGCCCGTATTCCGAGCTGCTCCGGCTCCTGCATTTTCTTGCCGAACGATTTTTATTCTTTGATCGAATGAACGATAATCTTCCAAAATATCCGCCGTATGATCCGTTGAACCGTCGTCTACGCATATTATCTCAATATTTTCAAGTGTCTGAAAAACAACAGTGTCCATGCTTCTTCTGAGATACGGCTCCAGATTAAACATAGGCATTATTACTGAAACCAGCGGTGCTGACGTGTTATCGATCTCCTGAGGTTCACTCATAATTTCAACCATTTCAAAATACTGGTCCTTATTATAAAATGCACTCTCAGGCATATCCAGAATATCCAACGTTCTGAAGTTACGGTGTTTCAGCTGCTGACGAACCAATCTTTTAAATGAGCCTGTAAAACTATGCATTGTAAATAATGAAAAATCTAACGCCCAATTTACAAAGCTCTGTTTGAATGAAGGATATGTTCCTTTTTCCACAAGAAACTGTTTGAGACAATAAAGAGCATCATAATAACATGATGTACATAGTTCAAATGCTTTGGACATACTTTTTTCATGGCCTATTCTATGATGCACAAATATCTTATCTACTGTTGTGATTCTTTCTGCTGTGGAAAGAGCAGAAAAAGTAAACGCCATATCATTGCAAACGGGTATACTCTGAAACTCGATCTTATTCTCCACAACAAACGAACGCTTGTACAGCTTATCCCAAGATGTACAGCTCGTCATTGTAAAAATGACGTCCGCACAGTCATGAGATGAAAAAGGACGATGCTCAGGCATAACTTCAAGCTTGAGCGTCCACGGACATTCGCGAAACTGCTTTGTCTGTTCGTCAAACTGGTCGCATCTGAAAGCGCATATCTGGGAATCTGTCTCTTTAATGGCCGTATACGCCGCTTCCAGCATATCAGGCTCAAAAAAGTCATCTGCGTCAAGGAAAGAAATATATTCTCCCTCTGCAAGCTTCATGCCTAAATTCCGGCTTTCGCCCGCATTGGTATGTTCTTTATCAACAACAATAATTCTGTCGTCACGTGATTCATATTCCTTGAGGATATCAGCGGTGCTGTCTGTGGAACCGTCGTTTACACAGATTATTTGAATTTCCTGAAGCGTCTGTCCGCATACGCTGTCCAGGCATTGACGAATGTACTTTTCCCCGTTATATACGGGTATAACGACGGAAACCACGACCTGACCCATTATCCTTTCCAAACGCTTGTACTCATAATCATACAAAAAATAGGACGGGTCGTTATGCAGGATATCCAGCTTTTCAAAATATTCTTCTCTGCATTTTTGCTTTACTTCTCTGCTCAATTCCTTATCCAGAGTGTCAATATTCCACAAACTGAAATTCAGCGACCAGTTTACAAAGCTGTGCCTGAAAGTATCATATGTTCCGTCGGCAATAAGCTGCTCCTTTAACGCCATAAGCGCAAGATAAAAGTTGTCCCATGACAATTCACGTGTTACGGATAAAGTATTGTATGCATTTATTCTTCTGTGAGCAAAAAGCGTGTTCATTACATAAATGCTTTCGGCTTTGGAATAAAGGTAAAATACAAAAAACATATCGTTAGAGGTACGTATCTCCTGAAAACGAGCGTTGTTTTCCTCTACAAAGTCCCTTCTGAACAGCTTGTCCCACGCCCAGCCGCAGCCTATGTTAAATATCCTGTCAGGTATGTCCATAGCGCCGAACGGATTGATGTCCGGCAGCACATCCTCTCTTATGCTGTAATCGCAGGGTACAAATATATGCTGTTGCTCATCATAGAAATCGGATCTAAAAACAACTATATCCGCATCTTCGACCTTTGCAGTATAGTACGCCTTTTTCAGCATATCGGGTTCAAAAAAATCATCTGAATCCAGAATTGACAGATACTCGCCCTTCGCTTCCTGCAAGCCCTTGTTGCGTGCTGCTCCGGCTCCTGCGTGCTCCTGTCTGATTATCTTTATCCTGCTGTCCTTTAACTGATACTCTTCCAGTATTTGCAGTGATGAATCAGTTGAACCGTCATCAACACAAATAATTTCAATATTATTGAGCGTTTGTCCGATAACACTGTCCAGGCACTGCTTCAGATACGCTTCCACGTTATATACAGCAATTATGACTGATACCATCGGCAAATCGTTTGCGACGGGTCTTGACATATTTGTGTCGATAGATTTATTGTTCATAACTGATACCTCTCTGTAATTATTTGAATATTCAATCTCTTTTAAAAATGTCTTTCGTGTACACTTTTTCAGCGACATCGTCCAGACAGCTGTCATATCTGTTTGCGATTATTATATTGCAGATCTGTTTGAATCTTGAAATGTCGTTTATTATCGGAGTGCCTTCAAACAAGGCGCCGTCATCAAGCGTCGGCTCATAAACAACCAGCTTTGCTCCCGCCGCTTTAAGGCGCTTCATAACGCCCTGTATTGAGCTGTGACGGAAATTATCACTGTTGCTCTTCATTGTAAGTCTGAAAATTCCCACAACAGGCAGATTGTCCGACGACGCTTTGCTGTATCTTGCCTTTTCAAGGACACGCTGCGCAATAAAATCCTTTCTCGTGCGGTTGCTTTCAACGATCGCTCCGATAAGATTTTCCGGAACGTCACGGTAGTTTGCAAGCAGCTGCTTGGTATCCTTCGGCAGGCAATACCCGCCGTAGCCGAAGCTGGGATTGTTGTAAAAATCCCCTATCCTCGGGTCAAGGCAGACTCCTGATATTATTTGTCTGCTGTCAAGCCCTTTCATTTCCGCATATGTATCCAGTTCGTTGAAATAGCTTACTCTGAGCGCAAGATATGTATTTGCAAATAATTTTACTGCTTCCGCTTCTGTTGAACCCATATGAAGAACAGGAATATTTTCCTTTATCGCACCTTCCCGCATAAGCGACGAATACTTTTCCGCCGCTTCGGCAAGGTCAGGATTTTCCGCGTCATAACCGATTATTATTCTTGACGGATAAAGGTTATCGTACAAAGCCCTGGACTCTCTGAGAAATTCAGGACTGAACATTATTTTTTCATACCCTGTTTTTTCCCTAAGCTCCTGCGTATATCCGACAGGAATAGTAGATTTGATAACTATAACGGCATTTTTATTGCAGCTCAATATTTTTCCCGCCGCGTCTTCAATATACGATGTGTCAAAATAATTTTTTTCGGGATCATAATTTGTCGGAACTGCAACTATGATCATTTCCGCCTGGGAATAAGCCGCCTCAGCATCAACTGTCGCTATCAGATTTAATTCCTTTTCTTTAAAATATTTTTCAATTTCCTCATCTGCAATAGGGGATCTTCTGCCGTTGACCATGCTGACCTTATCCTCGATAACATCAACTGCGGTAACCTCGTTATTCTGGGCGAGCAGCGTTGCTATTGACAATCCCACGTATCCAAGTCCTGCAACAGCAATTTTCATTTTTTGATCTCCTTTATTTTTCATATTACTTATCACACATATTCTACACAACTCATCTTGAAACAAGCTTAAACACTCTGCCTGCAAGCACGCAGCTGCCGGGCATGATCGGTGCATCGGTATTTTACAAAATACCGTCGCTGCGGTTGTCAGACTTTTCAGTTTTCTTTCGCTTGTTTCATCTTTTTTTGAAACGCCGTTTAGCAGCATTTCAGCGGCAGCAAGGTCTGGGGCGATTTAATTTTTTTGTTGCTTATTTTAACTCTGTTTTATCACACACTGACAGAGTAACATCCTTATAATCTTCAAAATCCTTTGTTACTCTTTGTATTTCATTTTTTATTATTAAATACGATTCTGTTCCAATAGGTAGCGATTGCGGCAAGGTATCCTGATTCACAACATTTATTATTTGTTGTGCTGCAATATCTTTTCGATTAGGAATATTATTGATTTCCTGTGAATAACGACCCAATTGTTGATAATCAGGATTTTTTGAATCATAAACAGGATTATGAATCATTATACCGGTTCTCATGCAAACCAACTCAACCGCCATAAATCGAGCAAAATTTCTGCATTCCGATTTTAAAACTCTCGTTAATCCCTCCAAACCAGCTTTAGCTGCTGAATAGGTACTTACTCTTGCCCTTGGCTGCATACCGGCAATGGAAGTAATATTTACAACAGTTCCGTTTTTATTTTCTCTCATATGAGGCAATACAGCCTTTATCATATACTGAGGCAAAGTATAATTAACATAAAAGACCTGTCTCATAATATCATAGGGACACTCTTCAAAACTACACCAACAATTTGAAGTTGCATTGTTGACCAAAACATCAACAGAGCCCATTTTTTCAATTGCTTTTTTTATCACTCTGTCACATTCATCAGCGCTTTCTAATGAAGATTCTATTTTAATAAAATCTTCAGGGAAAGATTCAAGACGACTTATATCACGACTTGTAACCGCAACTGTGTACCCTAAATTCTTTAATCTTAATGCAAGGATCTTTCCAAAACCTCCGCTCGCTCCTGTAATTAACCAATTTTGTATTTTGAGAGCATTATTACGAGGTTTGGTAATATCCTCAAGATTAATCTGGTGTATTTTTTCTTCGTCAGTAGTTATTGATATAACCCTGTATTGCTCTGCCTCATTTTCTATATGTTTTATTGCTTGCGGCAATTGTTGATAAGCATCCCAGCCAAGTATAAGATCCCGAGGCAGTTCTTTATACGAAGTTACATTTATAATTGCATTTACAATTTTTGCAATATTATTGGAATATCCCTTTTTAAAAGGATGAATTGGAGGAAGATTTTTATATGTTTGAAATTTAGTATGAATAACGGTTTGCCTTTTATTTAGGCCTATGTTCATTTCACCTATTTCGACTGACATAAACCGCATAAAACGTTGACATTCAAATTTCAAATTTTTTGTAAGGTTTTCAACAGCAAACTTTGATGCAACATAATATGAACCATAGTTTCGAGGTCTGAAACCGCTCGCGGAAGAAATATTTATGACTGTTCCGTTTCGATTTGCGTGCATATAGGGCAAGACTGCTTTTATCATATTAGCAGTTCCCCAATAATTTGTTTCAATTATATTATCTGCAATGTTCTCCGGTGTCTCTTCAAATGTTGAAATATGTGAAACACCTGCATTATTTACAAGCACATCTATTCCGCCCATTTTTTCTATTGCTGTTTCCACGGCTTTTTTGCAAGACTCAAAATTTTTTACATCAAGGGGAACTCTTGTTATATTTGAAGGCAACTTATATAATTCCACAGCATCATTATACCCAACTGATACATTATATCCCAAGGATTGAAGTTTTAAAGTCAATTGATAATCAAAATCACTTTCACAACTGGTTAAAAACCAGTTTTTGATTTTATCTTCATTTATTGTTTTTTTTTGATTATTACAAATTTCAATATACCTATCAACTTTTTTTAACATCCAATCATTTATATTTTGTGGAATATATCCTAAAGATTTGCATTTTTCTAAATTCATGGTTACTTCCGGATGATTCGTAAAAGGGAACAATTCGGCATTAGAATCATATAAAGCTTTCTTTCCTGTTTTACTTTCCACATATTGAATGATTTCTTGCATTGATATGCTTCCTTGTGAAGCAAAGTTAACTACACCTTTATAGTCATTTCCTGAAAGAAAATACAGGAAATTCGCTTCATCTTTATTCTCTACAAAGCTGTATTGCCTTTGTAAACCTCTGTTATTAATCGGATACTCGTTTACTACAGCGTTAACATATTTCTGCACTCTGCTTGCAAGTTCATCTTCAAAATCATCATCAAGTGACATTACGAACGGAATTCTTACAATTGCATAGTTGACATCGGAATATTTATTTGCAATCATCAATTCGGAATTATACTTGCCACGCTGATACCAATATTTCTCACCATAATTTACCAGTTCTTCAAAATTCTTATTATAAATTATTAAGTCATCTTCTTTTAAATTTTGTCCATTATGATAATGAGCATATGTTTCAAATGAAGACACATAAATATATCTCTTTGTTTTTATACATGAAAGAACCCAATCTACACATTGAGGAAATAAAGCAGAACAATCAAAAACTATATCATAATACTTATTTTGAAGATTTTTAATAGTTTCTTCCTTGTTTAACCTGTTAAAATATAAAATCTTCACCGAATTTTTAAAATCATCTCTAATTTCATGCTTACCACGAATAGAAATAGTAACATCATTGCCATTTGCGATACATAATGACGTCAGTTCGGAAGACATTCTCCCTGTGCCGCCTAATATTAATATTTTTTTGGAACTTTTGTCGACAGGTAGTTCCTTTAAAGTGTTTGTTAATTTAACGTATTTTTCACCACAGCTTGCTATGTTGGTTGTAACCATACCTCTGCTCCAAGCAATATCGGTTTTGATAACAGACGCAGGATTACCGGCGATTGAACAATTATTAGGGAATTTTCCTTTGACAACGCTCTTTGCTCCTACAATACTGCCATCTTCAATGCTTGTTCCATGCATGATAAATGCACCTTTAGCTACCCACACATGCTCACCTATAACTATCTGGTTTCTATAATCGGGGAGTTTATCATAATCAGAATTAATATTTTTTCCTGTCTTTACGTCAAAGATGCTATGACCGTCACCAGCCCAGAGATCAATATCGTGGGAGAACATACAATCCCTGCCAATTATAATTTTCTTTCCAGAATTTGCATGAAATTTGTTATTTGTTTCAAAGGTGCAAAGCGGATTGATAAATATTGAAGAAGTATGCTCATTATTATACAGCCTGAAAAAAGCATCTGTGAATCGGCACTGTTCCATGATATGAATATCTGAATAGCCGTTATAGCCTTTTGTCTGAAATCTGTTTTTGGCAGTAAATCTGCATTTGCTTCCTATGTGTATTGAGGAATTACTGGTAAGGTCAAATTCAAGATTTATACCATTTGTTTCCTTACCAATAACAATATGATTATTTCCTCCCCTGAAAACAACTCGTCCTATAACTGTGTTGAAGCCCTCTATCGTATTGCCGTATATGTCGGAATAATTGCCCTTTGAACAGTCATAATTATCTAAAACTATCGGATTATGTTTACGGAAAACATAATCTCTTATTTCACTAAAACCGTATTGTTTGAGAAGATTTTCGTTTTCAGCGTTACATTCCGCTTCTATTCCGACAATATAATAAGAACTTGCTGCGTTTTTTACAGAATCTATATAGCGAATTGAGTTTTCTTTGACAGCTTCTTTTCTTTTTGTTAAGCCGAATGATACAGTCAAGCCGAAGTGTTTATTAAGTATCCTCTCAAACTCCGACGAGTGAATCCAAGTTATAATTTTTCGTCCTTTTGCATTATCAGCAGCCGTTTTTGCCAGATAATACAGTTCTTGTTCGTCAGCAGGAACAGTTTGAGCAATCTCCTGACTCAATCTGCTATGCAAATCATTATTGTAGCATCCCATTGTCAACGATGCAAAATCCAGCTTATCGAAATTTTCAAAAAACGCTTCTCTGTTTTTATGAAGCTTATAAGGGTGTTTTATTATCTGATTGCCCATTATAGCATCAGATAGGGACTCCTCCTTGTACGCTTTCATTCGGGATTTCAGTTCGTCAAAAAAATGCTGCGCTTTTTCGTTATTGATAAGAACAACAGAAGTTCCCTTGTTGTCAAACATTTCCGGATCCTTCTTTGCTATTCCCCAGAAATCCCCTATTGTAAGGTCGCCCTGTCTTGGCAGTCTGTTGACCCCGCAAGTTCCGCAGGTGGTGTTTTTTGCTATGGACTTAAGGTATGCGATAAAGTACATATCAGATTCCAAAGGTTTGGAATATGTTGTGCCGTCTGTGAAGTATGCATTTACCCCGGCATGCCAGCCCCAAGGTTCTTTTGCCTTGAATTCAAGACGATTGAGTGTTTTCCCATTAAGAACATCCTTACGGTATTTTTCAAACACTTTTGACGAAGTGATACCATGACACAAAAGATCTATGGAGTACAAATTCTCGTAATCTTTGCCGAGATAGGAATAAAGTCCCGCTACCTGACAAGGCATTCCTGTGAACAAAACGAGCTTTCCGTCCTCAAGCAGCGATTTTACATCCTTATAGATATGCCTTGTATGGCTTTGCATATATTTTGAGCCGCGAAGCAGAGAAAGCTGACTTTTGTCGCTTATAATGATATGCCCAACCTCAAAGCTGTCAGTATATGCAGCGCCACATACATATCCGCCCTTGTCAAGAACATATTCCGCCGCAACTGTAAACATACCTCCTGATGAGCTGATAAAACGAGTATCATCATCAGCCATCATAGCAAAGCATTTCGGTTCAGAAACGTTTTTATACTCAGGATTTAATGCAATGCATTTCTTTGAGCACAGTCCGCAGTTAACACATTTCTCGTTGTTTAGAACAGGATTCAGAAAACCTTCCTTGTTTTCGGTCATAGTTATTGCATCAACAGGGCAGATGTTTTCACACGCACCGCAGCCGGTGCATGACCTCATGTCAAGAGTATTTACGACCGCTTTGTTTTTCTCGGTATTTATACCGTTAGTGCCCCTGCTTACAGAGACTTTGTCCGATTTTCCGTTAAGAGCATTCTTAAGCCATTTTAAAGATTCTTCTCTTTTTTTGCTGATTATGCTGTAAACCTTTTCGTAATCTATCTTACATTCCAAGCCTGTTTGAACAAATTTTTCATATATGCCGTTCGGTGTTTCCACCATTCTGTCAAGCAGTCCGAAATTTCCGAGAAGGAAAGGAAATCTGCTTCCTCCCCGTCCGTTGTTTTTCATAACGATAAACGGCTTCCTGAAAATAATGGAGAAGCAGGAGCCGTGGAAAGAATCGGTCAGGACAAAACAAGCATTTTTAAAAAGATATAGCCACTCCTTAACGGTGGGGTCAAGAAGGAAAGATACCTTTTCATCGGTTATCTGCAAAGCACTGCGAAGCTTTTCCTTGTCCCCGCTCTGATTAAAAACAACTATTACTTTTTTACCGCTGTCCTGAGCTATTTTTTGGATACTTGCACCGATTTGAGGATTGGGATCAAGAATATATGCAAAAATATACTCTTCGTCGATTTTTAAATCAGCGGCTTCTGCAATCAGCTCTTCATATTTCTCAACAGGACACAGAAATACAGGATCAAGGACAATTTCAGCCGGAACATTAAAATCCTTTTCACAAATGCGCTTGGAAAAATCATCACGGACAGATATGGCGTCAAAGCGCTGTAAATTCCTTTGCGTGACCGGCTTTTCTTCATCAGGTCCTATATACCTGTCTTTTCCAAAAGAAGTTGCATATGCGGCCTTTATCTTTTTATCGTCTGCAAAATCAAGAAAATACGACTGCTGATACGGTCTGCTGAGATGATAATTCCACATCTGGTCAGAGCCTATCAAGAAGCCGTTGAACAGTTCGTTCAGCTCATGCAGCCTGTTGAGAGGTCTGAGCTTTGTTATCTGATATCTTTCTCTTGCAAATTTTAGGGGATGTGACCTTTCAAGCGAATCTATATCTATCTCTCGTCCGAGCGGATTCCTGATCATCGCATAGGTAAACCCAAGCTCGTCAAGGACTTTAGACAGAGCGTAATATGTTATTATGCTCCCATAGTTATTGCCGTACCATAATCCGTATATGCCAATATCAAATTTAGCCATTTTCTATACTCCTCAGCCTTTTTCCTGCTCATTCATTTTCAGATATCCCGTCCAGAAATCCTCGCTCTCAAAAGTCTTTTCCTTCGCCTTGTATTTTTGGGCGACTGTTTCGTATTCGCTCAGATATCTTGCTTTCAGCTCTTTAAAGCGCTTTGACAGCCTTTTGAATTCCTTGATGGAACGTCTGTATTCCACATATGCGTCCTTCACATGGTCAACTGCGTAGATGACCGAGGCAAAGCTCTGCTTGGCAGGGTAGTTTCCCCAGCCGTAGGGTATAACTCCTACCTTTGTGAAGTTGGAATACAAAATTCGCTTTTGTCCGTTGCAGGTGTGGTCGTAGATAAACTTCTTCCATTTCTCCATAGGAACAAATTCATACAGCCTGCCGTAATCCACATATCTGCGCACCTTGTCCGTCATCGGTACCAGCTTGTTGTCCTTCGCCGACTTTTCTTTCATACATTTCTCGCCGTCAAGACCTTCGATAAATTCGGGACCCTTGAGGAAATCCTCAAGTGCGTCAAGCAAAAGCTCCGCTCCCTTGTAGTTGAACTTGTATATCTCGTCCCAGAACAATATCCTTATGCGCTCCAACACCTGCACGTCACTGAGCTTGTCGTGTATTGCCGTAAGTATCAGGTCATTTCTGTGTACCTGATAAAATTCCATACTTGACGAAAACTTGCCGCCAAAGCCTTCGTGCCAGATGCAGATACCGTTCATCGTAATGAACTTCGCATTGTTGCGTATGGAATATTCCACGTCGTCACCTCGTACAAAGAACGGCAGGGGAAGATTGCTCCCGCTTGCTGTGGAAACGGGTATGCAGCAGTACCACCAGCCTGCATACTGGTGCAGGTCCTCGGGAACAGGCTCCTCATTGCGCACCACGCTGTCCCAGAGATTAAGGTCGTATCTGGGCTTGTACGGGCCGTGAGAGGCGTCAGGGCTGAACACGCCCACGTCTTCATGCTGTATGTTCTTTTCAGTAACTTCAAGCATTGCTCCGCTGATGAAACGGTCGCTGTATTCGGGGCGCATAAGCATAAGCAGCTTTAAAAGCCGTTTGAAGCTCTGCGGGAAAAACTCCACGTCATCGTCCATCAGCAGAACGTGAGTAGCTTTCTTACCGCTGTTCAATGTTTCTATCATTCCCCTTGTGAAACCGCCCGAGCCGCCTGTGTTGTCATTTGGCACGATCTTTATCTTGTCTGTTGACAATTCTTTAACATCAAGCGTTCTTCCGTTGTCTATAATGAACCACTGAAAGTAGGGAGAATATTCCTTATCATCAAAAATGTTTGACTTTATCAAAGCTATATTTTTCTTAACATAGCTTTCTTTTTTGAACGTAGTTGTTACCAGAGAGATAAATGGCTCGTTTACCGTTTCGGTCTTTGCACAGTATTTTCCGCTGCGGATAAAGGTGTCCTCTATTGGCGATATCTGGAACGATACAACCGAGCAGTTCGTGTCTTCAGGATACGGAAGCGATATTTCCGTATAATCCTCCAGATCGAACATATATCTTCCGAACCATTCTTTCTGGATATTGTTCCTGCTGTCTATATAATGCCCCATAAGCTCTATTGCAAACTTGCCCTTAAGATCAAGCTTGAGAATAAAATTATGAGCATATGTGTATGTCCTCCATTTCCTTATGGACAGCGAATTGATGTACGTTAAAAATTCATAGAAGGTGTCCTCTTTTAAAAGAAAGTTGTGATCTTCAGTGAGCATTATGGGACTGATACTTCTGTAATACATATCCGCTATTCTGTCATTTGCAATATCAGGCTGAAATATGATGTCCTGTAATGTGACATCAACTGTCGTTTGGGAATTTGAAACCATTGTCTGACCTCTCTTTTATATTTTTTTGCTTTGCGAGCCGCTTTTCTGTGATATATCCTCTATTGTTTTTACTGTCGCAGTGTATGGCGTATTTTGCGGCGAAATACTGAATGGGCTTGTCGTAAAATATATCCGTTAATACGTACTTTTTGGGAAGCAGTGCCAAGGGCAGCTTTTTTATCCACGGGGGAGGATAAAAGGTGTTGTCTGCGGGACGTATTCCGCATTGGTTTTCTATTTCATCATATGTGAGATATTTATAGTTCAGTTTGGAAATTTCTTTATGATTTTGCTCGGCGTCAAGGGTTTGCAGATAGTCAAGTCCTTTCAGATAATCCTCATAACCTTGTTGAACTGCCTGTGCCATTTGATACTGCTGGCGTTTTTGCTTTGCTTTCATCTGCTTTTTTGCAAATTTCAGCGCTTTCTTCGGAGTGAATCCCTTGCAGTGCAAGCTGCACAAATGCAGGTAGTTGCGGGTGTTGTAATACTCGGCGGCGGAATTGTATTTGCTCTCGAATTTTTCGTGCCATATCCCCACGCCGTTGAGAGTAATGATTTTTTGCTTGCAACGCAGAGCATACTCCACGTCGTCATACTTCATAAAGAACGGCAGGGGAAATTGACCTTGTTCAGCGTATTTGCTGGGCATACACATAAACCACCAGCCGCCGTAATTGATATCGTTTTCCTGCTCGTTAAGGAATAGATTTTTCTCTTGGGTCAAATCAATATAATGCCCGAAACCTTTTTGCTTGCCATTCTCGCTGAAATGTCCGCCCGCTTCAAACTGATATGTAGGCTTGTCCATAAACAGCATTGAGCCTGCGACCGAAATATCGCTGCATTCAGGCTTCAAGAATTTCAGAAAATTCAGCAGCTTTTGTATTGAAACAAACTCTATTTCTACGTCATCGTCCATTAGAAGAATGTGGGTAAAACCGCCAATTTCGCAAGCAGCTTCCATTCCTTTTCTGAACCCGCCGCTGCCGCCGTTGTTGACGTTGGGTATCAGTATAACTTCTTCTGGAAAGTCACTTTGTGAAAGAGTTTTTGCATTGTCTACAACTATGATTTTGCAATTAAGCTCTGAATGGAGCTTTAAGTTTTGTGACAGATATCGTACATTTTTCAGAATATATTGCTCACGCTTGTAGGTGCAGAAAATTATGGCGCAGCTTACTTTTGCAGGATCTTCGCATTCCACGAAAACAGAATTGTTTTCTGTTCTTACATCGCTTACCTTTGTGTATTTTTTTAGCTTTTCGTATGGAATGTAGTTGAAGTATGTGTTGAAGTCCAGACCCTGCTCAGTCCTGCGGAAATACAGTCCTTCCGTTCCCTCAAGCCTTGGCTTTGTTGCTAAATCAAACCATTTCAGCATAACTCTTTCTTAACTGTTTCCAGTGCCAGAGCGATCACCTTATCCATATCCAAATACTTGTATAGTCCCAGTCTTCCGCCGAAGATAACGTCTTTGCGCTCGTCGGCTAACTTTCTGTACTGCTCGTAGAGGGTGTTATTCTTTACGTTGTTTACAGGGTAGTAAGGCTCAACTCCCGGTTTCCACTCAGCCGAATATTCACGGCTGATTACGGTTTTCGGCTGTTCGCCGAACTCGAAGTGTTTATGTTCGATTATTCTTGTGTAAGGAACGTCTGCGGCGGTGTAATTCACAACTGCGTTGCCCTGATAGTTGTCTGTGTCCAAAATCTCAGTTTCAAATCTTACAGAACGATATTCAAGGGCGCCTAACTTAAAGCCGAAGAACTCGTCTATTGCGCCTGTGTAAACGGTTTTCTTGGCAATATTTGGATTTTCTTTGATAAATTCAAAATAGTCCGTGTTCAGCTTCACTTCTGCTTTTTCCAGCATTTTCTCAATGATTTGAGTGTAGCCTCCGATTGGTATGCCTTGGTATCTGTCGCTGAAGTAGTTGTTGTCGAAACGGAAACGGAGAGGTAAACGTTTGATTATAAAGGCGGGCAATTCATTACAGGGGCGGCCCCACTGCTTTTCGGTGTAGCTTTTAACAAGCTTTTCGTAAACGTCGGTGCCGACCAGTTTTAGAGCCTGCTCCTCAAGGTTCTGAGGTTCGTCTATATCAAGTTCCGCAATCTGCTCGGCTATCTTCGCTTTAGCCTCAGCAGGGGTTTTGATATTCCACATTTTGCTGAATGTGTTCATATTAAAGGGCAGATTGTATAGCTCGTCCTTATATGAGGCGACGGGGGAGTTGATATAGTTGTTAAATTCTGCAAACTGGTTAACATAATCCCATACTTCTTTATTTGATGTATGGAAAATATGCGCGCCGTATTTGTGGACGTTTATGCCCTCGACTTGCTCGGTGTAGATGTTGCCCGCTACGTTGGGGCGTTTGTCAATCACAAGGCAGGTTTTGCCTTTCTTTCCCGCCTCGTATGCGAATACCGCACCGAACAGTCCTGCGCCGACTATCAGATAATCGTAGATCATAAACTTCCTCCGTTTCTTTCGTTAATTTTACAATTAACGAAATCAAGAAAACATAAAATTGCGTTAATTTCATATTTAACGAAAACATACTGATAGTATTATAAAGCAAGGCGGCCCAAAAGTCAACATACAAAAGCAAAATTTTTCGTTAATTTTTTCAGGATCCGCTGTAAATTTTTCCCGTCGCTATCGCCGCCGAACCGTTTCAGGACCCCGAAAAACTCCGTATTTCCCTATAACGGTCTGCGTTTGCGGAGCAAATACTTTCCCAAAATTTCCGAAAACGACAAATATTGTCATAGAGCAAAAATCCACGCCTGACTGCACCGCCTTAACCCGAAAATCACGGCAGAAAATTTTATAAAAATTTGCAATAACGCCGCATTTCTTCAAAAAATAAAAAGTATACCCTCTTAAATCTTTAAAGCATTTTTATTTCTGGAAAAATCATCTATTTTTTATAATTTTTCCTGTTGTAACGTTTTTTAAAATAATTTTGCAATACTTAGGATTTTATTATGCGCCGCCACAGCGCCGTAAAAATCCGAAAAAATTAAATGGGAACTTTTTTGTTTTCTCTTGCAAAGTTTATTTAAATATGTTACAATGTAATAACTAAAAGACAAATCACCGTATTCGGTTTTTTAAAAGAAAGGACGGCATCATATGGACATACAGGCAGTTGTATTCGATATGGACGGCGTTATTTTTGACACCGAGCCTTTGCTTACCCGATTTTGGTGCCAGGCGGCAAACGATTTCGGATTTCCAATGACGACGGAACAGGCGCTCAAGCTTAGGAGCCTTGCCAAGCGTTACGCTGAGCCTATGCTTAAGGAATGGTTCGGCGACGGCTTTAACTACCGCAAGGTGAGAGCCCGCAGGATAGACCTTATGGAGGATTATATCGAGGAGAACGGGCTGAAAACAAAGCCGTACCTTGATATTCTTCTGGATTATCTTGACAGGAACGGCTACAAAAAGGCGATAGCCACCTCCACGGATTTTGACAGGGCGACCACCTATCTCCAGTCGTCAGGGCTGGAAAAGCGTTTTGACGCTATCTGCTGCGGTCCCTGCGTGGAGCATGGAAAGCCTAAGCCCGACATTTACTTCTACACTGCTGAAAGGCTGGGACTTAAGCCAAAGCAGTGTCTTGCCATCGAGGATTCGCCCAACGGCATTATTTCCGCCCACGACGCGGGAGCATACACGGTTATGATACCCGACCTCACTCCTCCCACAAAAGAGCTTTGGAAGCTGATCTACAGAAAATGCAGCGACCTGCTCGGGGTCATAGGCGTGCTGGAGACTGCTCCCTTTGAGGTATATGACTGGTAATATGAAGATACTGCCGGTAAAAGAGCTTAACCGCCGCCTTGCGGAAGGTCCTGCGCAGGAGGTGGAGCGCGCTGAGGAGCATTACAGGGAGCAGCTTGAGGCTGTCGCCCGCGTGATGAGCGAAAGGATAGAAGATAAGCCTATCGTTCTTATGTCAGGTCCGTCGGGAAGCGGAAAGACCACCACCGCAATGCGGCTGAAAGCAATGCTGACCCAGCGGGGACAGGGCGCCACCGTAATATCTCTTGACAACTATTTTCTGCCACTTGACCATTTGCAGGAGCATGAAAAAGAGGACATAGATCTGGAATCCCCCGAAAGGTTAGATATAGAGCTTTTGGCAGAGCATATGGAGCGATTTCTCCGCTGTGAGGAGGTGACCGTCCCTCAGTTCAGCTTTGCCGACCAGAGCAGGAGAGAGGGCGTCAAGTACCGCAGGCAAGAGGGCGAGGCAGTCATCTTCGAGGGCATACACGCCCTTAATCCCGATATCACGGGGGCGGTTGACGACAACGCCCTTTGCCTTTACGTCAGTGTGCGGACCCGCCTTTCTATGGGGAAACGTCTGCTCCACCCTGAAAAGATAAGGCTTTTGCGCCGCCTTATGCGGGACAGGCTGTTCAGAGGGAAAAGCACGGAGGAGGTCATTTCCGCTTTCGACTCGGTCCAGCTTGGGGAACAGCGGTACATTATGCCCTACAAGGGCGCCGCACATATGGATATTGACACCTTTATGTCCTATGAGGCGGCGGCGTACGGATATTTTCTGCTGGAGGAGCTGGAAAAGGTCAGCCCCCGCTTTGAGCTTTACGATACAGTTCTGGAGCTGAAGGATTTTCTGTCGGAGATAACTCCCCTTTCCCCCGAAATAATTCCGTCAAGCTCTATTATAAGAGAATTTGTGGGCGGAAGCAGCTTCAGCTACTGACGCCGAGGAGAAGATATGTTTGCAAAAGTCAACTCTCTGGGGCTTAACGGGCTGAAAGCCTTTGCGGTCCTGGTGGAAAACAGCGTTGAAAAGGGCACTCCCGATTTCAAAATAAGCGGACTTGGCGACGCTTCCGTTCAGGAGAGCCGTCAGCGCGTACTTGCCGCTTTGGGAAATTCGGGCTTCGACGCAGGAAAATACAGGGTGACGGTGAATCTTTCTCCTGCCGACGTGAAAAAGAGTGGCTCTGCCTACGACTTTCCAATACTGGTGAGTCTGCTTATCTCAATGGGCGAGGTACAACCGCCGCCTGACAATTCCGCCTTTATCGGCGAACTTTCACTGTCAGGCGAGCTTGCGGGAACGAACGGCGTTCTGCCAATGGCGGCGTCAGCAAAGGAACAGGGCATAAAACACCTTTTCCTCCCTGAAATAAACGTTAAAGAGGCGTCTTTGGTTAGGGGAATAAACGTGTACGGCGTAAAGAGCGTCGCTCACCTCGCCGCCCTGCTGAACGGCGGGGAAAAGCTGACCCCTGCTCCGCCCTACATACCTGACGACAGCTGCTATTCCAAAGCCGCCGACTTTGCGGACGTAAAGGGACAGGAAAACATAAAGACGGCGATACAGACCGCCGCCGCAGGCTTTCACAATCTGCTGATGATAGGTCCTCCCGGCTCGGGAAAAAGTATGCTGGCAAAGCGTATCCCCGGCATACTCCCGCCTATGACCTTTGAGGAGAGCATTGAGACTACCTCCGTTTACTCCGTGGCGGGAATGTTGGACGGAAAAGCGCCTTTTGTCACTTCCCGACCGTTCAGGGCGGTGAGCCATACCGCCTCTGCCGTGGGGATAATCGGCGGAGGAAAAACGCCTATGCCGGGAGAGATAAGCCTTGCCCACAACGGAGTTTTATTCCTTGACGAGCTGCCCGAATTTCGCCGCGACGTGCTTGAAACCTTGCGTCAGCCGTTGGAGGACAGGCGGATAGTCATAACCCGCGCTCAGGGAAAAGCCTCTTTCCCCTGCAAGACCATGCTTACTGCGGCAATGAACCCCTGCCCCTGCGGGAATTACGGCAGCGAGGGAAAATGCACCTGCACTCCCGCCATGATAACAAAATATCTTGGGAAGATAAGCCGTCCCGTCCTTGACAGGATAGATATCCAGATAGAGGTGGGAAAGGTGAGCTATTCCGAGCTTCGCTCCGACGAAAAGGGACTTTCCTCCGCCCAGATGAGGGAGAATATCGAAAAGGCGAGAGAACTGCAAAGAAAACGCTTTGCAGGGACGGATATCCTCTTTAACGGCGAGATTCCGCCGTCAAAATTAAGGGAATACTGCCCGCTGGACGACTCCGCCGAAAAATTCCTCCAAAGCACCTTTGACAATCTGGGGCTTTCAGCGAGAGCGTATGACAGGATATTAAAGGTAGCGAGAACGGTGGCTGACCTTGACGGAGAAGAGATAATCAGCCGCAGACATATCAGCAAAGCGGTGCAGTACCGTTCACTTGACAGGAAATACTGGCAGTGATATTGACAAGCAGATATAATTGTGCTATTATATATTTACCTTATCAAGAGCAGCCGAGGGACAGGCCCTGGGACGCTGCAGCAACCCTCCGCAAAATGCGGAAATGGTGCTACTTCCTGCGCCGAAAGGCGGAAGATGAGGGGCGTTGAAAATTCAAGCCCCCTGAGGGGGCTTTTTATTTTGCCTGAAGCACGAAAGGAAAAAATATTATGTCAAAGCGTCTTTTTACCTCCGAAAGCGTTACGGAGGGGCATCCCGATAAAATTTGCGACAGGATAAGCGACAGCATACTTGACGCCCTGCTGGAGCAGGACCCTATGAGCCGCGTCGCCTGCGAGACCTGCACCACCACGGGAATGGTACTGGTAATGGGAGAGATAACCACAAAGGGATACGTGGATATCCCCAAGATAGTGAGGAACGCCGTCAGGGAGATAGGCTATGACAACGCCACCTACGGCTTTGACTGCAACACCTGCGCAGTTATCACCTCAATAGACGAGCAGTCCCCAGACATAGCTATGGGGGTCGACAACGCCCTTGAGGGGAGAGAGGAGAACAAGCTGGATATAGGCGCAGGGGATCAGGGTATGATGTTCGGCTACGCCTGCGATGAAACGCCTGAGCTTATGCCCTTGCCTATTTCCCTTGCCCACAAGCTGGCAAAAAGGCTTGCGGATTGCAGGAAGAGTGGGGAGATACCCTACCTGCTCCCCGACGGAAAATCCCAGGTAACAGTGGAATACGAGGACGACAAGCCTGTTCGCGTTGATACGGTGGTGATCTCCACCCAGCACAAGGAAAGCGCACAGCTTGAGCAGATAAGATCGGACGTTATCGAAAAGGTGATAAAGCCCGTTATTCCCGCAGGTCTGCTGGACGAGAAAACAAACATTTTCATAAATCCCACGGGTCGCTTTGTTATCGGCGGGCCGCAGGGGGACAGCGGTCTTACAGGCAGGAAGATAATCGTTGACACCTACGGCGGCTACGCCCGTCACGGCGGCGGCGCATTTTCGGGGAAGGATCCCACGAAGGTGGATCGCTCCGCCGCTTACGCCGCAAGATATGTTGCAAAAAATATCGTTGCCGCAGGACTTGCAAGGCGCTGTGAGGTACAGCTCGCCTACGCCATCGGCGTGGCGAAGCCTGTTTCCGTTGCGCTGACTATTGATACCTTCGGCACTGGAAAGTACCCCGCTGAAAAAATAGAAGAGGCGGTGAAAAAGGTGTTCGACCTGCGCCCCGCCGCTATAATCGAGGAACTTCAGCTGAGAAAGCCCCAGTACGCCGCCCTTTCCGCTTACGGTCATATGGGTCGGGAGGAGCTTGGCGTAAAGTGGGAGCAAAGGGATAAGGCGGAGGAGCTGCTGAAAGCGCTGGAGGAATAAAGGCGACAATAAAAGATTTTGTAAAATCGGTTGACAAAACGTTAACGTTGTGTTATAATCATCTCAACAAAGGAAAGTATGTAATCCCAGGTTTTCACCTAAAAAGCGAATACCCCCGAAGCTGCCACTTCGGGGGTATTCTTTTGGGCTTTACTTGTCGGCATTATGCCTGTCAAGCCACTTGCACACAAAATAACCTATTATGCGTGCTGCGACAGGCAATAAAAAAGAAAGTATGTAGTTCACGACAGTTTTCACCTCCTCCTGTCGGAGATATGGACTTGCCGACAGGATAATTTTACCACCTTGGCAAAATTATGTCAATTTTTCAGCTTCACAAAAGTAAAAATTCAGTGAAATATCTTGACAAAGCAAAACATTTGTGCTATCATAGCTTCATAATATCGAAAAGGCTGTGACAAGGAGCGGAAAGTCCGTAGGCCCACAGAGAGTTGTCGTTCGGTGCGAGACAACGGCTGAAATTCTTTCTAAATCACCTTTGAGCTTTTCGTCGAAAGGCAATTGCCCGTAGAACGAAACGTGTCCTCACGTTACAGGGGAGCGTATTGGTGGATACGCATGAGAGGGCATACGCCGTGAGGCTGTGTCAATTAAGAGTGGTAACGTGGAAGTGTGACTTTCATCTCTTTGTGAGGTGAAGGTTATTTTTATATCACCTCACTTTTCGATGAGAAAATAAAGAAAGAAAGGGACAGGTGAAATGAACGTAAAAGTAGAGATATTCGATTCCACCCTGCGTGACGGTGCGCAGGGGGAGGGGATCAGCTTTTCCGCCGACGACAAGGTGAAGATACTTCAAAAGCTGGACGCTTTCGGTATCAGCTTCGTTGAAGCGGGAAACCCCGGCTCCAACCCCAAGGACATTGAATTTTTCCAAAAGGCGGCAAAGCTGAAGCTGAAAAATGCAAAGATAGTGGCGTTCGGCTCCACCCGCCGCAAAAACGTAAAGGCGGAGGAGGACGAGAACCTTGCCGCTTTGGCGGGAGCTGGAACGGATTACGTCGCCGTTTTCGGAAAAAGCTGGCTGCTCCACGTCAATATAATTTTGGGGGTAACACCTGAGGAAAACCTTGCGATGATAAGCGACACGATAAGCTTCCTGAGAGCAAGGGGGAAAAAGGTCTTCTTTGACGCAGAGCATTATTTCGACGGATTTAAAGATAATCCCGAATACGCCCTAAAAGTCCTCCAGACGGCGGAAAAGGCGGGGGCCTGCGCGCTGGTGTTATGCGACACCAACGGCGGCTGTTTCCCTGACGAGATTGCTGAAATTACCGCTAAAAGCAAAGCGGCAGTAAAGGCAAAAATAGGTATCCACTGTCACAACGACAACGGCTGTGCTGTTGCAGGCACGTTGGCGGCGGTAAAGGCGGGAGCAACTCACGTTCAAGGCACTTTCATCGGTATCGGCGAGCGCTGCGGGAACACAAATCTTTCCACCGTGATACCCGATCTTCAGCTTAAATTAGGCTATGAGTGCGTGCCGAAAAACAGTATGCAGAGTCTTACCGAGACCGCCCGCTACATCGCCGAGGTGGCGAACATAAAGTTAGCGGGAAGTATGCCTTACGTTGGGCGCAGCGCCTTCGGTCACAAGGGCGGTATGCACGCTGACGGAGTGGCAAAGGACCCCGCCACCTTTGAGCATATCCCTCCCGAAACGGTGGGAAATGAGCGCAGTTTCCTATTATCAGAGGTCAGCGGCAGAAGCACCATTCTTTCCAAGCTGGAGAACTTCGACAAGAGCCTTGACAAAAACAGCCCCGAAACTCTCCGCATTATGGAAAGGCTTAAAAAGCTGGAAAGCAAGGGCTATCAATTCGAGGCGGCGGGAGCCAGCTTTGAGCTGCTGGTACTGAAAGAGCTGGGGCGGTTCAAGCCGTTTTTCACGATAGAGCATTTTCACGTTATCTCCACCCAGAACTACGCCATAGAGGGGCGTGAAAAGGCGAACGCTATGGTAAAGGTGAAGGTGGGGGACAAGTACGAGATAACCGCCGACGAGGGGGACGGTCCTGTAAATGCGATAGACAGGGCGCTGAGAAAGGCGCTTGAGGTGTTCTACCCCAAGCTGAAAAAAATGCACTTGGAGGACTACAAGGTAAGAGTCATCGCCGCAGGGGACAGCACCGCCGCAAGGACGAGAGTCCTTATCGAAAGCACCGACGGCAAGGACGTGTGGACGACGGTTGGAGCGTCAAAGGACATCATCGACGCCAGCCTTATGGCACTGCTGGATTCTATCGAGTATTTTCTGTATCACAAGGGATAATTACAGTTTAAAGTTGACAGTGCACAGTGTACACAATCAGCTGCAAGGAGGGAAAGTATGATAACTGACACCTTTGACAACAATTCCAATGCAAAAATAAATCCCGTAGTCAATGAAAACGCACCTGAGGTGGACGGGTGCATAGTCACGTTTTCATACATCATTGAGAAATTTGTGGCGGAAAATTACGATTGCAGGCAAATCGGGCAAATAAAGTTTGCCACCGGAATAACCCCCGTGTATCAGATAAATCACAATGGCAGCAAATTTGCTTTTTATAAAACCTATGTGGGTGCGCCTGCCTGCGTGGGAACGATTGAGGATACATTCGCAGTTATAAAAACCCGCAAATATATAGTTTTCGGCGCAGCGGGGTGTCTCAACAGAGAGATAGCTCACGGGAAAATAATGATACCCACATATGCCTGCCGTGACGAGGGGACTTCCTATCATTACGCCCCTGCCGGCGACTACATAAAAGTCAGAAACGCTGATACTGTGGAAAGGTTTATGCAGGAAAACAATATTCCCTACGCATTGGGAAAAACGTGGACCACCGATTCCTTTTACAGGGAAACGGAAAATAACATAGAAAAACGCAAAGCGGACGGCTGTATTTCTGTTGATATGGAATGTGCGGCGATTCAGGCAATGTGTGATTTCAGGAAGCTGGAGCTTTACACGTTTTTCACAAGCGCCGATCTGCTGGACGCTCCCGTATGGGACGTAAGACATAAGGCGGGAGAATATGCGGGAACACAACATGATATACTTCACTTTGACATAGCTCTGGCGCTTGCCGACTATGTGACGAAGACTTAATAAAAATAATTTAAAGGAGTTTGTGGATAATACACCATTCTCCTAAAGAAAGGAAGATTTTACAATGGGTATGACAATGAGCCAGAAAATTCTGGCAAAGCATGCGGGACTGCCCGAAGTCCGTGAGGGACAGCTGATAAGGGCGAAGCTGGATATGGTTCTGGCAAACGACATTACAGGTCCCGTGGCTATCAACGAATTCAACAAGGCGGGCTTTGACAGCGTCTTTGACACGCACAGGATAAGCCTTGTAATGGACCACTTCGCTCCCAACAAGGACATAAAGGCGGCGACACAGTGCAAGCAGTGCAGGGATTTTGCAGGAAAGTACGACATCGTGAACTTTTACGATGCAGGAGATATGGGCGTTGAACACGCTTTGCTCCCTGAAAAAGGACTTATCGCTCCCGGCGAGCTGTGCATAGGCGCAGACAGCCACACCTGCACCTACGGCGCGCTTGGCGCTTTCTCAACAGGCGTGGGTTCCACCGATATGGCGGCGGGAATGGCGACAGGCGAGGCGTGGTTCAAGGTGCCTGCGGCTATCCGCTTCAACCTGCACGGCAAGCTGAAAAAGTACGTTACGGGCAAGGACGTTATCCTGCATATAATCGGAATGATAGGCGTTGACGGCGCTTTGTACAAGAGTATGGAATTTGGCGGGGACGGGCTTTCCTCCCTCACCGTTGACGACAGGCTCTGTATGGCGAATATGGCTATCGAAGCGGGCGCAAAGAACGGTATCTTTGAAGTGGACGAACAGACCTTGGCTTACGTCAAGGAGCGTGTTGACAGGGATTTTGAGGTATTTGCCCCCGACCCTGACGCCGTTTACAGCGAAACTTATGAGATAAACCTTGACGAAATAGAGCAGACGGTTGCATTCCCCCACCTGCCCGAAAATACAAGAACTGCGGCAGACTGGGGTGAGGTGAAAATAGACCAGGCAGTTATCGGCTCCTGCACCAACGGCAGAATAAGCGATATGAGAGCCGCCGCCGCTATCCTCAAGGGAAATCACGTTGCCAAGGGCGTTCGCTGTATCGTTATCCCCGCAACTCAGAAGATATATCTCCAGTGCATACAAGAGGGATTGGCGGAGATATTCATAAATGCGGGCTGTGTGTTCTCCACTCCCACCTGCGGCCCCTGCCTCGGCGGACATATGGGGATCTTGGCGGCAGGCGAAAAAGCCGTTTCCACCACCAACCGCAACTTTGTGGGAAGAATGGGTCACGTTGACAGCGAGGTATATCTGGCAAGCCCGATAGTTGCCGCCGCAAGCGCAATTGCAGGCAAAATCACAGGCTATAACGGTTAAGAGAAAGGAGAGCTTACATATGAACGCACACGGAACAGTACACAAGTACGGGGACAACGTGGACACAGACGTTATAATCCCCGCAAGATACCTTAACACCGCCGATCACAAAGAGCTTGCCTCACACTGCATGGAGGACATAGACAAGGACTTTGTGAGCAAGGTGAAGGCGGGCGACATTATGGTGGGAGAGGCGAATTTCGGCTGCGGAAGCTCCCGCGAGCACGCTCCCATAGCGATAAAGGAAAGCGGTATCTCCTGCGTTATCGCCGCCACCTTTGCAAGAATTTTCTACCGCAACTCCATAAATATCGGACTGCCCATTCTGGAATGTCCAGAAGCCGCAAAGGAAATAAAGGCGGGGGACGAGGTGGACGTGGACTTTGACAGCGGGAAGATAACCGATGTTACCACAGGAAAGACCTATACGGCAGAGCCGTTCCCGGAGTTTATCAAGGAGATAATCAATGCGGGAGGGCTGTTGAAGTCTTTGCGTCAATGACGCAAAGACAGTTGACAGTGTACAGTTGACAGTGCACAGTTATGGAGTTTTCGCTTCGCGAAAACGGATTTGGATTGCCGTCTGCAAATTTGCACCTGTCATTTTAAATTTATCGCCGAAGGCGATACCACAACTTTGAACTGTTCACTTTGCACTTTTAACTGTAATTACTACATATTCAAGGAGAAGAAAATGGAAAAAAATATAGCAGTTATAAAAGGCGACGGCATCGGTCCTGAGATCGTGAACGAAGCCATAAAGGTAATGGACAAGGTGGGCGAAAAGTACGGCCACAAATTCAACTACACGGAAGTGCTGATGGGCGGTATCGCCATTGACACGGTGGGCGTTCCCCTGCCCCAGGAAACCATCGACAAGTGCCTTGCCAGTGACAGCGTTCTGCTGGGCGCAGTGGGCGGTCCTAAGTGGGACAAGGGGGAAGGCAAAATGCGCCCTGAAGCGGGACTTCTGGGGATAAGAGGAGCGTTAAAGCTGTTTGCGAATATCAGACCTGCAAAGCTGCTGAAGCCTCTTGCTTCCGCCTGCCCGCTGAAAACGGACATAACCGACCAAGGGCTTGATTTAGTAATAGTTCGTGAGCTTATCGGCGGCGCTTATTTCGGAGAAAAAAAGACTTATGTCAATGAAAACGGCGAAAAGACCGCTTCCGACCTGATGATATACAGCGACCACGAGATAGAACGTATCTGCCGTGTGGCGTTCGATATGGCAAAAAAGCGCAGGGGCAAGGTGACCAGCGTTGACAAAGCCAACGTGCTTGACAGTTCAAGGCTCTGGAGAGAGGTTTCTCACAGGGTTGCCGCTGAATATCCCGACGTTGAATTTTCGGATATGCTGGTGGACAACACCGCTATGCAGCTTGTGCGCAACCCTGCGCAGTTTGACGTTATCGTTACGGAAAATCTGTTCGGAGACATTCTTTCCGACGAAGCAAGTATGATAACAGGCTCGCTGGGAATGATACCCTCGGCAAGTCTGGGAGAGGGAAGTCTGGGACTGTACGAGCCTATTCACGGCTCTGCGCCTGATATTGCAGGACAGAACAAGGCAAATCCCATAGCAACAATACTTTCCGCCGCAATGATGCTGAGATACAGCTTTGATATGGGAAAAGAGGCGGACGCGATAGAAGCCGCCGTTGACAAGGCGCTTGAAGCGGGACTTCGCACAGGGGACATTATGAGCGAGGGAATGACCCTTGTTTCCTGCTCGGAAATGGGCGACAGGATAGCGGGATTTATTGACTGATGCTGTAAAGTAATGCTTTACGGCGGTGATACGTTTGCTTGACAGGTGAAAGACAGATTTGTACGGCAAACGAAAAGGGGCTTTGGTGCATATTATTAACTGCTGCGGTTAAATGGAACTACTGCTTATCAGGGGCGGCGAAGCCGCAGTCGGAGCGCCCTCGGCGCTCCAACTCACTGATTTTGCGAAGCAAAATCAGTGCTTTTGTTCGGGCAAAGCCCGGAACAAAAGGCGGCTTCGCCGCCCCCCTAATCAGCAGTTGACAAATGACCCCCACAGGTGTAAAATTAAACCATATCGCACAACTTTTTTGAAAATCACCCCAACCACCAACTAACGACCATAAACTAATAACTATCCGGAGCTAACAATGAACACAACTGAAGTTTTAAATTCGCTCTGCTCACAGGCAGGCGTCAGCGGCGGGGAATTTCCCGCAAGCGAATGTGCTTTGCAGCTGCTGAAAAATTACACCGAAAATGCAAAGATAGACGATTTCGGAAACGTGATCGGCTATCTCGGCGAGGACGGGAGCAAGCCTCTTATCCTGCTTGACGCGCACATCGACCAGATCGGCTTTACCGTCACCTATATCTGCGACGACGGCTTTCTGAAAATAGGAAAGTGCGGCGGGATAGACGTGAGGACTCTCCTTGCCCAGACCGTCACCATTCACGGAAAAGAAACGCTGAAAGGCGTTATCTCTACCCTCCCTCCCCACGTTACCAAGGAAAAGGACAAGGCGGCGAAGTTGGAGGACATCGTTATAGATACGGGACTTTCGGGAGCAAGGGCAAAGGAGCTTATCTCACAAGGCGATTTTGTCACCGTTGACGGAAGATTTTCCGTTCTGGCAGGAAATCGTGTTTGCAGTCCCGCCACTGACGACAGGGCGGGAGTCGTTGCTTTGCTTTATGCGTTGGAGCTTTTGAAAGAGCAAAAGGAACTTCCTTTCCGCGTGGCTGTGCAGTTTGCGGCACAGGAGGAGGTAGGCGGCAGAGGAGCAAGGATCGCCGCTTTCAACATCGACCCCGATTACGCTATCGCAGTTGATGTGAGCTTTGCGCAAAGCAAGGGAGTTGATCCCTCAAAATGCGGAAAGCTGGGAAAAGGTCCTATGATAGGGATAGCCGCCTCTCTTGACAGAAAAATTTCCGCAAAACTTATCGAAACCGCAAAGTCCGCCGAGATACCGTATCAGACGGAGGTTATGGGCGGCGACAGCGGCACCGACGCCGACGATATTTCAATAAGCAGGGGCGGAGTGAGAACGGGGCTTGTTTCCGTTCCACAGAGGTATATGCACACTCCCTGCGAAGTCCTTGATATTGCGGATATTGAAAACACGGGACGGCTTATCGCCGAATTTATCAAGAAAGGGGTCTGCTGATATGGAAAATCTGAAAGAGCTTGTAAAGACCCTTTCCGCCTTGTACGGTGCCAGCGGAGATGAGGACAGCATAAGGGAAGAGATAATAAAGCGTCTTCCCGCCGACGTTTCCTACAAAACTGACAATCTGGGCAATCTCATAGTTGAGAAAAAGGGCGCAAAAGTCCCCGCCAAAAAGCTTATGGCGGCGGCGCATATGGACGAGGTTGGATTTATCGTCACCTATATCGAGGAGGACGGAAGTCTTTGCTTTGCCCCTGTGGGCGGAATTTTGCCAAGCGTGGTGTTCGGGCGTCAGCTTGTGTTTAAAAACGGAGTTTTTGGCGCAGTGGCGGGAAAGCCTCTGCACCTGCTGAAAGACGAGGAAGAAAGCGCACAGCCGAAAATTTCGGAGCTGAGGATAGATATAGGAGCTGAAAACAAGGAAGAGGCTGAAAAGCTGGTGAGCGTGGGCGACTGCGCATACTTTTCAAGCGAACAGCTTGACTTCGGCGACGGCTTTATGGCGGGAAAGGCTCTTGACGACAGAGCAGGCTGTGCAATAATGCTGACTTTGCTGAACAGCGAGCTTCCCTATGATATGACCTTCGTTTTCACAACTCAGGAGGAGATAGGCACGAGAGGCGCAACTGCGGCGGCGTTCTCGGTGAACCCCGATATTGCCATAGTGTTTGAAACTACAACTGCCTGCGACATAAACGGCGTTGAGGGCGAACAGCGGGTCTGCGCTCTGGGAGAAGGTCCCGTGATTTCATTTATGGATCGCTCCACCATTTACGACAGAGAATTATACAAGCTGGCATTCGATACCGCAAAGAAAATAGGTGTAAAGTGCCAGACAAAAAGCGTAGTTGCAGGAGGAAACGACAGCGGCGCTATACACCAAGCCGCAGGCGGCGTGCGCACCATGGCGGTATCGCTGCCCTGCCGCTGCTTACATTCCCCCTCCTGCGTGATAAAGGAAAGCGACCTTGAAGACACGATGAAGCTGGCAAGGGCGCTGATGACCAAGTTAGGCGAGGTACAATGATAACAAAGACAGATACAAAGACGGCGGAAAGACTGTTGAAGGGTGCAAACGACATTTTCGCCCTGAAGATAGCCTCAAACCTTGCGGCGTATGACGGGTATGATTTTTGCTCCGTTTACGGCGGAAAGAACGTGCTTATCGGTCGGTATTACGATGACCTTGTGATACGCACGAAGGGCAGTCTTACCGACGAGGGGCTGGAGGAGCTTTCCCTGTTTCTCAGGGTATGCGGCTTCAAAAGCGCGCTTTGCGGACTTGAAACGGGGCAGAGACTGATAAACGACGGCTGGAGCAACGCTAAGGAAAGCGTACTGCTTAAATTTGCTTCACAGCTTATCCCCGAAAACGAAAGTATCGTCCCTTTTGAGGAGATAACCACCGACCCGCCGCTGGACGAGGTTTTCCCAATTGTTAAAGACGGATTTCCCGATATAGACCACGACGGGTGGTACACCGATATAAATCATAAGATCCGCCACGGTATCGCTCACGTTTACCTGTACGGCGGGGCGACGGCGACGCTTATTGCAGATATGAACGGAACGGCGTATCTCACCCTGCTTGCCTCCGCAAAGGCGGCGAGGGGAACGGGTGCGGCGAAAAATCTGCTGAGAGCCTTGGGCACGCAGTTTGAAAAGCAGGGGAAAGAGGCCTGCGTGCTGTGCCGCGAGGAGTTGGTGCCGTTTTATAACAAGGCGGGATTTTATGTGGCGGGAAAAGCGATAACGATCAACAGTTGACAGTGTACAGTTGTGGAGTCCAGTACTTTCGGCAAGCCGAAAGTACGATCCAACATTGCTTGGATTGCCCTAAAGGCAATCCATATTGCTTCGCAATACCGCAATATTGGACACGTTTGCGGACGGATTTAAAATGGCAGGTCGTCTGAAATCAGCTAAAATAGATTTTACTGTTTTTGATGAACTTATAATATAACCCCTCCTGACAATTGCTCTAAAGTGCAGCTGTGGGAGGGGCTTCTCGTTTAAAATATTTTTGCCATAAAAATAATACGAAACAGATTTCCTCTGATTTAAAATTCAGTTGTGAAAAACGCATATTTGTCAACTATGTGAGACCATTTAATTATAAAAACAGAGGCTTTCGGCGGAAGACAACAAAAACGGCAGATACCGTATCTGCCGTTTTCGTATTGGCTAAGGATTATTTGTCATTCCTGCCGTTTTTCTTTTTTCTTGCTGCAACTGCAGCCGCAAGCGATGACAATGCACACATCATGACGGCTGATCCGAAAGGAACACCTGTGTTCATATTCTTTTCGCCGTCACCATCTGCGTTGGTGTCGTAGTCGTCGCTTTCCGAAACGTCTTCGTCGCCCGTTGTGTCGGGAGTGGTCTCCTCGGGAGGAATCGTGCTTTCTTCAGCAGTAGATGTGGTTTCTTCCGGAGTCGTTTCCTCGGGAGTAGTCTCTTCCGGAGTCGTTTCTTCGGGAGTGGTCTCTTCGGGACCTGTGGTCTCCTCAGGCGTTTCATCATAGTCAGGAATGCCGTTTTCGTTTTCGTCCACCGCCCATACCGCATATACGGTGGTGTCGGCGTCAATGGACTCTATCTCGGTTATCAGCTTGACGGAGTTCTCTTCCTCCTGAGATTGAATGATACCTTCATGTCTTTCAAGGCTCCAACCGATGAGTACCGCGCCGTAGAGCGTGAGATTTTTTCTCGCCTCTTCAGTGGATACAAGCTCAACCTTGTCACCCTTACTATAAATTTCGTCGGAGGGCGCTGTACCATAGCCGCCGTTCGTGTCATAACGTACTGTGTATTTGTCGTCGGGAGTGGGTTCTGTCTTTTCGTACTGAGCAACATAGGTTATATCAGCGGTAACTGTAACAGTATCTCCCGCCTTGTAAAGGTTTTCGTCACCCTCAGCGGACCAGCCAAGGAATTTATAGCCTGCCTTTGTTGGGTCGGCGGGGAAGGTAAAGCTTTCGCCATCATTTACGGTATTTTTGGCTGCAAAGCCTTCACCCGGCGTACCTCCGTTAAGCTCAAGAGTAACTATATGAGTGATTACCTCATACTGCGCGGTGTAGGTAACGTCAGCGGTAACTGTAACTGTATCTCCCGCCTTGTAAAGGTTTTCGTCACCCTCAGCGGACCAGCCAAGGAATTTATAGCCTGCTTTTGTGGGGTCGGCGGGGAATGTGAAGCTTTCGCCCTCATTTACGGTATTTTTGGCTGCAAAGCCTTCACCCGGCGTACCGCCATTTAGGTCAAGAGCAACTATATGAGTGATTACCTCATACTGCGCGGTATAGGTCACGTCAGCGTTAACTGTAACAGTATCTCCCGCCTTGTAAAGGTTTTCGTCACCCTCAGCGGACCAGCCAAGGAATTTATAGCCTGCCTTTGTTGGGTCAGCGGGGAATGTAAAGCTGTCGCCCTCATTTACCGTTGTGATTTCCTCAAAGCCATCTCCCGCAGTACCTCCGTTGAGGTCAAGAGTAACCGTGTGGATTGCCTTATACTGAGCAACATATGTTACGTCAGCATTAACTGTAACAGTATCTCCCGCCTTGTAAAGGTTTTTGTCACCCTTGGTGGACCAGCCAAGGAATATATAATCTTCCTTTGTTGGGTCGGCGGGGAATGTGAAGCTTTCGCCATCATTTACGGTATTTTCGGCTGCAAAGTCTGATCCTGCCGTACCGCCGTTTATGTCAAGAGTAACCGTGTGAGTGATCGGGTCATACAGAGCAGTATAGGTCACATTGGCGGTAACTGTGATTGTATCTCCCGCCTTGTAGAGGCGTCCGTCGCCCTCGGCAGACCAACCCTTGAATATATGACCTGCCTTTGTGGGATCGGCGGGGAAGGTGAACTCAGCGTTTTCATCAAGCGTGGTCTTGCTCTGATAATCTCTTCCAGCTGTTCCTCCGTTTAGATTAAGTGTGACCGTATATTTGGGTTCCAGGAAATCCGGTGTGTTGTTTTCGTTCTTGTAGGGCGCCCAGACCGCGAAAGCATTCTGGAAACGCGTATCGTAAATAACACGGTAATACTTGCCGTCCTCTGTATATCCGTTTGCATCGCCTGCGATTACCCAATCGTCATAATCTTTCTGTGAGTCGCAGGCGCCGTGAGTATAGGCGCTCCAGCCTACCTGAATATAATGACCTTTCACATTGCCTTCGCTGTCCACAAGGTCGGCGGTGCCTAAGTAATCGTTCGCAGCCAGCTCAACGCTTGTGCCGGGAAGAATACCCACACCATGTGTGGGAACGGGTTTTTCTATTTTCAGGTACTCTCCTGATTCAAGGGTCGACCCGCTGCTATTTGAAAGGAACTGATTTGGGTGGTAGGTGTGATTAAGAGTCAACTCCATGTAGTCGGCAATGCCGTTATTGTTGGCATCTACCGCCCAAAGCGCGTATACCTTTGCGTTCGCCGCCGCGCTGGTGAGATTGACACTTGTGATCAACAGCCCACCTGCTTCATCCTCGCTCATCACCAACGTTTTACGTGGTTCTGAGCTCCAGCCGATAAGTACGGCGTTTTCGCGGCAGATCATCGTTGAGCCGTATTCCACTGCCAGAAGAGTAGCATTTTCACCGGGGTGGTGATAGTCATTGCATATATAGAACATACCGCTGCTGTCCACGGTATACCCGTCGCGAACCTGACCGTCGTTTATATAGTATTCCACGTGCAGAGCGTCTTCGCAGTAGTCGGACTTGCCGTTGTTATTTGTATCAGCTGCGTATACTGCGTAAAGCTTAACGTCCTCTGATGTTGCGGGAACAGTGAATGGGCTTGTCACAAGGGATTTTATTATTGCTTCTGAGCCGGTCTTGTTAATTACTCCGCTTGGAACAGACATGCTCCAGCCCGCGAATATGTTGCCGTTCTTTGTAAGATTAGGCGCTGTTTCAAGAGGATAAGCCGCGCCGGGAAGAACGCCCGTGATCGTATCGGGCACCTCACCGTCACCGCCGTTCTTATCATAAATGATAGAAACGGGGGTCTCGCTGTAGTCGGGTATGCCGTTTTTGTTCTTGTCCATAGCCCATGCCGCATAGACAATGGCGTCTGTGTCTTCGGGGATCACCACTTTGGAGATAAGCTCGGCTGTGGGCTTTTCCTCAAGGGGAATTACGTCGAGGTTCGTTTCGCTCCAGCCTATAAATACCGCCTGCCCTGTTGCGGTCTGCTTAGTCCATACGCCGCCGAGCGTTCTATCATTTGCGGGCTACCAGAGAACTTTCGTATCGCCGGGCTTATAAGCCTTTTCCGCAAGCTCGATAAGGCTCTCGGGCGCACTGCCGCCATTTGTAATATAGTTGATGTTGTGCCCGTTTGAAACGTAACCGCAAACCCGACAGGATATGTTGTTGTCCCAGATATGCTTTGTCTCGCCGCCAAGACGCCTCTCGATGGAACTATTGATGTCGTCGCAGCCCTCGCGTGTGCAGTACCGTATCTGTTCACGCTCATCGGTGCATAAATAACGAGTGGTCGTATCCGCATTTTGCCACGGACCTAAGATATGTCCGAGGGCAGGTAAATTGATCTTAACCTTGCCCGCATCGTCATTAGCACCGCAAACAGAGCATACGCGCGCATATGTATTATGTCCCCCAACCGTGCAGCCTGAATCAACGTGTTCGATTATCTTAAATTCCTCAGAGTAGCTGTGCCCCTTGGCAGGGATCGGAAGCGTTATCGTTGTTTCGCAGTCATCACAGGTGAAGGTCATTTCTCCTTCTTCTGTGCAGGTTGGTTCTTTTGTACGAACTCCCTTTTCCGGATCTAACGAACCGTCATTTTTTTGGAATGAATGCTTTGTATTGCCATTGGAAACATTATTGATTTTGATCACCAATACGTCGCCACACCTGTCGCAGACATAATATTCAAATCCCGAAGCATATTCCGTAGCGGGAACGTAAACGTTCTTGTTTTCCACATAGTTATGTCCGAGAGGTCCCTTGCCCGGAACTTCACGTTTGATCTCCTTGCCCGTGGAATTATATGCGGTGCAGTCGCTGCAGCGAATATGTTCTATTTCCCCTGTAGTGCAGGTCGCCTCATCTATGCTGTATACATAGAAATTATTGTGTCCCGTAGCCTCAATATTTTCCCTTTTGACTTCCTTTCCGCAGATTTGGCAGGTCGATACTTTTGACGCTCGGGTCGGTGCATTTTTTGTCGTCGTCCGGTTCTATCACTGTTACATCGAGCTCCGTCGAATGCATGTGCTGTACAGGAACCACGTTGTCACATTCTATGCCTGAGTCCTTCAGTACGTCCTGCATACGCTTAAGGTCGTCCTCGTTCTCATGCTCAAGGTAGATCGTGCCGTCTACGGTAGCGGGTGTAACGTCGGCGCGGATAATACCGTCGGGATAGATCCTCACGTCTCCGTGGGCTGTTCCGCCGCGATCCCAGTACTCGGGGTCGTCGCTGTTGAGCTCGAGAGTACCGCCCGACTTGACCGTCACGTTGCCGAATATTTCTCCGCTGTTGTACAGGTGTGCGTTTTCGGCGAGCTCTACGTCTCCGTTTACTCTTCCTTCGTTATGGAAGGAGCTTTCGCCTGCGCTTGCAGTGAGAGCGCCTCTTACCGTTACGTTGCCTTCAATTACGCCTTCTTCTCCGTTTTTTACAGTAGCGCCGTTCTCAAGGGTAACGTTTCCCTTGATGGTTTTGTTGTTTATTACAGTGGTGGTTTTTCCTTCGTTGTTAAAATATGAATAGACATCGATACTTCCGTTTATTACGCCGTTGTTGGTGAGGAGCTCGTCCCCGCTGGCGTATCCGCCGAGTATCGCCGCCGCGCCTACAACGATGTTTTGCTCCAGAAGAAAATCTTCACCCACCGTTCCCTCGTTCATCATGGCGATATCCAGCGCAAGGTCCCCGTCGGACAGACTGCAGACGTTGTCGTGTATATGTCCTGCGTTGAGCATCAGCGCGTCGGCGGAGGGCTGCTGATAGATACTGCTTATTCCTGAGCCTGTATTGCAGCATATGTCGCCGCCGTCCATTATGAAGGAACCGCCGTTGTACAGGTATATCGTCTGACCCCAGCCGTATGAGCCGCCTCTGAGGCCTGTGTTGTTGTGGATATATCCGCCGTTCATATGGAGCGTGGAGAAGATGTCACCTTTATTATCACCGTCTTTAACCCCATCGGTTCTTTTATGAAGCTGCACGAAAACGCCGTTGGTATCCGCCGCCACGTTGTCTATGATCTGCGTGCCTTCATCCATATAGACCTGGGTGCCTTCCATCGCTACGACCAGACCGCCGTTGCCGCCGTAGCAGTAGTTGTCTTTCATTACGGTGCAGCCGTTCAGCTTTATCTCGTCCGCGTCCGTGTTGCCGATACAAACCCCGGATCTGGACGCGTTATGTTGGAAAACAGTATCCGATATTATTTCCAGTTTGCCGCCCTCGGTACTTGTGAAGTCGATGAAATGCCTGTCGTCGTCATATCCGTCTCCTGCGAAGAAGTTCTCCAGGGTCACGCCGTCCAGCTTGAGGGTGCTGCCGGCGACCTTGATAAGGCTGTCGGTGGAGACAACGTTTCCGTCAAGCTCGGTTATGGGGTGACCGGCTAACGGATCTCCGGACACGTCAAGAATATTCACATCGTAATCCTTGTTCAGCTCTTTAACATGTTCGAGTTTTGCCTGGTCGAACTCCCAATTGCCTTCCCCGTCGACGGTTACGTCTTTCAGGGTGACCTCGTTGTCTGCGCCGATCTGTAGGATAGAACCGTTGTAGTGTTCTTCAGATATTTCTTCACCTTCGTCCTCCAGCGCCATAAGGCTGGGATCCGTGAATATTGTATTCGAATTCACGAAGGTGTCGCGGAGTATCTTGTGCCCCTGACCGTCGATGGTTATCTTTCCGACCCCGTCGGGAAGCGCCGCCATAAAGCCGACCTTGATGTCGTCCTCAAGGTAGATCGTGCTGCCGTCTTTCACGTTGTGGAGGGCGAGGGAGAGACGGTCGTATCGTGTTTCCTCCCCATTGGAATCGACAACGCGTATATTCCGTCTACGATTTCGCGGTGCATATCATAATCCGTAAAGCGTGTCGCCGCGGGGAGAATAACCGTAGGAGCACTTGACGAAGTAGTCTGTTTACCGTTAAGATCGTTGTATTCCACCTCGTAGCCGGTGAGCAGGAAGCCGTCATAGGGTCCCTTTGTGACCACGATGTACACATCAACTTTCTTCAGCTTGCCTATTTTACCGCGCAGATATACCGCGTCGCCCGAGCCGAAAAGCTTGAGGGGGTATCCGGCCTCAATATCAGGTCTATAGAAGGTATAAGTAAATTCGCCGGTTTCGTCTGTTTCGATAACGATCTTGTGCTCCGCGTCAATGGTCTCGTAGATGCCCGGCGCTGCAAAAACCTCTCCTGTAACATCATCTCCGAGATAGTAGTACTTGTCTGTGGCGAAGGCGGTCTGGGTGCTTCCGCCGTCTTTATTTCCTTTTACACTTTTGCTGCTTTTGAAAGTGTTTTCGGTATACACCGTATTCTTTTCATTCGTATCGTTCCACGTGAAATCGCCTCTCTGCGTGCCTTCATTATAAGTATTGCTGCTGGTGCTGCTGACTTTCCCAGTGGTATATCCGTTTAACCATATGCTGATCGTCCCGGGGACGGGTGTATTTTCGTCCTTTATGGCGTCGAAGTGCACGTCCGCGGGCAGCGTCACCGTCTGAGCCGTAATCGCCCCAGTAGATCTCGCCGTCTTCGGTAACGGTGATCTTGTAATCCAAATCGGCGTCCCCGATATAGTAGGTCCCGCATGGTCCTTGAAGTATTCCTTTGCCTTTTCCTTGTTCTCGTCGCTGTAGGCTCTGTCGTTGTCATAGAGCTTGGTGCTTAAGGTCTTGTTATATCCGGGGCTTACTTTTGCTTGTAACAACACCCCATGGGTCTCCGTTCTCATCGGCGTCGTCATATATGTACGTTTTAGATGGAGTGAAATAGGAAGAACCATTGGAGACTACTGTAAATGTAAATGTTGTCTCCGCGCATTGCGCAATGTTAGCAAGGTTTTCATTAGTCTTTGCGGTGCGCCATTCGGGAACGACAACTTTAATGCCGCCTACGGCTGTGACGTTGCCTAAAGTCGCGTCTTGCTTAGTTGAAACCGTAAGATCCATCGCAACGTCTGCATAAGTATGCTCTTCTACCTGAGAATTAAAAGCGTGGACTGTGACCTTGCCCTCGTCACTTATTTCGATGTACCATTTATCCTTCGCCACGGTGGGGCGGTATGTGCCGGCGTAGTCCTTTAGTATCTCTTCGCCCTTTGCCTTGTCCGCGTTGGAATAAAACGTGCCGACCATATATTTGCACTCGATTTCTCCCGACGCATTTTTATGGTATATCGCGGCAGGGTATGTCACTGCGAATTGGTGGTCGTCGATAGGATTTTTTACAGCGCCGTTCCATGTAAGAGCAACAATGGCCTTACTTGTGAAGTTTTCATCGGCATACCAGCCCTCTACGGGGACTGTAATGGCAGAGACGTATTTGCCTTTGTTTCCGTATTCTCCGCCTGAAGTATCCCTGTCAGTATGGTTTTTGTCCTGTACGAATGTGGGAGCGATATTTTCCACCTCCACATATTTACCGGTACCGAAATCGGTGTAGATCTTACCGTTGTCATCTACATTTATCTTCCAACCGGAGCCGTCATTGAAGGTATATATGCCCTTTCCGTACTGATACATGGTATGCTGTGGCTTCATCGATCAGCTTCTGCGAGGTATACTTGATATTTTAACTATAAACGCGGGAAATTTCGTCGCTGCCCTTTTTGTATAAGGTAGAGTCCGCAGAAACGGCAAACTGCAGGCTTACAGCGTCCCACGTCATTGTTATCGCTTTGCTGTCGGCTTTGTCGAACGTTTGTTTTGCGGAGGCAAACCAGTCTTTTGCGGTATATGCAACAGAAGCAACTTCTCCCTTTGTGAAGTTGTAGTAAAGGGGCAGATAGGCCTCATCCTCTCGTATATGGAGTAAGGGGGTGCCGTCGTCTTCAATCGTTATTTTTTCCCCGGAGCCGTCGTTTACAGGATATTCTCCGGCATAGTCTTTAAGCTTAGACTTTGCAAGCTCCGTCGTTTCTTTGCGATCAAAATGCAGGACGGGTATACGTACCTGCTTAGCTGTTGAATCTTCCGGATTAAACTTAACATATGCCGTTTTTGCGGTCGTTTCAAAATAGCCCACGCCGCTGTTTTTGTCATACGACCATTTAAGGGTGATGCTGACAGTAGTAGGTACTGTTGCTTTTGTGTTGGTGTAACAATCCCAACCCGGCGGCGTTACTGTCATTGTGACGCTGGTGGTGTCTGTGATGTTTTTAGTAGTAGCAGTAGCTTCGCTATCCCCTTCTTTTGTGTGTAAAGTGACTTTACCGTTTGCAACAGTAATTGACCAGTCTCCTATGCCTTCTATGTAATCACCGTAAACCTTACCGTAGCTCTCGGAAAGGGAATAAGTGCCGTCATAACTAACGAAATACTCTTCGGACGTCAATGCAAAGACGGTTATAACAAGTCCCAGTGTCATCGCCAAGGTCAGCAGACCCGACAGGATCCAGCGTGCGACGTTTCTTGAGGTCAGGCGACCGTTGACGGTCCTGCTTTCGTCTTGCCTTCCCGATTTGTTCCTTTTGGCATAAATCAAATTTAATCGTTTCATCCTTTTCATTACCTCCTAAAAGAACCTCTATATTGATTATTATTTGTGTTTAAGCATATGGTATTGACGCTTTGCAATAAAATGGATCATCCTCTGTCAGGTCGGAAAACAAAATGCTTCCCGAATTTTTTTCTTGTCATTTGATCCTACTGTTTTTGGGTATACTATCGCTGAATTTACAAGTCTGTAATTTACCCAATGCCGAAGCGGTAACGGTCGACTTTTAACAAAAAAGTCAGAATGTAGCCACAAAGGTTATGCTTACTGTCCACCGCCTGCGCCGCAGCGCTTGAACAATTTTTTCAACGACTGTTCTTTTTTAGAGCAGTCTTTTTCTATGTTCAGATATTTTTCACAGGTGGAGATTTCATTAAATTCTGCAAAAAGCTTTACGTTTATTAGCTCATCTTTTTTGATGAACGTGAAATAAAATTTGCACAACAAGAAATTTAAACTTTTTCAATATGAGGGTTGCCACTTACTCACTTTTTCCCTTATAAAAAGTGAGTATCAAAATTCTCTCAGCTTCACTAAAACTTTGACAAAATTCAGTTTTTTAAAAAGGCACTCAAAAGGAAGAAAAAAGGTCACCCCAAATGAGCGTATTTTTATATCCGCACATCACCCCCATTTCCCGCTTATAATTAAAAAAATAATACACACTTGTAATTCTTATAAAAAGATGATATAATAAATGCAGTATACCTTATTTTCAAAAAGTCAAAACATCAACTTATACCGAAAGGAAGAAAAAATTATGGAGATCACAAAGGAAACAGTAATAGGCGACGTTCTGGACTTTAACGCAGAAGCGGCGGCTCCCTTCTTTTTTGAAATGGGAATGCACTGCCTGGGCTGCCCCTCCGCAAGAGGAGAGAGCATTGAACAGGCATGCGCCGTACACGGCGTTGACGCGGACGAGCTTGTTGCAAAGCTGAACGAAGCGGTAAACAAGTGAAGGTCCGTCTTGACTCAAGACTGAAAACAGTGGCGGAAATGGTGAGAACAGAGGGCAGGATCGCCGACATCGGCACAGATCACGCCCTTGTTCCCTGCCGCCTTTTTCAGCTGGGAGCAAGGGACATCATCGCCACTGATATTGCCGACGGACCGCTGGAAAGGGCGGCGCAGTCGGTGAAATTATACGGCGCCGAGGAATGTGTCAAGCTGATGAAATGCGACGGACTGGAGGGAGTTCCCGTCCGCGACGACGTTATAATAGCGGGAATGGGCGGAGAGATGACAGCGGACATAATATCCCGCTGTGATTTTCTGCGTTTAGGACTGCGTTTTATTTTACAGCCGATGACAAGGGACTATATCCTGCGGGAAAGGCTGTATGATATGGGAATAAGCATAATTTTCGAAAAAACGGCGGTAGTTTCAAAAAAAATCTACACCGTGATGCTGTGCGAGTACACGGGAGAACGGCGGAAAACTGACCTGCGGTTTCGTTTTTTAGGCAAGAACACCGACATTGAATACCGCATAAAACAAATTTGCGCCCTGAAAAAAAGGGGCAGGAGCAGCGCCGACTTTGCAAGGCTTGCAAAGGAGCTGGAGTCGGAGCTGACGGAGGAAGAAAAACTGCTTTTGACAGCGTGGGAGGATAGTATATGAAAAAGCTGAAGGTAAGGGACGTATATCGTTTTATCGACAAGTTCGCCCCATTTGACACACAGGATAAATTTGACAATTCGGGCTTATTGGTGGGGAGCATGGATTCTCCCGTATCCAGGATAGGCGTCTGCCTTGACATCACCTGTCAGGCGGCAACTGAGGCGGCGACGAAGGGCGTGCAGCTCGTCGTTTCACACCACCCTGTGATATTCCACAAGCTGAGTATGCTTTCTTCCGACGACCCTGTTTACATACTGGCGAAAAACGGCATAAACGCAATTTGCGCCCACACCAACGTGGATATGGCGAAGGGCGGGATAAGCGACATTATGCTGGAGCTGCTGGATTTTAAAGGAGACGCAAAGGTGCTGGAGCCCGTACACCCAAACGGCGTGGGCTACGGCAGGATAATAGAGGCGGATTTTGCCCTTGAGACAAAGGCGCTTGCCAAAATGTGCAAAAAAGCCTTTGGCTGTAAGACTGTTCGCTACTACGACAGCGGAAAGGTACTGCGCCACATAGCGGTCTGCTCAGGCGCAGGCGGCAGCGAGCTTAACGTCGCCAACGCCGCAGAAAAGGGCTGTGATGTGCTGATAACCGGCGACGTAAAGCACAGCGGCTTTATCGAGGCGGCGAACAGAGGCATTTCCGTCATAGACGCAGGGCATTTCCACACGGAAAATATAATCTGCCCTCAGCTTGCCGCAAGGCTTGAAACGCTGGGTGCAGAAGTGCTGGTGCTGGACAGCAGCATAGACGTAGTAAACTACGTCTGACAACTGACATCTGACAGCTGTCAGTTGTCAGTTTATAGTTGACAGTGTACAGTGTACAGTTGTGGTGTTCAGTACTTTCGGCAAGCCGAAAGTACGATCCAACATTGCTTGAATTTCCCTAATGGAAATTCATTTTGCTCCGCAAAACCGCAATATTGGACACTTCGCGGACGGATTTGGATTGACGGGTATAAATTTGTAGGCGGCAATCCTAATCCATCGCCGCAGGCGATACCACAACTGTCAACTGTCAACTGTACACTGTCAACCGAACAGCTGCTTGTCGGGGGCGGCGAAGCCGCGCTTGCCCGCTTTGCGGGCAAGTGGCAAGCCTGCTCCTCAGGCGTCGGCGGCTTCGCCGCGCACAACGTTCTCTTTTCGCACCGCCTTCCATTCAGCACAACACTACAACCACTCTGTAAAGCACAAAGCCAATAATCACTACATGTCATTCCAAATCCATTTTTCGGCTCCGCCGAAAAATCACCACAACTGTACACTGTCAACTGTACACTATCAACTATCAACCGGGGGTTTTTATGTCGCTCGACGGCGCATTTCTCAGCCTTGTCCGCAAAGAGCTTTTGAGCAAAGGGCTTATCGGCTCACGGGTGGACAAAATTCATCAGCCTGCAAAAGACGAGCTTGTGATCTCCCTGCGGGGAAGTCAGGGCGGCGTCAGAATTGCTATGTCCGCAAATCCGTCAACGGCGCGGGTCTGCATAACCGAATCCGCAGCGGATAACCCCCAGTCCCCGCCTATGTTCTGTATGCTTCTGCGAAAGCATTTAAGCGGCGGACGGCTGCTTGGCATAGAGCAGGACGGGCTGGAGCGAGTTCTTAGCTTTGATTTCGAGTGCGTGAACGAGATAGGCGACATCGTGCACAACCGCCTTTCGGCAGAGCTTTTGGGGCGATGCAGCAACATTATCCTCCTCACCGAACGGGACGGCGTTCTGCGGGTAGTTGACAGCATAAAGCGTATCGGCGACGACGTTTCGGCGGTACGGCGCATTTTGCCGGGGATAACCTACGAGCCGCCGCCAAAGGAGGACAGGCTGGATCTGCGCCTTTGCAATGCTGACGAGGCGGCAAAGCGCCTGCTCACCTGCCCCGACAAAAAGCTGGAAAAAGAACTTCTGAAAACATTCGAGGGAATTTCCCCAATAATCTGCCGCGAATGGGCTTACTACACCGCAAGGGACGTTGACGCCCCCTGTTCGGTGCTGGAAGAAAAGCGGGAGCGTTTCGCCTTTTTTCTGGGAAAGCTGAAAGCGGCGCTGACCGAGGGTGAAGCACGGTTCTTCACCATTTCGGACAAAAACGGAAAGCCCCTTGATTTTACTTTTATAAATACGGAGCAGTACGGTCCCTCGGCGGTACAAAGGGAATCTGACAGCGCCTGCCGTCTGCTGGACGGATTTTTTTCGGGGAGAGCCGCCGCAGAGCGTATGAAACAGCGCTCAGGCGACCTGCTGAAATCAATTCTCGCCATATACAACCGAACTGCGAAGAAGATAGAGCTGCAAAAGGCGGAGCTTGCCGCCTGCGGTGAACGGGAGGTATTCCGAGTCAGAGGGGATATCGTTTCCGCCAACATTTACCGAATGAGCAAGGGTATGAACAGGCTGGAGGCGGAAAACTACCTGACAGGAGAAACTGAGGTGATCCCCCTTGACGTAAGGCTGACACCTGCCCAGAACGCTCAGAAGCTGTACGCAGAGTACAGGAAGCTGGACACCGCCGAAAAAATGCTAACTAAGCTGATAGAGCAGGAAAAGCAGGAGCTTGTCTACCTTGACAGCGTGTTTGACGCCGCCGCAAGGGCACAGACGGACGCTGAGCTTCAGGAGATACGCTTTGAGCTTTCTCAGGCGGGATACTTGAAAAAGGGGCGCGACAGGCGCACCGACAAGGACGTAAAGCCGCTTCAGCCGCTGAAATTCAAATCATCAGACGGCTTTGATATATGGGCGGGGAGGAACAACCTGCAAAACGACAGGCTGACTCTGAAGACCGCCAAAGGAGAGGACTTGTGGCTCCACACAAAGGACATTCCCGGAGCGCACGTTATAGTGTTTGCGGCGGGAAAGGAGATACCCGACAGCACCATTCTCGAGGCGGCAAGGATAGCCGCACAGAACTCCAAGGCGAAAGGCTCAACGAGGATACCTGTGGACTATACAAAGGTGAAATACGTTAAAAAACCGTCTGGAGCAAAGCCGGGAATGGTGATATTTACGAATAATAAGACGGTTATTGTAGACGGAACGTGACAGTTAAGAGTGTACGGTTGTGGATATCATTTTGCAGAGCTTGATACAAGGCGGAGGAAACCCAAAAGTGCGCCTATGCGGCGTAAGCCGCCGCTTTGGGTATAAATTGCGCGCCGTGCGCGACAGTTTTATTTTTTGTTGAGGCAATTATGCACAAAAACGGGAAATGGGCAAAACAGCTCTTAGAATGGCAAAATGATGACGGCAGTTGGGAAGATTATCATTCTCTTTCCGTTTCAGGCAGTTCTCATATTACTACTGAACAGGCGTTGCGCAGACTTGAAAGGCTCGGCTATACGATAGAGGACGAGTGTATTCAGAAAGCTGTTCAGTACATGAGCGACTGCCTTGCAGGAAAAAAGGCTATTCCTGACAGAGCTGAAAAGTGTCACGATTGGACTGTTTTCACCTCGCTGATGCTGTCAACGGGTATAGGAAGATTTACCAAGGACAACGACGCTGCAAACAAGGTCGCCGAAAATTGGGCCAAGGTCGTGACCGCCGCCTTTGAGGACGGAAGCTATAATTATGATAAATACATCATGGCATATAAAAGCGTTTTACGTCCAAACGGCGGAAAAATCCTCGGAATTGAAAACTACTATCCACTATCTCTTCTATGCGATCGTCTTGACGAAAAAACAGAGCTTGCTTACGTAGAGCATATCCTTAATTTCAGTAAAGGTATCTATTACGTATACGACAGTACGATATCAGCTTTGCCGCAAGAGTTTCACAGCAAAAATGCAAGCAGGTATTTAGGTGCAGTCGAGCTGCTTGTCAGATATATGCGGGCAAATTATAAGCTCAAGTTTGTTGCCGACTGGATGAACGATAATCGCGGCAAAAACGGAAAGTGGGATATGGGAAAGGCTGTAAACGACAAGCTGTATTTCCCGCTTTCTGACGATTGGCGAAAAGCCGCGACCCGTGAGGAGGATTGTACAGAGCGAATTGAAAAGATCCTGCATTATCTTTCGTATCCATAATGGTAAAGCGTTGAATTTCTGTTTGTATTAAAATCGGCGGGAAGATAAAGAAAGACGTTTCCTGAATTATACAGTATGTAAATTGTCAATTATATTAAATATTTTCATTAGAAAGGCAGATCAAGGGTAAAAAGATGATCCTGAAAATAGCTTTGCTGCAATTGCTCCCCGAGGGTGAGCTTGACAGGCAGCTTGAAAAAGGGAAAGCCGCCTGCGTTAAGGCAAAGGATATGGGCGCGGATATTGCCCTGTTTCCCGAGATGTGGAGCGACGGGTATAAGCTTCCGCAGGATAAATTGGAATTGGCGGCATTGTCGATAGACGCAAAGAGCGATTTTGTCCGCGCATTCGGTAAGCTTGCGGCGGAGCTTAATATGGCTGTCGGCATTACTTTTCTTGAAAGAAACGAGCCTAAACCACTTAACTCTATTATCCTTTTTGACAGGAATGGAATAGAGCTACTGCATTATTCTAAGGTGCACACCTGCGCTTTTGACCTTGAAAAGGTTTTGGCGGCGGGAGATGAATTTTATGTGACCGAGCTTGATATCGGAAGAGATATTATTAAGGTAGGCGCGATGATCTGCTTTGACAGAGAATTTCCAGAAAGCGCGCGGATATTGATGTTAAAAGGCGCGGAGGTCATATTAGCGCCTAACGCCTGCCCTATGGAGATAAATCGGCTGTCAGCGCTTCGCACCAGAGCCTATGAAAATATGCTTGCTATTGCTACCTGTAATTATCCCAAGGGGCAGCCCGACTGCAACGGTCATTCAACGGTGTTTGACGGGGTCGCGTGGCTAAGGACTGAACAGGGAGTACGGGATATGTGTATTCTTGAAGCGCCGGAAGAAGAAGGAATTTATTTAGCTGAGATTAATATGGATATGCTGCGGGATTATCGTGAACATGAAGTGATGGGACACAAGTACCGCCATCCGAATAAATACAAATCTTTGGCAACAGATATTGAATGATAATAAATGAAACAAATCTTGCGCAACAAGATTGAAAAGCTACTGTTTGTATTAAAATCGGCAGGAACATAGACCCGCCCTGCGGCGGCGGATCTGGATCGCCGCGCGCACCACACCCTCTCCCCGCACGGTCCTCTCGCAAGCAGTTGACAATTTCCCACTGAAAGAGTAAAATTAAGGTAACGCTTTCAACCAATAAAACTAATAACCAATAACTACCAACTATCAACTATCTGGAGGCACATAAAAATGAAAAAAGAACTCGCCAAAACCTATTCTCCCAAGGACTTTGAGGATAGGATATACAAGGAGTGGACGGAGAAAAAATACTTCCACACAAAGATAGACAAGAGCAAAAAGCCCTTTACCATCTCTATGCCCCCGCCAAACATCACCGCACAGCTCCATATGGGGCACGCTATGGACAACACGTTCCAGGACATAATGATACGCTACAAAAGAATGCAGGGCTATGCTGCCCTCTGGGTGCCCGGGACGGATCACGCCTCTATCGCTACCGAAGCGAAGATAGTTGCCGCTATGAAGGAGGAGGGCGTCACCAAGGACGACATAGGCAGAGACGGCTTCCTTGAACGGGCCTGGAAGTGGAAGGACACCTATTCCGGCAGGATATGCGAACAGCTCACAAAGTTAGGCTGCTCCTGCGACTGGGACAGGCTGAGGTTCACCCTTGACGAGGGCTGCTCAAAAGCGGTGCAAAAGACTTTTATTGACCTGTACAACGAAGGGCTTATCTACCACGGCGAAAGGATAATCAACTGGTGCCCAGGCTGTAAGACCAGTATCAGCGACATAGAGTGCGAGTACGAGGAGCAGGCAGGCCACTTCTGGCACATAAACTATCCCCTTGCGGACGGCAGCGGCTTTGTTGAGATAGCGACCACCCGTCCCGAAACTATGCTGGGCGATACCGCCGTTGCGGTAAATCCCGAGGACGAACGGTATCAGAACCTTATCGGCCGCACCGTCATTCTTCCTCTTGTGAACAAGGAGATACCCGTTATTGCGGACGAATACGTCGATATGGAGTTTGGAACGGGCGTTGTAAAGATAACCCCCGCCCACGACCCCAACGACTATGAAGTAGGTTTAAGACACCGCCTTGAAGTAATAAACATAATGAACGACGACGCCACCATAAACGAAAAAGGCGGCAAATATGCGGGAATGGACAGGTACGAGGCGAGAAAGGCGGTAGTTGCCGACCTTGAGGCTCTGGGACTGCTGGTAAAGGTGGAGGAACACGTTCACAACGTAGGCACCTGCCAGCGCTGTCACACTGTGGTCGAGCCCCGCTGCTCAAAGCAGTGGTTCGTTGCTATGAAGGAGCTTGCAAAGCCCGCTATCGACGTTGTAAAAAGCGGGGAGCTTAAATTCATTCCTCAGCGCTTTGAAAACGGCTATCTTCACTGGATGGAGAATATCAGGGACTGGTGCATTTCCCGTCAGCTGTGGTGGGGTCACCGCATACCCGCTTACTACTGTCAGAACAAGGACTGCGGCTACGAGATGATCTCCGCCGAGGCTCCTCACAAATGCCCCAAATGCGGCGGCGAGATGAAGCAGGACGAGGACACCCTCGATACCTGGTTCAGCTCTGCCCTCTGGCCTTTCTCGACCTTAGGCTGGCCTGAAAAGACGGAGGATTACGAATTTTTCTATCCCACCAGCACGCTGGTGACAGGCTATGACATAATCCCGTTCTGGGTAGCGAGAATGATCTTCAGCGGCCTGCACTACACGGGGACAAAGCCTTTTGAACACGTTTATATCCACGGTCTTGTCCGTGACGAGCAGGGTCGGAAAATGTCGAAATCTCTGGGCAACGGCATTGACCCGCTGGAGATAATCGACAAGTACGGCACCGACGCTCTGCGCCTTACCCTTGTTATCGGCAACGCCCCCGGCAACGATATGCGCTGGTCGGAGGGCAAGCTGAACAACAGCAGGAATTTTGCAAACAAGCTGTGGAACGCCTCCCGCTATATTCTAATGAATTTGCCCGAGGATATGGAAAAGGCGGAGCTGCCCGAAGCTCTCCCCATAGAGGACAAGTGGGTGCTGTCCCTTTACAACGACCTGATAAAGGACGTCACCGCCAACCTTGACGCTTATGAATTCGGCATAGCCTGCGGCAAGGTGTACGACTTCATCTGGGATATCTACTGCGACTGGTACATCGAGCTTACCAAGCCCCGCATAGCCGAGGGCAGCGAGACCGCCAAGGCGGCGCAGAACGTTCTCGTTTACGTTATGGCGGGACTGCTGAAGCTGCTCCACCCCTTTATGCCGTTCATCACCGAGGAGATATGGCAGTCAATGCCCGTTGCGGACCAGCCCGAAAGCATTATGATAGCCGACTGGTGCAGATATGACGAAAAGCTCCACTTCCCCGAGGAACAGGAAGCATTCGGCAAGGTAGTTGACGCTATCAGGGCGGTAAGAACGCAAAGGAGCGAACTTAACGTTCCCCCCTCAAGGAAAGCCGCTATGGAAATTGAGACCGCCGAAAAAGAGCTTTTTACCTCCTGCATACCGTTCTTTGAGAAGCTGGCGGGAGCGTCAAGCGTCCTGGTTACCGACAAGGTGAACACCGAGGGCAAGATGACCGCTGTTACCGCCGCCGCAAAGGTGTTTATGCCCAGAGGCGAGCTTATCGACCTCGAAAAAGAGACGGCAAGGATAGAGAAGGAGAAAAAGGCGGTGCAAAAGGACATAGACTTCCTCACCGCCAAGCTGAACAACCCCGGCTTCCTCGCCAAAGCCCCCGCCCAGCAGATAGAAAACGAAAAGGCAAAGCTGGCGAAAGCCCTTGAAAAAATGGAAAAGCTGAAAACGGTAGAAAACTGACGGCAAGGTACGGAATATTGTATAAGAAGATGTCGCCCAAATATGACCTTCACCCGCGCCGACCGCAGTCAGGACAGGCATATTGTGCAGTGTGCTTATGTAGTCGGGATAGAGGTGTGACGATCGGAACACAAAAGTTTCTGACGATGGTTTTTAATAATACAAAGCCTCCTTATGCACAACGATTGTGCAAAGGAGGCTTTCTTTCATTGAATGTGAGATTTTCAAAACGGTATTTCAAAATTGCTTGCCGCATTTTAGCCATTTACGATTTAACAAATCATACCTGACTGAATTTTAATTCTCAAACACGCTCATTCGTTCTTCCATAAGGGCAACAAATCTTTCTTTCAGATGATCGGGCATAAGCGAATCGCTGCACATACTGATGAGCTTGCTTTTTTGAGAAACTATATTTTAGTCAACCTTGCATAAAGCATGACGGGTTTACAGTTCCACAAAGCCTACGAAATTGTAGTAGATGTTGATATCCCGTTCCATGTGGTCATTCACCTGATATTTTTCTCCGACCTCGATTTTCTGGATGAGCCGGACAAGGGTGGGACGGTCAAGCTCCTCAAGCTGGGTGTAGTCCTGTATCATGTCCAGCCAATCATTGACCGACTGCTCGTTTGCCTGACTGGTTGCCAGCTTCGCGGAGATGTCCTTTTTGTGTTCAAGCTTCTCCGTCCGCTCGGCTTCGTACTTGTTCAGAAGCTGGATACAGACACTCTCCGGGATACGTCCCATGACCTTATCCTCATAGGCGGCTTGGATCAGTTTTTCAAGTTCGGCAAGACGTTTATCCAGCGCGGACAGTTC
>CANRGJ010000011.1 GCA_947630175.1 uncultured Ruminiclostridium sp. | reverse complement strand
CCACAACTGTACACTGTACACTGTCAACTGTAAACTGCCGAAAGGTTGTGTCCGCTTTGCGGGCGGATTTAAAATGACAGGCAAAAATCAGCACCTGCCATTCAAATCCATTTTTCGGCAAAGCCGAAAAATACCACAACTGTACACTGTACACTGTCAACTGTAAACTGCCGAACGGGGGTGTTATCCTGTATCTCGCTTTATACCGCAAATACCGTCCTCAGACCTTTGACGACGTTATTTCGCAGGAGCATATCACAACTACCCTGAAAAATCAGATAGCCGCAGGGCAGATAGCTCACGCCTATCTTTTTACGGGAACAAGAGGAACGGGAAAGACCACCTGCGCCAAGATAATGGCAAAGGCGGTGAACTGCCTTTCCCCCGTGAATGGAAATCCCTGCGGAAAATGCGCCGCCTGCAAAGCTATATTCGACGGCAGTACCGACATCATCGAGATAGACGCCGCCTCCAACAGCGGCGTTGACAGCATACGCCAGCTGAGGAACGAGGTAATTTATTCCCCCATAGACTGCAAGTACAAGGTGTATATCATAGACGAGGTGCACGCCTTGTCAAAGGACGCCTTCAACGCACTGCTTAAAACGCTTGAAGAGCCGCCCTCGCACGTCATATTTATCCTTGCCACCACGGAATATTACGCCGTTCCCGCAACTATCCTCTCCCGCTGTCAGCAGTTTTTGTTCTCTAAGATAGACCCTGAGCAGTCCGTACAGCGTATGCTGGAGATAGCGGAAAAGGAAAACGTACAGCTGGACCGTGACGCCGCCGTTCTGATAGCAAGGCTTTCAGACGGGGCTATGCGCGACGCTTTGTCTATACTTGACCAGTGCGTTTCCTCCGACAGCCACGTTACCGAGGAGCTGGTGAGAAAATGCGTAGGCGTAGCCGACAGCGGCTATCTTTTCGGGATATTTGACGCGGCGATAGAAAAAACTCCCGCAAAGGCGCTGAAAATACTGGACGAGCTTATAGCGCAGGGAAAAGATTTGAGCCGCTTTATCGAGGAGCTTACCCTTCACTGCCGAAATCTTATGCTGACAAAGGCAGTGCCGGGCGGCGGACTTGCCGCCGCAGGGAACAGCGAGATAAAAAAATACGAGGCTCAGTGCGCCCGCCTTTCTCAGGAGGAAATACTCCGCTGGGCGGAGCTTGTGTCCGACAGCCTTGACGGCATAAACCGAATGAAGCAGACGGGGCAGGCAAGACTCCTTGCAGAACGCCTGCTTATAAGAATGTGTTCCCCCGAGCTTAGCGGGGATATATCTTCATTTGCCGCAAGACTTGGGGCGTTGGAGCATAAGGTGCAGACCCTTTCTATTTTCGGCATAAATCCACAAAATACTTCTGAAACTGACAAAAAATCTGAAAAAATTACAGCGGAGGTTCGGCAGGAAGCGGCAATCCCCAACACAAGACCCCAAGAACCGACATCATTCGACAAAATAAAAGAAGAACCGACAGCTCCCTCCACAGAAAACAAGGAAACGACAACTTTCGACAAAACAGCCGAAGAACCGACAGCTCCTTCCGCAGAAAACGAGGAACTGACAGATTTCGACAAAACAACTGAAGAACCGACAGCTCCCACCACAGAAAATGAGGAAACGGATATTCCTTTTGACCCGCCTTACGCCGATATCCTTCAGTCGGAAGAGCCGCAGGAGGAACAGAACGCCGCCCAGGAGATAGTGGAGGGGCAGACCATAATTTACGATATAGACCCCACTAAACCTGCTCCCCGCGATAAAAAAGAGATTAACAAGAAGATAACTGACGAATATCTTTCCCGCGACAACGAACCGCCTATACCCGAGGCGGACGACGATTTGCCTGACGACGCGCAGCCGCTTCCCCAGTGGAGCGACATAGTTTCCTCAATGACCCCAGCAGTAAGGGGCATTTTGGCGGGAACGCAGGGCTTCCTCTATGATGGAAAAATATTCGTTGCCGCCCCTCCCTCCGCAAGGGGACTGCTCCAAAACGGAAAAAGGGCTTGGGCGCTGAGAGAATCGGCGGCTAAGGTCATGGGCGGAAAATTTGATATATTCCTGTTAAGGGACAAGCCTGAGGAAGCTCAGGAGGAGGATTTCGTTTCCCCGCTTATCGAAAAGGCGAAGGAAATGGGCATAGACGTAACGGTAAACGACAGGTAACGTAGGAGCATAGCTCCTGAATATTACAGCAAAGGAAAGGAAAAAGAAATGAAAGCAAGATTACCCGCAGAATACCAGAACAAGGGCGCCGCAAATATGAACCAGATGATAAGACAGGCGCAGAAAATGCAGGAGGATATGGCGGAGGTCCAGGAAAAGCTGAACGGGACCGAATTTACCGCCACGGCAGGCGGCGGAATGATAGAGCTCGTTATGACGGGGGACAAAAAGCTGAAAAGCGTTAAGCTGAACCCCGACTGCATAGATAAGGACAATCCCGAAGACCTTGAGGACATAATCGTGGCGGGCGTAAACGCCATTATCGAAAAGGTGGAGGAAGAAACCAGCAAGGAAATGGAAAAGGTGACGGGCGGACTTAACGTGCCCGGACTGTTCTGATGGCGGAGTATAATCCTCTGCCACTCCTGCTGGTGTCGGAACAGCTTGCGAAGCTCCCCGGCATAGGAATGAAAACGGCGGGACGCCTCGCCTATCATATGCTGAATATGCCTGAAGAGGAAGTTGCTCACTTTGCCACCACTATCCTTGAGGCAAGGCGTTCGGTGAAATTCTGCAAGACCTGCCAGAACTTCACCGAGCAGGAGGAATGTTCCATATGCGGCGATGAGCAGCGCGACCATAAGGTGATATGCGTTGTTGAGGTGCCCAAGGACGTTTCCGCCTTTGAAAGGGCGGGAGGCTTTGACGGCGTTTATCACGTTCTCCACGGACTTCTTTCCCCCGCCGACGGCATAACTCCCAATGATATCCGCATAAAGGAGCTTATGGCAAGGCTTTCTGGAGATGTTGACGAGGTGATAATGGCGACGAACCCCACTATCGAGGGAGAGACCACCGCCTCTTATATCAGCCGCCTTATAAAGCCGCTGGGCATAAAGGTAACAAGGCTCGCCTACGGACTTCCCGCAGGCAGCTCACTTGAATATGCAGATGAAGTAACGCTCCAGAGAGCGCTGGAAAACAGGAACGAACTTTGAGCAGTTGACAATTGACAATTGACAGTTGAAAATTAAATTATTCCGCACAACAATCACTTTTACGCACCACCCCCAAACTCGCACCCGCCAATCCAAATACGTTTTTGCGAAGCAAAAACTCCACAACTGTCAACTGTCAACTGTCAACTGTACACTGTCAACTGCGTGCCCGCCAATCCAAATCCATTTTCGCCGCAGGCGAAAATACCACAACTATGCACTATACACTCTTAACTTTTAACTATCAGAGGAGGTAACTATGGCAAAAATCTATTCCGAGCCTTCACACACCTTTGGGGAATATCTGCTGGTGCCCGGGTACAGCTCAGCAGAATGTATTCCTGCCAACGTATCACTCAAGACCCCCGTGGTGAAGTTCAAAAAGGGCGAGGAGCCTGCCGTCACCATGAACATTCCCCTTGTTTCCGCCATAATGCAGTCGGTGTCCGACGATAAAATGGCGGTGGCTCTGGCTAAGGAAGGGGGAATCAGCTTTATCTACGGCTCTCAGACCATTGAGCAGGAAGCCGAAATGGTAAAGCGGGTAAAATCCTACAAGGCGGGCTACGTCAAGAGCGACAGCAACCTCAGCCCCGAAATGACCCTGGCTGACGTGCTGGCGCTAAAGGAAAAGACAGGACATTCCACAATGCCTGTCACCGAGGACGGCACGGGCGACACCAAGCTGGTGGGTATCGTCACAGGCAGGGATTACCGCGTTTCCAGAATGGCGACGGACGTTAAGGCAAAGGAATTTATGACCCCGCTGGAAAAGCTGATAACCGCCCCTGAGGGAACTACCCTGAAAGCCGCAAACGACATAATCTGGGACCATAAGCTGAACTCCCTGCCTATAATCGACAGCGAGGGAAAACTGCTCTATCTCGTTTTCCGCAAGGACTACGAAAGCCACAAGACAAATCAGAACGAACTCCTTGACAGCGCAAAGCGCTACGTTGTCGGCGCAGGCATAAACACAAGGGACTACGCCCAGCGCGTTCCCGCGCTTGTGGAAGCGGGAGCCGACGTGCTTTGCATAGACAGCTCCGAGGGCTACACCGACTGGCAGAAATTCACTATTCAGTGGATAAGAGAGCATTACGGCGACAGCGTAAAGGTGGGCGCAGGAAACGTAGTTAGCAGAGAGGGCTTCCGCTTCCTTGCCGACTGCGGCGCAGACTTCGTAAAGGTAGGTATCGGCGGCGGTTCTATCTGTATCACCCGTGAGCAGAAGGGCATAGGCAGAGGACAGGCTACCGCCCTGATAGAGGTGTGCGAGGAACGCGATAAATACTTTGAGGAAACGGGAATTTACGTTCCCGTATGCTCAGACGGCGGTATCGTTCACGATTATCACATCACACTTGCCCTTGCTATGGGCGCAGATTTCATTATGCTGGGAAGATATTTCAGCCGCTTTGACGAATCTCCTACAAATAAAGTTATGTTAAACGGAACATACGTTAAGGAATACTGGGGCGAAGGCTCCAACAGAGCCCGCAACTGGCAGCGCTACGATATGGGCGGCGACAGCAAGCTGTCCTTTGAGGAGGGCGTTGACAGCTACGTTCCCTATGCGGGCAGCTTAAAAGACAACGTGACAAGGACACTGTCCAAGGTGCGCTCAACTATGTGCAACTGCGGCTGTCTAACCATTCCCGAATTGCAGAAGAAAGCAGTGCTGACTTTGGTTTCCTCCACAAGTATCGTGGAGGGCGGCTCACACGACGTTATCCTCAAGGACAATCAGGCGAACAGGGGATAAGCACATTTGCGAAATTTATCGGTTTAAAAAATCCCGCAGTATTCTGCGGGATTTTTATTTTATTTAATTTCATCTTCAATAGTTGAAGTCACGGCGGGAGTCGTCTGTTCTGCTGTCGTGACGGGAGGAGTCGTTGTCTGCTCAGCGGTCTGAGTCATGCTGTTTTCCGTCATCGGCTGTCCCTTTATCTCGTCGGGAATAGTGGAAACGTCAGGCGAAGAACTTCCTGTTCCGCTGTCATCGGTTTCGGCGGGAGAAGGCTCCTGCGTTGTCGACGGGTCGGAAGCAGGCGGCTCGGCAGTCTCTGAACCTGAATCTGTGCCTGTTCCGGAGCCCTCCTGCTCTGATTCAATGTCAGCAATAAGGTTAGTTACCGCCTCTCTCAGCTCCTCAAAGGAGGCGTTCTCTATCGCCTGCCTTTGCTCCTCGGTGAGCAGGCTGTTCACCCTGTCCGCCATATCCTGGGTTATTCCTCCCGTGAGATTATATATCTCCTGCAAGGACATATTTTCCTTAAGCACTCCCATAGCCTCGTTCAAAAGCTCGTTGTCTGAATATTTCACCGTGGGAAGCAGGGCGGTCACGTCGTATATCTGCATACCGCTGTTGTCGATATGGTAGCTGTCAAAATACACCATATCGGAAACTCGCTCAAAGGTATAACCCTTTTGCTTTAACGCTGTCAGCAGGTCGGGGAGCGCCTGGGCGGTGTTTTCAAGATCGTTGTGGAACAGCAGGATAGAGCCTGAAACGGTGCCGTCGCAGATACGCTTTGTGATAGTGTCTGCGTCAGGCTCCTGCCAGTCTATGCTGTCCACCGACCACTGTATCATTTTCAGCCCCATACCCTCGATAGTGTTTACCACGTTGTTGTCATACTCGCCGTAAGGCGCGCGGTACAGCTTCGGCTCCTCGCCCGTTATCATCTTTATTTTGCGGGAACATTCCCTTGTGTCCTCGATAAGGTCGTTTATGTTTATCCCCTCAACGTGCGGGTGAACGTCGGAATGGTTTCCTATCTCGTGTCCCGCATCGTACATTTTTTTAACATCTTCGGGGTACTTGTCGCAAAATTCCCCTGTCACAAAGAACGTCGCCTTTGCGTCAGCGTCCTTTAAAAGCTGTAAAAGCAGGTCGGTGTTGGAATTTCCCCAAGCGCAGTCAAAGGTGAGGGCGATCTTGTTGTCTCCTCTTGAAACGCAGTAAATAGGGAGCTTTTTCTCAGCGGCGGCGACCTTGAAGGAGGACATTACCGCAGCAATGATAATCCCCACGCCCACCAGAACGGCAAGCACCACCGTTACAGTTCTCATCATTCTTTTCTTTGAAGCAGTAAGCATTTTGTCATTTCCTTTCGTACAGGTTGTTTTTGTAGCAGTTTATGCAGGGCTGTACGGAAAAAGAACAGGTAAAAGAGAAAAAGCAAACGGAAATGGCAGTTGACAGTGTACAGTGTACAGTTGACAGTTATGGTGTTTTTCGGCGAAGCCGAAAAACGGATTTTAAGTGACAGGTACGGATTAGCGCCCGTCAATCCAAATCCGTCCGCAATGTGTCCACCTTATCCCTTTATATGATTTCACACAGGTTTACCCTTTCCTATGCACCTTATAAGGGCAAAAATAAGGGAGAGTCTGTTTTTGCAAATCAAAAGAAAAATAAATCTTCAAATTTTTTATCCAAAGCAATACATAAAATGAGAGCAAGCTTGGCAGTAGGATTAAACTGCCCTGTTTCGATAGAGCTGATTGTATTTCGGGACACACCAACCATTTCGGCCAGTTGGTTCTGTGATATTTTCAGTTCTGTCCGTGCTTCTTTAAGACGGTTTTTTAATATAAGTTTATCATTCATATTATCCACCACCTTACAGGATTGTAGATGATACGATAAGATTATAAATATGATATCCGGCACCTACTGCAACAATTACTGTATATGCAATTGCTATCAGGAGCTCGTGCTTACGTCTCAGCTTGATATATTTCACCCAGAATGTGGCCATACTTGGACTGAAAACAAGTGCCCACATCCCCCAATTTTGACCGCCGCCCACAAAGATTTGTACGGAAAAAAAGATTACGGCAAGAACTGCCATCACGATGATCCCACACGAATTTGCCTGTTTTAACACCTCGATTTCATAGATATCTTTGTTTTTGTTCTCGGCTCTGCTTTTTGCTAAAATTTCTTCCTTGTTCATAATGGAAACCTCCAACTTGTACTGCCAAGTTTTCTTGGCGTATACTCATTATAGCACTGCCAAGTTTTCTTGTCAATACATATTGCCAAGTTTTCTTGAATTTTTAGTTATTGACCGTATATGTAAGTCCGCAAGGCAGTAGTAATGTCTTGCGGTGTTGTTTTCTAATTGGAAGCTGCCTTTCCTTGAAAAAGGATTTCTTTCGTGGTTTTTGCTGTCTGCCTTACTTTTGCAACTCATATATAGGTGAAAATGTCCCTTCGCACAAATATGCGGCTTTGTACGAATGGTGTATTTCGCTCTCAAATACCGAGCGTTTTATCCGCCAAAAACTTTCCCTTGTTTCGGCTCATAAGGGCAAAAACAAGGGAAAAAACATAAAGTTTGAGCATAGAATAGGCGAAATGCCTTGAAGTTACAGGGTTTTCAGAGGCGACCAAGACAAACCTGAATTTATCTTATTATATCAACCACTTCTCTAAGCTCCCCGATAACATAATTTTGTCCGAAATACTTCTCTTCCTTATCCCGATTTATAAGAACCGCTGCGGCGCCTGCATTTTCAGCACATTCCACGTCCTTTTTTTCATCTCCCACAAAGATCATCTCTGACGTAAGTACGTTCATTTTATCGGCAAGTATCTCTAATCCCTTGCCGTTCGGCTTGCGAAAACCTGAATCATTTGAAGTAAAGGGTACGTCTATATATTTCAGCAGAGGCTTTATATCTTCAAGCGCATACGAATTATCCATACCGTATGCAACGTCGGATAAAGTGCCGATAAGTATATTTTTTGATTTAAGCTCTTTTAGCGTTTCTTCTGCGTCTGAATAGATCCGAGCGTCATTGCGAAAGAAAGAGTAAAAATCATTCCTGATGATGTCCAGATATTCTGTCGGGATACTTGTCCCCTTTAATATCTCAGTAAAGATCGTATCTGATGAAACTTCAGCTTCTCTTGGATTTATTCTTGTATTGTATTTTGTAAGGACTTCCGCGATATATGCATACTCATTCTCCGTTATATTTAACTTGCGTTTTTCCGCTATACTTTGGAAAGCGGGACGGTATAAAGCAGACCAATTCAGGGGAAACGGATAGTAAACAAGAGTTTGTCCTATATCAAAAATAACAGCCTTTATTTTCATCATTTTCCCTTTCTTATATCCTTGTTTTCGTTAGGATTAACTCGCTTTTATAGTTCCCGCTTGTCAACAGTAAAACCTTTTTGCGCTTGTAATTTAAAAAGGGAGACAGCCTCACCGCAGTTTAGCGCTCCCTTTTTAGATTGCTTTTCGTCGCCTTTTCCCTCTCTTATAAGCGGAAGGTAGCGAAACACCTGTAAAGTCATACGTCGCCTTTTCCCTCTCCTACAAGCGGAAGGCAGCGAAACGCCTGTAAAGTAATACGTCGCCTTTTCCCTCTCCTGCGAGTGGAAGGCAGCGAAACGCCTATAAAGGTAAATGAGCAATCGAACATTTCGAACAGTTATCTGTCTGATAATATTATACTTAGTTTTTTCTTTTTGTCAACAGGAAAAACATTTTACACTGCATACAGCACGCTCAATTTTCCAACCTTTCTGCTATTTCCAGCTCCTCAGCGGTAGTAATCTTAAAGCAGTTTTTCTCTCCCTCAACTATCCTAACGCCTACTCCCGCCCTGAATATCATTCCGCATACGTCGGTAGCTTTCGCCTTATCCTCCTCGCTTAAATCTCCCCAAACCTTTCTGAAAACGCCCACCTTAAAGCACTGCGGCGTTTGCGCAAGGAACATCTCCTCCCTTGGCGGAGCGTCTGTGATAAACCCGCCCTCGCACCGCAAAACCGTGTCCGTTGCGGCAATAGCCGCCCCGCTGACTCCGTATTCTTCTGCGGCTTTAACGCACCGCCGTATCAGCTCACCGCTTACAAACGGCCTTGCGGCGTCGTGAGTGGCGATAATATCATCATCACCGCCGCCGTTTTCCACAACTGCGTTCACGATTTTTTCCACCGTTTCCGCCCTGTTTGCCCCGCCTGAGATAACGCAAACCCGCTTTTCGCCTGCAAACAGCTTTTCACAGTATTCCGCCCAGTTTTCGCTGACTGCCATGTATATCCGTTCTATCCCGCTGACCCGCAGAAACGCCTCAACGCTGTACGCCAGCATGGGCTTTCCCTTTATGGGGAGGAACTGCTTGGGCACCTCTCCACCAACGCGGCTGCCGCTTCCTGCGGCGCAGATTCCACCAAAGACCATAAAATTATCCCCTGTCAAAGCTTACTGCAAGACCCGACGGCCTTGCAGTAAAAATTATTCCGTTTTTTCATCGTCCCTGCAGGTACGGAACGGAGCCAGCGGCAGTCCGTTCACGCCGTACACGGTGACCTCGCCGTAATTCGTCCAGTTGTATCTTCCGTACAGCGGCTCGGGAACCTCCTCCGAGGAAATGAAAATCTGCTCTCCCCTGAATTCCACCTTTGCGGGCTTGAACTCCTTGTCCTCTCCCGCAATTTCAAAGCCGCACACCTCGCCCTCGACCTTGAAACCGTTGCAATAGCGGAAGGACAACAGCATACCCCCGTCGGTAAGCTGATAGCTCTCGTACATCGGGCTGAACGCCTCGTCCTTCATATTCTCAAAGCCGTAAACGCTGTACAGCGCCTGGAGCGCCAGACGGTGACCCACAGGCTCCTTGCTTTTCGGGTGTATCTCGTTGAATTCGCCCATATCCAGCGCAACGGCTATTCCCGTGTTCTTTACAGTATCGAACACCTTCATCTGCGCCTCTCTGATAAGGCACCAGTGCTTGTAGTCAGGGTCGGCTTTATAGCGGTGCATTGGGAGCTGAACGAACAGGAACGGCAGACTGTCGTCCCCCCAGTCGTTCCTCCACAGTCCGATAAGCTCTCTGAACAGCTTATAGTACGTTCTGGGGCGATGATCGTCGCTTTCGCCCTGATAGTAGATAAATCCCCTCAGCGTGTAGGGGCGTACTCTTTGTATCATCGACTTGTACAGCACCGTGGGACACATAGGATTATACTCGCTGATAGGGCCCGGATAAAGGTTCTTCCCGCAGAACTCCTGACATTCGTCCCAGCTTCCCTCAGGGTGTTCCTTGTAGAAAACAAGGCTCTTTTCATACCACGCCTTGTCGTAAGCCTGATACTCCTTCCACTCCTTTTTCTGCTCCTCGTCGGATTTTCCCTCGGTCGCCTTGTCCAGGTCGTTCAGATATTCCCGCATATCGCTGTCCTTTTCAAGGATCTCCCTGCTCATCCAGTGGGAAGCGGAGGTGCCGCCCCAGTTACAGCCAACAACGCCAACGGTAACGCCTAACTTCTTCGCCAGCTCCCTTGCGAAGAAATATCCCACAGCGGACCACGCCTTTGCGTTTTCGGAGGAAAATTCCGTCCAGCCCGTGTTTTTCTCCGTTTCAAAGAAATCCTCTTCCTTGATCACCTTTTTCTGGGTGTAGTAAAACCTCACGTTAGGCTCTTTGTCGTTTTGCAAAGCGTCCTTTTCACGGCAGTTCTGAAGCTCCAGCTCCATATTTGACTGACCGCCCGCCAGCCACACCTCGCCGTAGCACACGTTGGTGAATATCTTGTTCTCCTCACCGCAGGAAACGGTTATCGTAACGTTATCCGCCGCCTTATGGGGCGGAAGCTTCACCAGCCACCTGCCGTCAATGACCTTTGCCGTCCTGCGCACGCCCTCCGACTGAACGGCAACAGTATCTCCGTCCTTTCCACAGCCGAAAATATTAACAGGCTTTTCCCTCTGCAAGACCATATTGCTGCTGAAAACAGCGGCAACCGAAAATTTTTCCATTTTTTAATATTCCTCCGTAAAATTTATATATCAGTATCGCCTGAAGCTTTCAACGATAACAGTCAGTAACAGCCACGCCGTTTCCCAGCCCATAAGTATCGTAGGGGACAACAGCCATGAATTGCCTGTGAATGCGGCGGCGACAGCACATATTGCGCCCAGCGCCGCCCCCGCCAGCGCAACGCATATCCCTGCGTTTATGTCCTTCATCAGAGCCTTCGCCGCAAGGAGAGCCCTTGCAAAGCCGCTGAACGTGCCTGTACAGCTTAACGCTCCGCTTCCTCTTGAAACGTATTTAGTAATGGAGGTGAACTGCTCGTGCATACTGTACGGGAGGACCTTTATCTGCTCGGGAGGTATCTCAAATACCTCCGCCAGCTTTGCCACCGTGATTATGGAATCGGTGGACTTGACTGCCAGTGAAACTCCCTTTTGTGTCAGCTTTTGCAGGCAGGCTTTTATCTCAGGATTGGCAAGCAGCTCCACGAAGAAGATGATAACCACTTCTCCCGCCACGGAAAGATAGATAGCCTCGGTATTTTCTCCCATATACTTTGTCAGCTTTTCCTGGTCGGGAACTTTTATATCGTGGTGCTTCATCTGATCGCGGCTGCCCATTATCATACGCTTGTTGCCGAACCAGCCCAGCACGCCCATATTGTCCTCGTAAACGCAGTTGTCCACCTTGACAAGGATATCGTCCTTGTCATTTATCATATCCCTGAACATCTCCGACATCATAGAGCCGCTTTTTATCGCAAGGCTCGCCGCCAAAATTATAGCCTGGTCAAGGGCGATGTTGTTGAAAGAGCCTGTCTGCTTATAATGCTTTATGTTGGAATAGATGACCGTTCCCGCAGGGAACAGCGAAGATGCGTCCACCATAACGGCGTTGACCTTTGAAAAATCCTCCGCCGCCTGATAGCCCAGCACGGCGCTGTTTGTTTTCAACAGTCCTCTCCCTGCCCTTGTCAGGGGATAATTTACCATAAACATCGTGGAGAAAGGCGCCGCCGCTGTAAGTATCGAGGTGAACACCGTCAGCGTCCAGTAAATATTCTGCCTGAATCCCTCATTGTCATAGGGAACGAAAAAGCACAGCAGCGCCGTTAACAGCGATACCGCTATTGAAATGGGCACCAGCTTTGAGCTCACCCTGTCCGCCTTGTCCTCGCAATAGCTGTTTTTCAGAAAATCTGTCAGCAGCTCCGTCTTTCTCATTGCGGCAAGGCAAGGCACCTCTGACACCAGCCCCTTTGTCAGGGCGGAGGCCGCCTCGTCCTCTGCGATAACTGCGGAATATCTTGCTCCGTCCCCGGAAATAAAGCGGAAGTTCCGCTTTGCCCTCGTTATCATTATCAGCTTGCCCAGCGTGTTGAACATCAGTCCCGCTATCGCCGCGGGGATAAATATGTAGGAACGGCTGAGCAAAAGGTCGTCCGCGCACTTTATGTTTACTGCGGCGGTGATTATGGAAATAAGCATAGGCACTGCGCAGACCGTGTCGCAGTCCGCCTTCAGCTGGAACAGCTTGGAAAATCCCCCCAGCATAACTGAGGAGCATATCGCCGCCGCGCCAACGCCCATTATCAGATTGTAGAACACGAAGCCCTGAGCGTCGTCCCGCCTGTCAAGAAACGTAACGTCCGTTCCGAACAGATCGAAGGTCATACCCTTTCCCAGATCGCCCATTATCGCCACGAAGGTCATAAACAGCGTCATTATCAGCAGTATGATAAGGCGTATCCATATCGTCTTGTGGGATTCGCACAGATCCGACCATATCTGCCCTGTGGAGTCGTAATTCTCGAAGTTCTCCTCTTCCTCTTCTTCCTCCTCGTCCTCGTCCATAACGAAGTCGCGCAGCTTTCTTCTGGACTTGCTGCGCATCTGCGCTTCCAGCAGCTCGTTGTCGTCGGGGAGCATACCCGTGGGGCGTATCACCTTTCCGCCGTAGTCTATGTTCAGCCCCTGAGTGGGGGATTTCACCTCGCCCTGCTCGGTGGTAATGCCGAGGGTGCGGCGCTTTACCTCCTCCTCGTCCCGCTTGTGGATAATGGAGCTGTTCAGCTTTTCAAGCAGCGCTTCGTTGCTCCTGCGCTCCTTTTCCGACATCTTTCTGGTGGAAAGCTCCGCCTCTGCGGTGGTCTCTTTTTCCTTCTGGGGAACGTATTCCTTTACCTGTTCGCTTCCGTCCCCGCCGTTATTAGCCTTTTCACGGGAAGAAGCGGTGTACAGCTTTACTTCTTCACTTTCCTGTCTGCCCGCTTTGCCCTGCTCCGCCATTTTTTTCAGTTCGTTGCCGCCAAGACCTTTTGTGTCGCCGCTGAGCGCGCTCTCCATATCGGACGCCTTGCTCTTCATCTCGTAAGGATTGATAGAATCTATCAGCTCCTCAGGGTCGTCAAAGCGTTCCTCCGCCTCCAGCCTGCGCTCTATCACCTTCGGGTCAACGGGCTTTTCCTGCTTGAGAATGGGAATAGTGCCTGTTTTGTCCTTTTTTGAGGGGATAGGAGCAGTCTTGTCCTTCTTTTCCGCCTTTTTTAGTTCAACAGCGGGTTTAACCTCTGCTTTTGGTTCAACTTTGGGTTTAACTTCGGCTTTTGGTTCAACAGAGAGTTTAACTTCTGCTTTTGGTTCAACTTTAGGTTTAACCTCAACTTTCGGCTCTGCCGCAGGTTTAGCTTCCGCTTTAGGTTCAACCGCAGTTTTAACTTTCGCTTTCTGTTCAACAACAGGTTTAACTTCTGCTTTATGCTCAACCGTAGGTTTAACTTCTGCCTTTTGCTCAACAACGGGTTTAACTTCTTCTTTCTGTTCAACAGCAGGTTTAACCTCAGCTTTCTGTTCAACCTTGGGTTTAACCTCTGCCTTTTTCTCAGCCGCAGGCTTAGCCTCCGCTTTCTGCTCAGCAACAGGCTTTACCTCTGCCTTTTGCTCAACAGGCTTTACCTCGTCTTTCGCCTCGCCCTTTGTCTCCGCCGCAGCCGACCCCTCGTGCTTTATGGATTTCAGCACCTTGTCAAGCTCGTCCTCACCGATAATCGAGGTGACGCTGACGTCGGCGGGGCTGTCGTTAGTTTCCCGTTTTGCTCTTTTGGCGTCTATTTCAGCGAGTATATCGTTAAGTGAAAATTCATCTGCCATTTTTCAGCTTTTTCCTTTCTTGCTTCTCCCGCTATCTTCTGTATTTTACCGCCTCGTATATCAGTATCCCTGCGCTTACCGAGGCATTGAGGGAATTGACGTGGCCGTACATATCTATTGAAAGGACCTGGTCGCATTTTTCTCTCACCAGTCTGCTCAGTCCAAACCCCTCCGAGCCTATCACAAGGCATATCCCGCCGTCCAGCTTTGCCTGATGAAAGGGCGTGCCGTCCGCCTCTGCCCCGTAGACCCAGATATTCTGCTTTTTCAGCTCGTCCAGCGCAGCGGCAAGGCTGTTCACCCTTGCGGTCTTTATCCAGTCCGCCGCCCCTGCCGAGGTCTTGTAAACAGTGGCGTTAAGAGATGCGCTCCTGCGCTTAGGGATAATGACTCCGTCTGCTCCCGCCGCTTCCGCCGTCCTTATCACCGCACCCAGATTGTGGGGGTCCTGTATCCCGTCCAGAGCGATTATGAAAGGCGGCCTTCCTTTCTGACGGGCGGTCTCCAGTATATCCTCCACCGTGGAATAGCTGACGGGAGAGGTCTCAGCGGCAACGCCCCCGTGCTTCAGCCCTCCGCACATAGCGTTCAGCTTTTCCGGGGCGGTTTCCTTTATGACTGCGCCCTGTTCTTTTGCAAGAACTATTATTTTCCCCATTCCCCCTGCGCCCTTTTGCAGGTAAACGGTATCTATCGTCCTGCCCGAAAGCAGGGCTTCTGTAACTGCGTTTTTCCCGCAGATGATACGGTCGTCCATAATTTTTCCTTTATGCTGTACTTGCCGCAGGCGGCGAAAAATGCTATAATTTTTATACGTCAGATGATATCATCGTGCAGTACACAGTCATGGTCGAAATCATGATCGTCGCTTGCCGCGCCCATCATATCTCTGCCTCTTATCATATACTTATCTCTCTGCTCTCTGATAGCGTCGTCAAGGAGTTTTTTCACTTCTCTTGGATTTTTCACGGCTTTAAGCAGCTTTTCCGGGGTATCCGTGTCCCTTGTTACCAGCGTTATGGAGCCGCAGCCGAAGATCCTCTGACCAAATGGGAGCTTGAGCTGCCTGTCCACCACCTTGTACAGCTCTATCTCGTCCTCCTTCAGGCTGAGCAGACCTATGCGGGTATAAAGTGTGGTATCGGTGAGAATGTACCTTGTGAGGGAAATAGGCATACCTAAAATGCGTTTTTTTCCGTACCAGATGATATTGTCGCCGTAATCTCTTTTCAGCTTGTTCAGGTTCATATTTTTATCCTCCTTGATGAAAGTGGGAACGTTCAGAAAATATACTCTATTAAGTATACCATAAAACGGAATTTAATGCAACAAAAAATCTGCCCTAAAAATATAATTATTCAAAAAATTTTCACAAAGCCAATAAAACGGACTTTATCATCGTCATAGTAAATGAAAGGGGGCGACAGGATTGACGGACAGTGAGCTTAAGCTCAGGCTCGATGCGGTGCGGGCAGGGGATATGACGGCATTTGAGGAGATCTACAACGACCTCAAGACCCCGGTAATGACGCTGGCGGTGCGCATGACGGGAGATCCTCATACCGCCGAGGATATTTTTCAAGAGGTATTCATAAAGCTGTACAGATCCCCGCCAGACCCGACGATAGCCAAGCCCAGAGCCTACATTTTCCGAATGGCGAGCAACCTTGCCATAGACGGGATAAGGCGGCGGCAAAGACAAAACGAAATTCCCCTTGAGGAAACGGAGGACGTCCTTTCCTGCAAAGGTCCCGACCTTGAGGAAAAAATGGACGTGGAAAAGGCGCTGTCTGCTCTCCCCGACGCCGAACGGAGCATAGTCACCCTGCACGTAAACGGCGGGCTGAAATTCCGCGAGATAGCTCAGGTGACAGGACTGCCCTCAGGCACCGTGCTGTGGAAATACCGCAGGGCGCTGAAACGTCTACGCACCTTTCTTGAGATAAAATAAACAACCTTTCTGCTCTTACCGAGGAGTGATAAATATGATGAAATTGATAAAAAGGATCTTTACACTTGCTCTTGCCGCCGTATTTCTCTGCGTTTCCGCAGGAGCCGAGGAGCTCACCGTCACCGAGGTTTCCTCAGGTCACAGACCTGCTCCCGACGATTCCGCTGTGAGCAACGACGCCGTTTCCGACGATTTGGACACGGGGACCGTTTACCCCTTTGTGAATACAGGAATAATAAGCTATAGATCATTCACGAACGTTCCCGAATACGTTTCCTTTATCTTCTGTGTTTCGGTGAGCAACATGGGCTTTGACCCCACCGCTGAGGAACAGCCTGACATTTTCCCCATACCGAATATGACATGGAAAGTTGGGATAGTGAACGACACCCCTGACAGGGAACAGGAAATGACCGACTTCATTTACGAGCAATACCCTTACAACAACAATATCAGCTTTGAGGAATGCAGCCTTACCTACGACGAGAGGGACGCTCTGCGGCTGGAGCTCCGTGACGAGGCGGAGCGACTTTCCGACAAGATGTACTGCGATACCGTGCTTTGCGACGAAGAAAGCGAAAAAATAAACGTGAACCTTGCCTTTTTCGCCGATGAAAACGGGAACGCTCCTTACGATGAGGAGGAATTTCAGCGGGTGAAAGACGGGCTTATCTCCAAATTCGGAGATATTGCGGTGGTGAACTTCGTTGATCATGATGGGCAGATACCTGTGGATCAACAGCCTGAAAGCGGCGAAAGCGGCAGATACGAGCCCGAGTCTGCTCCTGAAACAAGACCTTTGATAACTGAGACCGAGGAGACAAGACCGTTGCTTTCCGTGACCGACAAGACGGATAATAACCGCATAGACCCGTATCTGATATGCGCAGTCGCGGCACTTGCCCTTGCGGCGGGGATCATACTTTTCGCAGTATTGAAAAAGAAAAGTGTCCCCGTATTCAGCACTGCAGACGGCAGGGAAGTGACCGCAGTCAAGTCGGGAACGAAGCAGGTGGAAGAAGCGGTGAAAAACGCAGAGGTGACGCCTGATGACAGGCTGTACGAGGAGATAGTGAAGAAGATAGAGAACAGTTGACAGTGTACAGTGTAAAGTGTACAGTTGTGGAGTTTTCGCCTTTGGCGAAAACGGATTTGGATTGCCGCCTGCAAATTTTTACCTGTCATTTCAAATCCGTCCGCAAAGCGTCCAATATTGCGGTTTTGCGGAGCAAAATGAATTTCCTTTAGGGAAATTCAAGCAATGTTGGATCGTACTTCCGCCATCGGCGGAAGTACTGAACACCACAACTGTCAACTGTCAACTGTACACTTTCAACTGCCAGCGCCGCCCCAAATAAACAACAAGTGCCGATCAAGCAATCAGCTTAAATCGGCACTTTTAATTATCTCTCACAAATTTTCAACTTTTCATTGTTTTTCACTCTGCCGCCGTGCTATACTCAAAATACAAAAAGAAAAAAAGCCTGAGTTTCAGGCTTAAATTCAAAAAATATTCAGAAAAGGAGAAAAACTATCTTAATCCAACCCCGAGATATAGCTGTAAATTACCTCCACGGCTCTGTCGATACCGCAAAGCCCGCTGTCAAGACAAAGGCTGTAATTCTTCGCTATGCCCCACTTGCGGTCGGTGTGGAAATTGTAGTAGTTCTGCCTGCGCTTGTCCTTTGTGAGGACCACGCTTTCCGCCTTGGCGGGATCGACCCCGTCTATCCTCACTGCTCTCTCCTTGCGAAATTCCAGATCGGCGTGAATGAAAATGCTCACCACGTTTTTCATATCGCTGAGGATATAGTCGGAACAGCGCCCGATGATAACGCAGGGACCTTCCTCCGCCACCTTGCGTATCACGTTTGACTGGGCGAGATAAATGTTGTCCTCCATAGAAAGCACCGACATACCGAAATGGTCCATCTGCGAACCCCTGTACAGCGCATAAAGCAGGCTGTTTCCCGCATGGCGCTCGGTGTCCTCAAAAAATGCGGGGATAAGACCGCTTTCCTCGGCGGCTTTCTCAATAAGAGCGTTGTCGTAAAAAGGAATATTCAGCTTTTCCGACAGCTTTTTCCCTATTTCCCGTCCTCCGCTGCCATATTGACGGCTTATGGTGATTATGCGGCTCATACCCTGCACCTCGCTTTCCATAACAATATAATATCACTTTTTCCCCGTAAAAGCAACAGTTCTGTTATAAATTTCACAAATTACAACAAAAGACCCACGGTTTTTTGTACAGAATAGCCAAACGCAATTTTAACAAATTTTTCCGTCAAATTGCATAAATTTGAAAGAGCAAGGTCACTGTAATGCCGAAAATGCAATTTACGCCTTGCAAAATTGCAAAAAAAGGTGTAAACTAATGGGACGGAGAGCAGGCTTTGTTTTCTTTCGGAAAAGGAAAAAAGCCTGTTTGCATAAAAACATATAAATACGGAGAGAAAAAGAAAAATGCAGGATAATCTTATCGAAAACATAAAAGAGCGAATGACGGAGTTTTCTAAAAGTCAGCGCCTTATCGGCGGCTTTATCACCGAGCATTACGAAAAGGCGGCGTATATGACCGCCTCCCGTCTTGGCAGTACGGTGGGAGTCAGCGAAAGCACAGTTGTCCGCTTTGCGATAGAAATGGGCTACGAGGGCTATCCCGAAATGCAGAAGGCATTGCAGAATTACAGCAAGACCCGCCTTACCGCCCTCCAGCGCCTTGACATCACCAACAACAGGATAGATTCCGAACACGTTCTGAAAAGCGTTCTTATGCAGGACATCGACAGGATAAGAATGACGGTGGAGATGACCGACGAGGACAGCTTTGACAAGGCAGTGAACAGCATAATCTCCGCCAAGAACATCTACATCTTCGGAGCTATGAGCAGTAACGTGCTGGCGAGATTTCTGGATTATTATTTTCAGCTTATCTTTGACAACGTGCATTTTGTGCAGGCGGTGAACACCAGCGGCATTTATCAGCAGCTTATCCGCATAGACAAGGGCGACGTGCTTATTGCTTTCAGCTTCCCCCGCTATTGTCAGAGTACCGCCAACGCCGCAAAATACGCCGCCTCCTGCGGAGCGCAGATAGTGGCGATAACCGACAGCGCCGCTTCACCTTTAGGTCAGCTTGCAGACCACGTTCTTTTAGCAAAAAGCGATATGGCGAGCTTTGCGGACAGCCTTGCGGCGCCCCTCAGCCTTATCAACGCCATAATCGTGGCGGTGGGAATGAAGAAGCGCGACAAGCTGGAAACCACTCTTGCACGGCTGGAAACTATGTGGGACGAAAACGGCGTTTACAATCGGGGAGCGTAATGGATACTGTTGTGATAGGCGGCGGGGCGGCGGGCTGTTACGCCGCCGTATTTTCCGCCCGAAAAGGTGAAAGTGTCATTCTTATCGAGCCCAACGGCAGGATAGGGAAAAAGCTGGCGATAACAGGCAAGGGCAGATGCAACCTGACAAATAACTGCGATTTACAGACGCTGATAAAGAACACGGTGAGGAACCCGTCTTTTCTGTACAGCGCCTTTGCCCGCTTTGGCACGGCGGACTGTATGGCGTTTGCGCAGGAGATAGGCGTTCCGCTGAAAACTGAGCGCGGCGGCAGAGTCTTTCCCGTTTCCGACAGGGCGTGGGACGTGGTGAACGCTTTGGAGCGTGAATTAAAGCGCCTGAACGTGAAATTCGTGTGGGAAAGAGCCTTGGAGATAATGACGGAAAACGGCGCAGTATCCGCAGTGAGAACCAATAAACAGCTTATCCCCGCTGACAAGGTTATACTTGCCACAGGCGGGCTTTCCTACAAAGCCACAGGCTCAACAGGCGACGGCTACAAAATGGCGGAAAAGCTGGGTCACAGCGTGGCAAGGCTGAAGCCCTCCCTTATCCCGCTGGAAACCAAAGAGGACTGTTCCTCAGCGGCGGGACTTACCGTGAAAAACGCCACCCTTACCCTCACCGACAACGAAACGGGGAAAAAGCTGTTTTCCCAGCTTGGGAAAATGACCTTTGAAAGCTACGGAATAGGTGGACCGCTGACCCTCAGCGCCTCCTCATATATTGAAGAAGTCACGGCGGGAAGATATACCGTTTCCCTTGATCTGAAGCCCGCCCTTGATATGAAAAAGCTGGATCTTCGCTTACAGCGTGAAATTTCCGAAAACGGAAAGCTCCCTCTGGAACAGCTTATGCGAAAGCTCCTCCCCCAAAGTCTTATAAAAATCGTACTTCGGCAGGCAAAAGCCGACCCGCTGAAAAAAGCCGCCGAGCTTTCCTCAAAGGAGAGAAAGAGCGTTGCCGCCGCATTAAAAGACCTGCGCTTTGAGATAACCGCCTTTCGCCCCATGAACGAAGCCATAGTAACCGACGGCGGCGTTTCAACAGATGAGATAAATTCTGCGGATATGCAGTCAAAAATCGTGAAAGATCTGCATTTTGCGGGGGAGATAATAGACGTTTGTGCCCTGACGGGGGGATTTAACCTGCAAATAGCCTATTCCACGGCAAAAGCGGCGGCTCTGGGCAAAAATAAAAATTAAGTGAAAATGGTTGCGGATATTTTCAAATCGTGGTATAATTAAATTTATGCAAAAAACGAATACGACCTGACAACGCTTTACCCAGAATCAAAAACGAAAGGTAAAATACGATATGACAGCAGTTGCGCTTGACGGTCCTGTCGGAGCAGGAAAAAGCACGGTAGCAAGAGAGGCGGCAAAACGTCTGGGCTTTATATATGTGGATACGGGCGCGCTTTACCGCGCGGTGGGACTTTACGCCGCAAGGCAGGGCGTTAAGGACGAAAAAGCCGATGATTACAAAGACAAGGTGACCGCCCTGCTTTCTGAGATAAAGGTGGAGATAAAGCTGGAAAACGGCTTGCAAAAGGTATTTTTGCAGGGGGAGGACGTATCTGAGGAGATACGCCTGCCCGAAATTTCAATGGCGGCAAGCGCCGTTTCCGCTATCCCCGCAGTAAGGGAGTTCCTGCTGGAATTACAGCGGGATATCGCCCGTGAAAACAACGTTATAATGGACGGCAGGGACATCGGAACGGTAGTCCTGCCCAAGGCTCAGCTTAAAATTTTCATAACCGCACAGCCTGAGATAAGAGCCCGCCGCCGCTTTGAGGAGCTGGTGAAAAAGGGCGTGGAAACTGATTTTGAACAGGTCTTAGCGGACCTTAACCGCCGTGATTATCAGGACAGCCACAGGGCAACCGCCCCTTTAAAAATGGCGGAGGACGCAGTCCTGCTGGATACCTCGGAGCTTGACTTTGAGGGCGCTGTGAATAAAGTGGTAGAGCTGACAAAGGCTAAAATGTAAATTAAAGCAAAAGCGGTGATATTATGTATCTGTTTTTCAGAAAACTGGTGGAGATCTGGTATATGCACCTGCGCTTCAAGACCACCATACTGAACATAGGGAACATTCCTCACGAAAACGGCGGCTTTATCGTCGCCTGCAACCATCAGAAATACGACGACCCTCCGATGATAGCGGCGACCTTTAAAGGACGCTTCAGCTTTATGGCGAAAAGCGAGCTTTTTGAAAAGAACAAGGCGTTCGCCTGGCTGATAAAGAAGTGCGGAGCATTCCCCGTTGTAAGAGGCGGGAAGGACACCGCCGCCATTGACCGTGCGGTAAAAGATATAAGAATGAAGCGCATTTTCGTTATCTTCCCCGAGGGCACCCGTTCAAAGACAGGCGCGCTGGGAAGAGGTAAGTCGGGGGTAGCCGTTATTGCGGGCAAAGCCAACGCTCCCGTCGTTCCCGTGTGCATAATGTACGCTCCCGACGGCAACAAACATCACGCCGCAGTTGCGGTAGGAAAGATGATACCCGCCGAAAAGCTGGCCATTGACGACACCGCCGACAGAGGACGGCTGAAAGACGTGACTTCCCTGATAATGAACAGTATTGCCGACCTGCAAAAGCAGATATGCACCCTTTACAATATCCCCGTTCCCACAAGGGAAATGGTTGAAACGGCGGAAGAAAGCGGCAAGGGAGAAGCGGAAAGCAAGTGATATTTGTTGCAAAGACCGCAGGCTTTTGTTTCGGAGTGAAAAGGGCGCTGGATATGGCTTACCGCCTTGCGGAGGAGGGCGGCGGCTACACGCTGGGACAGCTTATCCATAACAAAAGCGTCACGGACGAGCTTGAAAGGCGGGGAGTCCACCAGGCGGACAGCCTTGACGACGTTAAGGGTACGCTGATAATCCGCAGTCACGGCGTTGGGCGTGAGGTGTACGACCAGCTGGAAAAGCGGGGGATAAAATATATCGACGCCACCTGCCCTTTTGTTGCAAAGATACATTCCATAGTTGACAGGGAAAGCGCACAGGGCGCAAACGTGCTGATAGCGGGCGACCCTCAGCACCCCGAGGTCAAGGGGATAATCGGTCACTGTCACACCGCTGCCAAGGTGGTAAATTCCTTGGAAGATATAGAAAATTTGTTGAAAAATGAAAAAAGTTTTGTGCAAAATTCACTAATTTTTCTTGCGCAGACCACCTTTCATTCGTCAAAATGGATAGAATATAAAAAAATTATTCAAAAACACTGTACAAAACTGAAAATTTTTGATACAATATGTAGTACGACCATATGCCGTCAGCAGGAAGCGGAGGCTTTATCGGCGGCAAGCGATATAATGATAGTCGTGGGCGGAAAAAACAGCAGCAACAGCGCAAAGCTTGCGCAGATATGCTCACGGCACTGCAGGACGTTTTTCACCGAGGACGGTTCGTCCCTGCCAAAGGACGAGATAAGAGCTATGCTATCCGAGCATTCGTCGGATATTAACATAGGCATCACCGCAGGAGCGTCAACTCCCGACGGGATAATAAAGGAGGTTCATAGAATTATGAGCGACATCACAAAGACCGATGAAATGGACAGCATCGATTTCATGGCGGAGGTCGACAAGACCTTTAAGCGAGTATATATAGGGAACAGGGTAAAGGCTATCGTTGTTTCGGTGAACAACACCGAGGCGGTGGTGGACATCGGCACCAAGCACAGCGGCTACATACCCGCTGACGAGCTTTCCGCCACGGGAGCGCTCCCTAAGGACGTTGTAAAGCCCGGAGATGAAATTGAATGTGTAGTTACCCAGATAAACGACCAGGAGGGCGTCGTTTATCTGTCCAAAAAGCGTGTTGACGCGGCGGCAGGTATGGAAAAGCTGACCGACGCTTTCAACAACAACACCACTCTCACAGGCACTGTTACCGCCGTTGTAAAGGGCGGCGTCATAGTTACCTGCGAGGGGGCGAGAGTTTTCGTTCCCGCCTCACATACAGGCGTTCCCAGAGGAAAGCGCACCGAAACTCCCGAAAGCCAGGAGGAGCTTGCCAAAAAGCTGGAGCCCCTGCTGAAAAAGGAAGTCAAGCTGAAAATAATCGAGGTAGCCGAGGGCAGAGGAAGAGTAGTCGGCTCTATCAGAAACGCCGCCAAGGAGGAGAGCGACGCTCTCAAGGCGAAGTTCTGGTCCGAGATAGAGGTTGGAAAGAAGTACGTGGGCGAAGTCAAGTCAATGGAAAGCTACGGCGTGTTCGTTGACCTTGGCGGAGTTGACGGAATGGTACATTCCTCCGAGCTTACCTGGAACCGCATAAAGCACCCCAGAGAAGTTGTTTCAATCGGCGACAAGCTGGAGGTTTACGTCAAGAGCTTCGACCCTGAGAAAAAGCGTGTAAGCCTGGGAGCAAAAGACCCTAACGATAACCCCTGGACAAAGTTTCTTGCGGAATTTAAGGTAGGGGACGTTGTATACGCCCAGGTGGTAAGCACCACTCCTTTCGGCGCATTCGCACAGATAATCCCCGGTGTTGACGGTCTTATCCACATCAGCCAGATAAGCCTTGACAGAGTTACCAATGTGGCTCAGTATCTCACTATCGGACAGCTTGTTCAGGCGAAGATAACCGAGATCGACGAGGAAAAGAACAGGGTAAGCCTTTCCATGAAGGTTCTGCTTGAAGAGGCTAAGGGCGACGAGAAAGCTGCCGAGGAAGCAGAGGAAGAAGTTCCTGCCGAGGAAGCCGAAGCTGCTCCCGTAGAGGAAGCTGAAGAAGCTCCCGTTGAAGCAGCTGCTCCTGTTGAAGCAGCTGCTCCCGCAGAAGAAACCGAAGCTCCCGCTGAAGAATGATTTTAAAAACAGCCGCCTTTTCACTTATGTGAAAGGGCGGTTTTTGTTTTGCTGTTTTACACAAAGACAGACTTTGTCGCCGTCAAATTTTTCTTTACAAATCACGGTTTTTATGATACAATGAATAAAAATAAGAAATTACGAAATATATTTCGGAAAGGACGTCTTATGAAAGTCAAAAAAGCAGTCATTCTCGCCGCAGGCTATGGAACGAGGGTTTTGCCCGCAACAAAGGCTATCCCCAAAGAAATGCTCACCATAGTGGACAAGCCCGCTATCCAGTATATAGTTGAGGAAGTGGCGGCGTCGGGTATAACCGATGTTATGATAGTCCTCAGCAGGGGAAAGACCGCCGTTCAGGATCACTTTGACCGATCTCCCGATCTGGAAAACACCTTGCTTAATGCGGGTAAAAAGGAAATATATGAAAGCATAGCGGGTATCCACAAGCTGGTCAATATCCAGTACGTCAGACAGGCGGAAATGAAGGGCACAGGCGACGCTGTTATGTACGCAAGGAGCTTTGTGGGCGACGACCCGTTCGTAGTCATTTACGGCGATGACGTGTTCGTAGCAGACGACCCCGCAACTGCGCAGGTGTGCAGAGCCTATGAAAAGTACGGGAAAGGCTCGGTAACGATGAAGGAAGTCCCCACCGAATTGGTGCTGAAATACTGCTCTCTTGACGTAAAGCCTCTTGAGGGAAATGTTTACGCCGTTTCAAATATGATAGAAAAGCCCAAGCCCGAAGAGATAATCTCAAACTTTGCTATTCTGGGCAGGTGCGTTCTCCCTGCAAAAATATTTGACATTCTCCAGACTGTTCCTGTGGGCGCAGGGGGAGAATATCAGCTCACCGACGCTATGAAGATACTGGCGCAGACCGAGGGAATGACAGGCGTTGACTTTACGGGAAAGCGCTATGATATGGGCAACAAGCTGGGAATACTCCAGGCGATAGTTGAAGTGGGACTGAAGCACCCGGAAGTGGGCGAAGGGTTCCGCGAATACCTCAAGGGCATAGCAAAAGACCTGTAAAATGCCAAACTGGAATTTGTGGCACGGCTGCCGTAAGATAAGCGCGGGCTGTCAGAACTGCTACGTTTACCGCATAGACGGCTTTCACGGAAAAAGCGACAGCTTCATCGTGCGAAGGACCGCAGATTTTTCTCTCCCGCTGAAAAAGGACAGGTCGGGGAATTACAAGCTGACTCCCGACGGCGGGCTGGTGTATACCTGTATGACCAGCGACTTTTTCATCGAGGACGCCGATTTGTGGCGGCAGGAGGCGTGGGATATCATAAAAAGCCGTCCCGACCTTGACTTCTGCATTGTCACCAAAAGGATAACGCAGGCGGAAAGCCGTCTGCCCGCCGACTGGGGCGAGGGGTACGATAACGTGACTATTGCCTGCACGGTAGAGAACAACGCTGCGGCAAGGCTGAGACTACCTGTGTTTAACGCACTTCCCATAAAGCATCGCCTGATTTTCTGCTCGCCGCTTCTTGAACAGGTGGAGCTTGGGGAGTATCTTGACGGGATAGACGAGGTGAGCATTGGCGGCGAAAGCGGGGAAAACGCCCGCGAATGTCGGTGGGAATGGATAGAAGAAATGTTCAACACCTGCCGTGAAAAAGGCGTCCCCTGTTATATCCACCAGCTTGGAGCGAAATTCGTGAAGGACGGGCGGACGTACCGTCTGCCCAATAGAAAAGTCCAGCACTGGCAGGCGAGGAAAGCGCAAGATCTTTTAGAAAGCGGATATACAGATAACAAATGAAAAACGTAATACTTATAGGAATGCCCGCCTGCGGAAAAAGCACGGTGGGCGTACTTTTGGCAAAAACGCTTGCGGCGGGCTTTGTTGATACCGACCTGATACTTCAGCGCCGTCAGAGGAACACCTTGCAGGCGCTGATAAACAAGTACGGGCTTCAGCGGTTCCGTGAATTTGAGGACGAGGCTTTGCTCTGCGTTGAGGAGCTTTCCGACACGGTGATAGCCACGGGCGGCAGCGCAGTTTTCTGCGACAGGGGAATGAGGTACCTGAAGCAAAACGGCGTGTGCGTTTATCTTGAGTTGCCGTTGGAGGAGCTTCAAAAGCGGCTTTCCAACATCAAGACAAGGGGGATAGCCTGCCGCAAGGGCGAGAGCCTTGATGAAATTTTTGCGGAGAGAAGTCCTTTTTACGAGAAATATGCCGATGTGAGGATAGACTGCTCCCGTCTTACTGCCGAGGAGACAGCAGAGAAAATAATCGAGGAACTGAAATTTAATAATAAAAAGTAAAAATTTAATGTTTATCATTAAAAAACTATTGACAAACGTAAAACAATCTGCTATAATGTCATCATGAGCTCATTAAAATTTAATTTTAAGGAGAATTTTTATGGAAAAGATGATGAAAACTGCCAACATTCTTGACGTTATAGCAAAGGTGCTGTTTATAATCAGCATCGTGGCGCTGTGTATTCTGTTAGCGGCGAATATTGCGGTCGCTTTTGTTCCCGATGATATGATAGAAAACGGGGCGGTGAAGTACACGCTTAATTCAGGGCACAGCCTTATAATAGCAGACGGCTTTGACCCCGAACTCAGCAAAGCGGAGATTACTGCGTTTTTGCTGTCGGCATCTGTTATGGCGGCGGTGGAGCTGATAATGCTTGCGGTGGGCACAAAGGTTTTCAGGAAAATTTTAGTGCCTATGAAACAAGGCAAGCCTTTTGAAAGCGGCACCAGCGATAAGATAAAAAAATTCGGGCATTTTGTGCTGATATTCTCTATTGTGGGGAATTTTATTTCATCTATAATCAATGTGGTGACCGTTCATTTGCTCAACACTGCGGAAATGTTTGAAAATTCCGCTGACTTTGTATTTGGGATCTCCCTTGACGGAGTTATTGCGGCGATAATAGTATATCTGATAAGCTATATTTTCAGATACGGCGAGGAACTGCAAAAACAGGCTGACGAAACGCTTTGAGGTGGATTATGGCGATAATATTAAGGCTTGACAGGGTAATGGCGGACAGAAAAATGTCGCTGAACGAGCTTTCCGAAAAGGTGGGCATAGCAAACGTCAATCTTTCCAAGATAAAAACGGGAAAGGTGAGCGCAATACGGTTTTCCACCTTAGAGGCGATATGCGAGGCGCTGGACTGCCAGCCGGGGGACATACTGGAATACAGAAAGGACAATTGACAGTTGACAGTGGACAGTTGACAGTGCAAAGTGCAAAGTGCACAGTTGACAGTGCACAATGCAGAGTGCACAGTACACAATAAATTTAATTATCAGGTTGTTTCATTATCTTTCACTATCTCGATTGAATACGTTTTGACAAAGGCGGTGTTGCGGCACCGCTTTTTTCTTTTGTGTCCTGCACACCAGCTTCACGCCAGCGCCCCACCCTCCCGCCCCCGCACCTTACCCTTCAACCATAACTTTTCACTTTGCACTTTACACTTTACACTGAAAAAGGGCGCCTTCCGGCGCTCCTCTTTGTTATAACCTCAATTCCATCTCCACAGTGTCCTGCCACTGCCCGAATTTATCCTGCGCTATTCGCTCTCTTACGCCTACCGTCCTGAACCCGCACTTCTCGTGCAGACGCAGACTTCCGATATTCTGTCGGCAAATGCGTGATTCTAAGGTCCATACCCCAAAATAGGCGGCTTTCTCCTTGACCTTCTCTATCAATGCCATTCCCACACCGTGACGCTTGTACCCCTCACGAACGTAAATGCTCAGCTCCGCCACGCCGCAGTAAGGCTGTCTGGTCAGACCAAGAGTCAGCGCAGTCCAGCCTATGATCAGCCCGTCCTGCTCCGCTATATAGCGGCAGTAGGGAAGATGTGCGCCGTCCCATTCCTCATAGTCAGGAACGTAGGTCTGGAACGTGGCGGTGCCACTCTCAACGCCCTGCCCGTATATTTCCGCCACCGCGCCGTAGTCGGCGGCGGTCATCTCTCTTACCGTAAATCCCATATGTATCTCCGTAGCTTTAGTTGAAACGTAAAAACACGCTCCGTGCGGGAGCGTGTTCTCTGCTGGGTTGGGTAAAGGGATTCGAACCCTTGATCTTCAGTGCCACAAACTGACGCGTTAACCAGCTACGCTATACCCAACGTAAATAGTGGAAAGTTGATAGTTGACAGTTAAAAACGTATTTTTAGCTGTCGTAAAATTTTTGGATTTGTGCCTGTGAAACATCAAAGCGCACTGCAGCGGCTCAGCCGCCTGGCACGCCATGAGGGATTCGAACCTTCGACCTACCGCTTAGAAGGCGGTTGCTCTATCCAGCTGAGCTAATGGCGCAACTGCAAATTGACAATTGAAAATTGACGGTTGACAATTTTCAATAACTTTACACTGTCAACTATCAATTATCCATTGTTTGGAGCGGGTGATGGGAATCGAACCCACGTTTTCAGCTTGGAAGGCTGACATTCTACCATTGAACTACACCCGCGAATTTGACGCTTAATTATTATAACACCTGTTCCCCCGCTTGTCAATACTTTTTTCGGGATTTTTTAGGAATAAATGCTGTATCTGACCGGAAAAAACCGTTGAAACAACGGATTTTTTGCCCTGCTTTTGGAAAATTTGACATTTTTACCAGATTTTTTGCAAGAAAATAACCAAAATTCAGCAAGATATGAAAAAAATACTTGTAATTTTTTTCATTATGTGATATTATAATACTACAATAATGTGAAACATTACGTTCCGCCGCAATTTTCGCAAGCGCAGGCGGAAAACAAAGCCGCACAGCGGAAAACGAAAGGAAGAATACCACTATGCCGGAAGAAAAAAAGATCACTCCCGAAGTAAAAGCAGAAAAAAAGACCGCAGTAAAAAAGCCTGCCGTTAAGAAACCTGCGGCTAAAAAGACTGCGGCCGCCAAAAAGCCCGCCGCAAAGAAAACCGCCGCCAAGGCAGTCAAGGCTCCCGCAAAGCCCAAGGTAACGCTTGACAAGCTCACCACAGCGGTATGGAAAAAGCTGGAGAAAAAGAACGTCAAGGACATACCCTTTGCGATAGCCATTCAGGTGAACGTCCGTGAAGTCGGCACCTTCTACATTGCGGTAAACGCAGACCCCGAATACGACAAGCAGGTAATTCAGGCAGACTATTACCTTGCAGACGGTATCGTTGATACCTCCGCGGAGGAAGTGCTGAAGATAACCAAGGGCGGTTACGACTACATCGCTGCCGCAAAGTCAGGCGCTTTCATTTACAGAGGCGACCTTACAAAGGGTGCATTGATAGCAGAACTTATAAAATAAAGAAATTCTCCGCAGCGAAAGCTGCGGAGAATTTCTTTATAGTTGACAGTGTACAGTTGACAGTTGACAGTTGTGGAGTCCGCTTCGCGGACGGATTTGAAATGACAGTCACAAATTTGCAGGCGGCAATCCTAAATCAATCGCCGCAGGCGATACCACAACTTTACACTGTACACTGTCAACTGTTAACTGTACTTGTACACTGTCAACTGTCAACTGAAATCAAACTCTTCTGTCCCCATATCCTCTATTTCGACCTTGCCACAGCACAAGTCCACAAGCTGAGACTTGAACTCGCCGCTTTTTTCCTCCCTGACGCAAAGCTCAAGCTCCACCGAGGAGGAAAATTCCTCATTTTGCAGTTTGACTGCAAATGCGGTGAACAATGCGCCCGTCTTGCCATAAAGGGAATAGTCCATTGAAAGCTTTAAACGCCTTGCCACAGCCATTTCCTTGATGACTGCGCTGTCAACGGCGATTTTTGCGCCGTTTGCGTAGGCTCTTACCAGACCGCCCGCACCAAGCAAAATACCGCCGAAATATCTTGTCACCACACAGCACACGTCGGTCAGCCCCTCACGCTTAAGTACCTCGTAAATAGGCGCTCCCGCTGTGCCTGAGGGCTCGCCGTCGTCGCTGTGGCGGCTGATGTTGTTATCCCGCAGGATATAGGCATAGCAGTTGTGAGTGGCTTTCCTGTGCAGTCTGCGTATCTCGTTTATAAAGTCCAGCGCCTGCTGTTCATTCTGACAGGGGGAAATATATCCGATAAACTCCGACTTCCTTTCGATAAAGGAGGCGCTTGCGGCTTCTGCTATCGTCCTGTACTCACTGGTCATAGTTGTTATCATTTCCGTAGGAAATGGAATTTACTGTCATTGAGGAGGCGGTCCTTGAAACGGTGTAGATCATAGTTTTGTCAGGGGTCTGGGTATATTCCAGCCCCTCCGCCACGTACATTGACGGGGGCATATATTCAACAGTCACCGTGAAAAGCTCACCTACGCTGCTTATCTCGCTTACTCTCGGCCAGTAGGAGTTATAGTTGGGTCTTACGGGGACGAGATAGGACTTTGTTTCCTCGTTATAGCTGAATACCGTACTGCCCACGCCCACCGTCTGGTGCTGTATGGGAACGCCGTGACCGAACAGGGAAACTGCCGCACTTTCCACGTCTATCTCCGAAACGGTCATGTATAAGCCGTCGTTTTCGTATTTGTCGGTATTCCCACTCATGATTATCCTCCAGATAGCGGCGTTTATCACCGCTGAGGGAGGAGCTTTTTCCGTATTTTCAAAGGCGGGAGCGTCAGTTATTACCACGGGATAAAGGAAAGCGGCAAATTCCTCCTTCAAGGCGGTTTGATTTACCATATCCCCGACCATTCCCACTGCGCCTTTTATCACCGTTACCAGTCCCACCACCGCAAGAACGGCGGTGATAAGTCCTACGACAAAGAACAGCCTGCGGTTTTTCGCCACGGGAGCGTACGGGTCAAAGGAGCTGTCCTCCTGCTCCTCCTCGGCTATCTCGTTTTCCACCTCGGCAATGCTCCCCTCCAGGGATTCCAGCACTCTCGGCTGTTTTTCTCTTTTTTCCTTTTTTGGATTTTCGGGTGTTATGCGTTTTTCGTTTTTCTTTTTCATTTATACCTTTCCTTTGTCAGCCCCGTATCTGTCCGTTTCCGTTTATCAGATACTTGTAGGTGGTCATTTCCTCCAGTCCCATAGGACCTCTTGCGTGGAGCTTCTGGGTGGAAATTCCTATCTCTGCTCCCATTCCGAACTCTCCGCCGTCTGTAAAGCGCGTGGACGCGTTGACGTATACCGCGGCGGCGTCCACCTCGCGCTGAAATTTTTCCGCATTTGCAAGACTTTCCGTCACAATGCACTCGCTGTGCTTTGTGCCGTAGGCGTTGATGAAATCTATCGCCTCGTCCGTGTTTTCAACGGTCTTCACCGCAATTGTGTAATCGAGAAATTCCGTGGCGTAATCCTCGCTTGCGGCAATTCCGTCTACCTTGATATATTTTGCGGCAGTTTCATCTCCAAGGATTTTCACCTTGCCATGCCATCTTTCGCAAAGCGCTTTCAGGAACTTTTCCGCAATATCCCTGTGAACTATCAGATTTTCAATGGCGTTGCACACCGAGGGGCGCTGAGTTTTGCCGTTGTCAACTATGTTTACCGCCTTTTCAATATCCGCCGAGCTGTCCACGTAAACCGAGCAGTTTCCCTCTCCCGTCTGGATAACGGGGATCGTTGCGTTGTTAACTACCGTATGGATAAGCCCGCCGCCCCCTCTCGGTATCAGCACGTCGATATAGCGGTTCAGCTTCATAAATTCCCCAGCCGTTTCCCTTGAGGTGTTGGTGACAAGGCTCACTGCGTTCTCGTGAAGCCCCGCTTTTTTCACCGCATTCCTCATTATCTCCACAAGGCACTTGTTGCTGTTTATGGCGTCGCTGCCGCCCCGCAGGACTGAAACGTTCCCCGATTTAAGGCAGATAGCTGCGGCGTCAACGGTGACGTTGGGTCTTGACTCGAAAATAATTCCCACAACGCCGAGAGGAACGCTTTTTTTGACTATTTTAAGTCCGTTTGGCAGCTCGTGTCCGCCCAGAACACGCCCCACAGGGTCAGGGAGGGATATCAGCTTGCGCACGCCGTCCGCCATACCCTTTATCCGCTTTTCGTCCAGCTTCAGCCTGTCCTGCATCGCCTTTGACATTTCCTTTTTGACGGCGTTTTCCAGGTCCTTTTTGTTTTCGCTTATGATAAGCGATTGATTTTCCTCCAGCGCCTTTGCGATCTCCTCAAGGGCGTTGTCCTTTTGTGCGGAGGAAATTCCCCGCATTGCTTTTTCCGCTTTTTTGGCGTTAACGCCAAGCTCTTCAAGATAGCTCATACTTATCCTCTCATTTCAGATCGAACAAGGTGCATTTTGCCTTGTTCTCAAACAGATCGTACAGAATATCGGGGTTTTCCCCTTTGATTATGGCGGTGGGAATGTTCGCTTCTCCCGCTATCTGCGCCGCCTCTAACTTTGTGAGCATACCGCCGCTGGCAAGCTCGCTGCCCTTTTCGCCAGCGGAAGCTATCATACTGTCGGTTATCCTGTTCACTACGGGAATGAACTTTGCGTCAGGCAGGGCGGGATTTTTGTCGTAAAGCCCGTCCACGTCGGTGAGTATCACTAAAAGCTCCGCCTCGCACACCTCGGCTATCAGTGCGGACAGCGTGTCGTTCTCGTCAAAGTCCAGCTGCTCCACCGAAACGCTGTCGTTGGCGTTGATTATGGGAATAACTCCCATAGAAAGCAGAGTGTGCATAGTGTTGTAGATATTTTCACGCCGAGTTTTGTTGCTGAAAACGTCACGGGTGGCAAGTATCTGGGCGACCGTGTGGTTAAATCTTGCAAATTCCGAGCGATAAAAGCTCATCAGCCTGCTTTGCCCGATAGCGGCGCATGCCTGCTTCAGCGGAATTTCCTTAGGCTTTTGGGTAAGTCCCAGACTGCCCGCGCCGACGCCAACTGCTCCCGACGTCACCAGAATAACGTCGTGACCCGCGTTTTTCAAATCGCTGAGCGCTTCTATCAGCCGTTTTGTGCGGCGCAGGTTTATGTTCCCCGTTTTGTAGGCGAGGGTGGAGGTCCCCACCTTTATAACTACCCGCTTTCTTGCGGAAAAATCAAATCCGTCCATAACCGTTCCCTCAAAAAGATGTTATTAAATAAAGTATAGCAGAACAGGAGGAAAAAATCAAGTGGGAATGAAGCTCTCCTGCGGTATCTTATTTTTGCAAGTTTCACAAAAAAATCCTGCAAAAACGAAAAAAATTTATAATATCACCAATTGACAAAACAGAGCATATATTGTAAAATAAAACACAAGCAAAACAAAGGCGTTTTGACAGTTTCGTGCTGTCAGAACGCCCATTTTTTTATTCAGGAGGAAAAGGGAAATGTCAGAAAATTATGACGTAAGAGAAAATTTCGGCTGCGATTCCTTTAACGCCGAAACAATGAGAGAGCGCCTGCCAAAGGGCACATACAAGGCGCTTATGGACACTATCGAGTCGGGCACCGAGCTTGACAGCTCCGTTGCCGCAGTCGTAGCTCACGCTATGAAGGACTGGGCTATCGAAAAGGGCGCAACTCACTACACCCACTGGTTCCAGCCTATGACGGGAATAACCGCCGAAAAGCACGACAGCTTCATCAGCCCCCAGAAGGGCGGCACTGTTATAATGGAGTTTTCAGGTAAGGAGCTGATAAAGGGCGAGCCTGACGCGTCTTCATTCCCCTCAGGCGGACTTAGAGCCACTTTCGAGGCGAGAGGCTATACCGCATGGGACCCCACTTCATACGCTTTCGTAAAGGATAACACCCTTTATATACCCACCGCTTTCTGCTCATACTCAGGCGAAGCGCTGGACAAAAAGACCCCTCTGCTCCGTTCTATGGACGCAGTTTCAAATCAGGCTCTGCGTATACTCCGCCTGTTCGGAAACACGACTACCAAGAGAGTAGTTGCAACTGTGGGCGCAGAGCAGGAATATTTCCTTGTGGACGAAGCGCTTTACAGCAAGAGAAAAGACCTTATCTTCACGGGACGCACCCTTTTCGGCGCAGCGCCTCCTAAAGGACAGGAGCTTGAAGATCACTACTTCGGCACCATAAAGCAGAGAGTAAGCGACTATATGAAGGACCTTGACAGAACGCTGTGGAATTTGGGCGTTCCCTCCAAGACCAAGCATAACGAGGTCGCTCCCGCACAGCACGAATGTGCTCCCGTATTTGAAAACGCCAACCTTGCCGCCGACCACAATCAGCTCACAATGGAGCTTATGCAGAAGGTAGCGAAAAAGCACGGCCTTGCCTGCCTGCTCCACGAAAAGCCCTTTGCAGGCGTTAACGGCTCAGGCAAGCACGACAACTGGGCTTTGTCCACCAACGACGGACAGAACCTGCTGAACCCCGGCGATTCTCCTATTGAGAACGCGCAGTTCCTCACCTTCCTTGCGGCGATAATCAAGGCGGTGGACGAACACGCTGACCTGCTCAGACTTTCCGTAGCCAGCGCAGGCAACGATCACAGACTTGGTGCAAACGAGGCTCCTCCCGCAATAATCTCCGTATTCTTGGGCGAAGAGCTGACCGACGTTATTGAAGCTTTGGTAAGCGGCAGCCACACAAAAGACCTGCACAAGCAGTTTGACATCGGCGTATCCACCCTCCCCACCTTCCCCAAGGACACCACCGACAGAAACAGGACTTCTCCTTTCGCCTTCACAGGCAACAAGTTCGAGTTCAGGAGCGTAGGCTCTACTCTTAACATAGCGGGACCCAACATCGTGCTTAACACCATCGTTGCTGACGCGCTGTGCGAATTTGCCGACGAGCTGGAAAAAGCTCCCGACTTCAAGTCCGCGCTGAACGCCCTGCTCATCAAGACCTTTACCGAGCATAAGAGGATAATCTTCAACGGCAACGGCTATGACGCAAGCTGGATAGAGGAGGCAAAGAAGAGAGGACTTCCCAACCTCGTTTCCACTGTGGACGCAGTTCCTCACTTCGAGGACGAGGCAAACGTAAAGCTGTTCACAAAGCATAAGGTATTCAGCGAGATAGAGATACATTCAAGAACGGAAACTCTCCTTGAAAATTACGAAAAGGTGCTGAACATCGAGGCTCAGACCACCGTCGATATGGCAAAGCGCCAGATACTCCCCGCAGTTCTGAAGTTTGAAAAGGACATCTGCGACGCAGTTGCCTCCAAGAAAGCGGCAGGCTTCAAGGCGGGCGCAGAGACCGAGCTTGCGCAGAAGGTCGTCTCCCTTGCAGACAGCCTGAACGCTCACATCAAGGAGCTTGAGGAGCTTATCGCCAAGGCTCACGCCATCACCGACGTTATGGAGAACGCAAAGTTCTTCCACGACACCGTGTTCGCTTCAATGCAGTCCCTGAGAGCTGTGGCAGACGAGCTTGAAACTGTTGTAGGAGCAGATTACTGGCCTATCCCCACTTATTCCGACCTGCTGTTCAGCGTAAACTGATACGGCGGAGAAATGTGTAGAACATAAATAAAATATGCCTTAAAGCAAATATGCTTTAAGATACCTGCACCCTTTTCCTTTGACCGCAGCGTTAAGCTGCGGTCATTTTTTTGAGCCCAAGGGCTCAAAAAAAGTGTACAGTGTACAGTTGACAGTGTACAGTTGTGGAGTTTTTTGCCTGCGGCAAAAAACGGATTGGGATTGTCGACTGCGAGTTTGAAAATGTCAACTTTAATGTAACCTTTTTTATGAAAATGTGTTATGATATATGAAGAACGATCGACCGGACTTTACAGTGTACAGTGTACAGTTGACAGTTGACAGTTGTGGTATCGCCTGCGGCGATGGATTAGGATTGCCGCCTGCAAATTTATACCTGTCATTTCAAATCCGTCCGCGCAGCTCCAATATTGCGGTTTTGCGGAGCAAAATGAATTTCCATTAAGGAAATTCAAGCAATATTGGATCGTACTTTCGGCTTGCCGAAAGTACTGGACACCACAACTGTACACTGTACACTGTACACTATCAACTGACAAAGGGGGGTGCAAACAATGACCGACGGCGACATAGTGAACGGACTGAAGAAAGGGAAGACGAAAGCCCTTGAACAGCTTATCGACAGATACGGAAAATACGTTTCATCGGTCATATCCCGCATACTCCGAGGCAGGAACGAGGATTGCAGAGAGCTTTCGGCAGACGTTTTCCTTGCCATCTGGGAAAACAGGGAAAAGCTGAGGGCTGAAAATCTGAAAGGCTATCTCGGCGCCGCCGCCCGCAACAAGGCTTTCAACAAGCTGAGAAACGAACGGGAGGAGCTTCCCCTTGAAGAGGATATGATAATTTTCGACGATGGGGAACAGCCCTGCGAGGCGGTGGAGCGAAAAGAGACCGCACTTCTTGTGAACAGGGCGGTAAATGACCTTGAGCCGATCACGAAAGAACTTTTCCTGCGGCATTACTATTACGGGCAAAGCGTGGCGGAGGCGGCGGACGCTTTGGGACTTTCCCTTTCCGCCGCAAAAACAAGGCTTTGCCGAGGGCGGCAGACTCTGAAAGCAATTTTACTGAAGGAGGGTTACGACTATGGAGAGCAAAACTGTGAAAATAAGTGAGCTTTTAGACGATTACACCGACAATGAGTTTTGCATAGAGGGAGAAACCGAAGTGCAGAACGAGGAGATAAAGGACATTGTACTGAAAAAGGCGAAAAAGCGCAGCAAGCCTGCTAAAAAGATAATAATAGCTGCGGTGGCGGCAACAGCGGCTTTGACTGCCATAATGGGCGCGGCGGCACAGCGTATCGCTTTCACCGCCTTTGACGGCACTGAACTGGGCTATATCGTTGACGAGGACGGTCACGAGGGCAAGTACATCGCATGCTATGGTCAAGAAGAAAATCAGGTAGTCATAAAGGAAAACAACAGGCTCTATTTCATTTACGACGGGGGAAAGACCGACATAACCGACCTTATGGACGAAAAAACGCCCTATATCTACAAATGCCACGACCAGCCTGCCGACGTTGACAACACCGAAAATTATATCATAGTCGGCGGAACGCCTGACGCCTACGGATACACCTGCTTTATCCTTTTTGACGGGGACTGGGCTTTCAGCGGAAAGAGCACTGTATTATACGATACCCACCCCGACTGGGAGGTAAACGGTATGAAACAGCTCCAGAGCGAGGGCAGGCTCGTGGGACTGGACATTGAACAGATGATCGAATTCTGAAAATTTAGATAACTTATTTTAAAAAGGCTGTGAAGCCTTTTTATTTTTTTGCAAAAATGCAACCCATTTCCCCGAAAATGTGTTATGATAAATGAAGAACGATTTTACAGTGTAAAGTGTAAAGTGTACAGTGCAAAGTTGAGGTGTCCGCTGCGCGGACGGATTTGAAATGACAGGTATAAATTTACAGGCGGCAATTCCCAATCCGTTTTTTGCCGCAGGCAAAAAACTCCACAACTTTACACTGTGCACTGTGCACCGTGCACTGCCTTCGTCCCTTTACATTTTGTCACAATATATTGTACAAGAAAAATTTTTCCTGCTCAACATTTGCAAAATTCGGCGAAAAAAGGGGTCAATTTTTACTCCTTCCGCCGAATTTTTTGTGTATATTGCAAATAAAATCTAAAAAAAGAAAAAATTTTTTATGAAATCTTGACAGATTGCACAAACTTTGATATAATAAAAACAGCCTTGTGAAAAGTATGTGTATTTTGCATGTCTTGAATGGGCAAAGGACCTTACGGCAAAGCCGTTTGCGGTTCTTTCGGGCTGGGCGAAGAACACCGTCCGCCTCACAAGTCCTCGCTCTTTTTTAAAGCGGCAAGGGCTTTTTCCCGCTTTTCAAAAATCGAAAAAATGAAAAATTCGGGTGATGAAATGGCTGTTATTTTAAAAGCGGACGGCGTTTCACGGCAGTTTACCATCGGCGACGGGAGCGTGGTGAACGCTCTTACGGACATCGACCTGGAGGTGGATCAGAATCAGCTTGTCTGCCTGCGGGGACGTTCGGGTTCGGGAAAGACCACGCTGATAAACATACTGGGAGCACTGGATAAACCCAGCGGCGGAAACGTTTACTTTGAAGGACAGGATATAACTCAGCTTTCCTCCTCCGAGTGCGACAAGCTGAGAAGACATAAAATGGCGTTCGTGTTCCAGTCGGTTGCGCTTATCTCCACAATGACCGCTTACGAGAACGTGGAATTTGCCCTGCGGTTGGCGGGGGTCCCCCTTTCCGAGCGAAGCGCAAGGGCTAAGGAATGTCTTACAAGAGTGGGACTGGAAAAGCGAATGTATCACCGTCCCGGCGAGCTTTCAGGCGGCGAGCAGCAGCGTGTTGCAATTGCGAGAGCCGTCTGCCACCGACCGAAAATAGTTTTCGCAGACGAGCCTACGGCGGCGCTTGATACCCCCACGGGGCTTGCGGTGCTGAAGCTGTTCCGTGAGCTGGTAAGGGAGGAGGATCTCACGATAGTGATGACCACCCACGACCAGACGATGATGGAGCTTGCGGACGTTGTCTACTCACTGGAGGACGGCGTTATCTCCTCCGCTGTACATAACGATGTAGCGGGAGGTGGAGCCGATGCCTGAAAAGGTTTTGCTCGCTCCGCCCGAGCACATAATGGTGCAGTGCGAGAATTTAGTTAAGATATACAAGACCGACGAGATAGAGGTAATGGCGCTGCAAGGGCTTGACCTTACAGTGGAGCGTGGGGAGCTTATGGGTATCGTAGGCGCCTCGGGCTCAGGAAAATCCACCCTGCTGAATATTCTGGGCGGACTTGACAAGCCCTCGGCGGGAACTGTTTTCGTAGACGGCAAGGACCTGCTGAAATTCGGCGACAAGGAGCTTATCTCCTATATGAGGGACACGGTGGGCTTCGTGTGGCAGAACAACGCAAGAAACCTTATCCCGTATCTCACAGCGGTGCAGAACGTGGAAGTGCCTATGCTGCTCAAGGGCGTTCAGGAACGGCGAAAACGTGCTGAGGAGCTGCTTGATACGGTAGGACTTTCAGGGAGAAAAAATTCCCTTTTGGGGCAGATGTCAGGCGGCGAGCAGCAGCGTGTTGCGATCGCTATCGCCCTTGCCAACAACCCCAGCCTGCTGCTTGCGGACGAACCCACAGGCGCAGTCGACACGAAGACGGCGGCTATGGTGCTTGACGTGTTCAAGCGGCTGAACCGCGATATGGGTCTTACAATTATAATAGTAACTCACGACGTAAATCTTTCACGCTCTATTGACAGAGTCGTTTCAATAAGGGACGGCAAGACCGCCACCGAAATGATACGCAAAAGCTCTATTTCCGACATCGCCTCCTTCGACGACCTTTCCCAGCAGAAAGCGGCGGCGGAGGAAGCGGCAAGCGAGGAGCTTGTGGTACTGGATCGTTCGGGCAGACTTCAGCTCCCCAAGGAATACCTTGCTCAGCTTGGACTTAAGGGCGGCGACAAGGTGAGAGTGGAAATGGAAGAGGGAAGGATAGTGATAACCTCAAGGAATTTCTCCGACGGTTCTCCTCAGTGAGAACGTCACGCCGAAAGGCGCTTATCTTCTTAAATACGACTGAGTCGTTACATACAACGGGGCGTTCCCGCAAACCGCATTTATTTACGGGAACAGCTTATTTCATCAAGAAAGGTGGAAATATTTTGGCAAGAATGAACATCAAGTTGAAAAAAGCGCTGGCTGTCCTGACAGCGGCGGGAATGACGATTTCCATGCAGCCTGTGTTTGCCGAAGGCGGCGGCGACCAAAGCGGACAGCAGCAGGATTCTACCATAAACGAATCGTTGGTTGCAGGTGTGAGCCGTGAGGATACATATGCAGGATATCTCAACGACCATGCCGACGCGGCGCATCCTGATGCGCAGGTAGTGATAAACGCGGCGGATTACGTTTCCGCAGAGGCTGACGCCTCAGGCGTAGAGCCCGAAGTGGAAGTCACCGATTATCAGGACGAAAGCGACGTACTGCTCTGGACAAATCACGGCGGTACTCTCAATTACGAATTTACCGTTGACCAGGCGGGTCTTTATAATCTGGAAATGCTTTATTACACCATAGCGGGCAGCAATACTGTTATCGAAGTGGCGATGAAGCTGGACGGGGATTATCCCTTCTCCGCGGCAAAGACCTTCACTCTCGACCGCTACTGGAAGGACGAATCCGCTATCGGCAAGGACGGCAGAGACAACGATATCCGTCCCGGACAGACCGAGTACGATATGTGGGTGACTTACCCCATAAAGGATAAGGAAGGACTTTTCAACGAGCCGTATTTCTTCTGGCTGGATTCAGGCAAGCACACCCTGTCCATAACGGGTATCAAGTGCAACATCGGTCTGAAATCCATGACCTTTAAGAATTATCCCGCTGTTCCTCAGTATGAAAAGCCCTCTCAGCAGGATATAGACAATACTCCCGCCCTCACCGACACCAACGTTATAGGCACAAACACCATACTTCTCCAGGGCGAGAACAACCTGTACAAGACAGCCTCCACCCTGTATGCCACCTCCGACCGTACCGAGTGTATGACAAGCCCCTCCCACCCCACCAAACAGCGCTACAACACGATGGGTCAGGCGACCTGGAACAAGTCCACTCAGTCGGTAACGTGGGAATTTAGTGTTCCCGCTGACGGCTATTACACCTTCAGCTTTAAGGTAAGACAGAACATTATGAGAGGCTTCTTCTCAAACCGCCGTGTTTATATCGACGGCGCAGTACCCAATCAGTATTACGACGACGTTCTGTTCCCTTACAGCAACAACTGGTATTCTCAGGGCATAACCGATGAAAACGGCGAGAACATTTACGTTTACCTTACCGCAGGAAAGCACACCATTACGATGGAGGCTATCCCCGGCGACATCGGCGAAGTAATGCAGAGACTGGACGACATCGTATACGAGCTGAACTATTATTACAGACGTATATTGATGATAACAGGTCCCGAGCCCGACCAGTACAACGACTATCAGGTAGACGTAACTATTCCCGAGTTGCTCCCCAAATTTGAGGAGATAAGGAACAGACTTTACGCAGAAAAAGCAAATATAGAAAAGCTGGGCGCAGGCTCCGAGGCTTCTACCCTGGAGACTATGGCGGTAATTCTTTACAGATGTATAGACGAGCCCGAGGACATTCCTCAGATCGCCTCCACGCTGAAGGACTACATATCCTCTCTGTCCGCATGGATGAGAGACTACCGCGACCAGCCCCTTGAAATAGACTATCTTGAGGTAATGACCTCTCACGAAAAGCCTTCTCCCGCAACGGGCAACTTCTTTGAAAATCTTGTGTTCGGCTTCCAGGCGTTTATCGGCTCATTCTTTGAGGATTACAACAGCATTTCCGAAAACGCCTCCGACACCGCCCTGAACGTCTGGGTAGGTCTTGCCCGTGACCAGGCTATGGCGATAAAGGAGCAGGTTGACAGCGACTTTAACCCCAACCACGACGGCGTTACCGCATCTATAAACCTTGTTGTAGGCGGTATCCTTGAAGCGACCCTTGCAGGAAAGGGACCCGAAGTGGCGCTGTTTATCGGCGGCGACTTCCCCATACAGCTTGCCGCCCGTGACCTGTTGGTGGATCTGACCTCCTTCAACGACTACAATGAAGTAGCCAAGAGGTTCAGCCCCAACATAATGACGCTTTACAGCTACAACGGCGGAGTTTACGGACTTCCCGTTTCCCAGACCTTCCCCATGATGTTCTACCGCACGGACATTCTTGAAGAGCTTAACATTGAAGAGCCCCCCGAAACATGGGACGACATGATACAGCTCATCAACGTGTTCCAGCGTTCATATCTGGACGTAGGACTTGTTACTCCCGCAGCGGTAACCACCAGCTCCGTATTTGACGCAGGCGATACCTTCGTAATGCTTATGCTGCAAAGAGGACTGAACATCTACAACGACGACCTCACTCAGACCACCTACGACCAGGAGGCAAGCCTTGAGGCGTTTGAAATGTGGACGAAATTCTACAACGTATATGCGCTGGATCAGACCTATGACGCATTCAGCCGTTTCAGAACAGGCGAAATGCCCATCGTGGTACAGCCTTATACCTTCTACAATCAGCTTTCCGTATCAGCTCCCGAGATCAAGGGACTGTGGGACTTCACGCTGGTACCCGGAACGCCTCAGGCGGACGGCACGGTAAATCACACCGTAAACTCCTCCTCGGCAGGCGCGCTGATATTCACCAAGGTACCCAACGCGAACGCGGCGTGGGAATTTATCAAGTGGTTCACCTCCACTGAGGTACAGGTCGAATACGGACGCACCATAGAGGCTCTTATGGGACCTATGGGAAGATTTGACACCGCAAACGTGGAAGCTATCCAACAGCTCCCATGGTCGTCCTCTGAAATGGCAAAGATCTCAGCACAGATGGCTCAGACCAACGAAGTTCCCATAATTCCCGCCTCCTACGCTACCACCCGTCACACCAAGAACGCATTCAGGGCGGTGGTAAACGACGGCGAAAGCGCGCGTTATGCTTTGACCAGCTACAACCGTGACATCAACGCCGAGATCGAGAGAAAGAATAAGGAGCTTTCTACGTTCGGTTCTTAAAATACCGAAAAATAATAATTTTCCCGCCGTCATACGGCGGCGGGGGAATATATTGTGAGGAGGAATTCAATTGGCAGCAAAAGCAACAACTACCACGGAAACAAGACTGCATATTGAAGACAGCAAGTTCCGCTATACGTTGTATCAGATGGGACGCAGCAAGGGTCTTTACCTGCTGATGGCGCCGTTCTTCATACTGTTTACCATATTTACGTTTATTCCCGTTATCCTGTCGCTCCCTATGGGCTTCACCAACTTCAATATGGTGCAGTTCCCCCAGTGGGTAGGACTTGACAACTTCTACGCATTGTTCCTTGAGGACGAGGTATTCCTCAAGGCGGTGCAGAACACACTCGTATTCGCTATCGTTACCGGACCTATCAGCTACATACTCTGCTTCCTGCTGGCGTGGCTGATAAACGAAATGCCCGGTGCTTTAAAAACGATATTCACCTTCATCTTCTACGCCCCCACCCTGGCGGGCAACATCTACACCACCTGGCAGCTGATCTTCTCAGGCGATACCTACGGTATAGCGAACGCTTACCTTATCAATCTGGGTATTCTCCACGGAGCAAGACAGTGGCTCACCGACGCAAACTACATCTTCGGCGTCGTTATCGTGGTACAGCTCTGGATGTCCCTTGGCGCAGGCTTCCTTGCCTTGAGAGCAGGTCTTCAGGGTATTCCCAGAGACCGTTACGAGGCGGCGGCTGTTGAGGGCGTTAAAAACCGTATGCAGGAGCTGTTGATGGTAACGGTTCCCGCAATGGGACCGCAAATGCTGTTCGCGGCGGTAATGCAGATAGTTTCTTCATTCACCGCAGGCGACGTCGGACGTTTCCTTACCGCTTTCCCGTCCACCGACTATGCGGCGCATACGATTATGACTCACGCATTCGACTACGGTTCGATCAGATATGAAATGGGCTATGCTTCTGCGATATGCTTCGTGCTGTTTGCGGTAATGCTGCTTGCAAACTGGGGCATCAAGAAGATACTTGGCAGATACCTTGATTAAACCTCTTGAGTCAAACTAAATAAACTGAAAGGACGGTAGTCATGAAAAGAGCAAAAAAATCCAGAAAAAAGTACGGCGGCTCAAGAGCAGGCGATATAGCGATCTTTGTCCTGCTGTTTCTCGTAGGTCTGTTTATGCTGTTCCCCATTTATTTGTCGGTGGTACAGTCACTGAAGCCTTCGCAGGAGCTGTTCCTGTTCCCGCCTAAGCTTTACGTTATGTCACCCACAGGTCAGAACTTCACCGACCTGCTGAACACAGCGTCAAATATGTGGGTGCCTTTCTCCAGATACATATTCAACTCAGTGCTTGTCGCAGTTGTTGTTACGGTAGCGCAGCTGCTGTTCTCCTCCTCGGCGGCGTACGTTCTCGCCAAGGGCGAATTTCCCGGAAAAAAGGTGCTGAACAAGGCGATAGAAGTTGCCCTGCTGTTCACCTCTTCCGTAATGTTTATCATGCAGTATATGGTAATGGCAGTTATGGGTCTTATCGATACCTACCTTGCCATAACCCTCCCTTACATTGCGACGCCTATGGGACTGTTCCTTATGCGTCAGTTCATGGGTCAGATACCCGACGCCATCATCGAAGCCGCCAAGCTTGACGGCGCAGGACACCTCAGGACCTGCTGGCAGGTGGTAATGCCCAACGTAAAACCCGCTATCCTCACCCTGATGATATTCGCATTCCAGGGCGCATGGCAGGTAACAGGCTATTCCTTTATATACAGTGAGGAGCTTAAACCTCTGCCCACCGTAATGCAGCAGATATCCGCCGCGGGTATTGCCCGTGCGGGCGTTGCGGCGGCGGCTGTTGTAATAACAATGATCCCGCCTATCGTGGTATTCCTTATCTGCCAGAGCAACGTAATGGAAACAATGGCTCAAAGCGGTCTGAAGGATTGACCTTGCAGGAGCATTACAAATTTAGTCAAGAAAGGAATGAATATCAGTGCCGTTATTCAAAAAATTCGGTGCGGCGGCTATGGCGGCGGTCACCGCTGTAAGTGCGCTGGCGTCCGCAGTATCTGCTGATGAGCCTTACAACGGCTACAACTACGACTGGTGGAACGACGCAGTTCCTTCCCAGAACGGATACGTTGTTGACGAAGTCATTACGGGCGTTGACCTTGGCGTAGGCGCTTTCAATGAGCTTAACGACATTTTTGTTGACGAAGTTACCGGAAAAATATATCTGGCGGACACCAAAAACAAGAGGATCGTCATCACAGATGAGAAAATGGAGTCGGCCACAGTGCTTGACACCTTTAAATACGGGGAGGAATTTCCCGAATCTGAGAGCCTTATCAAAAAGACGGACCTTAACGACCCCTCAGGCGTTTTCGTTACGCATAACAACGACAAGACCCTCATCTACATAGCTGACACGATGAACGAAAGAGTCATCGGCTGCTATGAGGACGGGACCATCTTCAGAGAGTACACCAGACCTTCCGGCGACCTGTACGAGGCGGAGGTTTCCTACCGTCCCCTCAAGGTGGTAGTGGACAACGCTTTGAACGTGTACGTCGTTATCAAGTCTATCACAAACGGTATGGTGCAGTTCAGCACAGAGGGACGTTTCAACGGCTACTACGGCTCCAACCGTGTAGAGACCACGGCTGAAGTTCTCCAGAACGCATTTTACAGCTTGTTTATGAGCCGTGAGCAGATGCGCAAGAGAGTTCAGGCAGTCGCGATAGAAATTGCCAACTGCGACATCGACGAGGAAGGCTTCATCTACACCGTTACCTCCTCCAAGAATGCGGAAAAGGACGTACTCAAAAAGCTGAACCCCGCAGGCGAAAATATTTACCTGAATATGGGCTTTGACAATATGCTGTTCGGCGATATGCCCCTTTACTACAACGGACAGAACTTCGCCTCCGCTATCGACGACGTGGACGTGGACGAAAACGGAAACGTCTTCCTGCTGGACTTCACCAAGAGAAGAATATTCCAGTATTCGGAGGAGCTTGACCTTGAGTTCATCTTCGGCGGCGAGGGAAATCAGAAGGGACTTTTCACCTCCCCCACCGCAATAGAGAACCTTAATCACAGAGTTTACGTCACCGACGGACGTAAGAACAGCATAACGATATTCAAGCTCACCGAATTCGGCGGAATGGTGCAAGATGCGATAGAGCTGTTCAACAGGGGCAGATACCAGGACGCAAAGGAGCCTTTTGAGGAGATACTTCTCCGCGACTCTAACTACTGGTTCGCCTACATCGGTCTTGGCAACGCCTACTACACAATGGGCGAAAACGAGATGGCGATGAAATACTTCTATATGCACAGCAAGGGCGGCTACAACAGAGCATTCAAGGAATACAGAATGGATATGATACGTTCGTATTTCAACATATTTATGATAGTAGTCATCGTGCTGATAGTTATTGCGGTGGCAATATCCATTGTCCGCAGGCGAATTAAAAAGAAAAAGCTGAAGGCTGCTTCGACAGGAGGTGACGGCAATGCGGTTTGATCTTGATATGCCCGCTTGGAAATGGCCTTTCTACGTTGCAAGGCACCCCTTCGAGGGCTTTGAGGACGTAAGGTGGAAAAAGGCATACCACACCAAGGTCGCTTTGATAATCGTGCTTTGCCTGTTCATCGTTACAGTTGCGGGACGTCTTATGACAGGCTTCCCCTTCCAGGTAATGTATGACAAGGTATTCAACGTAGTACCCCTGTTCTCAAGCTCAGTGCTGATATTCTTCATCTGGGTAGTGGGCAACTGGTCGCTGTGTACGTTGTTCAACGGTGAAGGCAAAATGCAGCAGATAATGTGCGTTACCGCCTATGCCCTTGTACCCTACATAATTTCACAGGTAGTCTACATTTTTGCCAGCAACATACTTACCAGACAGGAAGGTTCTATCCTTACCTTTATCTCCTATATCGGTATACTGTGGTCGGCGGTGCTGGTAATTTCCGCAATGAAAGCGGTCCACCAGTACACAATGCCGAAGACCATAATCGCAATCGTCTTTACCCTGATCGCAATGGTCATCATAGTATTGGTACTTATCCTTCTCATATCTCTGTTCCAGCAGGTGGTAATGTTCGGTTACTCAATATACACCGAGCTGATGTACAGATTCAGTATGTAGCATAGTAAGCCCGAATGTTGACATCGTGACTGTCGGGCGAATTGCACAATCTCACGAAAGGAGATAATCAAAACGATGCTAAAATTCAAAAGAAAGCTGCTGGCAGCGGCGCTTGCTCTTTCGATAGCTCTCAGCTCAGGCGTCGTGTGGTCTGAGACCGCAGACGAGCCTGCCGCTGACGATACCACCGCAAGCGAAGACGCTCCTCAGGAAGGGGACGCTCCCGAAGAAGAGGGCGATGCTCCCGAAGAGGGCGGCGAGGAAGAGGTAAAGCCCGTCACACAGGACGAGGCGCTGGCGGCGATGAAGGTATATGCCGAGGTCGACAATCTGAAGCTGTACGTCAACGAGGAGACCTGCATATTCGCAGTTGAGAACACCGACAGCGGATACATCTGGTGGTCGACTCCCTACGACTACGAAAGCGACCCCATAGCGGGCAACGTACAAAAGCAGATGATGGCGTCCACCCTCACCTACAAGCCCCTGGACGTGGAAAACAACAACCTTGTAAACACCACCACCTATTCCTACGAGGCGTCAGTAAGGCAGAAGAAGTTCAAGCTGGAGCAAATCGAAAACGGCGTGAAGTTCAGCTATAACATTGACGCGCACAACTTCTACATTCCCGTTTCCATAACCCTTGAAAAGGGCGGAAGCGTGCTTGCAAGAATACACACCGACGAGATAAGCGAATGGTACATCGACGACGCAGAGCTGTACAGACCCTACGAGCTTATCACTCTGAACCTGCTCCAGTCCTTCGGCGCAGGCAGGCCTGACGAGAACGGCTACATATTCGTTCCCGACGGCTGCGGTGCGGCGATAGAATTCAACAACGGCAAGACCTCCACTCAGGTTTATCAGGCGGAAGTTTACGGCGAGGACCTTGCAATAAGCAAGACCTCGGCGGGCACCAAGCATGAGCAGGCGTATCTGCCCGTTTACGGTATCGTCAAGGACGGCGAGGACGGCGACAACGCAATGCTTGCAGTGGCAATAGCAGGCGACGCATGCGCTACCATAAACGCGTCGGTCAACGGACTGTCTGCTACCTCCATAAACAGTGCGTGGTTCAGCTTTGAGTTCAGGTCCAACGACACCTACAAAATGGGTACGAAAACTCCTCTGGACGTTTACCGTTCAGGCGGAATAAGAGTGCAGGACATAGCAGTCCGCTACTACCTGCTTTCAGGCGACGAAGTGAACGCGGCGGATCTGGCTGACACCTACCGCAATTACCTTATAAATGAAAAGGGACTTACCAAGCAGTCTGAGGAAAACTCCAACGCCCTTTACCTCACCACTATGGGTGGAACGATAACCAAGCATTCCGTTTTGGGCTTCCCCGTTGATATGCAGACGGTGGCTACTTCCTACAAGCAGGCTCAGGAGATAGTTGAAAAGCTGAAGGACCTTGGTGTTGACGAAATGGTAGTCATATACAACGACTTTAACGACAGCGGAATGACCGGAAAGATATCCGACGGCGTGAACTATTCTAATAAGTTGGGCGGCAAGAATGATTTCGAGGCGCTTTACGGCACCATAAAGGAAAATAACTTCGTGCTTTATCCCAGCGTTGACATTATGGAATATGTGCGCAGCGGACACGGCTACTCCTTCACGCTGAACAGCGCAAAGAGAATAAGCCACGCTTACGCTACGCAGACGGCGTTCGAGCTTGCCTACGGTCAGCCCGATACCGACATAAAGCCCACGTGGACGATACTCTCGCCTTATTACTGGCCCGACCTGTTCCGCAAGCTGACCGAGTCCTTCACCAACGAGGGGATAAACACCATCTCCCTGAGCCAGGCTACCTCGGTAGTATACAGCGACTTCGGCAGGACCAATTTCGAGGGCAAGGAACACTTCCTGAGAGAGGATTCCATGAAGATACTGACGGACGGCTACAAAAAGCTCAACGATGCGGGTATCTCCATTATGGCTCAGGAGTGCAACGCTTACGCTCTGCCTTATGTATCGGCGATAACCAATGTGCCTATGTACAGCTCCAACTACGACCTGTTCGATTATGATATCCCGTTCTATCAGATGGTCATTCACGGATATATTCCTTACAGCTCCAAGCCTGTAAACGCAAGCGCCAATGCAGACGAGCTGAGACTGCTGTCCATACTCTCAGGAGCAGGTATTCATTACGAGCTTATGTATAACGAGCCGGGTGAATTTTCCGACAGCGAATACGACAAGTATTTTTACACCAATTACAGCGGCTGGCTGGAGAAAGCCTCCGAGGATTATGACCTGCTCAACGGAATAATTTCTTCCATAAGCGACAAGACCATAACCCGCTTTGACAGATACGGAGAAAAGCAGATCGCACTGGAATATTCCGACGGAACGAAGATAGAGATCGATATGTCGGCTATGACCTATTCGATAAACGGTCAGCAGTATGACCTTGATCAAGCAGGGAAAGGAGAGGATAACTGATGGCAAAGAAAAACAAAAAGCTGCCTGAGGAAAACGTTCAGGTGACCGCCGAAGAAGCTGTTCAGACCGAAGAGACCGTTGCAGAAGCGGCTGAAGAAGTGCAGACCGAAGCGGCTGAGAACGTTCAGGAAGTTGAAGCGGCTGAGTCAATGCAGCCTGCCGTTGCCGCCGCAGCGGACGGATACGCAAAGCGCGGCGGGGGCAAAAGACCCAATCCCGATAAAAAGACAAGGATCCCCTACGAGCGCAAGAAAAGACTTTATGGTTACGCATTCATTTTGCTGTGGCTTTTGGGAACGATATATCTGTTCATAATCCCTATGGTGGAATCTATGAGATATTCTCTTTCCGCCACCACGGTAGTTGACAGCAACACCTACGCCAGAGACCCCTCCGCTTATCCCGGACTGAACGGACCGGGCGTTTACTGCGAATGGAACAACTTCGGCAACTACATTGCGGCGTTCACCACTGACCAGAACTATATACCCAACCTGCTCTCCTCTATCAGCTCAATGCCAGGCGATACCTTTATGATACTGGTATTCAGCCTGTTCATAGCATTGCTGCTGAGCCAGAAGTTCAAGGGCAGAGGCTTTGCCAGAGCGATATTCTTCATACCTGTTCTGGTAGCAACAGGACCTGTCCTTGCGGTAATAAACGGCGATATGGGAAGTCAGGGCGTTGGCGACGCCTCACAGTTCAGCTCGCTGTTCCAGGTGGATATGGTAGACTCATTCCTTGAATTTATGGGCTTTGCCAACATCAGCCAGTCCCTTGCCGACCAGCTTGGTCAGATAGCCAGCGGACTGTTCAACCTGATATGGCGCTGCGGTATCCAGACGATAATCTTCCTGTCAGCTTTGCAGCAGATATCCACCTCCGCCAAGGAAGCGGCGCAGATGGAAGGCGCGACAGGCTGGGAGTTCTTCTGGAAGATAACCTTCCCCACCATAAGCCCTATGATCCTTGTAAATCTTGTATACACAGTTATCGACTGCTTCATAGATTCTGAGAACCCTGTAATGAACCAGGTGCTCACCAAGACGACTCAGTGGGAATACGGTGCGGCGACGGCAATGGCGTGGACGTACTTTGCTATCGTAGGCGTAGCGCTGGGTATCATAGCGGCGATCGTATCAAGATTCATATTCTATCAGGTAGATTAAGGAGGGTTGAAAGTGGCTGAGAAAGATTTTGAAAAGGAAATAAACAACGCTGAAAATGCTCCCGACGCTGCCGAAGTAAAGGAAGAAGTCAGCGAGGCTGTTGAGCAGGCGGCAGAAACCGCCGAAGAACAGACCGAACACGCCGCCGACGCTCTCAAGAATACGGTGGTAAGAGTGACAGACGATGACGCAAGGACTCAGAAGGTATACACCAAGAAGGAGTTAAAGCGCATTGAAAAGGAGCAGAAGGAGCTCCACAAAAAATATCACGTAAGCAACTGGGAGATACTGAAAAATTACCGCAACTACAACGAATCCGAAAAACAGCATTACCGCTACATATTCGGAAGGCGCGTTGCGTCGAAGGTCTGGCCAATATTCAGATTTCTGATACTGTTCGGTCTGGGCTTCGTAATTATGTATCCCATACTGTTTATGGTATCCTCCGCAATAAGACCTCAGTCTGAAATGAACGACCCGTCTATAATGTGGATACCCAAGACCTTTACGGTTCAGAACATAATCGATACGTGGAATGCTATCGATTATCCTACTCTGCTGTGGAAAACCGTGGCGGTAAACGTGGTTTGTTCGGTATTGCAGGTCATCACCTGCGCTATCACAGGCTACGGCTTTGCAAGATTCAAGTTCAAGGCAAGAGGATTTTTGTTTGTAATTGTTATACTTCAGATAATCGTTCCTACACAGGTAGTTCTTATCCCTCTGTTCCAGCAGTTCAGATTCTTCGACGTCTTCGGTATAATCTCACTGTTTAACAACGGCGAGGGAATAAACCTTACAGGTACTCCGTGGGGCTTGTATTTACAGGCGATATTTGTAAACGGTATCCGTGCAGGTCTGTTCGTATTCATTTACAGACAGTTCTTCCGCGGATTGCCCAAGGAGCTTGAGGACGCCGCGCACCTTGACGGCTGCGGACCTTTTTCCACGTTTATCCGTATAATGGTGCCCAATGCACGTTCTTCTTTCCTGACAGTATTCGTATTCTCACTGGTATGGTACTGGAACGACTCCTACGTATCGGGAATGTTCTATGGCGGTTCCAACACGATAGCGCTTCAGGTGTCCAATCTGTTCACCACGATTTCTGTATATCTGAACGGTGAAGTTCAGGGTATCGCTCAGAACTATATGGTTTGGATCGAGGCAGGCTGTCTGCTGTCGCTGATACCGATACTGCTCGTTTACTGCTTCCTGCAGAAATACTTTATTGAAGGTATTGAGAGATCTGGTATCACGGGTATGTGATTTTTTGGCTCAAAGAAAAGGCTTGGAGTTTTTCCAAGCCTTTTTTGTTTTGGGAGTTTCAGAACGGGCTCTGAGAGAATTTCTTTTGGAAAAGAAATCCTCGTAGCCGCACTGACATAGGAAAACACAGGTTTTCGAAGAAAACCGCAAAGCGCCGCAGGCTCACACAAAAGCGGCAGATACGAGGAAACGCTCCGCAGCAATCCTTGATGTATTGCAAGGAGTGTTGACGAAGTAGATGTCGTTTTTGTGGTAGAGCCTGCGGCTGTGTTTTCCTGTGGCAGGGCGGCTGTGGACTCTCCTTAGAAAACTTTGACGGTGTATTTTATGACTTTACCGTGAAGTGTTTATGTAGTGGTAATCGTTCATTTGTTTATGCCTGCACACCAGATAACCAGTGCGAGGAGCAGGGCGGCGAAGCCGCCTTTTGTTCGGGCGAAGCCCGAACAAAAGTGATGATTTTGCTTCGCAAAATCATCAAGTCGGCGCAAAGCGCCGACTGCGGCTTCGCCGCCCCACTCCCCGCACATCTTCCCTTAAACCCGCACCCCTCATAAACCGCCTGATCTCCCACCCCAAAAAGAAAAACGCCGCCTGTAAAACAGACGGCGTATCATCACCAAAATTATTCCTCAACGATCTCAGCCTCAGGAGCGTTCTTCTTAACGCTTTCGATACCGTTAAGGCAGCTGGGCTTAGCCTTGTAGCCCTCGCTGGTAGCAATTATCTCACCGTTGCGAGCTTTGAGTCTGAAACGATATTCGCCCTTCTTGTCCTGATAAACCTCATATTTGGGGTGCTTGAGAGTTTCGTAGCCTTCAACGGTCTGATCCTCAACGCCGCCCTCGCAGCACTTGCGAACGCTTTCGATACCGTTCTTGCAAGCGGATTCAGAGGTGTACACCTCGCTGGTAGCGATAACCTCGCCGTTGCCCGCCTTCAGGTCAAACTTAACGCCTGTTGCGGTGTGCTTGATAACAAATTTGCCCATGGTTTTTTCCTCCTGAATTTTAAAATTAAATATTGACCCGACTGTTCGGGAAAAGTACGAATTTTATTTATTAAATTATAACATATTTTCCGCAAAAAAGCAAGAAAAAACAACATAATTGACAAAGGTATTTTGTTATGTTAAAATAATTACAGTAATTTTTCAGAATTAAGGAGCAAAAATGGAAATTTTAGGAATAATTCTTTCAGCGATTTCAATCGTTATCAGCATTATCCTGCTGATAATCGTAATAAAAAACGGAAAGCCGTCAGGCGGCGGGGACAATTCCAAGGAGCTTGAGGTGATAAAGGACAGGCTTTCCACCCTTTCCACCGACCAGAAGGGAAGTCAGACGGAGTTAAGGCGGGAAGTCTCCGACAACATAAAGGGCTTGTCTCAAATGCTCAGCGACAGCCAGCGTCAGTCCGCAGACAATATGAATCAGCGGCTGGAATTGCTGGAGCACCGTTTGCAGGGCATAGAGAAAAACAACGTGGAAGCCCTTTCCAAGGTAAACGAAACGGTAAACAAACAGCTGCTTGAGATAAGGGAGGACAACGGCAAGCGCCTTGACCAGATAAGGACCACCGTTGACGAAAAGCTGCAAAAGACCCTTGACGAGAGAATGACCCAGTCCTTCAAGACCGTAAGCGAGCGCCTTGAAGAGGTACACAAGGGGCTTGGCGAAATGCAGAGCCTTGCGGCGGGAGTGGGGGATCTGAAAAAGATACTCTCCAACGTAAAAACAAGAGGTATTCTTGGCGAAACTCAGCTTGAAGGTATCCTGTCCGACATTCTTGCCCCCGAACAGTATGAAAAAGACGTTGCCACCATTCCCGACAGCAATAACCGCGTTGAGTTTGCAATAAAGCTCCCCGGCGACGGCGACGGAACTATCTATCTTCCCATAGACTCAAAATTCCCCGGTGATACGTACCATGCGCTGAGGGACGCCTACGACAGCGGCGACAAGGACGCGGTTGAAGCGGCGAAAAAGGTCCTTTCCGAACGCATACGAAACAGCGCAAAGGACATTCACGACAAATACGTACAGCCCCCTCACACCACAGGCTTCGGAATAATGTTCCTGCCCTTTGAGGGACTTTACGCCGAGGTTGTGAATATGGGACTGGTGGAGGAGCTTCAGCAGAAATTCCAGGTGAACATAGCGGGACCCTCTACAATGGCGGCAATGCTGAACTCTCTTTATATGGGCTTTCGCACCCTTGCGATACAAAAGCGCAGCGACGACGTATGGAACGTACTGGGAGGCGTCAAAAGCGAATTTGCTAAATTTGAAAAGGTACTTAAATCGGCGCAGCTGCGTTCCCGTCAGCTTGACGACGAGCTGGAACAGCTGGTTGGCGTTCGCACCCGTCAGATAAACAAATCCCTCAAAAGCGTTGAGACCCTCGAAGGCGGTCTGGACGGACTTGTAGCGATAATACAGGGGACGGACGAAATAGAAGTTGCTGAGGAAGAATAAAAACAAAAAACGCCGTGAAATTTATCACGGCGTTTTATTCTGCCCTTTTACATACGTTCCTTAATTATATTCGCCATTTCCCCCACGTTTTTCATACCGCTTACCTCACCCATAGTGAAGCGCACGCCGAATTCGCTTTCCACAGCGTCTATCAGCGTGATGTGGTTCAGGCTGTCCCAGTCCTCGATATCGTCGGCGGTGGTGTCCTCGTTCACGGTAATGCTGTCGTCGTCAAAAACATCTCTAAACACGCTGTTCAGTCTTTCGTATATCTCGTCCATAGCTCAAGCTCCCTTTCAGTTTATTTCAATATGTGAAGTCCGGTTTTCGTAAGGATCAATTGACAGCTCCCAGCGGGTATTTCCCTCGCCGTCCTCCTCCGTCTTTGTGAAACCGAAGTCCATATACAAGTCCTTTACCATAGAATTTTTCGGAGTGGGGTAATAATGTCCCACCAGCTTCGTTATGCCCTGCTCCCTTGCCTTTTGAGCAAGCACGTCCAGCATAGCAAATTCCATCTCTCTTTTCAGCACGCGGCAGCTCATCAGCCAAAGCTGAATATCAAGAACATCTCCCTGCTTTTCACCGATGATCACGCTCACAATGCCGTTATCGCCGTATTTGTCCGTAAGCCGTCCGCAAAGGCGGATATAATTTTCGCTTTTGTACACCTTTTCCATTTCGGCGGGGGAATAGCGTTTGGTGGTGAGATTAAACTGGTTGCTCTTGTTGGTGAGCTGAGTAACTCTCGCCAGATTGATAGGCGAAAAGTCCTCAATGACCGCTTTCATCTCAAGAAAATCCAGATATTCCCCGTAATCCTTGAAGGAGGACTGCGCCGCCGCCCTCTCGGCGTTTTGCTTGTACATCTCAACTCTGCGCAGGTCGTCGGCGGAGAAGTTCGTCACTTCAAAATATCCGCCCTTGTCAAGGGTCTTGATGTAATTTTCAATTCTGTCCATAGGCGGGGTCTCTATCCCCATATCGCCAACAATTGCGCGCTCGGCGGGATTATCGTCCACGAACACTATGCTTTCGGGGAGCAGGTCAAGCTCCTTTGCGGTCTGCTGAATGTTCAGGCTTTTAGGGTCCCAGTTAGCCTTTATCACGGTGAAATCGTCGGGGCGAAGAACGCCGTCAGGGTGTTCAAGTCCCGCAATTGCGTTTTCACGGTCGTTTTTTGAGCATACCGTCAAAAGTACCCCAAGCTGTTTTTGCGCCTTGATATAGGACTGAAACTCGCAGTACGCCTGCCCCAATGGTACTTCCTGCCCCAAAGCAAGATTTTCCACTCCGTCGTCCCCCACAACGCCGCCCCAAAGGGTGTTGTCCAGGTCAAGGGCGAGGACTTTTTTGTTTTTTCCAAGTAGAGAAGCGAAAATTTTCGCCAGACTAAAGGCAAAATCAGGGAAAAACGGCACAGCCACCGCATACTTGTACATATTCCAGTACAGCGGGTCGGAAAACTTTTCCAGTCCCAGCGATGCGCTGAGATAGTTTATATCGTGAATGTAAAAATCACTGTGTTCTGCGGCGTAATCGTAAAAACCGCCGTTCAGCCTTGTCACAAAATTCACCCTGCCGTGAAAGTCGGCGCAGTCCTTGTTGCCAAGCAGTCTCCAGTACGGCATTTCCATATTGTTTTGTATAACGGGACAGGAAAGGTCCTCCCTCAGCTTATCCCACATCACGGTGAAATGCTCAAGCTGATTTTTCAGAAGACTGTCTACTTCCTCCCTGCTCATTGACATTTCGGGGAAAGCGGAGATATTTCTTGAAGTGGTATGGATAAACACAAAATCAGGCTGAAACTCACGCAGCTCAGCGCCGAACATTGCGTCCTGCCAGTATTGGGCGTATTCGCACTGGTAAAACTCCGCCTTTATCCCGTAATAAAGCAGGAAAAGCTCCAGCATATCCACGATTCCGTTGGTGGTGGAGCCGCCAAGCACCGCGATCTTCTTTTCTATCCGCTTACTGCCGTCTGAGAGCAGGGCGCGCTTTATGGATTTTCGCTTTTTGGTAAGCTCCGCACTGTCAAAGGGGTAAAAATTCGCCATTTTTTCCTCACAGTTATTTTATTATATCTTCAAGATAGGAGCCGTTTCCGCCTGCGGGAGTAAAGGTACAGCAGGCAAACAGCAGGTCGGTCGCTCCAACCTCCTTGCAGAAGTCCACAAGGTTAATATCAAAATATCTCATATCCGTAACGTATATCTTTTCATAGCAGCTTGTCAGGAAAGGAACAAGGGCGTTTCCGTAGCTTTCCTTGCAGATGACGAGAGTTCTGCCGTTCTTGCAGTCGGTATCTATCTCTGCTATGCAGATGTCCGTTCCCAGGAATGAAAGATAATATCCGCTGGCGTCAGGATAGGGGAACAGATGTCCCTGCTCGCCGTTCTGGAAAGAGGTGTCATAATATGTTGTGGTAAGAGCGTCCGCATTGGGGGAAATGTACAGGGTGAAAGGCTCGGGGTCGTTTTTCAGACATTCGCATTTTGAGTAGTTATAGTATGAGCCCACATACCCATCTTTAGTCACTGCTTCATATTTCGACAAGGCGGGGAACAGGTCGCCGGTTCCCGACTGCTGAGCAAATTCCTTTGCGGCGTAGTATGCGCCCAAAGGCTGCCAGTGGTGGTCGGTGCGGGAATAGATGTATTCGTCCTGATGTTGTTCAAGAACGCCGTAAGCGTCTATCTCAGTTACGTTTTTCAGCCCGCTTTTAACGTGGTCTATCTTTTCCTTCTGACTGCCTGTAAAGCCCGTTACGTCGTCGGGAAGATAAAATTCCACGGCGGTGGGAGCTATCATATCGTATATATTAACGTCGGGGAGCAGCTCTGCCGCTTTGTTGAGGGAAGCGGTGTAGCTGTCGCAAAGCTCCAGCGTTCCCCAGCAGCCGCTGAGCCCTACGTAATGCCCGTTTCTTCCTACTACGAGTATGCCGTTTTCGCCGTATTCACGGTAGTCGTCGGGAACGTTTCCCGCAGGCTCGGTGACAGGGGGAACGGATTCCTCCTCCGAAGAAGAAGTATCGGAGGAAGTATTTTCCGATTCTTCGGAAGTGGGAGTTGTGGTTTCACTCTGGCTTTCACTTTCACTGCCCTGCTGCTGGCTTTGGGGTGTGGGAGTTGTTGTGGTATTGTCGTCGGCATTATTGCCGTTGCAGGCGCAGAGGAGCATAGCAAGGCAAAGCCCCAGCGCCGTAATTCTTTTGATATTCATTGTTATTCTGATTCCTTTCAAGGGTTGGTGAAGAGCTTTTCCATTTTGAAAGCGTTATCTCCCGTTGCGGAGGTAATGCACATGGTGAACAGCACGTCGTCTATACCCTGTTCTTTGATGAAGTCAATTGCGTTAAGGTCAAAAAATCTTATGTCACAGACGTATATCTGCTCATAGCTGTTCATATAGAACGGTATCTCAGCGTTGCCATAGCTGTCCTTGAACACGAGCAGTTTTTTCCCGTTTTTAACATCGGTGTCCACACGCACTATCTTGTTATCCGCTCCCATAAAGGTGGAGTATGCGCTGTCGGGATTTTCCTCACAGTCATATTGCAGGAAGAAGGGAGCTTTAAACTCGTTCTGATAAGCTGTGTCATAATAGTACGTGTCAAAATCATTAGGTGGAATATAGTAGTCAAAGGTATCGTAGTCGTTGTACAGGTTTGGGTCCTGAGTGCTGCCATACCACGTGCCGATAAATTTTGGTATAGTTCTTAGTTCATACAGGGAAAGGTCCTCAAGTATAGTTATACCCGCAGCGTCGGCAAACGCCTTTGCCGCATAGTATGCGCCCAGCGGCTTCCAGTGGTGGTCGGTGCGGCAGAAAATATCTTCGGCGGCGTGTTGCCTCAGCGGTTCAACGCAGTCAACGCCGATGACCTTGTCGCTTAAACCGTTGTTGATATAGTCCACTACCTTTTTCTGGGAAACGGTGTAGTCAAGATACTGGTCGGGAGTATAGTATTCGCTGGATTCAGGCGCTACCATAACGTATACCTGCGCTGAGTCGCCTATCTGATCGGCGATAGTGTTGATATACTCGATAAAAGTGTCCTGACTGTAACCGCCGCTGTAAAGCTGTACGCACCAGTAATGCCCCGTATCGGTATTCTGGTACACAACAAGACCGTTGCTCTCCGACATTTCACCTGCGCCGACGTGAAATTCTGGTTCGGTGGTAACGGTGGCGGAGGTGTTTTCTTCAATAGGCTGAGTTGAGGGACTGTCGCTGTTATCGGGAGGCGTAGGTTGATTTGTGTCGGTGGGCTGAGTGGGCTCAGGCGGCTGAGTTGAGGTGGGCTTTATCTCCTGGATAGGACCGTAGACGGTTGCCCCTCCCAATGATACGCCCATATACTTCACGATATGCGAGGAAATGTTCTTAAATCCGTCGCGCCAGGGCACCGTGTCGTCAAACCATTCGGTTACTCCGTCGGCAAAATCGCCGCTGAAATAATCCGCAACGGAAAACTGCGGGAATTTTGCCAGATCTCTGCGCTCTGTATGCGATTCGGTGGGGCGCGGGAATATCAGCAGTGACAAGGTTATCCCCGCAAACAGGGACAAGGTGGCGGTGATATTCGCCTTGACCCAGAAGGAAGACTTTTTTTCGTTCTTGTTTTCCTGCTTGTCGGTCTGCTTTTTATTTTTATCATCTGATTTCTGATGTTCGCTCATTATCTGCTCCTTTTATGATCATAACAGGTATATGCTTTCACATACCTATATACTTCTATATTTCTATATTATACACCAAGGTAAAAGCTACGTCAATATTTTACAGAAATAAAATTATTTCGCCTTCTTTCTTGTTTTTTCGACATTGTCAAATTTACCCCCTCATATATAAAAACGAAAAAGAAGGTGGAAAGGTCAATTTTTTTGAAAAAAATTTTTTCTGCGTTTTTTCTTTCACGGTCACGGCTGAACAGTTCTGCTTTTTCCCGCCGCCCAACACCATTTTTTCCTCTTGTGCCTGCCCTTCAGCCTCACGGCTTCGCCCACCCTCCCACCCCCACACCTCTCCCCTCCAAAAAACAAAAAAGCGGCGAGCCAACTCACCGCTATTATGCCCCAAAAAGTCCTATTTCCCCGCAAATTTGTCCCTTTGCGCCACCGCCAGCCTGTCGCATCGCTCGTTCTCGGCGTGACCTGCATGACCCTTTATCCACACAAAGCTCACCTCGTGCCTTTCCAGTAGCTCCAGCAGCTTCTCCCACAAATCGCTGTTCAAAGCGGGCTTTTTGTCGCTCTTTATCCAGCCGTTTTTCCGCCAGCTTTTCGCCCAGCCCTTTTCTATCCCGTCAACGACGTACTTTGAATCCGTCTGCACGGTGACCCTGCAGGGATATTTCAGCGCGGACAAGCCCGCTATTACCCCTGTAAGCTCCATTCGGTTGTTGGTAGTGGCGGCTTCCCCGCCTGACAATTCCTTTTCCTTCCCCTCACAGCGGAGAATGACCCCGTAGCCGCCGGGCCCCGGATTTCCCGAGCAGGCGCCGTCCGAAAATATAAAGACCTGTTTTTTCTCAGCCATTGCTTTGCTCCTTTTCGGCTTTTGGGAAAAGCCTTTGCTTTATCCTGAGGAAGAATTGTATCACAGGCTCCGCCGCCTTTTCCAGCAGGAGCATAAGCGCGGCTCCCGCCGCAAATATCCCCGCCCCCGCAAGGAGATTGAACAGCTCCAGCGTTCCCAACGAGAATATTCCCGAAAACAGCAGTGCGGCAGTAACGAATATCCCGATAAGCCCCGCCAGCATAGCTATCTTCCAGCCCTTTACAGGCTTGATTATCCTGAGTATCACGAAAAATCCCACCGCCGCCACGGTGTAGACTGTGAGGGTGGACATCTTGTCGGTGGAAAGCTCCATAAGCTGTGACACCACCACCGACGCCATAGCGCAGAACGCCATAGAAACGCCCCGAGGGAACGCAAATTTCATAATGTTCCAGATGAAATGCCCTTTGATTATCTCCGTGTTAGGCTCAAGCGCCAGCAAAAAGCTGGGTATGCCGATGGTTGTGACGCTTATAAGAGTCAGCTGTATCGGCTGGAACGGATAGGGCAGGGGGAGGAAAATGAAGATAAGCGCCAGCAGGAAGGAATAGACCGTCTTTGTGAGGAACAAGGTCCCGCTTCTTTGTATATTGTTCACCGAGCGACGCCCCTCTGCAACTATCTTTGGCATTGAGGCAAAGCTACTGTCCAGCAGTACCAGGTTGGAAACGCTCTTTGCGGCGTCGCTGCCCGTCTGCATAGCTATGGAGCAGTCCGCCTCCTTCAGCGCAAGCACGTCGTTCACGCCGTCCCCTGTCATTCCCACGGTGTGACCTTGCTCTTTCAGCGCCTTTACCAGCGCTAACTTTTTGTCGGGAGTAACTCTGCCGAAAACGGTGTATTTGTTCACAGCGTCCTTTATTTCTTCATCGGACAAAAGGGAAGCGTCCACCGCCTTTTCAGCGTTTTTAACTCCCGCCTTGCCCGCTATCCTTGAAACGGTGACGGGATTGTCCCCCGAAATTATCTTTATGTCAACGCCCTGTGCGTCAAAATATTTCAGCGTGGCAGGGGCTTCTTCCCTTATAACGTCGCCGATGAAGATAAGCGCGGCGGGGGTGATATTTTCTGGCAGGTCGTGCCCCTTTATCTCATTTTCCGACCAGGCGGCAAGGAGAACTCTCACGCCCTCGTCCTGCGCCTTTTCGCAGGTATCCTTTATCTTGGAGTAATCCTCCCTCAGTACAAATTCTGGTGCACCGAAGATGATACAGCCCTTTTCAAAATTTGCCCCACTCCACTTTCTTGCGGAGGAAAAGGGACAGGTGCTTATTGCTTTGTCCTCGCCGCCGTCCCAGTGGGCTTTTACTGCGTCCATAGTGGGATTGTGGTCGTTCATACAGGCGGCAAATGCGGTCATAGCCTTATCAAGCGGGAAATTTTCGTCAAGGAGCAGGGTGCTTTCCACCTTCATTCTCCCCTCGGTTATCGTCCCCGTCTTGTCAAGGCAAAGAGTGTCCACTCTCGCCAAGGTTTCGGAGCAGTACATATCCTGCGCCAAAGTCCTGTGGGAAGCAAGGCGTATCACGCTCACCGCCATAACTACGCTTGCAAGAAGATAAAGCCCCTCGGGTATCATTCCTATCAGCGCCGCCACGGTGCTGAGAACTGCGCGGTCGAACGCCTGTCCCGAGCGCAGCCAGGCGTTGAGGAACAGACAGATACCGATAGGGATAAAGCAAAAGGCTATCACCTTGATTATCCTGTCAAGAGAACGGAGCATAACGCTGTTGTTTTTCTTGATGTACTTTGCCCCTGCGGTCATTTTGGAGCTGAAATTATCGCTCCCCACACGAATGACCCCAGCGTATACGTTACCGCTTATCACAAAGCTGCCTGACAGCAGCTCCTCCCCCTCTTTCTTGAAAACGGGGTCACTTTCGCCTGTTATAAGGCTTTCGTTCACCTCACATTCTCCGCCCAGCAAAACGCAGTCGGAGCATACCTGCTGCCCCGGGGACAACAGCATAACGTCCCCTAAAACTATATCCTTTGCGTGACCGCTTATCTCCTTTCCGTCACGGAGCAATGTTACTTTCGGCGCAGAAATAAGGCTAAGCCTGTCAATAGTCCTTTTCGCCCTTATCTCCTGGACTATGCCGATAACGGTGTTGCAGACGATAACTCCAAGAAAAAGGCAGTTTTTGTACGACCCTGTGAGCAGGACAAGCACGCCCAGTATCACGTTTATAAGATTAAAAAAGGTGAGGGTGTTTTTTCTGATTATCTCCCCGACGCTTTTGGTGGGAGTGTCGCCCCCGTCGTTGGTCTTTCCCTCGGAAACGAGCCTTTTCACTTCATCTGAGGAAAGCCCGTTTTTCATCAGTGTTTCCCTGTCCATAAAAGCCTCTTTTTTACTTCAACGATTTGAACGTTTTTATTGTACCATATTTTTTCCTGTTTGTAAATAAAAGCGGCGGGATTTTGGTTTTCCCGCCGCAGTTATCGTTTAGTAGGTCACCGTCTGGTGACTGTCTTTTATGTCAAACGATTTGTATTCGTCCTCCAGCATTTGCACCATGTCTGCGTCGTACAGAGTGGTCATATCGGTATACGTGTCGTACAGCGTATCCGACGTAAACATGCCCTTGGTCCATTCCCCCGAGGGTTTCATATCCAGCATAGTGATCAGAACGTTATATTCTATATACCCGTCGTCTGTCTTAATATCGTAGTCTTCGGGGAATTTAATGTACGTTTCTCCGATATAGCCGCCTTCCTGTCCGACCTTTTTGCTTACGAACCAGTTAAGCATTCCTTTTACCTTTTCCTTGTCAGTCACGGCATAAGAATGTTGGTGCGTTTCGGTCAGATCCAGATACGTTGTGCCTACTTCATCTTTGACAGGGGAGAAGGTACGCGTGTTCACCTCAATATAGAGCGCGTCCGTCTGAACGGGAACAACGTATCTGGGCAGCAGGTTCACCGTCTGTGTTATGACGAACACCAGCACCGTAAAGCCCGCTGTGAAGATGAACAGATGTCTTATCCTGTGGAACGCCGCCCTCATGGACCGTTCAAGTATCATATTCATTATGATGAACGAGGCGAGAATGACTATTCCCGTCATTATCATCTCAGTGAAGGGGAAATATTGATTATTGTATATCCAGTACAGCATATTGCTTACCATAAAGTACACTGCGACGTAGGAGCATAAGAACATCACAAGATACTGGAAAATATACCTTGTTTTCGGGAAAGCCACCGCCATAGTGGTCTCTCCCCTGCGGAACCTGAACATAAGATACGACGCCGCAAGCTCCAGCACGGCTATCCCCGCCTGCAAAAGCAGGAACAGTCCCTTTCCCTCGGCGACAATGCTGAGATATGAGCTTGCAACAGGGGTGAGCATAAGGGTGATATTTTCAAAACACTTGAAATAAACCTGGGTGTAAAGGTTTGTTCCCATCATTATGGTCAGGTATATTACCGCCACAGGGGTAAGGTTCAGAAGCAGCAGGGTCACAAGCGTGCTTACCGAAGAGCCTGTAAAGGTTATCGCCAGCATAGTGGAGCTGAACACTATAAAGAAGCTGACAAGCGAGGGCAGGAAATATCTGAACGCCACGCCTGCGTCGCTAAAGCTGACGCCGTTTAACAGGAACACGAAAAATTCCAGCAGGCACATCAGCAGGTACGCCAGAATGAAAGCGGCAAAGGCAAATACCGTGTAGCCTATAAAATACTGACTGCGCTTGACGGGCATAGAGTTGAAGAAATCGCTGTCCCTGCGCTTGTGGATATAGGAGAACAGCACGCTGGGTATCGTCAGCCCGCACACAGGCGCTAAGAAGAAGGATATTATCTGCATTATCATGTTCGTTTCGTAAAACCCAACGTTTTTGCCTGAGATCACACTTGCGGAGAACAGCGGCAGGATAACGCCGCAGATAAGCGCCAGCATACCCAGCGCCGTAAGGTTGTTCCTCAGGGCGAAATATGTGGTCCTGAACGTTTTTCTCAAATATGCGCTCATTGTACGTTCACCTCCTCGTTGTCGTCGATAAGTCCGCTGCTTTTCAGCTTGTAGCTGAACGCTTCCTCTAAATTCAGCGGGACTGCCTCAAAATAGTCAAGGGAATTGTTTGTCGCCTGAGCTATGGAGGAAACCAGCCGCCTGTTGTCGTCAGGGTCGCCCGAGGCGATAAAGGTTATCATTCTTCCGCTTTGCTCAAGGGAATATGGCTTCAGCGACTGGAGAGGCACCTCCGTGCTTTCGTGGAACAAAAGCTGATACTTGTGTACCTGTCCCCGCATTTCCTCCACGTCGGCGCTGATGACCAGCTTTCCCTTGTGTATCAGCACTATCCTGTCACATATATCCTCCATCTCGCGGAGATTGTGTGACGACATAAGGATAGTTGCGTTGTTGTCCATTATCTCGTCAATGAAGATACGCTTTACCTTTTCTCTTGTGATGGGGTCAAGTCCGTCAAAGGTCTCGTCGCAGAGAAGATATTTTGCGTTGCAGGACAGGGCGGCGATAATATCGCTCTGCCTTCTCATTCCCTTGGAAAAGCCCGACATTCTCATATTTGGGTCAAGCTCGAACTTTTCTATAAGCTGATAAAATTTCTTGACTGAGAACTGATCTTTCAGCGTGGAATATATCATCGCCATTCTTTTCAAAGTCATTCCCGCCTGATAGTAGGGGTCGTCGCTGATGTAGGCTATCTTGGTCTTGGCGTTGTTGTTTTCAAAAACAGGCTCTCCGTCAATAAGCACCGTGCCGCTGTCCTGACGGTATATCCCCGCCGTTATCCTCATCAGGGTGGATTTTCCTGCGCCATTTGTGCCGATAAGCCCCACTATGCTCCCGTCGGGAATGTCCAGAGTCAGCTTATCCAGCGACAAAACTCCCGACTCGCTGTAAAATTTGCTTAATTCATTTATCTGTATCATACGCTTCTCCTATCATTTCCAGCAGGCGGCTCTTTTCAATGCCGCACAGCCTTGCCTGCATTACCGCTTCCGTGAAATTGTTCTCGGCGGCGCTTTGCTGCGCTTTTGCCGCTGAGGAAAGGTCGCTGTTTATGAACGAGCCTTTTCCCGCCACGGTGTAGGTCACGCCCCTGCGCTCAAGCTCCGCATACGCTTTGGCGATAGTGTTGGGATTTATCTTGAGCTGCACCGCAAGCTGCCGCACAGAGGGGAGCTGTTCGTCAGGCTTAAGCTCGCCTGACAGCGCCATCGCCGTTATGTTGACGGCAAGCTGTTCGTAAATAGGACGTTTGTCCTTGTAGTCTACGCTTATCATGCCTGCTCCTTTCTAACTGTATTATTATGATTAGTACACTTGTTACAGACAGTATAACAGGAAAAACGTGATTTGTCAATAGGAAAATAAAAAATTTTACAGTGAAAAATTACGGCGTTTTTCTGCGGCAAAATTTGAACAAAACGGAAAGCGCCGACACGGAGGCATTTCTCCGAATCGGCGCTTGTGATAAAAATAATTTTCCACTGTCAACTGTCAATTATCAATTGTCAATTATCAATTATCAATTGTCAATCGTTTTCTATTTTCCAGTCTATCTCCACAGCTCCGCTGTTTCTCAGGAAAGCGTTTGCCTTGGAAAAATGCCTGCACCCGAAAAATCCGTTGTAGGCGGAAAGGGGACTGGGGTGTGCGGCGGTGAGGATAAGGTGCTTCGGGTTGGTGATGAGCTTTGCCTTTTCCCGTGCGTTTGCGCCCCACAGCAGGTAGACAACGGGAGTCTTTTTCATATTCACCTTTTGTATCACAGCGTCGGTGAACTGCTCCCAGCCTTGCCCACGGTGGCTGTTCGCCTGACCCATTCGCACCGTCAGCACCGTGTTCAGCAATAATACCCCCTGCCTTGCCCAGCTTGTCAGCTCGCCGTGAAGGGGAGGAGCGTAGCCCAGATCCTGCTGTATCTCAGCGTAAATATTTTTCAGGGACGGCGGAATGGGACAGCCTTTTTTCACCGAAAAGGCGAGCCCGTGAGCCTGATTAGGCTCGTGATACGGGTCCTGCCCGATTATCACCGCCCGCACGCTGTCGTAGTCCGCATAGCGCAGGGAATTAAAAATATCGTCCATAGGCGGGAATACACGGTACTTTCCGTATTCCTCCTTGAGAAATTTCCTCAGCTTAAGGTAATACGGCTTTTCCCATTCCTCCGCCAGCAGATCGTCCCAGCTGTTTCCTATATTTACCATATCAAAGCTCCGTATTCATTGAAGTATAAACGGTTTCCTGCCTTTGCGACTGAGCGTGCTTTGCCCTTTCGGTGAAATACATTCCCGCAAAAACTCCGCACAAAACGGACAGGATAAACACCATAACGACGCAGAACACCGCTACCGACAGGGAGCAAACCTTCTTTTCCTTTTCTTTAGGATAGCTGTATTCGTCTTGGCGGTATGTATATTTGTCCTGCTGTTCCGTGTTCGGCGCGGCTTCGCTCACAGGGGGAACGGGGGTTTCCTCCTTTGGAGTTATTTCCTCGGCGGGCGGTTCTTCCTTGGGGATAGAATTTTCCGTTTCGGCTTCGGCAGGAGCAGTTTCTTGGGCTGCTTCACTGACCGTTTCAGCGGCATTTTCGGTTTTTTCTTCGGCAATATCTTCAGCCTTGCTTTGGTCGGGAGGGTCGATATTATTCATAGCGGCGGTAAGCGAAGCGGAGTTGAAAGCGCCGCACCTTCCGCAGTATTTGTCGCTTTGCAGTATTTCGTTTCCACATTCAGGGCATTTCATCTTTATTTTTTCCTTTCAGCATTATTTTTAAATTTATCACGTCTGCCCCTTTCGCTGAACACAGCTCCCGCAAGTGGTTAGCGGGGTCAGTTCCTAAGGGAGGGTGGTGCGAGGCGCGGCGAAGCCGCCTCCGTTCCTGCGGAACGGAGGGCAGGATTTGCTCCGCAAATCCTGCCATTTGACAGCGAAGCTGTCAAATGCGGCTTCGCCGTGGCAGGCGTGCGGTCTTCGCAGACCTTCCCAACAGAGAAAGGGCATTTATTTTTACATACGCTTACTTCACCGTAAACATTTCCTTCATTTCCACTCGGGCATAATCAAACAGATACTGCTGTGCGATACCCGCATATTCTCCCACGCAGGCGGGAAATCCGTCGGGATAACAGCAGGCGATGACCCTTTTTATCCACACGTCCTTGGGAACGGCGGACAGTCGGTGCAGACCGAACAGCAAAACGCAGTCCGCCACCTTGTCACCTACGCCCTTTATCTTTTTCAGCTCTTCCCTCGCTTCATCGTCAGGGAGGAGCGCAATTTTTTCAAGATCCACCTCGCCGCTGTTCACCTTTTGTGCGGCGTCGATTATGTACTTTGCGCGAAATCCCGCCCGCAGAGGAGCCAAGTCCTCAACCGACAGCCCCGCCAGCCTTTCCGCAGTGGGGAAGGAGTGACCGTGCGCCGTCTTTTCTCCGAAATTTTCGCACAAACGTTCAATTATTCCCGTTATCCTTTTGATGTTGTTGTTCTGGGAAATGATAAAGCTGATAAGCGTTTCAAAAGGCTGCTGCCTCAGCACCCGTATCCCGCGCCCCTTGCAGGCGGCTTTCAGCGTTTCGTCCTCGCTGAATGAGCGTATCAGCTCGCCGTAGTCCAGGCTCACGTCAAAATAATCCTCCCAGAACGGCACATCGCTGTCATTCACGTCAAGGAGCGTGATACCGTCCTTTTCCTGCCGCAATCTTACAAATTTGTCCCACGCCGTTCCTTCAAAAATATTTTCTTCCGTCTGGACAAAACGAAAGCATTGACCGCAGAAAAGCGTCTGTTTCAGATCAAGACAGTCCGCCCTGATAAAAAAATCCATAAAAATTTTCTCTTTCCACTTGATATTTTAAGAATATTATAATACAATAATAGATAATAAGCAAGAAAATTCACAAAATTTTCAGCGGGAGGAATTAAAAAATGCGTGAAAGCATACTGACAATACCCGTAAACGACGTGTTCGGACCAAAGGACGGCTGCCCAATCTGCCGCCTGCGTGACGGCATTGAGGAGCATATCTGCGAATACATAATGGGCGCCGCTATGATGGAGCCTGATGTGCGGATAGAAACGAACAAGCTGGGCTTTTGCCACACTCACTACAATATGCTTTTACAGCAGAATAACCGCCTTTCCCTCGCCCTTATGTTAAGCACCCATATGGCTGAGGCGGAAAAGGAGCTTTTCGGCTCAAAGCTGCCCTTCGGCAAGGGGAAAAAGACGGAGCAGGCGGGAAATACCTGCTTTGTATGCAGCAAGGTGAGCTGGGGGATAAATCACACGCTGGAAACGGTGTTTAAAATGTACTCCACCGACCCCGCCTTCAAGACCCTGTTCAATCAGCAGGAATACATATGCCTTCCCCATTACAAGCTGCTTTTGCAGGCGGGAGCAAGTCAGATGTCCAAGGGGGACTTTGCCTCCTTCAGAAAAGATCTTGAGGCGCTTACCGACAACTATATGAAACAGCTCACCGCCGACGTGGAGGAATTTTGCCAGAGCTTTGACTACCGCAATGCGGGAAAGCTCCACAACGCCGATATGGAGCACGTGAGAAATTCCGTACAGCGTGCGATACGGTTTTTGACAGGGCGTGAGCCTGTGGATAAGTGAAACTTTTTGACGACGGTATTTGACTGCATTTATGCAGAAAAAATAAAAAAGTACAGATGAAAGGACGAAAAATAAAATGAACGAGCTTGTAGCTGATGTTGTAGCAAACGTAAATACAGGTACAACTCTGGACTTCCTGCCGTTTCTGATAGCGGGCATAATTCTTGTAGTTTGTGTCATAATTGCGATAGTCGCCTCTCAGAGCGCCAAGAAGAAAAAGAGAAACAGAAGAAAGAAAGCTGCTCATAAGGACGATGAGGAGTAATAAAAAGGGCGGCGTAGCCGCCTTTTTATTTTGACCTTACAGGAGAAAGAAATGACATATATCGTAAATTCCGCCCAAATGAAAGCGGCGGAGGAAAATTCCGCAGGAAACGGCGTATTTCTTGACACCCTGATGAAAAACGCCGCCCTTGCGGTATACGGCGGGATAACAGCGCTGACCGAAATAAAAAACAAACGCTTTGCCGTTCTCTGCGGCGGCGGGAACAACGGCGGCGACGGCGTTCAGCTTGCCTTTTTGCTGAAAGAAGGGGGCGGGAACGTTACCGTCCTGCTGACGAAAAACGAGCCTGACACCGATACCGCAAAAGCCTGCGCCCGTTCACGGGAGGGCAAGCCTCAGCCGCCCCGCATTTCCCTTAAAAATTCCCCCGAAGCGGCAATAAACTGCGTCAAATCGGTGGACGTGATAGTAGACTGCGTGTTCGGAACGGGCTTTCACGGACGATTGCCCCAAGACGTGGCACAGCTTTTCGCAGTATCAAACCGCCGCCGCAGACCGCTGAAAATTTCCGTGGACATTCCCAGCGGAATAAACGGCGACAGCGGCGAGATTTGTGAAAATGCTTTCCTCCCCGACGTGACGTACGTCCTCGCCGCAATGAAAACGGGACTGCTGAACCACCCCGCATACGATATGTGCGGGGAAGTAAAAATCCTTGATATCGGCATAACGGAAAAATGCTATGCCGAATATGACGGAATTTTTACTCCTCCCTCAATAAAGGAAAAGCTCCCCGCCCGACCCAAAAGCGCAAACAAGGGCAATTTCGGCAGACTGCTGAATATTGCGGGAAGCGAAAAATATATCGGCGCCGCCATTCTTTCCTGCAAGGGTGCATTGAGAAGCGGAGCAGGGTTTGTGACTCTTTCCTCAGTGTCCAAGGTTTTGAACGTTGCGCCCGCCGCCGTTCCCGAATGTATTTTTGTTTCAAGGGAGGAAAGGGACTTTGACGAGGCGCTGGAAAAAGCCACCGCCGTCACGATAGGCTGTGGTATGGGAAACGGCGCTTCTACCCTGAAAATGCTGAAAAAAGTCCTCCGAAAAAGAAAATGCCCCGTTGTTATCGACGCGGACGGAATAAACTGTCTGAAAGATAATATATATGAACTGGAGGACAAGGACCGTCCCCTTATCTTAACTCCCCACCCCGGCGAGCTTGCCCGCCTGCTGGGTCTTACAGCGGAGCAGGTGCAGAAGGACCGTATCAATATCGTCCGCCGCTTTGCCGCAAAAACGGGAGCAGTTATACTGCTGAAAGGCGTGAATACCGTCATAGCCTCGCCTGAGGGCAGAATTTTTGTCAATCCTACGGGAAACACCGCCCTTGCCAAGGCGGGAACGGGCGACGTGCTCACAGGACTTATCGGCGGGCTTCTGGCGCAGGGAACAGACCCCTTTGACGCCGCCGTTCTTGGAGCGTATCTTCACGGTCTGTCGGCGGATATCCTGGTGAAAAGCGCCGCCCCCGCCTCTGTAACGGCAGGCGACGTGGCGGACACTCTGGGGAGAGCAATGCTCTGACGGTCAAATAAACGTCCTTCGCGAAAGGATATTTATGGGTACTTTAAAATTCAGAAGGCTGATAGCTGTCGCTGCCGCCGCATTACTGCTGACCTCCTGCGCTGACGGCGGGATACTTGCGCCCAAAGCGCCCGATATGGACAAAAGCTATAAGATGACGGCGCAGGTGACGGCGGGAGAAAGCGGATTTACCGCCGATTTCAACCGAAAGGGAACGGGGATATGGACGATAACTCTCACCGAGCCGTACGAGGCGCAGGGACTTGTGATTAACTACAAAAGCGGCGCCGCTTCCGCATCAATGGGTGACTTTTCCGCTGAAAATCTCACCGATGATTTCGCCTATTCTCCCATTTCCGCAATAATTTCCGCTATGGAGGAAGCGGCGGGCGGAAACGGAAAAGTCACCGTCACCGACGACGGCTCTTTAGTGCAGACAGGGGAATGTCTTATGCTGTACGGCAAGGGCAGTTCTTCACCCAAGCATATGGAACTTCCCAATCAGAAAATTTCCGCTGAAATAACCAGCTTCACCGTTACGGGAAGCGCCGACGCGGACGTTATACTTGATGAGTAAAAGTGAAGAGCTGAGTAAATAAGCAGACGATAAAAAAGCAAAGCGCCGATTCAGAGCGACCTCCGAATCAGCGCTTATTTTTTGATAATTTTCGCTTTTAACTATCCGCTTTTTCCACTTTTGCGAAATTCGCCATTATCTTTTTCGTCCCCGCCTTGTCAAAGGCTATCTCCAGCAGATTGTCGTTGCCCATCGGCGTCACGTTCAGCACCGTTCCCTCGCCGAAAACACGGTGCTTTATCCTCTCGCCGCTTTCAAAGGAGAGGGGAGAAGAGTGGGAGGCGGAGATCCTCGCCGCCATCTTTTCCACCTGAGCGTGCCTCGTTTCCTGCTGTAAATACCCAGGCTTGACGCTTTTCTGAACGGGCTGGAACGAGGTGCGCATAGTGTGGTCGGTAAATTCCAGATATTCCTCGGGTATCTCCTCCACAAAGCGTGAAACTCTGTTGCGCTGGGTATTGCCGTACAGCAGTCTTTGCCTTGCGTGGCTGATAAACAGCTTTTTCCTCGCTCTCGTTATCGCAACGTAGGCAAGCCTGCGCTCCTCCTCTATCTCGTTCATATCAAGCTGAGAGCGATAGGAGGGGAAAATATTCTCCTCCGCCCCCACGATGAACACGTTGTCAAATTCAAGCCCCTTTGCTCCGTGCATAGTCATAAGGGTCACCCTGTCCTCGCTCTGGTCGTAGCTGTCAAGGTCGGTGATAAGGGCGATGTTTTCCAGATAGTCGGAGAGGGAATGTTCCTCGTTTTCCTCGCAGAACTTTATCATACCCGATTTAAGCTCCTGAATGTTCTCCATTCTTGCGGCGCCCTCGTCCCCCTGCTTATCCAGCATATTCTCATATCCCGTAGCGGCAAGGATATCGTCCACCAGATGGTCAAGGGGTCTGTCCTCACCCTGCCCAAGCTCACGGAACATTCTTCCAAGCTCCTCAAGTATCTTTGACTTTTTGGAAAGCCCGTCAAATTCATCAGCGTGCTCCATTACCTCCACAGGGGTCATTCCCGTTCCGTCCGCTATGCGGAATATCTCCGCCTGGGTCGCGTCGCCTATCCCTCTCTTCGGCTCGTTTATGATACGGCTCAGCCTTACAGTGTCGGAATGATTGTTGATAACGCTGAGATACGCCAGCATATCCTTTATTTCCTTGCGGTCGTAGAACTTGGTTCCGCCCACCATACGGTAAGGAATGCCCATTTTCGCCATAGAAAGCTCTATCGTGCGGGACTGTGCGTTTGTGCGGTAAAGCACGGCGCTGTCGTTAAAGCCGCCGCCCTGCTCCTTCAGGTCGAGGACGGTGCGGGCAATGCTGTCCGCCTCGTCAGTCTCGGACTGGTAAAGGTCCAGCTTTATCTTCTCACCCTTGCCCTTGTCGCTCCAGAGATTTTTCCCCTTGCGCTGAGTATTGTTTTTGATAACTGCGTTTGCGGCGTCCAGAATGGTCTCGGTGGAACGATAGTTTTGCTCCAGCTTTACCACCTTTGCGCCAAATTCCTTTTCAAAGCTGAGGATATTTTCAATAGTCGCCCCTCTGAAACGGTAAATGCTCTGATCCTCGTCCCCAACGACGCAAAGATTTCCGCTGCCCTTTGCCAGCAGGGAGATCAGCTTGTACTGGGCGGTGTTGGTGTCCTGATACTCGTCCACCATTATGTAGTCAAAGCTGCGCTGCCACCGTTCCAATGCTTCGGGGCAGGTCTGGAACAGCTCCACCGTTTTCATTATCAGATCGTCGAAGTCAAGGGCGTTGGCGTTTTTCAGCTTCTGCTGATACCGCCTGTAAACCTCTCTCGCCCTTTCCAGCTTGAAATCCGCCCGCCCGCTGTCGGTGCTGACGGGAAAATCCGCAGGGTACAAAAGCTGGTCCTTCGCCCTGCTTATCTTGCTTTGAAATTCTTTGGGGCTGAACGCCTTGTCGGAAACGTTAAGCTCCTTCATCACGTCCTTTATCACTCTCAGGCTGTCGTCAGTGTCGTAAATGGTAAAGGAATTTTTGTATCCAAGAGCGTCTATCCCGCGGCGCAGTATCTTGACGCAGGTGGAGTGGAACGTCCCTGCGAACACCTCTCCGCCGCCCGGGGCGTTCATATTCTGCAAACGCTCTTTCAGCTCCCCTGCCGCCTTGTTGGTAAAGGTCACCGCCAGAATACGCCAGGGGGCGGCTCTTTCCACCCCAAGCAGGGTGGAGAGCCTGAGGGTGGACTGCTCGTTTATCTCAATTTTTCCCTTTGCATAATCCGTGAGGAATTTTTCGTCCTCCTCGGAAAGCTGCCGTTTCAGCGTGGAGTTGTAGCTTTTTCCGAACAGCAGGAGATTTGCTATCCTGTTGCACAAAACCGTCGTTTTTCCGCTTCCTGCTCCCGCGATTATGAGCAAAGCGCCCTCAGTCTGATATATCGCCTCGCGCTGTCTTTCGTTTGTCCTGCTGAAAAATCTGTCCAGGCACTGTCTTTTTATCCCGTTTAAGTCCTTCATTTTGTCATTTCCCTTATCTTTCATTCAAAAGGGGCGGTAGACCGCCCCTCAAGCTATCAGTTTCCGCCGTTTCCTGCCGCCGTGTTCCCCGCTGTGTTGGAATCAAGCGCCACAAAAGGATTTACGCCGTCGGACACCACCTGCGGCAGTTGTCCGTTCCACCTGTCTACCTTGAGATATTCTATATAGTTGGGGGAGCTTTGCAATTGCTCCTGTATCACCTTGATAGCGTCAGCCTCCGCTTCGGCGGCTATGCGCTTTGAGTCGGCGTCCGCCTGTGCGGCGATTACCACCTGCTTTGCCTCCTCCTGCTTTTCCTTGGTCTTGTTTTCCATTTTCAAAGCGTCCTGCTCGGCGATGACCTTTGCCTGAATGGATTCCTCAAATGCGGAGTCAAAGCTCAGGTTCTCTATTGCAAACGCAGTTACCACAATGCCGTAATCGTCAAGAATTTCGGTGAGGGAATTTTGTATCTCCGTGGTAACGTCCGCCCTTGACTGTACCAGCTGTTCAGCCTTTACCTTGCCTATTGCGTCCTTTGCTATCTTCTGCACGTTGGGCACGAGCAGCTTCGTTTCCACATTGGAAACGCCGATATTCCTGATTATATTGCTGAGCATTGAGCTGTCGTAGCAATAGTTCACCTTAAGCTGCAACTCGTTCACCGACTGCGTGTCGCTGGTATAAGCGTCGGTGGTGACAGCGTACACCTGTTCCCTCGTATCCACCTGCACTATCTCCTCGATAAAGGGAATGTGAATGTTAAGTCCTGCCGTCAGGTTGTCCTGCTCTATCTTTCCGAAACGGTATTTTACCCCTACGTAGCCCTCGTTCACTATCGTAAATGAACTGCCCAGCAGTATTGCTACAAATACCAGAATGATTATCACAAGCACCCATTTTCCCACGTGTTTGCCATTTACGGGCTTTGCGTCGCCTGTGCTGAATTTTACTTCCGCCATTTTGTTTTCTCCTTTCGTTTTACAGCGTTATTTTACGTTCAAAAGCTCCGAATACTCGTCCTTTACCTCAACTGAAACGCTTTGCAGTTCGTTTTCTGCGTTTCTCACAGCGTGGGACAGCATAAGCTTGATACGGTTTATCTGATTTACCTCCGACGCGCCGGGGTCGTAGTCCACTGCGATTATATTAGACAGCGGATTTCTGCGACGAAGCTCGCCTATAACGCCCTTGCCTGTAACGTGATTTGGCAGGCAGGCGAAAGGCTGCATACAAATAATGTTGTTTACTCCGCTGTGCATAAGCTCCACCATTTCAGCGGTGAGGAACCAGCCCTCTCCCGCAATATTGCCTGTGGAAACAATGCCGTCCACCAGCTTCCGCATTTCGGACACCTTCATAAAGCTGCCGAATTTCGTTCCCTTTACCGCCTCAAGATACGGCTTTTCAAGCCATTCAAGCATTGATATCAGCTTGTTTTGCAGGAAATATCTCGTTCCCGAAACGGTGAGCAGCTCGCGCCTTGTGTTGGCGTGGTCAAGAATGAAGTAAATAAATCCCATAAGGTCGGGAACTACCGCTTCCGCACCTTCGGATTCCACAAGGTCAACGACAAAGTTGTTTGCAACAGGGTGGTATTTTACCAGGATTTCCCCTACGATACCGACTCTGGGTTTTTGTACGTCCAGAACGGGCAGAGCGTCAAAATCCTTTACGATAGCGGCGATGTTCCTGCCGTATTCCTTGAAGCTCAGCTTTTTGAGGGACGCTTTCAGCTTTTCGTTCCATTCTTTATACAGTCTGTCGGCGCTGCCCTTTTCCACCTCGTACGGTCTTACCCTGTACAGACAGCGGCTGAGTACGTCGCCGTAAACCACCGCCATAAGCGCTCTCACTACCAGAGCAGGGGTGTACTTAAAGCCGGGGTTTTTCTCCATTCCCACCAGATTTATTGAAATAATTGGGACCTGGGGATATCCGCCCTCTTTAAGCGCTTTCTTTATCATTCCCACGTAGTTCGTAGCACGGCAGGCGCCGCCTGTCTGGGTTATCATAACGGAAGTGTTGTTCACGTCGTATTTTCCGCTGTTCAGCGCCGCCATAAGGGAGCCGACTGTGAGTATAGTGGGATAGCAGGCGTCGTTGTTGACGTATTTCAGTCCCTCGTCCACTATCTCCTTAGTATAGTCTTTCAGAATAACGACGTTATATCCAGAATATCTGAACGCCTGCTCCAAAAGCTCAAAATGTATTGGCGACATCTGGGGAGCAAGTATAGTGTGAGTCTTTTTGCTCTCCTTTGTGAAATAAGGCTGACGGTGATAGCCGTCGTATTTTTCCTCGCTGTGATAGCCGTCGCGGCGGCGCTCCTCGGAAACCGAGATAAGGGAACGCAGGCGTATTCTCGCCGCCCCCAGATTGTTCACCTCGTCTATCTTCAGCACGGTGTAAAGCCGCCCGTAGCCCTGCATTATCTCCTGCACCTGATCGGTGGTGATGGCGTCAAGACCGCAGCCGAAGCTGTTCAGCTGCACAAGCTCAAGATATTCACGCTCGCCCACAACGGCGGCGGAGTTGTACAGCCTGTTGTGATACATCCACTGGTCGACCACACGGATAGGTCTTGCCAGCTTGTCTACGCCAAGGTGCGCCACGCTGTCCTCAGTCAGCACCGCAAAACCGTAGCCGTTTATCATTTCGGGTATTCCGTGATTTATCTCAGGGTCAAGGTGATAGGGTCTGCCTGCCAGAACGATACCTCTTTGTCCCGTTTCCTCCAGCATTTTCAGAACTTCCTCGCCCTTTGCGCGAATGTCCGCCTTGAACCTTGCGTCCTCCTCATAGGCGGCGGCAAGGGCAAGTCCTATCTCCTCGCCGTGTATGCCCAGGGGCAGAAATTCCTCCGTCAGCCTTTCCGCCATTCTCTCCTTGTCGTAAATGGGGAGGAACGGGTTCATAAAGCTGATCTCTTTATCTCTCAGCTGAGGGATAGAGTTTTTGATGACCTCGCTGTAAGTCGCCACGACAGGGCAGTTGTAGTGATTGTCCCCCTTGCCGCCGCAGTCCATTTCATACGGCAGGGCGGGGAAGAATATCATATCTGCTCCGTTTTCGATGAGCCATACCACATGGCCGTGGGACAGCTTTGCGGGATAGCACACCGATTCGCTGGGCATAGTTTCAATTCCCAGCTCGTAAATTTCACGGGAGGAATCGGGGGACAGCAGAACGCTGTAACCTAACTTTGTGAACAGCGTGAACCAGAACGGGTAATTCTCATACATACCCAGAACTCTCGGCAGTCCCACAACGCCCCGCTTTGCCTCCTCTTTTGGAGTGGGGGTATATTCAAACAATCTCTTGTACTTATAATCAAACAGGTTGGGCAGGTCGGATTTCTTCGTGCCAAGCCCTGCGCCTCGCTCACAGCGGTTGTTGGTGATGAATCTTGTGCCGTCCCCGAATTTGCTGATGGTGAGCAGACAGTTGTTACTGCACCGCCCGCACCTTGCGGTGGATTTTGTGATTGAGAAATTCTCCAGCTTGTCGGCGGTAGCTATCGTCGAGCCCTCGCCGTCGTCCCTGTTCATAGCGATAAGAGCGCTGCCGTAGGCTCCCATAAGTCCCGCCTTGTCGGGGCGCACCGCCTCACTTCCGCAGGTAAGCTCGAACGCTCTCAGAACGGAGTTGTTCATAAACGTTCCGCCCTGAACGATTATCTTCTCCCCCATATCCCTGGGGTCACGAATTTTGATTACCTTGAACAGCGCATTTTTAACAACGGAATAGCTTAACCCTGCCGAAATGTCCGCAACGCTTGCGCCCTCTTTCTGCGCCTGCTTTACACGGCTGTTCATAAATACCGTGCAGCGGGAGCCCAGATCAACAGGGTGCTCAGCGGTAAGTCCAAGCTGTGCAAATTCAGCGCTGGTCATTCCCAAAGCGGAGGCGAAATTCTCAATAAAGCTGCCGCAGCCGCTGGAGCAAGCCTCGTTCAGCAAAATACTCTGAATTTCCCCGTTCTTGACGCGTATACACTTCATATCCTGCCCGCCGATGTCAAGGATAAACTCGACGCCCGGTAACATTCTTTCCGCCGCCTTGTAGTGCGCCATAGTCTCAATTTCGCCGAAGTCGGTTTTCAGCGCCGCCTTTATCAGATGCTCGCCGTAGCCTGTGGCGGTGGCTTTTGCTATGTAAGCGCCCTCAGGCATAAGGCTGTAAATTTCCTGCAATATCCCAATTACGGATTTCAGCGGGTCGCCCATATTGTTGTTGTAGTGGGAGTAAAGTATCTCTCCCTTTTCGTTTATCAGCGCCGCCTTTGTGGTGGTGGAGCCTGCGTCTATGCCGAGATAGCATTTTCCCTTGTGGGAAGAAAGGTCGGCGGTGGGGATAACGGCTTTTGCGTGTCTTTCCATAAACGCCGCCTTATCCGCCTCGTCCTTGAACAGGGGAGCAAGTCTTTCCACCTCGTGAGTTTCAACGCTGGAAAGGTTATCGATCCTGCCTTTCAGCTCCTCAAGGGATATTTCCCCTCTGCTGTCGGACAGCGCCGCGCCCATAGCCACGAACAGATTTGCGTCCTCAGGGAAAATAATGTCCTCAGGCTGTAAATTCAAGGTGACGATAAATCTTTTTCTCAGCTCGGAAAGGTAGTGGAGAGGTCCGCCTAAGAACGCCACCTTGCCCCTTATAGGCTTTCCGCAGGCAAGCCCGCTGATAGTCTGATTGACTACCGACTGAAAGACCGAAGCGGCAACGTCGCTGCGCTTTGCGCCGTCGTTCAGCAGCGGCTGTATGTCGGATTTTGCAAAAACGCCGCAGCGTGACGCTATGGGATAGATAGTTTCTGCGTCCTTGGCAAGCTCGTTCAGCCCTGTTATATCCGTGTTAAGCAGCGCCGCCATCTGGTCGATGAACGCCCCTGTGCCGCCTGCGCAGGTGCCGTTCATACGCTGTTCTATGCCGCCCTTTAAATAGGTTATCTTTGCGTCCTCGCCGCCAAGCTCGATAGCAACGTCAGTTTCGGGTATCAGCTTTTCAATAGCCGCCGTTCCCGCAGTTACCTCCTGAACGAATGGAATATCCAGCCATTTTGCGGCGTTTATGCCGCCGCTTCCCGTAACTGCGGCGGTAGCGTTTTCGCCCTTTATTTTTTCTATGCCCTCCAGCAGTACCTCCGCCAGAGTTTTCTTGATGTCGGAATAGTGCCGCTGATATTTTTTATGTACCGTTCTGCCCTCTTCGTCAAGAATAACTATCTTGACGGTGGTAGAGCCTACGTCAAGTCCGATATGGAACATAGACAAAGTCCTTTCACCTGAAATTTTACTGTATTTTTTGCATACGTATTTATTATACACCATTTCTTCAGAAAAATCAAATGGTAATAGACGGTTGGAAAATGAAATTTTTATTCACGATACTGCCGGCCGCAAAAAAGTCACCTTCATACAAAGGTGACTTTTTATGTTGAAAGTAAAAAGTATCAGTGGAACGGCGTGTAGAACTCCTGCGCCCAGTAGAAGTTATAACCCTGCGGGTCGTCGATTTTATAGTAATATCTCACTCCCATATATTCATATTTGGTGCTGAGGATATTTTCACGGTGACCTGCGGTACTGTTCATCCATGCGTCCACTACCTTCTGAGGATCTCCGTAGGAGGTCCCTGCGGCTATATTTTCTCCCGCATAGTGGAAAAACAGTCCGTAGTCCCCCAGCACGGAGGAAGATTTTCTTCCGTCAGGACGGGTGTGGCTGTAATACGAGGATATTTCCGTCGCTCTTGTGTAGGCGGCGTCGTCCACCGCCTTCAGCTGCTTGAACGGAGGAAGCCCATGTTCTGCTCTTATCTGATTTACCAGATCAAACACCTGATCGTACAAGGTTGCAGCTTCGGGAGAAGTAGTCACAGTAGGTGTCGTCGTGGTGGTAACCGGAGGAGTAGTGGTGGTCGTCGTGGTGGTCGTGGTTGTCACAGGCGGATCTTTTGTTGTTGTAGTGGTAACAGCGGGCTTCGTGGTGACAGGCGGCTTTGAGGTTGTTGTCACCACAGGCGCGCGGGTCGTCGTGGTCGTATTTGAGGTCGTAAACGTGAAGTGCGGCGTTGTGACCGATGACGCCTGACTTCCTCCGTTATGCGCAGTTTCGTCGGGCGGCAGGGTCCTCGAATCGTACATAATATTTCCCGGCGTGTTTGAAGCGGCATAGCCTGAGCCGTCAAGCGTGTTTATGCTGTCATATGTAACGCCGCTTTCGCCCGTTCCGCTGAAAATATCGGACAAAGTCAGCGAGCCGCTGTATTCTCCCGTATCAATATCGGTATCCCCGCCGATGATACCGCTTGTATTGCCGTCGGTGTTATTGTTGATATTGCCTTCCGTCAGGCCTGAAGCGCTCGTATCGGCGGACGGAAATTTGTTTGACGAACTGTCTGAAGCGCCGCTTTCGGTTTCCTCGTCAGCGGCTATAACAGCGGGTATTTTTTCCAGAATACCCGACGTACAGAACGATGTGAGCACAAGTGCCGCCGCAGTGACAAAGCATACGGCAGCGGCTGCATATTCACGGAACATACTCTCTCCCTGAAAAAACGGTTACGGTATTATGTAATATCGTAATATGATTTAAAATTTACATAAAAATTATGACTTTTCACAAAAGCCGACAGATTTTCATTCATATTTATTATACATTGGATTTTGTATTTTGTCAACAAAAATAATTACCAAAAGTGAAAAAATGTGTAAATTCCACACATACCTTTAAACCGCCGAAAAAACAAAAAAGGCTTGAACTTAATTCAAGCCTTTTTCTTCAAAATTTTACAAAATATTACAGATTAGTATATCCCAACAGCGCCTTATCAACTTCCTTTGCGCACTCGCGCCCCTCTTTTATCGCCCATACCACCAGCGACTGTCCCCTGTGCATATCGCCGCAGGTAAAGACCTTGGGAATGTTTGTGGAATATTTTCCCGCCTCGGTCTTGACGTTGCTCCTGCCGTCAGTTTCAACGCCGAAAGCCTTTGTGACATAGCTCTCGCTGCCCAGAAATCCCGCCGCTATAAGCGCAAGATTTGCGGGAACGGTGTACTCGCTGTCCTTTATTTCTTTCATCACCGTTCTGCCCGTCTTTTTGTCAACAGTCGGCTCCAGCTTCACAAGCACAAGCTGTTTGAGATTGCCACGCTTGTCTTTCACAAATTCCTTCACCGTGGTCTGATAAACTCTCGGGTCAGCGCCAAAAACGGCCGCCGCCTCTTCCTGACCGTAGTCGGTCTTGCACACCCTCGCCCACTGGGGCCAAGGGTTATTTTCGGCTCTTTCATCGGGGAGCTTCGGCATCATCTCAAGCTGCAAAACGCTTTTTGCGCCGTGGCGCACGGCAGTTCCCACGCAGTCGTTGCCCGTGTCGCCGCCGCCGATTATAACCACGTGCTTGTTTTTTGCGCTGATGAATGTTCCCTCCGCAAGGTCTTTGTCCAACAGGCTCTTTGTGGTGGAGGTGAGGAAATCCACCGCAAAGTAAATTCCCTTTGCGTCGCGCCCTTCCGCTGAAATATCGCGGGGCTGTGACGCTCCGCAGGCGAGGATAACTATGTCGAAATCTTTAAGCAGTTTTTCCGCCTCAACGTTTTCACCCACGTTTTTCCCTGTTTCAAAGAGGACGCCCTCCTCTTTCATTATTTCTATGCGCCGTTCTATGATGTGCTTTTCCAGCTTCATATTGGGTATACCGTACATCAGCAGACCGCCGACTCTGTCGCTTCTCTCAAAGACGGTGACGGAATGTCCCCTCTGATTGAGCTGATCCGCCGCCGCAAGTCCCGACGGGCCCGAGCCGACGACGGCTATCTTCTTGCCCGTTCTGACAGCGGGGATATGAGCCTTTGCTATCCCCTGCTCGTAGGCGTATTCCACAATGCCGTATTCATTCTGCTTTACCGTTACGGGGTCGCCGTGAACGCCGCAGGTGCAGGCGGCCTCGCAAAGCGCAGGGCATACTCTCCCTGTAAATTCGGGGAAATTGTTGGTCTTTCTCAGGCGGTTGTACGCCTGCTCCCAGTTTCCCGTGTAAATAAGGTCGTTCCATTCGGGGATAAGGTTGTTCAGCGGACAGCCGCTTACCATTCCGCCTATCACCATTCCCGACTGGCAGAAAGGAACGCCGCACGCCATACATCTTGCGCCCTGCTCCTGCTGTTTTTCACGGGACAGGGGGATATGGAACTCGTCAAAATTTTCTATGCGCTCCTTTGGAGCGACAGCCTCCGCGTTCTCACGCTGAAATTCAAGAAATCCCGTAGGCTTTCCCATATCAGTTTGCCCCCTTTCCGTTTACTATGCTGTAAAACGCTTCTATCTGCGCCTGCTCCTCCGTCATGCCCTTTTCCTCAAAGCTGAGTATGGCGGTGGTCATCTTTTTGTAGTCGTGAGGGATAATGCGCTTGAATTTCGGCAGATATTCCTCGAAATTGTCAAGTATCATTTTTCCCTTCTGGGAATTGGTGGCAGCAACGTGCTGTTCGATAAGCTCCTTAAGCTCGATTATGTCGTACTTTTCCTTTACCTCGCCGCTGCTTACCATTTCCTTGTTCAGCTTCATATACAGATCTCTGTCCTCGTCAAGAACGTAAGCGATACCGCCACTCATACCTGCGGCAAAGTTTTTGCCCGTCTTGCCCAGAACGACTACCCGTCCGCCTGTCATATACTCGCAGCCGTGGTCGCCAACGCCCTCGACTACCGCCACGGCGCCGCTGTTCCTTACGCAGAAGCGCTCGCCCGCAACGCCGTTGATGAACGCCTTTCCGCTGGTAGCGCCGTAAAGGGCTACGTTGCCGATGATGATGTTGTCCTCCGCCTTAAACGTACATTCAGCGGGAGGATAGACGATAAGCTTTCCGCCTGAAAGACCTTTTCCGAAATAGTCGTTGCTGTCCCCCACCAGCTCAAGCGTCAGACCGTTTGGAATGAATGCGCCAAAGCTCTGACCGCCTGCGCCGTGACAGATAACTTTAAAGGTATCGTCAGGCAGGGAATCGCCGAATTTCCTCGTTATCTCGCTGCCGAGGATAGTGCCCAGCGTGCGGTCGGTGTTCTTTATCTTTATATTCACGGTCTTAGGCTTTCCGCTTTTCAGGGAAGCTGAAAACTCTTTTAACAGTATCTTTTCGTCCACCGTGTTTTCAAGGTTGAAATCGAAAAGCTGTTTTTCGTGATATTTTACTTCCTCGGAGGTAAATTCCTCGTCGGGGCTGATTATCTTTGACAGGTCAAGCTCGGAGCCGTGGCTGTCAAGCCCGCTTTTTCTCTTTAACAGGTCGTTTCTTCCCACCAGCTCGTCAACGGTGCGGATACCCAGCCTTGCCATATATTCGCGCAGCTCCTGCGCCACGAATTTCATAAAGTTTATGACATATTCGGGCTTGCCCGCAAAGCGCTTTCTCAGCTCGGGATTTTGCGTAGCCACGCCGAAAGGACAGGTATCGAGATTGCACACTCTCATCATAACGCAGCCCAAGGTTACCAGCGGTGCGGTAGCAAAGCCGTATTCCTCCGCGCCAAGCATAGCCGCCACAAGCACGTCGCGCCCTGTCATCAGCTTGCCGTCCGTTTCAATGACTACCTTGTTTCTCAGCCCGTTCATAATAAGGGTCTGGTGCGCCTCCGCAAGACCAAGCTCCCAGGGCAGTCCCGCATTGTAAATGGAGTTTCTGGGAGCAGCGCCTGTGCCGCCGTCAAAGCCGCTTATGAGAATTACCGCCGCGCCCGCTTTGGCAACGCCTGCGGCTACCGTTCCCACGCCGCATTCAGATACCAGCTTAACGCTTATCCTTGCGTCTTTGTTGGCGTTTTTCAAATCATAGATAAGCTGAGCCAGGTCCTCTATTGAGTAAATGTCGTGATGAGGGGGCGGGGAGATAAGTCCCACGCCGGGAGTTGAATGCCTTGTCTTTGCTATCCAAGGGTAGACCTTTTTGCCGGGGAGATGTCCGCCCTCGCCCGGCTTTGCTCCCTGCGCCATTTTTATCTGTATCTCTTCAGCGCAGGTGAGATATTTTGAGGTAACGCCGAAACGTCCCGATGCCACCTGCTTTATTGCGGAACAGCGGTCGTCCTTTGTTCCCCTGCTTTCAAGGCGGTCAAGACTTTCGCCGCCCTCCCCCGAATTGGAACGTCCGTGGAGGGTGTTCATAGCTATCGCAAGGGTCTCGTGCGCCTCCTGAGAAATGGAGCCGTAGCTCATCGCTCCCGTCTTGAAACGGCGTACGATGCTGTCAACGCTTTCCACCTCGTCAATGCTTATGCCCTTTTCGGGGAAATTGAAGTCCATCAGCCCGCGGAGATTTACAGGCGCCATTTCCTCGTTTATCAGCTTTGAATATTGCTTGTAAAGCTGATAATCCCCTGTTCTCACCGCCTGCTGGAGCAGGTATATGGTCTGAGGATTATACAGGTGTTCCTCCTTACAGCTCCTGAATTTGTGACTGCCCCTGCTGTCCAGCGCCTCGTCAACGCCCAGCCCCAGCGGGTCGAACGCCATTGTGTGAAGTCTGTCTACGTTGCGCTCGATGTCTTTCAGCGTAACGCCCTGAACACGGCTGACCGTGCCTGTGAAGTAGGTATCTATAACCTCCTTGCTGATACCGATTGCCTCGAATATCTGCGAGCCCTGGTAGGACTGTATGGTGCTGATACCCATTTTTGACGCTATCTTGACGATTCCGTGGAGAACGGCGCTGTCGTAGTCGTTTACAGCGGCGTAATAGTCCTTGTCAAGCAGATCCCTTGAAATAAGGCTTTGTATCGCCTCCTGGGCAAGGTATGGGTTTACCGCGCTTGCACCGTAGCCTAAAAGCGTTGCAAAGTGGTGTACCTCTCTCGGCTCGCCGCTTTCCAGAATTACCGCAAGGGAAGTCCTCTTTTTGGTAACAACAAGGTGCTGATGCAAAGCGGAGACCGCAAGCAGTGAGGGTATAGCAACGTGGTTCTCGTCAACGCCCCTGTCGGACAGGATAAGTATGCTTGCCCCCTCGCTGTGGGCTTTGTCCGCCTCAAGGTTCAGCCTGTTCAGCGCCTTTTTCAGCGAAGTGTTTTTATAATAAAGTATGGGAATGACTGCCACCTTAAAGCCGGGGATATGCATATTCTTGATCTTCAGCATATCGGTGTTGGTGAGAATAGGATTTTTGATTTTAATTACCTGACAGTTTTCGGGGCGCTCCTCAAGAATGTTCCCGTCCTCGCCGATATATACGGTGGTGGAGGTAACTATCTCCTCTCTTATAGCGTCGATAGGCGGGTTGGTCACCTGAGCGAAAAGCTGTTTAAAGTAGTTGAACAGCGGCTGAGGCTGGTCGGAAAGGGCGGCAAGAGGACTGTCCGTACCCATAGCGGCAATGCTCTCAGAGCCTGTCTTTGCCATAGGCAGGATACTTGTCATAACGTCCTCGTATGTATAGCCAAAGGCTTTCATCAGACGCTTGCGCTCGGCGTACTCGTGGTCGTCCACCTTGATATTGGGTATTTTAAGGTCGGAAAGCTGCACCAGATTGCTGTCCAGCCACTCGCCGTAAGGCTGCCTTGAAGCGTAGCTCTCTTTCAGCTCGTTGTCGTCGATAACTCTGCCTTGAACGGTGTCCACAAGGAGCATTTTGCCGGGGCGAAGTCTTTCCTTTTCAACGATGGACTGTGGGTCTATCTCCAAAGCTCCCACCTCGGAGGAGAGAATGAGAAAACCGTCCTTTGTGATGTAGTAGCGGGAGGGGCGCAGACCGTTTCTGTCCAGAACGGCGCCCATAATGTCGCCGTCGCAGAACAGTATTGATGCGGGACCGTCCCACGGCTCCATCATCGTGGCGTAATACTGGTAGAAATCACGCTTCGTCTTGCTGATAGTCTCGTTGTTGTCCCATGGCTCGGGTATGGTTATCATAACGGCAAGGGGAAGCTCCATGCCACTCATTACCAGAAATTCAAGGGTATTGTCCAGCATTGCGGAGTCGCTGCCCTCGGTGTTCACAACGGGAAGCACCTTGTCAAGGTCGCCCTTTAAATGCTCGGACTTCATAGTTTCCTCACGGGCGAGCATTTTGTCGGCGTTGCCCTTTATGGTGTTTATCTCGCCGTTATGTACTATCATTCTGTACGGATGGGCTCTCTGCCAGCTGGGATTTGTGTTGGTGGAGAAGCGGGAATGTACCATAGCGATAGCGGTCTCATAGTCCTTGTCCTGAAGATCGGGGAAGAACTTTCTCAGGTCCTGCACAAGGAACATTCCCTTATATACGATAGTGCGGCTTGACAGGGAAACGACGTAGGTGTCCTCGTTGCTCTGCTCGAAAACGCGCCTTGCCACATACAGCTTGCGGTCGAAGTCAAGACCCCTGCGCACGTCGGCGGGACGCCTGATAAAGCACTGCATAATGCAGGGCATACATTCCACCGCCCGCTGACCCAACACCTCGGGAACGGAAGGCACCTGCCGCCAGCCCAGCACTTCAAGTCCTTCCTTGTCGGCGATTATCTCAAACATCTTTTTCGCCTGATTGCGGGCAAGCTCATTTTGCGGGAAGAAGAACATTCCCACGCCGTAATCCCGTTCACCGCCAAGCTCTATGCCGATCTTCGCAGCCGCTTTCTTAAAGAATTTGTGGGAGATCTGAAGCAGTATTCCAACGCCGTCGCCTGTTTTGCCCTCGGCGTCCTTGCCTGCTCTGTGTTCCAGCGTTTCAACTATGGTCAAGGCGTTTTCCACCGCCTTGTGGGATTTTTTGCCCTTGATGTTCACCACTGCGCCGATACCGCAGTTGTCGTGTTCAAATTCGGGTGAATACAGGGTATTTTTTTGCGTTTCCATAAGCCGCCCCTTTCCTTTTTGGGTTGATATGCTATAATTATAACACTGTGCAGAGAAAAAAGCAAGATTTATTTTTAAATCTTGCAAAATTTGTCCGTTTTTGTGTGTAGATATTTTGGAGAAAATCGGTGTTCCATTTGTAGATTTTTTACAAAAGGCATAGTGAACAGAACTTTTTGGGACAACGGTCGGGAGAAAATTGTGGGATTTGTGGGAGAAGTATTTACAGAAATAATTTCAAAAAGGAAAATTTTGCAGGATAGATGGGGGCGAACTTGCAAATATGCAAACCAAAATTGAATTTTTCACGCCTGTCCCGTTCGCGGAGGTGCCACTTTTCTTCGAAAAGCGCCTGCTCCCGCGGTGCGGAGGGGAAGAAGTGCGCTGTTTACGGTGTGGTGCGCGCGGCGAAGCCGCCGACGCCGAAGGCGTCGGGCAGGACTTGCGAAGCAAGTCCTGCCGTTTGGAGCGCTCCGCGCTCCAAACGCGGCTTCGCCGCCCCTCCGCCCGCACATCTTCCCTCATAAGTACTACATAGTAATTCACCAAATCCCCACCACAAAAAGAAAAATAAAAAAGCGTTCTGCTCCACGCAAAACGCTTTTTATACAACTATAACTGTCAACTGTCAACTATCAACTGTCAACTGTCTCAGCGTATTTTTTCTTCATTCCATGCATTTTTATATTATAAATGATAACAAGGAACACCGTCGCCGCCGACCACGCCACAGGCGACGCAAAGCACGCCGCGTCAAATCCGAACACAGGCACGAACCCCAGCGATACCACTGCCCTTGCGATAAGCTCGCTTGCTCCCGCCATCATAGGGAGCAGTGAAAATCCCAGTCCCTGCAAGCCGTTGCGGGTGATGAACAGTATGGAAAGCACAGGATAGAATATGGCGTTTATCCCGATAAAGTACACCGCCTGACTGATGACCTCCGTTTCCTCAGCGTCAACGAACAGCAAACACAGCGGTCCGCTGAATATCCACACCACCGTTGCCGCCGCCAAGGAGTAGATAAGCCCGCAGGCGAACGCACGGTGCATACCTTGAGTTATGCGGGGTATCTTGCCTGCGCCTAAATTCTGCCCGCCGTAGGTCGCCATAGTGATACCCAGCGTTTCCATAGGCGCCACCATCATATTCTGCATTTTGCTGGCGGCAGTTACGGCGGCAACGTACACCTTGCCCAGACTGTTAACTGCGCTTTGCAGCAGGATAGAGCCGATAGCGGTGATGGAAAACTGAAGTCCCATAGGAACGCTTATCCTTGTCAGCGCCAATATCCGATTTCCCGAAAAGGCAAGCTCCCCCTTTTCAAAACGGAGTATAGGGTAGCTCCTCCTCATATAAATAAGGCAGAGAACGCCTGAGATCCCCTGAGAAATGACCGTCGCCCAGCCTGCTCCCGCCACGCCCATATGGAACACTATTATAAATAAAAGGTCGAGCCCTATATTGATTATCGAGGAAAGTATGAGAAAGTACAGCGGCGTTCTGCTGTCCCCCATAGCGCGGAGTATCCCCGCCATAAGATTGTACATCATCGTGACGCATATCCCGCCGAATATGACAATTATGTAATCGTAAGCAAGGTCGATTATGTCCGCGGGCGTCTGCATTATCTGCAAAAGGGGATAGCACAGTGACACCGCCAGCGCCGTCACGATAACGGTGGTTATGGCGCACAGGTAAATGGCGTTTGCTATCATTTTCCGCATTTCGGAATAATTCCCGCCGCCGAAGTGCTGTGCGGGGAGTATGCAGGAGCCGCTTGTTATCCCTGTTGTGAAGCCGATGATGAGGAAGCTCACCGAGCCTGTCGAGCCCACCGCCGCCAGGGAATCCACGTCTATGAACTTGCCCACGATTATGGTATCAACCATGCTGTAAAGCTGCTGAAACAGGTTACCAAGCAGCATAGGCAGGCAAAAGCCCAGTATCAGTGACAAGGGTTTTCCGTGGGTCATTTCCTTTACCATTGCGCCGTCTCCTTTCAATATATTGTATCTGTAACTGTCTTTATACTATTTTACATATTTTTCATCTTTTTGCAATAGTTTTCTTGATGTTTATCGGCTTTTCGTGTATAATATTTTTGTGGGAATTTACCGTTGTCCGCAATAGCGGCGAAAAAGTTTCAGAAAAATTATAGTCAAAATCCACAAAAAAATGTTGTGAAAATTTCTGAAAATGATATTGCAAAATACAGTATATAGTGGTATAATACAAAACAGACAACAAGATAGCCCGAAGTTGAAAGCAAATAAGCGCTCCTGACGGCTGACCGAAAAGGGCGTTGCCATAAAGGACTAAAACGAAATGAAGAGAAAGGAATTACCCAAATGATCAAAGTAAACGTTATCGGCGGCGTTATGACCGACGCAGAAAAGGAAGCATACATTCAGAGAGCAAGAACGCTTTATCCCGAAAAGCGCATTGATGAAATGAACATCACAGTTGTTGACGATAACTACGTTGACATTGAATATCATTATGATACCACGCCCTTCCAGCGTATCCGCCGTATCACAGGTTATCTTGTAGGCACGCTGGACCGTTTCAACGACGCCAAGAAGGCTGAGGTAATGGACAGAGTTAAGCACAGCGTTACCGTTTCCGATTTTGAAGACGTGTATATGGAAGCGTAAATTTTATTGCAAGCGTAATTTAAGCCCGACTTTTGTCGGGCTTTTTTGATTATAATGTGGCGGAGAGGTCGTTATGTTGTAATAGTCCCCGCTGTTGCCCTGCGGGCAGGGCGCTGTTTGCTCTGAGAGGATTTCTTTTGAAAAAAGAAATCCTCGTAGCCGCGCTGACATAGGAAAACACAGGTTTTCGAAGAAAACCGCGAAGCGCCGCAGGCTCGCACAAAAGCGGCAGATACGAGGAAACGCTCCGCAGCAATCCTTGATGAATTGCAAGGAGTGTTGACGAAGTAGATGTCGTTTTTGTGGTAGAGCCTGCGGCTGTGTTTTCCTGTGGCAGGGCGGCTGTGGACTCTCCTTAGAAAATTTTGGCTGTGGACTCTCCTTAGAAAATAAGGGCGGCTTTTTGTAAGCCGCCCTTATTTTTTATTGTTTTCTGCTGTTAGGAGAGGTAAAGGAATATTTCAGTTCTATGCCCTGATTGGTATTCTCGCGCCTGAAGGCTTTTTCGATACGCTTCATTACAAGCTCGCCTGTCTGTTCGTTGGTGTTGAACAGCATAATAACGTACTGGCTCACGCTGTAACGGGCGAAAATATCGCTGCCTCTAAGGGAACGGGAAATGCAGTCCTGCAATCTCTGCATAGCCTTGTTCAGCGGATTTTGTGAGGGTATCTCGCCGTCCGTGTCGCATACGCTGAGCAGGCAGATGTTTATGCAGATACCCGTGCGCTGGGCGTCGCGATATTCCAGCTGGAACAAATGCTTGAATATCTGATAGTCGCAGAAGAATGCGCCGGGAACAAGCTGCTGCTCCAGCAGGTCGTCCACCACGCCGTCTATGGTCGCCTGAGTATTGCTCTGCGCCTTTAAAGCCGTGTCGTGCAGCTCCACCAGCTCTTTTGACGGAGCAATGCCGAACTTGTTCATCATAAGCGCCGTGACAGCCTCGTACTGCTGATGTGCAATGTCCACCTCGCCCAGCTCCGCAAGCGCTTTTATATGGTTGTAGTGGATAAACTCGTCATAGGGGATTATTGCGGAAGCCTTGCTGCAAATGGAAATAATGTCGTGCAGCTTGCCCGCCTTGTTCAGCATTTCAAGAGCCATTCTCACTGCCTTGCTGTAAACCGAACGGTAGTAGGTGGTGAGGGGAACGACCCAGGATTCGTATGCCGACTTTGAAAGAAAATCTCCTGTATAAAGATTTATTGCGCTGAGTATCAATCTCATACGCTCGTCGGTATCTTCCGTGGACGACGCGCTTTTAAAGGAATTTTCAAATTCCTCTGCGTCTATGACAAGCTCTATCTCGGGATTTATGCTGTATGCGCCGTTGGTACAGACGATAACGTTATCGCCGCACTGAAGCTCTGACAAGATCTCTCTTAATCTATGTATCTGTGTTTTCAGGGCGCTGGCGGGATTTGCTCCCTCCTCGTCGCCGCTTAAAATGTCTATAAGCTCGGATTGGGCAATTGCACGGTTGTGATGAATTATAAGATACTGCAAAAGCAGCCACAGCTTTTTCGACCTTTTGGAATGTTCGCTTATCGTATTTTCTCCGTACGAAATGGAAAACTCGCCGAACATAGTAACTTTCAGCTTATTCATTGAGAAATCCTCCACCCTTTTTCAATGAGGGGACATGTTTATTCATAGCACAATGCCCTATATATTATACCATTTAAAAAAGGCAGTGTCAACAAAAACTTATAAAAATTATATATAATATGTAGTCAATAGAAATTGGAAATTGGAAGGGTTTTGATGTTTGAGAGGGGAACGGAGAGGGGCGGGTTTTATTTTTATGCGGTGGGGGACAGGCGGAAAAGTATGAGGTGCGAGAAAAGGGAAGATGTGCGGGGAGAGGGGCGGCGAAGCCGCGCTTGCCCGCTTCGCGGGCAAGCGGAAGCCTGCGAAGCAGGCTTCCCGACGCCTTCGGCGTCGGCGGCTTCGGCGTCGGCGGCTTCGCCGCGCACAACACCGTAAAACACGTACTGCCCTCCTTTTATCACCACATCATAACCCTGACAGCTTTCACTGCAAAAAAAAGAAACGGTACTCCTTTTATAATGCTTTCCGTAAGCACAGCGTACCGCTTCAGCGGAAAATGCCCTGCACATCAGGGAAGAACTGCCCATCAGCGGGGCGGCGAAGCCGCCGACGCCGAAGGCGTCGGGCAAGGGCTTGCAAAGCAAGCCCTTGCCATTCGGAGCGCTTTGCGCTCCGAATGCGGCTTCGCCGCCCCCCCGACAAGCACATCTTCCCTCTTTCGCAGCACCCTCTCTGCCGCTTTGGTACACCTTTCCCCCAGAAGTACGTTTATCCCTTTTTTATTCTTTTTACATAAAATCCACACAATTTCCCTACCCCGTTTACAAAAAAAGAGAATAAAATATCCTTGTTCAAGGAGAAAACTATGCATTTACAAACATTCAAAAGATACGAGGACAAATTCCTGCTGAACGAGGAGCAGTACGACAAACTGATGACCAGGCTCGCCCCGCATATGCGATTGGACAGCTTCTGCATTGACGGGAGCTATTCTATCTGCAACGTGTATTTTGACACGGCGGACAACGAGATACTCCGTCGCTCCGTGTCAAAGCCTTATTTCAAAGAAAAGCTGAGATTGAGGAGCTATGGCGTTCCCGCAGACGAAAATTCCACCGTCTTTCTGGAATTAAAGCGGAAGATAGGGGGCGAGGTGAGCAAGCGTAGAGCGTCACTTTCCTACGGGGCGGCGCTGCATTATCTCGAAACAGGAGAAAAGCCGCAAAAGCTCAGCTACACCGACATTCAGGTATTGCGTGAGACCGACCGTTTTCTTGAGGAATTTAAAGTATATCCCGCCGTGGCGATAAGCTATGACAGAACGGCGATGTTCGGTATGGAGGATCACGATCTGAGGATAACCTTTGATACGAACCTGAGGGCAAGGCGGGAGAACGTGAGCCTTGAAAAGGGCGGGGAGCTGCTTCTTCCCGAAAATATCAGGCTTATGGAAATAAAGATCCCCGGCGCAATGCCTGTGGAGCTTGCCCGCACCCTGTCCGAGCTGGGCATTTTCAGCAGAAGCTTCAGCAAGGCGGGAACGGAATACAAGCGTATGCTTTGCGAAAAGCAGCTTGTTTTGGTTTAGTTTATTCGGGCGGTCGCCCTGATTTATTTTTTACAGGAGAGGAAAATTTTATGGAAAACTTGTTTTCGTCCATTCTGGGCAGCAGCCTTGACCCGCTGTCAATGGTGATACTGCTGGCGTGTTCGCTGGTACTTGGCTTTGCCATAAGCATAGTGTATATGCTGACCCACAGGAAAAGCGGCTATCCGCCCTCATTTGCGGTAACTCTGGTAATGCTCCCCGCAATAATCGCAGTGATGATACTGCTTATAGGCGACAACGTGGCGAGGGCGTTCAGCCTTGCGGGCGCATTCACGATAATCCGTTTCAGGAGCGCTCCCGCCGATTCAAAGGACATCACTTACATATTTTTCACTTTAGCGGTAGGACTGGCTTTGGGACTTGGGTATGTGGGATATGCGGTGCTTTTTACGGTCGTTCTTGCGGCGGCGGTGGGATTTATGGAGATCTTCCGCTATGCCGTTCCAAGAAACGAACATATGCTTCTTAAAGTCACCGTCCCCGAAAATCTGAATTATCAGAATTTACTGGACGACATTCTCAACGAATACACAAATTCATGGAAATTGAAAAAGGTAAAGACCGCCGACTTTGGAGCGCTGTTTGAAACGGCTTACTGTATCGAGCTGAAAAAGGATTGCGACCAGAAGGAAATGCTGGACAAAATAAGGGCAAGAAACGGCAACCTGAACGTACAGCTTTTGCTGAGGGAGTATGAGGATAAGCTGTACGAATGATAAGTGCGGGCGTGGTGTGGTGCTTGTCTTTCACGCCTGCCTCTGAGCAGGGCGGCGAAGCCGCATTTGGAGCGCAAAGCGCTCCAAATGGCAAGGGCTTGCTCCGCAAGCCCTTGCCCGACGCCTTCGGCGTCGGCGGCTTCGCCGCGCACAACACCGTAAAATACGCACTACCTTCCTTTTGTCACCACATCATAACCCTAACAGCTTTCACTACAAAAAGAGAAACGGTACTCCTTTTATAATGCTTTCCGTAAGCACAGCATACCGCCTCAACGGAAAATGTCCTGCACATCAGGGAGAACTGCCCATCAGCGGGGCGGCGAAGCCGCGCTTGCCCGATCTGCGGGCAAGCGGAAGCCTGCTTTGCAGGCTTCCCGACGCCTTCGGCGTCGGCGGCTTCGCCGCGCACAACACCGTAAAACAGCACCGCCTTCCTTTTATCACCACACCAAAGCTTTCAAATCCCCACCACAAACAGAAAAGCAGACGAAAAATGAACCGCCCCAAATTATACAAACAGAACAAAAAAGCACAGAAAGGTAAAAAGTAGTAGAAAAACTAGCCAAC
>CANRGJ010000010.1 GCA_947630175.1 uncultured Ruminiclostridium sp. | reverse complement strand
TCGGTAAGGAATATGGGAAACAGCTCCCACAATTCCTCTAATGTCATATCAGATAATGCTTTCCCCATAATTGTTCCCATCAAATATCGATTTGTCAAACCGTCGCCCACTCGACGCTTAACATTATACCATTCAAATGTGAAGAAATCTACTGTACGTTAAGACGGTTAGTCGTATTTTTTCCAAAGTTTCAGCCCACATCAAATAGAAAACGCCCGACGATTTTGTCATCAATCAGAGCGTTCCTATCTGCTGTCTTGGTTTCTGCGTCGATTGCAGACAAACCAAAAAGAAATACTGTTTTATGAACAGTCCCGTAAAACATCTGCTTTTGTGCACATAGAAGTGCGCATATTAAAATTCATTTAACGGATAAATCAGAATTTAGCGCACAACATATTTCATCGGTGTAAATCTGATTCCGTCAATTTCTTGTTCCTCTGACAAAGGTATAAATCCAATGTGAAGATAGAAACCTTTCCCGTAGGGGGAAGAATTCAACGTGATTTCTTTCAGGGACGGATTTTCTTTTCGTATGTCCTCCAGTAGAAAACGAAACAGGGCTGTCGCAACGCCTTGATGCTGATATTCCATTTTCGTAAAGGCCAGATTGATATGCGTTTTGCCTGCACGCATTCCCATAATTCCAACTATTTTATTACCGTCAAACGCCGCATAGATAGGACAGATCCCATTCCTGCAATTATTGATAAATTCCTCATTCTCAACGATGTCACGCTTAAACGTCGTTACCCCTTCCGGCGCATAATCAGGCGCTTCAAACTGCATAAAAACTTCTAAAGCAAGTGCAAGAGCCTCATTCACTTCGTTACGTTTTATTTTTCTGATAGGATACATAATTTATCCCTTTCAAATTCCAATCCCATTGACCGTCATACCTGTAAGCGACTTTAAGAATAAACTCAACCAAATATGGACAACAGCACGCCTGCCGCGACTGCCGAGCCGATAACGCCAGCGACATTCGGTCCCATTGCGTGCATAAGCAGGAAGTTTGAGGGATTAGTCTCAGCGCCCACCTTCTGGCTGACACGGGCGGCCATAGGAACGGCTGAAACGCCCGCAGAACCGATAAGCGGATTTATCCTGCCGCCGCTGAGCTTGTTCATCAGCTTTGCAAACAGCACACCCGCCGCAGTACCGATACTGAAAGCGATAAGACCCAGCAGGATTATCCCCAGCGTTTTTCCGTTCAGGAAGTTTTCCGCAGTAGCGGTAGCGCCGACGGTAACGCCCAGCATTATCGTTACAATATTCATCAGTTCGTTCTGCGCCGTCTTTACCAGCCTGTCAACAACTCCACTTTCACGGAACAGGTTGCCCAGCATCAGCATTCCCACAAGGGCAGTGGCGTCTGGAACGATAAAGGATACTAAAATAGTTACCGCTATTGGGAAGATTATCTTTTCACGCTTTGTAACAACTCTGAGCTGTTCCATTTTTATTGCTCTTTCCTTTTTGGTGGTGAGCAATTTCATTATAGGCGGCTGAATAACAGGAACCAAAGCCATATACGAGTACGCCGCCACCGCTATTGAGCCTAACAGCTGAGGCGCCAGCCTTGTGGTCACGAATATCGCCGTAGGACCGTCCGCACCGCCTATGATACCGATAGCCGCCGCTTCCTCCATTGTGAAGTCAAGATTTGGTATACCCGACATACTCAGCGCACAAGCGCCCAGGAAGGTGATGAAAATGCCCGCCTGCGCCGCGGCGCCCAGCAAAAAGCTCTTTGGGTTTGCAATAAGCGGACCGAAGTCGGTCATAGTTCCCACGCCCAGGAATATCAGCGGTGGGAATATCTGCAATTTAACGCCCAGATAAAGAACGTCAAGCAAACCGCCGTCGTGCAGCACCTGCCCGTAATCCACACTGCTTGTAAGGAAAAATTCGGGGTGATAAAGCTCTGCGCCGGGAATATTCGTCAAAGCCATACCGAAAGCTATGGGCAAAAGCAAAAGCGGCTCAAACTGCTTTACTATCGCAAGATACATAAGCACAAAGGACAGCAGAAGCATAAGTATCTGCTGCCAGCCGATATTGCAGAAAGCGGAGCTTTCCCACAAATTTTTCAGCGTTTCTATAAAAGTGTCAAACATCAGTCAACATTTCCTTTCTCTTTCTCTCAGAAACGGCGTATGCTCTCGTTTACGCCGGCAGCGCCCCAGCTGCTTCGCAGGGACTTTTCACGCCGCTTTACGGAGGCGATCCTGTACTGCTTTCCCTCCGCCTCGCCGTATGCGGCGATAGCGGCGGCGATGACTGCGATTATCTCGCTGTCGTCCTCGTCGTAATATTCCTCCTCGGGAATATCAACGGGAGCAGGGACAGCGGCGGGAGCAGGCCTTGCCGTATTCTGAACGGGAGCAGGCTTTTCCTTTTTAGGCTTTATTTTTATATTCATCAGCTTTCCCATTCCCCACAGGACAGCCACCAGTATTATCAGTATAAGGAACACCACCACAAGGCCTGTTACCAGCGTTGACCACATCAGGTCAGTGTTTTCCGAGGGTATCGTCCCCCCAGCGGCGGCAAGCAGCCGCAATGCGTTCATCGTCATATCTGTATCCCCTTCTTTTGCTCGGTTGAACACCAAATCAAACTAATTATACTATATTTCTCCAAAAATTTCAATGCCTGTGAAAAAATTATTTTGGGATTTTTGTTTTGTTCCTTATACTGTTGATTTAAAAGCCGAAGTGTGGTACAATAAAAATAAGCAAAATTATCCTTCATCAAAAAAACAAGAAAGGCGGAAAATATATGCAGTGCAAACAATGCGGAGCAGAAAATCAGGACGGAAAATTCTGCGAAAAATGCGGAGCCGATCTGGAAAATATTGCTGAAGAAACACCTTGCGAAGAAGCGCCCTGTGAGCAGGAAATACCCATACAAGCCGACGACCAGCCCGACAACACGGCAGAAGCAGAGGAACAGGAGAAGATTCCCGAAAAATCAGCGGAGGTAAGGTCCGCCCTGTACAATATAGACGTGTACAACACGGGAACGATAACTCACCCCTCCGAAAAGCCCGTGAAAAAGCGCAAGTTTTACTGCCCGAAAAACCCCGTGCTGTGGTCGTTTCTCTGGCTCCTGGTATTTGCGGCTGTCCTTGCGGTATTGACCGTCGTCTTTTTTAACGTCAAGCTGGGCGGACTTGAAATAGTGTTCGGCATAATTTTCGCCGTATTTACCGCCGTTGTTCTGGCGCTGGATTTCGGCTTTTACCTTCCCGACGCTCTGCGCCTTAAAAGAATGTTCAAGGGCAAGGGCGTAAGGTTCAGCTACGCTCTTACGGACGATGAGGTAAAGGACCTTGCGCAGAAAGCGAGAAAAAAGAACAGGCTTTTGTACCTAATAGCGGCGTTGATCGGACTGCTTTTCAGCGCATACTACATTTACATACTTGCAGACGCCATTGTGAAAACCAACCTTATGTGGATAAGCCTTGCCTTCAGCCTCGGCGTTTTCGTGATATTCGCCGCCCTGTTTTTCATAATGCCGAAGATAAATTACGAGCGTATGCTCCAGGGCGGGGAACAGGTGCTGATCGGCGAACGCTCCGTATATTACGGCGGGAATTACTATCACTGGCGTAAGATACAGCCCGACGCCACTATCGCAAACATAAGCTCCCGCAAAAACGAGCTGGAGCTCACCTTCACCCAGGAATTTTCCAACGGCTCCACCAAACGCCGCAGGCTGGAGCTTCATCTGCCCGACAGGGAACTGAAAAACGCAAGAAAGCTCGTTAAGGAATGTGAGAAAAACTACAAGGCATATCAGGAAAAGAAAGCGAAAATGTCCGTGCTGAGCGAGACTCAGGACGAGGACGAGGACAAGAAGGAGAAGGACTAATGGAGATAAAGGAATATCTTGAAAAGGAAAGGGAAAATTTCAAAGCCGCCCTCCGGCGCCTTGTGAAGATACCCTCAGTCAGCGCCGACGCCGAGGGAAAATATCCTTTCGGAAAGAACTGCGGAGACGCGCTGGACGAGTTTCTGAAAATATGTGAGGAAAACGGCTTTTCCACCAGAAATTACGACTATTACGCAGGCAGCGCCGATATGTATGGCGAGGGCGAGCCTTGCCTTGGCATACTTGCACACCTTGACGTAGTCCCCGTCACGGAAAAGGACTGGACTTTTCCTCCCTATTCCGTAACGGAGCAGGACGGCTTCTGGTACGGCAGAGGTACCACCGACGACAAAGGACCTCTCCTGTCCGCTTTTTTTGCAATGAAAGCGGTGAGAGAGTGCGGCTATACTCTTAAACAAAACGTTCGCCTGATAGCGGGCTGTTCCGAGGAAACGGGCAGTGAAAAGGATATCGAGGCTTACTGCAAAATGGCGAAAATGCCGCCTATGGTGTTCACCCCCGACGCAGATTTTCCCATAATCACCACCGAAAAGGGAATGATGAGATTTACCTTTGGCGGAGCTTTCTCCTGCTCAAAAATAATCAGCATAAAGGGCGGAACCGTTGTGAACGCCGTTCCCTCCGAAGTGACCGCCGTCCTTGAGGGAGAAATTTCCGTTAAAGGGCAGGGAATAACTTCAAAATACGAAAACGGCAAAACAGAGATACTCTGCAAGGGAATATCTGCTCACGCCTCAATGCCTCAGCAAGGCGAAAACGCTTTTACCAAGCTGTTTTCCGCTTTGCTTGAAACAACGCTGCCAGATATCGACCGTGAAATGCTTACTGCTCTGCTGAAGCTGTTCCCCCACGGCGAAACTGACGCAGGCTCTCTCGGACTTGCCTGCAAGGACGCTTCAGGCGAAACTACCTGCGTATTCAGCATAATAGATTACGAAAACAAAACACTCACCTGCAAGGCGGATATGCGATACCCCGTTTCTCTCACCAAAGCGGGCGTTATCTCAGCCTTTGCCGCCGCCGCAGAAAAGGCGGGACTTCGTCTTATTTCTTCCGTCGGGAACGAGCCTCACACCGTCGATACCGATGGCGAATTTGTCAAGACCCTGCTTGAAGTCTACGGCGAGGTCACAGGCTTACAGCCCTATTGCAAAGCTATCGGCGGCGGGACATACGTTCACGGAATAGAGGGCGGCGTGGCCTTCGGACCCGAATTTGACGGAGCAGACAATCACATACACGGCGCAGACGAGCGCGCTAAGATAACCGACCTGCTCACTGCGGCAGAGGTATACGCAAAAGCCATAATCAGGCTTTGCGGCGGAGAAAGGAACTGAAATTATGTTTAAAGTGGGAATTATCGGCACAGGCACTATCGCAAGAAAAATGGCGCACACCGTAAATGAAACTCCGAATACTCAATTATACGCCATAGCCAGCAGGACCCTTGAAAAGGCGCAGTCCTTTGCAAACGAGTTCAATGCCCCGACCGCTTACGGCAGTTACGAGCAGCTTGCCAAGGACGAAAACATAGATTTAGTCTACATAGCCACCCCTCACACCTTCCACGCCGAAAATGCCCTTATGTGCCTTGAACACGGCAGGAACGTCCTTGTGGAAAAACCCTTTGCGGTAAACGCAAAGCAAGCTGAGGAGGTTTTCGCCAAAGCGAGGGAAAAGGGGCTTTTTGCGGGAGAAGCTATGTGGACAAGATTTGCCCCCTTGCAAAAGGAAATGCAAAAGCTGATAAAAGAGGGCGTTATCGGCGAGGTAACTTCAGTCACCGCCTCTGCGGGTGGATTTCTCACCGATGTTCCCCGCCTTGTTGAACCTGCCCTTGCAGGCGGCGCTCTCCTTGATATAGGTATCTACCCGCTGAATTTCGCCTCAATGATAATACATTCCGAGATAGTGCGTATAGACACCCACGCCGTTCTCACCGACAAGGGCGTTGACGCCCAGAACGCTTTCATAATAACCTACAAGGACGGAAAAATGGCTGCGCTTTTCAGCAGCATTTTGTCCGAGGCAGGCTGGAACGGCGTTATCTACGGCACCGAGGGCAGGATAGAGGTTGAGTATTTTCTTGATATAAGAAAGATAACGATAGTTAAAAATTACAAGCGCCGCGAGCTGCTCCCGCCACCTCAGATAAACGGCTTTGATTTTGAGCTCAACGCCGCTGTTGACGCAATAGCAAACGGCAAATGCGAGACCGAGGAAATGCCCCACAGCGAAACGGTGAAAATGCTGAAAATAATGGATTATCTCCGCGGCCGCTGGGGCGTGAAATACCCCTTTGAATAATATTTTACATTGAGAAAGGAGCCTGCCATATGCCACTGCCCGAGTTCAGCAAGCTGACACAGAACACCACCGCCGTTCCCCGGTGGGCAAAATATATGAAGGACGGTGAGTTCATCAGCTTTTATCCTACATACAAAAGCAAGATATACTTTGACCTTTTTGACAAATATTCCCACCCCTGCGCAGAAACAGGCGACATCACCTACTACGTCTACGACCCTGTAAAGCACGGGGCGGCGGAGGATAAAAAATATCCCGTTCTTATGTGGCTTCACGGCGCCAGCAATTCTCTTGACGGCGTGAAATGCATTATGTGCTGCGGTGCGGAGCAGTACGCCTCTGAAAAATACCAGCGTGAAATGGGCGGAGCGTATATCATAGTCCCCCTCGCCAATGAAAAGCGCCTTGAAAACGGCGAACTTGAGGGAACCTGGTGTGAAGCATATTCCCGCCCCATAAAAGAAATTTATGACAAGGTGTGCGCCGAACACGAGAGAAATATAGGCAAAAAATTTGTTATGGGCGCCTCCTCAGGCGGATATTTCACATGGCAGCTTTTGCAGGACTACACGGATTATTTTGACGGAGCTATTCCAATTTCCTCAGGATATGTGCCGCCTGATCAAGAGCTTGACACGATCTCACAAAGCGGCGTCAGCCTTATCATCGCTCACGGCAGACATGATGAAATGGCAGATTTTGACGAATGTATACTTCCACGTCTGGAAAAGCTGCAAGGTATGAAAAATACTGTATGCTTTTTCCCAGAATGGGTGTATAACGGCGACGGAGGTATCTCCTCGGTGAATTTCGGCATTGAAATGGGACAGCACTGTATGATAAACTGGATCCAGTCAAATCTGATATTCGACAGCGGCAAACCCGCCGATCAACGCCTTGCAAACGGAATTACAGGCTGGATAAAAGAAATTTCTTCAAAATAAAAAAATCCCGACAGAATCCTGTCGGGAAATTTTTTACTTCATATGCACGTCCACCTGCGGGAATGGTATCTCAACTCCCGCTTCGTCCAGCGCCTTCAGCGATTCTTCAAGCAGCTTTGCCTTCATCTGTACAAAGTTTCCGCTTTCGGTATACGAGCGAAACATCAGCTTTACGCAGGAATCGTCGTGCGCCGTCACAAATACGCTTGCGGCAGGCTCTTTCAGTATAAGCGGCTCGTTTTCCGCACAGCCGAGAAGCACCTTCCTCGCCTTTTCGATATCCGTCCCGTACGCAACGGAAATTTCTATCTCAACGCCCCTCATTCCCTTAGCCGACATATTTGTGACGCTGTTTGAGGAAAGCACGGAGTTGGGTATATTTATGCTGAGATTATCCACCGTAACCAGCCTTGTGTAGAAGATACCGATATCCTCCACCGTTCCGTCCCCGTCCTTTGTGGATATGTAGTCTCCCACGTGAAAGGGCTTGAATATCATCAGCATAACTCCGCCCGCTAAATTGGAAAGACCGCCCTGCAACGCAAGCCCGAAAGCAAGCCCGCAGGAGCCGATAACAGCCACTATCGTAGCGGAGGGAACACCCATTATCTGAATTGCGATAATGATTATCAAAGCGTTCAATACTACCTTAAGAGCATTTAACAGCAGTGTTCCTATATTGCTGTCCAGCTTTGCGATAAACTTTCTTCTTTTAAGCCTTGTTATGAGGAAGCTCACCAGCTTCAGCCCCACGATAAGCACCACCGCCGCAATGGCAAGATCAATGACGAACGGCACCACATAAGTGTTGACAAAATCCTGTAACCACCTTAACATATGTTTTCTCCTTTGATGATTTTTAAATATTTATGATTTAATTATATCATAAAAATTATGAAAATCAAGGAAAACCGTTGCGCCGTGCCACAATTTGAGCCAAAAGTCAATGCCTCGTTTTGTACCATGCTATACTTTCTCTGAGGTGAAGATAATGGTTTACGAAAGAATAAAAAATCTCAGAGAGGACAACGACCTGACTCAGCAGAAAATAGCCGATATGCTGTTTATCAACCGCCGTACATATTCAAATTACGAGATAGGCGAAAGAAACATTCCCGTTGAAGTATTGAGCAGGATTGCGGATATTTTCGGGACAAGTGTTGATTATCTTATCGGCAGGACAGACGTTAAAAAGCCTTACCCCAAAGCCGAATGATTAAGCCAAATGATTTTTTCAATACCACTGGAAAAATCCCCCAAACTATGCTATAATATCAAATAACAAAAAAACAAAAGAAAAGAGGAACCCCTATGAGCGACTACACGATAGACACAAAATGCGTACAAAGCGGCTACACGCCGGGAAACGGCGAACCCCGCCAGATACCCATAATCCAGTCCACCACCTTCAAATATTCCACCAGTGAGGAAATGGGCAAGCTGTTCGACCTTGAGGAAAGCGGCTATTTCTACACCCGCCTGCAAAACCCCACCAACGATATGGTAGCGGCAAAAATATGCGACCTTGAGGGCGGCACCGCCGCAATGCTCACCTCGTCGGGACAAGCCGCTAACTTCTACGCGATATTCAACATTGCAAACTGCGGCGACCACGTCGTAGCCTGCTCCACCATTTACGGCGGCACCTACAACCTTTTCCATGTCACAATGCGCAAAATGGGCATAGACTTCACCTTTGTAGACCCCGACTGCACCGAGGAGGAACTTTCCGCCGCTTTCAAGCCCAACACCAAGGCAGTTTTCGGCGAAACCATAGCAAATCCCGCCTTAACCGTCCTTGATATAGAGAAATTCGCCAAAGCCGCCCACGCCCACGGCGTTCCTCTTATAGTCGACAACACCTTTGCAACTCCCGTGAACTGCCGCCCTATCGAATGGGGCTGTGACATCGTGACTCACTCCACCACAAAATATATGGACGGTCACGGCGCAGGAGTAGGCGGCTGTATCGTTGACAGCGGAAAATTCGACTGGCTCGCTCATGCGGACAAATTTCCGGGGCTCACCACCCCCGACGACAGCTACCACGGCGTGACTTATGCTGAAAAATTCGGTCTTGGCGGAGCGTTCATCACCAAATGCACCGCCCAGCTTATGCGTGACTTCGGCTCTATCCAGTCCCCCCAGAACGCATTTATCCTGAACTTAGGACTGGAAAGCCTTCACGTCCGTATGCCCAAGCACTGCGAAAACGGTCTTGCAGTAGCAACCTTCCTGAAAAATCACCCCAAAGTATCCTTTGTGACGTATCCGGGACTTGAAGGGGATAAATATTACGAGCTTGCGCAGAAATATATGCCCAACGGCACCTGCGGCGTAGTTTCTTTCGGCTTTAAGGGAGGAAGAACTGCGGCTGAAACGTTTATGAAACACCTTCGCCTTGCCGCTATCGAAACACACGTTGCCGACGCCCGCACCTGCTGTCTGCACCCCGCCTCCGCAACTCACCGCCAGATGAATGACGAGGAGCTTGTCGCCGCGGGTATAACCCCCGACCTTGTCCGTATGTCCTGCGGACTGGAAAATTCCGCCGACCTTATAGCGGACATTTCTCAGGCTCTTGATAAAGTCTGATAAACGGGAGCACAACAGATGAGATTTACAAAATATCTTGCCCTCCTGCTTACGACCTTATTGCTTTTCACTTCCTGCGGGAAAGCCCCTCAGCCCACAGAAAACATAACAACCCCCGTTTCCTCCGAAGCAACCACAACTGCTGAAGAAACAGTAGAAGAACCCCCTGATTCCGAGGAACCCGAAAATTCCGAAGAAACATCTCAACCCGAATCAGCGGAGCAGTCCACTGAACCTGATACCGAAGCTCAGTCTGAAGCGCCCTACGACCTCCCCGAATACGGCAAATATTACTACGACGTGGAGAACGTTGTGCTTTACCTTGACGCTTACGGTGAGCTCCCACCCAACTACATCACCAAGAACGAGGCGAGGGATCTGGGTTGGGAAGGCGGCTCTGTGGAGGATTATCTTGAGGGCGCGGCAATAGGCGGCGACCGTTTCGGCAACTATGAGGGACTTCTCCCCGAAGCTGACGGGCGCACCTACACCGAATGTGACATAGACACCGACGGCTATCCCTCACGGGGTTCAAGGCGGCTGGTCTTTTCCAATGACGGACTTTACTTCTACACCTCCGACCATTACGAGAGCTTTGACGAAGTAACGATAACCGCCGACGGCAAAGTTATATGGTAAGGAGGGAACTGATATGACAGAGATAATTCTGGACGGAAAAAAACTTCTTGAACGGGAAACAGCGCAGGAATACCTTATGGAGCAATTTTCCTTTCCCGATTATTACGGGAAGAACCTTGACGCTTTGTACGACTGCCTTGGCGAGCTGTACGACGTAAAGGTGACGGTAAAAAATTCACAGCTTTGTCAGGAAAAATACTGTTACGGCAAGCGAATAATCAACGTGCTTAAAGCCGCCGCAGAGGAAAACGCCGCATTGACATTAGAGGTAAAAGAATAAAAATAAAGGACGGTCAGCCACCGTCCTTATTTTCTGTCAACTTTTATCTCGCCGTGTTTAGCCTCATATTTTTCAATTGCGTCCCGTATCAGTATAAGTATCTCGCTATTTGCGCTTCTTCCCTCATAATCAGCCACGACGTGAAGTTTATCAAGCATAACTTCGTCAATTCTTATAGATAAACTTTTCATAATATAAATTTTCTCCATTTTGTATTTAATATTATTTCAATATGTATTTATTTTATATCTATTTTGTGCTATAATGTGAAATATAGATATAAATTATATCTGAAATATATCTAAATGGAGCAACAATATGAAAGTAGCAATAATCGGTTCCCGCACCCTGACGGTTTCAAATCTTCAAGACTATCTTCCGCCCGATACAGATGAAATAGTTTCGGGCGGCGCTAAAGGAATAGACGCCTGCGCCCGTGAATACGCCCTTTCCCACCGCATAAAGCTCACCGAATTTCTCCCCGAATACGAAAAATACGGCAAAGCCGCCCCCTTAAAGCGCAACCGACAGATCGTAGAATACGCCGACGAAGTAATAGCCTTCTGGGACGGCGTTTCCAAAGGCACAGCGCAGGTGATATCCTCCTGCCAAAAGCTGAACAAAAGGGTCCGAATAGTCGCTCTTCCGCCAGATTGAAAATCAACATAAAAATGCGCCCACGCAAAGTGAGCGCATTTAATTTTTTGTTTTATACTCTCTCAAACACAGGCATATACTCGATAGGCGCGGCAACCTTGACAGTCTGTCCGCCGCTGAACTTTTCGCCTGTCGAGGTCAGCGTCCATTCGCCCTCAGGGAGATAAACCTCTCTTTCAAACTGGTTGAGGTGGAAGATAGGCGCTACCAGATACTTGTCGCCGAACATATACTGGTCAGTCAGCTCCCAGCACTTCTTGTCCTCAGGGAATTCGTAGAACATCGCGCGGATAAGGGGAGAGCCGTTTGTGTGAGCCTCCTCATACAGCTTTTTGATATAATCGTGCATACCGATACGAATATCGTAGTAATGCTTCATTATTTTGTAATTTTCCTCGCCGTAGCTCCACAGCTCGTTAGGCTGACCTGTTTTCAGATATCCGCCGCCCCAGTCACGGTCGTCAAGGGGAGGAATGTTGTAAGGACCTCTGTCCCCGTGCATACGCAGTACGGCGGAGTAGACTGCAAACTGATACCATCTTATGAGTAGCTGCCTGAAATCAGGGTCGTTCACGTCGTCCGTCATAAAGCCGCCTATATCGGTAGTCCACCAGGGAATACCCGCAAGCCCCATATTAAGTCCGCACTGGAGCTGGTCGTAGAACGCCTCAAACGTGGAGGGAACGTCGCCTGACCAAACCACGTTTCCGTATTTCTGCGAGCCTGCCCATGCGCATCTCAGCAGATTAACGACAGGCTTGCCCTCTTTTTTCATTTCGTCATAGAACACACGGCTGTACATCTGAGGGAACATATTGCTCACCTCAAGAGCAGGACCTGCCGAGTATCTGTAATTCTCAAAATCGTAAACGCCGAAATCAGGCTCGGAGTTATCCAGCCAGAAAGCGTCTATTCCCAGATCGTAGTAATTTCTCTTGCAGACCTCCCACACGTACTTGCGTGTTTCGGGGTTGAATGCGTCTATCTCCACGCAGTCCCCCTGATAGTCGTAAGTCTGGGCGGCGCCTCTTTCGGTCTTTATCAGCAGACCTCTTTCCATCATCGGCCAGAAGTTTTCGCTCTTTCTGTCAACGGACGGCCATACTGAAACGATAACTTTTATTCCCATACTGTGCAGTTCGTCCACCATAGCCTTGGGGTCGGGCCAGTATTTATTGTCAAATTTCCAGTCGCCCTGCACGGTCCAGTGGAAGAAGTCGATAACTATCTGATCTATCTTTATTCCTTCCTTTTGGTACTGACGCGCCACGGTGAGGACCTCGTCCTGCGTTCTGTATCTCAGCTTGCACTGCCACAGTCCCATAAGGTCTTCGGGGAACATATCTGCGTGACCTGTCGCCTTTGTGTAGTTTGCGATTATCTCCTTGGGAGTATCAGCGACGGTTATGTAATAGTCCATTTCACGGGTGGAGCGCGCTACCCATTCGGTATAGTTCTTGCCGAAAGCAACTCTGCCCACGGCGGGATTGTTCCACAAAAATCCGTAGCCGAGCGATGATACTGCAAAGGGAACGGATATCTGAGAATTTCTCTGAGCAAGCTCCAGCGTACAGCCCTTCAGATCAAGACAGCCGTCCTGATACTGTCCCATACCGAAGATCTTTTCGTCCTTATTGGGGTCGAATTTTACGTTCAGCGTGTACTCAGTTCCGCCGAAAATGCCCTTCCATTCACGGTTTGCGATCTTAAGACAGCGGCTGCTCTGTGAGAGAGTCCCGTCGTACATACGGAAATATTCCCTCAGCACAAGCTGTTCGTCCTTATAGAATGAAATAATTCCCACAAAGTTTACAACAGCCTTTACCCTGCCGTTTGTTATCACGGCGATCTCACGCTTGTCAATGTCGCCGTTGCCCGCCCAGTGGTCGATAAGCTCAGTCTTTACCTCCGCCTGCGTCTTTTCAGGCGTTTCAGTCAGCGCCCACTGATTTTCGGTAAACTTGCCCAGCATAGTGCTCCTAACTCTCAGCGAGTCCTTGCCCCATGCCTCTATCCTCAGCATTTCGCCGCTATTATAGCATACCAACGCATTGTTATCGTTTACAAATCTCATAAGTGACCTCCATATTTTGACGGTTAATGTTAACATAATTATACATTAGAATTACCGACTTGTCAATCAAAATCGCAAATTCCTGCGTTTGAATTTTCATTTCCTGTTGACAAGGGGCAGATTATCTGTTATAATCAAGTAACGCAAAATATCATACGAGGTAATATTTATGTTCTGGAAAACGACAAATTTACATCTTACAAAAGGATACGTTTTTCCCTCCTATGGGGATAGTGCGCCCTTTTTTAAGAAAGCTTGTCGCAGGCATAACAGAATATAAATGCTTTGTAAATAAAACAGGCGCACTATCTCCTTAACTGCTTTTAAATTGAAGTTAAGGAGATATTTTTATGTTTAAAATCAAAAAACAGCTTTTAAAATTATATTCCTCCTCCGTCCTGGGCAATTTGTCCCTCACAGGAGCGTGGGTAGCGATCTTAGCCGCACGAGGCTATACGCTTGCAGAAATAGGCATAGCTGAGACTGTCTTTCATATCACGAGCCTTATATTTGAGATACCCTCAGGCGCTTTGGCAGACGTTTTCGGCAGGAAGAAAATGCTTATCGTCAGCAGTATTATAAGAATGCTGGCAAATATCATAATGATATTTTCAACCGACCTTTTTACAGTATGCCTTTCTATCGCATTTCAAGCTTTAGGCTATAATTTCTCGTCAGGAACGGGCGACGCTCTTGCCTACGATTCCCTGAAGCTGGCGGAAGCGGAGAATAGATTTGAGAGATACGAGTCAAATCAGATGATAATATACCGCATTTGCGGCGGGCTTTCCACCCTGTGCGCAGGCTTCGCCCTTTTCATCGGGTATAGGTTGGCATATGGAACAGACCTGATAGCGGGTATGCTCCAGATAGTCGTTCTCTCATCTTTGCAGGAAGTGTACGCCGCCAAACCCCAAAACGCCGCAAAAGGAGCGCTTGAAAGACTTTTCTCCTGCTTTAAGGAAAGCCTCGTTTTCCTCAAAAGTATCAGAAAAGTTATCGCTCTTATGCTGTGCAATTCTATTGTGGGCGCATTTGATACCCTGCTGTTGTTTTTCCTCCAAGCAAAGCTGATAGAAAAGGGAATACCCGAGTGGGGACTGGGATTTGCCCTGCTGTTTATGGAAACAGGCGGAATAGTGGGCGCAAGGCTGATACTTAAATTTCGGAGGCTCAGCTACAAGTATGTTTTCGCAGTAACGCTCCTGCTTGTTTTAACAGGCATTTTTGCGGAACATTCCTCGTTTTATCTTATAGCGGCTTTGGGAGGATTTTTGTCCGCAATGGGAGACGACGCCATTCAGGTGCGGACAAATGCGATAATACAGGATATGTTCCCCTCCGAACAGCGTGCAACGCTCACCTCTGTTGAATCATTCACGTTTTCAGTAATTATGATAGTGTTATCTCCCATAGCAGGCTTTGCCTTTATGTACTGGTGATATAACAAACAACGTCGGCTGATAAAACAGCCGACGTTTTATTTTGTTTAGTCCCTCGAACATTTTTCCGCGTCTATCGCCAGCACGAACATCAAAGCGCACAGCGCGTCCTGCGGGTCAGCGACGTCAATAACATAAGTATCCGTCCAGTGGAATATCTCCTTTGAGACCGTTGCCACACTGCCGCCTGGACCGATTATCGAGTAGTCCCACTCCATAAAATCGCCGTTTATCTGCCAGCCGTTGAAGTCTATGTTGTACTTCGGCTTAAAAAATGTAAATTCCTTGCTTATGCACCCAACGTAGCTGTTCCCGATATATATCTCAAATTTCGGCAGGAAAGTGAGTATCTTCTCCTGCACTGTTCCAAGCTCATTCCCGTTGCTGTCAAATATTTTCAGACAATGCCCCCAGGATAACTGCCCCTTGACCTCATACACAGTATTTCCCGCCTCGTCGTAAATATCATAGCTGTCGAACCATGAAAAAATACGCTGTTTGAATAATAGCTTCAACCCATCCGCCTCCTGCCTGTATTTTCACATACATTATATCACACCTTCCGCCGATTTTCAATGTTTTATCAGCTGAACAGTTTTGGGCGGTGAACATAAAAATACTAAACGCATTGCGATTTTTCAGTTTTGCAAAGAAAAACGAGTATTCTCGCAGTCACTATCTGACCGCACAAGGTGTCCAATCCCGTGGTTTTGCGCAAGCAAAATGGATTGCCTTTAGGGCAATTCAAACGGGGTTGGACGTATTTAAGAGCCTGATAAACATTTGTTTATCAGGCTCTTAAATGTTTGTGACATTATGTCCAAAAAGATATTTGGGAGATTAACGCAAAAACACGCTCCCGTTATCTGGGAGCGTGTCGGGTCCAGCGTCACGCTGGTGGCGCAGACGGTGGGATTCGAACCCACGGTACTTTTCACAGTACAAACGATTTCGAGTCGTTCTCGTTATGACCACTTCGATACGTCTGCAAATTATATAAAAACAACGCCGGACTGTCAATAATCCGGCGCTTGTGGTGCGGAGAATGGGACTTGAACCCACACGGGAAAAACTCCCACTACCCCCTCAAAGTAGCGCGTCTGCCGTTCCGCCACCTCCGCAGGTCTACAAAATACAGCTTTATTATTATATCAGCAACTTTCCGAAAAGTCAATACCCTTTTGAAAAAAATTGAAAAATATTTTTATTCTTTTGTAATTCCTTGTTGATAAATGGAAAGAAGTGTGATATAATTACCCATATGAAAATACAATATCATCAGTGCATACAGAAAGGTAATCCAAGCAGGTAAATTTTTATGAATATTCTTATAGTGGGGTGCAGCCGAATGGGCGCGTCCCTTGCGTCTGAAATGAGCGAACGGGGATACGACGTTTCGGTCATGGATAGAAAAAGCGATTCCTTTGAGCGCCTTGACGACAGGTTTTCAGGCTTGACCTTCAAGGGCTTTCCCATTGATAACGACGATCTGATAACGGCGGGTATCGAGTCCTGCGATGCGGTTTGCGCAGTCACCGACGACGACAACGTGAACCTTATGGTAGCGCAGATAGCCAAAAACGTACACCATGTAAAGCTCGTCCTCACCCAGACCCTCGACCCTGAAAAGTCGGAGGCATACGAGCAGGACAGCTTGAACCCAATCTGTTCCACCACGCTGACCCTTGACGCTTTTATTTCCGCTTTGGAAGGGTATAACGAGGAACAAATGCTGGAATTTGGCAGCCACAGGGTAAAATTCTACTCAATGCCCATTCCCAAAGAGTTTATAGGAATGAAAGCTATGGAAATACAGTATGAAAACGACGAGGTGCTTTACGCCATAATAAATGAAGGCGGCAAGTTCAACCTTATCGAGCATTATAACGTATTATTGAAGGAAGGGGACACGCTGATATTCTCCAAGCTGGTGGACTGAGGCGTTAAAAGCATATGAGAGCTATCATAGTAGGCGGAGGCAAGGTGGGCTATTATCTTGCGAAAACTTTGATCGAACGGAATTACGACGTTTCCGTTATAGAGATAAACAAAAGCGTGTGCCAGTATTTCGCCAACACTCTTGACGTAACGGTGGTAAGGGGCGACGGCTCCACCGCAAGAGCGCTTAAAAAGGCGGGAGCAGAGCGCTGCGACAACATAATCGCCGTAACGGGCGAGGACGAAGTAAATCTTATCATCTGTCAGATGGCAAAGCGTCTTTATCAGGTGAAAAAGACGATAGCCAAGGTAAACAACCCCAAAAACGTGGACACAATAAAAAATCTGGGCGTTGACATCGCCATTTCAGGCACCGACAACATTATCCGTCAGATGGAAAGGGAAGTGGACAACAGCCGCATAAAGGAGCTTATGCCCATAAGCGAAAAAGCCTCCGTGTTTGAGGTCACACTCCCTGAAAACTTTGATTACAGCGGCAGAATGATCGCTGAAATAAAACTCCCCGAAAACTGCAACATAATCAGCATAACCCGCAACGGCGAACTGCTGATACCCCGAGGCGGCACAAAGCTGGTGAGCAACGACGTTTTGCTGATAGTATCTACCGCAGGGGCGGCAAACGAAGTCCGCCGAATGTTAAAGCTGAAAAAGTAAATAAAAGGACAGACGAATGATCGCCTGTCCTTTTTATTATGTATTTTCAAAAAGATCGTACGTTTTTATATCGACGATCCTTTCCCCCTCAAACCTGAACCTCACTATCCACGGCATAAGCCCCTTTATCTTTTGAAACTGCTCACAGCCGAAAGAGGGGTCGTAATAGTTTATAATAGTGCTGAGCGCCGTTCCGTGACTTCCCACGACAACGTTTTTCCCCTCGTATTTTTTCAGCACCTCTTTCAATGCGCTGATATTTCTTGCCTGAACCTCGCCAAGGCTTTCCCCGTCGGTCAGCTTATAGCTGAAATCCTCCCACTGTTTTCTGCAAAACCCGTCGAAATCCTCTATCCACACGCTGTCTATCTTTCTCTCTTTGAAATTTTCAATTATCTCAATCTCAAGCCCACTTTTCTCCGCAAACTCCCCGACCGTATCTATCGCCCTTTTGTAAGGACTTGACAGCACGGCGGAAATATCTTTATCCTCAAGAAATCCCGTCACCAGCCGCCTGTCTGCAAGCCCTTTTTCCGTCAGCTCACGGCTGACGTCGTCGTGGTTATCGTAATTCGGCTGAGCGTGTCGTACAAAATAAACGGTAGTCATTATGTCATTACCTCGCTTTTTGGCTGTAATAAAGGCTTTTTGCCGTTTTTATTATATACTTAAAACATAGTAAAGTCAAGGGTTTTCCTGTCAAAACGCCCTAAAAAAAGTCAAAAAAAAGAAAGTTTTAGTGACTCCTGACTAAATTTGCGCTTTATGCTGTTTCGCTTCTTGATATTTGGTAAAAATTGAGGTATAATGAATAGGAATATGGAATATGAAACGGCAAAACCTAATTATTTTATCGCATCAACTTATCGGAAGTAATCACTTTACGAAAGGAAAGAACAACTATGAAGTCACCCTACACTGCGAAAGAAATAAGAGAGCAAATGGAGCATATACTGGAATTTGATTTCCGTACATCTCCCAAGGAAGCCACCGACAAACAGATATACAAGGCTTTATCCAAGATAGTTTCACAGCATTTGAAAGAAAAACGCCACAAATTTATGACCAAGTGCAATTCCCAGGGCAAAAAGCAGGTCTACTACATCTCAATGGAATTTCTGATGGGACGTTCCTTAAAGACCAACCTTTATAATCTGGGAATGAACGAAGAGGCTGAAAAGGCGGTAAAAGAGGCGTTCGACACAAAGATAGACAAAATTTACGAGGAAGAGCCTGACGCAGGACTTGGAAACGGCGGTCTGGGACGTCTTGCCGCCTGCTATATGGACGGGCTTGCTACCTGCGCCCTCCCCGCAACGGGCTATTCCATTCTTTACGAATACGGCATTTTCAAGCAGAAGATCCTTGACGGCTGGCAGACCGAGCTTCCCGACAACTGGCTTCCCGGCGGCGAGATATGGCTGGCGGAGGTCCCCGACCAGACTATCCCCGTACACTTTGACGGCGAGATACAGGAAAGCTGGGCGGACAACTATCATTCGGTAAATCATGTCAATTACCGCACGGTAAACGCCGTTCCTTACGATATGTACGTCAGCGGCTACGACAGCGAGGGCGTTTCCAAGCTGAGGCTCTGGAGCGCCGCAGGTATGAGCTTTGATATGAGCGCATTCAATCAGGGCAACTACGCTACCGCTTTGGGCGCAAACGACATCGCTCATTCACTTACAAAGGTGCTTTACCCCAACGACAACCACCTTGAGGGCAAGGCTCTGCGCTTAAGACAACAGTATTTTATGTGCGCCGCTTCAATAGGCGACATAGTAATGCGCCACATGAACATTTACGGCACGCTGGACAATCTCCACGAAAAAGTTGCTATCCATATAAACGATACTCACCCCACTCTCGCTATCCCCGAGCTTATGAGGATAATGCTGGACGACTGCGGTTACAGCTGGTCAAAGGCATGGCATATCGTTACCAACACATTTGCCTACACCAACCACACCGTTATGGCGGAAGCGCTTGAAAAGTGGGACGAAACTATGCTTCGCAACATTCTCCCCAGAATTTACACCATTATCTGTGAGATAAACCGCCGCTACTGCGAGGGGCTCAGCGCCCGTCTTAACGACGAGAACAGAGTTGCCAGAATGTCCATTGTCAGCAACAATCAGATAAAAATGGCAAACCTCTGCGTTGACGCCTGCCACTCTGTAAACGGCGTTTCCAAGCTGCACAGCGAGATAATCAAGGAAAGCGTGTTCAAGGACGAGTACGACGACAAGCCCGTTAAGTTCAAGAATGTCACCAATGGTATAGCTTACAGAAGATGGCTTCTCCAGTCAAATCAGGGGCTTACCGACCTGCTGTCAAGCTGCATTGGCGAAGGCTTCAAGAAGAACGCCGCCGAGCTTGAGCGTTTCAGAATGTTCAAAAACGATAAGAGCGTGCTTGAGAGCCTTGCAAAGATAAAGAGAGAGAACAAGGAGCGTTTTGCAAAATACGTTGAAAAGACCACAGGCAGAGCGCTGAACCTTGACAGCATATTTGACGTTCAGGTAAAGCGCCTGCACGAATACAAGCGCCAGCAGCTGAACGTGATGAACATTCTTGCGGATTACAACTATCTGCTGGAAAATCCCAATGCAGACTTTGTGCCCAAGACCTACATCTTCGCTTCCAAAGCCGCACCTGGCTACTATATGGCAAAGCAGATAATCAAGATGATCTGGTGTCTTGGCGAGGAGATAAGACAAAATCCTCAGATAAGCGAAAAGCTCAGCGTAGTTTTCCTTGAGGATTACCGCGTTACCCTTTCCGAAATACTTATGCCCGCCAGCGAGATCTCCGAGCAAATTTCCCTTGCAGGGACCGAAGCCAGCGGCACGGGCAATATGAAGCTTATGCTTAACGGCGCAATAACTATGGGAACTTACGACGGCGCAAACGTTGAGATATGCCAGCAGGTAGGCAGGGACAACATCTTCATCTTCGGTATGAACGCCGATGAGGTGAACGTTATGAAAGCCAACGGCTATTCACCCGAAGGCTATTATCTCAGCGACAGCCGCATAGCGGGTGCAATTAACAGAATGTACCACGGCATAAACGGCGCACAGTTCGACGAGGTGGCAAACGCGCTGAAATTTGTTGACCAGTATATGGCTCTTGCGGACTTTGACAGCTACCGCAAGGCGCAGGCAGATGCGTCCGAGGCTTACCGTGACGTTAATCGCTGGAATAAGATGTCCCTTGAAAATATTGCGGGAGCAGGCGTATTCTCCGCTGACAGAGCAGTCATGGACTATGCGCGTGAGATATGGAATCTTATATAAATTCTATGAGGAAACCCCTTACGGGTTTCCTCATTACTCCTTCCTGCATCGGCTTCGCTGCGCTCACGGTTTTCAAACACGCTTCAAGCGTATTTGAAAACCTGCGCCGATAAAGGTATAAAATTCGAGGCAAAGCCCCGAATTTTATGATAATTTTAATAACAGCGGAGGGCGCACCCTTGCGCTCTCCGTTTTGATTTTCACCAAGGAGAGGTACTATGAAACGAAGTGTTTTCAACTGCTTTGATACTTATTATAAATCCCCATTCGGAGCAGTGGAAAGGGAAAGCAGCGTTACGTTCCGCCTGAACATTCCCGATTACGTCCACGTTATCGAATGTTATCTGATAATGTTCCGCCCGGGATTTAAGGAAAAGTTCGTCCAGCTTGAGCATAAGGGCGAGGGCGAGGAAAACGGCGAGCATTTCCACATTTTTGACTGCGTTTACACCCCTCACGACGCGGGACTTCACCATTATTATTTTCAGGTAGTTACCGACGGCGGACACAGGTATTTAAAGCGCAAGAACGCTTCAGAAGCGGGCATTGACGGGACTGAGCTGTTCCAGCTGACGGTTTACGAGCAGGGAATGACCACTCCCGACTGGATAAAGGGCGGCGTTATGTATCAGATATTCCCCGACCGTTTTGCCAGAAAGACTGACCTTGCTGATGACGATCCCGTTCCTCCCGTTGACAGGCATATCCATACCGACTGGAACGAGATACCCGACTGGCAGCCCAATGACAAGGGAATGATAACCAACAGCGACTATTTCGGCGGCAACCTGAAGGGAATTGAAAGCAAGCTGCCTTATTTAAAGGATTTAGGCGTCACCTGCATTTACCTCAACCCTATCTTTGAGGCTCATGAGAACCACCGCTACAATACCGCCTGCTACGAGCGTATAGATATTCTTTTGGGAAATGAGGAGGACTTTCGTCATCTCTGCAAAACCGCTGATGAAATGGGTATAAAGATAATCCTTGACGGCGTTTTCAGCCACACGGGAGCAGATTCCGTCTACTTCAACAAATTCGGCCGTTACGGCGACCATACGGGCGCATACCGCGACCCCGAAAGCCCGTACAGGAGCTGGTACAGCTTCATCAATTACCCTCAGGAATACGAAAGCTGGTGGGGAATAACCACGCTTCCCAACGTAAACGAAAACAATCCCGAATATACGAATTATATCTGCGGCGAGGGCGGAATATTGCAGAAATGGATAGACGCAGGGGCGGCAGGCTGGCGCCTTGACGTTGCAGACGAGCTTCCCGACGAATTTCTCGACAATCTCCGCAAATCGGTAAAAAGCAAGGGCGAGGACAAGATAATTTACGGCGAGGTATGGGAGGACGCCTCAAACAAGGAAAGCTACGGCATACGCCGCCGCTATCTGATAGGCGGACAGCTTGACAGCGTGATGAATTATCCCTTTAAGGAATGTATATTGAACTACGTTAAGTACGGCGACCCCAATTCCTTCCGTGACGGGATAATGACTATCGTTGAGCATTACCCCAAGCCCTGCACCGACATACTGATGAACTTTCTCTCCACTCACGATACTGAGCGTGCCATAACCCGCCTTGCGGGGCAGGACGTGGGCTGGAATGACCGCAGGTGGCAGTCCGAAAACAGCCTTTCCCCGCAGGAATACGCTTACGGCGTATCGCTTATGAAATGCGCTATGGTGTTGCAGTTCTTTCTCCCCGGCGTTCCCTGCATTTATTATGCAGACGAGGCGGGGCAGGAGGGCTACAAGGACCCCTTCAACCGCCGCACCTACCCGTGGGGCGCAGAGGACAGGAACCTTATCGACTTCACCGCCGAGCTTAGCCGCATACGCAAGGGTAGCAAAGCCTTTGCCGAGGGAACAGTGGAATTTATAGAAGTGACCGAAGATATCTGCGTTTTCCGCAGAGAGGACAAGAATAAAAAAGCGGCGGCAGTTATCTGCCTTAATCGCTCCTCAAAGTCAAAGAGCATTTCTCTTGATTTTCTTCCCGCAGATTTCAGGACGAATCGCCGTCCCCTTGCAGAAAGCCGCAAGCTGAGCCTTTCCCCCTTTGATTATGAAGTCATAACGTATGAGCTTTAAACCCGTGAGGGGACTCATCAGAGTCCCCTTATTTTTTTGCATTCTTTTTTGTTTTTACCTATTGACAACTTGAAAAAAAGTGCTATAATTACAGTTAGCACTCAAAGGGTGAGAGTGCTAAAAATTGAGGACGAAAGAAAGAAGGACGATATAAAATGTCAAGAAAAAAAGCCTTTAAAGCCGAATCCAAGCGTCTTCTGGAGATGATGATAAATTCCATCTACACTCACAAGGAAATATTTATCCGCGAGCTTATCTCCAACGCCAGCGACGCTATGGACAAGCTGTATTTTAAATCACTGAACGAAAATCTGGGACTTGACAGGGGAGATTTTCAGATAAGACTTACTCCCGACAAGGACGCAAGGACCCTCACCATAACCGACAACGGCATAGGAATGACCGCCGAGGAGCTGGAAAACAATCTGGGCGTTATCGCTCAGTCAGGCTCTCTTAAATTCAAAGAGGAAGTAAAGGGCGACGAAAAAGCCGAAAACAACGACGACATCTCCGTTATCGGACAGTTTGGCGTAGGCTTTTATTCCGCGTTTATGGTAGCCTCCAAGGTGACCGTAAGATCAAAAGCCTACGGCGCAGATACCGCTTACCTCTGGACCAGCGAGGGCGTTGACGGCTATACTATCGAGGAATGTGAAAAGGATTCTCACGGCACGGAAATAACCCTTTATATGAAAGAAAACACCGACGACGAGGATTACGACGAGTTCCTCACCGATTATAAGCTGAGAAATCTTGTCAAGAAATATTCCGATTATATCCGCTATCCCATTAAAATGGAGGTAACTCACCGCCACCCCAAGGAGGACGCCCCCGAGGACGCTCCCGAGGAGGAAAAATACGAGGTCCACACCGAGGACGAAACTCTCAACAGTATGATACCTCTCTGGAAGAAGAATAAGAGCGAGCTTAAGGACGAGGACTACAACAACTTCTATCAGGAGAAATTTTACGACTACAACGAGCCGCTTGCTCATATCCACAGCAAGACCGAGGGAACGGCGACCTATTCCGCCCTTATGTTTATCCCCAAGAAAGCGCCTTACGATTATTACTCCAAGGAGTACGAAAAGGGCTTGCAGCTTTATTCTAACGGCGTTCTTATTATGGACAAATGCTCCGACCTGCTCCCCGACCATTTCAGCTTTGTAAAGGGACTTGTGGACAGCGAGGACCTGTCGCTCAACATCAGCCGTGAAATGCTCCAGCACGACCGTCAGCTTAAAATAATCGCCCGTTCTCTTGAAAGGACTATCAAGAACGAGCTTAAGAAAATGCTCACCAACGAGCGTGAAAAGTACGAGGAATTTTGGAAAGCCTTCGGCTTGCAGATAAAATTCGGCATTTACAACGGCTACGGAATGAACAAAGAGCTTTTGCAGGATCTGCTCCTTTTCACCTCCAGCAAGGACAAAAAGCAAGTTACCCTTGAAGAATACGTTGCGGGAATGAAAGAGGGACAGGACTGCATCTACTACGCCTCAGGCGACAGCATTGAGCGCATAGACGCGCTTCCCGTCGTTGAAAGCGTAAAGGACAAGGGCTACGAGATACTTTACCTCACCGACAACGTTGATGAATTCTGCGTGCAGATGATGACGGATTACAACGAGAAAAAGTTCAAGTCCGTTCAGGCAGGCGACCTTGACCTTCAGACCGAGGAGGAAAAGAAGGAGATAAAGGAAAAGAACGAGGACAGCAAGGAGCTTTGCGACGCTATCAAGGAAGCCCTCGGCGACAAGGTAGCGGCAGTCCGCCTTACCAACACGCTGAAAACTCACCCCGTCTGCATAACCAGCGACGGCGCTCTCTCCGCCCAGATGGAAAAGGTGCTGAACTCAATGCCCACCGACCACAAGGCAAAGGCGGACAAGGCTCTGGAGATAAATCCCAACCACCCCATTTTCGACAAGCTGCAATATCTCTTTGACAACGACAAGGAAATGCTTGCGACCTACGCCGACCTGCTGTTCACTCAGGCAATGCTGATAGAGGGAATGGCGATAGACGACCCCGTAAAGTTCAGCGAGGAGCTGAGCAAGGTAATGGCAAAGTAAAAAAGTAAAATAAAAAAGACCGTTTTTACGGTCTTTTTATTTATTTATTTTTCCTTTTCTCCTCAATGCTCCTCAGTATCTCGTCAATATCGTAATCATTGTCGCTGTCGTCCTCTTCCGTAAACAAACTGTCAAGCCTTTCCTCACCCGTCTTTGCGTCTTTTTCCTCTTTTTTCGGCTCGTATGTCCTGACTTCCTCTTTTATCTCAGGCGCTTCAGTCTTTTTCGCCTCGGAAACAAGCACAGGAGCAGTCTTTTCCTCCTTGTCTGCTTTTTTTATCACAGCAGTTTCACCGCTGCGCTTTTTCATCATCGGATTGAACAGCCCCGCCGCCTCGTACAGCTTTTGCTTCTCCACAGCGGAGGTTTTTTCTCTTTCTCTGCGCTCCGCCTCGGCTTTCTCCGCCGCAATGCGCTCCGCCTCAGCTTTTTCAGCGGCAAGCCTTTCAGCCTTGGCTTTCTCCGCCGCAATTCTCTCAGCCCTCTCCGCCGCGCGCCTTTCAGCCTCAAGCCTTGCCTCCTCAGCGGCTTTTGCGGCGGCGGCCTTTTCCTCGGCTTTTTCTTCTGCGGTACCTGCCGCCTTGAACTCAGCGGTCTTTATCTTGTAGTCGGTTATTTTCTCGCCGCCGTTATCCTCTTCTTTGGGAGCGTGTTTCTGCGAAAATTCATCTTTTTTGCTTTTCTTTACAGGCGCATTGCCGTCTTTGATGCCGTCCATTTCAGCAGATTTTTTAAGTTCGGAGCCGCGGTAATCCTCCTTTTCTTCCTCCGCCTTTTTCGTCCCTGTGGAAGCGTGCTTCTGCGAAATTTCGTCTTTTTTTCTTTTCTTTACAGGAGCGTTATCGTCCTTGCTGTCGTCCTTCTCAGCGGATTTTTTCCTCTCGGAGCCGAACCCACGGTAATCCTCCTTGTCTTCCTCCGCATTTTTCGCCCTTGACGCCGCCGCAAGCTGGAACAAAACAAACGCCAGGCAGGGAAGAATAGCGATAGTGCATACCCCTGCGGGAGATACCGCAAACGATATGATCCCTCCCAGGATCTCCGAGTAATACACCGCCTTGCCTATTATCCTGTCCGCGCTCAGCGTTATCGTTTCTCCTCTTGAAAGAGCAGTGATCTCCTCCTGCGCCGATAAAATTTCTCCTATGGCTGGAGCGCCGTTTTCGTTTTTGAAAATGACGATATTTTTTTCTTTCAGTTCACCTGCGGATATTTCCTCGGTGATAACGGCGCTGCCTTTTTTGAACAGCGGGAATTCGTCCGTATCCACCAGGATTATATTATGCCCGAAGACGGAAGTATCAGAGCCGCCCCCGCCGAACACCAGCGTGGTTATAAGTATAACTGCCGCAGCCACGAGCAGTATAACGTCTATGGTTATGAAAACAGCATAAAAAAATTTAGATATCCCTTTTATTTTTTTCACCCCATTACAAACAAACGAAAAAGAATTATGCGTATAAAATAATTGTAGCATAAAACCCCCGTTATTGCAAGCGATAATTTTACGCTGTCAGCGTGTTCATAAAAAACAAAGCCGACGCTGAGTCGGCTTTTGAGTTATTTTTGGTTGGAGCTTAGGGTCAATTGCCTTTGATTGCTGCATAAAGCTTGTTTATATTGTCATAGCTGTAAGTCTTGCCGTTTGTAAAAATTGTTCGGCTTTGGAAAGCTGCTGCAAAAAATTTTTACTTTTTTCACTTTTAAAGTTCTTCAAAAGAAAATGCGGCATTGTCTATGAGCTTTGACTTAGCTGCGGCTTGGTCGGCAGCTCCGATAAGCTCTGCTTCAGTGTATGTTATTTCACCACCCGTTATTGTCGGGTTCGTAAGGCACAGCGCAAATGTGCATTTCGCTGTTTCTGTACCTGTGTCCATAAAATATTTCCAGTCAAATGTAACATCAACATCGTAGAAATAATATATCTGGCTGTATATTTTGCTTCCTATCCACGTCGCTGCTCCGTTAGGATTATCAGTACAGCCTACATATTTTGCTTTAATATCGGCGTTTTCAATTTTTGTAAATCCAGCCGAGCCAACAGACATTGAAGTGATTTCTTTTATCAGGCTGGTACGGTCAATTCCCATACTCATACCGCTTTCAATCAATTCATCTGCTTTTGCCTTGAATGTTTCATCAGCCAAGCTGTCTAATTTCGTGAGAGTATCAGCGGATAAATCAGAGCCTGACACTATGTAGGAGGTATCTGCGGTCACAGTGTATTCTTTTGATGTTTCCTTGATATTGTATTCGTTAAGAAGTCCTATTTCATTTTCAGAAAGAGATACAAGAACCGTTTCACCGTTTTTAAATACTGATTTACTTTCTCCGTTTACATCGGAAATTATAAACGGTGAAGCCCAGCCGCTATTTTGAAGTCCCGCAACATCTCCGTTATACACAACGGAAACCTGACAAAAAGGTGAATTTCCGCTTACCACGATTTCAACGTCGCTGAACACGTCCAGCTCCTGCTTTTCTTCAAGTCCTTTAACCTCAAATTCCAGCTCGGTGTTAGCTGCGGCAATGTTTACTTCCTCAAGAGCGCTGTCACTATATTCGATTTTTACCTTGATTTTGTCGCCGTTCGACAACGAACCGTTGTTTTCGATTTCCGACGGTTTAATAGTGCTGAGTACCATTAACGCAGACGCTGTATTCTGATCGCCAAGCATAGCGGCGATAGTTTCATAATCTACCTTGACGGTGGCGTATCCGCTGCCGTTGTACCCGCTGAAAGAAACGGTCGTGTACTCTCCAAAGTCAACAACCTTTGCGCTTGAGCAGCTTGTCAGGCAGCAGAGCGAAATGATACCTATAAACAGCGTCGCCATTGCCGGAATAAGTTTTCTTTTCATAATTTCCTCCGTATTAACAAAAAAGTGCGCAGCCGAAGCTGCGCACCGAAAAATGCAAAGCTCCGATTGCTGCGACACAATTATCGTCAACTTAGAAAAGCATACGAAACAAGAGCATGCACTTTTACCAAGAAAAAAGCACGCTTTTCATAAGTTGGCTATTAAATTGTGTCGCAGGTTTATTTTACCATATCAGCGGTAAAAAGTCAATATTTATTTTCGTGGGGGATATGTTTTTCCCCCGCCCCTCTTGACAATCTCCGCAAATAGTGGTAAAATATAAAAACTGTGAACAGAATATGCTGGTGTAGCTCAGTCGGTAGAGCAGCGCATTCGTAATGCGCAGGTCGGGGGTTCGAGTCCGTTCACCAGCTCCACACAAAAACCCGCTTAAACAGTGAATTTAAGCGGGTTTGCTGTTTCCATATAACTTTTTTTCAAGGCTGAATTTTAATGAATTTTAATGAAAATTTATGAAATATGGGGGCAGTAATGGGGGCAGTAAATTGACAAATATGGACAAGCTGTGTATAATATAAATAGCAAGGGAAGCCGGTAAACGGTCGCCCCCCATTAAGTGGTTATAGAAATAACCGCCCTATTGGAGTGCAGGGCGGTTATTTCCTTATTTTGTCAAATTGTCAAATAAGAGAAAAAGAGCTTTGAGAAAACAAGGCTCTTTTGTTTGTTCGGCAGAAAAAAGAGGGCGAAAAAGCATAGTTTATCCTACATAAAAAATATATCTGCGAAAATAAACACCTGTCCCGTGATATATTACTACCTGTTCTAAGTAAAGAATTAAATCATTCTTTTTCTGTTGTATATAACAAGTGCTTTAATATAAACAGCATTAGCTTTGAAGTAATACCCCTCTGATTTTGCCAAAAAATTTTGAAACGGTATGCCTTATACAATCACATATTTTATGTAATTTCCGTTTTACTGACTGTAAACATTCACCGCCCGGTGCGGACATTTTAAGGCAATTATCCGTTGTTTCGATGAGTTGGTCTGTTACCATACTGTTTTCGGCGCAAAAATAAAAGCTCCTTTCGTATGAAAGGAGCTTTTCAAATGATATTTCGTGTGCAAGAAATGCCCGAATAGCCTGCCAAATCTCAAAACGCATTCGTTTTCTCTTTGAGAGCCAGTATACAAACTTATCGGCTGTATCTTTGCCAATGATACGTTGGATCTTCGTTATTAAAAAATATCTGTTATGACCGTTGCTGCCGTCCCTGCGGTCGTAGTTTTCCTTTTTGATAATGCCTTTTTCTTCCAATACTCGATAACCCTGCAAAATGGTTGTGGGACCTAAGCGTGATACCTTGCGTATATCATTATAGGAAGGAATAGCATATGTGTCATTGAAAGAAAACATATAAAGTGTTAGGAGCAATTCAAAGTGTGCCGGGCGCAGACCTATAAACATATGGTCGGAGGGCAGCAGAAAGTAGTCCTTCTGAAGGTCGGCATAATTTACCGTTATAGTGTTGCATTTTTGCATACCGTAAAGATTATAATTATTTTCTATCGTAACATATCCTTTGCGCTGCAAATAGTGCATTTGATTACAAACATTCGGAATAAACGCCGCCCCTATACGTTTGCGGCAGGTCTCAAGGGACACCTTTACGCTGTTGGTTTTCTGAATAGCGCAAAGGTAAAGTAAGTAAACATAGAGTACGCAGGGAAAACCTTTAAGATTTCCGATTATAAAATTAGGTATTTTGATATAACCATTGTTGGGAGTATTCATTTTCAATTTCCTTTCTTTTATTCTGTTTCATATTGAGTAGGCGGAACAGTTTTAACGACCTTCGGCTTATAACATTCATCAAGGGTCTGTTGCTGTGGTTCCTGTTCTGTTTGCGTATGTACCTGACCGCCGTCAGCGTGGTTGCTTTCTGGTACGTCCCCGGTTGGTTTTTGCAGGTATTTTAATTTTATATTATTGATGATTTCCTGCTTTGAAGAATAGGCAACCTGCCTGTTACCGTTATCGGGAGCAGAAAATGCCTCATAGAATTTTATACCCCATTCCGTATACAGCTTAAGTCTTACTTTCATCGGGTAAAATCCAGTTTTAGTTACAATAAACTGACCTTTGGGCATAGCCATAAGTTCCTGCGCTGTCATAAGCGGTCTTTCTATCATCTGCAAGTTCTGTGACGGGTCGTTTTTGCCACGGTTGACGGTGCCTGAAAGAACCGTTCTGCTCCCAAGAGCTTTTGACAGTGTTTCTGCAGAAGTAGAGTTGGGAGCGAAAGCACCGAAAATTGTATCTTGTGTGTTGTCAATTATGACCTCTGATCCTTCCTTACCGTAGTTTTTTTGCAACTGTGCAAATGACTGTATGATCGGGACGATTTGCAGACGGCGTGACCTGGCGGCGGAAAACATCATTTCCGCTGATTCAATTTTAGGTATTGTTCCAAATTCGTCCCAGAAGAAAACACAGCGGTTTTTCAGCCGTCCGCCCATTTCATCAGCAACAGAGATTATTTCACGGTAAAATTGTTGAAGGATCAGCGAGATCATAAAATATTTGTTGGGATCTTCTTCCGGCATAATGACAAAAATTGCGCTTTTTTCTTTGCAAAATTTTTCGGCGTCTATTTCTGTATCGAAGCAAAGAAGCTGTTCCAATTCGCTGTCCAGAAAGGAATTAAGACGGGACAATGCTGTTGTGATTACCGACATCATTGATTGTTCGGCGGTATTCAGCGCTGCCGCCGCAAACCATTTTGCCTTATGATCATCAGGCAGCAGTTCCATTAACTGTTGGAATTGTGTCTTGCCTTTGACCTTTGAAGGAGCGAGAAGTTCCTGCATTATTTTGTACACAGAAACTATATGCCGTTTCTTAGGTGCAGAAAATTCTGCAACAAGCATAATTGTAGCAGTAAGTAAGCCTTCTGCGGCGTCATAGAAATATGCGTTCTGCCCGTATGCAGCCGATGAAGTATTGTCACCAAACATTATAATTGTTTTAGAAATGATTTTTGCATATTTTTCTGCCTTTGCCTTATATGCAAGTTCATTTGGATTTGCCTTATGAAGGTCAGTATATTTATTTACAAGGTGCAAAAGATTGTTGCTGTTTGAACGGGTGGGATTACGAAGATCTATTACAGCGACATTGTAATGATATATGTCGCTTGCTATATATCCGTAGTTTCGTAATATATCGCCTTTGGTGTCAGTTGAAAGGAAACTCATACCGCTTGCCAGCGCATACTCGATATTTGGATAGAGCCAGTATGTAGTTTTACCGCCGCCTGCCGCTGCAAGCATAAGTACGTGTACGTCGCCGCAGTCAACTATTGCAGTTGTACTACCTTTCCTGCCTTTTTTACAGCCTACAATAATTCCTTGCGGGAGTGGTTCATTATTTTCAGTGGTAGGCGTTCTTCCAATCATGGATTCATTACGCCACTTCTCGCTTTCAAACGGAATATTAACATATGTCTGAGCAATCTCGTGTTTGGTCGCCCAGCGTGCCGTACCATGCTGTCCGTCACCTACTGTTTTTGATTTTATATTATTTAGTGTGTAGATATGTGAAAGTAAGGTAATACCGCCGAATATAGTAAATATCAATGCTACGGCAAATATTAGAATAGTTACGTTATTCACTGCTTTTTCCACCTTTTCTTTTTGCTTGTTATTTGCGGGATTGTGACCGCCGCCAGTCTGACTGACGCCGCATTAAAGGGAGCGTTTCCACTCCCTCCACTCTGCATATTTACATAGATTGAACAAACCCCGGACTTTCGTCCTCTGTTTCATCTTCTGCAATATCTTCCATATTGTGCATATAATTCTCAAACCCAACAACAAATTCTTCAAACACATTACTTGCATTGCTAAAAATGGTATTTATACTGTCAAAAGGCTTTGAGTTTTTTTGTAAAGCAGCCGCATATGCTCTGTAATTATCGGCAAGATGAGCTTTTCGGACATCTGATACTTCCTGCCCGAAGTATGAAAGCAGCATAATGCTCATTATATCCGCTTCGACTTCTTTTTGCGCTACGGATTTTTCCGGCATTACCGTGTCACGGTGCATTAAAAAATGTCCCACCTCGTGGGACAGAGTAGACAGCCTCATTGTGTCTTTCAGTTTGCTGTTGATGTTGATTCCTGCCGTTTCCGGTGTTGTATAGCAAAGTCCACGCAGGGAAATTGAATTATCTATGTTTTCCTCTACGGGGCAATTAAGCCCGATTTCTATGTAATTTTTCAGCTTGTCGTAGATCTCAGCGGCTTGCTTATTGTTCTTACCGACAGAAAAGATCTTCGGATAATACTCAGGCGGAATAAGTGTCTGCGAAATATCGAAGACAGGGACGAGTTTGTACGCCTGCTGTTGCATGGCTTTGATTTCCCCTGCTTCATATAATGATTTCTGTTCTTTAGTTGCAGTTGACAGCTTAATATATTCACCGTCTATCAGCAGGTATGTAATAGGTGTGGGTGCAAATACATACATTGACTTGGCTCCCGCTTTCACGCCTAAATACTGCATTTGTCCACGTTCGTCCTTCAAGTTATTTTCTGCGGCAATATTATTTCCTATTTCTTTGAATTTCGCAAAACTACCGACAAAAGAAGCAAACGGATTTTGTGAAAAAATAAGCAATGTGTTTCGGAAGGAATATTTATAGAAACGAGCAGAAAAAATAGCAAGTTCGGCAAGGTTTTCTGGATTTTCCGTATAATTGTTGGCTATGTTTTCGATTTCTTTGCTCAGTTTTTCCTTTTTGTCTTTGTATTCCTGCATATTTTTTTCAATGTGTCCCTTTTTTGATTGATAATGTACTGTTGGCATTTAGGTTTACTCCTTTCTTGCTTCAAGATAGTCGGATAAGGCTTTCAAAGCATTGTTCTGTTCGTTATCAGGTAATTCAGATATTGGACGGAGCATTTTTAGTTCCTCGTATTCGATTGTAAACGCTTCACCAATCAGCGCATATTTTTCCGGCAACCCTTTGTAAAACATAAGATCTTTGTCATTCAGCAGCACAAAAACTGTTCCGTTGTGCCAGCCTATAACCGTGTTGGGTGTGATTGTTTCATTCATTGATTTTCTCCTTTAATGTATTTTTGCAATAAAAAAAGGACTGTTTTACAGTCCTTTTTTATTAGATTGTACTATTTATATCTTCCCGGGCTTATTTTATCAGGTTCATTCCTGTCACATTGATTGTGTAAATCCGATCTCTTCTGTTTCCTGCATATCGCCGTTTATGATTGCGTTGACTTTTTCTTGTCCGTTCAGTATAAAATCGCATATATATTGACAGTTTACATCTATCGGGATCTCATTTATACATTTTTCAACAGTCTGCCGTGTTATTGTTGGCAGACTTATTTCACGATACATTTCAAGTGCGCTTTTACTGTTTTCGACAAAGCTCTTTAAAAATCCTATCAGTCCGTCGTTCTGACGTGTCACATCGCTTGGATAACCTCTGGCGATAAGCGCAACGTTGTTATCGTAGTTCGGAGCAAGTGAAATAATTTTTCCTGTTTTTTTATCTCTGATGAATCCGAAGTTTTCCGTGTGCCTGTCCATATTGTAACATATAGTATCAAACCATATCATTACAAGGTACTGACGGGCAAATTCAGGTGATAAAGAGTTTATAGCACTGAAACATCTGCAATAATCATCATCAGCTCCTACGACCGAGCTTGCAGGTTCGAAATTGACGTTTCCGCCTGTAAAATCTTTCGTGCGTATATAATTTCCGTCCATTTCGTAATGCGCCATATTCAAGCCCAGCTTTTCTCCAAGGCGGCAGATAAAAAGTTCGGAAAAATATTCTTCTTTACTTCCGCTTTTATATAACCACCATTCGCCGTTTATCAGTTTCCAGCACTTTTCATAGCTTCCTATGTTGGTAAGTTCTGGTGTCCTGGACGGCTTTTGAGAAAATCCGTCAGGATCGCCTCTCAATGCCAGTTGATCGAAGTAGTTTTCTTTAAATTTAATATTTTCATAAACGGTATTGTCGCCGTCGGGCTTGAACCAATAACAATCAGTCACAGTAGCGGCGTTTACGGAAAGCACAGTTTGAATATCGTCTGTTTGCGAAAGACGCAGCGCTTTTTTCAGCAACCTTGAATTTACTCTGTGGGAATCAATAGCACGAGCTGAAAGCCAGCCTTCAATGTTTTTTGACCTTTTGAAATACAGAGGAAGCAAATTTTCATTATATATTGCGGTTATTTTCCCGCTTTTTATTTCTGCAACAGGTATGTCTTCAGACATCAATATTCCTGAAACATCTGACATATGATTCTCACCCCTTTTGGAATCTGCTGTGTATTGTTATTATATATTTTTCTTTTCGCTTTGTCAACTTTATCATATGATATTATAAGCCGAAAAACATAATTTTTGTATCTTCCTGCACTTCCTCATCGCTTATTTCTTGCGGCGTTTCAAACAGTTTCATATACTTTTCCGCCTGGCTTTCCGAAAGAGAGCAAAAATTTTCGCCGTCGTCACCACATACGAAAAATGTTCCCGCTATTATGGAGCCGTTATTTAATTTTCTGTTGCCTTCATATCCTTTAAGTTTTCCTTCCTCATCACATACTATAACAGTTCCGTCGTTATTGCCATACACTACTTCTATGTTACCACCGACAACTTTTTGCATTGCTTTCAATGTGTGTGGCATTTCACCTTTATATGCCGGCTTATTTGGTTCAACGACTACGACTTGCATAGTATTTTTTTCCTTTGGTACAGAATCGGTGTCAAACATTATCTTTTGCCAACCGACTGTATCACAGTAAAAGCAACCGTTGTCGTCAACATCAGACTGCCCTTCGACGCAAACAACATCAGAAACAGAGAGAGAATGACCGAAAAATAAGGGCGGCTTTTCGTCTAAATTAAGTTTTCTGTATAAGGTTTCCAAATTGTCGCAATCAATTTTTCCGTCAAAAACCTTGCTGTAAATTTTTGGATCAACAGCATATCCCTTTTCTTCCAACCCTTGAAATTTCACTCGGTTTGTATCTTTTTCTGTGTCGATTTGATAAACTTGTATTTTCATCGCTGCTCTCCTTTACATTGTTTGTATAATGCCTTGAGGTTCTTCCTCAATCTCCAATTTCTCTATACCTCCGGGCGTAATGTACCTCTCGTACAGCATAACAGATATATCGCTGCACAGCGATTGAGAAAAATCGTGATTTGTACTCATTTTTTCAAACAACACTTCAAAATCTTTTGTTTCGGTCATTTCTATCGTTTCGTCACCTTTGCCAAGGCTGAAAACAGCTTCGGTAAGACTCTTATAAACTGCTTTGTCAAATTCCTGTTTATCGCCGCTGTCAAATGCCGCCTTTACTGTATCGTCATAGTACAGCATAATATTTGCGGCATATCGTTTTATGCCGTCTATTGCTCTTGCAAGCCGGCGTTCGTTTTCCTGCTTTTGTTCGTTTGAAACAGGCACTGGCGATTTAACCGCCTGTGCTTCTCCTCCGCCTACAAGTGCCTGCAAATCTTCGTTCCAGTCCTTATATGTGGGTATGAGGTAATTTACGTTTATTTCCCGTTCCATAGCTTTCAGCTTTTCGGTCATTCTTTTCTCGGCGGCTTGCCCCGCCTCGTCGTTGTCAAGGCACAGATACACTTCGGTAATGCTTGGATTATCCTGTAAGCATTGGAAAAGCACCTTGTCGGAAACAGAACAGCAGGCTGCAAAGCTCTGTTTTTCCCAATTCTTTTGGTGCATTGATATGAAGGATAACATATCAATGGGAGCTTCAAAGAGAAACAGCCTGTTGCTTGTGCCATTCCAGTGAAAGCTATATTCGGGTACGCTGTGTTCTACGTTTCCTTTGTATGTGCTTTTTGTAGCTGTCCCACGCTTGCTGGCGTGTCTTGCGTTGCCGTCTTTATCGTAGCCGACAAATACCACATTATGATGAACAGCACTTTCATAAATCATTCCTGCTTTTATGAAAGTGTTAACTACATTTTTGTCGAGTTTCCGACCGCTTAAAAGATATGCATATGCTCGTTTCATATCTGCATTTTTCGGCGGAAGAATAAAATTTCCGCTTTCATATTTGGGCGGCGGGGAATAATAACTTGTATTTTTTATACTGCTGTATTCTGACGGAGTAGGGGACTGCCCTTGCTGCCCCAAAAGATAGGAAACGGCTTGTGCGAAATTCATTCCGTAGAATTTTTCACAAAACTCGATCGCACTTCCGCCTACCCTCTCATATTGGTGGAAAAACACATTATTTCGGATAGTGACTTTCTGCGTTCCGTCTTTCCACTCATATTCCGATCCGGAACGCTTAAGCTGTTCACCGTTTCGTTGCAAAAGATCCACTAAATTAGTGTTTTTTGCAATGTCGATTTGTTCACGGGAAAAGTAGTTTTTACTTGCCATTTTTTTACTCCTTAAAAAAAATAAAGCCGCATTATACGGCTTTTTAATCTTGTTTTTGTCCTTGTGCTTGTTTCTTTTCTGCAATTTTTATCCTTATTTTACGTTCATCAGGGATTGTATGCTTATTTTTTTGCTGATAATCTCTGAACATCATCGCCAAGTGATGAAACAACCCGATAGCACCTTGCACAGCGAAACATGCTTTGTTTTCTTGATATTGTTGCAAGTATTCCGCCGCATATGGATTCCCGTTTTCTGCGGCACTTTGTAAATATTGCAAGCCTGTTTCCGTGTCCTGCAATTCCTTGTAGTGTAAATAAATAATACCGAGGCGATACATTGCATAATCAGAACCTTTTTCTGCTGCTTTTTTCAAATAATCAACAGCTTTGTGTATATCATGTTGTTCAAAATTTTCGTTTAGATACAATTTTCCAAGACCGTACAGAGCATTTACATTGCCAATGCTGGCGGATTTTTCAAAATAATATTTTGCTTTATTGAGATCTACCGCTGTGCCTTTGCCGAACAAATTCATAGAGCCGATATGGAAGTACAGTTTATCATCAGGATAGGTATCCAGAATCATCAAAAATCCATTATATGCTTGAGCGTACCACTCTGCAGATTTTACTTCATTGACTTCAGTTCCGATACCTTGTTCAAGCATAACACCAAGTTCATATTGAGCATAAGCATTGGGTTTATTTTCGTGCTGTGCCGCCCTCGTAAAGAATTGAAACGCTGTTTTGTCGTTTTGCTCAACGCCCTGCCCGTTTCTATATAAACAGCCGAGAGCATATTCGGCAAAAGGATTATTTTTTTCAACCGCTTTTTTGTACCACTCTGCCGCTTTTGAATAGTCTTGTTCAACACCATAACCAAAAGTGTAAAGTTTTCCCACTCGATATTGTAAGTAAGAAGGATCCTTTTCAGCAGGTATTTTTTCTTTAAATGCATGATATGCTTTTGCAAACCATTCTTGTGCTGTTTCTTCATTTTTGTCGCAGCCCAAACCGGAAAGGTACATTTTCGCTGTATCAAACATTGCGTAACCGTTGCCGTTGTCAGTTTCGGTTTCCAAAAGATAAAACGCCTTTTGAAAATCAGGTGGTATCTCTTTTGTGCCATAAAGGTATTTACGAGCTTGCTTGTATATATCGTTCCACCAGTTCTTTTTTTGCCTTCCTTTGAAACCGAAAAGTTCAGCCTCGTTTACCTCAATATGATTGTCAGATATATAATCATCATCAGGTATATCAAAATCTTTTGAATCCGATTTAATATCAACGTCAATAAAAAAAGGAATTTCTTGTGCTGGTGTTTCGTCTATTGCATTTTGTTGTATATTTATAGCTTCTCTGATTATCACATTTTTTATCGACTTGAATTTGTTGTTCTTTGAAATGGACACTCGCTGCGGCACTTTTTGATTATATATCCTTATAATCTTTTCCTGTTCAATATACCAAAGCTCATATAGTTCCTTTAAGCGTGGGTCGCTTGCTATTTCTTCTGCTATATTGTCAACCTGTTTCTTTATGTCCGGTTTGAGATAGCCATAGACTTTTTTACCTTTTGTTTTATTTAGTCTGTCGGCAAGCTGTAAAAGCATATGTTCGACTGTATGATTTGTGTAGTTTCCGCTATTTATTTGCTCAACGATCGCTTTGATTTTTTCAGCGCTTTCTGAGCGAAGTTCGTTCCTTTTCTCGGTCTGATTTACATAGTACCCGTGCATTTCTTCGGAAAAAATGTCGTTGGCGAACGCAGACTTTATGTTTTCAATTCCTTTCTTGGTGAGAAAACCTTCTTTCGGTTCAGTTGAATACGCTATAAGGTGTATATGCGGGTGGTAGCTTTCATTGTGAAAGGCTGCATACCACTTGAAATTTTCAATTGGAATTTTCAAATTGTTAGCAAGAGAAATAGCTTGTGAACGAAGCATATCTCTCCACCTTTCACCGCTTTCAAAGCCGAGAGTCTTTGCGTCCTCTCTACGCAGAGAGCATATTATAGTCCAGACATTACCTTGAAATTTATTAAGCTCATCTGAAACATCTTCAAGGTTAATAGGAACGCCCGCATTGGTAAACAAACCGTGTGTTCCACTGATATATTCTGCTCCCGGTCGTGTAGCAATATAATCTGCATAGGTCGTTGTTTCCTCATCAATTTTGTTTATGTTTTCTTCGATCGCTCGACTTATAAAGTCTGAAGCTGTTCCGACGGTTTTATATTTTATGTAATCCTCATATTCTAACATTTCTTTTGTGTCAGGAAAATCATTCAAAAGATTTTTTATAAGTTCTTCCTGATTTTTGGTTACCGGACGACTACGTTGGCTTTTATCAATTTTTGCAACGCCTTCACGGGTTGCAATATATTTAACATAGCCGCCCCTCTTTTTTCCGCCGCCTTTAAGGTACTTGCATTTGACCACAAGCCTTGCCATTTTATATTATCCTTTCTGCCACTTAACTGCGTCCTCAAAAGAAAAGCCTCCGTTCAACCGTTTGACTTCGTCAACGCAGCTTCCCCTAAGCCGTGAAAGAGAAATGTCGTCCATATCATTGTTGGCTGCTATAATATTCATGGTCATTGCCTGTTCTACCGCCAATTTGAAAAGCATACGATTGACTTTATTATCACTTTCAGCAATAAGTGATTTTAATGTTGATGTTAAAATTTTGGATAGAAATTCTTCGCTATTATTCATAGAAAGGTAACCGCAATAAAATTCTATTGCTTTTGTAATAAATTCATTCTGCGAGGAACAATTATCTTCTTTAGACATAATTCTTATCTGTTCAATAATTTTTTCTTCCAGACGAATTGTAACCTTTGCTTTGCCTTTTGTGATTTCATCTGATGATCCCATATAATCCTCCAATAGGTTTTTGTATGTGACGGCATTTTTGACGCCGTAATGCCGTCACACAAAAGCCTTTTGCAATACTGTTTTAACATTTGTAAGCCGTCACAACTGCCGTCATATTTGCTGTCATAGCTTAAAAAATGCCGTCACAAATTTTAATATAGTGAAATGTGCTTAAATCCTTTTGCGGTCGGCGTTGCCGACCGCTGTAACTCGGAGCGTCGTCACGAAGTGACGGCACTCCTTTATCCTGCTTATTTTTCAACCTACCAAAATAGGACAAAAATCAATATAGCGGGGTTTACACTGTTTCGGTCGTATTTTCATCATTTTTGGGAGTGATATTTTGTATTTTTGCAGGTGCTTTTTGGGGAGCAGCCGACTTTAAATCAACATAATTTCTCACAGCAGAGGGGACAGTTTTTATATAAAGTCCGTCAAGAAATTCAATGATTTTATCTTCCAAACAGATATGTTTTTGTTCCAAAAACATCTTCAAAGCTGCTGCTTTTTCTTCGTTCCATTCTATTGAAAAAGTAATTTTTTTCATTGAAATGTACCTCCTTTTTTCTTAAAAATTTTAGCCGCTGGCGATGAAAATTCACTTGAATTTTTTTTGAAAAAGTGCCCTCAGCAGAATAAAAAACAGTGTGAAATTTGTTGTTGCTGAGTACAAAAATCGTTTGAAATTTTAAAAATGTTTAATGATTTTTATAAAAATTGGAGCCGTTGATAATAAAAATTTTGCTTGATTTTTTGAAAAAAGCACCGTCAGCAGAATAAAAAAATATATGATTCAAAGTTAAAACCAAAAATCAATGGGTTTACTTGTACTCCACGGCGGCGGGGAAGTGGTCACTTCCGGATCCGGTTCTGTTGTAGTTTCAGGTGTGGTAGCTGTTACCGTAGAAGTAGTTTCTTCTGGTTTTGGCGGCGGTTCAATGTAATACATTGCAACAAGTTCTTCAAAATTTTCTTGATCTATTGTATCAATTTCAAACATTTCTGCAACAGCTTCAAGCAGTTCTTCCGTGGTAGGGTCACCATTAAAACAAACTTTAATTCTGAAAGAAAAACTTGGCTCAATTGATATATCATATAAGTAAAAAACCGTCAGGACTTTTGCTTCGTTCCAACGGTCAAGCATATCGTTTTCCTCAAATTCTTCCTCAAGTTTTTCCAATACTTCTTTGTGTTCGTCGTCCAAAGCGTTTACTAATGTCTGCCAATTTTCCTCCGTGGTTTCGCCGCTGAAAAAATAAGAAACAACGCTTGTACATATCAGTGTGGGTAAAAGGAGCAGCAGAAAAAAGATGATAAAAATCGCTGCAATCCGTTTTCCAACTTGCTTTCTTTCATCAGGATTTGTGAGCATTTCTATTATTCTTTTAAGGGCAGCGGCTATTGTTTTTGTCATAGTATTTCCTTTCTTTTCTGCCTATTAACGCCCGCCTGCTGTTCCAAACAGCTTAGACTTATAGTCAGGAGCCGATACCTGCAAGAGATACCTTTCGTTTCCGCAGCAGTAAAAACAAGTACCTCTTTCGGGATATTTTATAAGTTCAAATTCATTTTCCGCTACCTGCAAAGCGTCGATATAGTCCTTTGGGTTGACCTGTCCCGGGTAAAACAGAAAACGGTGTGTCGGAATGGAAAGCAATGGCTTTGTGTATTCCTTAATGCCCGGAGCGAGAAAATCTTCTACGTTTTGACTTGCAAGAATGATACCTGATTCCTGCTTCCTTCCACGCTTTGAAAGATTGCGGATATATTCGATTGCCGTCATATTTGTGAGGAATAAATACATTTCGTCAATGGACGCCATTGTATTTCCTTTGTTAAGAAGCTCATTGCTCATGTATGCCAAGATGTTAAAAAGCATTGTGTTTTTAAGCCGCTTATTGGTGTCCATAAGTCCTTTAACTCCGAAACAAAGCAGTGCGTCGTCGGTTATGTTAGTGTAACCATTAAAGTATTTGCTCTCTGAGCCGACACACATAGAATGTATTCCAAGGCATATTTCCTGCAGAATTTCCTCAGTGTAAATATGTTTTTTATTCTTGTCATAATTCATAAATTCATCTTCTACCAGCTTATAAAAGTCCTCCATTAAGGGGTAATCGGTAGGCTTTTTCTTTGAAAAATCTGTAAAATTATTTATGCCAAAGTTGCTGTAAAGTTTGGATAAAAGTATCTCTATTGTATCAAGCTGTGCGTCGGTAAAGTCCTTATAGGAACGGAAAAAATCTTTGAGAAAAGCTATATGCTGACTTAATCGTGTAGCCTTACGGAAGGCTTCCGGAGCGTCCTTGTCTGCCTTGTCAGGTTCATCGTTCCAAGATTTAGGTTCAAGAGGATTTATGATGTATTCACCACTCATAAAGTCAATATAACAGCCGCCTAACGCTTCAGTAAGGTCTATGTATTCACCTTCTGCGTCCAACAGAATTATGTGCTTTCCGGTTTCACGAAAATTTACAACTATCAGTTTTAATAAAAAACTCTTGCCTTGTCCCGGATTGCCCAATATTAAAATATTTGGGTTTGTTTTGTCAGACGTTCTTCGGTCAAAGTCCACAACAATATTAGTGCCGTACTTATCTCTGCCTATCCGTATACCGTGTGGATCGGTTTTTCCTGAAAAGTTCAATGGAAATAAATTTGCTACGGACGTAGCGGGCAGTACCCGTTCAAATTGACTTCTAAGCTGATTTTTTCCTGTAAGAAAGACGGAAAGAAAACCTTCTTGTTGCCGAAGAAAAAGGTGGTCAGCTGAAATCTTGGAACGTGTAAGCTCCATTGCCACATCTGATTGTAATTCCTTAAGTTCTTCTTTGTCTTTTGCCTGAAATTCGATTAAGACGGCACAGTGAAAAAGAGGTATTTTATTTCTGATCTGGTCAGTTATCATATCATTTATCAGCTCAATATTGTTTTGCGCTTCCAACGCCTCGTTGATATTGTTTCCACCTGCTTTCATTGTGTTTTTCCGCATAGCGTTCTGTGATATACTTTGTTGTTCAGCTGGTTCTACCAACCGATTGTAGATTTTAAGAGTAACACCGTTTTTATCCGCCAAACGGGATAGTATTGCCTGTTCCTCTGTCACTGACGGATAATCTCTTATTGCCCAAACGCTTCTGTATGTATTTCCTACGACGTAGTGGTCTGCAAAAAACTTAATAGCGGTCGGTGATATGATGTCAAAAAAATCCTTTACATAATTTGTTTCCACCTGTTCTGGTGTAAGTTCTTTCTTTTTTCTGATAGCCATTATTAACTCCTTTCATTATAAAAAATAGTCTTTGTAAACCCACAAATTTCTTTGTGAATTTACAAAGACTACATTGATTATGTAGCCTTTTCATCGGTTTGTTCAGTCGGTAGCATTAAGTCTGTATATTGATTGCCGTCATAGTCGGGCATAAGGTCGCCGTACTTAGACACGTCAAAGTATATGGCAAGAATACGCTTGATGTCTGCCTTTTTCATACGCTTTATTTCAAATGTTTCTGCGGATACCGTTTTCTCAAACTTGTTGGCAAGTTCAAGGATCTGTTCGTCCTTCATTCCTCTGTCGCATTTCAGACCGAAAGTAAATTGTCTTGTTGTTGATGTTTCTGACTGAATATTGTCCAGTTCATCAATGTCCTGCTGTAATAACATTCTGATTTTGGGGTTGTTTTCCTGCTCTATACGGCTATGCAGATATGCTTTGTTTTCATCAAAATATTCGCAGGCGTCTGTACAGAATATTTCCATATTAGGAAATGTCACCATAGCCATTTGTAAATGACGTATCATTATTTCTACGTTTTCATAGGAAAGCACGGAAATGTTGATAGGCGCAATTTCAAACAGCAGCATTTCTCCGTTATCTGTTTCAATTCCGTATTTGGTAAATCTTCTGAAGCCCAAAAGCTCCTGAGTTGAGTTCTTCTTTTTCTGCTGTTCTTTCACCGCAACCTCTCCTTCCAAAAAAATGTTTGCGGAACAGAAAAGAAATATCTGACCGCACGTTTAAGAAAGTCCATAATCGAAGTATCTTCCGGCGTTATTGTGAGTATTGCATAAACAAAAGTTGCCACTGCGAAAATAAAAATGCCATTTATCAAAGCAAAAATACTGATAAGGACAGCAATAAAAATGATTGCGAAGTCCTTGAAATTCCAGAGCCACAGTTTAACTGCTGCTTTGAGATTTTGAGGATAAATATACGTGATTTTCAAAAATTATGCCTCCTTCCTGGAAATAAAAAAGACTGCAAAAGCAGTCTTTAAAAGAATTATTCAATTGACATATGTAGAAAAATGTGGTAAAATAGATAATGCAAGGGAAGCCAAACGGTAGGCGGTCAATCCTGCCCCCGAAAGGGGGTATGTGTATGATGTTTGTTACGTTAAGCGATCTGATACAAATAGGCATACTTGTATGTGCTATTATATCACTTGCAATTACCGCAAACGCTCTACATAAAAGAAAATAACCGCCCTACTCTCTCAAAACAGGCGGTTATTTTTTAATTGTCCGTTTGGGGGCGACCGTTTACCGGCTCCCCTTGCTATTTATATTATACACAACTTTTTCTATTTTGTCAACAGTCTATAAACATTACTTGTATTGCAGTCAGTAAAAGAAAATAACCGCCCAAAAAACGCTCACAGGGCGGTTATTTCTTAACCAACTTATAGGGGGCGACCGTTTTACCGGCTCCCTTACATTTTATTATACAAGATTTGTCGTGATTCGTCAACTACCTTCTGCTGAAAGTGCGTATCATATTAGTAATCATACTTGCTGAGTACAACGTGCTGTGGAAATTCATGCGGACGGAGCTATCCATACCAAACCTATCAGCTATTCTTGGCACCTCATTTGCTGCCAAAAGCAGACAGAGAGTTCCGGGAATTGAAGTTTCAATTGTGACTGTTGCCAAATATAGCATGGACGTCTGAAGAAAGGTTGTAAGGCAAAGCGCTATGACCTGCTTTACCCAGTTGTTGAACCCGTCTGAGTACCCACGGGGAATAGACAACATATACAACGATCCTACCGCAATTTGAATGAATAAAATGCCGCCTCTTTTAAATGTAGCAAACAGTATTTTGATAACGCAGTATATTATTATTATTCCAGATAAAAGTATTAGGAATGGGCTGCCTATGGAGCTAAATATATTATCGTCCCAACTTTGCATATTTGCAAAAATTGTTGATAAATCTCCGCAAAAAATTCCTTGCAATCGAATTGTAAATTTGTAAAGTTCAATCGGGACAGTACAGAACAGAGAAGCAGCGAAAAAGCCTTTTAGAATATTTAATGCTGTGGTTTTAATCGTTGCCCGTCCGTTTTGATATTCAATGGCGAGATCAAATGCGGATAAAACCGCCCCGACAACAAACATTGCCCACCCGAAAAGTTGAAAAAGCTGAATAGCGCCTTTGATCCAATCAAGCTCAAACAGTTCTGTGCCCCAACTTTCTATGTAAGCGAGGACTATTCCAAATTCTGTCCAGCCCTGTTCGATTGCAAACTGTAAAATGCCGTCCCACAGTGCTTTGAAGAAATCCGGTGCGGTAAATGCCGCTACAATTGATGAAAGCATTTTATGCCTCCCTTATATTTATTAGCCTATGATCTGCCATATGTACAGTGGAGCAGTCAGGGTAAATATAAGGCACGCAAAGATGATTGCTGGCGCAGTAAACTCAAAGTGTCCGCTTTTGCGGTAATCGAAGTATGCCGTACCTACCTTGACGAACAGCAAAATAAGCAGTACCGCATCAATTATAGGAAAAACCACGGTGTTGACAATGGTCTTGATCTGTTCCAATGCCGTTTCCCATGTACTCTGTACTGCGGTAGTCAGCCCGCCTGCGCCGCTACCGCTGCTCGTTGCAAATGCAGGAGCAGCAGAAAGACAAAAAGCAGACAGCAGTGTTGTATAGGTCAGCAGTATAATTCTATTCTTTTTCTGTTCTAATTTTTTTAAAAAGTTTTTCATGTTTTTCCTCCTTTATACTTTACATTGATTGTACAAAAGCGGGGCTTTCGCCTTCGCCACCGTCCATGTAAACATCTTCAAGCCCTTGCTGCGGGATCTCATGCTTAACTCTGTCCAGAACTTCAGCTTTTTTGGCGTCGTTAAAGCGACGTTGATCCCCCACAAGATAACCTGTTATACGCCTGATACGCTCAAACTGCTTGGTAGTGTATTCGCAGGTGATATCAACCATTTCCTTTCCTGCGTCATTAACGATATTAAGGTGCATACCTTTAATATCCCATTCGGGGTGCTTTTCTCGTGTCATAGCAAGGTATTCCAGTTTTTCCTTCGCTGACATCTCGCCGCCCTCGACCGTGATCCAGTCATATTCTTTTTCAGGGTCAGCAAGTTTAATTTCGGGCTTTCGGAGTTTTTCAATTTCAACAGTTTCTGGCTCCTGTTCTGTATAATTCTTCATTGTGTCCGCTGCTTCAGGAAATTCGTTGCGCAGTATTTCCCAAAAACTGGGGTCTTTGATTAAGTATTCATTAAGAAATTTTTCGTTTGAGCAAGGTGCAAGATTTAAGTGAAGATCTTCACGAATATCATCAACCATGTAAGTTGCTATGCTGTTCATAGTCTGATTGTCTATTGTCATAATTTTTCCTTTCCATTGTTTGTTGTGGCTTGTTACCCGGTTAAGGAGACGCTGAACACAAGCACCGCCGCAGAATATGATTTTGTCGTCCTTGTAAGACGGATACGGACAGTGCCAACAGTCATACTCATATTTCTTTTTCACATTTTTCTGACGTCCTTTCTTTTTCTGCCCGCATATAGCAAAGGGACTGTCATACGACAGCCCCTTTATGCGGTGCTGATTTACTCAGCGTGGAATATATGAAAGAAAAATTACTTTTCCTCATCTTCCTTGCGCTTTTTCTTTGAGAGGATAGCAATTACTCCTGCCGCCGCCGAAAGCGCAAGCGCCGATGTAAGTCCTGTTGCCAGTCCTACGCCAGTGTTAGGTATTTCTTCGGGCGGGTTGGGCTTGATTGTAATGGTCTGTCCCTCGTCGTTGATGTCCTCGTGGGTAGCCAGTACACTTTCTTCCTCTGCGCCGCTGAGATAAAGCTCTTGGAAGACAACGAAATCAACAGATTCCGTGATAGCAGGGTCGAAGTCAAATTCAAATGGAACTTCAATGCTGCCGTCAGCGGTTTCTGCTGTAAATCTTGTTTCCGCCATAACAGGCAGACCATTGATAAGATACGGATTACCTGTTGCCTTGTTCATCAGCATACCCTTCACGACGTATTCTTCACCAACTGCAAGGTCAACATAATCAACCGTATCAATTATTGTAACGTGCTTCGGAGCGAATATCTCTTTTTCACCGTTGATAGTAGCGGTGGTGTGAATTGAGGGCTTGTGAAGAATTACGGTCTGGTCTTCATCATTGATGTCGGCATGAACCGCAAATTCAACGTCATTGTGGTAGAGTGTTTCAAAGGCAACGACGGTAGTCTTGGTAACTATTTCGTCAGCAATAAACGTGAATGTAACAGTCACTTCGCCGTCAGTAGTTTCTGCGGTGAATGTGGTTTCAGCGGTTACTTCCTTGCCGCCTATCAGCAGGGGCTTGTTTGTAGCCTTGTTCATCAAAACGCCTGTAACCGTATATTCTTTACCTACGATAAGGTCGTGGTATTCAACGGTGTCAACGATTGTTACCTCGCCCACCGCAAATGTTTCCTTCTTGCCGTTGTCGGTCTCTGCAACTGTGCCGATTTCAGGACTTCTCATTTTAATGGTCTGTCCTGCGTCGTTGATGTCTTCGTGATTGCAGATTTCAATGCCGATGTTGTACAGCTTCTGGAATACAACGAGATCCGTTTCTTTGTCTACGCCCTGTGCGTCAAATGTGAACGTAACCTCAACGCTTCCTTCGTTTGCTTCAGCGGTAAATGTAGTCTGCCCTGCAATGGGATTGCCAGTATTATCTATCCACGCTTCACCTGTTGACTTATCAATCAGAATACCCTTTACTGTGTATTCCTTGCCGATTATCAGGTCGGTGTAGGAAACAATGTCTTTGACAGTGATTATACCCTGTGCAAATACTTCCTTTTCATCAACAATTGTTTCGCCGCTTACGGTCGCAACAGTTGTGATATGAGGTGTACGCACCTTGATAGTCTGGCTTTCGTCGTTGATGTCTGCGTGTACTACGATTTCCAGACCGTCGTGGTACATATTTTCAAACGCCACAAGGTCAGTGGTTTCGGTAATACCGCTTACGTCAAAGGTAAATGTAACTTCAACGCTTCCGTCAGCGGTAGTTGCAGTAAATGTGGTTTCGGCGGTCACTTCTTTGCCGTCTACAAGGAAAGGTGCATTGGTAGCCTTGTCGTACAGTTTGCCCTTAACGGTGTAAGTCTTGCCGATTATAAGGTCGGTGTAGTCCACTGTATCAGTCAGAGTGATTTCACCAAATGCGGCAAAAATCTCTTTATCCTCGCCGATGATAGCAGTAGTCTGAGCGTCGGGCTTGTGCAGGGTAATGGTCTGTCCCTCGTCGTTGATGTCGGTGTGAGCTGTCAGTTCCAAGGTACCCAGATACAGATGTTCAAATACAACTACCTTTGTGTTTTCGGTCAATTCGGTAGCGTCAAATGTAAAGGTTACCTCAACTGTTCCGTCTGCTGTGGTAGGAATAAAGGTAGCTTCACTTGTTACAGTGTTGCCACCGATAAGCAGTTCCTTACCTGTGTTTTTGTTCATGAGAACGCCTGTTACCTTGTATTCTTTGTTGGGTACAAGGTCGGTATAGCTTACAACGTCCTTGATTGTTACAAAACCTACTGCAAAATCGTCCTTTTCGTTGTCACCGACGGTAGCGGTGGTACCGATCTGAGGATTGTGTACAGTAATGGTCTGTCCTTTATCCTCAATATCCTTATGTTCCGCTATCTTTCTTGAAGTCTGGTCGAAGTACAGTTCTTCATATGCAACGAGATTCGTGTTTTTAGTGATTGCGCTCACGTCGAAAACAAATGTTACATTTGCAGTACCGTTAGCTGCGGTTGCCGTAAATGTTGTTGCCGATGTGATTTCCTTACCGTTTACGAGGAAAGGCTCACCTGTTGCTTTGTCCATAAGTACACCCTTAACGGTGTAGGACTTGCCAACTATCAGGTCGGTGTAGCTTACAACGTCCTTTATGGTTATGGTCTTGTTTGCCGTAAATGTGTCGTGTTCACCGTTTACGGTTGCAACAGTTCCAACGGTAGGAGCGTGTACGGTGATTGTCTGGTCGGGATTGTTGATATTCTTTTCTTCTGCCAGTTTTACAGTGGTAGAACCGAGATACAATTCCTCGAAGACTACCAGATTTGTGTTTTTGCTTATTGCCGAAACATCAAAAGTGAAGTTTACATCTACACTGCCGTTTGCAGTAGTAGCAGTAAATGTCGCCTGTGATTCAACTTGCTTGCCGCCTACAAGGAAAGGTGCATTAGTGGACTTATCCATTAAAACGCCCTTAACAGTGTAAGATTTACCAACGATAAGGTCGGTGTATGCAACAGTATCTTTGAGGGTTATGTTGCCATCAGCTGAGAAAATTTCCTTCTCATTATTGACTGTGGCGGTAGTGCCGATGTCAGGTGTATGCAGGGTGATCGTTTGATTGCGGTCGTTGATGTCGGCGTGTACTGCCAGTTCTATTCCGTCGTAATACAGATTTTCGTATGCTACAACGTCCGTCTTTACAGTAATGCCGCTTGCATTAAAGGTAAAGTATACATCAACCGTGCCGTTTGCGGTCTGAGCAATAAATGTCGCCGAGCCTGTTACCTGTTTGCCGTCAACGAGCAGAGGACTGTTTGTAGTCTTGTTCATCAGTACGCCTGTAACTGTGTAGGATTTACCTACAATAAGGTCGGTATAAGCAACAGTGTCCTTGAGGGTTATGTTGCCTTCTGCCGCAAATGCGTCCTTTTCGTCGTTGACGGTAGCGGTAGTGCCGATGTCAGGTGTGTGTACGGTAATGGTCTGTGATGTGCTGTTGATGTCCTTTTCATCTGCAATAATAACGTCGTGGAAGCTCAACTCCTCAAAAACAACAAGGTCGGTCTTCTTGGTGATTGCGCTTGCGTCGAACGTAAATGTCATTTCAACAGTGCCGTTTTCCGTCTCGGTTGTAAATGCTTTTGTCGCAGTTACCTGTGCGCCGTCTACAAGGAACGGTCTGCCTGTTGATTTGTCGTAAAGTGTACCCTTGATGTAATAGGTCTTGTCACCACCCGCTGTGAAACGAGAACTCTGGATAAGGTCGGAATAAGAAATAACGTCCTTAATAGTGATAGTACCTTCTTTAGCAAATACGTCCTTTTCATCGTTTACAGTGGCAACCGTGCCGATTTCGGGGACGTGGATAACAACTGTCTGTCCGTCGTCGTTGATGTCCTCATGTGATGCGAGAACGGTGCTGCCGAGCAAAAGCTGTTCAAAGACTACAAGAGAGGTCTTTTCTGTGATAACGCTTGCGGGAATGTCAAAACTTACTGAAACAGTTCCGTTTGCGTTTGTAGCAGTGAATGTCTTTTCTGCTGTAACTTCCTTGCCGTTTACCATGAACGGCTTGCCAGTGGACTTATCATAAATCACACCTTTTACGGTGTACTTTTCATTTGTGATAAGGTCCTGATAGGTGATAACATCATCAATGCGTATCGTGGTATTTGCCGCTGTTTTGTACCCTGCCTTTTCACCGTTGATAGTGGCGAGTGTGCCGATTTCGGGCATGCGGTATGTGTTTGTAAACTTAGCTTCAGCGGTTTTGCCTTTTTCCACTTTTATTGTCTGTACTGCGCCGTTTGTGGGTTCATATCCTTCTGCAGAGCAATACTCGGTTACCGTGTATGTTCCTGTGGGTAAGCCTGTGATTGTCAGTGTGCAGTCAATGCCTGGTGCAAAGTGTGTTGCATTTTTCACTAAGGTTGTTGTGCTGCTGAATGAATAGTTTTTATTTGAGCCGTCTGCTGATTGGAGCGCAGATTGCGAACCTACAATATATTCTCCTGCTTCGTTTTGCACAGTGAAATATATCTGTCCTGCAAGCTCGGCTATCTCTGCGGCAGAGAGCTTGTGCGAATTGTTGACGAAGGTCTTGATTATTTTGCCGTTGCCTGTGTCTTTGTTGTTTACAAATGTCACTTTTGCAGTTGAGCCGTCAGCTTTGATCGTGACCTGCTGAGGGTTATCGCCTACGACGGAATAATCACCGCCTGCGCCTAATTCCTTTACCCAATAGGTACCTTCTGGAATTTTGAGAGCCGTCAACTTACCTGTTGAAGTATTCAGCTTAAGTTCAGACGTTCCGCCGCTTTCGGTGTAATTATATGAACCTGCTGTACCTGTGAATTTTAGCGGATTGCTCATATCCTTGTTAGCGGATATTTGAAATGTAATTTTGCTGAGAATCGTCTGGTAATCCGAGGGTTTGTAATCTTCGCCGTTCTTTGTCAGTTTTTTCTCGATTGACAAACCGCCTTCGGTAGTGATCTCGTTTACAAATTTTGCCGTTACGTTCTTGTCTTTATCAACCTCAACAATAATATAGTTCGTGTTCGCTTCCCAGTTGTCGTCAACCCTCTTGTTTTCAACAACAGCGTATTCACCAACAGGAAGGTTTGTTATATTTACAGAACCGTCTGGCAAATTCTGACTGGCAGGCGCACTTATAAAATTAAGCCCTAATTCGGTTACGCTGCCTTTTTCATCATATTTGTAACCGTCACTGCTGGTTCCGCTAAAAGTTAACGGAGAGCCAGTGGGATGATGAGTACCGCCGTCAACTGCTGTATTAAATACTCTAAAATACAGATTGCTGATCGCCGTATTCTTTTCTGCGGTAGACCCGCTATACTTGCCGCCGTTTTTAATCAATTCTTTCTGTATCTGAATGGAGCCTACGTCGGGCGTGTTGGTGAAAGTTACTGTGTTATCCGAGCTGCTTTCCCCTGCAGAAACGCTTACTCCTATAACATCACTTGCAGCGTCCGAGGACCACCCGTCAAGACCGTTTATTTCTCTAATATAGTATTGTCCTGTGGGAAGACCAATCAGGTCAGTATAACCGCCGCCGTTGAGTTTCAACTCGGTCGTAACGCCGCTGTCAACAGTTGTGGTAAATGTGTAATGTCCTGCTGAACCTTTGAAAAGCACCTTGTTATTATTTGTGCCTTGAACAGCGCTCATCATATCCGTGTACACTCTGAACGTCAGTGCGTTGATATAAGTAGAATATTCTCGGTTGCTTGGGTTTATCTCTTTACCGTTTGCATCTATCAGAACTTTTTCGATTCTGGCGTCACCCGTTGAATCTTCAGCATTAAGGGTCACAGAAGTGTTGTAATAGTCTGTGGTTGCAGGAATTACACAATCCTGATAGTTAGAACCCGAAGCGCTACTGGAGCGTACCAAGCAATTAGGGTAATAGCCCGAAAAAGTTGAATCGGTTTTTCTTGTTGCTATAAATTCTCTATTACTGATTTTGCTTGATGATGTAAAGGTTATCTTATTTCCGCTTACGCTTACAGTAACACCATTTTGCGATGTCCAATTGAAGTTTCCGACAACATTATTGGTATCGGTCAGCGTTAAAGACCAATTTTTTGTACTGCTGTTATACTTCAAAGTCTGCGTACTGCCGTCGAACGAGGGCTTTGTGCCGTCAAAACTGTTTACATTGTTTAAAATCTGACGATATACGGTTCTCACAGCTTCTCTCACAGTTACCATAGTATTGTGAGAAGTGTAGGCTAAGAGTATGTTTTCAGCTGAATACTGACTGCCAGTCTTGTTGTACCAACCTTCGGCAAAGTACCAAATAAGAAGCTGTGTAGCAATTCTTTCAACAGTATTTCCGTAGGCTTGTTCTTCTGTGCCAGCCCAGCCCGCAGGAACGGAATATAAACTACTGTACTTTGTTTTACCTGTGTAGCCGTAGGAAAGCACAAGTGCGATTTTGTCTTTGTTCTTTATAGACTTTGAACTTTCTGCAAAGCCCGTGGTTTCTCCTGACCCCGAAGAACTGTCTAAGTCTATGCAATATCCAACATATTTATCATCGACAGTCAACAGGGGATATTGTCCATTTCCCACTTCTTTGCCTTCATCGGTGTAAACACCTTTACCACTCAAGTCGTGTACAAAAAAGGCTGGACGAAGTTCACTCATACCAACCCAATAGTATATGTAGTTTGAGTCAACAGTATGCTCACCCGCAGCCGAAACAATTCCTGCCAGACCCGTCGAGCCGATTGCACTAGCGGCGGTTGTGACCGACAGGACAGCAGAAACAATTTTCTTAAAGAATTTGTTCATTATGTCTTTTTTCCTTTCTTCAAAATTTGTTTTTGTATATATAAAAAGAAGCCCTGCGTTGCAAGGCTTCTTGGGTTTGCGCTCCGTCGTCAGGAGCTATCAAAATATTTCATAGTTTACACTCCTTTCATGAATTTATTGAAAAAGAGCCTTGAATAACAAGGCTCTCAATTCTATATTTTTACTTTAAAACATATACCAATATACCCAATAGAAAGAATCCCATTCCTCATAATAGAAAAGACCAACTGCCATTTTTGAGAATCTTGGTTCTTTTTCTAATAAGTTTTCTCTATGTGGTTTAGAGTCTATCCAACTTTGTACAGCTTCCTCTGGAGTATATGCGCCACCCCAACATAAACATTCGCCAGGGCTACATACAAGACCTTGATTTTCAAGTTCCCAAAATTCGTCCAAACTGTCCCAATACCCTAATTCAACTAAAAGATCAGAGTAGGTTTCTCCATTGGGACGTTCGTGTCCTATTTGGATTGTTTCTTCTTCCGCCCTTATTCTTGTTGCTTGGTGCATAATCTCGTTCCATTCAAGAGCCTTCAAGCCGTTTTCAACACGAAATTCATTGATAAGTCTTGCGGCTTCCTTTTCATATTCAAGCCGCATTTCCTCAGTGAATACAAACTCAGGCTCGGTTGCGACGGTCGTTGTGGTGGTAGTTGTCACAGGCTTTATAGTAGTTGTGGTGGTAACAGTCACCTTTCCAAGGCTCAGATAATCCTTGTGGATATACGTCCCGTCAGTCAGTTTGTAATAGTCGGTGTCGGTCAGAGCGACAACGGTAACGGCGGTGTTCAGAGCGTACTGCTTAACGGCTGTGCTGCCTTGTAATGCCTTTTTTCTGCTGTAAATGCCGTTCGTGTTGACGTACATCGTAGTTTTATTGATTGCGTTTTCCGTCCACTCAGGAACAGGCTCACTTTCAGTTACAGGCGTAGTGACTGCCTTTTCGGTCGTGGTGGTAGCTACTGTGGTTTCTGCCGCTGTGGTAGTTGTAGTTGTTGTCGTACTGTCAGTGTCGCTCTCGCTTGTGGTATTGCTGACTTTTGTCGTTTCTGTTGTATTTGTCTCAGGCTCTTGCGTTTCAGCAGAGACCGTTGTTGTAGTTGTTTCATCGGTGATAATGTTATTGACTTCTTCTGCTGATGAAGCCGCACAGCCAGTCAGAAGCAGGGAAACGGTCAGCAGTAAAGAGATAAGCGTGTAAGCATTTCTTCTTTTCATAGCGTTAGTCCTTTCTACAAGTAAAGGTTATTCTTTCCCTATCTTAATTTTACCCCTAAAGGGGAAAAATGTCAATAACGAGTTCTTTCATTGCTTTTCCTCCTTGTATTTCTTTTCTGCAAAACTGCCGAGAAAATAGAAACAAGAGCCTTTTAATCAAGGCTCTTGTTTCTATGTTAAGTCATTTTCATTTTAATTGGCTCCAAATTAAGACAACACGGATAATACCATAGGCATCAAGAATATTAAATTATATTGCTTATTAAAACGAATTTTTTCTTTTGTTCCCGTTCAAGATATTTATAAAGTAATTTCACATTTTAAACAATATGTTTGTAAATATTATAGTTATGTAAAAAGTCTCTCATCATTGGCTGTCATTATTGTTACAGTCCTTATATCGTTTTTCCATATATGTCTGTAGTTTCTGTGTAATGTAAAAATCCCAGTATTCCTTAATATCGTTATCCATATAATCTTCAATGTTTTCCTTTTTCTTGAACAGTTCCAAGTCTGATGGTATAATTTGTTCTACAAATTCAGGAATTTCATCTTTTGCATTTGCATGTCTGCCGGCATTTAGGTGTTTAATAATTTTGTTAAGCATTTTTACAATGAAAAGATATGTAGTTCTATCTAAGGGAATATCTTTATTTTTCTCAAAGCAGAATTCAAATTTTCCATTTGTTATAAATTTAGGCATCTCTGAGTAGGTCAAAGATAGAGCAATATATTCACCTACACTTCTTGTTGCCCAACCCGCTCCACCTTCAAACATACAATATTCGCTTGATTTATATGAGTTGCTTGTAAGGTAAAGTAACAACGCATTATCATTTAATATGTTTTTCTTTATTTGGGTCGCTAATGACTCAATATTTTCATATTGTTCTACATTATCATCTCTGGATGTGTAGAAAAATTCAGAATCTTTTGCACCTTTATGTTTTAGAACTTGATAAATAAAATCTGTTAATATTTTATCCTCCCTAGAATGAGATATAAAGACAATATAATCACTTTTGGGAACAACATCACCTTTTATTTTGCTTGAAACTATTGTTGTTAGTGAAGATTTCTGTGATGCAGTTAAACCTTCAAATTTTTCTACTTCTGATTCGACTTCCTTAGAAAATTGCTTTTTAGCATTATCATTTTGTTTATCTAACAGTTCTTTTTGCTGTTTTTTGATTTGCTCAGCCAAATCAGTCCTTTTACTAATTAAGTTACTAACTACTTTCTTTATTATTTCCACTAAAAATAATACTCTTGGGTCATGTTCATCTAAGCTTTGCCTATTTGATGTCGCAATATCGGGCAAATCATCCTCATCTAAAACATCAAAATGTATTTCGCCCTCAATATAATTTACAAATGCCTGTGTATTGTTGATTATATTTAAAAAATTCTCGACAGCAAGTTTGTTACGAACATAAAGTCGAAGTTGTATTGGGTTATAGAATTTATTTCTTGAAAAAAGTGGATCATTCTGAGTTGCAAGTGAGTTATCAATCGATCCATGCAATCCAACCCATCCTGTTAACTCATATTCTTTTTTTATTTCTTCGCCGTTGATGTTTGTACAAGGTATAGTCCCATGAACCTTGATATTTTCAATGTTCTCAAAGTCATCAATTTTGACTGTGTGAACATAAAACTGATTTCCGTTCAATTTGTTAAACGGAAACTTAATTTGATTTCCTATATTTTTTTCAATAATTTTAGGTATATTTGAATTTTTTTCTTTAGAGTTATAATTAATAAATGCCATATTTTTAAAAGCAATTTCCTTTTTAACAGGTTCAAAAGAAATTGTATTATCACTTTTGTCATTCACACATAAGTAGATTTTCCTACCATCCATTGAATCAAGTGCAAAGAAATTTGAAAGTTTTTTTGATAGAGCTTCAAATGCTACATTACCCAATCCCGTTAAGTTTACATGATTCATTTGCAACAAAGTACCGGTCTGACATGATTTCCAATGCTTATTGCAGTGGATATCAATATTACCTTCTGTTTGTGACAAAAAAGGTCGTTCATTTTCATCAATAGAGTTTTCTTTATATATCATCTGCCATTTTGATTCTTCTTTAGATGTTTTTGTTATAAGATAATAATTCTCAGAAAGATATAATGCGGCTAATTTTCCAATACCTTTTCTTCCCATTGTTAAGTAATTTTCATCAGTTGGTTTGTGCAAATCAGTTCGTTTGTTAAACCCAACTTTAACATATGTGGCTATGCCGTCACTATCCATACCTATGCCGTCATCAAACAGTTCAATAATAGCATCATCTTTTTTAGCAATATTAATATAAATATAGACATTTTTTGCTCCCGCATCAAAGCCATTTGCCACCAATTCAGAAATTGCACTCCAAGCATTGGAATACAAACTTTTGCCAAGCAATTTCAATGCAAGCCAGCCGAAAGAAAAATCCATTTTCTTGTTTTCGTTACTCATTGCTCATTCTCCCATTTTTTAAAGCATCTTTTTACTTGTTTGGCTAATTCAATAGCTAATAGCGGAGGAACCGCATTCCCAATTTGAGAATTTTTTTCATATTTATTCCCGCAAAACTCGAACCAGTCTGGAAATGATTGCAACCGTGCACCCTCTCTAGTACTTAAAGATCGATTTTGCAACGGATGAATACACCTTAGTGCAGAAGGTGTTCCGAAACTGTTTGTAATTGTAGTTGATGGTCGATCCCACCACAGTCTTCCATATGTATTATTGTAACCAGAGGTTAAATAATACTTTTTGTCAACGATGCCTTGGTCTATAAGACTATTAAAATATCTTTTGCCCTCTCCTTGAACAACATTTTTAATAACCATTCTAATTTTATCACCGTATTTTCCGATAAAGTGATCTTGCAAAATTGAATTACCATTTCGCATAAGTGCTTGATATGCATTTTGGGGGGGTAATGAATAATTTTCAATAGTTTCTCCCTCTTTTAAATGCGGTAAATCTGAAATGGCATCTTTAACAGTTAAATATGGCAGTTTACCATGTCCTGTGCCATATCTTTCCGTTGGAAAAGACCAATAATTACCGTTTAGGTCGCTCCTTATGCCAACCAAAAATACTCTATCTCTACTTTGTGGAACACCATAATTTTTTGCATTCAGCACTTTTTGTTTAATAATATAGTTTAAAAGACCATCTTTATAGATATCTGAAAACATATTTTTTATATCATTTAATACAGGTTCATTATTATCATTTTTCATGCTTAGTAAACCTGTTACATTCTCAAAAATAAACATTTTAGGCTTAAGTATTCCGAGCAATCGGATATATTCTCTATACATTTTTGCACGTTCATCATATTGCCTTTTTCCAACAGTACTATATGATTGACATGGAGGTCCACCAATAACTAAATCAATATTCTCAATGTTAATGTTTAATTTTGCAATTGAATCAATAGTTACATTTGCTATATCATCGTGAATCAGGGGTATATTAGGAAAATTATTGTGAAATGCCTTTGCAGCCTGTGCATTATATTCATTTGCAAATAAAATATTATTTTGGTGATTCCTCACAAATCTATCTTTTTTTATTTTGTATTGGAAGCCAAAAGTTAGCCCTCCAGCACCTGAAAACAAATCAACGATATTTATATTCATATTTCACCGTCCATAATATTTAAAAAATCTATGGAAAATTTCTTTCTCTGCTTCTCTAAAATACTGTTTGATTTGAGTATTTTGTATATACCATATACTTAATTTGCTGTGTTTTGCTCTACTGAAAAAATTTTAAATTGCCACGCATTTTTCCTTTGAATACAAGAGTATAGAAAAATATTGCTCATCAAAATATGATTTATTATTTATCACATTATCGAGAAGCATAAATAAACACTAATGGCAAGTTTATGTGCCTTTTTATAATCAAAAGGTCATTAAGATGTATTAAATAGTAAATGTAAGAAATATAGGTTCAGTTATGTTCGTCAAGATCAATTGGTATAATTTCACTTGAAGCAAATTTTTCGTAAACTTTGAAAGTCTTATTTGTTCTTAAATTAATTATACACATTTTATATTCTGGTGTCAATATAAGGACTGAATTTCAAATATCTGTTTCTTTTTTGCCATTTCTTCAGGCTTACTGTCCGCAAACTCGATATGTTATAAGATGACCTCAGTTGCTTTTCGCACATGATTTTCAGCGTCCTCATATGTTCACGTTTACAGATTTCCTTTCACTATTATACGCTTCCCATTTTTGAGCCATTTGCAAGCACATTCCCATATAACCGGGGCAAACTGTTCTTCCGCAAGCAATAATTCCATCACACGGGGTTCAGTTGTGTAATAATCTTGATGCTGCCTTTCTTTTTCGGTATGATTAGACGCACCAAGCATGATATATGTGCTATTTATATTGCCTGTCCAATTTTTACTATATCTGTTGTTCATTTTTGCTGATGGTGCATTTTTTCTCTTTCTTCCTTTTTACAATAGTAAACAGAAAGAATAAAAACCGTTAATAAAAAAACGGTCGGTGTGCTTAGGAAAACGACTGCTACCACAATTAGAATTTGTATTGTATTCATTTTATTGATTACCTTTCATTTCCTTGTAAAACCTCAGCGCCTTAATTATATAGTCCTCACGTTCTGTATCAGATAAAGATTGAGGAATAAGCTCTCTGACTTTATTACTTCGCAACACAATTTCCTTTTTTTCTGCCTTACCCATTGCCTTAGAAACTACAAGAATATTAAGTATGACATTTTTATCAAGCCCGTCAGACTGTGACAAATCTTTTAAAATTTTTGCCTGTTTTAAAGAGGGAACAACCTTATTTTCGGTCATTATATCATACAAAATTTTCTGTTCGCTTTCGGGCAGAAAAGAAAGTTCCACACCAACAGTGAGTGGTATCTTTTCTTCATCTACCATTTTAAGCAACTCAGGCATAAGCTCTGTCAGGCGGATATAACGTAACACCTGATTCTGACTGTCACCATTTTCTGATCCAATTTTTGCTACTGTCAATAACTTCTCACCAACTTGGTGAGAAGTTGAACCTTGGTGTTTTAAAGCGTCTCGTTTCATTTTATAAGCAAATGCTTTTTCAGAAGGAAGAATATTCTCTCTTTGAAAATTTGCGTCCACCATTGCAACGGTGGCGTCGTCATCAGATATTTCAACAACTTCACATTTTAGTGTGAGCAGCCCTGAAAGCTCGCAAGCTCTTTTCCTACGATGTCCGCTTATAAGCTCATACCTACCGTCTTTTTTCTGCCGTACAATAGCAGGAGTTAAAACACCGTGCGCTTTAATACTTTCCGTAAGCTGTTCCATTTCTTCGTTATCATCAACGTGAAACGGGTGAGCAGGGAAACTGTCTATTTCGCCAAGAGGTATCTCTATAATATTACCAACACTGTTTCTTTCTTCCTGTGTTGAAAACAGATCCTGAATGGGTGGAAGTTTTAAGCCGTTAAGTTTAGACATTCTCTGCTACCTCCTTCGTAAAATTTTCGTACGCCTTTGCCGCCGTACTGCTTTTGCTATACTTATATATGCTCTGTCCTGTGGCGCTGGTTTCAGCCGCCTTTGTAGTGACAGGAATTATTGCATTATATATTTTGATTGCACTTCCATAATTTCCTTGCAGGCTTTCGATTGTGAGTTTTGCAATGCTTGTTCTCATGTCGGCAAGTGTAAGTAATATGCCGTCTATTTTCAGTGTAGGATTTATTCTGCGCTGAATTTTAGTTATAGTCCGTATAAGCTGCACCATTCCTTTTGCGGGAAGATATTGTGCCTGAACGGGAATAATCACGCTGTCAGCCGCTGCTAAAGCGTTGATCGTCAGCATACCAAGAGAAGGCATACAGTCTATGATTATGTAGTCATAACTGTCTTTTACCTCTGAAAGTAATGTTTTTAATGTGTTTTCTCTGCTCATAGCGTTTACAAGCAGAGCTTCAATGTTTGCCAACTCTATATTTGAGGGAATAAGGTCAACGCCCTCGTTATGGTGTAGAATTGTTTCTGTTATGTTGATAGGCTTATCGTTGATTATGTTTTCCATATCAGAAGCAAGCGTATTTGTTATATCGTCTTGCCAAACCCAACCGAGGGAAGCGGTGAGGTCTCCCTGTGGATCAGCGTCCACAAGCAACACCTTTTTGTTAAGCCTTGTCAGTCCTATGCCTAAGTTTACAGCAGTGGTTGTTTTTCCCACGCCGCCTTTTTGATTGCAGATTGCAATTGTTTTCATTTGTTAGTCCTCCTTTTTCTGTTAGTCCCTGTTGTTCGTTTTTTAAAACGCAAAAAAGGCGATCGGGACTAACAACGACCGCCTATCAGACTGTACAATTCTGTTTGCGCCCACTCTGCATTTCTCAAACGGGCTTGTGACCGTCCTCGGCTGCATTAGGCGGGCGGTTTTATCCGCCTTTGTGTCTTTCGTAAACAACTTTTAAATGTATTACATAGTCTGCATAAAATCCGGAATTTCACCTTCCACACTTTCGCCTACTTTTTCTGTTTCTTCATCTCTTAATTATATTTTGCCGTCCAAAGCACAACAGTCCGTTATTGTTTTTGAGAGGGAACAGGAAGATCCAGCCGTTCCGTTGCTTGTTGTATCAGTTTTTAGGAGATGATCTTTTCAGGAGATATGGATTAAAAAACGGACTGCTGTGCTTTGGACGGCATTTATTTTATTTAACTTCTCACCAACTTGGTGAGAAGTTAATAAAATAAATTTCAAAAGATTTGTGTTAATAAAAAAAGGACTGTCAAACAGTCCTTTTTATTTGTCACATTATTTGTTCTTCGTCATTATCTTCACTTACATTATTTTCGGTCATTTTGCTAAATTTGTCTTTCAAAACTTTATTTTCAGTTTGAAGTTCGGCAATTGTAAGTTCTTGCTTATTTACCTGTTCAGCCATTCGCTTCCAACTTTCCATAAAAAGTTTAAATTCTTCCAAGCTTTTATTAATGTTGTGCTGTTCAAGCGTAAAGTTTCTTATTCGACCTTCTTCATCTTTATAGCGGCGTTCTGATAACTCAATTTCTGTAACGAGCATTTCTTTCATCTCGCTATGCTGTTTTGTAAGTGAAGAATTTTCATTACGTCCAATATCAGAAATAATGCTGTCAAATTTATCTGAAATGTCAGCGTGAAGCGTCTTATCTTCTTTTATACCCAAACGTTCTATCAATTTGCTGATTTGGTATGTATTGCTGTTAATTTGAGATTTTCTGTTGATATACCATGTTACTGCTGATGATATAGCAGCGGGGATTATCGCAACCAAAATGGTTTGCCACCACTCCATACTTAAAACTCCTTTAAAACATAGTAAAACTATAAAAATCCCCCATATAGTGCAGCTCCACATATTTATAAGGGTTATTATTCTTTTCATAGTTTCCTCCATTATTATATCAAAACAAATTAATTGTGTCAATTTTATATAAAACACCAACCTCAACTTCTCACCAACTTGGTGAGAAGTTAATAAAAAGTATACTTTTCTGAGCATTGGAATAATGCCCACAAAAGTATACTTAAAAAAATAAAAGGGGAGCAATATCACAATGTTTATTACTCCCCTGCAATAAACAAATATGTCGCCGGCTTGTTACCTTTTCTTTTGACATGATACCCGGCGTCGCACAGGCTCATGCCCCTTTACGTACTTTTTGAGGTAGCTCAACCTTTCATAAGGTATATATACTCGCTCCGGTTTGATAGTCGGCGTCCTTGTACTGTGCGGATCTTCACCCGATGTTCACAAAGCTAATGCGCAGTTGTTACAAAAAGCAGAGGAACTTGTTTCTTACAAGCGGTTGTATTCAATTTGTACAATAGCAGCACAAACTTTTTATGCTGCTATTGGAAAAGCTCGTGATCCGAGCGCTTCCCAGCAGGCGGATTGAGCTTTTATATTAACTTCCCGAAAGGGAATTTAATATCTTGTTTATCAGAGGGACTGTTACGGAGTTGCACCGTAAAAATACTTGGCAGTCCATTTACGCTTCCCGGCGTTAGAACAGCATAAGAAGCGTAAAGAAGAAAGAGGGATACTTATTATAAAGCTAAAAACTTGGACAGCTTTGTGCGGGTTTCTTCACTATGGAAATAATTCCTCAGTGCTTCCTTTTCAAAGTACCAGAAACGCCCTATTTGTTTTGCACCGGGGATTTTTCCCTGCTTTGCCATTGTGCTGACATAAGAGCGATGTATTCCCAACAGCGCTGATATTGTATCTGCGTCAAGCAGTACGGGGAGCGTTTCCCAGTTTAAAAATCTTCGTTTGTTAATCATAGATTTTCACCTTTATGTATCAATGTTAAGTGCCGCAGCAATTGCTAAATGAAGCGTTGCGCTTTGTCGGCTTCCATGCATAAATGCTTCAATAGATTTCAAAGAGTAGCCGGCTGCCACAGCTAAATCTTTGTACTTCCAGTGCCGCAGAGAAAGACAGCGTTTTACTTCTGCCACAAACAAATCATGGTCTGTGGTTTCATTAGCCAATTTATCACCCTCATTCATTCAAGTTTTTTGTAAAAAATTCTTGACAAATTATAACGGTTGGTATATTATAAAAGTTGCCAACTACTACAATATATTTCCGTCATAATATGTGCGGACGTTTCTAACGGTTTTTGCCGAAACCGTTTTAATCTGCATATTTATTGATGATTGCCAAGGAACTTTTACAGTTATATTATATTCTATAAATTTATAGATGTCAACAGATTTTCTATAAATTTATAGAAATTAGTTGTTTTATACAACTTCCTTTGCGTTTATTTGTGATATTTGGCTAAGTTTTTAGTGGACTTGTCAAGGAGGTTGTTATTATGGACTGTTCTATTATTTTAGAAAGGTTAGAATTGCTTTGTAAAAGCAAAGGAGTTTCAAGAAATAAAGCCTTGATTGATAGCGGTGCAGGAGAAGGTCTTGCTGGAAATTTGCAAAAAGGCTCTGCTCCGTCCGTTGAGAAAATACAGAATCTTGCTGATTATTTTGGAGTAACTGTGGATTATATTCTTGGAAATAGTACAGAAGATAAAAATAATCCCCCCACGGACGAAGAAATAAAATTCGCTCTGTTTAATGGCGCAGACGGCATTACAGACGAAATGTACGAGGAAGTAAAACAATTTGCCGAGTATGTCAAAAGCAGGGAAAAGAAAAAGGAAAACAAAAAATGACATTAGCAGCAGCATATAAAATAGCAGAGGAAAAGAATATAAATATTTTTTCTGCAGATTGTCCAAACAGCAGATCTATTTCCTTACAGCTTGCGAAAGACGAATACTGCATTGGAATTGATAAGAATATAAAAAACACAGCGGCAGAATTAACTTACACGTTGCATGAATTGGGACATTGTGAAACCGGAGCATTTTACAACAGGTATTCCCAGCTCGATATTATCGGCAAACACGAGCGTCGTGCTGACACATGGGCAGCTTTTCAGGCTATGCCGCCGGAAGAAATAAAAAAAGCCTTTCGGGACGGTTGTACTGAAGCGTGGCAACTTTCCGAAAGGTTTGGGTTGACTGAGGAATTTGTTGTAAGAGCAATCCAGATATACAAAGAAAAGGGATTACTTTGATTTTGAGCAAAAAAATAAAACCACTCTTATGAGTGGTTTTAAAAGCGTCAGGCATTTAAACCCAGTTTTCTATATTTAGATTTGGAATTCTTTCAAATTCCTTAGTGTTATTGGTAACTAAAATCAAATCAGAAGATTTTGCGTGTGCGGCTATCAGCATATCCATAACTCCAATAGGTGTACCTTGTTTTTGAAGATAAGCACATATCTGACCGTATTCATAAGCCGCTAAATCGTCAAAGGCTTTAACTGTTAAAATAGAAATAAACTGAGCAAGTGCAAGTGAATTTTTTTCTGGGAATTGACTTTTCGCTACGCCATGTTCCAGTTCGGCTAAAGTAATTGAAGAAATGCATAAACCTTTGACAAGCATTTCCTTTAATTTTTTTATGACACTTTCAGGCTTATTTTTTATGGCGTATATGCAGATGTTGGTATCGAGCATATATGTCATAAGTTTTCCCTTTCTATCGGTGTTTCATCAATGCGTCCGCCCGACAAAAAATCATCAGTGAAACTGTTCAAGCCGTTAGTGAATGTTTCCCAAGCTGCTTCTTTCGGAATCAGCAAAACAACCTTTCCGAGCCTTTGAACAATCACTTCATCATTTGAAAACCGAAATCTTTTTGGCAATCTCACGGCTTGGCTTCCTCCGTTTTCAAAAATTCTTGCTGTATCCATTATTGCCACCTCCTATAATTAGTATATACTTAAATATATATTTTGTCAATATTTTTATGTTCTTATTGTGAGTTTTGAGGTGAAAAGATATGCCTAAATCAAAAAACAAACCCCGTTATGACGGACTTTTGCGGTCAAGAATCTATCTTGGTGTCAAAGACGGAAAGAAAAAATATAAATATGTTTATGCCAAAACCCAGCGAGAGCTTGACAAAAAAGTTATAGAGCAAAAAATCAAACTTGGGAAGGGAATTGATTTAACATCAGAACGTGACAATTTTGGAGTATGGGGAGAGCGCTGGCTAAAAATAAAAAAGACAGAAGTATCGCCTGGTCGTTATGCTACGTATAAAGCCCGATATAACAATTTGTCTGATCTGTACAATTGTCCTATATCAAAAATTAGGACAGCCGATATACAGGATATTATTCTTGATTGTGCAACATTACCGTCAGAAATAACGGGAAAACCATATTCAAAGCAAACTCTGTCTGAAATAAAAAATGTAGCAAAGCAGATATTACAGTTGGCTATTGATAACCGAGTGATTGACTATAATTGTGCCATAGCAGTAAAAATTCCACAGGCGGCACAAACATCAAAGCGTAGAGCATTGACTGATGAGGAGCAACATTGGATTGTAGACACGCCTCATAGAGCGCAGACTGCGGCGATGATTATGATGTATGCGGGACTGCGTCGTGGGGAATTGCTGGCGTTGACTTGGGAAGATATAGACCTTAACAATGCTGTAATTTCTGTTACTAAATCCGTGTATATGATAAATGGCAAGCCTGTTCTTAAACAAGGCGGAAAAACTTCAGCTTCTACCAGAAAAGTATACATTCCGAAAGTTTTAGTTGATTATCTATCGGGCATAGAACACGATCGCTTTTCACTTGTGTGTCCTAATCAAAAGAATAATTTAATGTCCGAAACGGCGTGGAAACGATTATGGGCAAGCTATCTTTGTGAGCTGAATCTTAAATATGGAGATTGGAAAAATTGTGTTCAGACAGGCGGAAAGCGCCCGAACAAATATTCACCAAAACAAAAACCTATGATCATTCCTCAAATAACTGCTCATTGGCTGCGTCACACCTACGCAACATTGTTGTATATGTCCGGAGTTGATATACTCACCGCCAAGGAACTTATGGGACATTCTGATATAAAAACTACAATGTCTATTTACACACATCTTGATAACGTATATAAGAAACAAAATATTTCCAAACTTGATGATTTTCTTGCAAAGAAAATAAAAACAACAATATGAGGGCAGTAATGGGGACATAATTTTGATACAAATGCTTTTATATAAATACTTTACACGGCATTTTTATTCTCTTCGTAATGCGCAGGTCGGGGGTTCGAGTCCGTTCACCAGCTCCAGCGGCTGAGCCGATTCAACGCGCTCCCATAAACATGGGAGCGTGTTTTTATCTTTCACGCCTAAAAAAGCTCTTCACATAAACAAACACGGCGTGACGCTGCACCCAACGCGCTCCCATACCACGGGAGCGTTATTTTTGCTCTCCACCCAAAAATCTTTTTTGGTAACACAAAACACGGCGGCTGAGCCGCTTCAACACTCTCCCCTAACACGGGAGCGCAATTTTTATTACCCCAAAAATCTGTTTGATTTACGGTATCACAAATAAAAACCCACTTGAACAGTGAATTCAAGCGGGTTTGCTGTTTGTGTACAACTTTTTTGTACGGCTGATATTTAATGAAAATATATGGAATATGTAATCGGATAAGAGTACACATACAATTGCCATCTCCGGCGCTAAAGTATTCTCCTAAAGTCCAAGATTGCAGAATGCATACTTGCTCTCCAGCGCAGGCACTATTGAGTGTGCGCAGGTCAGGCAGCAACGGAGAGGTCTGTCTTCTCTGTCAGGTTCATAGCTGCTGCAACTCTGACCGTCCAGTATATTGTGTTGGGAATACCCCCTTGCGGCAAGCTCCTTGCTGTCTTCCAACGTATATTCAACGCCTCCTGCGGCCTGTTCAAGGTCCTTTTCGTTTATCTCTTCCACAGCTTTACCCTCTTTTATCTCCAACGATATGTTCCGGTCACCTTGTCAAAGATATACTGCTTGCAGTAATAATTAACACTGCTTGCAGTAATAATTATTATCCTCCGAACTTTTTGTAAGGTAGCGGCAATTGGAGCAGGTACTCTGTGAGCCTGTGGCATACATCATACGCTCAAACATTTCGCAGGTCCCGTTCAGATCTACCGGCTTCAGACTTGTGTAATAGTTGCCTTCTCCTTCATACCCATCATCAGACCCGTCGAACACGGGCTTGATAAATTGAATACCTCCTGTTGCCTGTTCTAAATCCTTTTCGTTTAAATCTGCCATAGTTATTCCTCCTTGATTATCTGCCTAAAAGGCATATAAAGCTTTCTCCGTTATGACCGGCTTTTTCTGCATAGGCGCAGAAAAAGCAGTGGTTATACTGCACGTCGGGCAAAGACGGATCGTTGCGTCTTTCAAACATCTCGCAGCTTTCAAATGCGTCGTGATAGACAACGCCATCAACGACCTTATGCCCGCCTGCGGTTTTCTCCAGATCTTTCTCGTTGATCTCTTTCATAATTATTCTCCTGTTATTTTCCCCGAGTGCAAAACATTTCATGGGTGTCGTCGGCGATCGTCATATAGTAGCAATTACTGCACGGCCCACGATTCCACTCCCAAGGCGCATAAAAGTCGTCGCAGTTGAACCCTTTACTCTCGTCGGTGATAAGGGTAAAGCCCCGTTTTTTAAGATTGTCGGCTGAGGGGTGATCGGAAAAATACTTTCCGCCCGTTGCCTTTTCCAAGTCCTTGTCGTTTAAATCTGCCATTGTTATTTCCTCCTTTATTCGTTATAATGGATCGCGTTGTTGCACCACCAAGCGCTTCTCTCATAGCTGCAATAATAGCAGCCGTCACATCCTCGTCCTCCTTGACATTTGTCGCAGCGTCTCACTGCGCTGGAGTAAGGGGACGGAATTTCATTATTGGAACAGGACTTAAAGAGCTGTTCTTCGGGGAGATAGTTCTCCTTACGGGTCAGGTGACCGCTTTGGGAGTTGCATATGTCACAGGTCCAGTGGCTGCATGAGTTAAGAATGGAGACCATCTTCTGCCCGTGGGCTCTTACGGCGCAGCCGCCTGCCGATACGTCTAATTCTTCGTCGGCGAGCTCTCCGTGATGATTTATCGCGTTGAAATATACCTTTGCATTTTCCTCGGTAAAATCCTCCATACCGTTTTCTTTTGCAATTTTCAAAAGCTCCTCAGGGGACTTTGCCTCTTTCGCCTTGTTAAGTAATTCATTTGTCATGATAATCTTCTCCTTAAAATTATTGCGATTTTTAGATTTTTATTACCTCGGCATCATCATCTCTTCGCGTTCACAGATGTCAAGGCTGCCGTTGTAGAATTTACAAGCGCCGCAGCAGTATTTTGTCTTCCTTGTAACGCATCCGAACGATTCCTCAATATAGCTCGGCTCGGGATAACAATGGCATAACGCGGCTATCTGCCCGCAGCTTTTGCATATCCAAAGGCGGTCTTGGTCGTGCCTTTCGGCGCAAAGGTTGCCTGAGGTTACAATGCGCTTACCGGTGTCCTCATAGTATTGAGTACACCCGCCCGTCGCGTTTTCAAGCTCGGAATCGGTCATCTCGCCGGTTTGATGTAAGAGGTCGTAATATTCTCTCGCGTTTTCTTTGGTAAAATCCTCCATACCGCTTTCTTTTGCAATTTTCAGAAGCTCCTCGGGGGACTTTGCCTCTTTTGCTTTGTTAAGTAATTCTTGGTTCATTGCGATTTCTCCTTTCAAGGTTAATTTTTCATATTCGGGTTGCTGCAAATATAATTTCCGCCTGAAAGATAGGTTTTGATGTATTCGCAGGTCTCGCAGGCGTTCTTGACCTTTGATTTAAAGGCGAAGCCGAGGCTTTCTTCAAAGTCCGAAGCCTCGGGCAGACACCGGCAGAGCGCCGCGGGCTGTTTGCATTGCTTGCATATCCATTGAGGGGTCGCTGAATTTCTCGCGCTGCAAAGGTTTCCGAGCGTAACGTTAAGCTCTCCGGCCGAATTGTAACACCCGCCCGCAGATACGTCAAGATCTTCGTCGGCGATCTCGCCCGAGTGGTGCATAGTCTCAAAATAGGCTTTCGCGTTTTCCTCAGTGAAATCGTCCATGCCGACCTTGTGAGCGAGCTTCAAAAGCTCCTCCGGGGACTCGGCGGCGCGGGCTTTTTCTAAAAGTTCTTTGTTCATGGCTGCCTCCCTTTACCAACCGTTTGCTACGTCGTTGTTGCAGATCCATTTGCCGCCTTCATATGTGCAGAAGTCGCAGGTGCCGCATATGCCCTGTTTGTTGAAGTTAGCGGTGATGTTCCATTCATTCTCTATACTGGTGAGCATGGGTCTGCCGCAGGTGCATTCGCCGTCGACCTGTTTACATACTTTGCATTTCCAGCCCACAGGGGGTTTCACGGTGCAGGTCATACCCCGTGAGACGACCCTTCTGCCGTCGCTGGTTTTGCAGCCGCCCACAGCGTTCTCAAGCTCATCGTCCGAAATCTCGCCCGACTTATGCATAGTCTCAAAATAAGCCTTTGCGTTCTCCTCGGTAAAGTCAGCCGCGCCGTTCTCGTGAGCAAGCTTCAGAAGCTCCTCGGGGGAATTTGTCTCTTTCGCCTTGTTAAGTAATTCGTTGTTCATAGTTTTCCTCCGTTATCAGATCAAGTTTGTTCTCGCGTCGTTGCAATACCATTTGCCGCCTTCGTAGGTGCAGTGGACGCAGCAGTCGCACGCGCCTATCTTGTTAAAGTTCCCCGTAACGCCGAACGCGTCTTCCACCTCGGTGGTATTGGGTCTGCCGCAGGAGCAGTTTATACGGTTTTGGTGGCAGACCTTGCATTCCCAGCCGTAGTATCTTTTCGGGTGAGGACATAAAAGCCCCCTCGAAACGACCCTTCTGCCGTCGCCGGTCTTGCAGCCGCCGACAGCGTTTTCAAGCTCCTCGTCCGAAATTTCCCCCGACTTATGTACAGTCTCAAAATAAGCCTTTGCGCTTTCCTCGGTAAAATCCTCCATACCGTTTTCTTTCGCAAGCTTCAAAAGCTCCTCAGGGGACTTTGCCGCCTTTGCCTTTTCTAAAATTTCGCTGTTAATGGTGTTTTCTCCTCATCAGTTCGGAAGCTCGTATTCGGGGTACATGGTCCAGGTGTCGCCCTTCTGGGTTATGGGGAGACAGCTGTCGATATTGTAGATGTAGGCAAAGCGGTTCTGGCAGTTTTCGCAAACGCCGGTCGGGTAGCTGCGCCAGAATTCTCGGAGGTCGCCGTTGTAATATCTTCCGGGGCCGATGACCTTGACGTTCAGGTAGTCGTGCATCGGGACCTTTCCCCCGCAGCGCGGACATTTTTTGTATATCGTCGCGTCATAGCCGCCACAGCCGCCGGTGGCGGCGGAAAGCTCGTCGTCGGATACCTCGCCGCTTGTGTGGAGCGAGTTGAAATATTCATTGGCGGACTCTTTTGTAAGGGAAATGCCGTTTTCCTCGGCAAGCTTTATAAGCTCCTCGGGCGAATTTGCCAAGCGAGCCTTTTTCATGATCTCTTCGTTAAACATAGTATTTATCTCCTTTTTAAGTTATCGTATCGTCAGCCGTTGACTGAAGGATTGTTGCAGTACCACGTTCCCTTTTCGTAGGAGCAGTAGCCGCAGGTGGCGCAGGTGCCTATGACATTTGCGGTCATCGTAACGCCGATGGCGTCGTCCAAAGAGGTCGGGCGTTTCCAGATGTTGCAGTGGCAGCCCTGATAGGGGGCGAGGCAGTGCTTGCAGCGCCAGAAGTCATAGTTGGAGCAGACGTTTCCGAGGGTGACTACCTTTCTGCCGCCGGAGCTGCACCCTCCGGCGGCGTTCTCCAGCTCATCGTCCGAAAGCTCGCCCGAGCGATGCAAAGTCTCAAAGTATGCCTTTGCGCTTTCCTCAGTAAATTCTTCCATACCGTTTTCTTTTGCGAGCTTTAAAAGCTCCTCTGGGGAACTTGCCCCTCTTGCTTTTTTAAGTAATTCTTCGTTCATATTTTTCTCCTTAATTATTCGTTGTTATGTTCGGGGTTATTGCAAAGCCATAGCCCCTTTTCGTAGATAAAGTATTTGCAGTTGCAGCAGAAAAGCTGATTGGAGCAATCTCCTTCTTTTAAGAAATAGCCACGGCAATCGTCCCAGTGTTGTCTGGTTTCCTCATAGTTTCTGCCGCAGTCCTTGCATACAAAGTGATTGCAGTTGTTAAGGTGTGTGACGACTATCCTGCCGCCGGATCTTACCTGACCGCAGCCGCCCGCCGAAACGTCCAGCTCCTCGTCCGAAAGCTCTCCCGATTTGTGCATATTCTCAAAATATGCCTTTGCATTTTCCTCGGTAAAATCCTCAATACCGTTTTCTTTTGCAATTTTCAAAAGCTCCTCAGGGGAACTTGCTGCTCTTGCTTTTGCTAAAATTTCATTATTCATGATATTTCCTCCTTACCGAATATTATCAACAAACGTCATATGGTTCAGTGCATATCCACACGCCGTCTACATATTTGCACCAATCGCATGAGCCGCAGGCGCCGACGGCTTCAAAGTCGGCGGTTACTCCGAACGCATATGAAAAATCGTCTAATGTACGGCGGTTGCAGCTGCATGTCTTACGAACTTTTGACCTGTAGTTTGAGGTAAGGTTATAGCCGTCTCCCGGCACTTCTTTACAGGTCTTGCATTTCCATTTCGTGAACGCATAATAGTCGTTAAATCTGTCTGACAGACCCGCGCTGCATATATTTCCGCGCGAAACGACCCGGTACCCGCCCTTTCGGCAACCGCCCGCTGCCTGCTCTAACTCCTCGTCCGAGATCTCGCCTGAGTGGTGCATAGCCTCAAAATACGCCTTTGCGTTTTCCTCGGTAAAATCCTCCATACCGTTTTCCTTTGCGATCTTCAGAAGCTCTTCTGGGGAACCCGCACCCATTGCCTTTTTGTACATTTCGTTGTTTGTCATAATATCTTCCTCCGTGAAATTATTTGTCGGGCTTTTTCTTATGCTTCAATTATACCATTTTTTTACCCCCTGCGCATTGTAGTCTGCGCTGTATTTATGTCGTTTGCGGCGTTTCTGAGGGCAGAAGTCAGAAGTAAGAGATCAGAAGGCTGATTTATAATTGTCGCAAACTACATTTTAACAGCGCAGATTACACAGCGCAGAGGGAATTAATATGCTATAATTATCGTAGACGATTACTATATTTCCGCAAAAATTTTTAAGGAGGAACTTTACCATGAAACGTGAAGAAATGATCCGCAAAGCAAAAACCGCCAAAGACCCCGAAGAGCTCGCCGGGATCTTAAAAGGCTCAGGTATGGGAGAAATTACCGTGGAAACCGCCGAAAAGCTCTTTAACGTGCTGCACTCTTCAAAAGAGCTTACCGACGACGAGCTGGACGTTTCCGCAGGCGCAGAGATCGACGCTTCTGCCGGTGGGTGCTTCCTGTTCAACCAGACCGTCTGCCCGAACTGCCATGGCGTTGGCAGCTTCTCCACCGTGACTGCGATGAACCCCGACGGAGTTACCAGCACCGTCCACTGCAATAATTGTGGGAGCGACGTGGCCGTGCCGATGCCCGGGCTGTAAAATACGGCAAACGTTTTTGAAAGAGTAACCAACGATGTGATAATTAAAAAGGCAGGGTGAGCAAATTCCGTCAGCAACGCCTGCTGTTACAGCTATGACATCGTTGGTTACGAATAATAAAACGAGATCGGTTATGAAAGGTCGATCTCTTTAAGGAGACATTATGAAATATATACTTAATGAAAACATTGCTTTAAGAAGCTGGCGGCTCGTGCCGTTTGCTTATTACATTAAGGGCGTCAGACGCGCCCAAAAGCTTTCGGCGGGGGACTTTTTGCTTCTTCTTTCCTGCGACGGCAAAACCGAGCAGGACCCTGAGCAGGACTGTATAAGGCGCTTTTCAGAGCTTGGACTTATCCGCCCCGCAAAGTCGGGAGAAACTCTCAGCGACTGGCAGAAAGCCCGCTTTTGCGACAACCGCTATATGCCTGGGGTGAACTGGTCCATAACAGGGAAGTGCAACTACAACTGCAAGCACTGCTTTATGGCAAGGGACAACGAGAAGATGATGAAGGAGTTTTCCTGGGAGGAAATGCTTGCGGCGCTGGACGAGTTTGACAAGTGCGGCATACAGACGATTGAGCTGACAGGCGGCGAGCCTATGCTCCACCCGCATTTTATGGACCTTGTCAGAGAGATCAGCCGCAGGGGAATGGACATCGACGTTATACTCACTAACGGCGCATTCCTGACCCCCGAGATACTGCGGGAAATAAAAGCCCTCGGTTTCAATCCTCTTTTCAAGATATCCTTCGACGGGCTTACTCACCACGACTGGATGAGAGGCGTTGAAGGCGCAGAGCAAAAGACCCTTGAGGCAATAGATATGTGCGTTGCCGAGGGTGCGAGGACAGGCGTGCAGATATGCATACATAAATACAATCTGGACACGCTTTTCGACACAGTCAAGCTGATAGCGGAAAAGGGCGTGAAGTGGATACGCGTAATACGCACCTCGGAGTCGCCGAGATGGGCGGAAAACGCTCCCGACGCAAGCCTTGGGATCGAGGAATATTACGACGTCTCGATAGATATCCTCACAAGATATGCTAAAACAGGGCTCAAGGCAGAGCTTATACTTTGGCAGTTTGCCGACTATTACCCAAGCTGCTCGGGATACCGCTTCGTGCCGGTGGACTGCTCGGGAGACCGTGAACGGGATATGAGGCGGCCTACCTGCGTTGGCGCGCGGGGTTCAATGGCAATATCCTCGGAGGGGCAGGTCTCTCCCTGCAACCAGATGTCGGGCTATTTCTCCAAAAACGGGTTTGACATCGGAAATATCAAAAACGGCGTTCAGCCCCTTTTGCAGGAGAGCAGATATATGGATACCATAACCCTCTCCTGCGGGAAGGTGGGGGAGAACAAGCTTTGCTCTGTATGCAAATACTTCGGTTACTGCCTGGGCGGGTGCAGGGCTATCGCGCTTGCTTTTACCAACGATTTTCTTGCGGCAGACCCCTCAAAATGCGTGTTTTACAGTAAGGGCTATTATCAGAAGGCAAGAAAAGCATTCGACAAGGCGGGGGAGGAATGCGGCAGAAAATTTGTCTGCGTGACCCCGATAGAAGAATTTGAAAAGGAGATGTTATTATGACAGAGATCAACGAAAAGGAATTAGAAAAGGCTTCGGGAGGAACCGTTTATAAGGTAGGCTGGAACGACATTTGCGCGAATTTTGAGTTGAGATACTCATCGGACGTTTCACAGACTTGTTCAAATTGCAAACATTTCCATGCAATAGGCGGCGGCAGCGGCCGCTGCGCAAACAAGGCTGAGTAAAGAACGGAGGAAATTAACGAAAAAACTTGGAACATACCGCAGGCGGCTTTTACAACTGCACAATAAACGAATAAAATATCCCCGAGGAAGCCCTCGGGGATATTTATTTATACAAGATTATTCTTCGTCCATCTTTTCCTTAAATTCCAGCGCAAGCATAGTCAGGTCGTCGAACTGCTCTGCCTCGCCCACAAACTCGTCGACGTTTGCCTTGACGGCTTCGAGTATCTTCTGCGGGGACTTAGCCGAATTTTCGGTGAGCACCTTTTCCAGACGCTCCATACCGTACAGCTCCTTGTCAGCGTTTGTAGCCTCGGTAACGCCGTCGGTGTATTGAAATACCTTGTCGCCCGGCTCCAGTATCATACTGCCCGACTTATAGCGCATATCCTCCATTCCCGCCAGAACGAACCCGGGCTTTATCTTATACGGCTTGAATTCGCCGCCTGCGTGGGAGATAAAGGGCATTTCGTGCCCTGCGTTGACGTACCTGAATTCACCCGTAACAAGGTCCAGAACTCCCTCAAACGCCGTGATGAACAGCCCCTCCGAGTTTGATGTGCATAGCATATTGTTGACCTCGCTGAACACTGAGCCAAGGTCCTCACCGGGCTCGGTGTGATCCTTGATAAGCGTCTTTCCGATGACCATAAAGAGAGCCGCAGGAACGCCCTTGCCCGAAACGTCGGCCATAACGATGGCAAGGTGGTTCCTATCGACCATAAAGAAGTCGTAGAAGTCTCCTCCCACCTCCTTTGCGGGATTCATAGAGGCGTAGATATCGAACTCGTGTCGCTCTGGGAAGGCGGGGAAAATGCAGGGCAGCATTGAGGCCTGAATGTGCCTTGCAACGTCCAGCTCAGCGCCAATACGCTCCTTCTCCGCCGTAACACGGCTCAGGTTCTTGATGTACTCGTCAAGCTCGCCAACCATATAATTCAGCGAGCCTGACAGGTCCTCAAGCTCGTCTCCCGTTTTAACGTCGAGCTTGAATTCGTCAAGGTGCTCAATGTTGTCCTCAACAAGCCCCGTTGCCGCTTCGTGCAGGGTCTTGATCGGGCGGATAAGTATCCTTCTGACATAGTAGTAATACGCAAACACCGACACGATAAGAACGCCCAGGGTTATGCAGATAGTCAGAAGCATGATCTGTCTTATCTGCGCATTTATCATATCCATCGAGATATCAACGCTTGCAAGGGCGGCGGGCTGTCCCGCGCTGTCAAGTATCGCAACGTATGCCGAAGCAAGATAGCCGTACTCCTCGTTTTCGGTGACGAGAATAGTCTGTGGGGCGTTGACCGCAAAAGCTTCGTGCATAAGCCTGTCGCCGTCGCCGTAGTAGGCGTCCTCGTCGCCCAGCTCGCACACGCCGCCCTCACCGGGAACGCCCGCGTCCCAGATGTAGACCATAACGTCGTCCTCAGGCACCACGACGTAGAAGTATTTCGGTTCGATGTTTTTCTTGAGGGAGAGCAGGTAGTCCGCCACATCAAAGTAGTAGTCGTCCTTTTCGCCCGTTTCATAATATTTTGAAATGCTGTCGCCGTCTATGTACTCCGACGCCGCAGAGGCAAGGCCGAACGCTAAGTTCTTGTAATATTCCTCCATTCTCATACGGTACAGCCCCGTTATCGACGGGATAAGCGCCAGAGCAAGCGCCGCCGCCATCGTTACAAGACCAAGTATCAGCTTTGGCTGAAGAGTGATTTTTCGAGTCTTTTTCATCTTTTTTCCTCCCTGGAAAGTATGTGGAGCCGAAGGTGTCCGTCGGCTACTCGGTATAAAACCCTGTCGGGCGAAAGGTATATCTCCTCACGATAAACAGGCGACAGACCCGCCGTAAGCCCAATGACGTAATATTTCCTGCCGCCCAGATCGACCTCGGTCATTGCGTTGTATTTTCTGAACCTGTCAAGCGCCTCGCCCCGCGTCATAGTGTGATTTATGCTCATCAGCTCTCTTTCAGGCCTGCTCCAGTAGGGAAGCGCCTCAGTCTGCGGTTTCGCTTCGTTCCAGTATCTTTCAAGGTCGATGAAAATGAGCCCGACCATCTCTGAGGCATTTTTTGCGCACTCAAGATATATATCCACGCTGTCAATGTCGGGGGTTATCGGAAAGCTTCGCTGCATAATTATGTCCCCCTTGTCCAGCTTCGGGGCGAGCTTGTGCATTGTAACTCCCGTTCGGGACAGCCCACGCTCCATCGCCGCTTCAATGGGGTAGTAGCTTCGCCCCTGGGGCAAAAGCGAGCTGTGAGTGTTTATGCCTTTGAACTCGGGAACGTCCTCTGGAATTGGTATAATGCGGTTATACTCCGCCACAAAGAACATCTCGCAGCCGTCCTCACGAAAATATTTCTTTACCGCATCAGTGGTTATCGCCTCGTAATAAACGGGTATCCCGCGCTCTTTTGCAAGCCTTGTTATTGAGTATTCGGTGAAGTAGTCCTCGTCGTTGTGATATGTATAAAGCGCCAATATTTCGTGTTCCCGCAGAAAATATTCAAAGCAGGACAAAAACACGTCGCTGCCGAAATATACGACTTTCATATTATCCCTCTAAATCCTTATTATAAGCGTGTTAAAGCCCTGATAGCGCCGATAGAAAAACTCCTTCGCACGCTTTTTTATGACCAAAACGCCCATGCTGTCCATATCAAAATCGCCGTCGACGCTTGCCTTTTCGGTCTCAAGCCCGAACGGGTTGAACGAGGTCGCGTCGTCGCGCATATGAAGCTCCAGAACGCCGCTTTCGTACATAATTGCGGTTATCTGGATATATCCGTCGGTCCTGCCGCTGAAGCCCTTGTTTAAGATAGCCATACCTATTTCCTCGACGGTCATCGTCACCAGCATACTCTGCTTCATATCGGCGCCCCATTTTTCGCAGAACTCCTCAAGCTCATGGCTTACGTCCATAACGTCGCTGGAATTGCTTAATATCGTCTTTTGGAATATCCTGTCCTCCGAAACCCCTTTGCCCTTATATCTCCCGCCCAGCGAGGTCAGAAGGAACACGCCGAGTGAGCCCGCCTCTGTGAGAAGAAACAGTAGCCAGAAGTATTGGAGTCCGAACATATTGCACAAAAACGTCAGCGGTATCAAAAGCACAGCGCCCCTGAGCGTCTCCAAAATAAAGGAGGGCTTTTCGTTGCCGCAGGCCTGATAGTATCCGCATATCAGGATATTCAGTCCCGCAAAGAGCGCCGCTATGCCGTAGATCCTGAGCGCAGTATAAGCAAGCGCCTCCGAGCCTGATCCCGCTATGCCGAAGAGGGAACACATCAGCCCCGGGAACACCTCCACCAGAATTATAAGCGCCCCGCCGACCGCAAGCCCGCTTTTTAAGCCGAGGGAAACGACGCTCTTTTTGCCCTTTGAGTTGTGCTCGCCCTGATATGTTGAGAGTATCGGCTGCATTGCCCGTGAAGTCCCCTCAAACAGATAAAGTATAAGGTATGACGTGTTCTGGATAACGTCGAATACTGCGACCGCTTCCTCTCCGCCGAGGCGAATCAGCATATTGTTGCATATCAGGAAGAATATCATCTGATATAAATATTGCACCGAGGTCGCAAGCCCCGCCTTCATTGATGCGAATGAGCCGAATATCTCATACCCGTTTGGCAAGGTGAAGCGAAGCGCGCTGCCTTTGCGGAAGAACCCGGGGAGGTATATGCCTATGGCGATTATCTGCCCCAAGGCGGTAGAAAGAGCCGCACCCTGCGCGCCCATATCAAGAAAGATAACCAGTATAACATTTAAAGCTATGTCGCATACGTTTCCCACAACCGAGCCGAGCCCCGCAAGCTTCTGGCTCTCGTTGTTGCGAAGAAAATAGTTAAATATGTTGGACATATAAAAGAGAGGCGTGGCGGAAACGAGTATCCTCAGATACCCCTTTGTAGCAAGGTAGAGCTCACCGTCAGCAGTCTTTGTGCCCAAAAGGTTCAGCAGCTGCTCAATAAAGATATTTCCAAATATCGCAGTAGATACGCTGAAGATAAGAGCGAGCCAGAAAACGCCGTTAAAACCCTTTTTAGCGGCGTCTCTCTTTCCCTCACTCATCAGTCTTGAATATTTCACCGAGCCGCCCAGCCCAAGAGCGTGGGCGAACATACAGTTTATCATATATACGGGAAGTATCAGCCCGATAGCCGCAAGCCCCACTCCGCCCAGCTTTTGCCCGACGACTACCGCGTCAGCCATATCGCTCAGCGCCCAGCCCAAAGACGACAGCATAGCAGGTATCCACAGGCGGCGGAACATCTTCCCGGTAAAACCGTCCTTAACGTGCAGAAAGATCATCTCCACAAATATAGAGTATATTTTATTATATCATATTATATCATAAAATGAAAGTTTTGTATATAATCAGCCGTCTTTTTTCTGTTCCCCGCATAGTCAGGGAGCAAAAGGGCGGCTTAAAATATAAATATAATAACAGCCTTCGATTATTATACCATATTTTTCGACCTGCCGACGTGTTGTCTGCGGAAATTATAAGCCGCAAACAGCGGGCATTTTCAGGCTTTTTGTCTGTATGTCGCAATCGGCACAAAAACAGCGCAGATAACACGTCACGGCGGGTTTAAATGTGCTATAATATATACAGACGGAAAAGGAGGTGCGACGTGGCAAACGGTATTTTATCAGATGACCAGCTGTTTAATGTTTCGGGAGGAACTGACAGTGCTGATACAGAGGACATATCCTCCAATTACAGCTCCTGCGGTGACTGGATCTGTGCGTCCTGCCGCTGCCCCTGCACCGATAAGATACATTTCTGCGGCAGCGGCGGCATTTCACGGACAGTCTGCCGCTATTGCCTGAATTACGACACAGCGCGGGAAGTATGCAGATTGGGTCACGCCTTTATCTGACGCAGGAAATGCATTGACAAAAAACAAACAGGAGGAGATCTATATGGAAAAGGAAAAGAACCTTATGAGCGATGAAGAGCTGGAAAAAATCGGGGGGGGGTACACTGTAACAGGCTACCACGAAATATGTGACCAATTTGAGCCGACAGCATTGACTTATATACCGTACGAATATTGTTGTAGGCACTGTGTACATTACGTTAATATACCTGGCATAGGCTTCGGAAAATGCGACATTAAATAAGCGATCAACTTCACTTCATAACAGCACGAAGCAGAAAAGACCCGACTTCTTATAAGTCGGGTCTTTTCTTGTTCAGAACGTGTTCATATACTCAATAAAGCTCTTTCTGAAGCTGTCGTAATATTTTCTTCCGATGGGAAGCGTCACGCGGCAGTCAAGCGCCACTCCTCCCAGACGGGAGATATGCGTCACCCTCGCCAGATTCACCGCAAACGAGTTATGACACCTTGCAAAGCAGGACTGGGGCAGCTCGTTTATCAGTTCGGTAAAGGTCGTTCGTGAAACATAGTCTGCCTTTCTGGTATGTACCGTCGTCAGGTGGTCTATCACCTCGAGATAAAGTATGCTCTCCAAAGGAACGGGTATCTGCTTTCTGTCGCACTTGATAAAGACGTTTTTCGTCCATATCCTCCGCTTAAGATCTGACCTGATCGCTTTTTCAAGCTCGGCGGGATCTATCGGCTTCATCAGGAAATATACAGGCTGTACAGAATATCCCGCCAGCAAAAAGCTGTCGTCCACCGTCATAAGAACGATGGATATTTCCTCTCCTCGCTCCTTGAGTATCCGCGCCAGATCTATCCCGCTTTTGTTCCCGAGCCGTATGTCCAGAAACATCAGGTCCAGCTTTCCGCCCTGCGCGACGTACCGAAGTACGTCCTGCTCGCTGTAATATTCCTTCAGGACGTACTGGATCTTAAGCTTTTCCATTGCGTTCATACAAAGCCTTCCCATCTGTCGGACAAATTCCTTGTCGTCGTCGCAGATGGCGATGGTATATTTATATGACGGCATACCGCTTCCTCCTTTATTGACCGTTAGTTTCGAGGGCAGTCATGGCGATAAACTCGTCGTTTTCTCTTTTTATCACAAGCTCCGAACCATAGCGTGAGCATATTTTCTTCATTGTAAGAATTCCGAAACCGTGGTTGGTGATGTCCTTTTTCTGCTTGCCCTTCGGCAAAATATAGCTGTTTGCACAGCGAATGTTGAGATACCCGTTTTTGAGCGAAGCGGAGAAGTCGATATATCTTTTCTCCTCGCTTACTGCCATGCAGGCGTTAAAGGCATTGTCAAACATATTCATAATTAGCTGGCAAAGGTCCTCGTCCCGTATGCCCAGCTCCGCAGGTGCGCTCACCTGCACCGTGAGCTTAACGCCCTCCTCGGCGGCTCTTGCTGAAGCGGAGTTGAGAATAACGTCCAGTACCGCCGATTTGGCGTAGCTCAGCCTCTCGCCGCCGTTAATGAAGCTGCTCTTTTCGTCCAGGTATTTTCCTATCTCCTCCGTACGTCCCTGCTCGTATAAAAGCGAAAGGGTCATAAGGTCGTGCTTCCATTCGTGCCGCACCTCGGCAGTTCGCCGCACCCCCGCGACGATATTCTTATACGCCGAGAGTATCGCCCTGTTCTGGCTTTCAAGTGCTATCTTGTCTGCCTGTATCTTCACCGATTCACGGACGTGGTATACCGCCACCGCAAGAGCACAGGCGAGTATCAGATAGTTTGAGACGACGATTATTGCGTTTGAGAACGACTGGGAGTAAATGAGCGAACCGAGCAGTTGCAGCTCCAGAAATACCGAAGGCACATTGTCAAATATGATGGTTATGACGTTCGCAGAGATTATCAGCGCCGCAATGACCCCTAAGAATATAAGTATATACCGAAGCACCGGCTTTTTAAGGTTTAATATGATAAACAAAAGCACCATCGGCGCAATAGAATAGCGAAGTACCTGAAACATCTGCTCGGAATAACTCCAGTCAAGCACTAACGTGCCTGTCTCCTTTAATCGGCATAGGCAGAAGGAAATACTTGCGACCGCAAGGAAGATAAGGCTGAAATCGGGTGATGAAAAATATATGCTCATCAGAAACAGACCTATGGTGAGCAGGAAGCATATCCCTGAGATCCCCGCAAATATCGCCGACGGTGTCGTGATCCTTGCGACCTGAAGGTCGTGCGCGACGGAGTTGCTCACAGATATTATTATCGGAAAAATATAGTTCTGCGGATCGGTGTATCTCACCTTCACCGTCACCGTCTTTTCATTTTCAAGCGGCGACACCGAAATATCTATCCCCGAGGGGTTGGAAATGTTCTGCCCGCTGGGGACCGCGCCGGAAAACACCGTCTCGCCGTCCACCGTTATCTCCGCCTCTCCTGCGCCCATGCTTATACTCAGGGTCTTGAAATCGCCGTCGATGACGTATACCGTTTTGTAAACTCCGTCGAAACGTATCTCCTGCTCATATATTTTGTCGCTGGGGATAACTGTTTCCCCGCTGCCGTCGTCGGGAATAAAGCTGAAGACAGTTTCGTCAAGTATATCGTTGTAAACATCGGAAGTATTGGAAAAAACGAAAACAGTCCGCTTATCGCAACGCACGCAGCTATGAAGACCGTTATCAGTATAAAAATTTTTATTTTTTTCATAGTGATCACCAGGACTGTGTCGGAATGTCAGGCAGCCGCCCGGCATAATAACCAACAATATTTATGTGTCCGTTAAACGAATAACACACATATAAATTATAACATATTGACGAAATTATTTCAACTGCCTGAAAATGAGATAAATGTAATCTGCGGCAAAAATATGCCGCAGACCACACTTTTTGACGGTTTTTTCCCTATATTTTCGGCTGATTTGATTTTTTTATCCGCTTTCCGATCGCGTTCAGACCGTTTATTATAAGCGGCGCCCCGGCGGTTATGTAAAGTATCAGCACAAACTGCTCGCAGGCCTTTCCTATCCCGCCCGCTATCAGGTCGGATACAAGCGGCGCGGCGTATTCCTTCATTAAAAAATATATTCCCGCGCAGACAGCGTAGCGGATTATTCGTGCGATAATTCCGCCCCCGCAGTCGAATTTGATGAATCTTCTTTCCAAAAACCACCCCAGTATGAACCCCAGCCCCATACCTGCATTTTTGAAGGCGTCGGCAGACATTTTTGCAGGATCGACTATAAGCTCTCCCGCGGCGTCGTAGTCCATCGGGTAGGATTTCACGGAGGCATATACGACGAGTATAACGCAGAGCGCCGCCCCGCAAAGAAGAACTATCCAGTCCTTCCCAGGGTTTTTATCCACCCAGCTAAGCAGCGCGCGAAACGCAAACAAAAGCACAGCGGCAAGGATTATCGACACGATGACGTCCTGCGGTGTGTGAACGCCCAGATAGTTGCGTGAAAAGCCTATCAGCAGGACAAGGACTATTAAAAGCACCCTGAAAATTTTGTTTCGTCCCTTTTTCATCGCAAGCCCGCCGAAAAAGCTTGAGGCGTTGGCGGAATGTCCGCTTGGGAAGGAATATCCGGTGGCGTCTGCCATTGCGCCCTGAACGGGAACCACCCTTGCGTCCCGTATCCACGGGCGGTAAACGCAGGCGGTTATCTTAAAAAACGCATTTACGACCCGGTTATAATAAAACGTGAGCATAAGGTATATCCCCTCCCGCTTGTCTATACACCAATACACCGCCGCGACAAGAAGGGTAACAATAGAGGCCTCACCCAGCTTTGTGACAACCTCCATAAAGCCGTCCAATATCCCGCCCGTCGCCTCACGCAAGCTCTGAAGCAGCAAAAGATAATCAATATCCATACTTTTCTCTCCTTTAGTTTAACAGAAATTACCTATACATTATATCACATAATATCCGTCGGCGCTATGTAATCTGCGCTGAAAAAATGTAGTCTGCGACATAAGAGGGTCGGATTTTCGTGTTATTACCCCGCCGTCTGTTTTATGCGGTCTGAATTTAGCGCAAACAACATTGCACAGGCGAGTCAAGTGTGGTATAATTAGTGTGATATTCAAAAGACAAAGGGTGTGTTACAGCGCAGTGAGATCCGAAAAAACAGTTAAAAGCACCGTACAGAAGGGTGTTGCAAAGGTGCCGGTAGTTATGCAGCTGGAGGCTCTGGAGTGCGGGGCGGCGTCGCTGACTATGATACTTGCGTACTTCGGCAAATGGATACCTCTTGAACAGGTCAGAGCCGACTGCGGCGTTTCCCGCGACGGCTCGAACGCCAGAAACATACTTAAGGCGGCACGAAGCTACGGTCTTATCGCAAAGGGCTACCGCTACGAACCTGAGGAGCTTCGCACCGAGGGCAGGTTCCCGTGTATTATCCACTGGAATTTCAACCACTTTGTCGTTCTTGACGGTTTCAAGGGCGGCAAGGCATACCTTAACGACCCTGCAAAGGGCAGCTACTCAGTGTCAATGGAAACGTTTGACAACTCCTTCACCGGTATCTGTATGATGTTCGAGCCCGGCGAAGACTTCCAGCCCGGCGGCAAACAAAAGAGCGTAATAGACTTTGCAAAAAGCAGACTTAAAGGTGCGGGCGCAGCTATCGCATTTACAGTATTTGCGACCCTCATATCCTCCCTTATCGGTATAATAAACCCTGCTTTCTCGAGGATCTTCCTCGACCGACTTCTGACGCATGAAAACCCCAATTGGTTTATGCCGTTTATCGTTATGCTCTCGCTTATCACAGCGGTGCAGATATTGGTCTCACTGATACAGGCGTCGACGTCCCTTAAGATAAACGGCAAAATGGAGATATACGGCTCAAGCTCCTATATGTGGAAGGTGCTGAGAATGCCGATGGAGTTCTTCTCCCAGAGAATGGCGGGAGATATCCAACAGCGGCAGTTCACAAATGCCTCTATTGCAAACAGCCTTGTGAACACCTTTTCGCCGCTGGTTCTGCAGGCTATAATGATGGTGTTCTACCTCGTGGTTATGATCCGTTACAGCTGGATACTTACGCTTGTCGGTATCGCTTCTATATTTGTCAACCTATTTATGTCGAGGATAATCTCGAAAAAGCGCGTGAACCTGACCAGGGTCCAGATGCGTGATTCGGGAATGCTCGCCGCCGCAACGGTAGCGGGTATCGAGATGATCGAGACTATCAAGGCGTCAGGCGCAGAGAACGGCTACTTCGAGCGCTGGGCGGGATATCAGGCGGGAGTAAACTCGCAAAGCGTCAAGTTTGCAAAGCTAAACCAGTATCTCGGCACGATCCCGGGGCTCGTTTCGCAGATAACCGGCATTCTGGTTATGATACTCGGCGTCTGGCTCACGATAGAGGGTCAATTTACCGTGGGTATGGTAATGGCGTTCCAGGGATTTCTTGGGTCCTTTACAGGCCCTGCTATGACCCTTATCTCCGCAGGGCAGACCCTTCAGGAGATGCGCACCCAAATGGAGCGTGTCGAGGACGTTATGCAGTACCCCACCGACGTGAACTACGAAAACGAAACGATCGACGAAGATAAAGAGTATGACAAGCTCTCAGGCGCGCTTGAAATGAAGCACGTTACGTTCGGATATTCAAAGCTTGCCGACCCGCTTATAGAGGACTTCAACCTGAGCTTAAAGCCCGGCTCACGGGTAGCGTTCGTCGGCACCTCGGGCTGCGGAAAATCCACGCTCTCAAAGCTTATTTCAGGGCTTTATCACCCGTGGAGTGGCGAGATACTCTTTGACGGCAAGCCGATGAGCGAAATAGACCGTTCGGTATTCACAGGATCGCTTGCTGTGGTAGACCAGGACATAATCCTATTTGAGGACACCATTGCCAACAACATCAGAATGTGGGACAACTCCATCAAGGATTTTGAAGTGATACTTGCCGCCAAGGACGCACAGCTCCACGAGGACATAATGATGCGTGAGGGCGGATATAATTACAAGCTCACCGAGGGCGGCAAGGACTTCTCAGGCGGTCAGCGTCAGAGAATGGAGATCGCCCGCGTCCTGGCGCAGGACCCCACAATAATAATTCTTGACGAAGCTACCTCTGCGCTGGACGCCAAGACCGAATATGAAGTAGTCAAGTCGATAAAGGACAGGGGAATAACCTGTATCGTCGTGGCGCACAGACTTTCCACGATACGCGACTGCGACGAAATAATCGTTTTAAACAACGGCAAGGTCGTTGAACGCGGTACTCATGACGAACTCTACGCAAAGGGCGGCTATTATACCGAGCTCGTCACCAATGAATAGGGAGGTGATCTGATGGGCTGGTTTGACGAACAGATAAGTGAACGCAAGCAAAGCGATCAGCAAACCTTTGAGAAAGCGTTTTTAGAGCTTTCCGACGCGGTCACAGGCAAAAACGAGGCGGCAGTGTTCTCGGGCGATTCCAAGCTTTCACAAAACGCCGTCGCTGAGGTGCTAAGGTATTATCATATAAAGCCCCGTGAGGTCCCCGAGACCATTAAGGACTTTAACGAACAGCTTGAATATCTTTTAAGGCCTAACGGCATTATGCGCAGACCCGTAAAGCTAGACAAGGGTTGGTATAAGGAGGCGGTAGGACCCTATCTTGTCACCAGAAGATCCGACGGCGCGACCGTTGCAATGATACCGGGCAAGCTCACAGGCTACTGCTTTACCGACAGCGCAACGGGCAAAAAGGTAAAGGTCACGTCAAAAAACGAGGGCGATTTCAACCCCGACGCAATAGCCTTCTACCGTCCGTTCCCCCTCAAGAAGCTCTCGATAGCGGATCTTCTGAAATACGTTCTTTCAACGATGTCGATATCCGACTTTGTGCTTTACGGCATAGCGGCGCTCACCGTCACCGCCGTGGGACTTATAACCCCGAAGCTCCAGAACTTCATTTTCTCCACCGTTATCGAGGCTGAGAGCATACGGCTTTTGTGGTCGGTAGCGATATTTTTGATCTGCGTCAGCATTTCGCAGACTATGATATCCGCCGCAAAGGAGCTTTTGCTCGCGCGAATGAACACAAAAATGTCCATCTATGTTCAGTCTGCCACGATGATGAGGGTGATGAGCCTTCCGCCCGGCTTCTTTAAGGAGTACAGCTCGGGCGAACTTTCCAGCCGCGCGCAGTACATAAGCTCGCTTTGCAATATGCTTGTGTCAACTCTCCTCTCAACGGGACTTACCTCCGTTTTCTCGCTTATTTACATAGGACAGATCTTCGTATACGCGCCTGCCCTCGTCGTTCCTGCGCTGATAATTATCATAGTGACCGTCGTGTTCTCGGTGGTATCTTCGATGGTGCAGATGAAATATTCAAAGATGTCAATGGAGCTCGGCGCAAAGGAAAGCGGACTCAGCTACTCGATGATATCAGGCATACAAAAGATAAAGCTTGCGGGAGCAGAAAAAAGGGTATTCGCAAAATGGGCAAGCGAGCACGCCCGCGAGGCTAAGATCGAATACAATCCCCCTGCGTATATAAAATACAACAGCGTTCTTTCCATGCTGATATCCTCTATCGGTATGATAGTGATGTACTACGTCTCGATACAAAGCGGCGTTTCGGTAGCCGACTACTACGCCTTCAACACCGCCTACGGTATGGTGTCAGGCGCATTCAGCGCGCTTGCGGGTATTGCCCTTACCGTTGCGAACATAAAGCCGATACTTGATATGGCAAAGCCGATACTGGGCGCCGTTCCCGAGGTCTCCGAGGGCAAGCAGGTAATAACAAGGCTTGCAGGCGGCATTGAGATAAACAACGTGACGTTCAGGTATAACGAGAATATGCCCAACGTACTCGACAACCTTTCCCTTAAGATAACCCCCGGTCAGTACGTTGCAATAGTCGGTGCCACAGGCTGCGGAAAATCCACGCTGATGAGACTGCTTTTAGGCTTTGAGACTCCGCAGCGAGGTGCTGTGTATTACGACGGCAGGGACATATCAACTGTCGACCTTAAATCCCTCCGCCGCAAGATAGGCGTCGTAATGCAAAACGGCAAGCTCTTTACAGGCGACGTTTTCTCCAACATAACTATCTCCGCCCCGCAGCTTACTATGGACTCCGCATGGGAAGCCGCCGAGCTTGCGGGCATTGCCGACGATATAAGGGCAATGCCGATGGGAATGCACACCCTTATCTCGGAGGGTTCCGGAGGAATTTCAGGCGGTCAGCGCCAGAGGCTGATGATAGCGAGGGCGGTAGCGCCTAGGCCGAAAATACTTATGCTGGACGAGGCCACCTCCGCACTTGACAACCTGACCCAGAAAAAGGTGTCCGAGTCGCTTGACAAGCTCAAATGCACAAGGATAGTCATTGCCCACCGCCTTTCGACGATAAAGCAGTGTGACAGGATAATCTTCCTCGAAAAAGGACGTATCGTTGAGGACGGCACCTACGACGAGCTGATAGCCTTGGGCGGAAAATTTGCCGAGCTGGTAGAACGCCAGCGGCTGGACGTTTAAATCAGTAAATAATATATCATAATAAAGAAAGGATATGATGAAATGACAATTACAAAAAATCTTGAAGGCAAAAAACTTACCGTTGCCCTTGAGGGCAGACTTGACACTGGCACCTCCCCGCAGCTTGAGGCGGAGCTCAAGACCGCTGTCAACGGCATTGAGGAGCTCGTTCTGGACCTTGCAAACCTTGAATATATGTCCTCAGCGGGACTTCGCGTTCTTCTTTCCGCGCAGAAGGTCATGAACCGTCAGGGCTCTATGAAGGTCATACACGTCAATGAGACCATCTCCGAAATTTTCGAGATAACAGGTTTCAGCGAAATACTTACGATAGAATGATGGTGGTGCTATGGTAACAGATATTATTTCAGTAAAAAACGACGGCACAGGCGTTATCGAGGCCGTAAACGAAACAGAACGCTTTGCGGAATACCAGAAGCTCAGCCATAAGGAAGCCCTTCGCCTGAGGCTTCTGGCGGAGGAAATGACAGGGCTTGTTAAAAACCTTGTGGGCAATTTCGACGGCAGATTCTGGGTCGAGGGCGACAAAAACGCAGTATCCCTTTGCCTTGAAGCCGACTGCAATGTGGATAGCGAACGGTACGACGCACTCTTAAAGGTATCCACAAGCGGCAGGAACGAGGCGCACAAGGGCTTTATGGGCAAGCTCGCAGGCATATTTGAATACTGCCTTATGTCCTATGAGACCTCCGCAAAGTACAGCGGCGGCTATTTTGATTATATGCACGACGATGTTACGAACTTCGGCTACGAAAAGATGTGGTCGCTTGCGGCTATGAGAAACGAGCTGGAAAATATGGACGGGACCGCCGAGACTAAAGAGGAGTGGGACGAACTTGAAAAATCGATAGTCGCCTCTCTTGCAGATGAAGTAACGGTAGGAGTAAAGTCGCGCAAGGTCCGCCTTGTAATCAAAAAATCTTTTAAGGGGTGAAAGCTATGGCTGATCAGAACACGATTTTCAGAAAAAAGAGTCTTGACCGTGTTTCCTCCCCCGAGCAGCTCAACGACTATATCAAGGTCGCTACCCCGGGAATGTGGCTGATATTTCTCGCGATAGTCGTCTTCCTCATGGGAATGATAGTATGGGGAGCGATCGGAACACTGGAGACCACGGTACACGGAGCTGTGGTTTTCGACGGTGAAAATTCCGCAGTATACGTTTCGGAGGAAAGCGCCGAAAAGGTAAGTCCGGGGCAGACGCTTCGTGCCGACGGTATGGAATTTACCGTCGGGGAAAGGCTGGGAGATCCGGTCGAGCTTGACCCCGAGAGTAATTCTTACCTTATCCACGCAGGCGGCTTTGAGGAAGGCCAGTGGGTATACCGAATCGCCATCGGAACCGCAGGCGAAAAGAACGGCACGTTCAGGTGCGAGATCGTTACCGACAGTGTTTCTCCACTCAGCTTTGTTATGAACTGAAGGACGTAAGGAGAGGTATTCATGAAGGAGCTTAACATTTCCGCGACGATAGAAAATATCCCTGTTGTCACGGAATTTGTCGACGCCGAGCTTGAAAGCTGCGACTGCTCGATGAAGGCGCAAACACAGATAGACATAGCCATCGACGAGCTTTTCGGCAATATCGCAAGATACGCGTATAACCCTGACGTCGGTCCCGCAACGGTGAGGGTGGAGGTTCTTTCTGACCCTCTTGCGGTGGAGATAACTTTCATCGACGGCGGCGTCCCGTACGACCCGCTTAAAAAGGACGACCCCGACGTGACTCTTTCCGCCGAGCAGCGCGAGATAGGCGGCCTCGGGATCTTTATGGTGAAAAAGTCGATGGACAGCATTACCTACGAATACAAGGACGGCAAAAATATCCTTGCTATAAAAAAGAACTTATAAAGCGAGAACAATTCAGTCTTTTGCGGCGTGCCGCCCAACCGAACGTAAAAAATAACCGCCCTGTTAAATTACAGGTCGGTTATTTTCTTTTATATGTATCAGAATATTTTTTAACTCAGTCTACTCTCCAACCCTTCTCACCTTTCCAACACCCATTCCTCTATCTTCCACTCCCCGCCCTCATTAACAGCCTTGACCTCCGCCGTTCTGGGCGTTTCGTACACGTCGACGTAGGGAACTACCGCAGTAAATTCCTCATCGCTTACCGCCGTTATCTCGCTGTTTTCAGGGGACCAGACGTTTTCCCCCTTGGATTCAGCGTCGATATTTTTGCAAAGCACGCCGTCAATATCCTTGTAGAACGCAAAATCCTCATCTAAATTAAGATAAAAATTCCCGTCTAGCCATTCCTTTGTGAAGTAATGTTCAACGTCCTCTTTAAGCTCCTCCAGCGTCTGATAGCTGCCCTTTACGGGGGAGTACCTGAACCCGTTTGCGTCCTTATACACCGTCTTATCGTCAACAGGCAGCTCACAGCGGTTGAATATAGCGTAAAACCTGTCTGCTGTGGGAATTAACTTATTTATGACTTCCAGCGCCTGTTCCTCATCAAAAGCCTTTTCCGTTTCGGCGGGAATTTCGCTCTGCTGTGAAACGCTTTGGGAGGAATCACCCGTTTGGGAGGACTGTGTGTTTTCGGCTGCGCACCCCGAAAGGAGCGTTGCCGCCATAATAAGCGCAATTGCTTTTTTCATTTTGTCTACCATATGTAAAAATGTCCTATCTCACCGTAAGTCCTCATAAAGCGGGAATCGTGATATCCCTGCTTCATCATCACCTTTTCGATACCCGCGTCGAATATGTAGGGTATACCGCCTATATACAGCTGATTCCAGCAGTGGTCTCCTGCTCCTCCCGAAGGATTTGTGTGCCACCCGTATATCATCTGCGTATCAAACCCCAGCGCTCTTGTAAGATACTTGAACGCTCCCGCAAAGTCATAGCACACCCCGTAGCCCTTGTTCAGGAGCTGCAAGGCATACAGTTGTTCTCTGTAACCCGACAGGGAATCGGGTATAAGCAACGTCCGTTCAAAATAGCTGAACTGCATTACATAGTCGTACACTGCCCTCAGCTTCTGTACGTCCGTCATTCCGTCGGTGATTATGCTGTCAAGGATAGGCTCTATCACGTCGTCCAGCTCATTATAGCCGCTGGAGATATATTTCCCGCTGTTTTGCGGCGGCTGTTGAACTGGAGCTTCAGTGGGAGCCGCAGTGGTCGTGGTAGTTACAACGATTTTTTCATTGCTTAGATAGTCAGAATGAATGAAGTACCCGTCGTCCAGCTTGCAGTAATCGGTATCCGTTACCGCAACTACGGTCACAGCGTCGTTTATCTTGTAAAAATTCACCTTGGTGCTGCCGATTATCGCCTTGACGCGACTGCATATCCAGTTGGTATTGACGTACATCACGCAAGGCTGTATCTCCGTTTCCGTCCACTCAGGAGCAGGCTCGGCAGTCGTGACCACAGTGGTAGTTGTTGTAACAGCCGTCGTCGTTTCGCTTTCCTCTGCGCCGTCAGCTTTCGCATTTTCATCGTCAGCCTTGGTGGTGGTAACTTCCGTTATTTTCGTTTCGCTTTCTTCGGGAAAAACTATGGTGGCGGGAGCGTCGCTTGTGCCCTGCACATTTTCGCTGTTCTCCGAGCAGCCCGCCAGAAACAGCCCAGCGCATACACAAAGTACAGAAACGATTTTAACGCCTTGCTTCACAGCTTTTCCCCCCTTAAAAAAATAATATGCATAATAATTTTACATTTTTATGCATAATTTGTCAATATATGACGTTATAAAATATAAAAACAGCGTGCCGCAAAAAAGTCCTGCCGACGTAAAATCCGCGGCGTGACGCTCAACGCAGCACGCAATTTATAATTATTTTTTCTTTCCCGCCTTAAGCAGCTCGGCGCTCTTATACTTATCTCTCCATATTTTTATAAAATAAAACGCCAGCGCCACAAAGAAAACTATCCCTACCCATATCCATCTTGTAGCAGGATTTATCCCCGCCTCAACTCTTGTAAGCCCCGCAGTTTCTTTCATCAGACCGTCGCTGTCAGGCAGGCTCAGCATTTTTTTACCGCTGAAAAACAACGCCATATTCCTGAAATATACGCCTATCTTCTGAAATCCGTCCTTCTGCTGTGCTTTAAGGGTTATCCTTACCTTTTTTGCCCCTTCTGGAACAGGGTAGTATTCCTCCTCAGTTCCTATGCTGAACCTTGAGTAGTTTTCCCGCCCGCTTATTTCTCCTGTGGAAACGCTGAACAGCGTTTTTCCCGATTCATCGGCAAATTCCACCGTACAGCTCCCGCTGTCCTTTACGTTAACGCCGTTTCCTCCGTCAACACGGAAAAGAAAGCCTGTCGCTCCCTCACTTACGTCAGCTTCATAAACCGCCTGATAATCGGTCTTTTCGCTTTGAGCAAAATATATCGACTGGCTCATCTCGTCGTATGCTACCGTATCGCCCTGCCAGCTTATATTGTTATATTCCGCCGTAATATTGATATCTTCGGCAAAAATCGCCGCTGAAAGAACGAGCGCCGCCACCGTTCCCACCGCAAATCCAGGCAGCCTCATCAGTTGTTCCTCTCCTTCAGCGTCCGCCTTATCATACGGTCAGCGTCCCGCTTTGCGGCGTCCTCCCGCTTGTCGTACAGCTTTTTGCCCTTGCACAGCCCTACCTGCACCTTGACTCTGCTGCCCTTGAAATACATCGAGATAGGAATAAGCGTAAGCCCGCCCTGCTTTACCTGACCGTAAAGCCGCATTATCTCCCGCTTGTGCATAAGCAGCTTTCTCTCTCTCAGCGGGTCGCGGTTGAATATGTTCCCCTTTTCGTAGGGAGCAATATGCATCTGCTTCACCCACGCTTCGCCGTTTTCAATGCTTATCCACGCCTCTTTCAGGCTCACGCCGCCAGCTCTTATGGATTTCACTTCCGTTCCGCAAAGCTCAATACCTGCTTCAACGCTTTCCAGAATGAAATATTCGTGGCGTGCCTGCCTGTTTTCGGCAATAGTCTTTATATTTTCAGCCATATCTTCTCCTGCAAATCAACATATCCGCCTTGCCTCAATGCAGGCGGCATAACTCAACGCAATTCATTATACAATATTTTTCCCCTTGTTGCAATAGTCACGCCCTTATTTTCTCTGCTTTTTCGCCGCAATTACACAAATAATGACAGCCAACATCACTGCTCCCCACATAACGCCCAATATCACAGCTACCGAAACGCTCTCCTTTTGCGACGGCGGCTCTGCGGCGTATGTAATGGCGTTTCTCACAGCGTATTTTTCCGCATAGGACCCTCTGCGGCAGTGTATCACCACGTTGTCCGAATTTGCGAAAGCATTTGAAGATATACTTTTCACCGAATGTGGAATATAAACGCTTTCCAGCCTCATACAGTTGCTGAAAGCGCCTGATCTTATGCTTGCCGTCTTGTCTGGAATTACAACGCTCTTTAAATAAACGCAGTTTTCAAAACAACACGACGGGATTATCTCCAGACTTCCCGACAGCTTCACACTTTCCATAGCGCCGCAATCCTCAAACGCACCGTATCCCAGCGTTTCAACGCTGTCGGGTATCTCTGCGCTTTTCAGCGAAATACAGCCGCTGAACGCCTGCGACCCTATCTCCATAAGCCCGTCAGGGAACGTGACCTCCTGCAGCAAGACCATATCCCGAAAAGCGTTGTTTGAAATTTTCGTCACTCTTCTCCCGTTTATTTCGGCGGGAATATCGAGCCTTGAGATATTTTCCTGCGTACAGCCCGTTATTTCAAGCGTCCCGTCATACTGTATATCGAATTTGTACAGCTTGTAATCCTCAGTGCCTTCCGCAAAAACGTTTGCACTAAACATTGAAAGCATACAAACCGCCGCCGTAAACACAGCTGCCGCTTTAAAAAATAATTTTTTCATTTTTACTCCTGTTTGTTCCGCTTTTTCGCCGCAATAACGCATATCACGACCGCCACTATCACCGCCGACCAGACCCCTGCGATGATACCGATGGTCAAAGCGCTGTCCCTTGCCGAATTGGGATTTACGACGCACTCAATATCATATCTCTTTGCGTATTTTCTTGCATAGCTGCCCGCCGCACAGTATATCTTCACCTTGTCGCTTTCGTCAAAGATATACCCGCCCAGCTCCTTTGCCGAATCAGGTATCACCACCTTTTCCAGCACTTCACATTCAGAAAATGCGTACCTGTCTATTTCCTCCACCCCGTCAGGCAGAACTATCTCTGTCAGCCCGCTTCCTGAAAAGGCGTATGCTCCGATGAAAGTCACCCCGTCGGGAATATCGATTCTTTTCAGACTTTCGCATTCATAAAAGCAGTAGGAGGGAATTTTTTCTATATTTTTAGGAAGAACGACTTCCTCCAGACTTGTACAACCGTAAAACGCCGAAGAAAAAATCGCCGTAACGCAGTCGGGAATGACCACCCTTTTCAGATTTGTCAGATCGTTGAAGCCTCCCGCCGCAATTACTGTCATACCGTTTATCTCAGCGGGAACGATTATCTCCTCCGCGCTTATATCCGTATATCCTGTCACCTTTGCCGCCCCGTACCCGTCAGGTTCGTATATGAAATTGCCGTATATCTGAACGTATACGTCAGGATTCCAGTATTCGTCTGCCAGAACTGCCGTGCAAGTTGCCGTCATTGTGCAGACCGCCGTCACAGACGCAATGATTTTTCTCAACATAAAAATCATTTCCTTTAGTCCTTTTGTTAAACCCATTATACCAAAATTCCCCGCATAATGCAATTACAAAACGGTAACAATCCTGCAAGAAAAATTTTCAAAACTTGCAAAATTTTTTGCTTACCCCCTTGAAAAAGTATATAAAGTATGGTAAAATAAAACACAGATATTTTCATTACAATGAAGTAATGCAACACGGCCGCATTTTTCCTGCGGCAAATCCACGCAGTACGGCATTGTACTGCATTTTCTTTGTCCGATAAAAAATCAAATACAGGAGGAATTTAACAATGGCGTTAAAAAATCAGTATCTCATCGACCTTTTGGAAACGGTGAAGAAGAGAAATGCGGGCGAGCCCGAATTTATCCAGGCAGTGACCGAAGTCCTGGAATCTCTGGAACCCGTAGTTGAAAGAAGACCCGACCTTGTGGAAGCGGGCGTTCTTGACAGACTTGTAGAGCCTGAAAGACAGATAATCTTCCGTGTCCCTTGGGTAGACGACAAGGGCAAGGTACAGGTAAACAGAGGCTTCCGCGTACAGTACAACAGCGCGATAGGACCTTACAAGGGCGGACTCAGACTTCACCCCTCCGTATATCTCGGTATAATCAAGTTCCTCGGCTTTGAGCAGGTATTCAAGAACAGCCTTACCACTCTCCCTATGGGCGGCGGCAAGGGCGGCTCTGACTTTGACCCCAAGGGCAAGAGCGACGGGGAAGTAATGCGTTTCTGCCAGAGCTTTATGACCGAGCTTTGCAGACACATCGGACCCGACTGCGACGTTCCCGCAGGCGACATCGGAACAGGCGCCCGTGAGATAGGCTATATGTTCGGACAGTACAAGAGAATAAGAGATGAATTCAGCGGAGTTCTCACAGGTAAAGGACTTACCTACGGCGGTTCTCTTGCAAGAACTGAAGCCACAGGCTACGGACTTTGCTACTTCACCGATGAAATGCTGAAAGCAAACGGCAAGAGCTTTGAGGGCAAAACGGTAGTTATCTCAGGCTCAGGCAACGTTGCGATCTACGCTACACAGAAAGCCACTGCTCTCGGCGCAAAGGTAGTTGCACTCTCCGACTCCAACGGCTACATTTACGATCCCGACGGAATCGAGCTTCCTCTCGTTCAGCAGATAAAGGAAGTTGAGCGCGGCAGAATAAAGGAATACGCCGCCCGCACCTCTCACAAGAACGTTACCTACACCGAGGGCTGCAGCGGTATCTGGAGCATCAAGTGCGACATCGCTCTTCCTTGCGCAACTCAGAATGAGATCGACGGCGCAAGCGCACAGAAACTGGTAGACAACGGCTGCTTTGCAGTTGCAGAGGGCGCAAATATGCCTTCTACTCCCGAAGCTATCGAAGTATATCTGAAAAACGGTATCCTTTACGGACCCGCCAAGGCAGCAAACGCAGGCGGCGTTGCAACATCAGGTCTTGAAATGAGTCAGAACTCCATGCGTTACAGCTGGACCTTCGAGGAAGTAGACGCAAAGCTGAAGGACATTATGGTGCAGATATTCAAGCAGTGTGACGAAGCCGCAAAGGAATACGGCGTTCCCGGCAACTATATGGCAGGCGCCAACATCGCAGGCTTCCTGAAGGTAGCCGAAGCAATGAAAGCACAAGGCTGTGTATAAAAAATTGCCGACCTTTTGGTCGGCAATTTTTTATAGTGAACAGTGCAAAGTGAACAGTACAAAGTTGTGGTGCGGCTACGCCGCAGATTTGAATTGCCGTTTATTTATTTCGGGCAATCTTGAATCGTCCGCAAAGCGGACACCACAACTTTTAACTTTACACTATGCACTGTACACTGTTAAGACTGAAAAAATTTTTCCCAACCACCCAATGACCCCCATCAAAAATGCACTTTACAGTCGAAAGGCAGATGAGAATGATGGATTCAAAAATACTTGAAGCATACGCCGAACGTGTCTACGGCTATGCGGTGAACAGAACATTTTCCCGTGACGAAGCGGACGAGCTTTCACAGGAAATACTGCTGACCGCCTTGCAGGAGCTGCCGAAGCTCCGCAATGAGGAAAGGTTTGAGCCGTGGCTTTGGGGCGTTGCCAACAATGTAGCCAAGACTTTTCGGCGTCGAATGGGAAAACAGCGCGCGATGTATTCCTATGACATACCCGAAGACCTGAGTATTTTCGATGAATACACAGTGGAGAGCGAGGAGCTTTACGACCGTTTGCGCACCCGAATATCTATGCTCTCCGCAGCCTACCGTGACATTATCATTCTCTATTACTACGACGGTCTTTCCACAAAGGAAATATCCGAAAAGCTGAATATTCCCGAGGGAACAGTCACCTGGCGTTTATCAGCGGGACGGACCAAACTGAAGCGGGAATTAGAGCCCTACGAGGCTCCTCCCGAGAAAGGAAACAAAACCATGAACGAAAGTGCATTAAGACCTGTAAAACTGGAAATAGGAATATACGGCAGCGGCAACTATCACGGAAACGAGCCTTTTCCCAATGTCTACATCAACGACGCTCTTTCCCAGAATATTCTTTACAATTGCTATGAAAGCGGAAAAACGGTAGAGGAACTGGCAAAAATAAGCGGCGTTCCCGCCTATTACATTGAGGACAAGGTAAACGCTTTAACATACCGCCGCGCCCTTGTCTCCCTGTCTCAGGGAAGATACCGCACCGACTTTGTCATAAGGAGCAAAAAGGACAGCGAATACTGGGAAAACAACGCTATGACAGCAATGGCTCCCATAGCAGACCAACTGCTTGCGACACTCAAAGCCATGACCTCAGAAATATATCAGATAGACCATTATAAAGCGGGAAAAAGCGAAAGCGACCTTTTCTACCTTTATTCCGTGCTTGCCTTCATAAAGCAGGCAAGACAGAGCGGCACCGAATATCCCCAAATACAGCCCAATTATGACGGGAATAGCTTCCGGTATATCGGCCGGACGGAAAACGCAAAGCTGTATGGAATAGGCGGAAATATAAACAACAACAGAGGCTCAAGAGGGAGCTATGAATATCGTGCTTACCAATTCGGCAAATACGAGAGCATCTCGGAGCTTCCCTTTGATTCCCGCATAAATGTCTGCGAGGATATTCTCACAACAGGAACGCCCTACGCATCACCTTATCAACACTAAAAAATACCGAAATTCCGCACTTTTTCAAATGCTGAATTT
>CANRGJ010000009.1 GCA_947630175.1 uncultured Ruminiclostridium sp. | reverse complement strand
CTGCTGCGGACAGACGGCTTCGCAGCTTCTGCAGCCTATACAGGCGCTTGGCAGCTTGTCGTTCGGATACGAGGACAGGGCCATCGGCGCAATAAATCCGCCCTTGGTGAAGCAGTGCTCATTGTAGAAAGCCAGCAAGGTCGGAATATCCAGCCCCTGCGGACAGTGGCTCACACAGTAATGGCAGGCGGTGCAGGGCAGGACGATCTTCCGTACCATTTCATCTGCCATAGCCAGCAGACTTTTCATTTCTTCCTCGGAAAGGGGTTTTTCTTCACGGAAGGTGCGGATATTTTCTTTCATCTGCTCCATGTCGGACATACCGGACAGTACGACGGTCACCTCAGGAATGGACTGCAGGAAGCGGAACGCCCAGGCAGGGATTTTCTCATCGGGACGCATTGTTTTTAATCTTGCTTCTTCCTCGTCAGTCAGCTTTGCCAGACGACCGCCCCGCAACGGCTCCATCACCCAAACGGGAATATGGTATTTTTTCAGAAGCTCCACCTTTGCTTTGGCGTCCTGGAAGCTCCAGTCAAGGTAATTCAGCTGGATCTGACAAAATTCCATACTCTCTCCGTATTTCTCCAGGAAACGTTCCATCACATCATAGCTTCCATGGGCGGAAAATCCGAGATGACGGATCCTTCCGTTTGCTCTCTGTTTCATCAAGTAGTTATAGATACCGTACTTTTCGTCCAAATATGCATCAATGTTCATCTCGCAGACATTGTGGAACAAATAGAAGTCAAAGTATTCCACCTGGCATTTTTCCAGCTGCTTCTCAAAAATTTCTTCCACCTTCGTCATGTTGGACAGATCGTATCCCGGAAATTTGGTTGCAAGGTAGAAACGGTCTCTCGGATATTCTTTTAAGGCTCTTCCCATCACCAATTCCGAATTTCCGTCATGGTAGCCCCAGGCGGTGTCGTAATAATTAACGCCCTGTTCCATAGCGTAAGCGACCATTTCTTTCGCGGCTGCTTCATCGATTTTGGAATCATCTTCGTCTATTACCGGAAGGCGCATTGCGCCCATGCCAAGAGCCGATAATTTCAAATCCTGAAAATCTCTGTAAATCATAAATTTGTCTCCTTGTCAATCCATATAGGTCTGATAGTTATTTTTTGCATGGTATGCGACGGCTTCCCGCAGAGCAGCCGTGACGTCAAACGCCCCGCCTATCTTCTCGGTCTGCGCTGTGTAATCCCCTGTCTCAAAGGCTCGGTCATAGGCACTGCGGAAACTCTTATAGTAGTTCAGCTCCGCGCAGAAGGTGGGATCGGGCTGGATCAACATACTGTTATATGCCCGAATGATACCGGACACGGGCACGCCGTAGGCATTATCGTCCAGGGCAGACCAGTCGCTGCAGCGGTACTTCCAGGTCTCCTGATATTTTACTTTCATTTCAGCCAAAGCCTGTTTTTCCCCGTCGGTAAGGGGTTTGAAGTCCTGCATATAGCCGGTGTTGTCCGTCACCTGAGCGAGATTGCTCATGCCTGAGAGGACAGCCAGCACACCTTCCTGCGAAGCGGCAAAGCGGATCGCAAAGCTGGCCGGGGAAGCGCCCTGATCAATATCCTGAAAGATGTGTTCCGCGCCGGCGGGGACTTTTGCCAGTGCGCCGCCCTTTACCGGCTCCATGACGATAACCTGCTTGCCGTGCTTGCGAATGACCTCGTAACACTTCTTCGACTGTATGAACGGCTCCTCCCAGTCGTAGTAGTTCAGAACGATCTGAACGGCGTCAACCTCCGGGTGCTCGGTCAGGATCTGATCCAGATGGGCGGCGTCATCATGATAAGAGAACGCGATGTGGCGGATCTTACCCTGTTCCTTCCACTGCTTCATGTGGTCAAACAGATGTGCGTCCTGGACTTCCGTGGCATAGATATAGCGGTTCAAATTGTGGAGTAGGTAGTAATCAAAGTATTCCACCCTGCATTTGTCCAGCTGCTCCTGGAAAATGGCTTCCACCTTGTCTGCGGCATGCATCTGGAAGGTGGGAAATTTCGACACCAGCAGGAAGCTCTCCCGTGAATGGCGCTTGACAAGGGCTTCCCGAATTGCGGTTTCAGAAGCGCCGTCATGATACACATAGGAGGTATCAAAGTAGGTAAATCCACGCTCCAGGAAAAGGTCTACCATCTGTTTGAACTGTTCCATGTCGATGTCTGCTGCATTGTCGCTTTTCTGGGGAAGGCGCATCAGCCCAAATCCCAGTTTCTTGATCTCGCTCATTGTTGGTTCCTCCTGTTTTTAATTATATTTTTTCGTTACTGTTTCCATTTTCATGATCGCTCTCGCTGATATAGGGTTGTATCATGGTCGGTAAAAACAGATTGCAAAATTCTTTTGTCCGTTCCTCAAAGCTGTATGCGCCGCCGGACATATCCCAGCAAAGCATTTCACCGTAGATCACATCTACCAGTGCGCCCGCCAGCGCGTCTACGGGTGTATCGTCCATCAGTTCGCCTCGCTTAATTCCCGTTTCGATCATACCCTTCATGGAATCAATATCCACATGGAGTTTGTCCTTGTTGTACGGGGCTTCCACAAGATCAGGGTCTACGGTGTTCCGCACCCATTCCTGACAGAGCTTCAGCCCGTCCCGTTCAATGTGGCCGGAGAAATTCACCATGTAAAATATCAGCCGTTCCATAAAGGGGCCGTCATGGGCCTGCGCTTCCTCATATATTCCCTGATACATCTCCCGGCTTAATTCAAAAACTACGTCTTCCTTGCGTTTGAAATAGGTATAGAACGTGCCGTTTGAAACATCGCAGGCTTTTGTGATCTCTTCGATAGATGTGTTGACCAGGCCTTTTTCACATACCAGCTTTTTCGCCGCCTCCAGCAGCTTGCGCCTGGTTTCCAGTGCGGCAAGCTGCCGGTTCGTCATTTTCTTTGCCACGCCATCATCTCCTTTGTGTGATTTAATTATATCACATTCATTGAATTAAAGTCAATGACTTTTAGTCAATTATTATTTTGGCTGTCCGGAGAAAATGAAAAAACGCTATGCAATGGGATGACCCTTTTACATAGCGTTTTCAATTTTCCGTCTGCTTGGCGCAAGTCATATTTGGTGAATGTTTCCTTATGACTCACGCTCTTTGCCATGCTTTTTTAACGCCTGACGCCTGATAGAACATAGTCAGCGACTTGTTAACCGCTGGCTATGAATTTTTGAATTATAAGTTTTTGAGGATAGATAAGAAACAATTATCTTAAATTCTGTTTTAATCCATAAAGTTTGTATAGACTATATCTTCATATACAGGCTTTTTAATTACTGCTGCCTTTGCCGACTGCTGTGCAGCCATGCACCTGATTTCAATATTGAGAGCTGACCACGTGCATATTTGTCATTAGGAAATATTGGTTCAGTCGTTTAAAGGTCGCAGAAGCACCGCCTCTTCGGCAGGAAATCACCGATGCTGCCAGTTTCTCGGCAATTTTCTTCTTATCCACCGAGAAGAACCTGTCTAGAAAAGAAGTCAGCCTGCCATTGGGACCGCCGTAGTAAACCGGCGATCCAACGACCATTCCATCAAAATTATCCATACGACCAGCAGTTTCGTTCACGACATCTTCGAATACGCACTGTCCTGTTTACTGGCACTTAAAGCAGGCTATACAATCCTGCATTGGTTTCTTCCCCAGCCACAGAATCTCACTGTCTGCCTGCTTTTGCAGTTCTCCTGCGATTTCTTGAAGAGCAGTATCCGTACAGCCAAGTTCGTTCGGGCTGCCGTTGATCATAAGTATCTTGCTCATCGCTGCGCCTCCTAAAAATTCGTTGTTCCGGCCACGCTACGCATCTCATCCATCAGCTTGACGGTTCCTTCGCATATGCCGCGGATGCCGTCACAGCAGTCCGTTCCCATCGGAAGCGACTCATAAGGCTCATCCATCTCACCAGCCTGATTGCCATTCTGTCCCATATAGAATCCTATGTTTTCATCGTACAGATGCTTATAAGGAGAACCCTTCGGAGCAGTTGTCTTATATGATGAACCGAAAAACTCCGTGCGCATGAAACCAGGTTTTACGTCTGTTACATGAATGCCAAATTCTTTTACATCCTGCGCAAGCGTCTCGGAGATGGCTTTCACTGCGTGCTTGGTGGCACAGTAAATGCCGGAAAGAGGGCCCACATTATAGGCTCCGAGACTGCTGACAATGAAGATATGCCCGGAACCCTGCGTCCTCATCTGTGGCAGCACGTTTCGGATCATATTCAGCGTTCCGAAAACATTGATGTCAAATTCCTCGCGGGCGTCCTCATCGCTCATTTCCTCGATTGCCACAAGATGAGTAAACCCGGCATTGTTGACAACAACGTCAATCCTGCCGAACTTCTCTGTTGTAAGCGCAATAGCGTCCTTCACGTCCGCTTCATCTTTTACATTCATGGAAAGAGGGGGGAAGATATCGCTTTTCGCATCGATGGATTTTTCCAGGCTTTCCTTGCTGCGGCTTGTTCCGGCAACAGGATATCCCTGTGCGATCAGTTCCTCCACAAGAGCCTTGCCCAAACCCTTAGAACATCCCGTTACAAGCCATACTTTTTCATTGTTGGCGACAGATTTTTTTACTTCGTTTATAAACAAGCTTTTATCCAATGTTGAGGCAAAATCTTTTTTGCATCAACGTAGCTTACTTCATCAAACTCGTTTACTGCTGAAAATGTGTCTTGCAGCTGCTTTAAGCAAACATTTTTTCGCACCGTCCTGCTCCAAGCACAAATGTGACGCTGCTTTCCGATATGGCTTTTTCTGCTGCATAATAAAAACTTCTTTTGAATTTATATTCCAAGCTCATAATTTTATCTTTCTTTATCATCAAAGGACAAATGACAAAGCCTTTTCAAGTTTATAACATCATTCTTTGTGCCTGTTGTCAATTGTGCGGAGTGGCGCCCCCCTGACGATCAAGCCGTCATCGCATTACGTTTCAATTGCTTCGTCTTCTTCATCGAAGGCATATTCATTCTCTGTTTATTCTATTTTGCGGCGTCCCTTTTTGAGATACTTGCAAGCAAACTCCGCTTCCGTTCCCCATGCAACAATAGCAGGAAAGTCAATATCATTATTTTTTGGACGAGAAACAGCAAGGCAGAAATCCGTCACCAATGTTCCTTTAGTTGTTGCTCTGAGCGTAGGTTCGCCTGTCACATAGCCTGATAACGTTACAACGTTTATAATTTGCTCCTTTTCAAAATTTAAATTTAACCTCTAAACTGAAAAAAGGGATCGTTATCTCAACAAGTTGATTGGCTTTCAGGATACTGAACCTGTAAAAGTCATCACCGGCATAAGGCACTGCGGGAAATCAAGCCTCTTGAAGCTGATGGTTATTCATCGGGCGGGCGTTCAGCCTAAGCAAATCGCTGAGATGAACTTTGAATCCAATGATTTTCGGAAAATGACTTCTGACGATGTGTACACTTATGTAAAAAATCAAATCGTGTCGGGAAAGCAATGTATTTATTCTTTGATGAGATACAGAGGATCAACGCCTGGGAGAATGCGATAAACGCATTGCGTGTGGATCTGGACTGTGATATTTATGTAACCGGTTCAAATGCGTATCTGCTTTCCTCTGAATATTCCACCTATCTTTCAGGAAGATGTGTGGAGATCAAAATGCTTCCGCTTTCTTTCAATGAGTTCCTTTATTTTCATGATTTCGGGGTGAGGGAAACCAAAAGCGCTCTTGGCAGTGTCCGCAAGCAAGTGTTTGATAAAAACGGTGAACAGTACGACCTGCGGGAGGTGTTTGAAGCATTTTTGCGTTTTGGAGGAATGCCCGGTATTGCTGACGTCGGACTTGATCAGGAAAAAGCGCTTGTCTTGCTCGACGGTATCTACTCTACCGTTGTCGTCCGTGATATTCTGGAACGGGAAAAGCGCCGGGGACAAAAGCGAATTACCGATCCATTTCTGCTTCGTAAAATCATAATGTTTCTTGCAGACTGAAGTTTTACGGCGGAATATAAAAAACAAGCGGGAAAGTGAACAGCTTTCCCGCTTTATATTTCCAATCTGTAATTATCAATACTCCACACTCAGCTGCGGCGGTTATGGTACAAAAAAGAAACGTATCTGTTGATTTATTTAAATAATGAAATATCGGAAAACGATCAAAAATTGAGTGCGCCATTTGCAAAAAAATACGCTGTATGAGAGTAAACGACGCAAAACGTTAAAAGCTATAAAACCGTACTGCAAAAGGATTTGATTAACTCAGCCGAATACGGTGAAAAGGCAGGTGAGCCACTGGCGAATATGTTTCCCAACGCTGTCACCGAAACGGTGGACGAAAACGGCGAGATCGTCCGTGCCATCGACAAGGGCGTGCTTATGCAGGAGATATCCTGCAAGGTGGTTGATGGGCGTGTAGAACGCTATCAGTTCACCTGGCCTGACAAGAAAAAGTCCGTCTTGCCGGCAAATGCTCCGATAAACAAAACGCTCCGTCCCTGCCGTGAGGAAAGCATGGATTTCGACAACACTGAAAACCTCTATATCGAGGGGGATAATCTTGAAGTGATTAAGCTTTTGCAGAAAACATATCCCGGAAAAGTAAAGATGATATACATAGATGAAATGTTAACGGAAAAAAGAAAATTTTTTTCAAAAACATATTGACACCGTGTCAGAATAGTGCTATACTAAATATGCTGACACGGTGTCAGAATATATTTGCAAATCAGGAGGGCGCTGAATCATGAAGAAAAACGTTGGATCGCTGCTGGCACTTTATCCCACGCCGGTGACGGTGATTGGTGCTATGAACGGTGAGAAGCCGACGTGGACGTTGGTTGCCCATATCGGCATTATCGGTCATGACCGGGTGTTGGTCAGTCTCGCCGCACCGCACTTTATCAACAGGTGTATCAAGGAGACGAAAAAGCTCTCAATCAACCTTGTGGACGAGGCTATGCTGCCGGAGGCGGACTATGTGGGTTCGGTCAGCGGGGCAAAGACGGATAAATCCGCTGTGTTTGAATACGACCTTGGCGATGCAGGCGCACCGGTCATTCGTAAATCTCCTTTGACGATGGAGTGCAGCGCCCAGGATACCTACAACACGCCGAATTTTGAGAGCTTCATCTGCACCATCGACAACACCTATGTGGCCAAGGAGCATCTGAATGAGAAAGGCAAAGTCGATTACGAAACCCTGAAACCGGTGCTGTTTGAGTTTCCCACCTATCAATATCTGCAAACCGGCAAAGTAATCGGGAAATGCCTGTCTTTCAAAGAGACGCCGGAAAAATAAGGAGGACACAAGATGCCAAAAGGATCGCCGGAACTTACAGAGACCCGCAGGGAAGAAATCATCAACGCCTGCGAAAAGCTCTATCAGACGATGAGCTTCAAGGAAATCACCATCAAGGAGATTGGGAATGTAACCAGTTTTACACGCACCTCCATTTATAACTACTTTCAGACGAAGGAAGAAATTTTTCTGGCTCTGCTGAAGCGGGAGTATGAGCTGTGGATTGCCTCGCTGAAAGAAAGAATGGAACAGGCCGAGACAATGACGAAGAATGAATTTGCCGATATGATGGCTCATTCTTTGGAAGCCCGTGCACAACTTCTCAAAATCATGTCCATGAACCATTACGACATGGAAACGGGCAGCCGCCCGGAGCATCTGGCGGCATTCAAGGTGGTATATGGAGAATCGATTCGAACTGTAATGGCAGGCTTAAATAAATATTTCCCGGATATGGAGATTTCCGAGAAGCAGGATTTTATTTACACATTCTTTCCGTTTATGTTCGGTATCTATCCCTACACCTACGTTACCGAAAAGCAGAGAACCGCTATGGAAGAAGCAAACGTCAACTATGTATTTATGACAATTTATGAAATCACATTCAACTGCGTGAAAGGGCTGTTGAACAAATAAAGGAGGACTTCACAGTGAATGAAGAAATAACATTACCGAAAATAGCGCTTGGCGCTTGGGCATGGGGCAACGACGGAACTTTTGGCAACGATCTGGCGGCAGAAAGCCTTCGACCGATTTTTGATACGGCGATGGCGAACGGGCTGAACCTTTGGGACACGGCGTATGCCTACGGTATGGGAACCTCGGAAAAGGTGCTTGCCAGTTTCCTGAAAGGGCTGCCAAGGGAATCCTACCTCATCTCCGACAAGTTCACACCCCAGTGTGCGGATACCTCGTCGAAAACCGCTATGAAGGATATGATCGAAAAACAGCTTGCCCTTATGAATCTTGACTGTTTCGATATTTACTGGATCCATAATGTGTGGAATGCCCCCAAGTGGACAGAGGAATTGGCGAAATACTTTGAAGGAAAAGATGATGTCCCGATGCTGGGGGTATCCAACCATAACCTGGCGGAAATCCGACAGGCAGATGAAATCCTGAAAAGCCACGGACTGAAGCTGTCCGCTGTGCAGAACCATTACAGCCTGATCAACCGTTCTTCCGAGGATTCCGGAATCCTGGATTACTGCCGTGAGAATGGCATTACTTTCTTTGCCTATATGGTCCTTGAGCAAGGAGCATTGTCCGGCAAATATGATACTGCTCACCCGATGCCGGCTGGCTCCGCGAGAGCGGAAACATATAACCCGGTTCTGGATAAACTGGAAATCTTGAACGCAGAGCTAAAAAAACTCGCAGACAAGTATCACGTTGGCACAGCACAAATTCCCGTGGCATGGGCCATCGCAAAGGGAACGCTGCCAATCATTGGCGTGACGAAATCAAGCCATGTAGAAGATGCGGTCAAGGCAGCAAACGTGACACTGACCAAAGAAGAAACAGTGTCACTTGAAAAACTGGCGGATAGTCTTGAGATCAATGCGATCCGCTTTTGGGAAAAAGTTATGGAATAAGAAAGGGGATCAGCAAATGAAAATTGTAATCATCAAGGGCAGCCCACACAAAAAGGGGTCCTCGAATATGCTGGCGGAACAATTTGCAAAAGGCGCACAGGAGGCTGGGCATACCATCATAGAGATGGACGCGGCGCACATGAATATCCACCCCTGCCTTGGCTGCGAGCATTGCGGCATGAATGGTCCGTGCGCCCAAAAAGACGATATGGTTGAGATCAGGGACGCCCTGCTCTCTGCGGATATGGCGGCTTTCGTCACGCCGGTCTATTACTTCGGAATGTCAGCGCAGCTTAAAATGGTGATCGACCGATTTTACAGCTACACCATGAAGCTCTCCGGCAATCATATAAAAACGGTGCTGATTGCCGCTGCGTGGGATTCAAATGCAGACGTCATGCCCTATCTTGTGGAGCATTACAAGAAGCTGTGCCGGTACATGAATTTCACCGACTGTGGACAAATCTTAGGAACCGGCTGCGGAACCCCGTCTATGACGAAAAGCAGTTGGCACATGATTGACGCATATCAGCTTGGAAAATCTTTATAAGGAGAGGAAAAAACATGAGCAAAACATTAGTCGCCTATTTCAGTGCCAGTGGAACAACGGCGCGTGTCGCAAAGGAACTGGCCGAGGTCATAGGGGCAGACATCTATGAAATCAAGCCCGCAGTACCCTACACGAAAGCAGACCTCAACTGGATGGATAAGAAATCCCGCAGTTCAGTGGAAATGAACGACAAATCGAGCCGCCCTGCATTAGCCGACCGAAGTGCCGACATATCGGCCTATGATACCGTCCTGCTGGGATTTCCTATTTGGTGGTATGTGGCACCCACCATCATCAACAGCTTTTTAGAAAGCTATGATTTTTCCGGCAAGAAAATCGTCCTTTTCGCCACTTCCGGCGGCAGCGGGTTCGGAAAGACCGTAGCCGGACTGAAACCCTCCGTCGCAGCGGACACCGTGATTAACGAGGGAAAAGTGCTGAACGGCCGGCAGACAGCGGCCAGCCTGAAAGAGTGGGCTCGGACAATTCTTTAAGGGGGCGGGAAGAATGAAATACACGAAACTCGGCAAATCCAATCTGACCGTTTCCCGTATCTGCATGGGCTGTATGGGCTTCGGCAACGCCGCCACGGGACAGCATAGCTGGACGGTAGACGAGGCGCAGACACGCGAGATCATCAAGCATGGGTTGGATTTGGGGATCAATTTTTACGACACCGCCATTGCCTACCAAAACGGCACCAGCGAGCAGTATGTGGGCAAGGCGCTGCGGGACTTTGCAAAGCGGGACGATTTTGTGATTGCCACCAAGTTCACGCCCCGGACGCAGGAGGAAATCGATGCCGGTATCAGCGGGCAAAAGCATATCGAGAATTATCTGAACCAAAGCCTACGCAACCTCGGTATGGACTACGTTGACCTATACATCTATCATATGTGGGACTACCACACGCCCATGGAGGAAATCATGGAGGGACTGCACAACTCCGTGAAGTCCGGCAAGACGCGGTACATCGGTATCTCCAACTGCTTTGCGTGGCAGCTGGCCAAGGCCAATTTCTACGCCCGCGAACACGGGCTGACAGAATTTGTGTCCATTCAAGGGCATTACAACCTGATCGCTCGCGAGGAAGAACGGGAGATGGCTCCCTTCTGTGCCGATCAGAATATCGCCACAACGCCGTACAGCGCCCTGGCAGGCGGGCGGCTCTCCAAGCGTCCCGGAGAAACCTCCAAGCGTTTGGAGCAGGACGCCTACGCGAAGTTCAAATACGACGCTACCGCCGAGGCGGACGGCAGGATCATCGCTCGTGTGGCAGAACTGGCCGACAAGCGCATCGTGTCTATGACGGAAATCTCTCTGGCATGGCTGCTAACAAAAGTGACCTCGCCGGTTGTCGGTGCGACAAAGTTTTCCCATGTGGACGGCGCGGCCAAAGCCGTGGATTTGGAACTGACGCAGGACGAGATCGACTATCTGGAAGAATTGTATGTGCCCCATGCCTTAGTTGGTGTGATGGCACAGAACGGCAAACAGAAGGCCGGAAATGTAGTATAACAAGGAGGAATTTACCATGGAAAAGATCACACAGACCGCAGGCAGAAATCAGCTTGGCACATTCGCGCCGGATTTCGCCCATTTCAACGACGACGTTCTCTTTGGAGAGAACTGGAACAATCAAGACATTGACCTGAAAACGCGCTGTATCATCACCGTCGTTGCGCTGATGAGTTCGGGCATCACCGATTCGTCGCTGACTTATCACTTGGAAAACGCCAAGACACACGGCGTGACAAGGGCGGAGATTGCCGCCATCGTGACACATGTGGGCTTCTATGTCGGCTGGCCCAAAGCGTGGGCGGTTTTCCGTCTGGCGAAGGACGTCTGGAACGAGGAAGAACCGGCACTGACGGAGAAAGACAAATATCAAAGCACCATTCTTTTCCCCATTGGCGCACCGAACGACGGCTTAAAGCAGTATTTCATCGGTCAGAGCTACCTTGCGCCGGTATCGAAGGAACAGGTCGGCATTTTCAACGTGACCTTTGAGCCGGCGTGCCGCAACAACTGGCACATTCACCACGCAGACAAGGGCGGCGGGCAAATTCTCATTTGTGTCGGCGGTCGCGGGTACTATCAGGAATGGGGCAAAGAAGCCGTGGAAATGAAGCCCGGCGACTGCATCAACATTCCCGCAGGCGTCAAGCATTGGCACGGTGCCGCGCCGGATAGCTGGTTCTCCCACCTGGCGATTGAAGTCCCCGGAGAAAACGGATCTAACGAATGGCTGGAACCGGTGGATGAAAAACAATATGGAGGGTTGAAATGAAAATGAAAAAGTTCGGTACGAGTTTACTTGCATTTGTTATGGTATTTGTCCTTGCCGCCTGCGCAGGCAACACTGAATCAGCTGAAAACAACGGAAATACCGGCTCTTCGCAGAATGCAGAAGATCAGTCCGCAACATCTTTTAAAGCAGGAAATGAAAGTGTTGAGTCTGGCGAAACGCCGGACTCAAATTCGGATGATACTGTTTCCGAGCCGAATAATGAGTCGGAGGGCAGCAAAATCCTTGTAGCCTATTTCTCGGCTACCAACAACACCGAGGGTGTGGCGCAGAAATTAGCAGACGGACTTGGCGCTGACCTTTATGAAATTACACCGGAGCAGCCCTATACGGACGAGGATCTGGACTATGGCAATTCGGGCAGCCGTTCCTCTGTGGAAATGAACGACCCGTCTGCCCGTCCCGCAATTTCCGGTTCTGTGGAGAATATGGAGCAGTATGATGTCGTATTCATCGGGTATCCAATTTGGTGGGGCGAAGCGCCGCGGATCATAAGTACGTTTATCGAAAGCTATGATTTTTCAGGCAAGACACTGGTCGCGTTCTGCACTTCTGCTTCCAGCGGTTTTGGAAACAGCGACAGCGCATTGCGTTCGGCGGCAAGCGGAGCAACGTGGCTTAAGGGACAGCGTTTTTCGGCGGGAGCGTCCGCTGCTGACGTGATGAAGTGGGCAAATGGTCTGGGTGTGAACTAATATGAAACAAACTGTAAAACGTATTGTTGACCTTGTCATGATCGTTCTTCTGCCGCTTTTGATGGCGGAAATATTGATCGGGCAGGAAATACATGAATGGCTCGGCGTTGGTATGCTGGTGTTGTTCCTTGTGCATCATCTTCTGAATCTGGGATGGTGGAAAAGTTTTGTAAAGGGAAAGTACACCCCGTCACGCGCCTTTGGTACGGCGCTTGATCTGCTGCTCCTGCTGGACATGATCGCACTCTTTGTCAGCGGGATCATGATGTCGGGATTTGTTTTTCAATTTCTACATATCAGCGGTGGAATGATGATTGCAAGGCAGCTCCACCTATTTGCTTCCCATTGGGGGCTGATCCTCATGTCATTTCACCTTGGGATACATATAGGGCAGTTCTTCCCGCTTTTCAGAAAGATGTTTCACCTTTCCGAAAAGAGTGCTGCAAGAGAATGGGTATTACGAATTGTCGCCATCGTTCTGTCTGTGTATGGACTCTACGCATTTATTGCCCAGCACATGACGGATTATCTGTTCCTGCAAACGCATTTCGTACTGTTCGACGAAACAAAAGCGGCAATCGTCTGCTTTGCCGAAATCCTCGCTATGATATGCCTGTTTGCAGTGTTAGCGCATTACCTAAACAAGCTGCTCCGCAAGGCCGGACAGAAACACGAAAAGGAACAATCAAACGGGCGAATCCATAAAGCTGTGGCCTTCCTCGTCCCGGTACTTGTCTGTGCCCTTGTGGTGGTGGGGTTGAACCTGCCATCACAGAATGAGCCGTGGCAGGGTAATCCTGCAGAACCGCCGGAGGAAAGCAGCAGTGACACAACGGAAAACACAATAAAACCCTCTGAACTCGGTCAGTCGGGCGGGCAGACGGTATCCGTGGAGGACGGTTTTGTGCTGGTGGGGGGCGGCAGTTTTGCGATGGGCAGCCCGGAGGACGAACCGTGGCGCTCGGCGGACGAAACCCGGCATACCGTGACGGTCAGCGATTTTTACATGAGACCTTATGAAGTCAGGCAGAACGAATATACGGCGGTAATGGGCAATAATCCCTCAAATTTTGGCGGAAACGATCTGCCGGTAGAGAATGTGTCCTGGCTGGACGCTATCGCGTTTTGCAACGCCCTCAGTGAAAAAGAAAATCTCATACCTGCCTATACGGTCAATGGCGAAACCGTCACATGGGACAGGAGCGCAAACGGCTACTGTCTGCCCACCGAGGCGGAATGGGAATACGCCTGCCGCGCCGGAACGACGACGCCTTTCAACACCGAAACCTCCATCAGCCCAGAGGAATCCAACTATTATGGTCATTATCCCTATGAGATAGAGGATAACTATTTTTCGCAGGGAAATCTCTCAACGAAGCCCGGCGAATACCGTCAGACAACGGTCGCCGTGGACAGCTTCTCTCCCAATGCCTGGGGACTTTACAATATGCACGGCAATGTCAGTGAATGGGTGTGGGACTACTACGGCGAGTACGGCACGACCGTTCAAACTGATCCCACCGGCCCGGAAACCGGGACAAGACGCGTCTACCGCGGCGGCGGTTGGAACGATTTTGCCAAGAATATGCGCTCGGCCTACCGCGCTACCCTGCCGGAGGATAAAGGCAGTTTCAATTTGGGAATTCGTCTTGTCCGCAACGCCGTAAACGGCGCTGGCAGCATTGTCAGCGCGGGGACGGGAAATAACACCGAAACCGGCGGCAAGATGCTCATTGCGTTCTTCTCCTGGGGCGGCAACACAAGAGGCATTGCAGAGGAGATCCAGTCCCAGACCGGCGCGGACCTCTTTGAGATCGAGCTTGTGTCGCCCTATTCCACCGACTACAACACCGTATTGGATCAGGCACAGCACGATCAGAACATTCAGGCAAGGCCGGAGATCAAAAACAAGGTGGAGAATTTTGAGCAGTACGACACCATTCTTTTGGGCTATCCCAACTGGTGGGCGTCGATCCCCATGCCGATCGCCTCTTTCCTGGAGGAATACGATTTTTCCGGCAAAACGATCATTCCGTTCTGCTCCCACGGAGGCGGACGCTTCGGGCAGAGCCTGACGGCGATAACAAAATTGGCGCCCGACGCAGTCATGGGCGAACCGCTGTCTATCCACTACTCCGGCGGCGGCAGTCTGCCGGACGATATAGCCGCGTGGTTGGAGGCCAACAACATAAAGTAAATACAGCAGGAGGTACAAAATGGCTGTTACAGTAAATCTATATTACAGCGGCGTCAATGGGAACGCCAAAAAATTTGCACAGGAAATGACGACAAGCGGCATCGTCAGTGCCATTCGTGCAGAGGCTGGAAATCTGCGGTATGAATATTTCTTCCCCATGGAGGACGAGGAAACAGTTTTACTCATTTACAGTTGGGAAGATCAGCACGCAATCGACGTACACCACGTCTCGCCCATGATGGCTCAAATCGCTGAGTTTAGAGAGAAATATGATCTGCACATGAAGGCAGAACGGTATATTTCCGATGATAAAGGGTTTACCAGTGCGGATAAAGAATTTCTGCGGGAATAACAGGTAAGCAGCACAGGAGGATAACGAATATGGTTATAGATTTTCACACGCACCCTATTCCCAAAGCGTTCCGGCAGGCGCTTTCGGATATGAACATTGATCCCATAGAGGACGACGGTTTTCCTCTGCCTGAATGGACAGCGGAAGCGCACCTGGGCTTTATGGAGCAGGCGGGAATTGATTACAGCGTGCTTTCTCTGCCGTCGCCTCACTTTAACAGCGGCGATAACGAAAAAGCGGCAAAATACGCGAGACTCATCAATGAGGAACTGAGCGACGTCGCCGCCGCACATAAGGACAGATTCGGTTTTGTTGCCTGTCTGCCCCTGCCGAATGTGGAGGCTTCCATAAAGGAAATCAAATATGCCCACGATCTCGGCGCACTGGGTGTCAAGGTGCCTACCAACGCCAACGGAGTCTATCTGGGAAATCCGGTATTGGACCCCGTTATGGAGGAACTGGACAGGCAGAAAGCACTTGTAATTATCCATCCTAATCGGGCGAGAAGAACGCCGGAGGACGTCATTACAGAGACAACGGCAGCTCTTTATGAATATCCGGTGGATACCACCCGTGCGGTTTTGAATATGGCTGCACATAATATTATGGTTCGCTATCCCGGAATCCGCTTTGTTGTGCCGCACACAGGCTCCTTCCTGCCCTATATGAAACAGAGGTTTGCCGGTATTTCTGCTATCCTTGCAGCCAAGGGCATGATGGAGCAGGTAAACATCGAGGATAATCTGAATAACCTATATTATGATATTGCAGGTGATCCTGAACCCATACAGCTCAATATGCTTCTGATGATTACAGATGCGGCACATTTAGTGTTCGGTACAGACTATCCACATTCCCCTGCACCGGTAATCCTGAAGAAAAAGAAGCATTTAGAGGAAAACGTCAATTACGAAACTCTGCTTCCCGCCATATATGGTGGAAACGGTAGAAATCTTCTTGGAATGGAGTGAAGAATATGAAAAGGCATTTATCTCTTATGACCGTTTTATTTCTTACGGTATCCCTGCTTTTCATCGGCTGTGGACAGAACGTCACCACAAGTTCAACAGGCAAAGGCGAAAGTCAGACGATGGAGGATTCACAAACACAGGCGTCTGAAAGTACATCGCCTTCAAATTCCCAGGAGCAGCCGGAAGAACCAGAGGAAAGCTCTGCCCCTGAAGATCAGGACGGAAACGACAACGACGGAACGCCCGTTGTGTATTTTACCTCGGACATCAGTGCGGAGGGAATGGTAGCAATTTATGAAGCCCTTGGCTGGACGCCCACCGGTCGTGTGGCAGTAAAGCTCTCTACCGGCGAACCTCCTGCAAGCAATTACCTTGACCCGCAGCTAATCAAAGATGTGGTTGAGGCTGTAAACGGTACGATTGTGGAGTGCAACACCGCATACGGCGGCTCCCGTTCCGAAACGGCCATGCACTATCAGGTAGCGAAGGATCACGGCTTCACTGAGATCGCGGATTTTCAGATTCTCGATGAAAACGGCTCTATGACGCTGCCCGTAGAGGGTGGCAGCGTTCTTACGGAAAACTATGTAGGTGCCGCATTTGCCGACTACGATTCCTACCTTGTCCTTTCCCACTTCAAGGGGCATTCCATGGCGGGATACGGCGGCGCGATCAAGAATATCTCCATTGGACTTGGTTCCAGTAAAGGAAAGGCGTGGATCCACAGCGGCGGCACAGGCGGCAGTATGTGGAGTGGCGATCAGAACGCCTTCTTGGAAGCCATGGCGGAGGCGGGGAAATCCGTGTCCGACTATCTTGGGAACGGCGAGCGAATCGTCTATATCAGCGTGATGAACCGCCTGTCCGTGGACTGCGACTGCGACGGCAATCCCGCCGAGCCGGATATGCATGACATCGGTATTCTGGCATCCACCGATCCTGTGGCGCTGGATCAGGCTTGTATTGATCTTGTCTATGCGCAGAAAGACGGTGACGGTGCCTCCCTGGTACAGCGAATCGAATCCCGGAACGGTCTGCATACGCTGGAACACGCAGAGGAAATTGGTCTGGGCAGCCGCACTTACACCTTGGTGAACATCGATGAATGAGGTGCTTGAGGTTCTGAACCGGGAATTCGTCTATGTGTGGTACTACTTTCTACTCCAGCTCCGGCAGATCGCCGGTTACTGGATTCTCGGCATGGTCGTCGGCTCCCTTGTTTCAGTGTTCGCAAAGGACACCATTCACGTGGCCTTTGACCGTATCCGGGATAAGAAGTGGGGGCTGTGGGGCGTTGTTCCGGCAAGTCTGTTAGGAATTGCCTCCCCGCTTTGTATGTATGGCACGATTCCCATCGCAGCGTCCTTCTCCAAACACGGAATGCGCCACGATTGGCTGGCGGCGTTTATGATGTCCAGCGTACTTCTGAACCCCCAACTTATCATGTATTCCACCGCTTTGGGTGCGACGGCGCTGGTGATCCGCATCGTGTCCTGCACGGTCTGCGGAATCGTCGCAGGCATCGTGGTACATATTTTCTACAAGGACAAGCCGTTTTTCAACTTTGAGGGCTTTGAACCGAGGGCAAGCCACGACACCCACCCGAACCTGTTTTTGCGGTTTCTCTTTAATCTCGGCAGGAACATCAAAGCGACCGGCTTATATTTTCTGCTGGGCGTACTGCTTTCTGCCCTGTTCCAGCGATATGTCCCGGCGGACAAGTTTGCGGCTTTATTTGGGGAAGCAAACGAGGGCTTCGGCGTGCTGATGGCGGCGACCATCGGAGTTCCACTCTACGCCTGCGGCGGAGGGACGATCCCGTTGATCCGGGAATGGCTTGCCATGGGTATGAGCATGGGCAGCGCCTCAGCCTTTATGATCACCGGTCCGGCGACCAAGATCACGAACCTCGGCGCGCTGAAGATCGTGCTGGGGGTGAAGCGGTTTTTGCTCTATCTCGCCTTTGTAATGGCATTTTCTCTTGTGACTGGGCTGATCGTCAATTTGGTAATATAAACAGAAAGAGCCTCGTTCAGTCCTGCGCCTTGAGAGTTTCGAGGCAGGCTTCTGGTCGTTTGCTTGGACTGTTTGTCCTTGATGGCGGCTTCGATCATCTCCAGTCTCGCCTTGGCCTTGTCAAACCGTGCTGTCAGAGCATCGTATCGTTTTTGGTACTCCGCTTGGTCGAGCGCGACGTGAGCGTATTAGTAGATGGAGTTCTGCATCAGTTCGGAAGTTTCCGGCATTTCGTTCTGCAGTTCGTCTCGCTCGGCTTTCGGGGCGGTCGTGTCGAAAGCCGTCCGCAGCGCAAGGTCGAACTGATCGATGATGGCGTCCTTCTGTGAAATCAGCTTATAAAAATTAGAGCAAATGAAAAGATATTAAAAATTGAAAAAGCGTAATACAAAAGAATTTTATCACTTTTTACCGAAATATACACGTTTATGTATATTTTCCTACCAGACTTCTGCATTGCAAAGGGCTTGTCCGAAAAATCTTTTGCTTAAATCATCAAAGGAAATATTCCATTATACAAATACCACATTGCGATATAAGCGGGACATGAACGGCGAGCCGCTTGAGCATTATTTGGTGCGGAATGTCTTTCCGTCCGTGTGCTAAGAATTGTGGGTGAGTATGGCGAAAAAGCGTTCAGATTTTCCAACAATGCTATAACGGTAACGATTTCGTACAACCGTATTAACTTGGGGGGTACCACCCAAGATGTCAACAAAATTAAGGGAGGAACGACAGAAAATAAAATCGTTGAGTATTGTACGGAAGCAAAGAGTATACAGGAAATACTTTAATATCTCGGTTTGAATGGCTGAAAAAATCTCATGAAGCATATAAACAGATTATTAGAGCAAGGGCGTATTGCAAGGACGCTCCCTGATAAGCCTACAAGCAGGGATCAGAAATACATTAATGATTAAATAAAATCATTTTGTATGTCTTTAGCTTTGTTCTAAATTATCACTATGTTTCTTGCAGACTGAAGTATTATGACGGAATATAAAAAACGATCGGGAAAGCGAACGGCTTTCCCACTTTATATTTCCACAGTAATTATCAATACTCCACACTCAACTGCAGCGGTTATGGTACAAAAATGAAACGTATCTGTTGATTTATTTAACTAATGAAATATTGGAAAACGATCAAAAATTGAGTGCGCCATTTGCAAAAATACGCCGTATGAGAGTAAACGACGCAAAACGTTAAAAGCTGCAAAACCGCACTGCAAAGGGATTTGATTAACACAGCCAAATACGGTGAAAAGGCAGGTGAGCCACTGGCAGTGTTGGGGTCAGGGGTTCGAATCCCCTATGCTCCACCACCTTGAGCTTCTGAAACAGCCTGTACAAGCTGTTTTAGGAGCTTTGTTTTTTCAAAAATCCATTTTGTCCTTTATTCTGCATACGGCATACGCTTCGTCAAAAACCGAGCGCCTCGCTGACTGCGCTTGAAACTTTTGCCTGAGCTTGTTCAAGAATATGGCAGTAAATATTTCCCGTTGTAGAAACAGAGGAATGTCCCAGCGCTCCCGAAACGGTGACTATATCCACTCCCTGATTTACAAGAAGCGACGCGAACGTGTGACGGAAAGAATGTATGCCGTAAAACGGCAGCTCGTTCTCCTTGCAGAACTTTTGCAGCTACGAATAAGGCTGACCGTTGTACATAGGCTCGCCGTTCCATTTCGTAAAAAGCCTGTCCGATTCTACCCACTTGTCGCCGCATTTTTTGGCTTGAGCGCGCTGTTCCTTGCGAAGCTCCTTCAGGATATCCATTACGGACTGAGGGAGTTTAAGCGTTCTCTGAGACCGTTTCGTCTTGGTCGTGTCGGTGTATGTGCCTTTTGCGGAGGTGTAATTTGAGGTTCTTCTGACGCTGATGATGTTGTTTTCAAAATCAACGTCCTTCCACTCCAAGCCGAGCATCTCACCGCGGCGGAAACCGCTGCAAACCATAAGGTTAAAAAACGCGCGGTATTTCAGCGGTTCGTTGTTCAAAAGACTCAGCAGTCTGCGTATATCGTTTGCCGTATAGATTTTCTTTTCGGGCTGATTGTTTTTAGGCAGCGTGACCTTGGAGCAGGGATTTTCTTTCGCGATCCCAATTTTAACAGCGTAAGAAAACACGTCTGATACAAGCTCAAGATTATGCCTTATCGTTTTCGGGGCAAGCGGGTTCCCGTTTCTGACATTAGCTCCTTTCTCCTACATAGAATTTACAAACATCTGGATATGCCTGGGCGTTATTTTGTCCATTTTCAGATGACCGATCGCGCCGTAAACCCTTTTCCTCAACGTCAGCAGACGTTCGTAGGTCGTGTTGCGCAGGTTGGGCTTTGCATATTCCTCAAACCATTGTTCCGCAAAAGTTTCAAATTTTACAGAGCTGTTTTGATACCCTTTGCTGCACTTTTCCTCAAACATCACTGCCTGACGGTTAAGCTCCTTTTCGATCTGACCCCGTTTCATTGTTTTTTCAGGCTTCCAGGTCATAGATCTTACGATCTGCCTGCCCTTGATATCATATCCGCAGCTTACTCTTATAAGATAACTGTCGCTGCGTTTTTTAATTGTTGCCATAATATAAACCTCTTTCGTCATATCACGGCGTACTTTTCACCTTAAATTTTACCCTGTTAAATCTCAGATGTCAAGCCGTTGGTGATAATTTTTTCTTTGTTGTTCACTTGCCTTTCAGCCGCTTCAAATTCTTTTTTCAGACCGTTGCTCTCAATAACCTGCAAAGCGGCTTTCAGACTGCTTCTCATACGTTTGTTTTCCGTTTCCTTTGCTGACTGATGAATGGCGGAAATTACGGATCTTTTCCCGACCATTTTGTATTTTTCCATCTCCGCTTTTAAGGCAGAGTTTTCTTTTTTTAAAGAGCTGACCTTGTTTTTCAGTCGCTCATTTTCATCTTTCAGCTTTTTTGCTGATTTTTCTGAAACGGCATATTTTTGCGCCACGCTGCGAAGAATGTCATAATCTGTCGGCGAGATTGTCACGCTTTTTCCGAAAACGGACTTTTTGACCTCGATTTTTTCTATCTCGTCTGCTTTGACTTTTTTCTTTGTGATTTTTTCAATTTCCGCTTTTACCTGCTCTTTTTCTTCATTCAGCCTTCTTATCTCATCCCTGTGCTCACCATATTCCTGAACAGTGTAGCTGTATCCTCTTGACTTCTTCGGCTCAGAGATCTCAATACCATGAGAAAGGCAGATTCTGCGCAGCGTTTCCCACTCGGATAACCGCCAACGGTTTATTGCGTTTTCACCGTTTCCGAATCCCATTTCTTCAAGAGCCTTTGCCATAGCGTTTCGGGTGTCAAGTCCTTTTGAGAAATGCCCGATAGGTATATAGTCGATGTGCAGGTGAGGCGTTGCCTCGTCCATATGAAGAACAGCGTTGAACACATAAAAATTCGGATTTCTTTTCTGAAAATCCTGCATATATTCCGAAAGACATTGAACAGCGGCTTTAGCGTCGGGAGTTCCGACGCCTGTGTCGTCCCTTGTGCCTATCTGAACCAGATCCTCGTAAAAACTTTTTTGCTTGTTTGCTCCTGTTATCACGCTGTCACCTGGACTGCGGTTAAAAAGATGCTTAAAGTAGTCGCCGATCTTTCGGTCGGCTCGCTTCTGCTTCGCGTTATACCTTTCAACCGCGCCGCCAAACAGCCTGATATAAGCCTCGTCCAATTTCTCCCGTACAAACACAAAGTTGTCCTTTGTGCGGGAGCTGTCGATATTCTTCGCCAAAAACTTCCTGTTGTTGTGCGCAAGACTTCCCTTGCCCTGACACATTGAAATCGTTTTGCTCATACATATCTCCCCTATTACTTTTGCTTTGCCGAAAATAACCCCATAGTACTTCTGACAGCCGCTTCGCTTCCTATCAGAAGTACAGGGGCTCTGCGAGGCTCAGACGCGCTGCGCGCGGATAAAGTCCGCTGCCTGCGCTACGGCTTCCGCCATACTTTTTTTGACCTCTTCGTCGGCAGTTATAAATTCCTCGCAGAGATATTCCGCCTTGTCCAGATGGTGCAGCGCGTAGATAAATCTTTCGTCAGGCTTTTCGTCGGGACTTTTCGGAGCAAGCTCCCGCCAGCCGAGCAGCAGCCTGTAATATGAACTCAGCGTCAGCCACGACTCCCGCTCCCATTTTTCATACTCCTGACGACTGGCTTGCCTTGCCCTATACTCTCTGACGTCGAAAAGTATCCTCTCGCCGATCAGACCAAGCTGAAGATGAAAATCCGCGTTAAGCTTCCTTACCGCATCTATCGGTCTTTTTAGCTCAAAAAATCTTTGAACGAAGCCGATAACATCAACGCGAACGCCGCAGCCGAAGCAGTGAAAAATATCGTGGTATATCTTTGCCGAGGGCGTTTTGTCCTTGTGAAAAGGGCAGAGTACCATACCTGAACGGCTGACGGACAAGCCGCAGCTCTCTGCGACTGTTTTCATACTGAGGGCGGCTTTTACTTCGTCAAATACCGTCATCGTTGAAAATAACCGAGCAGGTCGGCTTTGTTGACGAGTATCTTTCCGCGTTTGCCCTCGCCTGTGCGGATATACTTCACCTTCCCCTGCGCAACGAGCTTTCGCACGGTATGCTCGGAAAGTCCCGAAACGGCGTCCGTACACTCCTTTATTGTCAGCATTTTGACGGGTTTGCGTCCGTTGGAACCGTCGTTTTCTTTAATATCAATCAGCTTTGTGAGCAGCATTATAATGTCGTCTATAATCTTCTTCTTTTCGTTGTCTGACATATTATCTTCCTTTCATATTGTACATTCTGTACTTTCCGCACTTTCCGATATTGAATGTGAGGAAAATTCAGAAAGTTCACGCTTCGTATATTTTCGGGTTGACATAAACCTTAACTGCGCTTTTGGGATTATTGTTTGCGCCTGACATAGTTTCTCTGAAAACATAACCGTATTCCTCCAGCATTGTCATAGTGCCGCAAAAGTCCTTTGCGCTTGTGAAAAGACTGCACCTGCACAGCTTGTACAAGTCGTTCTGCCTGATTTCGCGGATAAGCTTCGCTTTGATTTTTGCAAGAACTCTTTCGGCTTTGACGATCCCCTGATCCACGTCGCCGTTGTTGTAGGCGTAGGCCGCCTGTTTGCGGTAGTATTCGCCGATTTCCGCCGCATTGAATAAAGTATTGCTTCCGCACTCTGTTTCAGCGGGATCTGTTCCTTCCGAAAAACACTTGACGCAGTGGATAATACCTGCGAGGCGAAGGATAAGCCCGTGATACTTTCCACCCCAGTCGCGGCAGAAATTCATCTCGGTCAGCAGCATTTTCTCAATATGGTTATTGTAAAGATCCGCAAACTCTCTGTACGCTTTTTCGTCAAGAACGATCAGCTTTTCTTTTCCTCCGCCATACTCAAATTTGTTTCTGAGCAGCTTAAACACAAGGCTTGCATATTCGGCTGAGATTGCTTCGGGAACAGGCTGAGTGTCGTATTTTCTCGTTCCTATACCGCTTTGCGGGAAGCAATATATGAACCTTGCCATAAGTCCGCTTCCGCGAAAAGCAGAGCTTGACATCATATTTTCAAATACATACGGCTGGCAGGCGAGGCATACAGACATATACGGTCTTTTCAATGTAATGCTTTCCCTTATCGCCCTGTCGCTTGTGTAGCTCTCGCCGTTCCATGATTTTAACAGCAGGTCAAGGTTGGGAAGATTGTTAGAGTATCGCCCGCTGAAATTGTTTAACATTCCCGCTTCGTCTGAGATCATCAGCAGCGTGCCGTTCTGCGAAAGCTGAAGCGCCAAGGATTCAGGCGTGATGTCGTCCACAATGATCCGCCTGAAATTTGTGTCGGGAGTATTACTCAGTTTTGTCCTGACTTCCGCTATTTCGGCGGCAGCTGCGTCTTCACTCTTTTCAAGCGCCGAAAGCTGCGATCCCAGCAGCTTTCTTTCCGCCTGCGCCCTGAATATTTCGGATCTGTGCTTTTCGTTCCAGCCGTCCGCAAAGTCGGCATATGGCTTTTTGACTGCCGATATTACAGGGGATTTCTTGGTGCTGGGCTCGGCGATGATAAGCGAATCCAATACGAGTGGTTCGGTGTGATCGGCTTTTCCCCGAATCCTGTACACCCCTGAGAAGCAGTAGCTGACTGACGAAAGTACCGCAGTAGCAGCCATAGCAGAGTCGGTGGACGTGCTTTCCGCCAACGCTTCGACAAGATCCCGCAAAACAGGCGGCAAAGCCTGAAGCGGAAAAGGCGTGAGCCGTGACCCGTCCGAACGGAGTGGAACAGGAGCAGCCCATTTGATGTTGTTTTCCAATGTTTTGTCTTTGTCCTTTCTTTTTGTGTTCAGTCGACTTTTCATCTGCTGTATTTCCAGAATATCATTTTATTTTTTCTCAAGTTTGAGCATTGCGTATGTGCGCAAACAAATACGCAAAAATGTTGACAGCCTGCGTATTTTATGATAGGATAAAATAAAAAAAGGGTAATAAGATGGGAACCGTTACGATTTACCGCATAAATGAAACAGACCGCACGATAGACATCGTACAGTCTGTTAAAGATGATGAGGACAGCATTCGAGCAGCCGTCCCGAATACAAGGACTTTTACTTTTGACGAGATTTTAAGGCAGCACATTACATTTCGCGGCAGCGGAACGGTGGTCGAAAACTGCCGCAGCAGATTTTTGAGCGCGCTGCATATCGGCAGGAGCATTCCTGTCAGCATTGACGATATGCTTGCGGGATTCACTGCCGAAAACGGGGAGAATATCTTTCTGCGCGGCATAATAACGGCGGCTTCGGAGCTTTACGAAGCTGAGCGCAAGGCGCTGTCCGCTCCGAATGATGTTTTGCTCGCTACGCTGAACAAAAGCAGGATACAGGCGGAAATCTCCGAGAAACTCAACTCATTTTTTGACAACAGCCTGAAAACAGCAGGCAGCGCGGCGTACTTCGACTGCTCCCAAAATTCAAACGTCTTTGCCGTTCTGCCCTCTGAAACGGTCGTTTTCTGCGACGACTACACGTTCAGCGTATTCCGCAAGTGCGATAACTGCCTTGCAGACTTGCTGTTTGAGCTTGGGCAGATAGTGCGCAGAAACGGTCTGAGCCCGCGGAAATGCGGCTTTTGCGGGAAGATGTTCCTCGGAAGGGAAGACGAGGTCTGCTGCCGTCAAGCGTCCTGCCAAAATGCGCACAAAGAGCAGAAAGAAGCGATATACAAGGAGCATACCGAAGAATATTCGCAGATAAAGCGCACCTACGATTCATTCGTCAGACGGTATGACGGGTATCTGCGAGCGGCGGGGATAAATACCCACTACCCCGCGGAGTATGACGAACTTTGTCAGGCAAAAGAGGAACGCAAAGCATATATGAACAGCCTTAAACGGCGGCTGATACGAAACGGTCTTCCTTCCGACGAGCTTTATGAAACGGGCGAGAGGTTTAAGGCGGAAATCAAAGCCGTGGCGGAGGAGATAATGGAGAAGTGCAGATAAAGTTGAAATTTGCTGTAAAATATGGTATAATATAAAAATTAAATATCCACTTATGCTTTGCCGTAAGGAATCTTTCAGAAAGGAGGCATTCCCTGTTGTGGAGAAACTGATAGACATCAGCAGTTATCCTGTTGCAAATGTTCTGGATATACTTCTTCAGGATAAATCAACAAAAAAGAATATCATCTGGGCGACCGACACATACGAGGAGCTGGGAGAGGGCTTTATCGATAAAGTTCAGATGAATATGGATTATTTGCTGCTGTGCACTGACCTTATCCGTCCCCGCATACAGAAGACGCAGGATGAGCAGGCTCAGCGTACAAGAAAAAAAGCGGAAGTCTTCACGCCTGCGTGGCTGTGCAACAAAATGAATAACCATTGCGACGAAGAATGGTTCGGACGGAAAAATGTGTTCAATACCGAAAACGACGACCACACCTACACTGTAACGGAAGGAAAAATCAAATTTCCAAAGGGTAAAAAATGGCAGCATTATGTAGACTGCCGCCGCCTTGAGATCACCTGCGGGGAAGCTCCTTATCTCGTTTCCCGTTATGATGTGTCGACGGGCGAGCTGATAGTTCCGCCGATAAAGCGTATCGGGATACTTGACCGAAAGCTACGGATAGTAAACGAAAACACCGATACTTATGATGAGTGGCTGATATGGACTCTGCGTGCGTTTGAGGCGTCATACGGCTACGAGTATCAGGGGGACAATCTGCTGATAGCAAGGAGCAATCTGCTGATGTCTTTTGCAGATTACTTTGAAGAACGTTGGGAACGGCAGCCTGATAACAAATTGCTACGGCAGACGGCAAACATTATCGCAAAAAACATATGGCAGATGGACGGGTTGAAAGGCACCGTACCGCTGGGCAAGCCGTATGAGGAATATAATCAGCTTTATTTTTTTGATGTTTTCGGCACAGAGGACGAGCATACGCCCGAAAATGAGGCGGTGCCGTGCAAAATATACGACTGGAGAAGTAAGGTTTCTCTGAAGTTTATCGACTTAAAGGAGATGCAAGCTATGGGAAAGAAACTGTTTGATTATGTTATTGGCAATCCGCCGTATCAAGAAGAAACCGCTAATGAGGGTGACAGAAAACCTCCTGTATATAATTTGTTTATGGATAATGCATGTATAGTGGCAGACATTGTTGAACTGATAACACCTGCCAGATTTTTATTTAATGCCGGACAAACTCCGAAGGCTTGGAACGAAAAAATGCTGAACAATGAGCATTTTAATGTGCTTTACTATGAACCTGATGCGACAAAAATTTTTGCTAACACTGAAATTAAAGGCGGCGTATGTATAAGCATTATAAACGACAAAAAGAATTATGGTAGTATTGGCATGTTCACAATTTACAATGAACTAAATTCAATCATAAAGAAAATAATTCCTCACTTAGTTAATAACGGACTCGATTCAATAATATGTTCGCAAGGTTTATATAGGTTTTCTCCATTGTTTTTTAAGGAACATCCGGAGGCAAAGGAAAAAATGGGTGCTGGAACAGGCAATAAAATAGTGTCAAGTGTTATGGAAAAACTGACTGATGTTTTTGTTATAAACGCAAGTGACGATGAACCTTATGTAAGACTTTTAGGAAGAATAAACAAGCAAAGAGGATACAGATATATAAAACGCAAATATATCGTCGAAAATGATGCAATTGATAAATATAATTTATTTATTCCGGAAGCTAATAACAGTGGCAAATATGGTGAACAGCTTACAGACCCGATTGTTGGAAAACCAAATGACGGAACAACAGATACATATTTAAGTGCAGGAATATTTGAAACCGAAAAAGAACCTCTTAATTTTTCGGTATATATGAAAACTAAGTTTTTTAGGGCACTTCTTGGTGTAAAGAAAGTTACACAACACTGTCCACCAACTGTATGGAAAATGATCCCCCTCCAAGACTTCACCGAAAACTCCGACATTGACTGGAGCAAGTCTGTTGCCGAGATAGACAGACAGCTTTACAAAAAATACGGTCTTACGCAGGAAGAGATAGACTTTATCGAAACCCATGTGAAGGAGATGGCATAATGGCAGCGATAAATATAAAAACCACCAAAAAGGTCACACCTCAATGCTATGCCTATACAACTCCTGGCGTGCCTGCACATGACGGCTGGACAAAAATCGGTTTTACCGAACGTGACGTTGAAACCCGCATAAACGAGCAGACCCACACCGTCGGCGTTGCACATAAAACATGGTGGGCAATGCGCGCGGTGTTTATGACCGAGCCTTACGGCACTTTTACCGATAAGGATTTTCACGCATACCTGAAAAAGCTGGGCGTTTTACGGGAAAAGGACACAGAATGGTTTTACATCGAGCCGAACGTCGCTCGTGAAGATTATATGGACTTTACACAAAATCACGGCGTAGTGTCTTCTGAAAATGCCGACGCAGTGATACCGTATAAGCTCCGTGATGAACAGGCGCAGGCGGTGCAAAAAACAGCAGAATATTTCGGCGGTCGTGAAAATGCGGAGTTTCTTTGGAACGCAAAGCCACGTTTCGGAAAAACGCTTGCCGCATACGATCTGTGTATGAGCCTTCGCGCGCAGAATATTCTTATTGTGACAAACCGTCCCGCCATAGCAAATTCGTGGTATTCCGACTATGAAACATTTTTCGGTCCGCAGTCGGGCTACATTTTTGTCAGCAATGTTGACGGCATAAAAGATAAAAAGTATGTTTACAGCCGTGAAGAGTACAGAAAGAAAATAGACGAAAACACAAAGGGCTGTATTGAGTTTGTCAGCCTGCAGGATCTGAAAGGTTCTGTTTATTTCGGAGGACAATATGATAAGCTTGCCGAGGTCAGCGCCGAAAAAGGAATAAACTGGGATATTCTTATAGTTGACGAGGCACATGAGGGCGTTGATACCTATAAGACAGATACCGCCTTTAATCATATTCGCCGAAAGTGGACGCTGCACCTTTCGGGTACGCCGTTCAAGGCTCTTGCCAACGACAAATTTCCCGAGAGCGCCATCTACAACTGGACCTATGCAGATGAGCAGAAAAAGAAACGCGACTGGGACAGTGCGAACGAGCTGGAAAATCCTTATGAAAATCTGCCCCGCCTTTCGCTGTTTACCTATCAGATGTCCGATATTGTTCGTGACAAGGTAAAGAAAGGCATAGAGCTTGCAGACAACGATATTGAGGAATTTGCGTTTGATCTGAATGAATTTTTCAAGACAAACGAGCAGGGAAATTTTGTCCATGACAGCGATGTAAACAAGTTCCTTGACGCATTGACACGGCAGGAGAAATTTCCGTTTTCAACTCCCGAACTTCGTGACGAATTAAAGCACACGTTCTGGATACTTAACCGTGTTGCAAGCGCAAAGGCTCTGGCAAAGAAACTGAAACTTCATCCTGTATTCAAGGATTATGAGGTAATCCTTGCAGCAGGCGACGGGAAATTAGATGATGATATCGAGAACGAGAAGTCCTTTGACAGGGTAACAAAAGCGATAGAAAGCTATGACAAGACGATAACCCTGTCGGTAGGACAGCTCACAACAGGCGTTACTATCCCCGAATGGACGGCTGTGCTTATGCTGTCGAATATGGCAAGTCCTGCACTTTATATGCAGGCGGCTTTTCGTGCGCAAAATCCGTGCCTGTTCACTGACACATACGGCAATACCTACAGAAAGCAAAATGCCTATGTATTTGATTTTGACCCTGCCCGTACTCTTACAATTTTTGAACAGTTTGCCAATGATCTTATTCCCAAAACCTCAGGAGATAAGGGCGACTTTGACAGCCGCAAAAATAACGTAAGAGAACTGCTTAACTTCTTCCCCGTATACGGTGAGGATGATAAAGGCTCAATGATTGAACTTGACGCAGAAAAGGTGTTGACGATCCCGAGGCATATTCATGCAAGAGAGGTTGTGGAGCGCGGGTTTATGTCCAATTTCCTTTTTGCAAATATCAGCGGCATTTTTGGCGCGCCGAAGGAGATAATCGACATTATCAACAATATGCAGGCAGTTGAAGAACCTAAAACGCTTGCTCCTGCTCCTATTGATGAAACCACAGCAACTAAGCTGGCTTTGAATAACAGCGGTGATGTTGAGATATCGAAAGAACAGGTGATAGGAACAGCGAGCGATCTTTTCGGCGATAAGATCTATGCAGATGTAGATGAAAAACTGACGGCTGCGGTAGAGGATATTAAAAATAAAGCGGAAATAACTCCTGATTCCAAAAAGGACGATCTGAAAAATTTGCTGAAAACTTTTTCGCAACCGATAGCACAAACTCTTATGGATTCTGCCATAGAGCAATATGGCAGTGATTTGAGAAAATCTACGCAAAATCATCTGGAACGCAAAATCCAAGAAACTACTGAGAATGTTGTCAACCGTGAGTACGGTGATTACACTATCCGTGATCAACAGCTTGTCAAAGAATGTGATGACAAAATAAAAGAGGCGCAGCAGTCTGGTGCGACAATGGAAGATATTACAAAAATCGATGAAGATTACAGTGAAAGACGTAAACAAGGCTATCGTGAAATGCTTGACAACATCAAGAATAAACTTAAAAGCGATGAAACAGTGAAAAAAGCTGCGGAAACTATTGTTGAAACGGTAGAAACCGAAAAGCTGAAAGCTCAGAAAGATTCGATCGAAGGTAGCGTCCGTGATCACTTGCGTGGTTTTTCCAGAACTATCCCTGCATTTCTTATGGCATATGGCGATGAGAATACCACACTTGCAAATTTTGATACTTTGGTGCCAAAAGAAGTGTTCTGGGAAGTCACTGTCAATCCGCAGAATGGTCAGGGTGTGACGCTTGAGCAGTTCTGCATGCTGCGTGACGGCGGAGATTATATGTCAGAAAGCGGTGAAAAGAAACACTTTGATGGACACTTGTTTGATGAAGTAGTGTTTAATGATGCTGTACAAGAATTTATGAGAAAACGTACTGAGCTTGCTAATTATTTTGAGCCAGATCACCAGGGAGATATTTTTGATTTTATTCCTCCGCAGCGCACCAATCAGATATTTACCCCTAAAAAAGTAGTAAAAGATATGGTGGATAATCTGGAACAGGAAAATCCAGGCTGCTTTGATAATCCTGATGCCACATTTGCGGATCTTTATATGAAGTCGGGAATGTATATAACGGAGATTGTAACAAGACTTTATCAAAGTGAACGTATGAAAGAGTTTTATCCTGATGACGCTCAAAGGCTTGATCATATATTTGCAAAACAAGTATACGGCTGCGCTCCGACGGAAATTATATATCGTATTTGTCTGCGATATATTCTTGGGTTCAGTGATAAGATACATATTGAAAAAAACAATATTCGTCTTTGTGATACTTTAGAGTTTGCAAAGAACGGAACTATGGAAACAGAAATGAAAAAACTGTTTGATTTTTAAAACCAATTTAATTATTTTATAATTATAGTAATTATTATGGGCTTGACTTTGCAGTCACAGCAAATGACACAAAATCACATCGTTAAGACCAAAATTGAAAATGATTTGAATGCTCTCAATGTAATTGAGAAGAAAAAGCGTATTATACCTAATGGTGATAATGCAACGCATTGGAGTGAAACCAATATATAAACTGTGGAATCATCTTTTTATTTCTGCAAATCAAATATATATTTCGACATTTATGTTGTTCACAAAGAAAATTGTAGTTACAGAATAATCTACCATAAAGGATGAAGAGCATGAAGCAAGAAGAATTGATTAAAGCATGCAGTGACCTATTGTATAAATTATGTCACTTAGTGGAATTACACAATTCCCTGAACTATTACGACGTTAATATTTCAAGTGAATACTTTTTTATACCTCTCCTCAACCAATTGTTTGATTGTGATCTTAAAAATTTAAATGTTGAAGAAAAAACGCTACAGCTATCGATTTATATGATGTTAATGGAAAACTAGCTGTACAAGTCACATCTGATTCTTCAGCTAATAAAATTAAAAAAACGCTAACAAAATATTGCAATAATCAACTCTATGAAAAGTACCAGCGTTTGATTATTGTTGTAATTGTGCGTTCTCATAATTATAAGAGTGATTTTACTGATTATATAGGTGGGAAATTTGTTTTTTCTAAAAGTGATGATATTTTTACTATAAATTCGTTGATAAAAAACATTGAAACTTTAAGTATCGAAAAGATTGCGAACATCAAAGAATACCTTGAATATCAGCTTGATACTTTATTTGACGAAGCAAAAATTTCAAACATTGAGCAAAGTTTTAATTACATCAGTAAAAACACGGAATATATATTAAATGAATCTTATTTTGAGATAGATAATGATAGATTTATTAAGGGTTTTCAGGAAAAACTTGATACATCTGATGTCATACATGTATCCTCTTTATCCGTTGAAGAATGAAAGTATTGTATACTTAACCTGCTTCATAAAATTTGTCCTAATAAATTGGTGTATGTCATCAAGTCAAAAGAAAATTGGGAAAAAGCAGGTAGGTACCTTTCAAACTGTATTCTTATACCCGACTTTCAAGCTGATGAGATCCCAGCAATAAAAAATAATACGGCAATATTTATACTGAATGAAGGTAATACTCCAAATACTCTTAGAATTCCTAGACGTAAATTCAGTTTTCTTTTAAACAAACTGCGAGAAAGTGGATATTCTGATGCATACAAATTATTACAAAAACGCATGGATTATACTACTATATAAAAATCGAATTATTTTCTGGAAAAATTAGTTATCCCAGCTGGGAAAAAGATAATGATAAAGCTGTTATCGTGGCAACATTATTAGGAAGATGGACTGAGTCAGATTGGGATAAATTAATAATTGAAAAAATTTATGGTAATAGTTACGATCAATTCATTTCGTATTTATCTAGATATGTTGATACCGAGGACGCGTTTATCGTGCGCAAGCGTGATATATCCTACAATATTACTTATGAAATAGCAGATCATTTTTTAGCCATTAATATTCATATAAATGTAGTGAATTTGCCAATTATAAGTGAATTTCTTGACATTACAAAAAAGGTCATTTCTGAACGTGATCCAATATTTGATGAACCCTTTGATAATCATTTTTATTTATCTGCATTTAAAAAATCAACTTATAGTCACTCAATTAAAGTAGGGATGACACATACATTAATTCTTCTTGCACTGTATGCTGATTATCAGCGTGAAATTTCTAGTTTTATAAGAGATTTATTAACAATTATTAATTCTATCCAAGACTGGGCTTATATTTCTCAATTTATCGTATCTCTTTGTGAAGCAGCACCAGATACAGTGATTAATTACCTTGAAAATAACATTGATAATCATACTGGGTTGCTTGATTTATTTACAGCCGAAAAGTCAAATATTTTGGGTCGGCATTATTATACAAATATCTTATGGTGCTTGGAATGTCTACTACCATGTGAGGATTATGCTGTACGAGTAGTTAAGATTTTATTTGAATTAGGCGATAAAATAGACAAGTGCTCAACAGGCAACAATCCTCGGGATGATATATCTGATGTGTTTTGCACATGGCATAATGTATCTGCGTTGAAGATTGAAGAAAAAATTGAACTTGCGAAATTTGGAATAGAAAAGTACTCGTTTTTTTGGGATATTCTTTATAATGAGATTGATAAAAAAACTACTATTTTTAGTAATTCAAGTTTCATTTACAGAGAAACTAATGAAATTGTTCCATATACAAACGAAGATCTATTACGTTTCTATGCATCATATAATCAACTTCTCATTTCCAATATTGGAACTGATCTTGAAAAAATGGTTAAACTTTTAAATTTGCTACCTGAATGTAACGATGAATTATTTACGGCAATTCAAAATAAACTGATAACTTTTGTTACTAATTTAAGCGATCCTGATAAAGAACAAATTAAAACATCATTAAGAAAAATAATATACCATCAGAGATATTTTTCAAAGGCAGAATTGGCAGTATCATCTGATAGAATTTTGAGAATTGAAAAAATATGCTTAGGAATTTCTTTCGATGATCCAGCATACGATTTTCTGTATTTGACAGAATCAAGCGACATTCCAATTCTTAATCCTATTGCATATGATTCTGAAGCAGAATACTATCAAAAAAATGAAATTGCGAGAAACAAATTTGTTGCTTCTGAAATAACAAAATTTAAAGAAGCTGGTATTGACTTGGGTCATTTTTTAGGGTTAAGAGAGATAAAATCTGATAATATAGGACATATTATTGCTGAATACTATTGCGATTCAAAATATGATCAAAGTATACTCAACATAATTATTAATTCTACAAATAACACTCAAATAGCAGTTGCTTACGTTTTTTGCTGTTCAAATTCTACCTTATCAGAAGTATATCAAGCTATAGAATTTTTACAAAAAGACCATTTTGCTGATGAATTTTACGTTGCCTTTATTTCTGCTCTGCCATTTGATGAACAATCAAAGAGTTTCGTTAAAGGATTACCAGATGAAGCTGCAAAAAACTATTGGAGTAAGGTTACAGTACGTCATAAAATCAATAGTAAAGATTTACTTGTTGAAGCTTTGAAGAATCTCTTGAAATATATCAATTGGTTTAAATTATACTTTGTTATGCAAGAACAGGAATCAATGTTGAATACAGATGAAATTCTGAAAATTATTTCAAATGCGACCGAGAAGATGATTTTGGAGGATTATAAGATTAGAAATAACGAAAGTTATATGATAAAACAGCTGTTATCAATTGTATACCAAAGAATCGGAGATGATTTTGAGAGTTATCCTATATTGTTTGAACTTGAAATGCGTTTATTCAGCGTTATAGGTTGGAATGATATGAAATGTTGTCAGTATTTATTCAAGCGTAATGCAAATCTTTATGCAGATATTCTTTCGTTGACTTACAAAAAAGATGATGGAAGTTTTGATGAAACAATGGATTCTGAAAAAAAGGCATACTTTTATTCCTTAGGGGAAGATATAAAATTTTGCCCTGGTGAAGAAAGAGGTTCTATTAATAAAGATATTTTGAATTCGTGGTTGGATGCATTTAGCAAAAGACTAGATACTCAAAATCAAGGTTCACTAAAGTATAAAAAATTGGGAACATTGTTTGCTAATTCGCCCACAGGTTCTGATGGTTATTTTCCGCATGAAATAATCAGAGAAAAAATAGAGGAACTTGGTAATGAAGAACTAATCATATCTTTTGCTTCAGCTATTATATATGGATGAGGAGTTTATAATGTTACTGGTGGTGAAGATGAATATAAGCTGGGACAAAAATATGATGAATTAAGTAGGAATTTTTTAATTAAGTATCCAAAAACGTCTAAGATATTCAGTATTATTAGCAAGAGCTTTTTCGATGAATCTAAACTTGAGAGAAGAATAGCAGAGGATGAGACGTTTTAAATAATAAATCTCATAATACTGTAAATAAAGCAGGGGACGTAACCTGTTACGGTAACGTTCCCTTTTATTTGTTTTGGTTACTGCACTGGTAAAGTATGTATGGAATATGAAGTGTTTTCAAGAATATTAAAATAATGTAATGTCTTTGCAAGGTCATTTATAGGATTAAGATATGGGAATTAGAAAACTTATACAAAAAAGCTTGATTTAAAATGCAAATAGAATATTGAACCTATAGAATAACATGATTATAGTAAAATTTTTCATTTTTATAGTATATCAAAGAGCTAAAAAGAAAGAATTTCACCTTTGGTTGCTAATTAAATCGGAGAGTTATCAGTTGAAGAAAATGATAGCTACTTTCCAAACTAATAGCAACTTCCCCAAAATCCCATACTGCAAAACTCAAATATAACAATTCCTCAAACACAATGCCATAGCTGAGGACATCTTTCTGAATGAGGAGCTTATTGCAATTACAAAGGAACTTGCTGATACTCTCAGAAAGAATCGTACTATTGACTGGCAAAAACGTGATTCCGCAAGAGCGAAGATGAGAATGATGATAAAAAACTGCTGAAACAGCATCGTTATCCTCCGAAAGGGATGGACGATGCCGTTCAGACAGTTATGACACAGTGAGAGCTGTGGGCTGATAATGCAGATATTTGAGTTATAAATTGATTTTTGTCCATTAAATTTTATTTTCTGTGACAAAAAAGCTGAAAAGTACGCCGTGAAATTGTTCTTTTTTGTCCTTTATTTGTCCTTTATTGCCACAAAAAAACGGCAAAAACCAGCATAATTCAATTTTTGTATCTTGCTCTAAAATGCCCTATTTTAGCCATTTTGCGGGATTTTAGCAAAGTTGGCGAAAAGCGTTGGATATTTTCGAATCCCCTATGCTCCACCACCAGCGTGACGCTGGACCCAACACGCTCCCATCACACGGGAGCGTGTTTTTATGTCCATCGCCCAAAAATTTTTTGGTAATAATATTACACAAAAAACCGCTTAACAAAGCCTTTTGAGCGTATTAGGCGGTTTTTGCATTTCAGACAGATTTTTGCAAATAGTGCGCCATTGGAAAAAATATCAGTTAAAATAAAGGAACAGACTGCCGCAATATTTGCGGCAGTCTGTTATTTTTATGCTTTGATAATAATCGGAGATCGATTTTCAGTATATGGATCATTTTCTTCATTGCAAGCTCTTGCTTATATGCAAGAGTGCTGATATCAACAACGAATTCAATACCATCAATTATACCACTTGCAATTTCTCTGAATTTTTCTGCATCTTGTTTGCATATTTTTGAAGCAACTACGTCAGTCTCATCATATATAGCAAAAAAACTGTCTTCGTGTGACTTACTACTTAATCAGCAGCATATTAAGATATTCTGACTGAAAAAGGCAAATATATCATCATCTGAACCATTTGTTACTACGTCATTATCTTCATCTGTGTTCGTGATATCCTGTAAATACTCGATAAAATTATCACGAAGAGCAAATTTGTCAAAAACGTCGTATTCTTTTGAATTCGTTATAAAGTCCTCCATTAATCATTTTTAGTTGGGTTTGAATAAGTTATTAAAATTTCATTCTTTCGTCATCTAAGAAATTATTGTAATATTTTGGTCACTGCAATTATAGTAATCGAGTTCTATTAAATTCATTAATAAGTTCTGCAATAGTCATATTTAGTTAAGTCAGAGTAAGTAATGCACATTTCTTTTATTATTCCGGTATCCGCAAATTTAATTTCAAGTGCATGAGCATAAACATGTGTACTTTTGGGCTCGTACAATATTCCATAAATGTATGATTCATCATAATATGATTTATCAAACACTTTTTGGACTTGAGCAGGTTCTCCGTATTTATCCAAAACATCCTGTTTTGTTGACACCGTAGGAGTTAATCCATCTAAAGAAATATCTTTATCCTCTTCACTTATAGAAATGCAGCATACAACACCCTTTTCTTTATTTCCATCATAATAATTCTCAACGACCGCATTCAACATTTTCTCGCCGTTATAGTAAATGAATACTACGCCATATCCCTTATCGGCCAAAGGTGTAAGCTTTGTATCCTCCTCCCAAGTCCACCCCGTCCTTTAGATCCTTCAATGCAACGGGGATCTCAAAGGGCTGACCTTTTACTACTATACTTTTACGCACCCTTTCTATATCAAAACCGCTTTGATATTCTGGATTTTCCGTCAAACTGACATCAGGAGGATTTTCATTGCCGACCGAACATCCCGACAATCCACATATTATTGATAGAGCAAGAAAAGTAGAAATCAGTTTCCCTAACCAAGCAACCTTTGATTTTTTTTGCCAATCAAATGCTTTGGTTTAATGCACCTCATAGAATCATACCTTCCTTGAAAATCAATAAAACTTGGTTAATTATTATTACTTTTTTGAATCAGATTATTTTTTACCTTACCCATAGCCACCATCATCGCTTCGGTAAAAATACTTATAGGAATGATCTGCCCATACCGAAGCAGCAAAGAAGCAAATTTTCATACCACCAAAAATAAGCTCCATAGCCATTATAAAAGCGGCGGGAGCGCAATATGAAAGGACACAAAAATGACAGGATTCAAACCCTCCGAGAATGGAAACGATCAAGACTGCCGCCTCCCTTTTTAATCTCCCGGTACATTTTATCAGGGCAAAGGTCGCCAGCGGTGAAATAGTGGCGGTGAAAGCGGGCAGACGTTTTCTTGTGAATGTGGACAAGCTGACGGAATATCTCAATACCTCAAGGCTGACAGTTAAAACAGAGCCTGAAACGACGGGCGGCAAAATAAAGCCGATAGACAAGATATTATAACTCCGCTGAAAATATTCAAGAGAAACGAGGGCAACAGCAACAGTGAATACAAAAGAAAAAGCTGCCCCGAATCCACTTACGGAAATAAGCGGGGAGCAGTCTCCATCACAAATTCAAACTTTACAAAGGGGAACGGTTTGACGATATGGTGCAGTCAATTAAGGGAAACGGCATAATAGAGCCGTTAGCGGTTTGGAAAAAAGACGGTAATTACACAATCCTCAGTGGTCACAACTGAAAGAAAGCCGCCGAGCTTGCAGGACTTACCGAAGCTCCTGCCGTCATCTACATCGATCTTGACGATAATAAGGCACAGATAATCGTCGGGGAAACGAACCTCAGACAGCGCAGTTTTACCGATATGACACACTCGGAATGTGCGTTCTGCCTTGCAGAACATTATGAAGCGATGAAGAAAAATAATGACAAAAAGTAAAAGGAATAACATATCTTATTGAGAAACAAGTAAATTTTTAAAGCAGCCTTTGTAAACATTTGTTGTGCTTCACTCGCTAAAACTGCTTTGTCTTATTTTTCTTGCAAAAAAAGTCGTAACATTATAACCTGTAAGCTAACTGCTTACAGACTTTTTATCAAATAAAAACATAAACGGACAGATTGAAAATCTGCCCGTTTTTTCGTTTTAAACAAGATAAATTCTTAACACTAATTTTCACTAATTTATTCTTTTGCGAAAAAAGAAAATTAAACTAAAATATAATTGGATAACTGTTAACAGAACCGAAAATATCATATCACAAAAACGGGGAAATGTCAACAAGAAAGGACGAAAAAATAATGGAAAATATTTATCTGCGAAGGGACGGACGGTACGAAGGACGGCTGACGGACAAAAACTGTCATAGACTCAGATATTTCTATGGAAAGACCGATGATGAAGTCAGGCAAAAAATCAAAAAATTCAAGGAAAATCAAAGCTATTCCGAGACAGGTCTGACGGTAAAAACCCTTTTTTGGGAATGGCTGGAATCATCGAAATTTAGGCTTAAAGAGTCAACAGTTTCAAACTATATAGGCAAAGCGGAAAGTCATATCCTGCCTGCATTTGGAAACGTTTGCGCAGATAAGATTGACGCTTCTCTTCTGCACAAATTCATAGCAGACAAGCTGCAAAGCGGCCTGTCATCAAACTATGTGGCTGATATTGTTATACTCTTAAAGTCTGTGATGAAATTCGCCGTCAACCGCTACAATATCCGCAACAGAATTGCAGAAGTTGTTTTGCCGAAAAGAAAACGGGTAGAAGTAAATCTGCTCTCAAAATACCAACAAACCCGTTTACAAAAATACCTCAGCGCAAACCAGAATTTAACTTCATTAGGCATAGCTCTGTCCCTTTTCACAGGCTTGCGCATAGGCGAGTTATGCGCTTTAAAATGGTCAGACGTAGACCTTTCTAAGCGCACGATTTCCGTCACCAAAACCATTCAAAGAATACGGGTAACAGGCGGCACAAAACTGATAATCACCGAACCAAAAAGCAATTCCTCCGTCAGAGAAATACCAATTCCCGACTGTATAATACCTTTAATTAAAAAGTTTATTTCTGACAAAAGTTCCTATATTCTTTCCTCTGCCCCAAAACCCATTGAACCCCGCGTAATGCAATACCGCTTCCAAAAAGTCCTGAAAAAAGCAAACCTGCCGTCAATACACTTTCACGCCCTGCGCCATATGTTCGCCACCAACTGCGTTGAAATGGGCTTTGATGTGAAATCTCTGTCAGAAATTCTCGGTCATTCTGGCGTAGAGATCACGCTTAACAGATACGTCCATTCCTCAATGGAGCGCAAGCAGAAGTTTATTAAACGTCTGACCTTTGCGGCATAGCTGCCGTCAAAATCCTGAATTTGCCCGTTCTCATCGGTTTTTCGCAAAAGAATAAATTACAGAATTAGTATATCCATAACAGGAGAACCAAATGACAAGGAAAAATTTAGGAAACATTTTGTTTTCCGACCTGACAAAGGAGTGGCTTTCTACGGTCAGAAGCAAGGTCAAGCCCAGCTCCTACGCTCAGTACACGTTACGGCTTGACAAAAACATTATACCATATTTTGAAAAGGCAAGGCTGAAAGATATTACCCGGGACTCCATACAGAGCTTTGTAGAGCATTTGTATGCGGAGGGCTTCAACGGAAAGTACATATACGACGTGACGACCCTGCTTAAATCCATCCTGAAAAACGTGACCAGAACCTACGGTTACCCCGACCCCACGGTGGGAATGGAAACGATAAAGACAGGCAGGGAGAGCGAAAATCCTCCCGAACAGCCGATCTACACCGATGAACTTTGCGAACGGCTGAACAAGGTCCTCACCACCAACACCGACCTGACGAAATGCGGCATACTGATGACCCTTTACACAGGATTAAGAATCGGCGAATTGTGCGCCCTAAAGTGGGAGGATGTTGACCTGAAAGCGGGAAAAATCACGGTAGTCCGCACGATTCAGCGCATATCCACCGAAGAAGGAAGTGTGCTGATGATAACCGACCTGGGCAAAAAAGCCCGTGAGATACCGCTGCCGCAGTTTCTCTGCGACATTTTGAAAAAGCACAAAGCGCCCGAAAACCGCTATCTCCTTTCGGGAACAACTTCGCCCATCGAACCCCGCACAATGCAGTACCGCCTTCGCTCATTCCTGAAAAAGGAGTATCTCCCCGACATCAGCTTCAGCGAATTGAGAAAATTGTTCATCAAACGGTGCATCTCTCACGGCGCAGACGTGACCGTTCTGGCGGACATTCTGGGAAATACGTCGGTGCAAAGTGCGGCGGCATATTGCGAGAAACCCACGATAACCAGCAAAATACAGGCAATAAATCTGATAGCGGAGGAAGTAGGGTAAAACCGAAAAAATCAAACGATTGTTGATTAAAAAAGGTTGTGATCGATATGGACGATAAGATAAATGTTGTGTATGCTGTGAACGATTTATACGCCCATGCTGCTGCAGCTTCGATTTATTCGGTATGGTTTAATACCAAACACAAGGAATTATGCAGATTTTATGTTTTATATTTGAATCTTTTAAAACAGAATTATTTGAAGTTTATGGAACTGTCAGAACAGTATAATATAAAAATTCAGATGATAGAAGTAAACAGCGATAAAATAGAAGAATTATATGAAGTAGATTATTTCAAGTTGGAAATGTACCTGAGAATATTTATCGGTGATTTATTTCCCGCTGAGAAAAAAGCGCTTTATTTAGATTGTGATACCATTGTAAAGAAGGATATTAAAGAGTTGTATGACACTGACTTAGGACAAAATGTATTAGGGGCAGTGTACGATATCCCCAATGTGTTTCGCTGCAAGGAACTTGAGAAAATCGGCATAGACCCGCAGAAATATTTTAATTCGGGGGTTTTACTGATAAATTTAAATTTATTCAGAGGAGAAATGTCCCAAAAAATATTATCCTTAATTAAAAATAACAGATCTTTCAGATGCCCTGACCAGGATGCGCTTAATCTTTGCTGCAAAGATGCGGTGAAAAGCCTGGATCTGAGGTGGAACCTTCAATGGGGTCATTATCTGGACAAGCTAAAATATATAAAGGGCAACGATCTTATTGAATATCAGAAAGCGTTGAATAACTGCTATATCATTCACTACACGTCAAATAATAAGCCGTGGAACTCGTTTTACGGAGCGAAGCTGTCCTGCTATTTTTTTCAATATGCTTCCTGCACTCCGTTCTGGGAAGATGTAGTTTATTCCTTGTTTAATACATATTTATCAAATGCTAACGTAACAGAATTAATGGACGAAAAATTCAGCAGCGGACAGACGGGATTCCGTATAATTATGAAATTTGCTAAAAAATGGTTTGGCTATAAGGTATCTTCCCTTAAAATAAATCTGAAATTGTAGGTGGTAGTTATATGAATATCAATGAAGCAATAAAAGAAAAGTATAAGTTGACAAAGACAGCCCAGAAGGAATGGAACTCTTTGCTCCACGTGACCAAACCGAAGCCGAATGACAGGATCTTGCTGTTTCCAAATTTAGACTGGGAGTGCAATCTGCAGGGAATGCGATATCTTGATACATATCTGCAAAGGGTAAACGCTGATAAAGCTATTATCATAACCATCGAAAACAACGTGAAACGGGACATTCAGCTTTATTCGGATAACGTACGGTCAATAATTGAAATTTCGGCAGAGCAGGCAGAACGCCTGATCGCATTGTATGAGCTTCATATTTTTGATAACAGATTTGTTGTGATTTCCCTTGATAGGCCGTTCAGCAGAAACGGTTCAAGTCTTGTGGGATATAAAGGGACGACCGTAGAGCAGTTAGTGGCTATCGGAATTTACGGAATAATTCCTTTTCGCCGGCTTCCTCAAAATAAAAAGATAGTATAGAACACAGGGAGAAAAATTATATGTCGTTTTTTGAGCATTTCAAATCAATAGCACGAAGAAACGAGACGGTTTCTTTATCGGCGGCGTTTAATTTCAGGATAAAGCGCGGGCTTAATATTTACAACAGAATAGCGGGGAAATACAAGGGATGTAAGATCTTTCTATGTCCCTATGCGGGAACAGGCGATGTTTATCTCGCAGGTATGTATATCAATGCTTTTGCAAGAAACAACGGCATAGATGATTTTGTAGTCGTGGTCATAGGCGGCTCTAATTTTAAGGTAGCTAATCTTTTCGGATTTAAAAATATTGAAAAGATATCACAGAACGAAGCGGATATGCTTGTAAGACTGAGTATTTTTCTCGGAAAAAATGATGAGATATTGATAATGCATCACCATCCCCCTCAGACATATTGCGGTATCCTTGAAAATATGCGAAATTTTAACGGCCTAAATTTCGTAGACCTGTATATTAAATCGGTATTTGACCTTGACCCTGAGAAGGACAAGCAGCTGCCTTCATTTGACTACAACAGCAATAAGCTCTACTCCGTTTTTGAGGAACAACGATTGGTGCCGGGAAAAACCGTGGTGCTTTCTCCTTTTGTCAACACGCTCCCCTCACTGCCATGGTGGGTGTGGTGCAATATTGCGGAAAAGCTGAAGGAACGAGGATATACAGTCTGCACGAACGTAGGGTCGCCTTCGGAATTTCCCATCAACGGCACGATCCCTCTGTCATTCCCATATGATATTTCTGTGCCGATTTTGGAAAAATGCGGGTATTTTATTGGTATCAGAAGCGGCTTCTGCGACATTATAAGCAGTGCCGCCTGCAAAAAGATCATTATTTATCAGCCTTATCTCTTCTGGGGAGCCGGGACCAACTTTGATTATTTCAGTTTGAATAAAATCGGCTTTTGTGACGACGCGGTCGAATTGGAATATGAAGGCGTTGAGTTTTACGATTTGATAGACAAAATAATTGATAGCGTAGAGGATAAATAATATGATTGTAAATGTGTTAAAAGAAAAAAATGAAAATTGTATGGGCTGCGGGATATGCAGTGAAGTATGCCAATCATCCGCCATTTCAATGGAATACGACAGCGAAGGCTTTTTAACCGCCAAAGTTGATCCCAAGAAGTGTACTGAATGTAAAAAATGTGTTTGTGTTTGTCCTCAGCTGAATTTTGAAAAACACAACGAAAAAACGCCCAAATGCTTTGCAGGAAGGACATCAAAATCGATCTCCGATAAATGCACGGCAGGAGGAGCATTCTATATTTTTGCAAAGCACATTTTAAAAGAAAACGGTGTTGTATGCGGAGTAGAATTTAAAAATAATAAAGCAGAATATGTTCTGATAGATAAGCCTGAAGACATCGACAGGATTTTGGGCGCCAAGTATATTGAGGCAGAACTGAATTCGGTATTCTGCAGGATAAAAAAGCTGCTGAACGAAAAAATTACAGTGCTGTTCTGCGGCACACCCTGCCATGTAAATGCATTATACGCTTATCTTGACGGCACGGAAACAGATCTGCTCATAACTGTTGATTTTGTATGTCACGGTGTTTCATCTCCTGCGGTTATCAAAAAGCTGAAAAAGGAAAAGATTGCAGGCAGCAAGATCGATAATCTGAAGTTCAGCAGCAAGAAATGGGGCTTTCGTCCCGATTTGATTGAAATTATCGACAAGGATAAAAAGTCTGTACCCTACTACGACTTTTCTTATTTTCACAATGCCTGCATTTCACTGCGCAAGTCGTGCTATCACTGCCAATATGCGCCTGTTACTCACAATTCGGATTTAACGCTGGGCATTTTTTACGGGATTGAAAAATACATAAATGTTTTTAATTCTTCTGACGGCATAAGCTTGATACTTTTAAATTCTGAAAAAGGAAATAAGCTTTTTAATTCGGTAAAAGCGGAATTTGACCTGATATCACCAGTACCCATTCGCTTTGCCCTTGAAAACAACCGATTTTTTGAAGATTATATGATGAATGAAAATCGGACAAGATTTTTTGATTGTATAAGCAGGAATATTACGCTTTCAAAAATCAGAGAATACATTGAAAATTCAAAATTTGATGTGGGACTGGTGACAAACTGGAGTACCTGCAATTTTGGAGCGCAGCTTACGCATTATTCCCTATACTGTGTTATCAGGGAAATGGGCTTAGAGCCTTTAATGGTGGAAAAGCCCAATACATATCCGTTCCCTCCGCTGACCTCTCCTATTCTTTTCAGAGAAAATCCCTATCCTTCCAATGCATTATCCCGTTTGTACGGTTCAATTGAAGAACAGCAAGAGCTGAATCGAATTTGTGACGCTTTTATTGTAGGCTCAGATCAGGTATGGAATCAGAAGCTGTTTGACCATGCATTTGATACTTTCACTTTAGGATTTGTAAATCCCAACAAAAAGAAAATTTCGTATGCAACGTCCTTTGGCATTGATAATTATACAGGAACAGCGGAGCACCACACTCTGTTCAAAAAACGTCTTGGAACATTTCAATTTATCTCTGTAAGAGAAGCTACGGGAAAGAATATTTTAAAAAAGGAATTCGGTCTTGAAGCAGCTATGGTGTTGGATCCTGTTTTCCTTGCAGAAGCGAACGTATTTGATGAGCTGACCGACAAATCAAACATTCTTCATTGTTCGCCTTATGTGTTTGCTTATATGCGGTGGTCAAATCATATTACAGAAAAAATAATAATTGATTATGCCAAAAAGAAAAAGAACGAGCTGGTCTGCGTCAGCGAAGCTCTCGGCGATCCTCAGCAAAACCGTAAGTGGAGCGTTCCCGTGATCAATGTGTTTATTGAGGACTGGCTTTGTTACATAAAAAATGCGCATTTCGTTTTTACGGATTCCTTTCACGCTATATGCTTTTCAATTATCTTTAAAAAGAATTTTCTTTGTATAATAGACCCTGATATCGACGGCTCATGCAGAATGTATTCGCTGCTGAGAGAACTGGGACTCGAAGACAGGATCATTGCCGACCCGTCTGTTCTGATGAACAGCAGCTCTGAAATAAACATCGAAAAATTCTCAGATATTGATTACGGTCCTGTTTATGAAAAGCTGAAAGCATTGGAGGATTTTTCAAAAAACTGGCTGAAAAATGCTTTAAAAGAAGAAATAGAGAAATTAAAATCGGAGGGATAAAATGGAATTTGATTACATAATCGTTCAGGCGGGCGGAAAAGGCACACGAATGGAGCATCTCACTGAAAATAAGCCGAAAGCCCTTGTTCCCGTAAATAATCGCCCTATGATTTTTCATTTGTTTGAAAAATATCCCCGCAAAAAATTTGTAATCATAGGAGATTATAAGTTTGACGTGTTAAAGCGGTATCTTGCCGCATTTGCAAACGTCGATTACACACTGATAAACGCCAATGGACGCAAAGGTACCTGCGGCGGGTTAAAGGAAGCGGTGGATAATATTCCCGACGGTGCGTCCTTTATGCTGATATGGTCAGATCTTGTTCTGCCCGATACCTTCAACACCGACGGGCTTTCAAACGGGAACTATGTCTGCCTTTCGGGGAGCTTTCCCTGCCGATGGAGATATGAGGATAATCAGTTTGTTGAGAACTCTTCTGTCGAATACGGCGTAGCGGGTATGTTTATTTTTTCTGATAAATCACCTTTGCAGGGCGTGCCCGAATCGGGAGAGTTTGTCAGGTGGCTGAAAGATACAGACATAGAGTTTCAGACTGTCACCCTCGATTCTGTAAAGGAATTCGGGCTTATCTCCGAGTATATGAAAATACCCACCGCAAAATGCCGTCCCTTTAACTCCATTGAGGAACAGGAGGATTCCATTATCAAAAGGCCTATAACCAAGCAGGGCGAGGATCTTGCTAAAAGGGAGATCGCATGGTACCGCAAGGTAATGGACAAGCAGTTTCTGAATTTACCCAAAATATACTCATACGAGCCTCTCACAATGGAAAAGATCCGAGGGAGCAATATTTATGAGTATGAAAATATCAGCTATGAAAACAGGGTGAATATCCTTACTGATATTGTAAACTGCCTGAAATCGGTCCATCTTATCGGCAGCGTTCCCGTTGATAAGCAAAGCTATAACGAGGCATATATCTATAAAACGCTCTCCCGACTTGAGAAAGTAAAACAGCTTGTCCCCTTTGCCAATGATGAAACTATCGTCATAAACGGTAAACGCTGTCCCAATTTTTTCTTTCACATAGATGAGATAACCAAAGCTATGGAACGCTACCTGCCTGACAGGTTCGTATTTCTCCATGGCGACTGCACTTTTTCAAATATTCTGCTGAGAAACGACAAGGAGCCTGTCCTCATTGACCCACGAGGTTATTTCGGACTTACCGAGTTTTACGGAGATGTGGCGTATGACTGGGCAAAGCTGTACTATTCCCTTGTGGGAAATTACGACCAGTTTAATTTAAAGCGGTTTGATCTGCATATTCACGAGGATTCTGTGGAGCTGTTCGTCCGTTCGTCAGGCTGGGAGGAGCTGGAAGATGTATTTTTCCGTCTTATAGGCGACGAGGTAACGCCCGAACAGATACGTCTGATACACGCCATCATCTGGCTTTCCCTCACCACATACGCCTGGGAGGATTACGATTCTATATGCGGAGCGTTCTACAACGGACTTTTGTATCTGTCCCAGATACTTTAAAATAAAAAATAAAATGATGATGTTATCATCTGAAAGGAAAAAACATGAATACATATTTTGAAGAACTGTTAAAAATCCTGACTGACTCGTTGAAATCCATTGACCAGAATGCTTTTTCACAGCTTGTTGACGAGAGCATCGAAACCCTGAATTCGGGACACAAGATTATTCTTTCGGGGCTTGGCAAAAACGTGCCTGTATGCGACAAGTTTGTAGGTACAATGAATTCGCTGGGACTTAACGCCTGCTTTATGAACACCAATTCCGCCGTACACGGGGACATCGGAATGGTACAGGACGGCGACCTTGTCATTCTGCTCACAAAGAGTGGCGAAACGGTGGAATCGGTGTATCTTAACTCTCTTCTTGACAAAAGAAACTGCACCCAGTGGCTGCTGACATTTGAAAATGAAAGCACGTTGACAAGGAAAATATCCAAATGCATTGTTATTCACCTTGAGCATGAGGGGGATATGTGGAACATCGTTCCCAACAATTCCACCACCCTCAATCTCATCGTTTTGCAGATGCTGGCGATGCAGATAAGCAAGAAGATGGGCATCACTCTTGACCAGTTTAAAATGAATCACCCCGGCGGACATATCGGAGAGATATTAAATGGCTGATGTGATCAAAGTTTCCTCTTTGGGAAAAACGTGGATAATGGATATTGACGGGACGATCGTCAAGCATAACGGATACAAGACAGACGGCAAAGATACGCTTCTTGAAGGTGCAAGGGAATTTTTCAAAAAGCTGTCCCCGGAGGATAAGATAATTCTTATCACGTCAAGAAAAAGAGAATATAAGGAGATGACCGAGAGCTTTCTTGCCGAAAACGGTATCCGTTTCGATACAATAATTTACGATCTTCCTTACGGGGAGCGTATTCTGATAAACGACAGAAAGCCCTCAGGAATGATAACCTCTATCGCCGTCAATACCCGTAGAGATGAATTCACCGATACCGTTTTTGAAACGGACGATACGATATAAGGAGGACCAAAATGCTTTTAGATAAAATATCAGCCATAGGAAGGACCTGTACAGGCTGTTCATTATGTAAGAATATCTGCCCCGTGGGAGCAATCGAAATGCTCCCTAACGAGGACGGATTTATAAGACCGAAAATTGACAGCGGAAAATGTATTCACTGCGAAAAATGCGAAAAGAAATGCCCCCAGCTTAATCACGCTGTTTCCAACGAGGCAGAGCCGCCCTGCTACGCTGTAAAAATGCCGCCTGACGTATTAGAGGTAAGCTCATCGGGCGGAGCGTTCACCGCCCTTGCAAACTATGTTTTCGATAAAGGCGGATATGTGTGCGGAGCCGCTTACGACGAGGATTTCAGGGGAGTATCCCAGATAATGATTTCCGACAAAGCGGATATGTATAAGCTGAGGGGCTCAAAATACGTTTACAGCAAGCCCGGAAATATCTACAAGCAGGTGTATGAAAAGCTGAATGAAGGAGCGTACGTCCTCTTTTCAGGAGTCCCCTGTCAGGTGGCGGCGCTTAAAGCATATCTTCCCAAGGATTTTAAAAAGCTGATAACAGTCGACCTGCTTTGCGGCGGCTATCCTCCCGAAAAGCTTTTCCGTCAGTATGTGGACAGCGTGGCAAAGGGAAGGGAGATAAAAAATATTTCTTTCCGCTCCAAAAAATACAGCTGGTACATAAACGGAATAAGGATTGAATTTACAAACGGAGAGGAACATATTATTCACTCAATGCGTGACCCTTACCTTAAAGCATATTTAAAATTTATGATAACATCAGAATCCTGCGACAACTGCCAATTTGCTCCCACTCCGAGAGTTGGCGACTTTACGATAGGCGATTTCTGGAGCTTTGACAAATATGACGAAACGGTAGATCTGGAAAAAGGCATAAGCTGCATACTTACAAACAACAAAAAATCAATGGAAATTTTTGAGGAGATAAAGGGCTCGTTTGAATTTGTAAAAAGAATGCCCCTGTCCTTCCTCAGACGGTTTAACAGAATGAACGAAAAACGCAAGCCTGTCCTCGCCAGACAAAGATTTTTCCGTCTGATAAAGGATGGCTGGGACTTTAAAAAAGCGGTGGATTACGCCCTTAACTGGAAATTTGACGTAGCTGTAAGCGGCTGCTGGACTGTACCCAATTATGGCGGCGATCTGACATATTACGCTTTGTACAACACTATCAAGGATATGGGATATTCTGTGATTATGGTAGAGAGACGGGCAGATATTCCCGGATATGATATTCCAAGACCCATACATTTCGGCGTGAATCCTTACCCATTTTATGATGTTTGCAGAATACACAAAAATTTCAATGACCAAGCGGAGTTGAATGTTCGGGTAAAAACGTTTGTGTTAGGCTCGGATCAGGTTTGGAACTATAAAATATTTGATAATTCAACAATTAACAGCTATTCTTTTGATTATGTTAGAGATTACAGAAGAAAAGTGGCATATTCAACGTCATTTGGTTCTGTTGAATTGACAGGAACTCCCGAACAAAATAAAGAACTTACCAATTTGTTAAGAAGATTTAACGCAGTATCCGTGCGGGAAAAATCAGGTGTTGAGTTGTGCAGACAAATGGGTGTTAAAGCGGAGTGGGTGGTTGACCCTGTTTTCCTGTGCGACAAAAAGTATTTTCAAAAACTGATTGACTCTGCGAAATGCTCTGTGGGAGAAAAATATGTTTGCTCATACATTATTCATCCCAGCCCCTTAAAATACGGAATCGAGAAGATATGCGGAGAATTTAATATGGGTCATATCGGCACAATTACCTGTGCTGAAAATTCTCTGGCAAAGGAAGGATTTTATCAATCAAATTGGCCTTATCCATACGAAAAAAACCTGACCGTTGAAAACTGGCTGAAATATCTTACCAACAGCAGTTTTATTATCACAGACTCATTTCACGCTACTTGCTTTGCTGTCAGATACAATATTCCGTTCATCTTTGTAAAAGGTATGATGAATGAAACAAACGGACTTGAAAGAGTACAAAGTATTCTCAGTGTTGTCGGTCTTATGGACAGAATTGTTCCAACGGTTGAAGAAGCCTTTGAAAAAAAGACCTACAACCAGCCCATCGACTGGGAGCAGGTAAACGCCAGAATGAAGCCCGAGATAGAAAGAAGCAGACAGTGGCTTGAAAATGCTTTGAAAGCGGAGATCATATGATCGAGATATCCTCTGCTTCAGATAGCCGAATTGTCAGAGCCGAGAAGATCTCCTTTTCGTTCAGCTTTTAATGATGTAGCTGTGCTTGATGAAAAAAGCTGTGCCTTATAAAAAGCGTCGGGCTGCATCAACAGAGTATCTATGTATTGATAAGAGCAGTATCGCAGTTAAGCGATACTGCTCTGTTCATTTTTATATCTGCCTCTTTATAGCAGACACTTCACAAAAGCATATTTATCCCCCAAACATCTCCTCCCTAAAAAACGTCTTGACAATCCCTCTGTTTTGTGCTATGGTAAGCAAAAACAGTTATTTATCAGAAGATATATTTTAAGATATATAGGAGCTTTCTATGACGTCAACAAAAAATATGACAGCAGGTCCGCCCCTGCGCATACTTTTTTTCTTTGCCCTGCCGCTTATGGTAGGGAACGTGTTCCAACAGCTTTATACCATGGTGGATTCAATGATAGTCGGCAAGGTGCTGGGTCTTAACGCGCTGGCGGCGATAGGCAACGGAGAGTGGCTCAACTGGCTTGTTTTAAGTTTGGTTCAGGGCTTTGCCCAGGGCTTTTCCATTCGTCTTGCGCAGAATTTCGGGGCAGGCGATGAAAACAGCTTCAGAAAAACCTACGTCACCTCCCTCAAGCTATCCGTTTTCTGCACGATAGGGATAGTTTGCTTTGCGTTTGCGGCATTACGCCCTATTTTGCGCCTGCTGAATACTCCCTCGGAGATATTCCCCATAACCGTGACCTATTTAAGCGTTATTTTCGCGGGCGTGCCTATCGTTATGGCGTATAATTTTCTGGCGTCGGTACTGCGGGCTGTGGGCGACAGCAAAACGCCTCTGCGCGCTATGATCTTGGCTTCGCTGTGCAATATCGTGCTGGATCTGCTTTTCGTGATAGTTTTTCGCTGGGGAGTAGCAGGCGCGGCGGCGGCAACGCTTATCGGTCAGGCAGTGTCTGCGCTGATATGCTATTTATCCTTGAGAAAGCTGGATATAGTGCATGTGCCGAAAGATGAACGTACTTCCGAAAAGGGACTTTCAAAAAAGCTGTTAAAGCTGGCTATGCCGTTTGCGTTCCAGAACCTGATAATTTCGGTAGGCGGACTGGTAGTCCAGTTTGTGATCAACGGCTACGGCGTTTTGTATATCGCGGGCTTTACAGCGACGAACAAACTGTACGGTATCCTTGAGATAGCCGCTATCTCCTACGGCTTTGCGCTCACTACCTATGTGGGACAGAATTACGGCGCAAATAAGCTGAAACGTGTCAACAAAGGCGTTCACACGGGAGCCTTGATGGGTGTTGCGACAGCCGCAGTCATAAGCGTGATAATGTTTCTTTTCGGCAAGTACATAGTCGGCGCATTTATTTCAGGCGAGCCTGCGGACGCCGCGGCAACGGTGGATATTGCATATCACTATCTCTGCATTATGTCGGCGTTCCTGCCTGTGCTTTACATTCTGCATATTTACCGTTCCTCCCTGCAAGGGCTCGGCGATACGATAATGCCTATGGTCTCAGGCGCGGCGGAGCTTGTTATGCGTATGTCCACCATCTTTTTCCTCCCCTGGCTGATAGGCACGGAGGGACTTTTCTGGGCGGAGGTCCTTGCCTGGGCGGGAGCAGATATAGTGCTGGTCATAAGCTATTACGTCAGAATGGCGGGAATAAAAAAGCTGTGTTGTACGACTACTGATATTTATGAAAATAAAGCATAGCTTCTGATTAAATATATTTTAATGGAAAAAGCGCCTGCGTCGTCGGCGCTTTTTACTTTCCCTTGCCTTGATACAGCCTTGACATTACCGCCGAAAGAGCGTAAAATAAACATTGATAAAAAGCCGAAAACGGCAATGTCACCGCACAGGAGGACGAAAATGCACGAGATAAAGCTGAAAATACAAGAGGAAAAGGACCTGTACGACCCCTTTGACGAAAGCTGCCGCACGCTGAACAGCGACGTTGCGGATTATCTTTCAAGGCAGTACGGCAGGCAGGAGATAGGCGAGGACACCGTTTTGAAAATAAAATGCGGCGGACCCGTTGATTTTGAACGGGTAAAGGGCGCGTTTCAGGAAACGATACGGGAGCAGGAGCGACACAACGCCGCCCAGAAAAAGCTGAACCTTATAAAACAGCTATGGCTGCTTTGTATCGGCGTGGTATTCGTGGCGGCGGCAATACTTCTGGACGGAGTTATCGGCTCAGTTCCCGTGGAGCTTATCTCGATTGTAGGCTCATTTGCGGTATGGGAGGCGGCAAACATCTGGATAGTGGAAAATCCCCGCATCCGCCTTGCCAAGCGCACGCTGAAGCGGCTCAACTCCACAAAGATAGTGGTGGAGCAGGCCGAAGATACGACCGAATGAATTTCAAAAAGGACAGATAAAAATGGACAGCGAAACGAAAAAACATTCAATAAAGACCTACTTTCACAACCTCCTTGATATGCGTAGCAATATGCTGTCATACGACGAGCTTCACGATATGATGGAGGAAAACACGGTCATTCACGGCGCAAATATGTGGATACTTATGCTGGCGATCCTGATAGCGTCTATCGGGCTTAACGTCAACTCCACGGCAGTGATAATCGGCGCTATGCTCATCTCTCCGCTGATGAGTGGTATCCTCACTATCGGCTATTCCCTCGCCATTCACGACCTTGCCATGCTGAGAAAGGCGGCGGCACGCTTCGGCACTCAGGTGATGATAAGCCTTATCGCCTCCACTATATACTTTGCCCTTTCTCCCCTTAACGTGGCGACGGAGGAGATGATAGCCCGCACCAGTCCCACCATCTGGGACGTGCTGATAGCCCTGTTCGGCGGAATCGCAGGCAGTATCGGCAACACGAGAAAGAAGACCAGCAACGTTATCCCCGGCGTAGCTATCGCAACAGCGCTTATGCCGCCGCTTTGCACGGTGGGCTACGGCATAGCCACGGGTCAGCTCAACTTCGTTTTGGGAGCATTTTACCTTTTCGCAATAAACACGCTGTTCATAGCTCTTTCAGCGCTTATCGTCACAAAGCTGTTAGGCGTTCCTGTAAGGGAAGAGCTTGATACGAAGCGGCAAAAGCGCATAAATCACATAATCAAGGCATTGATAGTGATAACGGTGATACCCAGCATAATCGGCGGAGCGTACACGGTGTACCTTTCCGTGCTGGACAGCAACATTTCAAATTATCTTAAATCGGAATTTGTCTTTGCGGACACTCAGCTTGTGCAGAGCAGTGCGGACAATCAGAACAAAGTCATCTCCGTTTCCCTTGTGGGAACTCAGCTTTCCGACCAGAGGATATCCGAGCTTGAACAAAAACTTGCGGATTACGACCTTTCAGGCTACACTCTCAGAGTTACCCAGAACAAAACGGTGGAGGGCGCAGACGGGGACAAGGTGACGATCGCCGTCCAGGAAAACACCATTCATCAACTCCAAGAGGAGCTTCAGGCGGAAAAGGAGAAAAATGAGGCTTTATCTCAGGATATGAAAGACCGTATCGACTGCAAACAGCTTTCCGAAAAGACCTCAGACGTATTCACAAAGCTGGATAAGGTAAGCTGTGGGCTGATGTACGGCGAAAACGGGTCTTCGCTCCTCCTGACCGCCCAGGCGACAGCTCCTCTTACCGACGACGAGCTTACAACCATAGAAAACTTCCTTAAAACGGAAAGCGGCGTTTCCTCCGTAACGCTGGAAATACAGCCCCCTGAGCAGAAATCCCCTCCCGAAGAATAAAACAGAAACGAGAAAACCTATGCAAAAAAAGACAGACCTTACAAACGGCGCTATCGGGCGCCAGATAATAAAATACGCCGTTCCCCTTGCCGCAACTGGGATATTGCAGCAGCTTTTCAACGCGGCTGACCTTGCGGTAGTGGGTCAGATTCCCGGTGATTTCGGCAAATCCGCCATGGCGGCGGTAGGCGGCAACGCCCCTGTTATCTCACTATTAGTGAATTTTTTCGTGGGTATATCCCTGGGAAGCAATGTTATCATCGCCAAAGCTATCGGTCAGCGAAACCAAAAGGTCACCTCAAAAGCCGTACATACCTCCGTCATATTCGCCCTTTTAGGCGGTATCCTTATGACCGCAATTGGCGAACTTATAGCGGAGGGCGTTGTGAGAATGCTGGACGTTCCCGCTGAGGTTTTCGATATGGCGGTGAAGTATCTTCGCATTTATTTTCTGGGAATGCCCGTGATACTGCTGTACAACTTTGAATCTGCAATTTTCCGAAGCTGCGGCAACACAAAGATACCGCTGGCGGCGCTTGCGGTATCAGGCGTTCTGAACGTCATTTTGAACCTGTTTTTCGTAATGGTGCTTGGAATGGACGTGGACGGCGTTGCGGCGGCGACTGTCCTTTCCAATCTGTTCAGCGCAATAATCCTGTTTATCTGTCTTGTAAAGACGAAACTTGAAGTAAAGCTGACGCCAAAACAGCTTCGCATAGACGGCAGGACGCTTCTGAACATTCTGAAAATAGGCGTTCCGTCGGGAATACAAAGTATGATATTCTCCCTTGCCAACATAGTGGTGCAGACCTCGGTGAACAGCCTTGGAACCACCGTTATGGCGGCGTCCTCGGCGGCGTACAATCTGGAGATATTCGCTTATTACGTGATGAACTCCTTCGGTCAGACCTGCACCACCTTCGTGGGACAGAACTACGGTGCAGGAAAAGCCGACAGGTGTAAAAAATCCCTTAAAATGTGCATTATAGAAAGCTATATCGCAACTGCGGCAAGCTGCGGGCTTATCCTGCTTTTCGGAAAAAACCTCTTGTCCGTGTTCAACGGGGATATAGAAGTGATAAACACAGGCTATATCCGCCTTGAGTATATCTTCTTCGCATATATTTTCAGCGTTCCGCAGGAGGTATTGTCAGGGTATCTGCGCGGCTTCGGAATGTCAATGATCCCCGCATTGTGCTCTGTGTTCGGCATTTGCGGCATACGCCTTGCGTGGATGTTTACGGTGTTCAAATGGTACCCCTCGTTCACCACCATAATGCAGGTCTACCCCCTGAGCCTCGGAGCGACCGCCGTCGCAATACTGATAATGACCCTGATTATCCGACCGTCAAAGCGGTTTGCCGTTCAGCAGAACGCTCAGTAAACGAAATAAGAAGCATAAAACGGCAGATAATTTCTGCCGTTTTCTTTTTATCCCTATATATTGACAACGGACGAGCAGTGATGATATAATAATAGTGTGTATATTTTTATCATCAGAGGTATTTTAATGAAATTTACTTTAAAAAATAAAAAGAATAATTTTATCCGTCGTACTGCCTGCCTGCTTTTATGCGGAGCTGTTCTGACGGGCTTTTCCGCCTGCCAGCCTGACGAGAGCAACGCTGACAGCGGCGAAAAGGCAGTCATAACTATGCTCTATCCTACAAAGCTGCCTGAGTTCGAGGCTTTGCTTGAAAGCACCTACACGGATATCGACCTGCAAATAGAGATAAATGCGGTGGCTACCGTCAGCGGACAGTCGGAACGCCGCCTGCTGAACGGACACGGCACGGACATTGTGACGGTGCTCACCCCCTCCGCCAACGTTTCCGATTACCTTGCCGACCTGAGCGAAATGGAGTATACCTCCCGTTATTCCTCACAAGTTATGAGGTCGTATATGGTGAACGGACAGGCTAAGTATATCCCCCTGCCCGGTCAGTACAGCGGATATATCTACAACGTAACCATAGCAAAGGAGCTGGGCTTTGACAAGATAGAAAGCCGTTCCGACCTGCTGGCTCTCCTTGAAGCGGGGAGCAAGGCGAAAAAGGGCACGGGTGAGGACGGGACCCTGTTCAGCATATACGCGACGGACCTTGGCTCTCTCGGCTCTTTCTATATTGGAAATCACGTGCCCGATTATCTTGCCCAGTCGGAGGGAATAATCTGGTCGGACAACATAAAACAGGGAAACGGAAGCTTTACGGGAGCATTTGACAACGCTCTGGACTTTCCTATGAAAATGGTGGAGGAGGGATATTTTGACCCCTACACCTTGGAGGGACAGTCGGCTCACGTTATTGAACGTATGGGAAACGGCACTATGCTCCTCACTTATGGCGGAGTTAATCTTTACGACACCATTCGCAGTGAGGGAAAGGACTATGAATATGAGATGATCCCTTTCCTCAGCGACGAGGGGAATCAGCCCTGGACAGTCAGCGCTCCCTGCGCTTTTCTGGGAATAAACGCCTCTCTTGAGCAGAACGATCCCAAAAAGCTGGACGCCTGCCACCGTATGCTTTCCCTGCTCTCCACCACCAAGGGACAGGAGGCGCTTATCAAAGACATAGGCGCTGCTCAGACTTATCTGACTGAAGGGGTGAAAAACGGCGGAGAGATCCCCGACGGACTGAAAAGCTGCATTGACGGCGGCTATGTTTACAACATCAGGATACCCACCGATCTGATGTGCTATATCGCCAACCGCTTCGACCGTGTGCTTCTGGGCAGTGCGGAGCTTTCCGCCGTGCTGGAGCAGTTCGACGATTATTATTACAGCGGCAGAGAGGAGATCAACAGCGACGTTTCCATCGTGGGCTGGGTGGAGCATGATATGATCTGTGAAAACTACAATGTGCGCCTTGGAGAAACAGAGATAGGCAACCTTGTGAGCGACGCCGTGAGAGAGGCGGCTGAATCGGACATCGGCTTCATCAACGGCGGCAGTATAAGAAGCAGTCTTTACGAGGGGGACGTTCTGGGAGCCGACCTTGACGCAGTCTGCCCTTACGATAATAAGATAGTGGTGTTGAAAACAAACGGCAGGGTCATTCGTGAAATGCTGGAAAACGGCGTTTCACAGCTTGTCCGTGACAACGATATTCCCAGCGGACGCTTCCTCAATGTTTCGGGTATGTGCTATTCCTTTGACCCCGAAACAGGGGAGATAACCTCAATGACCCTCCCCGACGGAACGCCCATAAAGGACAGCGATGAATTCACCATAGCCGTTACCGATTATATGGCGGGCAATAAAGGATATATAGAGGATTCAGGCGACGGCTACACAATGCTCAATGTGTACAGCGACACTGCGCCCCTTGCGCAGGACGTTCAACTCGTGCGGGAAACAGGGCTGAACTGCGCCGACGTTCTTGGAAAATATTTTGCCGCACACAAGGCGGAAGGCTTTGACACCCGCATAGAGGGGAGGATAACGTCCTCGAAATGAAAAACGATAAAAAAAGAGCCGCAGGGAAAACAAGGATCCTTGTTCCCGTAATTATGGCGGTGATAGTGCTGGGCGTGTGCGTTGCAGGATTTTTCCACCTCAGCAGAGAATCCGAGGGTCTGACCATAACCACGGGGCGTGAGCTGAGCCAGCTTTATCTCAAGGAGATAACCCTTCAGACCACGGGACATTTTGAGACCAGCATTGAAAGCTGTTTTTCCAAGCTGCGCACCATAGCCGCCTCCGTCAGAGAGGACGATATGACAGACCAAAGCTCCATAAAGGCTTTTCTGAGCAAGTCGGAGAGCGTGAACAGCTTTGACTATCTCGCACTGCTGGACAGCAAAGGCATATGCCACGGCGCAGACGGCGAATTTCCCGCCGCGTCAAGGATAAGCTTTGTGGGAGCATTGCTCAGCGGCGATGACAAGGGACATATCTCCTACAACGAGGCGTTCCTCGGCAGCGATATGGTAATGATGGGAATAAGCATAGCTCCCGTTTCCAACGGCGAGACGGAATACGTTGCGATAATCGGGGGGATCTCCCTTGAGGAGCTTGCGGGTCAGCTTTCTCTCCACAGAGAGGGCGACCACAGCAACAGCAGCATAATAAACACCGACGGCAGTTACGTCATCAAGAATTTTTCCCACAAGGAAATATCCGACGGCGTGAACCTTTTCTCCTCCCTCAGCCACAACGTGACTATGACGGGGGACGTGGACGTTCAGCAGCTTAAAAGCAACATCGAAAACGGCGGCGAGGGACTGGCGGTATACGTTATCGGCGACGACCCTATGTATATGTATTACGCGCCCATAGAGGGAACGAACTGGTATATGCTGACGGAAATGCCCTTTTCCGTAATCAAGGATTCTCTTGACGATATGGCGGACAGGCTGAACGTAAATACCGTCAGCGTGTTTATTCTTGTGATAATCTCACTTTTATGCACCTTTGCCGTGTACGTTATTCACGTTCACCGCAACGAGCGCGAGCTTCATGCCATAAACGAAGAGGTGAGAGCCGCGCAACTGAGAGCAGAGAACGCCAGCCTTGCAAAAAGCGAATTTCTCAGCCGTATGAGCCATGAGATACGCACGCCTATGAACGGAATTATCGGTATGACCGTCATTGCACGGCAGAATTTAGACAATCCCGTCAAGGTGGAGGACTGCCTGAAAAAAGTATCTTTTTCCTCAAATCACCTCCTCTCCCTTATCAACGACGTGCTTGATATGTCGAAGATAGAAAGCGGCAAGGTGGAGATAAAGCACGAGGCGTTCGACTTCCGCCGCTTCCTGGAAACGCTCAGCTCCTCCTATCACAGTCAGGCGCAGGCTAAGGGCGTGGAATATGAAACTATCCTGAAGGGTCACGTTGACGAAACGCTGGTGGGAGATTCCCTCCGACTTAATCAGGTGCTTGCGAACCTTATCAGCAACGCCTTGAAATTCACCCCTGAGGGCGGAAGCGTCCACCTCACGGTGGAACAGACCTATTCCGACGAGAATACCGCAAAGCTGCGCTTTTGCGTGATAGACACGGGCTGCGGCATAAAAAAGGAAAATTTCAATAAGATATTCGAGTCCTTTGAGCAGGAAAATTCCGACGTAGCGCAGAATTACGGCGGAACGGGACTGGGACTTTCGATAGTCCGCCGCTTTTCACGCCTTATGGGCGGAGAGGTGAGCGTTGACAGCGTTTACGGCGAGGGAAGCACCTTTACCGTTGAACTGCCTTTCGGCAAAGCTCCTGAAATGCCGCCCGTCCATTACGAAAATCTGAAGATACTCGTGGCGGACGACGATGAGGACACCTGCCGCCATATCATAGATATCCTCAACAAAATGAAGGTGCGCTCCGCCGAATTTACCGACAACGGCTATCAGGCGGCGGCGCAGGTACAGCTTGCCCACGGAATGGGTGACGATTACGACATCTGCTTTATCGACTGGCGTATGCCCGAGTTAAACGGACTGGAAACGGGAAAGCGGATAAAGGAGATCGCAGGGGATAATACTGCGGTAATAATCATCAGCGCCTACGATACCGCCGAGGTAGAGCCCGCCTGCCGCGACGCAGGCTTTGAGGGAGTTATCGCAAAGCCGCTGTTCGCCTCCACCATCGCCGCCGCTTTGGAAAGCGTGAAATCCGACAATCCTATGTTCGATATGAATCCTGCTCACGGTGCGGAGTACGATTTCAGCGGCAGGCATATCCTGCTGGCGGAGGACAACGAGCTTAACCGCGAGATAGCCGTGGAGCTTCTGGGAGAAGCCACGGGAGCAGAGATAGAGTCCGCCGAGGACGGCTCAAAGGCGCTGGAGATGTTCTGCAATTCCGAAATAGGCTATTACGACGTTATCCTTATGGATATACAAATGCCCATTATGGACGGACTTACCGCCTCAAAAGCCATAAGAGCGCTGAATCGCTCCGACGCAAAGACGGTGCCTATCTTCGCTATGACCGCAAACGCCTTTTCCGAGGACGAGGAAAAGAGCAAGGCGGCGGGAATGAACGCCCATATTTCAAAGCCCCTTGACGTCAAGAAGGTTTACGAAATGATAGGCGAGGCGCTAGGCGCAAAAAAGAAAGAACAGGTGAACGATGAAGATACTCGTAATTTCCGACAGCCACCGAAACGAAATGGCGGTGCGGCAGGCGATAGAGCAGGAACGCCCCTTTGACGCGTTTATTTTCCTCGGCGACGGGGAGGACGAATATTCCGCCGTCACAATGAATATGGGCGGAACGGACACTTATTGTGTACGGGGAAACTGCGACTGGGGCTCTATGACGACCACCGTTGCCGCAGTTGAAGTAAAGGGACACCGCTTTCTTATCTGCCACGGTCATACCTTCGGCGTGCGGGACGGACTGGACAGACTTTCTGCCGCCGCCGCGCTGAACGACTGCGAGGCGGCATTGTTCGGCCATACGCATTGCCGCTGTCTTTGCAGGGAGGACGGTATAACCCTGTTCAATCCCGGGAGCATAAGCCTGCCCCGTGACGGACAGCCGCCCTCTTACGGACTGATAACCGAGGAAAAGGGCGAGCTTATTTTCCGCCATATGGACTTGTATCAGAAAGGCAAGGTATGAACGGTTTTTTCGGACATCTTAAAACGGTGATGAAACACAGACGCCTTGTGCGGAAATTCTGCTTTAAATGCGGACTTTACCGACAAGGGCTTACTCACGACCTTTCAAAATATTCCCCCACCGAATTTCTCGCAGGCGCAAAATATTTCACAGGACACTGCTCCCCCAACGACCTTGAGCGCAGGGAAAAGGGGTACAGCGCCGCATGGCTCCACCACAAGGGAAGAAACAGACACCACTGGGAATATTGGCAGGACTACAAGAAGGGCGTAGGTCTTGTCCCCGTGGAAATGCCGCTGAAATACGTCGCAGAAATGTGCTGTGACAGGATAGCCGCCTGCCGCGTTTACCACGGAAAGAACTACAAGCAGGGCGACGCTCTGGAATATTTCCTCCAAAGCAAGATAGCCCCCAAAACGATGCACCATAACACCGCCCGTACTCTTCAGCGCTGGCTGACTTTAGTCAAAGAACAGGGCGAAGAAACAGCATTTAAAGCTATAAAACAGGAGCTTAAAGCGAAAAAGAAAAAACCGCCGTCAGGCGGGAGCTGAAAAAGTTTTTACAGGAGAGTCTGAGAGGGAGCTTTTTACAAAAAGCTCCCTCTCAGTGCGCAACATAATCTGTTTTTGCAACTTTTCGTCTTTAGTCCTCCATCGACAACTTATCAATATTCACCCTCACATCAAACCTGAACGCGCTGTTTTTCAGCACCTCACCCCAGCTGTCCTTCACCTCGCTCCACCTGCCGCAGTCGTAATGCCTTACCGTTTTCTCCAGATTTATAGGATCCGCGCCGTATTTCAGCACCGTTTCGCTGACGGCGTTTTCCATCTGCTCCATCAGCTTTTCAGCGCACTGCTTTTTCATCTGCTCGTTGTCGTTGGAGGTTGGCGGAGCGATAAGATACCGCCCCTCGCAGGAGAGCTTGACGTCGAACACCTGCCGCCCCGCCTCAACGCAGGGCGTTATTTTTACCCTGATGTCGGAAAGACGCAGGGTTATTTTTTTGTCCCCACGGTCCACCGTGACGGAATATTCCTCCGTCTTTCCCCACAAAAGCTGTAACCCCTCGGTAACCTCAGGAGCCACCTTTTCCACCGCCTGCCCCTGCATTATCAGCATACCGCCGTCAATCTCTATCGCCTTTCCGTCCTGGGAAAAGTCGCTTTTCCCGTCGTCGATCAGCTTCAGCACAGGCAGACATATGCTCTGCCGGTTCGTTTCAAGAGCAATGAAAAAATCCAGTGCCGAGGGCAGTATGGTAAGCCCGTTTTTCTGAGCGTTCTGCAGCAGCATTTCCAGCTTTTGAGTGGAAACTATGCCCTCCTTGAACTTCACATTCATCAACTCCTCCGCCTTGCCCTCAGATACGGCGATGAACATATCAGGTCGGCTCTGAAAGCTGCTCTGTGCAAAGTCCGTCACCCTGTCCACCGAGTGAGCCGCGGCGTCCTCCCCGATAATTATTATCTGAGTGACCCCCGACATAAGCTCCCGCCCGCATTTGAAAGCGGCGTCCTCCATAGCCTCGTACACGTTGACTCCCTTTCCCGAAGATGTAATTACGTTGGGCTGGGAGTTGTCCACAGGGGTCTGACCGCCTATTCCCGTGGGACTGTAATATTGAAAGGTAACGCTGTATTCCTCATTTTCATAGTCTATCCCCACGGCAAGGACTATCGCCTTTTCGTTCAGCTCCGTGTGAGGGATACACCCGCTTATCAGCGCCACCGCTGTTATGGCGGCGGTTATTTTAAGCAGTCTTTTCACTTGCCTGCTCCTCCTTTTGTCTTGACTTTTTCAGCAAAATCCCCGCCGCCAAAGCGGTGAGCAGTCCCGCGGCGGGAATGACAAGCACGAGGAATCTGTCTGTCATCACCGACAAACCAATGCTCCCACCAAGGAAAAGAGCAAACGCCGCCGTTATGCCTGCGCTTATCCACAGCGCCCACAGCCCCGCCTTTTTCCCCGCAAGCTGCCCGAATACCGTTTTTATGCAAAGAAGTGAAATTCCCGCCTTAACAATGAACATCAGCGTCCACGCCATAGCGTCAATTCCGTCCAGCCGCTGAAACAGCACTATATCCGACATTGCGGAGATAGTGAAAAAGGGAAAGGCAGCGCTGTTCAGAAAAGGACCAAGCACCAGCGTTTCCGCCAGAAGCATAAGCTCTGACAGCAAAAGCGCGGCGGGAAGATAGCAGAACACCGCCTTTTTCGCCCCTTTCCCCGCAAAGCAGGACAAAACGCCGAAAATAAGCAGCTCACTGCTCCTGCCAACATGCTTTATCACTTCGTACCAGAAATTCCCGCTTATTTTGTCGGGAACGTACAGCCAGCCTGTGTCAAATCTTCCCCACAGGCTTATTGCAATAAACACGAGGAATGTGATAAACAGCCCCGCTATCAGCGTCCCGCCCCTTGCAAGCCCCTGCACGCCCTTTGCGGCGGCGTAGGCGCATACAGGCAAAGGCAGAAGTATCAGCAAAAAAACAGGCGCCTCGCTGAACACCGTTGACGAGGTGTAAAAGCATATCCTGCATACCGAGGACAAAACTCCCGCCAGAAGAATGACGCAGATCACAATACCGAATATCCACCCCGCCGCCTTGTTCCCATCAGCGATAATGCCGAAAGCGCTGTTTTCGCTTTTTGAGGAAAGCAGGAGGAGGGGCAGAAACAGCGCAAAGGTTATCAGAAACGACACGAGGATAACGAGAAATCTCTCCATAGTGTAACCGTTTCCCGCAAATTCCGTCCCCTCGGTGAATATTCGTGAAAGGGCAAGCAATACCGCAAGCTGAGCAAAGCTGATCTTTTCCTTGGTCACGTCTGTCATATGCCCTTTTCATCTCCTTTTGTGATAGTTACTCCCTTTAATTCCTGAACGTGATAGTCCCTTTTTGCCAATGTGCGCCAGCTCCTGCGCAGTACGAAGTCCCTCATCGAGCTTAACGAAAAAGGAGCCAGCGGAGCAGTGTGAGGAACGCCGTAATTCTCCTGCGAGCACAGCTTGAATATTATCAGGGCGGAAAGCACAGTTATTCCGAAAAGCCCCCATATTCCGCCTACGATTATATATATCATACGAAGTACCGCAATGCTGTCGTAAAGGTCAGGCACCACAAAGCCCGTTATCGCCGTCACCGCCACGATAAGGACGATAGGCGCACCAACCAGCCCCGCCGACACCACGATATCCCCTATCACAAGTCCTCCCACTATCGAAACGGCGTGACCTATGTTTGATGGGATACGCAGTCCCGCCTCTCTCATAACCTCGTAAAAAACATGGATTATAAGACATTCCGCCAGCAGGGAATAAGGCGTCACCTGTATGCTTGTTGCAAGGTTCAGCAAAAGCGATTCGGGAAAAAGCTCAGGATTGAAATTCGCAAGCGCGACGTAAAGCCCTGAGGTCACCGTGGCAATTATTATCGCCGCATATCTTATCAGCCGTATCATTGCGGCAAAGGCGGGACGCCCCGTGTAATCGTCCACCGCCGAGAAATTTTCCATAAACAGCTTGGGAAGATAAAGACCGAATGGCGTTCCGTCCACCAGAATACCTATCTTCCCCTCATACAGCTTTGAGGTGAAAACATCGGGTCGCTCGGTAGTCCCTATCTCCGAAAACACAGCGTCCCCCGGAGATTCCAGAAACGGCTGAATATACCCGCACTCCAGTATCATATTCAGCGGCACACTTTTCAGCTTTTCCTCCACCGCCTTTACCAGCTTTTTGTCCGCTACGCCCTTTATATAGCACATACAAACGTCAGTGTCAGACATCTCCCCAAGCTGCATCATCTTAAAAACTAAATTTGGACTTTTCATTCTTCTTCGCACAAGGGAAATGTTCGTCCTGATAACTTCAATGAAACCGTCCCTGCTGCCCCGCACGTTGCTGTGAGTGACAGGCTCCTGCACCGAACGGGCGGCGTAGCCCTGCACTCCCACCGACAGAGCCTTTTCCAGCCCGTCTATCAGGATAGAGGTAAAGCCCGACATTATATCGTGGCACAGCTCGCCGTAGGTCTGTGACTGCTTTTGCTCCGCCGCAATAATAACGTCCCTTGAAAGAGTATCGAAAAGTTCACCAGGTGAAAATGCCTTTTCGTTCCCCACGCCGTTCAGCGGGCGGAAGATAAGGTCTGCCATCGTCCCCGTGCTCGCCATTCCCTCGCAGAAAACTATCGCTATCCTCACCTGCCCCACACGCCCCTGTTTCACCGTAAGGTCGGCGGAATCGGACATAGCCGTTCTCAGATTTATCACATTCTCCTCTAAAGAGGAGCTTAAATTTTTTTCTTTTAATTCCATAGCTACCTCAGCAAAAAGATATTTTTCCGTGAATGTATTTTAACCTGTTTGTCCGATTTAATTCTCAGGGTAATATTTTTTCTCATTCGGCGCAAAATAGCCTTATCAAATCAGAAAGAGGAAAAAATATGCTGATAATCATCATACGCACCGCCCTGCTGTATCTTCTCATAGTTTTCGCCCTGAGGCTTATGGGAAAGAAACAATTGGGCGAATTACAGCCCTCCGAGCTTGTGACAACGATAATGATATCAAACATCGCCACTCTTGCTTTGGAGGATTTTTCAACCCCGATGCTTATGGGAGTTATCCCCATACTGATGATAGTTTCCCTTGACGTGATAATGTCGGGGATAATGCTGAAAAGCAGGAGGATAAGGCGTGCGGTCAGCGGTACTGCAAGGATAGTCGTATCCAACGGCACCATAGACCAGACGGAGCTGAAAAATCTCCGCTACACAGTGGACGACCTTACCGAGGCTATGCGCCAGCAGGGGATATTTGACATCTCTCAGGTGCAGTACGCCATAGTTGAGACCACAGGAAAGATAAACTTCCTGCAAAAGGAACAGCCACCCAAGGATCCTCCCGAAATAATAATACGGGACGGAGAGAGGGACGACGAGGCGCTGACTCGCCTTTCTCTTGGGCAGGGCTGGCTTGACGCAATATTAAAGCAGAACAAGACCGAGCTTTCAAAGGTGTTTCTTATGTCTGCGGATAGCGACGGAAATTATCACCTTGTGACAAAGGACGAGGAGGGAAATAAAAATTGAAAAGAATAATTTTATGCTCCGTTTTAGCGGGAATTATGATAGCGGGCGGGATATTCAGCTGTTTTTACGTCTTTTCCTTTTCTGAGAGAATGGGAGAGAACATTGAAAATATCTCCCGCTGTTTTGAAGCGGGGGAAAACGAAGCGGCAAGACAGGCATTCAACAATGCCGACAGAGAGTGGAAGAGCTTTCGCCGACTCCATATCCTTATAGCGGACGACGACCACGCCCTTGAGATAACTATGTCTATGGCAAAGATAGACAGCCTTTTACAGCAGGAGGACGAAGAAGTCCTCACCGAATGTGAAAGCGCAAAGGAGCTTATCCGCGTTTACGGCTACGAACAGCTGCCCTACGTTATGAATATTTTGTAAAGCCCGCTTTAAATCAGTAAAATGCTCTTGAATTATCGGTGAAAAAATGCTATAATTATAATGTATTTTTATTTATCCGAGCAATTTTGATAAAATAAACGGAGCGTTTTTTAAATAGATGAAAAAGTGGACAGTAAAACAGCCTGACGAGAACGCCGCGAAAAAGCTGGCGCAGGAAGCGGGCATAAGCCTTTTTGCCGCAAAGCTGCTGATAAACAGGGGCATTTTCACGCGGGACGAGGCGGACGAATTTTTCAATGCGGAGGAATTATCCCCGCCTGAAGAGATAACGGATATGGAAAAGGCGGTCAATGTGATAACCGCCGCTATGGAAAACGGCGATAAAATAACCGTCTACGGCGATTACGACTGCGACGGCGTGACCGCCACCGTGATACTTTTCGGCTATCTCCAGGCTATGGGAGCTGAGGCGGACTGGTATATCCCAAGCCGTGACGAGGGCTACGGTCTTAACAAGGCGGCGATAGAAAAGATAGCGGAAAGCGGCACCAAGCTGATAATCACCGTGGACAACGGCATTTCCGCCATTGAGGAGGCGGAATATATCAAGGAAAAGGGAATGACCCTTGTTATAACTGACCACCACCAGGTGCCCGAGCAGATACCCGACGCCGCGGCAGTGATAGACCCTCACAGGGACGACGATTTCAGCACCTGCAAGGAGCTTGCGGGCTGCGGAGTTGCGTTGAAGCTTGTTATGGCTTTGGAGGGGGACTCCGATACCGTTTTTGAAGAATGGGGCGACCTTGCCGCCGTGGGAACGGTGGGGGACATCGTTCCACTTACAGGAGAAAACAGGATACTCGTCCGCAGAGGGCTGGAAAGCCTTCCCGTAACGGAAAATATGGGGCTTAGAGCCCTGCTTCGCCAGTGCGGAGTGCATGAGGAGGACCGCCTTTCAGCGGTTTCGCTTGCATTTTCCGTCTGCCCCCGCATAAATGCGGCGGGACGTTTCGCCCACCCGAAAGAGGCGGCGGAGCTTCTGCTCAGCGAGAATGAAAAGATGATACCTGTTATGGCGGAGCGTCTGACAATGCTGAATATGCAAAGACAGCAGGAGGAAAAAAGAATACTTGACGAGATAATGCAGATGACGGAAAACGACCCGCTTTTGCTGAAAAGGCGCGTGCTTATCGTCTGCGGAAAGGGCTGGAGCCACGGCGTTATCGGAATAATTGCCTCCCGCCTGCTGAACGGCTTTGGAAAGCCCGTGCTTGTCATAACTCAGGAGGGGGAATTTTCCCGCGGGAGCGCCAGAAGCGTTGAGGGCTTTTCCCTTTTTAAAATGCTCACCTGCCTGTCGGATCAGCTTGTAAAGTTCGGCGGTCACACCAAGGCGGCAGGCTTCACCCTGCTGACTGAAAATATAGAGGAATTTTCCGCCGCCGTTCAGGAATACGCTATGATGAACAGCCCCCAAATGCCCGCTGATGTTTTCGAGGCGGAAATGACCGCTAACGCAGAGGAAATGACTGTTGAAAACATAGACAGCCTGCGCTGGTTCGAGCCGTTCGGAGAGGCGAACCCCAATCCCGTTTTAATGATCCCCGACTGCCTTATAAAATCAGTAAGACCGCTGAAAGAGGGAAAGTATCTCTCCTTCACCGTGGAATTTCAGAACAGGGAATTTAAGGTGCTGAATTTCAGTTCTACATACAGCGCTTTCGGCTTTAAGGCGGGGGACAGGGTGGAACTGCTTGTCACCCCTTACGTCAATGAATACAAAAACGTAAAGAGCGTGGAATTTCGCCTGACGGACATTCGTCCCGCAGGCTTTAAGCAGGACAGGTATTTTGCCGCCCAACACGCATACGAACAGCTTTGCCTTGAGGAGAAAATCTCTCCCGCATTAGCGTCAAGAGTGATACCTGACAGAAACGTTCTGATGACGGTTTACGACGCTTTCAAAATCTCCCCGTCTATCAAAAGGGCGGCTGACGTTACGGCGGCAAAGGGCATAAACTATTGTATGTTCAGAGTAGCCGCTGACGCTATGGAAAGCGTGGGACTGCTGAAAATACATGAGCTTAAGGGCACTGCGGAGCTTCTCCCCGCAAAGGGAAAGACGGAACTGGAAAACTGCCCCTATCTCATCAGGCTGAAACAGCGGCTCAAGTAGGAGAATGCTATGATATACACAATTGAGATGCTTACCGACTACATCAAAAGCGTTGATAAGCAGTACGACCTGCAAAAAATAGAAAGCGCATATGAGTTTGCCGCAAAGCACCACGAGGGACAGGTGCGCACCAGCGGCGAACCGTACATCACTCACCCTCTCGCCGTGGCTTACATTCTGCTGGAGCTTTGTATGGACACCGACACCATATGCGCCGCCCTGCTCCACGACGTAGTTGAGGACACCGACGTGGAGCTTGACACCCTGCGGAAAAAATTCGGAGAGGACGTAGCCCTCCTTGTGGACGGAGTCACCAAGATAGGACTCGTTCCCCTGAATACCAAGGAGGAACAAAACGCCGAGAATATCCGCAAAATACTTATGGCGATGAGCAAGGACATACGGGTAATAATCATCAAGCTGGCGGACAGACTGCACAATATGCGCACTCTGGACTGCCGCCCGCCCGAAAAACAGCGCAAGACCTCCCTTGAAACAATGAGCTTTTACGCCCCCATAGCTCACCGCTTAGGTATGAACGACGTTAAGGAGGAAATGGAGGATCTTGCCCTTTTCTACCTTGACCCCTACGGTTATAAGGAAGTGCAGAAAGCCTTAGCTACCAAGCAGGAGCAGGGGGAGGACTTTATTGAAACAATAAAGAGCCGTATTGCAGAGCGCATTTCTGACATTCAGCCCCCGCCGATAATCGAGGGGAGAGTAAAGAGCATATACAGCATTTACAAAAAGGTTTATGTAAAGGGAAAGAGCATTGAGGAGATATACGACATTTACGCCGTGAGAGTTATCGTTCATACGGTGGTGGAATGTTACAACGTGCTGGGCGTAGTCCACGATATGTTCAAGCCTATCCCCTACCGTTTCAAGGACTATATCGCCACCCCCAAGCCCAACCGCTACCAGTCCCTTCACACCACCGTTATCGGCAGAGAGGGGATACCCTTTGAGGTGCAGATAAGAACTGTTGAAATGCACAACACCGCGCAGTACGGCGTTGCCGCTCACTGGAAGTACAAGGCGGGGATAAGCGGCAACGTTGCGGGAGAAAAGCGTTTCGACTGGATAAGACAGCTCCTCGACCAGCAGCAGGACGCCGACGACGTTGAGCAGATAGCCGAGGCGGTAAAGGTGGACCTTGCCCCGGAAGAAGTCTACGTTTTCACCCCCAAGGGCGACGTGATAACGCTCCCTCTCGGCTCAACGGTGATAGATTTCGCTTACGCTATCCACACTCAGGTGGGGAACCGTATGACAGGCGCCAAGGTGGGAGGAAGAATGGCGTCCTTCGACTATCAGCTTAAAACAGGCGAGATAGTGGAGGTAATGACCACCAACAGCCCCAACTACGGTCCCAACCGCAACTGGCTGAACATCGCCAAGACTAATGAAGCCAAGGCAAAGATAAGAGCCTGGTTCAAGCGGGAATGTCGCCCCGAAAACATACAGCGGGGCAAGGCGGCTTTCGAGGCGGAAATGCACCGCAACAACATAGTCCCCGACGAGGAATTTTTAAAGCAGATAGCAAAGCGCCAGCATTTTGACGACGTGGAGGATTTCTACGCCGCAATAGGCTATGGCGGCGTTATGCTCAGCAAGATACTGCAAAAGATAAAGGAAGATTACTTCAAACTGCAAAAGCCGCAAACTCCCGCCGTCACCGACGTGGAGGAGGTAGTGGGCGAAACTATCGCCAGAAAGCAGAGCAGCGGCATTATCGTCGAGGGCGTGGAAAACTGTGCCGTTCACTGCGCAAAGTGCTGCAACCCTCTGCCGGGGGACGACATAATCGGCTTTGTGACGAGAGGCTTCGGCGTTTCCGTACACAAGGCGGATTGCCACAACGTTATCGAACAGCAGAAAAACGAGGCAAACGCCGACCGCTGGATAAACGTGAAATGGGCGGCAAGCGCAAGGGCAAGCTATGAGGCGACACTCGACATAATCTGCGAGGACAGAACGGCAATGATAGCGGACATCACCTCCGCCATAGCCGCCAGCCGAATACCCATTCACGAGATAAACGCAAGAAATCTGAAAAACGGCAACGCAAACGTATTCGTGGCTATGGAAATAAGCGGTCCCGAACAGCTTAAAAATATGATACTCAAGCTGAGAAAGATAGACGGCGTCATCACCGTTGAGCGCAGCGGCAAGGCGTAAAATAAATACAGAAAAAGGACAAGGGTGCAAATTTCATTTCGGAGGAACGCAATATGGACATCATCAAGCTTACTGTTGGAGAAATGGAAGAAAACTGCTATATCATAACAGGTCCCGGCGACACCGCCATAGTTATTGACCCGGGCGCGGCGGCGGAGCTGATAGCGGGAGAGCTGGACGGCAGAAAGCTGTCTTTGCGGAAAATACTGCTCACCCACGGGCATTTTGACCATATAGGCGCCGCCCAGTGGCTGAGAGAGCATTATTACGCGCCTGTCTACGTCGGCGGCGAGGACGAGGAAATGCTGTCCGACAGGAAAAAGTCGGGAGCAGATATGCTGCCCTACGCCCCGTTCCACCCTGTTGAGGCGGACGCAAGACTAAAGGACGGGGACGTTATCTGCGAGGGCTCGATGAAGATAAAGGTAATATCTACCCCAGGACACAGCAAGGGCAGCGTGTGCTATATGGTGGAGGACTGTATTTTTACAGGCGACACGCTGTTCAAAGGCTCGGTGGGAAGGACCGACCTTTACGGCGGCGACCCGAAAACGCTTGCCGAAAGCCTGAAAAAGCTGACGGACTTGCAGGAGGAATACCGCCTTTTCTGCGGGCACGGCGAGGATACGACTTTATCCGAGGAAAAGCGGTCAAATCCGTTTTTGCTGTACGTTATGAAATAAGGAGATACGTTTATGACTAATGCTGAAAAGGGTAAAAACCAACCTAAAAGATCGGAGATAGCCGAAGCTGTCAGGGAGCTTGCCGACAGCGCAGTAAAAAAAGCCGACGTCACCTGCCGTGCGGCAAGGCTGCGTGTAGCCGCAGGCAGACTTTACAGGCGGCTGAACAGGCAGTACAGAGAGCTTGGCATAGCCGTGTACAGGCTGTGCAGGCACGACGTTGGTGACGCCGAGGAGATAGCCGCAAAAACCGTACAGATAGACGAAACGATACACCGCCTGAAAACGGTAGAACAGCGCATAAACGAGGTGCTTGGACTGATAAGCTGTCCCGTATGCGGAAGCCTTAACAAGATAAAAGACCCCTGCTGTACCAACTGCGGAACTCTTCTTGCAGTCACCGACAGCGAAACAGAGGAAAACGAGACTGATTACAATACATTCTAAAAGGAGGAAAACACAATGGCTGAGCTTCGTTTCAACCCCTTGACGGAGGACTGGGTGATGATCGCCTCCCACCGTCAGAACCGCCCGCAAATGCCCAAGGACTGGTGCCCTTTCTGTCCGGGAAGCGGCAAAGTCCCTGACAGCTATGAGGTGCTGGCTTACGACAACGACTTTCCCGCCCTGTCGCAAAATCCGCCGAAAGAGGACGACGTGGCAAGCGACTTTTTCAAGACCGCCCCGTCTTACGGCAAATGCGAGGTAGTGCTTTACAGCCCCGACCATACCACCACGCTGAAAAGCCTTTCCCATGAGCATATAATGAAGCTTGTGGAGCTGTGGCAGGAGAGATTTACCGCCATCTCCTCCGACGAAAAGATAAAATTCGTGTTCATCTTTGAGAACAAAGGCGAAGCTGTGGGAGTAACGATGCCCCACCCTCACGGTCAGATATACGGTTACAGCTTCGTTCCGAAAAAAATACAGCTTGAGCTGAACAGCTTCTCTAAGCTGAAAGAGCAAAGCGGCGAATGTCTTATCTGCAAGATGAAAAGCAAGGAGGAAAAGGACGGCAGAAGAATAATTTTCAGAAACGACAGCTTCACCGTGTTCCTGCCCTTTTTCTGCGAATATCCCTACGGCGTGTACATAGTGCCCAACCGCCATTTCAGCTACATCACCCAGATGACCGACCAGGAAAAGTCCGACTTCGCCACGACCTTGAAGCAAACAGCGGGAATGTTGGACTGCCTTTTCGATATGCGTTTCCCGTATATGATGTGTATGTACAACGCTCCCGTGAATATGGGGGATATGTCAGACTATCACTTTCACATCGCTTTTTACCCGCCTATGCGCAGCAAGGACAAGATAAAATTCAACGCCTCCAGCGAAACGGGCGCATGGGCGCACTGCAACCCCGTTGCCCCCGAAGCGGCAAGCGAACAGCTTCGCGCCGCTTATCAGAAATTTGTTGATTTGCAGGAATAATTTTCCTTATTTAAAATGAGTAAATGCCTTCCTTTTTTCAAATAATATCACAGGCGTATATATACGCTGAAATCTGAAAAAAGGAACGGTATGGGTAATGAAAGGAATAAGATATATACTTGCGGCCACACTTGCCGCAAGCGTTCTTTCGGTAAGCGCATTTGCCGCGGCGGGAATAATCGATGGTGCGGCTCAGGGCGCTGAGGATATCATTCAAGGCGCGGCAGACGGCGCAGACGACCTTCTCGGCGCAGGCGACGGAAGTGACTCAGGCGACGGAAGCGCTGCTCCTGACGCAAACGCTTCAGGCGACGGAAGTTCCGCCCCCGACGCAAGCGACTCAGGCGACGCAAGCTCCGCCCCCGACGCAAGCTCTGATTCTTCATCAGAAAGCTCTTCGGAAAGCCTGACTCCTGCGGGAAGCGCAGCAGGCGCAAACGGAGCGAACGGAGCGAACCCCGGCACGGGCGTAACTCTCGGAATGACCGCCCTTGGACTTGCGGCGGCGGGACTTACCGCAGGACTTGCCCGCAAGAGAAAGTAAACGTGAAAAATCCCCTTGCTCAAGGGGATTTTTGCTTTGGGAAATTTTAGGGAAAACTGAAACTTTTTGATGACAGCTCCTGACTACTTTGTACAATACCGAAAATACATATTAAATTTCACCATTGGCAAATTTTATCGGAAATTTTATACATTTTGCCTATTGAAGTTTAACACAAAGTGCGGTATTATAATTTTGATAGGCGAAAACCTACAAAAAATTTATAGGAGGAAAAAAATATGAATTTCAAGAAAATTCTTGCAAGCGTAGCTGCTTGTGCTCTGGCTGTTTCCGCTATGAGCGTTGCGGCGTTTGCTGAAGATTCTGCTGAAGCAAAGACTTTCGAAGGTTCTTACACTATGTCTGACTCAGAATGGTGGACCGAGGGTGAATTGTTTGATGACGTTACAAAGCTCATTGGCGATCTGGACCCTGCGGCAGTAACATCTATCACGTTTACTTCTGAAAAGGAAGGTTTCCAGGTTGGTTATAACTCAACCGCTGAGGGTGACTGGAAACAGGTAGAAGTTAAACAATCTGTTACCGTTACAGATATTTATCTGGGCGAAGGTTTTGCTCTGAAGTTTGGTCTTTCTGCAGGCGACGGTGTTGAGTACACTGTTAATTGGGTAGCTACCACCGCTGCTGCTGAGGAAGACCCCACTGATCCTACTGATCCTACTGATCCTACTGATCCTACTGACCCTACTGATCCTACTGACCCTACTGATCCTACTGACCCCACAGAACCTGTGGCTAAGGAAGTTGTAGTTGCTCCTAAAAACGCCGGTGTTATGATCAATGACGGCGGTGTTCGTATCAACCTTTACAATCCTTGGGCAGGCGATCGTGCAGATGAGCTTCAGATAATCGACCTTGACACTCTCGTAGGTGCTACCAAGATTACCGTTAAGTTCTCTGTTACCGGCGTTACGGATCCCTTTACCGCCCATCTTGCAATCTCCAACTTTAACGATGTAAACTACTGGGGTGAAGGCGATGCTTCTAACGCTAACGTTACACAGACTCCTATCACCATTACCGAAGATGGTGAATACGAAGTAGTAGCTGAACTGGCTGTTCCTTTCACTCTTGGTGACAACACATTTTTAGCTGTACAGACCAACATTAAGCCTGCTGATGATGATACGAACCTTGAAAACGTTCCTCAGCTCAAGCTGTTGGTTGATGATCCTCAGCCTCCCACATCTTCTGATGACGAACCCACATCTTCTGATGACGAACCCACATCTTCTGATGAAAACGGCGATCCCAGCGCTACCAATCCCGCTGGCAATGACAAGAACGAGCCTACCGGCGTTGTTCTGGCAGTTATCCCTGCCGCTGTTGCTCTTGCAGGTGTGATCATCTCCAAGAAGAGAGGCTAATCCTTAGTCTGAACATAAAAAGAAAGCCTTCGGGCTTTCTTTTTTTACTTAAAAATTCTGTAACGGATTTAAGTAAATATGCCAAAAATTAACTTGAATTATATAGCAGTTTCACCCAAAAATATCAATAAAGATTGTAACAAATAACTGTTGCAATCGGCTTTAGGTTAAGTTATAATTGAAATTGGAATAATATTCCGTACAAAAATTTTTGGAGGAAATCAAACAATGAACATGAAGAAAATCATGGCAGGCGTTGTTGCTTCTGCTCTGGCTGTAAGCACAATGGCTGTTGCTGCTTTTGCAGACGCTCTTATGACTAAGACGGGCAACGATTCAAGCGCAGAACTGTATGACATTGATTTTACAGGCTTGACTGAAGATCAGGTTAAATCTATCGTCAAGATCGAAGCTAAAGTTTCTGTAACATCTAATATGGTAAACGGCTGTATCGGTTACAACAATGCTGCTGACGGTCAGTGGACTGCTGTAAACAACGAAGTTAATGAAGAATCCGCTCCCGCTGAAGGCACTTGGGTAGCTGAATTTGACGCAGGCGCTCTGGCTGCAGTGGACGAAGACGGCGCTCTTGCTCCTTTTGCACAGGTTCAGTTCTGGTGGGTAAACCCCATGTATGATGAGGAAGGCAATGAAGGCGATCCCGGCACTGCTACTCTCGAAAGCGTAACTCTGTATGACGCAGCAGGCAATGTTGTTGCTCCCGCAGCTGATGGCGGCGACGAAGGCAACACCGGCGATGAAGGCAATACCGGCGACGAAGGCAATACCGGTGACGAAGGCAACGGCGACACCAATGCTACCACTCCTGACAAGAACACTCCTGACACCGGCGTTGAAGGTGTAGCAGTTGTAGCAGGTCTTGCAATCGTAGCTGCTGGCGCAGTTGTAGTTGCTAAGAAGAGAAAGTAATTTCCCTCGAAACAAAACGAAAAGGACGGTTCGCCGTCCTTTTTTGTTGCAAAGTTATAGGAAACAAGGACAGAATTGTGTATTTTAACGATTGATTTATTCAGTAATTTAAGTTATAATTATACTAACACAAAAGTGCAAAAAAGTGCTTTTGAATTTTAAGGAGGAATTACATATGAATTTTAAGAAAATTCTTGGCGCTGCCGTTGCATCAGTTATGGCTGTAAGCACAATGGCAGTTGCTGCAAGTGCGGCTCACGCAGGCTTGATCTATCAGACCAACGCATGGACATTCCGCAATACTATTGCTCAGAGCAAGGCTGTATGGTGGGATGCTGACTTTGGCGATCAGATGGAGTATGACACATGGAACGTTGCTGACGTTGAGATCACCGCTGACGGTCAGTACACCGCATCTTTTGAGAAGAACATAATGGAAGATTGCAAGGACGGTCCTGAAAGCTCATTCAACTTCCTGAAGCTCCAGACAGACATTGCTGCTGCTGATTATCCTGATCTTCAGATCACTGTTGACAGCCTGAAGATCGACGGCACCGAAGTTTCAGGCGCAACCGCCGCTGTTCTCGGTCAGGAAAATCTCACTATTGATGATTATTCCGACGGCTGCAACGGTATCTCAGATACAGTTGTAAACGCTTATACCATCGGCTTTATAAACATCTGGAATGAAGAGCAGACCTGCATCGATGCAAGCTCTTTCGGCGGCAAGGTAGAAGTTACCTTCACTGTAAGCGGTTTTGCTGCTGCAAGCACTGAAGACACTGAAGGTAATGAAGGCAACGAAGGCAATGAAGGCGGCAACGGCGACACTAATGCTACCACTCCTGACAAGAACACTCCTGACACAGGCGTTGAAGGCGTAGCAGTTGTAGCCGGCATAGCTGTTCTGGCTGCAGGCGCAATCGTAGTTGCAAAGAAGAGAAAGTAATCTCTCATAATTAAAAAATACCCTCGGATATTCTGAGGGTATTTTATTTTCTCTTGACATTTCTTTGCGATTGTGTTATACTATATCTGACAAATCGAGACGATTATATTTGTCATTATTTTTCACCAAATAATAAAACCCCCGAAAGCTGCAACTTTCGGGGGTTTTATTATGGCTCAGTATTGGTCACCTTTTCTTCCTGACGAGCCAATCGTATATGTAGCTTGCAGCCACACCTGCGATGACAGAAAGAACAAAAGAGACGATTATTTCTTCAGCTGTCATTACTTTCACCTCCCTTCAAGAGGGATAGTTGTGTGACCAACGGTTTTATTATATCATTCCGCCTATGACTTGTCAATTTATCTGCTCTTGACGTTTTGTGGGTATTATGCTATAATACGTTACAGAAAGTTGAACATAACGAAGCAACTTATTACCAGATAATATCCTCGGAGGGCTAGTCCGAGGGTATTTTCCTCTTGACATTTTGTTAGGAATATGTTATACTACATTTGACAAATCGAGACGACCGCTTCTTGTCATGATTTATCACAAAAAGAATCCCCGAAAGTTGCAGCTTTCGGGGGTTTTGTTACGGCTCAGTATTGGTCACCTTTTCTTTCTGCTGAGCCAATCGTATATGTAGTTTGCAGCCACACTTGCGACAACGGAAAGAACAAAAGAAAAGACCGCTTCTTCTAATGTCACGAAATATCACCTCCCTTCAAGAGGGATAGTTGTGTGACCAACGTTTTTATTATATCATTTCGCCTATGGCTTGTCAAACCTCGTCAAAACGGAAAAGTTTCACCAAATGTAAACGTTTAATATTGGTAAAAATGCTGATTGTATTTCACACTTTATTTAGTTATAATAATAGTACAAAATTTTTTATTGGAGGAAAACCTAAAATGAATGTTAAAAAGATTCTGGCAGGCGCTGTTGCTTCTGTAATGGCAGTAACGAGCCTTGCAGCTTTTGCAAGTGCAGATGCGGTTGAAGAAGGCGTATTTGTACTTGGCTTCGGCGATGCTGACTGGAAAGCTTCTTTCTGGGGCAAAGCTGAGGGCGACACTATTGATTCCAGCTATGAAACTACTGCTAAGCTGGAAGGCAACGGCACCTACACTGTTGCAGTAGACCTTTCTAAGGGCTACACCGCTGAAGGTTGGGTAGACGAAGCAACCGGCGATCTTTTGACGCTTACTACCGGTAACGGTATCGGCGCTATGGGCGTACAGATTTACGGTGAGTATCCTACTCTCGGCGTTAACATTACCAAGGTGGTAATCGATGGCGTTGAGCAGCCTCTGACAGGCGTAAGCTACACCAACGATGAGGACAACGGCAGAAGAACCAACATCTATAACGAATGGGCTAACTATGACGCTACAAAGGAAGATCACATTACTCAGGATCCTGACAATGCTTCCGCTACTCTGATCGACAAGTCTGCTTTGACTGAGTGGTCCAAGATCGAAGTTACTTTTGAAGTATATGGTCTTGAAGAAGACAACTCAGGCAGCACCGGCTCAACCGGCAACGAAGGTGACGGCGAAGGCGATGGCAACGGTGACACCAATGCTACCACTCCTGACAAGAACACTCCTGACACAGGCGTTGAAGGTGTAGCAGTTGTTGCAGGTCTTGCAATCGTAGCTGCAGGCGCAGTTGTAGTTGCTAAGAAGAGAAAGTAATCTCTCACGGTAAACATTAAACAACAAATACCCTCGGTTCTTCCGAGGGTATTTTATTATTGACAAATCAATTCTGTTGTGTTATTATGTATTTGATAAGTGAACCAGATATGTAACCACGCTCACCACCAAAGAGCAAGCACCCTCGGAAGTCACGATTCCGAGGGTGTTTTTAAAAACTATTGACAAACTGACCTCATTGTGTTATAATTATCACAGTAGGAAAATAATGATGTAAATTGGGTTCACCCCCAAAAGCAAATACCCTCGGAAGTCGCGATTCCGAGGGTATTTTTTTGGGACGGTCGGATTACTTATTTCTGTCCGTCCACTTGCATATGTAATAGCTTATTACATTTGCCACGACAGAAACAATAAGGGAAAATAATGATGTAAGCACGGTATTCACCTCCTACTGCGGAAGTGTCCGACAATAATATTATACATTATTTGTCCCGGATTGTCAAAAAATCCCCGTTCCAAAGCCTTTCGGAACGGGGTATTTATGTTTTACACAGGCATGACCTTGTTAGCTTTATCAGCGTGAACATTGTCGATACCGCACTGTTTATCCCTGCGCTTCTCGAAGAACTTCTCCGCCACCTGACCGAACATAGCGTAGCTGAGAACGTCCTCCTCCTGCTGAGTCCACTTGGCGGCCTCCGTTTTCAGCTTGTCAAGCTCAGGCTCGATAAGGTCGGCAGGACGGCAGTCGATAGGCTCTTCGTCGCCGATTATCCTCTTTCTGAAATCAGGGTCTATGGCAACAGGCGTTCTGCCGTATTCGCCGCGTACAAGCCCCTTAAATTCCTTTGTAACGGTCTTGTACCTTTCGCCCATAATTACGTTGAACACCGCCTGAGTGCCAACGATCTGGCTGGTAGGAGTTACCAGCGGAGGATAACCAGCGTCCTCCCTGACTCTGGGTACCTCCTGCAAAACCTCGTCCAGCTTGTCGGATTTTCCCGCCTGTTTCAGCTGGGAGATAAGGTTGGAAAGCATACCTCCTGGGACCTGATACAGCAGAGTATTGGCGTTTACGCCCATTACCTTGGGGTCAAGCTGACCACTCTTGATGTATTTTTCACGGAGGGTCTGGAAGTAGTCCCTCACCTCATTCAAAGCGTGCAGGTCAAGTCCCGTGTCGTATTCCGTGCCCTGCAAAGCCGCAACCATAGATTCGGTGGCAGGGTGGCTCGTTCCCATAGCGAGAGGGGAAATAGCGGTGTCGATAACGTCTGCTCCCGCCTCAATGCCTTTCAGCAAAGACATTGACGCAAGCCCCGAAGTGTAGTGGGAGTGGAGCTGGATAGGAATTTTAACAGCCGATTTCAGCGCTTTTACAAGCTCATAGGTGGTATAAGGCTTCAGCAGTCCCGCCATATCCTTTATGCAGATACTGTCTGCGCCCTCGTCCTCAAGCTGTTTTGCGAACTCAACGAATTTTTCGTTGGTGTGAACTGGGCTGAGGGTGTAGCTTATACAGCCCTGAAAATGAGCGCCCTCTTTCTTTGCGGCTTTGATAGAGGTCTTCATATTGCGTATATCGTTCAGCGCATCAAAAATACGGATCACGTCTATTCCGTTTGCAACGCATTTCTGCACGAAATATTCAAGAACGTCGTCCGCATAGTGGCGGTAGCCCAGCATATTCTGCCCTCTGAACAGCATTTGCAGCTTTGTGTTAGGCATTTCCTTTCGCAAAGTCCTCAGTCTGTCCCAAGGGTCCTCGTCAAGAAATCTCAGGCATGCGTCAAAGGTGGCGCCGCCCCAGCATTCCACCGAGTGATAGCCTATCTTGTCCATCGTGCCGAGAATAGGCTTCATCTCGTCCATAGTCATTCGTGTTGCGATAAGGGACTGATGAGCGTCACGCAGCACGGTTTCGGTAATTCCAACTTTCATAAAAGGACGTCCTTTCTAATTATGCGTTAAGAGTAGCGATAACGGAGCCTGTGGAAACGCTGTCACCCTTGTTCACCGCAATAGATGCGATAACGCCGTCACGGTCGGCAACGATGTCGTTTTCCATCTTCATAGCTTCAAGCACGGCGATAACTGTGCCGTTGCTCACCTTGTCCCCTACCTTGGCCTTGACCTCAACGATAGTGCCGGGCATAGGCGCGCTTATCTTAACGTTTCCCTGTGCGCCTGCGGCAGCTTTGGGAGCAGCCTTGGGGGCGGAGGGAGCAGGTGCGGCAGCGGGAGCAGCTGCGTCGGCGGCAACTTCCTCCACCGTCACGTCGTATGCATTTCCGTTTACAGTAATATTGTATCTTTTCATCTGGAAATCCTCCTGATTTAATATATAAAGTTGATATGCTTGCGGGCGGGAGTGCTTACTCTCTTTGAGGACAGAGCCTCAACTGCGTTGTTCAGAGCCGACCACAACTCCTCGGCGGGAACTATCTTGTCCACAACGCCACATTCCATAGCGTTAAGTGCGCTTGCCTCGTTTGCGGCGTAATCCTCGGCGGCTTTCTGCAATTCCTCGTTGTTATTGCAGTCCTCGCCGTGGAGGAATACCGCTGCGGTCTGAGGAGCGACGGGAGCGATAACTGCATTTTCATAAGCAATTGTCATATCCGCATTGTTCCCGCAGAAAGCGGTGAAGATACCGCCTAAAGCGTTTCCTGTAATCACCGCTATCTTTGCAGTGGTAGCGCTTGCATAGACCTGCGTCAGCTTTGCGCAGTCACGAACGCTTCCGCTAAGCTCCGCCTCACTGTCTAAAGCAAAGCCCTCGTTGTTCACGAACGTGACAACGGGAATGGAGAAAGCGTCGCATATGCTGACGAACTTTGCTATCTTTGCGCAGTCCTCTTTGGCGAGCCTGCCCTCCGCCTTATCGGTGGCGACAAAGCCCACGGTCTTCCAGTTGATACTGCCAAGAGCAGTGTAGGAGACCTCTCCGAATTTGCCGTAAAGCTCCACCAGGCTGTCCTTGTCGGCGATCGCTTTTACCAGCGTTTCGCCTTTCATAGAGCCTTCGGCGGCAGTATCCGAAACTGCGAAATAATCGTTTCCCGCCACCTCAAGGTTATTTTGCGGGAGAATGGCGATAAGCTCCTTTGCCTTTTTCAAAGCCTCGGCGGTGTCTTTTACCACCAGCGCCGCAGTGCCTGAAAGGGCGGCGTTTTCCGCCGTGCCTGCGCCCTTGGTCTTATCCTCGCTGATAAAAGGAGGATTTAAGAAAAATTCCGCCTTTTCCGTCATTATCACAAAATCGCTCATGCAGGCAAGGGAAGCGTGAATACCTCCGCAAACGCCTGTTACCACAGCTATCTGAGGAGCGACCCCAGAAAGGGAAGCGCTTGAAGCGGCAATATCGCTGTAAGCCTTTAACAGCTCCATGCCCTCTTTCACAGCCCCGCCCTTGGAATCATAGATACCGATAACGGGAGAGCCGTTTTTCACCGCAAGCTGATACAGCTTAGCCAGCTTTTGCGCCGCAGTTTTGCAAACAGCGCCGCTGTTCACGGCAGAGTCCTGTATAAAGGCGCAGACCTGCTTTCCCTCCACAACGCCCGTGCCTGTTATTACGCTGCCGCCGATATAGGGGGAAAGCTCGGTAAAGCTGCCCTCTTCAAACAGCGACGTCAGCGTGCTTCGAGCCTCGCTGCCTGCAAGCTCCTGCGCCAGTTCGTCTATCGTCTTGTTCGCCAATTTTATGTCCTCCGTTCCTTATGTTCATTTGTTCGTTTTATTTCAACCTGTGTCAGAAATCAAATACACTATAAATTATACAATATTACCGCTTTAATTTCAAGTGGGATTTTCCTTTTTTCGTCAATTTTCCTTTTTCCCGTCGAAAAATTCGGCTATGGATTCCAGCCGTCTTCCTCCCACGAAGGTCTTTACAAATTCGTCGGGGATCGTGTCGGCAATGACTGCGGAAACTGCTCCCTCATGGTCGGCGTTGTTCAATGCCGAACGGAGAACACCGTCAAACAAAAATTTGTCCCCGTTGTAGCTTTTCACGGTGAACACCTTGTCCTTTATCTCCCCGTGAATGTCCGCTATAAGCTCGCCCTCGCATTTTGCCTCAAAGCAAAAATCCTCGGCGTCGTAATTTCTTTTTATCTCTATCATTTTTTCTTTCTCCTTTTTGGCGGGTCGGACTTTCCCATCGCCGCCCGTAACGTCTGCATTTCTTCCGCTGTCAGGTCCCTGTATTCTCCCGCTTTCATCATTCCCAGCTTAACTCCGCCCACGGAGGTGCGCTTCAGCCTTGAAACCTCAAGCTCCACCGCCCCGCACATTTTGCGTATCTGCCTGTTCTTTCCCTCGGTTATGACAAATTCAAGAACGGTGCGCTCTTTTTCCTGAGTCAGCACGTTTATCACGCAGGGCTGTGTTTTTACGCCCGGCTCTATCTCAATTCCCGCCGACATCAGCGCAAGCTGTTCCTCTGTCACCGAGGAGGGAACGGTAACACGGTAGGTTTTTGGGATATGCTTTTTCGGGTGCATTATGTCGTTGGCAAAGCTGCCGTCGTTTGTGAGGAGGATAAGCCCCTCGCTGTTCTTGTCCAGCCGCCCCACAGGATAAACCCGTTCTTTAACGCCTTTCAGCAGGTCGGTCACCAGCTTGTCCGAATGGGCGTCCTCCATTGAGGTGACGTAGCCTCTCGGCTTATACAGCTTGATGTAGCGCAGTACGGGCTTGTCCGTGTCAAGCCTTTCCCCGCTTACGGTGATTATGTCGGACTCGGGCTCAGCCTTGTCCCCCAGTGAAACGGTGTGACCGTTCACCTTTACCATTCCGTTTGCTATCAGCTCCTCCGCCTTTCTGCGGGAGCAGTATCCGCTGTCGGAAATTATCTTTTGTATCCTTGTTTTCATTGTACGTCCTTTGTTTTATGTTATCTGCTGTGCTTTTAAATAACGCCTGCTTGTCTGTCCCGCGGAAGAACTGCCTCTGAGAATACAACTGCATGTCGGGGGCGGCGAAGCCGCGTCCCGCGCGGAGCGCGGGACGTCAGGGCTTGCTTCGCAAGCCCTGACCTTTCTTCGGGCGAAGCCCGAAGAAAGGCGGCTTCGCCGCCCTGCTCCACGCACTTGTCGTATTATTTATCACAGCATAAAAATTAAATCGGAAAAGCACCTGCGTTTTTGATCTAAAATCACAGCACCCTTTTTTCCAAATATACTGCAGCTCCGTCGTCCTCGTTTGAAAGTGTAATATCATCGGCAGCGTCCTTGACTTCCTGTATTGCGTTGCCCATCGCCACGCCTGTGCCGCACAGCTTCAGCATACCTATATCCGCATTGTCATCGCCAAAAGCAATTATTTCGTCCGTGCCCGCACGGCACTCATCGCATATCGCCAGAATAGCCCTTTCCTTCGTAACTCCGCCTTTTGTGAACTTGTACCAGTCCCCGTCCGAAAAGCGCTGACAGTCAAGCTCCGCAAATCTTTCGCTCAATTCCTTTGCCATATCCGTTTTCGGTATCTCAACGCATATCTTCAGCGCCTCGTACCGAATATCCGAAAAATCCGTGTATATACTGTCTCCCCAGTTTTTGAACTGTTCTTTCGGATCTATCTTATAGTTCCAGTAATGAGCGTCTGCGGTATCCACCGTGATCTCGCAGTCCTCCGCACATATACTTCTTGCGGCTTGGATAAAGCGCTTCGTTTCTTCCGCCGAAAAAGCCGAGGAAAATATTATCTTTCCCCTGAACCTTACCAACGCTCCGCCGCTGGATATCATAATATCAGGTTGTAAGTCTTTGACAAACGACAAACAGTTTTGCTCGCTCCTTGACGTTGCAATACCGATAAGGGATCCACGCTTTTTGCACTCGGACAGCGTGTTTAAGGTATGCTCCGATATGGTTTTATCGTCCCTTAATAAAGTCCCGTCCAAATCAAATATCAATATTTTAGGCTTTGCCATTTTATCTTCCTCTGTCATGCGCTCCGCCTGTTTTATCACAGCGCTTTTTTCAGCATAATCGTATCTTCCGTTTCATACTCAACAACAAAGCCCATATCGAGAAACAACCACCTTGCAGGATTGTCGGCGGCTATCTCGTCGTACAGCTCCGCACAGCCGTTTTCCCTTGCCGCCTGACATAAAAGCGCCAGCCCCTTTTTCCCGTAACCTTTGCGGCGGTATTCCGAAAATATGATAATATCCGCAAGATAAATTTCTTTTTCGGTGTCAAGATGATAGGCTGTTTCTCCAACAAGTTCTCCGCTGTCCTCGTCGAGCAGGTAACGGTAGAACCTGCCCTTTCCGCCGTGGGAAATCCACAAATCGTACCAGCCGCCCCATTTTTCTTTTGGAAAAGGGATAGTCCCGCCCCATTTTGCGTTATAGGACATAGTATCAGCGTCGCTCAGCATTTTCTCCCTGAACCACAATTCTTCACACTTGGGCTTATATAAGACCAGCATTCATTCTCCTTATCAGATTCCGAAAAATCTCCTGCAAAGCATTATCAGTCTGTCCCAGAAGCCTACTTCCTGCGGCGTTTCCATAACCGCCTTTTCAGTCACCAGCTCCACGTCCCTGACAGCCTCGCCGTCACGGTATATCCTTGCAAAGCCCACGCTTTCCCCTGCGGAAAATCCCGCATAGAGAAACTGCGGTGCAAACGTTTCAACGGTAACCGTTTTGCTTTCGCTTTCGGACAAAGCCAGCTTTACGTTTTCCGCCAGCTTCAGGCTGACGCACTGCTCATTCCCGCCGATAACGGGAAGCGTTACAGGCTTAGGCAGAACTATCTCAGTCGCCTTAACCTGCGTAAAGCCGTAGTCCAGCATTTTCCTGTGGTCCTCCCAGTCGTCGGGAGCGTTCAGCGTGACGCAGATAAGCCTTACCCCGTCCCTTTCGGCGGCGGAAACAAGACAGCGCCTTGCGTTGTCGGTAAAGCCCGTCTTTACTCCTATACAGCCCTCGTATTGCCACAGCATTTTGTTGGAATTTGAAAGCTGCCGCAGATAAGGCGGATTGCCAAATTCCACCTGTGCGTCCGCGCATCTGCAGATCTCCGCAAAGACGGGGTTTTCCAGCGCATACCTTGTAAGCTGCGCCAAATCGTAAGCCGTGGTGAAATGCCCACTTGCGTCCAGCCCCGACGGGTTGACGAAGTGGGTATCTTCAAGCCCCAGCTCCTCCGCCTTTTTGTTCATCAATTCTGCAAATGCGGACATCGAACCGCTGATGTTGACAGCAGCGGCGTTTGCGGCGTCATTTCCGGAGGGCAATAGCATACCGTACAACAGCGCCCGCCTTGTTACGATATCCCCCTCTTTCAAACCCATAGAGGTGCCCTCAACGTTTATGGCAAAGCTGTCCGCCGTGAATTTTTTGTCCAGCTCTCCCGCCTCTGCCGTAAGCAGGGCGGTCATTATCTTGGTGGTGCTTGCCATTGCCCGTTGCTCGTGGGCGTTCTTCTCGTAAATAACTGTTCCTGTGTCGGCATTTATGAGAACGGCGCCGACAGCAGACACCTCAAATCCTCCGCTTTCGGCATAGATCGGCAGGGAATTTCCCCCCAAAGCAAGACAAAACGCCGTAATACCCGCAATAAATCTTTTCAAATCCTCCACCTCCGCATACTTTGTACAACCAGTTTATGCGTGGGCGGACAAAATATTTCCTTTACTGCAAGGCGAAATTCGACAAATTATTACAAATCGTATTATTCTTCGGCGGTATTTTCGGCTTCCGTTTCTTCTCCGTCGCCTTTTTTGCCGAACATATCCTTTACCTTTGAGATAAGACCGGGAACGCCCTCGATAAGGCTGTCCACTGCGCTGTCCTTTGCGCCCAGCTCCAGCAGCTTCACGTCGCCGTCAGTCTTGATGACGATAAAAGCCTGGGGCTTTATGGTGATACCTGCGCCGCTGCCGCCTGCAAAGACCTCCTTTGGAGCAGTGGAGGGAATGTCCGACCCGCCCGACACAAAGCCGAAGGATACCTTTGAAACGGGAATGACCACCGTTCCGTCGGGAGAGGTGACAGGCTCGCCGATAATGGTATTTACGTCCACCAGCTCACGAATTTTTTCCATAGAGGTGCTCATAAGTCCTTCAAGATGTTCTGCCATGATTTTTATTCCTTTCTGTTTAAGACGGTATTTTCCGTCGGTTGTACTTGATGTCGGGGCGCTGCCCCGAGCCCTGCTTAAGGGCGCTTTTTGAAAAAAGCGTCCTTAAGGATCCCGTAAAAACTTTGGCTTTTACGCCGCTTTCTTCTGCGGCTGAGCCTTTGGCGCAGGCTTGCTGTCCTTTCTTATCTCGGACAGCACTGCGAAAAATCCCCAGATTGCGCTGTGAAGTAGAGTTGACACCCTCATCTTCACCACGCCGTAAAGGTAATATTCATTCTTTTCCAGATCGAAGTCCGCCCTTACGTCCACGTCCTTCGCCTTAAAGGTTATAGTTTCCGAAAGCAGCTTTGTAATGCTGTAAACCGCCCAGCAGTGATAGCCGTAGCTCATAGCGACCTTGGCGGCGTCCTTTCCCCCCGCAGTCACAAAGATGACCACGTTGTAAAAGCGTATCTTCTTAAAAATCCGCTTGACGTGTGGCGAGGCTCTGCCGATAATGCGGCGGATAAGGTCAAGGCTGAATTTCATCTTGGGCTTTTCCGCCTTTTCCTCTTTCTTGACTGATTTTTTCTCAGCGGGGATCTCCTCGGCTTTTTCCGATTTAATTTCCTCTTGCTGAGGCTTTACAGCGGCTGTTTCCGCTTTTTTCGGGGGAGGAGCTTTTTTCTGCTTTTCAGCCTTAGCAGTCTCCTTTTTCTTTTTCTTCTGCTCCTTCTTTTCCCGCTTTCGCTTTCGTCGTGGACTTTCGGGATTGACAATAAAGGTAAAGAACAAATATTTTATCTTATACCTGAAAGTCCCGTCAAACTCAAGCTCAGCGGTTATGGAAGAGGCAAGGAGAATGAAAAGAACGAGCAGTATCGCTCCTATCACAATAAGTGCTGTCATTTATCCTTTATTCCTCTGTAAGTACCGTTTACTGTGCATTATTTTCCAGTTCATCAAGACTGAGCTGCCCCTCCTCCGTCGGCAGGGGAGGAAGCTCCTTTATCGATCTCAGCCCGAAACAGCGCAGGAACGTGTCGGTGGTGCGGTAGGCTATGGGTCTGCCGGGAAGCTCCAGCCGTCCCGCCTCCTCGATAAGTCCTCTCTCAGCAAGAGTGTTGACAACACTTGAGCTGTCTATTCCTCTCACCTGCTCCACAAAGCCTTTTGTTACAGGCTGATTGTAGGCGATCACCGCAAGACATTCCATAGCCGCCTGCGACAGCGGGGTCTGCCTGCTGTTTTCCAGCGCCGCCTTGATATATGGGGCGTATTCGGTCCTCGTTGTTATCTGATAGGCGTTTTCCAGCTTTATCACCTTTAGTCCGCTGCCCTGAACGTTGTACCGCCGTTCAAGCTGACTCACCAGCTTGGCGGTGGTATCTGCGTCTATGCCGCTTGCCTTTGACAGCTTATCCACCGTTATCGGCTCGCCGCAGGCGAACATTATCGCCTCGATTATGGCTATCCCTTCGTCAAGCTCCATTAAAAATTACCTTCCTCATTCGTATGGACTGTTGAGCGTCTTACCCGCTTTCCGTCATCGGAAAACTCAACGTGTCCGTTTTTTGACAGCTCCAGCAGCGCCAGAAACGTCGCTACCTGCTCCGAACGGTTCTGCCCCTCATAAAGGCTGTCTATCACCACGTCCCCGCCCTTTTGTATTCGGCGCAGGACGTAAACTATCTTTGTAAAAACACTGACATAGCTTTTTGCGGTTATATTTTTTATCGACAGGGGAACAGCCTTCAGCCGTTTTATCTCCGCTTTCCCCGCCATTGCGGACAGCGCCTCGTAAAGCTCGCAGGGGTCGTGTTCCAGCCGATAAGTGCTGTCTATGGGGATATCCTGAGGCATTCTCACAAAAACGTCCCCGCCGATATAGCCTTTTTTCAGCCGTTCCGCCGCCGCCTTGCACAAGGCGTATTCTATAAGCGCGCCCTCCAGCTCCTTTTTCATCTGCTCCGCTTCGTGCTTCGGGAGCAGGGCGGTGGATTTTATCAGGATAAGGTGCGCCGCCGTCTCCATAAATTCCCCCGCTATCTCCATATCCGCCTGCTGCATCTGCTCCAGATAAAGCAAAAACTGCTCTACAAGAACGGAAATTTCAATATCGGCTATGTTCAGCTTGTGCTTTTGTATCAGGCTGAGCATAAGGTCCAGAGGGCCCTCGAACACCTGCAATTTAAAGTTAAGCTCCTGCATTTAAATTCCTGCTCCCATAAAATAGTCCACAAATCCCGTGGCGTAATTCATACCCAGCCTTACCCACTCGGACAGATACATCATGGGAATGGTGAATACTCCCAAAAACATAAGCACCATTATCACCAACATAATGATACGCTCATACTTCATTATTTTGAAGTACCATTTATTGGGCAGAAACACAAGGAATATCCTCGACCCGTCAAAGGGCGGGAAGGGCATAAGCAGATTGAAAACTCCCAGATAAATATTTATCGTCACCACTTCAAGAATGACTATCATAAGATAATAGGGAACAGACTCCTTCCCAGAATTTATCAGCTCGGCGTTGCTGTAAAAAATCACCTTTCCTATTATCATTGCCAGGTATGCCAGCAGAAAATTTGCCAGCGGTCCTGCAAAGGCGGTTATCGCCATAGCCGCTTTGGGCTTGACTTTAGTGCATTTTGAGGGATTTATGGGAACGGGTCTTGCCCAGCCTATACCGAACAGCGCCAGGGCGATTATTCCCATTATATCAATATGGGCGAAAGGATTGAGGGTCAGCCTACCGTATTTTTCGGCGGTGTCGTCCCCCAGCAGGCTCGCCGCCCAGCCGTGAGCAAACTCGTGCAAGGGCATACAGATAAGCACGATTATCAGCAGTGAAAATATCTCCGCCACGATAGCCGAGGTGCTTGCGGAAGAATTAAGTAGATTCAGCATTTATATCTCCTGAGCATAAACGGTTTTTCTAAAATAAAACCGCATTTGTGAAATTTTGTAAATACCCATTTTATTATACTATATTTTAACTGAAAATGCAAGTGCGAAAAAAGCAATATCCCCGCCATATAGGGCGGGGACGTATCGCTTAAAAAAATTCAAAAATCATTTGCGTTTTTTGCCAAACGCCAGCACTGCCGCTGATGTAATGACTGCTGCCAGCATAACGGAGAACTCTCCGCCAACGCCTGTTCCGGGATTGCCTGCCGTCTCGCTTTCGGCGGTCTGCGATGCCTGCATGTCGGAAGGAACGGTTTGCGGCTCATCGGTCACGGTATCGTCAGTAACAGGCTCATCGGTCACGGTATCGTCAGTAACAGGCTCATCGGTCACGGTATCGTCAGTAATAGGTTCGTCTGTCACAGGCTCGTCGGTCACGATATCGTCAGTCACGGGCTCGTTCTCCTGAACATAATTGTAGTGGATATTCACCGTTTCGTTCAGCGCCGCTTTTGCCAACTCTCCGCACTGTTCCTCCGACCCTGCGAAATATACGTCGGTAAGAGCGTCACATTCCTCAAAAGCGGAGGTACTCAGCTCCTCCAAAATTCCCAGTATCCTGACAGTTTTAAGGGCGGTACACTTTGAGAAGGTAATGTCGCCTACGCTTACGATACCTTCGGGCAGGGTTATTTCCTCAAGACTTGTACATTCCGAAAACATACCCACATTTCCCGTACTGCCGAAATAGCAGGGCAGGTAGGTCACTCCTCTCCCGATATTTACTTCCTTCAAAGCGGTGCAATGCTGGAACACGCCGCCCTCCATCACCGTTATGCTGTCGGGTATGGTTATGCTTGTAAGACCCGAACATTTGCTGAAGGCTCTGGACTGTATCTCGGTCACGTTTTCGGGGATAGTTATGCAGGTAAGGGATACACATTCGTTAAAAAGCTCTTTGGGTATAACCTTTAAGCCCTTGGGGATATTTATGTTTGCAAGTCTTGAGCAGTCCTCAAATGCGGACTTTTGTATTTCCGTCACCGTGTCGGGCAGGACAATGCTTACCAAGCTCTCACAGTGGTAAAACGCCGATTTGCCTATGACCGCAAGCTCCTTAGGCATAACTGCGTTTTCAAGAGAATAGCAATAGGAAAAGGCGCTGTATCCAATAGAAACAACGCTGTTGGGCAGTTGTACGCTCTTCAGCATATAGCAGTCGTTTAAAAGCTTGTCGGAAATTTCAGTAATACCTTCAGGGATATTTATGCTTTCAAGGCTTTGGCAGTTTTCAAATGCGGATTCCCGCATTTCTGTCACCGTGTCGGGCAGAGTAATGCTTTTTATGCTCTCACAGTGGTAAAACGCCGATTCGCCTATGACTTCAAGCTGTTCAGGTATATTTATATCCGACAAAAGAACGCAATAAGCAAAAGCACCGTCATCTATCGTTGTTACCGTATCGGGCAGTTTTGCCGACTGAAGCATGGAACATTCGTAAAAAGCCCCTGTTCCCACAGCGGTCACCTTTTTGCCGTTCACCTCTTCGGGAACGGTCACCTGCGTCGCCGCAGCGGTATCCACTCCGTCCGCAAAGCCCGCCACGCTGTAAGTGCCGTCCTCCAGGAGCAGATATTTCAGTTCACCGCTGACAAGGTACTCCGCTGTCCCGTCAGAAACGCTTTGTGCGGAAACAGCGGAAAAACTCATCACAGCCGCCGTCGCCGCAAGAGCCAGCGCTGACAAAAGAATGGTGAGCTTTATTTTTTTCATTGATATTCCTCCCTTATGTATTTCATTTACTTTAATTATAACCGACAAAATCCTTTAAGTCAATATAACTGTGATGAAATACAGTATAACAGAATTTATTTTTTTTCGTTTTTCACGCTGTTATACTGTTCCAGAAAGGAATGAACACCGTCCTTGTCCTTATACCCTGGGAACGTGTTCAGCGCCAGCGTATGCAGACTGTTGAAAATGCTCTTTTCGATATATGAATTGCGCTTTTTCAGCTCCTTTATCAGCATTTTTATCTCCTGCCGCTTGGAATCCCCTATTCCGTCATGGCTGTTTGCGCTATTTTCTGTAAAGCGGCAGGCGCAGCGGATAAATTCCAGACCGTTATGTTTAGCCCATGCGATAATGTCATCTTCGTGAACGCAGTAAAGCGGGCGGATAAGCTCCATTCCCTCAAAATTTTTACTGCGCAGCTTAGGTATCATTGCCTGTAATTGCGAGCTGTAAAACATTCCCATAACGGTAGTTTCGATAACATCGTTAAAATGATGTCCCAGCGCAATTTTGTTGCAGCCAAGCTCTTTCGCTTTATTGTAAAGATGTCCCCTCCTCATTTTTGCGCAGAGAAAGCAGGGGGATTTTTCCGTCTTGTACGCCACGTTAAAAATATTCGTTTCAAAAAACGTGACTGGTATCTCCAAAATTTTTGCGTTGCTCTCTATCTTTTTCCTATTTTCCTCATTGTATCCCGGGTCCATTACAAGAAAAGTAAGATCGAACGGCACTTCCGTTATCCTTTGAAGCATTTGCATCAGCTTTGCCATAAGCATTGAGTCCTTGCCGCCTGAAATGCAGACCGCTATCCTGTCCCCCGCCTGTATCAGCTCATAACGCTTTACCGCCTCCACAAAGGGATTCCAAAGCTCCTTGCGGTATTTTTTCGTAATGCTCTGCTCTATCGCCTGACAGCGGGAAAGCTGTTTGCTCATACACATTCCTCCGTGAAAATTTCTCTCTTTATTTTACTGCCAAAATCAAGTTATGTCAATAAAAATCACCGACCCTTTTTACAGAGTCGGTGATAAGTATAGGAATTATTTATTCAGCCGCTGTGGTCTGAGGAGGAGTTGTTGTTATTTCCTCGCCGTTTGCGTCGGCTTCCATTCTGTCACGGTAGGGCTGGAGGTAGCTTTCAACGGTAGAGTAAAGAGATTCTACTGCATTCGTGTAGGTGATATCTTGGAATACGGGACCGTCGATTATAGGAGTGTCGCCGCCCTGGAACAAAGCGGAAACGTCAGCGCTGAAGCCGTAGCAGTTATCGAACAGCAGGGAGAAGCGGTCGCCCTCGCCCCTCATTTCCATATAAAGGTCATACTGCTCTTCGCTCCATACAGCCTTGAACTTTTCTCTTCTGGGAGTTCCGCATACGGGACAAGAGGTCAAGCCTTGTTCTTCCTCTTCTTCGGTGTAAACGTGTCTGCCCTTGCTGTCGGCATTTTCGGAGGTATCTCCGCAGTCTGCGTTAGGGCAGGTGGGGTAATAAGCGGGAGAATCGTCAATAGCGTCTTCCTTTGCCTTTGCCAGATTATCGGGATCGATCTCCTCAGTTCTCAGCAAGGTTATCCAGTCAACAACGCCCTTAACGTTCTTTGCGCCTGCGGGTATCATATAGCCGAAGGTGTCGGTCGCCTGATAATACTTGTCAGCCTGTTCATCTCTGGGGAAAGGAACAAACTTCATATCTTCAGTCGCCTTGTCATTGTAGAATGCTTCCTTGGCTGCGCCGAAGGACCAGAAAGGCTCCATTCCCAGGAACAGCAGATTGCCGTCCTTGAAAGCGGCGTCAGGACCTACGTAGCCGTTTGCAACGCCGTTAGCCTGTTGCTCGGCAGTAGCGCCCAGCAGACCGTTCTTGCGCAGACCCTCGAGCCAGGTCATGCAGCGCTGGATATCGGCGTTTCTCAGGTTGTTGATTATCTGACCGTCCTTGATGTCGATTATCTTCTGACCTGTGGTGGCAACAAAGCTCATTCCGCCCACGCCGTTGTAGCAGATGTGATTAACGGGGTCGATGTCCTTCCACTGCTTGAGCATATCCTCAAAAGCGGACCATGTCCAGGTATTGTCCTGAACCATATCCATAGGATCGGGCAAACCGTTTTCTTCAAGAACGCGGTTGTTGTAGTTCAGGGCAAAGCTGGTGCCGATGTGATAAGGAACGTAGAAGTGCTTGCCGTTGTAGGCAAAGTTCTCCGCCATATCCTTTATGCCTGACCAGAGCTCGCTGTCAAGATCTATGTAGTCGTCCAGCGGAGTGAACATATTATAGCTCATTCCGTGAGGGAAGCTGATCCATTCGTAGCGCACCATATCGGGAGAATCGCCGGTGGCTATCCTTGTACCAAGCATTTCAAAATAAGTGTTTGAGGTAGCGGTAGCGTCCACAATTATCTCGCCGTTGTAGCGTGTGCCGAACAGAGCGATCAGCTCGGCGCTTGCATCTTCGAAGTTTGTTTCATAGGTGAAGTATTTTATAGTGCCAGTTTCCGCATTTTCGTCAATAGGCGGAGCAGTTGCTTCGGTAAAGCTGCCAACTGTGGAGCTTGTACCTGCGCCGTCGTCGGTGTTAGTGCCGCCGTTGCCGCTGCCTGAACCTTCAGCGCAGGCGGTAATGCTTACAGCCATAGCGACTGTCAGCAGGACCGACAGGATCTTTTTAGATAATTTCATGTTTTCCTCCTTTAAAATGGACGCAGATTTTGCTTCACGCAAAGCTCTTAACGTCCGCTGACGGCGTATTATAAAAGGTGTGAACGATTACACACAACTCGCCGTAAATAAATTTTAACACATAATTTAATGCGATTCAACTGACAATTGTACGATTTTGAACAGGACTTTTTGTTAAAAATACACAAACTGTCTTTGGGGCGGTGGGTCATTTTGCCGTCTTGCGGTGTGCGTTTTAATAAAGGTGTACGGGCGGGAAACGTGCTTTTCGGCTGTAAAGCGGCGGCATTGAGATAAGAACTGCCCATCAGCGGGGCGGCGGAGCCGCCTTTGTTTCGGGCGCAGCCCGAAACAAAGCGCCGATTTCGCGAAGCAAAATCGGCGAGCTGGTGCGCTTCGCGCACCAGCTGCGGCTCCGCCGCCCCTGACACGCACATCTTCCCTGCAAGCCACAGCATTATAATCAAATTTGTGCAGCTTACATCACTGTAATCAACTTCTTTTCAAGCCACATTGTTGTAATCAAACTCTATGCCAGCCACATCGTTATAATCGCCAGCCGAAGCACTGTAAATTTTTTTCAAGTCACGTCATTGTAATCGAATTTTTTTGCAAGCCGCAACACTTTAATCAAACTCCCTGCAATCCACATCATTGTCGTCAATCCCGCTTCTTACAAAGCGAATAACCACCCCATTTTCACCCACCTCCCTCTCCTTAAAAACACTTTTTTCTCCCCCAAAAAATTCACAAATCCCCTCATTCCCCCACAAAACAAAAAACCGACCCTGCAAAACAGGGTCGGTCAAGAGATTCAATTTTACTCAGCGCTTGAATCCGCTGCGGTCTGAGGAGGAGTCGTGGTAACTTCCTCGCCGTTTGCGTCAGCCTTCATTCTGTCGCGGTAAGGCTGGAGATAGCCTTCAACAGAACCGTAAATTGCTTCCATCTCACTGGTGTATGAGGTGTAGTCAGCGCCGAAGCACAGACCGTCCAGCAGAGTTTCATTGCCGTCTACGAACAGGCTCTTGAAGTCGTTGTTGAAGCCGTACAGGTTATCGTACATCAACGTGAGCAGCTCGCCATCGTTCATCATTGTCATGTACAGATCCCACTGTTCCTCGCTCCATACAGCCTTATACTTTTCTCTTCTGGGAGTACCGCATACGGGACATACGGTAACGCCCTGTTCTTCCTCTTCGGCGGTGAAAATGTGTCTCCCCTTGCTGTCAGCATTTTCAGAAGTATCGCCGCAGTCAGCGTTGGGGCAGGTAGAATAATAAGCGGTAGAATCGTCGGTAGCCTCGTCCTTTGCGCTTGCTACGTTCTCAGGGTCGATCTCTTCTTCTCTCAGCAGAGTGATCCAGTCAAGAGCGCCCTTTACGTTCTTAGCGCCTGCGGGAACAAGGTAGCCGAATGTACCGGTGTACTGATACCACTTGTCAGCCTGCTCGTCTCTGGGGAAGGGAATGAACTTCATCTCGCCTGTTTCGTTCTTGTTCCAAAGACCTTCCATAGCGGCGGGATGAGCCCAGCCGGGTTCCATACCCAGGAACAGCAGATGGCTTCCGCTTTCGCCTACGAATGCCTGACCGGGATCAATGTAGCCGCTGGTCATACCTGCTGCCTGCTGTTCAGCGGTAGCACCGATAAGACCCTGCTTCTTCAGATCCTCCAGCCACTGCATGCAGCGTACTATGTCGGGATCCTTCAGGTTGTTTATGATCTCGCCGTCCTTGATGTCGATTATCTTCTTGCCGGTAGTGCCGGAGAAAGCAAGCGCGCCGACGCCGTTGTAGGAGATGTTGTTCACAGGGTCGATATCCTTCCACTGCTTGAGCATTTCCTCAAACTTTGACCAAGTCCAGGTGTTGTCCTTAACGTACTGCATAGGGTCGGGCATGCCGTTTTCTTCCAGAACGCGGTTGTTATAGTTCAAAGCGAAGGAAGTAGTCTTTCTGTAAGGGAAGTAGAAGTGCTTTCCGTTGTAAGCGTACTGCTCGATAGTTCCCTTCATATCTTTCCACAGGTCGCTGTCGATGTCAAAATAGCTGTCAAGGCAGGTGAACATATTGTAACTCATGCCGTGAGGGAAAGTCCAGCCCTCGTAACGGGTGAGGTCGGGAGAATCGCCTGTTGCTATCGCAACGCCCAGCTTTTCGGAATAGTCCAGAGACGTGCAGGAACGGTCAACGTCAAATGTGCCGTTGTATCTTTCCTTGAACAGGGCGATAAGCTCGCTGCTGGAGCCTTCAAACGCACCCTCATTTTCATAAGTAAGGTATTTCACCTTGCCTGCGTCAGCGGTCTCATCAATTGGGGGAGCAGTGCCCTCGGTGAAGCTGCCCACTGTGGAGCTTGTGCCGGAGCCGTCGTCACCCGTTCCGCTGGGATTGTTCTCGCTGCCGGGCGAGCAGGCAGTGATGCTCAGCGCCATAGCCAGTACAAGCGCAGCGCAAAGCGATTTTTTGAATTTCATTGATATTCCTCCTTGTTTAAAATAAGGCTTTCGGCTTTTTGCGGAAAGTACCGAAAAAGCCGTTTCAACGCCGTTGGTGGCAAATATAAACAATTCAGGCAGTGCTTACGATTCCATAAAATCGTTTACAATCGTTTACATTACAATATGATTTTACCATAAAGCGCAAGTCAAATCAACTGACAATTGAACGATTTTCAAATCCGTTTTTTGTTGATAGTAAACAAAAGCGGGGAAAAGTTTTTTACATTTTTTGCTTCCCACAGGGGCAATATATATGCGCGCACGACTGCGCATAATATAAGGTATACTGAAAGCAAAGCGGCAAATTCGGCTGTAAAGCGGCGGCTTTAAGATAAGAACTGCCCATCAGCGGGGCGGCGAAGCCGCCTTTCTTCGGGCTTCGCCCGAAGAAAGGTCAGGGCTTGCTTCGCAAGCCCTGACGTCCCGCGCGGAGCGCGGGACGCGGCTTCGCCGCCCTCGACGGGCACATCTTCCTTATAACCCCGCCTCATTCCGACTCAAATTTTCCCCCGCCACAAATAAATTGTGAAAACAAGTGAAAAAATTTAAAAAACCTATTGACAACTGATAAGAAAAGTGATATATTTTGTTTAGCACTCTAAGAGGTAGAGTGCTAACAGTCAGAAGCGGAGAGTGCTAAAACCCTGAAAGGCGGTGAGGTTAACGGAACGCAGAACGCTGAAAATACTTGAGGCGGTGGTGGACCAGTACATTCTCACAGGCGAGCCCGTGGGCTCCAAGCTGGTACAGGAAAAGCTTGACATCAACGTTTCCTCCGCAACTATCAGGAACGAAATGGCAATGCTGGAACAGCAGGGCTACCTTGAACACCCTCACACCAGCGCGGGCAGGGTCCCCACCTTCAGCGGCTACCGTCTTTATATTGAAACCTTCACGCCCGAGCATGAGCTTACCGATCAGCAAAAAGCGCAGATAGACGAGATATTCGATAAAATAGACGCCAACACCGACAGCGAGCTTATCGAGGAAGCGGGCAGAGCGCTGGCAGAGGTCACAAAATGCGCCATAGTCACCTCAAACGAAACGGGAAAATTTTCCGTGATAACCAAGGTGGAAGTGATACCCACAGGCAGAAGAATGTATATGCTTTTGCTGATAACCTCGGGAGGAAGCATAAAGAACAGGGTCTGCCGCCTGCAAGTGGATCTCACCAACGAGCAGGTACAGTTTTTCACCCGCTTTGCGGAGGAAAATCTGACGGGAATGAACCTTGAGAATGTTTCCGATGAGTTTATAGAAAGCCTTTCCTCTGCGCTGGGCAGCTATATGATGCTTATGTCCCCGCTTATCAAGGGCGTGGCTGAAATGACGGCGGAGATGATGAACGAGCAGGTGAATATGGAGGGGGAAACTCACCTGATAACCTGCGACCAGCTGCAGAGCCACGAGATAGCCGCAATGCTTGAAAGCCGCAGTCAGCTCACCGAAATACTTACAAACGCCTTTTCGGGGATAAATATTATGTTCGGCAAGGAGGACGAAACATTCGTAGTTTCCAACTCCAGTATGATAACCAGTTCTTTTGAAAAGGACGGTCACAAGGCGGGCGGATTTGGCGTTATCGGACCTATGCGCCTTGATTACAAGAAGATAATCCCCTATATAGAGTATTTTTCAAATAAGGTAACAAATATGCTCAGCACCGACAGCGAAGATGAAGAGCTGCTGACGATAGAAAGAGAGGCAACTGAAAGTGAGCAAAAAGAAAACTGACAAGCAGGAGCTGAACGAGGAGCTTGAGGAAAAGGCCGAAACGGCGGAGCAGCCCGCAGAGCCCGCCGAGGAGCCTGCTCCCGAAGCTCCCGAAGTCCCAGAAGAAGACCCCAAGGACAAAGAGATAGCGAACCTGAAGGATCAGCTCATGCGCAATATGGCGGAGTACGACAACTACCGCAAGCGAACCGCAAGAGAGCGAATGGAGCTCCAGCCTGAGATAATCGCAAAGACGGTGGCAGAATTTCTCACCGTTGCGGACGGACTGGAAAGAGCCTTGCAGGCGGACTGCTCCGACGAAAACTACAAAAAGGGAATAGAAATGCTCCATGAAAATTTTGTTTCGGTAATGCAGAATTTAGGCGTGGAGGAGATCCCCACCGACAAGGGCTTTGACCCCTCAATGCACCAGGCGGTTCAGCAAGTCCCCGCCGCCGAGGGACAGGAAAGCGGAGAAATTTCCTCAGTGTTCCAGAAAGGCTATAAGCTGGGAGAAAAGGTGCTGAGATTTGCGATGGTAGCAGTAGTACAGTAGTTGACAGTGTACAGTGTACAGTGTACAGTTGTGGATCGGCTTCGCCGAGATCGGAATTGCCGCCTGCAAATTTTTACCTGTCAATTCAGATCCGTCCGCGCAGCGGACACCAAAACTTTGCACCTTGCACTTTTAACTTTAAACTGTTTCAAACGGCAATCAACATATAATTAAATAAAACACATTTAGGAGGCAATTATTATGGCTAAAATTATCGGAATCGACTTGGGTACGACCAACTCATGCGTAGCAGTTATTGAGGGCGGCGAGCCCACAGTAATTACCAACTCCGAGGGCAGCAGAACCACTCCCTCCGTAGTTGCATTCACAAAGGACGGCGAGCGTCTGGTAGGACAGCTTGCAAAGAACCAGGCAGTCACCAACCCCGACAAGACGGTAATTTCAATCAAGCGTCATATGGGAAGCGACTACAAGGTGGACATCGAGGGCAAGAAGTACACCCCCCAGGAAATTTCCGCAATGATACTTCAGAAGCTGAAAACTGAGGCTGAAAACTATCTGGGCGAAAAGGTGAGCGACGCAGTCATCACCGTTCCCGCCTACTTCACCGACTCACAGCGTCAGGCGACCAAGGACGCAGGACAGATAGCGGGACTTAACGTTCACCGTATCATCAACGAGCCTACCGCGGCGGCGCTGGCTTACGGCGTTGACAAGGGGGAGGAACAGAAGGTAGTCGTTTATGACCTTGGCGGCGGCACGTTCGACGTGTCCATAATCGAGATAGGCGACGGCGTGCAGGAAGTCCTTGCAACGGCGGGCAACAACCACCTTGGCGGCGACGACTTTGACCAGAGAGTTATTGACTTTTTGGTAGACGAGTTCAAGAAGTCCGACGGCACCGATTTGAGAAACGACAAGTTCGCTATGCAGCGTCTGAAGGACGAGGCTGAAAAGGCAAAGATCGCCCTTTCAAACTCCACTTCCGTAAACATCAACATTCCCTATATCACCGCTGACGCAAACGGTCCCAAGCACTTGAACGTAACTCTTTCAAGAGCAAAGTTCAACGACCTTACCGCCGACCTTGTAAAGGCGACTATGGGACCTCTTGAGCAGGCGATAAAGGACAGCGGACTGAAAATAAGCGAGATAGATAAAGTCCTGCTGGTAGGCGGCTCCACCCGTATCCCCGCCGTTCAGGAGGCTGTAAAGAATTATGTGGGAAAAGAACCCTTCAAGGGCATAAACCCCGACGAATGCGTAGCGGTAGGCGCGGCTATCCAAGGCGGCGTTCTCAACAAGGAAGTAAGCGGACTGCTTTTGCTGGACGTTACTCCTCTGTCGCTGGGCGTTGAAACAGCGGGCGGTGTATGCACCAGAATGATAGAGCGCAACACCACCATTCCTACCAAGAAATCACAGATATTCTCCACCTATGCCGACAATCAGCCCAGCGTTGACATAAACGTTCTTCAGGGCGAACGTGAAATGGCAAAGGATAACAAGTCGCTGGGAATGTTCCGTCTTGACGGTATCGCTCCTGCTCCCAGAGGTATCCCTCAGATAGAAGTTACCTTCGATATCGACGCAAACGGTATCGTAAACGTATCCGCAAAGGACCTGGGAACAGGCAAGGAACAGCACATTTCCATCACCGCCTCCACCAATATGAGCAAGGAGGACATCGACAAGGCTGTCAAGGAAGCAGAAGCCTTTGCCGAGGAGGACAAAAAGCGCAGAGAAGAGATCGACCTTCGCAACGAGGCTGACTCAATGGTTTACCAGACCGAGAAGTCTTTGAACGAGTTCGGCGACAAAGTCACCGCCGACGAAAAGGCAAAAGTTCAGCCTAAGATCGACGCTCTTAAAGAAGCGCTGAAAGGCACTGACACTGAAAAGATAAAGACCGCTAAGGAAGAGCTCCAGCAGGCGTTCTACGCAATTGCGGAGAGAGTTTACAAGGAGCAGGGCGCAGCGGCTCAGCAGACCGAAGTAAGCGGCGCTGGCAGCAGCTCTGACAACAACGGCGGCGATAACGTGGTCGACGTTGATTACAAAGACGCCGACTGACAGACAAAAAACTGTTAATTGCTTTAGGCAACGTCCCAACGGCGTTGCCTAAAGGCGTTACAGACAGGAGCAATTTTTATGGCAGAGAAAAGAGATTACTATGAGGTGCTGGGGCTGAACAAAAACGCCACCGAAGCGGAAATAAAAGCCGCTTACAGAAAGATGGCGAAAAAGTATCACCCCGACCTTAATCCCGACGACCCCGAGGCAGAAGCCAGGTTCAAGGAAGTGAACGAGGCCAACGACGTGCTTTCCGACCCTGAGAAAAAGGCGAGATACGACCAGTTCGGTCATGCGGGCGTAGATCCCTCTTACGGAGCAGGAGCAGGCGGCTACGGCGGGTACGGCGGCTTCGGCGGATTTTCAGCCGACGGCGGCATAGATTTAGGGGACATTTTCGACAGCATTTTCGGCGGCGGCGGAGCAAGGACAAGAGCCAACCCCAACGCGCCCCGCAAAGGCTCAGACATAGCGATAAACCTTGACATCAGCTTTATGGAAGCCTGCAAGGGCGTGATTCACGACGTGGAGATAAACAGGGCGGAGACCTGCGACAGCTGTCACGGCAGCGGCGCAAAGGCGGGGACCTCTCCCAAGACCTGTCCCGACTGCCACGGCTCAGGCTACGTCAGGGTAACTCAGCGCACCATGCTTGGCTCTATGAGCAGTCAGCGCCCCTGCACACGCTGTGGCGGCAAGGGCAGTATAATTGACGAGCCCTGCCCCTCCTGCGGCGGCAACGGCAGAGTGCAGAAGCGGAAAAAGGTCACCCTTAACGTTCCTGCGGGAATCGACGACGGACAGATACTCACCGTCCGCGGCGAGGGAAATGCGGGTGCAAACGGCGGCGCAAAGGGCGACCTGAACGTGCGCATAACCGTCCGCAAGGACCCGCTGTTCGAGCGCAGAGGCTTTGATATATGGGTTGAGCTGCCTATTACTTATACCCAGGCGGCGTTGGGCGCAGAGGTCACCGTTCCCACCATTGACGGAAACGTGACTTACCGTATCCCCGAAGGCACTCAGCCCGGCGACGTCCTCCGACTGAGAGGAAAGGGCGTTCAGCGGCTCCAACGTGACGGCAGGGGCGATATGATGGTGAGGGTCATCATCGAGGTCCCCAAGCGCCTGAACAAGCAGCAGCGCGAGCTTTTGCAAAAGCTGGACGAACAGATGAACGAGAAGAATTTCGAGAAGAAAGAGAGCTTTGCCGACAAGCTGAAAAAGTTCGGCGAGGAGCTTAAAAAGAATATGGGTATGTGAATGTAAAAGTAAAAGCAGTCGTTGTTGAACAAGTCCAGTAAAAACGAACAATAGAAAAAAAGCACCTCCTATGGTAAAATAAAAGATATCATAGGAGGTAT
>CANRGJ010000008.1 GCA_947630175.1 uncultured Ruminiclostridium sp. | reverse complement strand
TTGTTGGCTAGTTTTTCTACTACTTTTTACCTTTCTGTGCTTTTTTGTTCTGTTTGTATAATTTGGGGCGGTTCATTAAAAGTCTGCTTTTTTATATGTGTTTTACTCGTCTATGGAAATTTCTCCCTTTTCTATCATTTCGATTGCGTAATCTATGATTATCTTCTCTCTTTTCAGCATAAATTTCATCTTATATTCGCCGCACATATCAAGGGATTTTTCCATAAGTGAGGAGGCGTCCTGAAGGCTCATCCAGTTCATTGAAAAGCCGGGCTGTTTTTCAGTTTCCTCCTGTTCCTCTCCAATAACTCTGCCGATAAAGGCGTAGGAATACTGGCAGAAGTTGGTCTTTCCCTTATGCTCCTCCACCGTCCCCAAGGGGGCGATTATTTTGCAGTTATAGCCCGTTTCCTCCAGCACCTCGCGGACAAAGGCGTCGCTTTCACGCTCGCCCAGCTCTATCCCGCCGCCGGGGAGCTTGTAAAGTCCGTTGGCGCTCATAAGTATCATTCCCGCCTTGTTTTCGTCGTTGAGCAGGATACCCCTTGCGCCGTAGCGGGCTATGTCGGTGCATAGTCTGGGTTCTCCTCCGTTGAAATCAGCGTCGGTTATTACCGCTTTAAGCATTGACATCATTCCTTTCCTCAAGTTGAGCCGTGATCTTTTTTACCACAGCTTTTCCTCCGAGGGACATCGGTTGGTCTTTACCGCCGCCCTCATCTCAACGTAACAGCCGCATTTTCCGCAGACGCCGCTGTTAAGGTCATCACACCCGCTGCATTTTTCAAGCCGTTCTTTATATAAATCTTCGCTTGCTTTTATATCGGGGGAAAGCGTGGAGATATATTCGCTGACTATCTGCGCAAGCTCCTGCTCCCCCGCCTGCTTTAAAAGACATCTGCAAGGTCTCATTCTATCGTGAATGCGGCTACGGAGCATTTGGGCAGCTTTATTTTCAGCTTGCCTCCGCTTATTTCATAATCGGTGAAGTCCGCCAGCTTTACTGTTTCGGGAGAATCAAAGGTGTTATGTTCTCTCACGTCGGGAGCGGTGAGTATTTCCGCCTTTACTTTATTCACCGCAAAATCCTTTACGCTCACCTCGATCTCCTGAGCGTCGGTGAGGGAGGCATTGGTAACGGTAAGGGACAGCTTTCCGTCCTTTACGGATGCACTGTGGCTCAGCATTGGTGCGTTCTCGTAACTTGCGCTGTCGCAGGTGGAATATACCCTGTCGCCCTCCATATGGCGGCGGTAAAGGTCAAATACGTGATAGGTGGGAGTTTTGGTCATACGCTCGCCCTCGGTGAGTATCACCGACTGCAGAACGTTTACTACCTGCGCTATGTTCGCCATAACTATCCTGTCGCTGTGGGAGATGAATATATCGAGGTTGAGGGCGGCGGTCACTGCGTCGCGCATTGTGTTCTGCTGATACAAAAATCCGGGGTTAGTTCCCTTTTCCACGTCGAACCAGTTTCCCCATTCGTCCACGATGAGTCCTATCTCGTGCTTGGGGTCGTGGCGGGACATTATCTCAAGATGTCGGGTGATTATCTCCTCCATCTGCATAGCGGCTCTAAGGGTCTCGTAATATTCCTCGTCGGTGAAATCAACTGCGTCCCCCTTATGCTCCCAATTGCCGTAGGGAACGGTGTAGTAGTGCAGGCTTATCGCCTTTGTGTGCCAGGGTCTTACTGTCTTTAACAGCTCGTCAGTCCAGTTGTAATCCATAGCGTTGGGGCCGCAGGCTACCTTGAACAGCTGATTGTCGCCGTAATCACGGCAAAAGCTCTGATACTGATTGTACAGATCTGCGTAATACTGAGGGCGCATATTTCCGCCGCAGCCCCAGTTTTCGTTTCCTATGCCGAAATATTTCAGTTTCCAGGGCTTTTCCCTGCCGTTTTTGCGGCGCAGGTCAGCCATGGGGGAAATGCCGCCGAATGTCATATATTCCACCCACTGAGCCATTTCCTGCACAGTGCCCGAACCTAAGTTCCCCGCAACGTACGGCTCACAGCCAAGCTCCTCGCACAGATCCATAAATTCGTGAGTGCCGAAACTGTTGTCCTCGGTAACTCCGCCCCAGTGAACGTTTACCAACTTTTTGCGCTGTGACTTTTCGCCTATGCCGTCCATCCAGTGATAGGTGTCGGCAAAACAGCCGCCAGGCCAGCGGAGAACAGGTACTTCCAATGCTTTCAGTGCGTCAAATACGTCTGTTCTTATGCCGTTTTTATTGGGTATTTTTGAATTTTCCCCTACGTAAATGCCCTCGTAAATGCACCGTCCAAGGTGCTCGGAAAAGTGTCCGAAAATGTTTTTGCTGATACGGGACTGCTTGTTCCCTGCGTCAATAAATAACTGTTTCACTTTATTTCCTCCCTCGGTATTTTATGAAAGACTTTTTTGCCGTCTGAAAATTTACTGTAAACATTATAGTAAATTCCTATGCAAAAATCAACACCTTTATAGAAAAAATTACAAAAATTTCCCGCCCCGTATTTACAAATACCCGTGGGAGTGCTATAATACTAAAGTAAATCAGTATCTTTGAAAGAAGGCAAACAAAATGGAAATCAAAATCCAAAAGACAACTTCTCCCAAGCAGAAGCCCGACCAGAAAAAGCTGGGTTTCGGTATCTACTACACCGACCATATGTTTATGATGAACTATGACGAGGGACAGGGCTGGCACGACCCGAGGATAGTCCCCTACGGTCCCGTTTCTCTTGACCCTGCGGCTATGGTGCTCCACTATGCGCAGGAGGTCTTTGAGGGACTTAAGGCTTACCGCACCGCCGACGGAAAAATACAGCTTTTCCGCCCCGAAAAGAATATGGCAAGACTTAACGTTTCCTGCGAAAGACTTTGCATACCCAAGATAGACGAGGAATTTGCGATAAAGGCGATAAAGACGCTGGTAAAGGTGGACGAGGATTGGATCCCCACCGAGCCTGAGACTTCGCTTTATATAAGACCCTATATTTACGCTACAGACGCTCACGTCGGCGTTCACGCCGCAAAGCACCTTACCTTCTCCATTATACTCTCCCCCGTGGGCGCATATTATCCCAACGGTATCGAGCCTGTCAAAATTTTCGTTGAGCAGAAATATGTAAGGGCTACTCCCGGCGGAACAGGCTTTACCAAAGCGGGCGCTAACTACGCCATTTCTCTGAAAGGTCAGGAAGAGGCTGAGGCTCAGGGCTACGTTCAGACGCTCTGGCTGGACGGCGTTGAGAGAAAATATATCGAAGAAGTCGGCTCTATGAACGTGTTCTTTATGCTGAAGGACGAGATAGTTACACCTGCGCTGGTAGGCTCTATCCTTGGCGGTATCACAAGAATGTCCATTATCGAGCTGCTCCGTTCAAAGGGATACACGGTAAACGAAAGGCGCATCTCCATTGACGAGCTTATGGAAAAGTACGAAAAGGGCGAGCTGCTTGAGGCGTTCGGAACGGGTACCGCGGCGGTAATTTCCCCTATCGGCGAGCTGAAATACGGCGACAAGGTAATGACCGTACACGACGGAAAGATAGGCGAAGTAAGCCAGATGCTGTACGACACGCTGACAGGCATACAGTGGGGAAAAATTCCCGACACTATGGGCTGGACGGTTACAGTGTAAAGTTAAGAGTGCAGAATACGCAGTTAAGGTATTTTCTCCGCTATGCGGAGAAAATATTATTTAAAAATGATATAGGAGATTTTCTCGATTTATGAACAATACTGAAAAAACAATGGATAAGATAGTGGCGCTTTGCAAGGGCAGAGGGTTTATTTATCCCGGCAGCGATATTTACGGCGGTCTTGCAAATACTTGGGACTATGGTCCCCTTGGCACAAGGCTTAAAAATACCGTAAAGGACGCTTGGAGAAAGCGTTTTATACAGGAGCGCAGAAACAGCTATGAGCTGGACGCGGACATTCTTATGCACCCGAGAGTATGGGAGGCGTCAGGTCATGTCGCCAGCTTTTCCGACCCGCTGCTGGACTGCAAGGAATGCAAAATGCGCCACAGGGCGGACAATCTGATAGACGACTTTGATCCTAACGCTCACGCAGACGGTATGACTAAGGAGGAGATGTTCCAGTATATCAAGGACCACTCCATTCCCTGCCCTAACTGCGGAAAGCACAATTTCACCGACATTCGTGAATTTAACCTGATGTTCCAGACGTTCAGGGGCGTTACAAACGACAGCAAGAGCATTATTTACCTCCGTCCCGAAAACGCTCAGGGCGAATATGTGAATTTCCTGAACGTTCAGAGAACGATGAGGGCGAAGCTGCCTTTCTCCATAGGTCAGATAGGAAAGGCGTTCAGAAACGAGATAACTCCCGGAAACTTCACTTTCCGCACAATTGAGTTTGAGCAAATGGAATTTCAGACCTTCTGCAAGGAGGGTACTGACAGCGAGCTTTACGAATACTTCAAGGCGTACGGTAAACAATTCTATATGGATCTGGGAATTGCGGAGGAGCATCTGCGCTATCACGACCACGAAAAGCTGGCGCATTACGCAAAGGCGGCGTGCGATATAGAATTTCTGTTCCCGTTCGGCTGGGGCGAAGTTAACGGCACTCACAACCGCACTAACTTCGACCTTACCCGTCATCAGGAATACAGCGGTCAGAAGATGGAATATCTTGACCCTGAGACCAACGAGAAGTTCATTCCGTTTATCATCGAGTCCACCTACGGTCTTGACAGAACGGTGCTTGCGCTTATCTGCGAGGCGTATGACGAGGAAGTTCTTGACGCTGAAAAGAACGACACGAGAGTGGTGCTTCACTTCAAGCCCTCCGTCGCTCCTATCAAGGCGGCGGTACTGCCTCTTTCCAAAAAGCTGGCCGACGGCGCTCTGGAAATTCACGACGAGCTGGCTAAGTATTTTATGGTGGATTATGACGAGGCAGGCTCTATCGGCAAGCGTTACCGCCGTCAGGACGAGATAGGAACGCCTTTCTGCGTTACCTACGACTTTGACAGCGTGGAGGACAAGTGCGTCACCGTCCGTGAGAGAGACAGTATGGAGCAGGAGCGTATACCTGTTGAAAAGCTGAAGGAGTATATCGAAGAACGAATCAGGTAACGCTTGACAAATCAAAAATAAAGTGTTATTATATTTTCAATATTCAAAGACTGTGACAAAGACAGTAGGCAAGTGCAGGCGCGCTTACAGAGAGCCGCAAAGGGTGGAAAGCGGCAGCGCGGCGTTTGCTGAACATCACTTTGGAGTTGCGGGCCGAACGGGTTCCTATTAAGCCTTGCCGTATTTTCTGCGTTAAGGAAAACCGTTTGATTGAATGGTTTAATGGGTGGTGAAAAAGGCTTTTTCCCGTTAAAACGGGAAAAAGCCTTTTTAGTTTACAGTTGACAGTGGATAGTTGACAGTTGTGGTGTCCGCTTTGCGGACGGATCTAAATTGTCGCCTGCAAACTTTTTGCCTGTCATTTCAAATCTGTTTTTGCCAAAGGCAAAAACACCACAATTGTCAATTGTCAACTATCCATTGTCCACTGTTTCGGCGTGTTCACACCGAAACTGAGATTTATGTATAAATTATTGCTTAACAATAAAGGAGAAACAAAAGATGTACGAGAAAGTTGACAGCGCCTTGTCCCCTGTTGAGAGGGAGAAAAAGGTGGAAAAGTTCTGGCGTGAGAACGACATTTTCAAAAAGAGTATGGAAACGCACAAGGGCGATCGCTCATACGTTTTCTATGACGGTCCTCCCACTGCAAACGGAAAGCCTCATATCGGTCACGTTGAAACGAGAGCGTTCAAGGATATGATACCCCGCTATCATGCAATGAAAGGGGCGTTCGTTCCCCGCAAGGCGGGCTGGGACACTCACGGTCTGCCCGTTGAGCTTGAAGTGGAGAAAAAGCTGGGGCTGGACGGCAAGGAGCAGATAGAGCAGTACGGTCTTGAGCCTTTTATAAAGGAATGTAAGGAAAGCGTGTGGAAGTACAAGGGTATGTGGGAGGATTTCTCACAGACCGTGGGCTTCTGGGCGGATATGGAAGATCCTTACGTCACTTACGACAACAACTTTATCGAGTCCGAATGGTGGGCGCTGAAAACTATCTGGGACAAGGGTCTGCTTTATAAGGGCTTCAAGATAGTTCCCTACTGCCCTCGCTGCGGTACTCCCCTGTCCTCTCACGAGGTAGCGCAGGGGTATAAGGACGTAAAGGAACGCTCCGCTATCGCCCGCTTTAAGGCAAAGGGCGAGGACGCTTATTTCCTCGCCTGGACCACTACCCCCTGGACGCTCCCCTCAAACGTGGCGCTGTGCGTAAACCCCGTTGAAACCTACGTCAAGGTAAAAAGCGGGGAATACACCTACTATATGGCGGAAGCATTGGTGGCGTCTGTTCTGGAAGAAGGCTGGGAAATTCTTGAAAGATACACAGGCAAGGAGCTTGAGTATAAGGAATATGAGCCTTTATTCAACTTCGTTTCCCCGAAGGAAAAATGCTGGTACGTCACCTGCGACAGCTACGTAACGCTGACAGACGGTACGGGTATCGTTCATATCGCTCCCGCTTTCGGTGAGGACGACGCAAACGTGGGAAGAAACTACGGTCTGCCGCTGGTTCAGCTGGTGGACTCCAAGGGCGAAATGACTAAGGAAACCCCTTGGGCGGGAATGTTCTGCAAGGACGCAGACAAGGAAGTGCTGAAGGATCTGAAGGAAAGAGGACTGCTATTCAGCGCTCCTCCCTTTGAACACAGCTATCCCTTCTGCTGGCGGTGCGATACTCCCCTTATCTACTACGCCCGCAACAGCTGGTTCATCAGAATGTCCGAAGTAAGGGACAGAATGATAAAGAACAACGAGGAAGTGAACTGGATACCCGAAAGCGTGGGCAAGAACCGTTTCGGGGACTGGATTGCCAACGCTCAGGACTGGGCGCTGAGCAGAAACAGGTACTGGGGAACTCCGCTGAATATATGGGAATGCTCCTGCGGTCATCAGCACGCTGTGGGAAGTATCGAAGAGCTGAAAAGTATGAGCAACAACTGCCCTGACGATATAGAGCTGCATAAGCCTTATATCGACACAGTTACTTTGGTATGCCCCAAGTGCGGCGGTGAGATGAAGCGTGTTCCCGAAGTCATAGACTGCTGGTTCGACAGCGGGTCAATGCCTTTCGCTCAACACCACTATCCTTTTGAAAACAAGGAGTTGTTTGAATCACAGTTCCCCGCCGACTTTATCTCCGAGGCGGTGGATCAGACAAGAGGCTGGTTCTATTCACTGCTGGCTATCTCCACCCTTGTATTTGACAAAGCGCCGTACAAAAACGTGCTGGTACTGGGACTTGTTCAAGACGAAGAGGGCAGGAAGATGTCAAAGCACCTTGGCAACACCGTCGACCCCTTTGAGGCGCTTGAGACTTACGGCTCGGACGCTATACGCTGGTACTTCTACACAAACAGCGCTCCCTGGCTTCCTAACAGATTTTCGGGAAAAGCGGTTATGGAGGGACAGAGAAAGTATATCTCTACTCTCTGGAACACCTATGCTTTCTTCGTGCTTTACGCAAATATAGATGATTTTGACGCAGGAAAATACAAGCCTGAGCCTGAAAAGCTGTCGGTAATGGACAAATGGCTGCTGTCAAAGCTGAACACGGTCATAAAGACGGTGGACGAAAATCTGGCTGATTTCCGTATTCCCGAAGCGGCAAAGGCGCTGCAGGATTTCACCGACGAAATGTCCAACTGGTACGTCCGCAGGAGCCGCGAGCGTTTCTGGCAGAAGGAGCTGACCCAGGACAAGATAAACGCTTACACCACGCTTTACACCGCGCTTGTTACCGTGGCGAAGCTGACAGCTCCCATGACGCCTTTCGTGGCGGAGGATATTTACCGCAACCTTGTCTGCGCCAACGACAAAACTGCCCCCGAAAGCGTTCATCTCTGCTCCTACCCCGAATGTGACGAAAGCCTGATAGACGCTGAGCTGGAAGAAAAAATGGAAACGGTATTGCAGATAGTTGCGCTTGGCAGAGCAGCAAGAAACAACGCCGCAGTCAAGAACCGTCAGCCCTTGTCTGAAATTTTCGTTCAGTCGGAAAAACAGCTTGACGATATGTTTATTGAGATAGTTACAGACGAACTGAACGTGAAGAAGCTGGAATTTGTGGAGGATACCTCGGGGTTCACCTCGTATTCATTCAAGCCGCAGTTAAAGCTGCTGGGCGCAAAGTACGGAAAGCAGCTTGGCGAAGTGAGAAACGCCCTTGCAGAGGTTGACGGGAACAAGGCGATGGCGGAGCTGAAAAACACGGGAGTTATGACCGTCGCTATCTCCACGGGAGATATAAAGCTGACGGAGGAGGAGCTGCTCATCGACGTTTCCCAGAAGGAGGGCTACGCAGTCGCTTCCGACAGGGGAGTTACCGTTGCGCTTAATACTGCTCTTGACGAGGCGCTTATCGAGGAGGGCTTTATCCGTGAGATAATCAGCAAGCTCCAGACAATGCGCAAGGACGCAGGTTTTGAGGTTATGGACAAAATCAAGGTATACTGCGCCGACAACGAAAAGATAAAGGAAATTATAGAGAGAGGAAAGGCGGAAATTTCCGAAAACACTCTCACCGAGGAATTTGTTTTCGGCAGTGCAGGCGGCTACACCGCAAGCTGGGACATCAACGGCGAAAAGGTAACGTTGGGGGTCGAAAAGATAGGATAAAACAAAACGCTGCCCGATGAAAAAATCAGGCGGCGCTACCTTTTAAAGGAGAAGAAATGATAATACGGGACATAAATTTTACGCTTAAGGACGGACGCAGCGCCGTACTTCACAGCCCGAGAGAAGAGGACATAAACGGCACGCTTGAATATCTCCGCCGTACCGCTGAGGAAACGGAATTTTTGCTCCGCTGTCCTGAGGAATGCGGCAAATACACTTATGAGAGCGAAAAAGAGTCGTTTGAAAGAATGAATGCTGCTCCGAACGAAATTATGATGATTTGCGAGGTGGAGGGCAGGATAGCGGGAAACTGCGATATAGGCTTTCAAAACAACATCAAAACACGGCACAGGGCAAACGTGGCTGTTGCTTTGCTGAAAGAGTTCTGGGGCCTGGGGATAGGCACAAAAATGTTTCAGGAGATGATACGCCTTGCAAAGGAGTGGGAGAACGTTTTGCAGATAGAGCTGGAATTTATAGAGGGAAATACGAGGGCGAGGGCGCTGTATGAGAAAATGGGGTTCAGAATATGCGGCGTCCGCCCTGACGCAATACGCTTAAAGAACGGGACTTTGCTGAATGAGTATATTATGATAAAGAAGCTCGATCGGTGATTTTCGTGAATTATATTTAAATTAAAAAAAGAGCCGTATGGCTCTTTATTCTGCCGTTTCAACAGCGTACTGCGCGGCGTTCCTCTTTGCAAAAATCGCTTTGAACACCGTTCTTATCAAGGGCTGAATGAAGAAAAGCTGTGAGAAAAACGCAAAGGGCAGATTTACGCATACCAGCTTTATCCAGTTGGCAAATAGGGTCAGCACGCTGAAGCCCGCATAATACGGATAATACAGAAAAGCCGCTATAAGGCTCATAGCGGGGCACATAAGTCCCACCGTTGCGCATATTATCGCCGTTTCAAACAGGACGGGGTGAGTATTTTCCACGTCAAAAACCCTTGCGGCAAGGCGAAACGAGCAGGGACTTCCCATAAATATCTCAAGGCAGTAGGCAAAGACAAACTCCGTTATCACTACCGCCCAGATGGGAACGTAATGTCCGCACATATAAACGCCGCCCTGTGCATTTATGGCAGAAAGCACGCCGCTTTCGCCCGTCACCTGCATAAGTGTGTCTCCGTTTACAACGTAAAGGCTGTAAAAAACATAGGCATGTACGGTAACGATGACCGTGAGAAGTGCGAATATCATTCGCTGAGCTTTGGTCTGGGGCATAATTTTTCTCCTTCTTTCGTCTGCATAACCTGCGAAAGGCGCAAAAAAACACATACGGCAAAACGTTTTCCGATACCGTATTGCTTCCGTGATCAGATTTACGCTTTTCGCCACATGTGTCGTATGCAATATTTATTTTTCTTTATATATTTATTTTATCAAATGGGGAAAAATTTGTCAAACAGAAAATTACCGCCTGTTAGGGCGGTAATTTTGTTTATTTTTATGAATTTTAATGGAACGCGCCGTCGGTTATCCATTCGGGGATATAGCCGTTCTCGTACAGGGAGATTACGGTGAACACTATTCCTCCCACGATGGCTATAACAAAGCCTGCAAGGGCAAGTCCCTTAAAGCGGGTGTTCCCAACAAAGCCGATTATGGAGGCGATCGCGGAAACGGGGTGGAGGATTATAGACGTGCTGAACATTCCAACCAGCGCCGCTACAAAGCCGAGTATCGCCAGCAGGTCGTAAACGCCAAGCGGCTTTTTCATTCTCGGCTGAGGAATAGGCATTGGAGGAGGCGGAGGGGGAACGGGTCTTGGCATAGGCTGAGGGGCGGGCTGGCCGGTCACAGGCTGAGGCTCGGCGTTTTTTACAGGCGCTGAGTCGGAAAAGCTGTCGCAGCGGCAATTGAAACAAAACTGATTTTCATCGTTGTTTTCTGCGCCGCAGTTTTTACAATACTTCATATTTATTATTCCTTTCCGTATAGTATTTATGGGGCGACGCCCCGTATTTTTACAAATCTGTACCGAACACGAAAAAGTAGGACAAGCCGAACCACTCTCTCACCCAATAGGTCGGGAAAAGCCAGAAGGGAGTTTCTGCATTCACCGCTGAAACGGAAATTCCCATATCCTTTGCCATAAGGGACGCTCTAAACTGATGAAAGCCGTCGGTGACTATGGCGATGTTTTCTGCTTTTATTCCGTTTTCCGAAAGGAGAACAGCTGAATATGACAGGTTTTCGGCGGTGCTGGTGGACTTGTCCTCGGAAATTATCCTGTCGGGAGAAATCCCCATTTCCACAAGGCGGCGCTTCATAACGGCAGCCTCGCTTTCAGGTTCGTTTTTCCCTTTTCCGCCTGATACCACACAGATGACGTCCTCGTTTTCGCTTAAATATCCATATGCGGCGTCTATCCGCTTGCTGAGCATAAGGCTCGGGTTTCCGCCGGGCTGGACTTTACAGCCTAAAACTATCACGGCGTCGGGGGAGCTTGGACGGTTTAAGATAGCGGACAACATCATTCCCGACAGGATAATGGCGTAAAGCACCAGTATCCCCAGCACTGTGCCTGACAGAACGAGCAGTATTTTTCCGCTTTTTTTCTTCCAGAGGGACTTTAGCTCTGCCTTAAAGCGGGGGAAAAATATGGTCGCTATAAGGCAGGCTAGCATTACCGCCAGACCGAAAATGTTGCCTATCCCGATTATGTTCCTTGTCATAGGGAACATAAAAAGCAGGGCGGCAATTGTTTCAGCCGCTATGAAAATTACTCTTGTTATCTTTCCCGAAAGGGTCATTTTCTGTCAGCCAGCTTTACGTATTGTTTTGCTTCGCCCACGTTCATATAAGCGGGGCGGATTATCTTTCCCGCATTGATAAGCTCTTCCATTCTGTGAGCGCTCCAGCCGCTTATTCTTGAAACGGCGAAGATGGGGGTATACAATTCCAGAGGAAGTCCCATCATACTGTACGCAAAGCCGCTGAAAAAGTCCACGTTGGGGCTGACGCCCTTGTACATTTTCTTTTTTCCCGAAATTATTTTAGGAGCAAGGTCGGCTACCTTGGCGTAAAGCTGATATTCCGCCTCCAGTCCCTTTTCCTTGGACAGCTTTTCCACATACACTCTGAATACCTCAGCTCTCGGGTCGGAGAGGGAGTATATGGCGTGACCTATACCGTAGATAAGTCCCGCCTTGTCAAAGGCTTTTTTGTCAAGCAGGGCCTGCAGGTATGCGCTTATCTCCTCGTCGTCCTGCCAGTCCTTTACGTTTTGCTTCATATCCTCAAACATATGCATGACTTTAAGGTTAGCGCCGCCGTGCTTGGGGCCCTTGAGGGAGCAAAGCGCCGCCGCTATCGCGGAGTAGGTGTCCGTTCCAGAACTGGTGACAACGTGAGTGGTGAAGGTGGAGTTGTTTCCTCCGCCGTGCTCTGCATGGAGCACAAGGGCAAGGTCGAGCACGTGAGCCTCCAGCTCGGTGTAATTGCTGTCGGGGCGGAGCAGGTGCAGAAGATTTTCCGCTATTGAAAGCTCAGGTCTTGGCTGATGAATGAAAAGGCTTTGCTTTTCTATATAAAAATTGTACGCCTGATAGCCGTAAACCGAAAGCATTGGGAATACCGCTATCAGCTTCAGACATTGTCTTAAAACATTGGGCAGGCTTATATCGTTGGCGTTTTGGTCGTAGCTGTGCAGGGTGAGAACGCTCCTTGCAAGGCTGTTCATCATATCGTCACTGGGACCTTTCATTATAACGTCCCTGATGAAGTTGGTGGGAAGGGTCATCATATTTCCCAGGAGCTTTTTGAAGCTGCTCAATTGCTCTGCGTTTGGCAATTCTCCGAAAATCAGCAGATAGGTTATCTCCTCAAAGCCGAAACGCTTTTCGGAAATAAAGCCGCTGATTATTTCCTTTACGTTTATCCCGCGGTAAAAAAGCTGTCCCTCGCAAGGAACGGAAACTCCGTTTTCCGTTTTACTGCCAACTACCGACGCTATCTCGGTAAGTCCCGCAAGCACGCCCTTGCCGTTAAGGTCGCGAAGCCCGCGCTTTACGTCGTATTTCCCGTAAAGAGAGGGGTCGATACTGCTGTTCTGAACGCAAAGGTCTGTCAGCGCCTGTATCTCAGGCGTAACGCCGATAAAGCTTTTTAATTCCATAGTCTGTCCTCCTTACTGTATCTCGTCTGCGGTTTGATTCTCATTCTCCCTTTCTCTGTATAGTTGAACTGATATATTATTATAACATATTTTAAAAGGATTGTCAAAACGAAAGGGGGCAGCTTTCGCCGCCCCCTTTATAATTTTGTCATCATTTTACAGCATTTTGTAAACTTCGCCGTCTATAACAACTGTTTTCGAGGCGGGGTCGTAGCTGAGCTTTTCATTTTGCAGCTTTAAGAAGCAGTAATCCTTGTAGGTTATCCTGCCGCTGTCCTCATCGGTCTCAGGCATATCCTTCCACACGTTCAGCACATATTCCGCCGCCGTTCCGTCGGAAAGGATAAGCTCGTCGTCAGTGAGGACTATCTTTTCTGCGGCCGCGTCGCCGTCCTTGTAATATTCTCCCTCGTAGACCTGAGAAACAACTTCATCTGCGTCGGCAGGCTGTTCCTCGTGGGCGGAAACCGCAAAGAGAGTCGTTCCTCCGGCAAACAGCATAATGCCGAAGGTCATAAGGAGGATACCTACAACAATTCTTTTCATGGCGCTTGCCGCTTCCCGAAGGAAGCTCTCCTTTCAGATCATCATCGGAAGAACAGATATGTTCCTTGATAATAATTATACACCATAAAAAGCAAAATACAATTACAAAACGGTTACAATTCGGTTACAATTTGGTAACAAAAGTTACAAAACGGTAACAAAATCTATCAATTGCTCTTTTTCGCCATTTTTATCATCTGGGTCAGCTTCAGCGGCTTGCCTGTGTAAAGGATTATCACTTCGTAAACCTTGGCGGTGAGGAGCGCCGCAAGGAACACCATTGCCGCAAGGAAAACTATTGCAAGAAGCGTTTGCAAACCGTCTATCTTTCCCATAAGTATTGCGGAGGGGAGGGCGAACGGGGAGGAAATGGGGAAGAAATAAGAGAAGGTGATAACTGCGTCCATATCTCCCTCAAAATTCACAGCGGGAGGAATGTAGGACAGCATAAATCCCGCAACTGCCAGCAGTATAAGGGGCTGGAGAGAGCTTGCAAGGTCCTCAAGTCTGCTGACGCCAGCTCCCACAAGTCCCGCAAGGAGAGCGAAGAACAAAAATCCCAGAATAACGGTGATGATTATTGCAAAAATGGCAAGTGGGTCGAACAGCCCGGGGACGGAGGTGGAAATTTCTCCCATAACGTCGGTATTTGCCGCCGCCTCGCCAGCTATACCCGTTATCTCGTCCACGACGCCGGAATTTACCACGTTCATCACGCCGAACGGCGCGGTGAGCAAAAACGCCGCCGTTCCCACTGCTCCGAAAATAGCCGTCTGGGTTATGCAAACCAGCAAAGTTCCCGCTATCTTGCCCACGATTATTGCAAGGGGACGGCAGGAGGTTATCAGCAGCTCGATAACTCTGGAGCTTTTTTCAGTGGCTATGGACTGGGCTATCTGCTGAGAATACAGCATAATGAACATATAGAAAATAATGGAAACTACCATAGGCAGCAGCTGTCCCACGACCATCTGTATTTCGGATTCGCCGCCGTAGACTGTCACGTTGCTGTTCACGTCAGCCATAGCAAGGGGAAGATCCTCTTCGCTGACGCCAATGCTGAGATACAATGCCTTGGTGAAATTGTCCGTCACTTCATAGGAAAATTCCTCCGCCGTATAGCGGGAAAGGATTTCCTCGTTTTCGGGGCGGTAAAAGTTCAGGGAATAATTTTTGTCCCCGCCGCCTGTTACGGTCAAGAGCATTTCCGCCTTGTCGCCTGAGGTTATCTCGTTCAGCTTTGTTTCAAGCTGTTCTTTTGTGATATTTTCAAAGGCGGTGTTTTTTATGGGGGAAAGCTGAAAATCAAGTTCGTTCTCGGTATAAACGTAAAGAGTGCTTATGTTCTGAGCTTCGGTCTGCTCGCCGTCATCTCCGAAAATGCCGCCGTCGCCGCCTGAAAATACGGCGGGAAGTACGTTTATAGCTGCGCAGACCAGTGCGATAAGCACGCAGATAACGATAGTCCCTGTTTTGAATGCTTTTGATTTCAGCGTCTGAAGATAGGTGAAGGATAAAATCTGTTTCCAGCCTTTAATTCTCATTGCTCTCACCCACCTTTTCTATAAATAACTCGTTGAGAGTAGGCTCTCTCAGTTCAAATTTTATGGGAGAAATTCCCTTGGCAAGCATTTTTTGCAGGAATATCTTCGGCTGCTCCTCGTTTTCAACGTGGAAGCATACCCCATTTGGGGTATTTTCCTTAAGCTGTAAATCACATTCCGCCGCCAGATCCATAAAGTCCGCCTCCGCCTTGACAAGGAGATTTTCCCTGCCCCGCTGACGCTTTATGGCGTTCAGGTTGCCGCTAAGTACCGTCTTTCCCCTGTTCATTATAACAAGGTCGTCGCAAAATTCCTCAATAATGTTCATCTGGTGGCTGGACATTATGATGAATTTTTCCTTTGCCGTTTCCTCACGGATAACGGATTTGAACAGGTCGGCATTTACAGGGTCAAGTCCCGACAAGGGCTCGTCCAGCACTAACAGCTTGGGGTCGCCTATCAGCGCCGCCGCAAGCTGGACCTTCTGCTGATTGCCCTTTGAGAGCTGTTCGGCGTTTTTAAGACGGTATTCGTCGATTCCCAGCCGACCAAACCAGTAATCTATCTGCGCCTTTGCCTCGGGCTTTTTTATTCCTTTCAGCGAGGCGAAAAAGTACATCTGGTCAAGAATGTTGTATTTAGGATACAATCCCCTGTCCTCCGCAAGGTAGCCTACGTTTTCCTGCGCGGGCTTCATCGGCTCTCCGTTCCACAATACCTCTCCTGTGTCCTTGGACAGCATTCCCAGTATCATTCGTATGGAGGTGGTCTTGCCTGCGCCGTTGGTGCCAAGCAGGGCGAACATTCCCGGCTTCGCTATCTCGAAGCTCAGGTCATCAACGGCGGTGTATTCACCGAATTTTTTTGATATGTGCTTTACTTCAAGGGACATTTTTCTCCCCCTTTTTATGATTTTATGATCTCAGTATATCACATTGTTTCAATGTTGTCAATAGAATTTACAGAAATATTTTCATATTTAAAAAATCAGTAAATTTTATTTACTTGTAAAATGTACAGTTTTTCTCTGCAAGTTATTGTATTTTTTGGGGAAATATGCTATAATTATGATAAGTATAAAGCTTGTTCCGTGCAAATAAATAATACAGGAAAGGAAATCAGTTATGAAGATAATTTATGCCACCAGCGAGGCTCAACCTTTTGCCGCTTCAGGCGGACTTGCGGACGTTGCAGGTTCTCTGCCCAAGGCGCTTGTGGAGGAGGGACAGGAATGTGCGGTCGTTCTTCCCTACTATGTTAATACCATAAAGGACTCTCACAAGGAACACATCAGATATGTGGACAACTTCAGCGTTTCAGTGGGCTGGCGCTCACAATACTGCGGCGTTTTTCAGACGGAGCTGAACGGAGTAACGTATTATTTCCTTGACAACGAATATTATTTCAAGCGTGATTTCGGACTTTACGGATACTATGACGACGCTGAGAGATACGCTTTCTTCTCCCGTGCGGTGCTGGAGCTGATACAGCGCTTTGATCTGCGCCCCGACATCATCAACTCCAACGACTGGCAGTGCGCTCTGATACCCGTTTACTACAACCTGTATTACCGCAATCAGTTCAATATGCAGAACATACACACCGTGTTCACCATACATAATATCCAGTATCAGGGACGCTACGGTATGGAGCTTATGGAGGAAATTCTGGGTATACCTATGTATTATCGCTCCATTATGGAATACGACAAGGACGTAAACTTTATGAAGGCGGCTATCGAGGTTTCCGAGAAGGTCACCACCGTTTCTCCCACCTATGCGAGGGAGATACTTGACCCATGGTTCTCTCACGGACTTGACAGGATACTCAGGGGCAAGGAATACAAGACCTGCGGCTTCCTGAACGGCATTGACACGGATATGTACAATCCCGAAACTGACGAGATAATCCCCGCAAAGTTCAGCGCAAAGAACAGAAACGGCAAGAAGATATGCAAGCAAAAGCTGCTTGAAGAAGTGGGACTTCCCACCGACGACGATATGCCCGTTATCGGACTGGTTTCCCGTCTTGTGGAGCATAAGGGCTTTGATCTTGTAAAATACGTTTTCGACCAGATGGTAAATCTGGGCTGCAAGGTGATAATTCTCGGTTCGGGCGAGGCGCAGTACGAAAACTATTTCAACGAAATGCACTATCGCTATCCAGACAGAGTGAGCTTCACCTGCGGGTACGTTCCCGCTTTGGCGAAGAAGATATATGCAGGGGCGGACATCTTCCTAATGCCCAGCAAGAGCGAGCCCTGCGGTCTGGCGCAGATGATAGCGCTGAGGTACGGCACTGTTCCCGTTGTAAGGGCGACGGGCGGCTTGAAGGATTCTATCCCCGACTACGGCGAGCCTGACGGAAGCGGACTTGGCTTTACGTTCCAGAGCTATGACGCTCTGGATATGCTGGGAGCAGTACGCAGGTGTGTTGAGCTTTACTACAACGACAAGCGCAAGTGGAGCGCTCTCGTTACAAAGGGAATGAAGGCGGACTTTAGCTGGAAGCAATCGGCAAAGCTGTATATCGGTCTTTACAAGGAGCTTTGCGGTCAGTAAGAAAAATTTGCAAGATCCATCGTTTTGTATAACGGTTCCTCTTAAAGTGAATAATAATGACGGAGCAGATAGGTTCTATCGGCTCCGCCCATTACTGTCCGGGAGGAATCGGAATGAAAAAAACAAGCGAAAACAGCTTTAAGATAGTTACGGCGGCAGCGGCTATGCTGGCGGTGATGTTTTGCTTCGGAGCAGGAGCTTTGCAGGAGAACGCCTCAAAAGCAGTCCAGGCGGACGCTGACGACGAATATTTCTCGCTGTACAAGGATCTGTACGTTGAGCAATTTGTAAACAAGGAATACGAAGACGACGAGGGGTGCGTTTACCTCACCTTTGACGACGGCCCCTCACCCTATACGGAGGAACTGCTGGAAATTCTGGACAAGGAGAACGTCAAGGCGACGTTTTTTCTTTCCCCAAACGACAGCGAGGAGGACGAGCGACTGATAAGGCTGATACAGGAAAAGGGACACACTATCGGCATACACACCTATTCACACATTTATTCAAGGATCTATTCGGACGTCAGCAGTTATCTTGAGGATTTTGACGCCGCCTTTACCCGCATTTACGACGTGACGGGGGAAAAGTGCAGGTTCTTCCGCTTTCCTGCGGGAAGCGTAAATTCCTACAACAGAGGGATAAGGCAGGAGCTTATCAGCGAAATGATGCGCAGAGGCTTCGTATACTACGACTGGAACGTGGACGGGCGGGACGCCGTGGGCGCAGACTCGGCGCAGATAAAGCAGAACGTGCTTTCCCAATGCGAGGGGAAAAAGCGGGGAGTGATACTGCTCCACGACGGCGTTGAACGGACGGCGGGCGTCCTTGAAGAAATAATCGAGGGGCTGAAGGACGAGGGATTTACGTTCAGGAAAATAACCGAAGAAGTGAGACCAATGCAATTTTAGGAGGAAATATGAACGTAGACACAACAAAACAGGAATTTATCTCCATTTACAAGGAGAACATCAAGCGGGAGGGGGCGGAAAAGCTACTGGATTTTCTGGTATCGAAATGCGATTTTTTCACTGCTCCCGCAAGCACACGCTTTCACAGCAGTTATGAGGGCGGGCTGGCTCAGCACTCGCTGAACGTCTATCACTGTCTGAAAGCGTACGTTGAACGGGAAAGGTTCTCAGAGGTATATGGGCTGACATTCAGCGAGGAAAGCGTTGCTATCGCCGCGCTATTGCACGACGTGTGCAAGGTGGATACATATGTAAGGGATTTTCGCAATGTGAAAAACGACCAGGGGGTTTGGGAAAAAATACCCTCCTATCGGACGGAGGACAAGCTCCCCTACGGTCACGGGGAAAAATCCGTGTATATGATAAGCGGCTTTATGCGGCTGACAAGGGAAGAAGCTATGGCTATACGCTGGCATATGGGATTTTCAGGAACTGAGGACAAAAATCTGGTGGGCAGAGCGTTTGAGAGCTTTCCGCTGGCATTTGCCCTTTCGGTGGCAGATATGGAGTCCACCTACTTCCTTGAGGCATGATTTTTCAGAAAATCATCACAGGAAATATTTTACAAATCCGACATTTTGTGCTACAATAGAAAAAGACAAAATCGAAAGGAAAGGTTCTTGATGAATACACGGAAAATCAAAATCATGCTTTCCGCCGCAATAGCGGGAGCGCTGCTCCTGTCAGGGTGCGGGGAAGCAAGCAAGGGTCCTGTGGCGCATATGGAGGATCCCCCAGAGGGAGCCGGCGACCACTTCACCATAAGCTATGAGGAATGGCACAACGAATACACCTACCAGATGTTAAGGGGCAACTACACCGAGGAGGACAACGCCGACGTTGCGAAAAACTACCGCCAGAGCACGCTGGACTATCTCGTGCAGGAGCGCATAGTGCTGTGGCTGGCGAAGGAGCAGGGCATTTCTGCCGAGACCCTCACGCAGGAGGAGACCGACGAGATAAGCAAGAATGTTGACGAGACTCTTTCGGGCTGGTACGACAGCTACAAGACGGACGCGCAAAACGCCCTTGGCAGTGATTACACCGAGGAACAGCTCAAGGAAAAGGAAAAGGAGCTTTTTGAGGAATTTCTCAAACAAGCGGGGCTTACTCCTGACATTTTCTACCAATGGTCTGTTAACGAGGCGCTGACCCAGAAATTTGTGGACAAGGTCTCCGAAAGCATAACCGACGAAAAGGTGGAGGAGTTCGTTCAGGACACGATAGACACTGCAAAGGACAAGTACGAAAACGACATTGCCTCCTTTGAGCAGTCCTACACGCCGTTCTACATTCCAGAGGGGACGAGGACGGTACAGCAGATATACGTCAAGCTGAAAGACGACGTTACCAACGAGATAACCGCCTACCGCAAGGACGGCGACGACGAAAAGGCAGACGAGATACGGGACGCCGAGCTTGAGAAGATACGCTTTCGCATTGAGGAGGCTTACGAAAAGCTGAACAACGGCGAAAAGTGGGAGGACGTGCTCCAGGAGTACAGCGAGGAGGGTGCGGTGGACTACACCGTTTATCCCAAGAGCAGTGTTGTCGACCCTGCGATAACCGAAGCAGTGATGAAAATTCCCGAAAAGGGGCAATGGTCGGATATAATCCCTACCGACCAGGGGTATTTCATCATTCTGTACAAGGACGACAGGGTGATGAGCGACGAGGAGAGCCAGGCGCTGAGAGATCAGGCGCTGGACTATCTGAAAGATCAGGAGGCGTACCAGAAGGTGCAGGATTTCACGGACGCGCACAAGTATTCGTATGATTACGAGCTGTTACAGCTGGAAGCGCCTGCGGTGAGCTGAGAGTTTTGAGTTACGATAAAAAAATACCCAAGTCGAAAAGACTTGGGTATTTTTTTGCGGAACGCTGTCCCGCGCCCTGCCAAAGGAACTTTTTTGGAAAAAAGTTCCTTTGGAATCTTCAAAAAACTTTGGCTTTGGCAAAAAAGCAGCCCTCTTGCGAGGGCTAAAATAAAATAACGTTCATGTTTATGCATTGGAACTTGAAAGAAAAAGGTATTCTGTGTGCGTGGAATACCTTCTCTTTCCAAAAGTGATTAAGCGCCTTCTTATGAAAAGAAGACGTACGTTGAAGCAAAGTCACCATTCCAGTATTCAACAGGATATGCGCCCATATAGACCTCCTGCGTTGTGCTGTCGTCAAGAGTTATCTTTATGCGGCAATCTGAGGAATAATTCTTCGCTTCGATGACCTTGTCATAATCTGCAAGAGGAGAACGAGCAAAAAACGCACTCTCAACACGGTATTTCTTGTCAACAACAGCATAGAAATTCCCGCTTATATCAGTGGTGGAAAGCAATTTGCTCACGGTAGAGGCAAATTCTGCCCAGTCGCCTGTCGCTTCAGACGGTTTTGAACCTAAATCGCCGATATGAACGGTCACCGTAGCTGTGGACAGTATACTTCCGTCAGAACCTGTGTTTTCGGTCGTGTTCGCACCCTTGACCTCAGCCCAGACTATCTGCTTGCTGCCCATTTCACCGTCGTCGTCCTTTACCTTTTCCTCCGTCATAGCTTCCTGCACGTTGGAGTAGAACGCCTGCGCTCTGTCGCGGGCGTCGCTCTCGTAGGCGGAAGAAGACGTGAGGAGAGGTACGACTATGGCGATAAGTATGGCTATCAGAGCCAGTACGACTATCAATTCCACCAGCGTGAAGCCTTTTTTTGCCCACAAACGTTTCATCGTTTTTTCTCCTTTTGAGAATTTACACAATTTCCCCGCCCTTTAGGGACGGGGAAATCGTTAGGTGTTTAGATTTTTAGTAAGTAATGGGGTGATAATTATTCACTGTCGTCGTCGCCGGTAGAAGTAGGGATGTACTTACCACTCAGACCATATGCTGCTGTACCATTCTTGAGTTGATAAGCATTATCAAAACCAGCAACTTCTTCAAATTCCATAGTGTCACCAAGTTTGTTATCAGTAGCGCTAGCACCTGTAGCAGGAGCATTTGTATAGATAACGCCGGAAACAGTGGAAGTTCTGATTGCTGCATAGAATGCACAGTTGTTAGGCAGAGCCTCAGAAAGAGAACCTACGATTCTGGAAGCTGCTCTTCGTGTTGCTTCATCACCATCGGTAGCCTTGAATTCATTTGTAGTCGCATCCAAATTAGACTTTGAGCTGTTGGACGTAGCAGGTTTGCTGCTTCCGCTTGCTGTGCCTACAGTAACATAAAGAACACCATCGTTACCCTTATAACCGGTAATCTGTGTAACGTTGATAACGCCAATTTGGTTAGCGTCAGACAGACCGTTGTTTACGCTGTTGGAAACGGTAGTCGCAGCGTCGTTCAGAGTTGTATAACGAGCCTGAGCTGAATATCTGCCGACTAAAGGAACGATGATAGCGGTCAGAATCGCGATAATAGCGATAACAACTATCAACTCAACCAGAGTAAAGCCCTTTTTATTCTTGAGCTTCATAAGTTTGTTTAACATTTTTATGCCCTCCTAAAAGCATAGATTTTATTGTAGCCTTATTATAACATATTGAAAAAATTTTTTCAATAGTGTTTATGAATATTTGTATAAATTGACACAAATAAAGATTTACTTTTATATGTTTTCACAAAATTGTCACATTCTGACATGACAAGAAATGCGATAAAACAGAAGATTACGCCATTGAAAGGTACTGACGCAGGTCGTTGGGGTCCTGGCAGCGGGAGCGTGCGATGTCCTCGGATATCTTGCCCATACGCACAAGGCTGGCAAGGTTCTGGTCGAGAGTGAACATTCCCTCCGCACGGCCTGTTGCGATAGAGTTGGATATCTGGAATATCTTGCCCTCACGAACAAGGGAGCAGATAGCGTCGGTGGCTTTCAAGATCTCCATTGCGGCGATACGACCTTTTCCGTCCACGGTGGGAACGAGGGTCTGGGAAACTATGCCTACAAGGGTGTTGCCAAGCTGTGCCCTTATCTGCTGTTGAGAGTGGGCGGGGTAAACGTCAACGATACGGTCAAGGGTCTCCGCCGCGCCTGTGGTATGCAGGGTGGAAAGCACAAGGTGTCCTGTTTCTGCGGCGGTTACGGCGGCGTTTATGGTCTCGAAGTCACGCATTTCTCCCACGAGGATAACGTCGGGGTCTTCACGGAGAGAGCTTCTCAATGCGCCTGCGAAGCTGTCGGTATCAACACCCACTTCACGCTGAGTTATCATAGACTGCTTATGGTTGTGGACATATTCAACAGGGTCCTCGATAGTGATGATGTGGCAATTGCGCTGACGGTTGATGTGGTCTATCATTGCCGCAAGGGTGGTGGATTTACCTGAACCTGTGGGTCCTGTTACGAGGACAAGTCCACGGGGACGCATAGCAAAATCGCCCAGAATGGGGGGAAGTCCCATATCTTTAATGGTAGGGATCTCGTTGAGGAGCAGACGGAGGGCTACTGCGTGATAGCCTCTCTGGCGGTAAACGTTGACTCTGTGGCGCAGACCGCCTGCGGAAACGTAGGCAAAGTCGGCGTCTGAGCCTTGGGAAATAAGCTGTTTTTGCTTGACTGTGGTTATCTGGTTTATGATATTTACTATCATAGGTTCAGTCATATCGGGGTATTTGCTGAATTTTTTGATGTCGCCGTTTATTCTCACGATGGGGGGAAGTCCCACGGTGAAATGTACGTCCGACGCTTTTATTGAACGGGCTTCATCAAGGACAACGTTGATGTCTAACATTGGGTTACCTCCTGAGGGAATTTAATATCAGCGCACTGCGCAAAATTAACAAATCAAACGGAATAGGTGGCTTTTACAAGCTCGTCCATTGAGGTATCTCCGCGCAATACCATATCCGTTACGTTTTCACGCAGGAGCTTTGTTCCGTTCTTGCGCGCCTGCTCGCCTATCTGGTCGGCGGTGGCGTTCTTGGAGATAAGCTCCTTTATGTCGTTGCTGGTTACGATTATCTCATGAATAGCGGTACGGCCGTGGTAGCCTGTTCCGCCGCACTCGTGACAGCCACCGTAGTGGGGCTGGCAAATCTCGGTAGGTTCAGTCTTTCCCACCAGACGAAGGTCTGCGGGGTCGGTGAGCATAACTCTTTCCTTGCAGGCGGGGCAGAGCAGCTTGACAAGTCGCTGTGCTATAACGCCGATAAGTGAAGTTGCAACCATATACGGCGCAACGCCCATATCCACAAGACGAAGTATCGTGCTGGCGGCGTCGTTGGTATGCAGGGTTGAGAGAACCAAGTGTCCTGTGATAGCGGCACGAATAGCGATATCGGCGGTCTCACCGTCACGAATCTCACCAAGCATTATAACGTCAGGGTCCTGACGGAGGATACTACGCAGGGCGGCGGCAAAGGTCATACCTGCTTTTGCGTTTATCTGAACCTGGTTTATGCCGTCCATTTTCTTTTCCACAGGGTCCTCAACGGTAACGATGTTGACGTTGGGCTTTGAAAGCTCGCCAAGGGCGGCGTAAAGGGTCGTTGACTTACCTGAACCGGTAGGACCTGTAACCAGCATAACGCCGTGAGGACAGCGGATAATGCTCTTGAACATCTCGTAGTTGTAGTCCGTCATACCGAGGTCGGTTATCTTTCTCGCCTTTTCATCTGCGGTGGAAAGCAGACGGATAACGCACTTCTCGCCGTAAACGGTAGGGATCGTGCTGACACGGACGTCAAGGTTTACTCCGTCGATAGTGGTACCGAAACGGCCGTCAAGAGGTATTCTCTTTTCAGCTATGTTCATTCCGCCCAAAATCTTTATACGGGTGATAAGGGCGTTGTGGACGTTGGGCTTTACCGACATCTGCTCCACAAGGTCGCCGTCGATACGGTAACGGACACGGGTCTTGAGCTTGAACGGCTCGATGTGGATATCCGACGCGTTCTTGCGGAAGGCGGTCTCAACAAGGGTGTTTACCAGCTTAACTACGGGGGCGTTGTCTATACGCTCGTCGGTAGTCTCCGTTTCCGCCTGCATAAGGGCGGCGTTGGCGTCGTACTCCTTGTTGATGTCGTTCATAATGTCCGTGGTGGTATTCTGGGAATACGCACGGTCAATGGCGTCGTTTATCGCTGATTTTGTGGCAAGCATGGGGTGTATCTCCATACCTGCGGTTATCTTCAGCTCCTCAAATATGTAAAAGTTTACAGGGTCGTTGGTGGCAACGTACAGCTTGCCGTTGGAAATGCGGTAGCCTATGACGGTGTTTTTGCGGGCGACCTCTTCGGGTATCTTCTTTACCGCCTCTACGTCTATTTTTGCGGTGATAAGGTCAATGTAGGGGACCTTCAGTCTGGTGGACAGGGCGTGAACTACCTGAGTTTCGCTGACAAATCCCATTTTCAGCAGGACTTCACCTAACTTTTCTCCTGCGTAGGTGGTCTTTTGCTGACGGAGAGCCTCGCTCAGCTGTTCCTCAGTAATATAGCCCGCTTCTACCAGAAGCTGACCTATCGGTACGCTTTTCATTTTATATCAACCTCTTTCCTTGGGTTATTTGCATAATTTTATATGGTACTTGCTATTTTCCGAAAAAAATGGTAGAATATTGTTCGGAAAATCATAATACAGGAGGATAACCTATGGAGATCGTTATCACTGTCGTTACATATGTGCTGTTCTTTGCGCTGGGGAGCGTTATCGGCAGCTTTCTCAACGTGGTGGCTTACCGTGTTCCTATCAAGGAATCGCTGATAAAAGGGCGTTCCCACTGTACCACCTGCGGAAAGCAGATTTTGAACCGTGACCTTATCCCCGTGTTCAGCTGGATATTTTTGAGGGGAAAATGCCGTTTCTGCAAAAACAAAATTTCCCCCAGATATATGATAGTGGAGCTTATCAGCGGGCTGTCGTACCTTGCGGCGTACGCAATACTGGGCTTCAGCCTGAAGCTGGCGTTTGCCGCTGTGCTGTTCCCTGTGCTGATAGTCCTGAGCCTGTGGGATATCGACCGCCAGGAAATTCCCTACACCTGCAGCATAATCATCGGTGTGCTGGGAATAATCTCCCTTGTCATCTCCATTTTCACCGCCGATATGCCTTGGTATGAGCATCTGATAGGGGCGGCTATCGTGGCTGTTCCCTTTGCGATACTGGCGTTTCTTGGCGCTATGGGCGGCGGAGATGTTCAGCTTATGGCTGCGGCGGGACTTCTCCTTGGCTGGAGCATTGTTCCTGCGGCGCTGATAGGGATTCTGCTTGGAGCAGTAGGCGGTATCATCGTCAAGGTGGTCACCAAAAACAACGTGATATGTTTCGGACCGTATCTTTCGGTGGGGATAGCCGTGGGCTATCTGTTCGGAAGTCAGATAATCAGCGCTTATCTCGGACTTATGGGATAACGAGGATTAAAGCAGGTTAAAGGCGGGGGTTTCCCGCCTTTTTTGCTTTTGCTTATAATGTCCAGTCTTTTACCTGATAAAGAATTACGAAAGATTCTCCGGGTTTTTGCACATATTTTCCGTCCGCATCTTTTGTATAATTTCCCTCTGCGTCTTTTGCGGCAGCTTCATCACGTACAGTACCCTGGAGAAGCTTGAAGCTCAACGCGCGGTCACGGTTTGCATAATCGCCTTCCTTGACGACGTTGGTGTTGGTGGCGTAATAACAACGGCTCGACAGATTCACCCAATTGCTTTTAGACGTGGGGTCATTAGTTCCCATTGTCAATTTAAAGCTGGTATTCTCGTAAAACGCTTCGTTGAAAAGGGCGTAATCATCAGACGGGCTTTGCAGCAAAGCTTTCATACTTGTGACGCTGATCTTCCCAAAATCATAAACACGGTACCAGCCTTCGGAATTTTTCAGTACGGCAATAGCTTTTACATTATAGCCAGTTTGTTGATATGCCGTCAGCTTGGCGTCTACCTCGTTTAAAGATTCATCTTTAATATTCCCGGATGGATCTGTATCATCAAGACGGAAAACTGTTACGTCGTTCGCTGTCTGGACTGAGCCGCGGATAAATTCGTTGGCGGTGTCGCATAAGGTCTCAATATGAGCGTTGCTACGCACGGAGTTCAGCAGGTCCTGCACAGGCTTCATCAAATTGGCGGCTATCACCAGTATGACCGAGGAGATAAACAGTACCACCAATATTTCAGCCAGGGTAAGACCTTTTTTGTTTAGTATGGGTTTGAAAAAGTTTTTCATTGGGGTAACCTCATCAATCATTGGTATCTTTGGGATCATCGCGTCTATCATCGTTTAACGCCATAAACTCGCCGTTATGTTTTAGATCTTTACCTACCACCTTTACCAAAGTAACAGTAGAGCCGTTTCCTGAACCGGTAAAGTAATGACTGAAGTTATCATCTTTCGTGGTGCCGCCGTCCAAATAAACAAATTTACTTTTTGGCACGGTAAATTCGACAGTTACCTTTATATATTGCTTATTCCACTGAGTAGCGTCACTTTGAGGGCTGAAACGAACAATTCTGTTTCCTAAATAGTGAACGTTGCATCCTTGTGAGCCGCCTTCCACTGTGTAAGAAATCAAATTTGAACCTGTAGGGAACACAACTTTTAATGCTTTGATATATGAACTTTCCGTTGCGTAAAATTCAAACGTCCATTCTTTAGTAATTACATCGCCGTTTACTATGCTACTTTTTTCTGAAACTTGAATGCTGTCACCGTCTACTTCAATAGCGCCATAAGCTCTTTTGTCGCCTACGTCTATCGGTATCTCCTTGGCAGGAGTAGTAGTAACGTCTCCGGGTGAATCACCCGAAGAAGTTGTTATTGATTCGTCCAACTCAATGCCGAAATCAATAGCGCCGATCTGAGCATTTGCATCAGGGTCGTTAATATATACCTTATTAGCATTATCGCCCGGTATAACTATACCACCGCCAAAATCAATATTTGCGTCAGGAATTTCTTCTGTAACGGTGCTTTGCTCGTTTACCAAATATTCTACCTGTCGGTCAACGTCTTCTTCGGTGTTTCTGTTATCATTTCGGAGATTGACAATAATGTTCATCATCATAGCGAGCATAAGCGTCATAATAGCAAGTATTGCCATAGCGACAACGCACTCTACCAATGTAAAACCGCTTTTATTCAGCTTTTTCATTGTACATTCTCCTTTCATTATTTATAACCTTCCGGAGTAAGTATGACGTTTTTCAAGCCGTTTGGTGAATCACCATCGCTGATTTCTTCACCGCCGGCTTCTGCTATCAGGTTTGCCACAACATTTGCGCCTATTACGTTGCCTGATTTATCTTTATTATATGGGTCGTAAGGCTGACAGAAACCAAGCAAACCACTCTGGTGGTCATATCTGAAGCCGCCTACAATCAAACCGCCGAAGAAACGCATACATGCACCACCGCCGGTGGTGACTTCCAGCGTAGAACGAGGAGCGTAAACATAACCTGCAAAAACGTTTGAAGCGTTAAAACTAAAACTGTTGTTTTCTCTTGAAACCAAGAAAATATTATTGTGAATTGTTTCTCCGCCAAATGCGTCTTTGTTAAGGAAAGTATATTCCTCGTTGTCGTCTCCTTTTTCTGTCTTAAAGGCAACGTTGCCTATTTTGCTGTCATAATCACCTTTACCGGTAATTTTATCCGTTAAATTCGGCCCTTGTGTAAGATATTCAACAGTATCAAAGTTACCAGCGCCTGATAACTTCTTAGCAAGAGCATAATGACCAATAAACTGCTGATTTGAAAAATCAAACGTAACATCTTCAGGCAATACAAAAATAACAGGGTGAGAACCTTTTATAAGTACATTGACCGCTCGGTCGGTAGGATAAAATTTATAGTTGTGTGTGCCCTTATCATCAAGATATACATATATATCTTCGTCTGATGCATCTATTACAATGGCAAGTGATGTTGTTGCCGAAGATTCGCTTACAGGAAGTTTGCAGGTTTCTTTTATTGTCAACAGCCATGCATTCTGAGAGCCTGCATTTGGTCTCTCCATTGTGCTTTTCTTGTCATCAGGTTTGTTTGGATCAATAGTGGTGATATAACCTTTTGCAGCATTATTGTTTGCAACAGTGTTGATTTCATTATTGATGTTAATCACAGGAGCATTTTCAAATTTTCCGCCTTCTTCAAAAAAGCTAAGTGCATCCCATTCTTTATAAGTACCTACTGCAGTGTTGTTGGAAATATATGCAGCAACAGCAGCCCAGCCTGTTGGACTGTTTTCTTTACCTTCTTCTGCAAATTTTTCGTCTCTGCTGTTTATTTCCCCTTCGACTTCTGTTTTAGTTGTTTTCGTTATGCCGTTGACAGTAATTTTGTTGTTTCCGCTTCCATCATACAATTCGCCGCAATATTTGAGTTGAGAACCGCCGTCTATTGTAGAAGACCAGTATATGTTATTGGCATAAATCGTGCAGTTGCCTACGATCTTACCCTGTTTTACATAACAGTCTCCTTGTACAAAAAACGTCGTGTTATTTCCCTTGAACTCACCGGTATCAATAATCAAATCGCCGACAACATATACAGAGTTTGCTAATATACTCTCATTACGCTTGACATACATATCTTTACCGACAAGTATTCGTTTTACATTTATCTCTCGCAAGTTACTGCCATCGATATAATAATTTCCGCCAACAACAACTTCCTTATCTGTAAAGTTATTGTAATTAATTCCGTAATCTATAATAGTACCGGAAGAATATATTGATTTATTCTGTTCAGTAGGGTGTTCAATAGTTGTAAACTCATTCTCAAAATAGTTATCGCCGAAAATATTCTGAACCTTTAAGTAAGTATCAGTCGGAACGCCCAGACCTGTACTGGTAAGGAATCTTGTGAAATATTTCGTTTCTTTTGCCGACAACTTAACTTTCCAAACCTGAGTCAATGACGTTGTTTCGTCGTTTACCGTTGATTTTGTAGTGACCTCAAATTCCATCTCTTCCGCATTAGCTGCGCCCTTGGTCTTTTTGATCGTAACTTCAAAATCCCCGAGACCTAAATTTCTAAAAGCCTCTTTATCTGTGGTAGAGGTTATTGTTCCACCTTCACTCAAAGCAGCTATTTTCCCGTATATTGTATTTTCATAAGAAAAATTGTTTGTGGAATTGATCTGCTGCTGCTGATTAAGCAAATAATCCGACACAGTCCTGCTCACCGAATAAGCCGTCTGATAAGACTGCTCGCTGTTATAATGCACCTCAACAGACTGTCGTTGGTTGCTGACGATATAATATGTTGCAGAAGCGACAACGAGAAGGATCGACATCACTACAACCACAAGGAAGAGCACGCTTCCCTTTTTGTTCAGCAATTTTTTCATTTTCTCAGCTCCATTTTCATTGACCGAATTGTTTGTTGCGTTATTGCCATAAACCGTTCAAGGTACCTGCCTTTCGGCGGGTACCTGCGGTTTTTTCGCTTTAACCCTGCGCTACCGCCTCAGACAAAGGCTCAGCACAGAAGAACGTTATGCTTATAGGCGCAGTTATCTTGTCCCTGTCACCAAGATGTACAACGTTGTTGTTGTTGTTATTGTTGTTATTATTGTCGGGATTTTCCGCCGCGGGAGCAGGCTGATCTTCCTCGCCCTGCTCATTTCCGCCGTTGCCGCCGTTGTTGTCATCTTCCTGAACTTCGGCGGCGGTATAGGCAATAGTGGTGGAATTTATGTAGGTCGCCTTCTCAAGTCCCGCCACGTAATCCAGGAATGCGAGGAAATCTCCCCTCGTTCCTTCCACGGTGAAATTCAGCGTGATAGCGCCAAGAGTCTGGCTCCTGGTGGAAAGCACAGCAATAAGGTAATTCTGGAGAGTGTCAACGGGATATGCTTCCTTGAAGGAATCAGGAATTATGATATTGCCGGATTCGTCGTACTGAATGTCGTAAGTCACGTCGCCGGTATCAGATGCAGCAGCGGCTTCAGCATTTCCCGTGCCCGTTGCGTAATCCTTGAGGGGATAATTTACAACGGTCTCAACGTAATCGCTTACTGTGAGCGTGGAGGTGGTGAAATCACCGATGGAGAGCGAATCTGTGGACATATTGGTAGCTTCCAGTATCTCTCTTATCAGAACGTCCGCCTCGTAGGTGGTCATATCCTCGTAGAAATTCATCGAGAACTTGTTTGCGTCGTCAAGGGCGTCCTGTATCTCAGTATCTATCGTAGCTTCTCTCGCCAGAGTGTCGTAGAGCTGTTCACGCTCAGCCTGAGCCGCCGCAAGAGCCTGAGTGTTAGGCTCGATCTTGTTGTATTCGGGAAGTATCAGCAGGAAAACGCCTACTGCTATGATCACGACTGCAAGGAATACTGCAAGAATGATCTTTTCCATACTACTCAGCTTCATATGCGTTTCCTCCCTTCAAAAGCATTGACAGTGAAAAACTGTAAGTTGCGTCATCGTCGTCTTCTCCAGAAGTGCCTGAAAATCCGTTGTAATGGATATTTTCAAAATATCCCTGCTCGTTGAGCAAGCGAACGTATTCGGCAGGCTGGCTCTGGTCGTCGCAGACGAAGCTTACGGAAACATTGTAGCCGCTTACGCTTACATCGCCGTTGATGTACATTCCGTCAACAAGATTTTCCTCCAGCTTTTCCGTTACCTCGGTGATTATCGTGGGCTGGAAGTCAAAGAGCAGCTTGGCTTCCTTAATATTGTCACTGTACTGGGAAATGTTGCCCAGTCTTGTTATCTTGTTGTTGAGAGTTGTGAGTCTGTCCTGTATCTCGGGGGAATTTATCTCCGCATTGATCACTTCCGTCTGTGCCACAAGACCGTTGTTGGTGATGTTCAGCGCTACGTAAACGCCGCCTACTATCAGCGCCGCGCCCAGCAGACAGCCCGCAAGGATAAATCCGTAGGAGCCTACCGGCTTCTTTTCCTTTGCGGCAACCGCCTGCAGCATATTTATGCGGTCGTTGTCCTGCTTCGGCTTGTAGAAAGCGGATATCGCGTTTGCATATTCCGCAAAATCATACTCGCAGAAGGAAACTACGTTTCCGGGAGCGCTGAGGATATGCGTGGAGGCGTTGAAGGACGCCATCGCATTGGTGAGCATTATAAAGTCGGGAATGTGTCCGTAGAAGGTTATCTCCTTCAAGGGCTTTGAACCGGGTCTGCCGTTCATGAACTGGACCATACGGAACACGTTGTCGTATACCTGCTTTGCAAGGCTGTCGCCCTCGCTCTCCTCATCGTCAGGCTCATCTACGCTGACACGGCGGGAAAGAAGCACGCGGCTGTCGTCGTACAGGTTGATACTGATGAAGTCGCTCTCCACCTCTACCATCATCAACGGCATCAGGCTTGCCAGATTGGAGTTGTTCTGTACCAGTCGGGAAATGCAGTTTGTACTTACGTACAGTCCCTTGAGGGCTATGCCCAGATGTGAGAACAGCTTTATGTAACCGTCCACAAGTCTTTGAGGAACGGCGGTAGCCATAAGCCTTACCATCGGGTTGTTGTTTTCGTCTACCGTTTCCTCCACTATATTGAAGGTGATGTTGTACTCGTTGTTCAGATTCATATTGTTCTGAATCATAGTTTCGATAACGAACGAGTTGTTCATATTCTTGGGCTTGGGTATCACCAGCTCCTTATGAAGGATAAGACCTGAGCCTATTTCGGCAACAACATCTTTTTCCTTAATGTCGTTTGCCCTCAGGCTTTCCAAAATCTCGCTGGCAAGCATTGGTACGTCAGCCACAAAGCCGTTTTCAATAAGTCCTTCTACCAGCTCAAGAGAAACGACCTGTATGATCCTTATCTTGCTGCCTGACAGAGAACCTCTTACGATCTTCACCTGACGATCGGTAAAATCCAGTGAAAGCATAATTTATCGTTTTCCTTTCGGTTTATTTTTGTTTTTCTGAAGCATCAGCCCACGCTGCCCATCGCTTCGTACATTGCGGGGTATACCGCCAGCAATATCATAAGTACCAGCACGCCCATTACAAGTATCATGGCAGGCTGGAGCATAGCGGTAAGCTTATCTATCGCGGTATCGGATTCGTCGTCGTAATAGTCGGCAGTCTTTTCAAGAATGTCGTCCAGGGTACCTGATTCCTCACCGACGAAGATAACGGAGGTGAATACGCCGTCGAAAATTCCCGTTCTTCCTATTGAAGCGGAGAGGCTGTCGCCCTGCTTTACGCTCTCGATAACGCTCTCGAATTCTTTATTTATATAGCTGTTGCCCAGAGTCTGAACGGATTTTTGTATACATTCCACCATCTGCATACCTGAGGCGAAAAGGCTGCTCATTGTATGTGCAAAACGGGCGGTATATATGGTGCATATCAGCTTGCCCGCTTTGGGTATGCGGACCTTGGTCTTATCCCACCAGAACTTTACGGAGGGGACCTTCTTGAGTATCCTGATTATAAGCACCAGAGCTATCGCTGCGGCGAGGTATATGTACCAGTAGTTTACCAGCGAATCGCTGAACGCCAGCAGTATCTTGGTAAATATGGGTATCTTATCGGGGTCGGTGAACATCGACGCAAAGGACGGCATTACGAATGCGAACAGCGCCACAACGATGACCAGCATGATAATACCCAGTACAGCAGGATATGACATTGCGCTCTTTATCTTGTTGTTGGTCTTGTTTTCCTTGTCGTAGTGAGTGGACAGACGGTTCATGATCATATCCAAATTACCGCTGCTCTCGCCTGCGGCAACCATTCCCACAAAAAGTTCGGGGAATGCGCCGGTCTGCGCCTGAAGCGCCTCTGAGAAGGATTTACCTCTCTGAACGTCGTCGTATATCTCGCTGAGTATCGCTTTCTTTTTCTTGTCCTCCTGCTGGGAAACAAGTATGGAAAGCGCTTTTACCAAGCTGATACCGGCGTTGAGCATCGTGCTTATCTGCCTTGACATAAAGGAAAGGTCCTTAGTCTTGAACTTGACTTTTCCCGAATCCTTTGTCTTTTCCACCTCTTCGGTGAAGGACGTACAGAAAATACCCTTATCCCTCAGCTTCTGGATAAGCGCATTCTTGTCGTCCGCGCTCTCCCTGCCGTGGATAGTTTTTCCGTTGATGTCGGTGGCAGTATATCTGTAAATAGCCACTTATATTACCTCCGCTCGATTTTATGAATGTCGTGATATATTCACTGACATTTACACGGTTACATTATAACACAAAAAAATTTTTTTCACAATAAATTTTCAGAAGTTTATCACATACGATATTTTTTTTGTGCAAATTGACTAAAATAAATCGTCCTTTTATACAGTGGGAAACTCGCTTTTTTCCTTTCACAATAGGATTTTACAAGGAAAAACCGCCTGCTTTGAAAGCAGGCGGTATGATTTACCCTGTTATAAGCTCCCTGGCGTAAGGCAATTTTTCTATTTCAGCGCAAAATTCCCGCCATTCGGGGAGGCGGTGGCTTTTCCGCTGACTGTAAATGGTTTTAAGGCAGCGGTAATTAGTGGTAAGGCGGGCGGTAAGCTCAAAGCCGCAGGGGTTGGAATACAACAGGCGGAGATAGTCCTCAGGGTCCTGCGTCTCGTTGTAGCGGTCCTTAAGCTCCTCCATTATCTCTATCATTCTGGGGTCAACGTATTGGTTGTACTGCTTTGAAAGGTCGAATTTCGCTATCCTGTGCATGGTGGACTGGCTGGAAACGAACTCAAGAAAACGGTATCGCTCCGCCTCCGTCCACGCCTTGACGGTAAAGGTCAGGTCAAACGCAACTCTTATCCCCGTGAGGAACTGGTCGTGCCCCTCGCCCTTGGGGCTTTGGGCAAGGCTCTTTATACGCTCGGTGATGTCGCCGTTCACGGCGTTGGTGTCCACCGCCATAGGGTATTTGCTCGCCTTGAAGCATTCTTCCATATCATAAACTCTTATATTTTCCAGCTTCATTTTATCCTCCCTCAAATCTCGGACAGCATAAACATATCGTAAATGACCTTTATTGCTTTCTCAAAGTCCGCCTCGTCTATTCCTACTATTATATTAAGCTCGCTTGAGCCCTGGTCTATCATCTTTATGTTGATATTTGCGTGGGAAAGGGCGGCGAATATTCGTGTAGCCGTTCCTCTCTTTTCCTTCATACTGCGTCCCACTACCGCAACAAGGGCAAGGTTGTTGATGACCTCGATGTGATTGGGGTGAGTTATCTCCTTGATGTACTCCACTGTTCTGGGGTGCTTTTCCAGCTCCTCGGTGCTGACTACAAGGCTCATTGTGTCTATGCCCGTGGGGATATGCTCAAAGCTCATTCCCTCGTGGTCGAGAACGGTGAGTATTCTGCGCAGAAATCCTATCTCGGAATTCATCTCGTCCTTTTCAATGGAGATAACGCTGAAATGCTTTTTCCCCGCGATCCCCGTTATAACTCTTCCTCCCTCCTTGTCTGGAGCTTCGGGGACTATCATAGTCCCGGGGTCGGAGGGAATGTTGGTGTTCCTGATATTTATGGGGATATTGGCGGTGCGAACGGGGAAAATTGCGTCCTGATGCAGCACTGACGCGCCCATATAGGAAAGCTCTCTCAGCTCCTTATAAGTGATGTAGTCGATTATTTCAGGATTTTCAACTATTCTGGGGTCGGCGGCAAGGAAGCCGCTGACGTCCGTCCAGTTCTCGTAAATCTCGGCGTTTATGGCTTTTGCCACGACGGAGCCTGTGAAGTCGCTTCCCCCTCTTGAGAAGGTCTGTATAGTGCCGTCGGGCTTTGCGCCGTAAAAGCCGGGGATAACCGCTTCGGAATAGCCGCTTAGAACTGCGGAGAGGCAGGCGTCGGTGAGGTCGGCGTCAAATTCCCCGTTGGCGGTGAAGAAAATGCACTTTGCGGCGTCCACGAACTGAAATCCAAGATAGTTGGCTAAAATTATGCTGTTCAGGTATTCTCCTCGGCTGGCGGCGTAATCGCGTCCTGCTCTTTTTATGAAATTCTCGATTATCTTCTCGTATTCCGCGTCAAGGCTGAGGGTAAGTCCCAGATCGCTTATTATTCCGTCGAAGCGCTCGGCTATCGGGAGGAACTCGGCGGTGGCGTTTTTGCCCTCGCCTACTCTGTCGTAGCACTGATAGAGCATATCCGTTACCTTTACGTCGTCGCTGAAGCGCTTTCCCGGAGCAGAGGGCACTACGTAGCGTCTTTTTTTATCGGTGCGGATTATCTCCGCCACCTTTCTGAACTGGTTCGCGTCCGCAAGGGAGCTTCCGCCGAATTTTACTACTTTAGCCATAGATGTGTTTCCTTCCTGATGTATGTCAATTGCTAAATAAAAAATCGTATATAACAGTATATCACAAACAAGCGGAAAATGCAACTGATTGTTTTTGGGGGAGGAGGACAGAGGGGGCGGGAGGGTGGGGCGATGGCGGGCGCTGGGAGGCAGGCGGCAAAAGGGAGGAAAGGTGAATCTGCCCTGCCGTCAGCAGGCGTTTTCAGCCGAGAGAGTGAAAAGCAGGCGCAGGCGGCGGAAAATAAATCTGTTTGCAGGGGTTTTTGTAAGGAGCAGCTTTTTACCCGAAATATTTTGTGTATATTTTCCATTTATCGGTCAACACTACACTTACAAAGGAAAATATGCCGTTGAACACGGCGACAAGGAAAGGACAATCCAAAATGAAAAAGATCAAATTTGCCAAGGTAAAGGCGGCTCTTAAAGGCAAGGGCTTTATTTTTGCCCTGGCTCTGAGCATAGCCGCCGTGGGTGCGGCTACCTATTACGCTTACGACAGCGTTATGAACGGATTTGGGGAGGGGGAGCTGACTGATGACGGACTTGTTATGGGAGTTGACAAAAACCAGCCGGACGTGCCAAAGGATACAACCAGCGAAACTGCCGCCCCTGCGCCGTCGGCTACAACGCCTGCTGAAAGCTCCAATGAATCGACTTCGGAAAGCGAAACTCAGGCGGCAAATAATTTCTTTACGGCAAAAACGCCAAGAACTCTGCCCGTTGAAGGGGAAATAATCAAGGCTTACAGCGACGGCGAGCTGGTAAAATCCGAAACGCTGAACCTGTGGCAGACCCATGACGGGATAGATATTGCCGCCGCTATGGGAACTGAAGTCAAGGCGGCAGGAGAAGGCTCGATCCTTAACGTGTGGGAGGACCCGCTGTGGGGAGTATGCCTTTCCATAGACCACGGCGACGGATACGTAAGCACCGTCTGCGGACTTGACTCAAACGTGCCCGTTTCGGTAGGGCAGGAGGTTGAATGCGGCGACATTATCGGCAAGGTGGGAAATGTCCCCGAATGTGAATGTGCCCTTGACCCTCACCTCCACTTTGAAGTGAAGAAGGACGGAAACTTCGTTTCCCCTCTCAGCTTTGCAGGCGAGCAGGCGGAATAACCTCATAAATTGCCACACCGTTTAAAATGCGGTATAAAATGAAACAAAACGATTTCTTTTCCTCCGATTTTGACAAATTTTGCGGGACAAGCCTGTTACTATTAAGGTAACGGGCTTGTTCCGTTATTTCGTTGAAAGAAAATCAAAGAAAAGGACGAAGAAAAATGACTGTTGAACTTATCAGCGGCGACAGGCATCTCACTGCGGTGCTTGCGGGAGAGCTGGACCACCACACTGCCGCCGCCGCAAGAGAACTGATAGACGCAAGGCTGGAAAGGCTCACGCCGCCATTGCTGATAATAGATATGGCGGGAGTCAGCTTTATGGACAGCAGCGGCATAGGTCTTATCTTAGGCAGAAAGAGGACCGCCGAAAGCTACGGCGGCAGCGTTATGATAAAAAATCCCTCCCGTCCCGCCGAAAAGGTGATAAGACTGGCGGGACTCCAGGAGCTGGTAATTCCCGAAAAAGCAGGCGGCAGTCCTGTTTCCGAAAAGGAGCGCAAAAGAAAATGAAGATAAAAAATTATATGAAGCTCACCGTTCCCGCAAAGTCCGTGAATGAATCCGTGATAAGAAGCTGCACGGCGGCATTTGCGGCGCAGGTCGACCCAACCCTTGAGGAGCTGTCCGACCTGCGCTCCGCCGTCAGCGAGGCGGTGACAAACTGTATCGTCCACGGCTACAAGGACAGTGAGGGGGAAATAACAGTCGTCTTGAAGCTGACCGCCGACGGCTGGCTCTACATAAAGATAAGCGACAAGGGCTGCGGCATAGAGGACGTTGAGCAGGCGATGACGCCGCTGTTCACCACTGCTCCCGAAGGGGAGAGGGCGGGGCTCGGCTTTGCCGTTATGGAGGCGTTCACCGATGATTTGAAAGTAAGGAGCGCCGTGGGCAAAGGCACCGCAGTCACCATGAAGAAAAAACTGAGTGGAAAATATGAATAAGCTGGACGATACCTTTGTTCAAAACAATCTGGGACTGGTACATTCTCTCGCCGCCCGTTTCAGGGGGCGTGGGATAGAGTACGAGGAGCTTTTCGCCGCAGGCTGTGAGGGGCTGGTGAAAGCCGCCAACGGCTTTGACGAAAGCAGGGGCTTGAAATTCTCCACCTATGCCGTTCCCGTCATTTTAGGGGAGATAAAACGGCTGTTCAGGGACGGAGGAACGGTCAAGGTTAGCAGGAGCCTGAAAGAGCTTTCCCTCAAGGCGGCAAGGGCGCAGGAGCAGCTTAGGAAAAAAGGTGAGGAACCGCGCCTTTCCGACATAGCGAGCGCACTGGGCGTTTCCCTTGAGCAGGCGGGAGAGGCGGTCGCCGCCGCTGTTCCGCCCGTTTCGCTGACAGGCTTTGACGACGAGGGAGGAGAATTTGATATCCCCGTTGCTCCTCAGCAGTCCGCCCTTACCGAGCATATCGCCTTACAGCAATGTATGAGCGTTCTGGACGGCGAGGACAGGCGGCTGCTCTGGCTGAGGTTCTGGGAGGACAAGACCCAGAGCGAAACGGGCAGATTGCTGGGAATGTCGCAGGTACAGGTATCACGGCGGGAAAAAAAGATACTTCTTATGCTGAAAGAGATGTTAAGTTCGTAGGGTTTTGCCGCAAACAGCCTTCGCACGGCGCAACTCGAAGGATGTTCATATATAAAAAGGACTTCAGGAAATAACTGAAGTCCTTTTATTTGTCAAAAACTTAACAAAGAAAAATTTTGGGGCTTTGCCGCCCATTATCGGCGCAGAAATCACAAATGCGATTTAAACGTATTTGCAATTTCGTAAGCAAAGCTGATCCGACAAAAAGGGAGCTTATGAGGACCCAACAGAGATTTTTCTCATAACGTTTGTCAACTGCGTTAACAAACGCAGATCACGCTGACCTTGAAAGCCACACATACGCCACGTCAAGAGCGTCATACAGTCCGTTTCTCTCGCAGCTTTTCTTTATCGTTTCGCTGGCGTCAACGCCCTCAGTGTCGGTGAGCATAAGAAATACCTTTACCCTGTCCGCCACCTGGAGCCCGTTCACTTCCCTTGTGGACATTATCTGCAAAGCCGCGACCGTTTCGTCGCTCATATTGCCGTAATAGATCTGTTTGCCCTTGCGCACAAGGGGAAATCCTTTGTAGGTGAAAAATTTCTGCTCTGCCATGGTGTATTCTCCTTTTCCTGAAAATTGCCGTTTTTAATAATTGTTTACTATATCTCCGCCGTCAAGGAACGCTTTTGCGTTTTCCCGCAAGCGCACCTGATAATTCCACTTAGTAGTGAACACATTCACGTCGTTTATCGCTATAATAATGCTTCTTTCCCCGTCGGGAGCGTAGTAGAATGAAACCGTATCAGGCTCACGCTCGTCCTCGTAGGTATAGGTAAATTCCGCTATGAAATCGCCCCTCGCCTCGTCGGTGTAAAGCTCCTCGCCCCTGCAGGAAACAAGGAACTGATAGAAGGAACGAAACCTTTCTGCGTCGACCTCCTCGCCGTCCATATACATTGCGTTTTCTTCGTTGTTGCCGGTTATCTTTACGGTGAAGTCAGTTTCATCGTCGTGATAATGAACGTTGTCCACGTCGTAAATGTACGGTACGAGGAACATTTTTGACATATATGTGTTTATCTCCATAGTCACCCATACCAGATCGTCGGGGGAGAAAAGGTAAATAACACCGGGAACCTTGTTGCTGATACCGTAGTAGCCCACTATCTCGGTCTTGGTGACGCCTGTTTCCTCATCGGTGACCTCCTCGGTGACTGCGTCTCCGATATAAAGGCGATAAATGGTGTCCCCCGCCAGCACGTCCACCTCGCAGAACGGGTCGTCAAGCCCCGTTGCGGCTCTCGTTTCGTCGGTATCCTCAAGATATACCGCTTTTTGCGCCGTAAGTCCGAATATGGCGTAAAGAAACTCCGTTCCCGTTCCCAGGTCAAGATATACGTCCGTGGGAGAGGTGAAGGTGTAAGCATACACCTGTATGCTGTCGCTTCCCTCGGGAACGTCGGGCAATGACTCAATTATCAGCGGCTTTTCCATATCCTTGCGGGTGACGGTTATCTTGGTTATCTGAGGCTGAGTCTCGTTGTCGTAGTTGGGCATTGCCTGCGTGTTTATAAAGCTCATCTCATCGTTTTCGATAAAGGACTTTATAAGATAGGTATAATAGGAATATACGGCGTTTCCGCCCTCTATCATAACGTAATTTGCAGCTCCGCTGGTAACAGTGCCGCCTATCAGCAGGGTCATACTTCCCTGCTCATATTCTGCGGTGACTTTTGCCTGAGGCTTATCCAGTCCGTAAGCGGAAAGGTCGGCGGGCTTTTCCTCTATCAGCGAACGGGCGGTCATATCCGTCAGTGCGTCCGCGGCGGACTGAAGATTGCTCTGGGATAACAGATTTTCGTCGACGTCACTGCCGTCTATTACCCAGTGAGCGTCGTCCCCCTCCCCTTTAAGGGAAATGGAATATTTTCCCGTGGAGTTTTCCACCGTTATCTTCTGCACGTCGCCTGATATTTCGTCGGGCTGCATCACAAGGGCGGGGTCTATCGTCGTCGTGGTGGTGACGTTTTCTTCTTCCTCCTCTTCCTCCTTAGGGGCGGTGAGGGTGAGGAAAAGCACTACAAGTCCCAATACCGCTATCCCTATCACGGAAAAGAGGATTATCTGAAAATTCTTGCTTTTTGTGTTGATCTTCATATCGGTTCGATAAAATTTCCTTTGGTTGATTTTAACGGCGCTTGCGGCGGACTATCACAACAACTCCCACCGCAATGACTACAAGAGGAACTATCACTGCAAAAATTATGGTGATGAGCTGAGCCTGCGAGCCTGTTATCTCATAGGTCGCTGCGCCGAATACCTGCGGCACTACCGTTACTTCAACGTCCTCCTTGCCGCTGGCATTGTTGAATATGCTGAGGATAATGTCGGCGTTGTTCAGATAGGTGGAGGTGAGGAAGGTGGCGTCTACAAAATATTCGCCGCCTATTACGAAAATGCGGCTCCTGTGCGGGTCAAGCTGGTCGTAGAAGGACTTGTACGCTTCCGCCGCAACGATATAGCTGCCGCTGTCCTCCGCCTGTGATGGGTCCCAGTCGCCTCTGTCAAAGGGAGCGATGACTGCGCCGTCGTAAGAGGAGATTATGCTCTGGGTCTGGTAGTTGCTGTATTCGTCGAACAGCAGGGTTATTGGCTTCAGTCCGTCGCCCTGAGTGGACTTTGTGTTCACGTCTATCCCCTCGGCGTAATCGCTGTCGTCAAGCTGTAACTGCTGATATGTGGGAGATGCGCTGAAGCCGTAATCCGTGTTTGTCTGATAAACAAAGCCGCTTCCCAGTGAAAGTCCCCAGTCGTTGAGGTACTTGTTCAGGTTTGGCATTTCGTCCACCTGAACGCTGGGAATGAACATCAGGTTCTTGTCGTATTTTCCCCCGTTGTCAAGCCACATATCCAGCTTGTTTATGTCGTCTGTGGTGTAGTCGTAAAGGGGAGCGCAGATAACTGCAAAATCTATGTCGCTGTCTATGGTCTCAACGTTTTGTATATCAATGGTTTCCACAGTATAGGTGTTGTCCTCCAGCAAGGAGCTGAGCGCATCGGGGGCGGCATTCACGCCGTAGCCCACAAGAAAAGCCACTCTCACGGGGTCCTCGTTGGTGACGTTCATTATGGCGGAAAGCAGGCACTTTTCAGCCGCCGCATAATATTCCACGGAAACGTACTGACCGTAGCCCATTTGATAGTACATCTGATACTCGGCGGCGGTGGTCTCCTCGCCGTTTACGTAATATTTGGGGGAAAGATAATCCTGACCTGTCACTATAACGTGTCTGCCCGTCTTGGCGGACTCTACGATTATGTCGCCCATATTAAGGTTATTCCCGTATTTGGAATAGAAGGTGGGGTTTTCGTCCAGGTCGAGATATTGCAGTGTAAAACGGGGGTTTGCTCCCGCAACACGCTTTGTTATCTCGCTTACCTGCTTGTAATATTCATAGCTGCTCTCAAAAGGCTCTTCCTCGGCGGTGACGACTATGGAAATTTCATCGTCCAATCCCGCAAGATAAGAGGAAGTCTCCTCCGATATGGAGTAGAAGGACTTATCCGAAAGGTCGGCGGCAATGTCGAACCTGTCCAGCACCATATTGAAGATAATGTTTATCAGCACAACTGCTGCCACGAAGAACACGGTGAACGTCACCGCCAAGGCTCCGTGCTTAAGGCGCTTGCCTTTTGAGGAGGGCTTTTTGGATTTTTCGGGTTTGCCGCTTTTTTCCTCGGCGGCATTTTCAGCCGCCGCTTCAACGGTTTCCTCCGACCTTATCTCCTCGTCCTTTATGTTGTTTTCGTTGTTTTCCTTGCTCATATATATTTCCTTCCGAAGTAATTTTGCTTTGTCAGATCATGCCCATCTGCGCTTTTCCAGCACCCTTACGGTGAGGAACAGGAACACGAACGCCACGCTTACAAAGAAGAATATGTTTGACAGGCTGAATATACCTATCGTAAATTCATTGTAGCGGGAATAGAAGGACAGCGAATAGAACACGTCCTGCAAAAACTTAAAGGGCATTACCGAGGCGAAAGAATCCACAAGAATAAAGGCTATGTTTATGCCTATGGAGCCTATTGCGGCTATCATCTGATTTTCCGTCAGGGTGGAAACGAAAAGTCCCGACGAAATACAAAGAGAGCCAAGCAATAACATTCCCACGATATTTCCCCAGATTATCGCCCAGTTCACGTCCGCAAAGGCGCTGAGCATTATGCCATATACCACGAATATCATCACACATATCAGCAGTATGCAGAATGCGGAAAGAAATTTTCCCATTACAAGGCGGGGCAGACTGACGGGAGAGGTGAGCAGGAGCTGATCCGTTTTCTGCTTGTTTTCCTCCGCCATAAGGCGCATTGTGAGTACGGGTATCATTATCAGCATTACGAAAAACATTCCCGTGTACACCGAGCCCATATCGGTTGACTGATTATACAGCGTGAACAGATAGAGGAACACCCCCGAAAACAGGTAAAATACCGCTATGAAAACATAGCCCAGCGGAGAAGTGAAATAGGACAAAAGCTCACGCTTCATTATAGCAAGCATTATTTACCGCCTCCCTTTTCGTGCTTATCCAAAGTTCTTTCATATTTTTCGGCGGTGCCGTAGGTATCGCCTGTGGTGAGCTTGAGGAATATTTCTTCAAGAGTAAGCTCGTTGGACCTCATCATCAGGATAGGGTAGTTGCGTGAGGACAGCTTTTTGGATACGTCGCGGCGGATATCCCTGTCCTGCGCCGCCTCAAGGAAGTATTCCCACACGCCCGGTTCCGCCTCACGGTTCACGTGGACACGCTCCATTCCGGGGATAGAGGAAAGCAGCTTTCTTATCTCCTCGCTGTTGCCCTCGGTGCGAACTACCAGCTTATGGTCGGCGGAAAGGTTTCTCGCAAGGGCGTCGGTGGTGTCGTTTGCCACTATGCTGCCGCTGCTTATTACCACTATCCTGTCGCATACCGCCTGCACTTCGGGGAGAATGTGGGAGGAAAGTATCACCGTGTGGTGCTTTCCAAGGCGTTTTATCAGCGTGCGTATCTCGATTATCTGCTTGGGGTCAAGACCTACCGTCGGCTCGTCCAGTATCAGCACTCCCGGATTTCCCACCAGCGCCTGAGCAAAGCCCACACGCTGCTGATAGCCCTTTGAAAGATTGCGGATAAGGCGGTTCTGCACGTCGGTTATCTTGACAAGCTCGCATATTTCCGCCAAATGGCTTTCACGAGGAAGCTTGCTCTTTTTCAGCTTGTAAACGAAGTTCAGATATTCCCTCACAGTCATATCGCCGTAAACAGGCGGCTTTTCGGGGAGATAGCCTATGCACTTCTTTGCGGCGATAGGGTCCTCCAGAATGTCTATCCCGTTTATCAGCGCCGTTCCCGAGGTGGAGGAGATGTAGCCTGTCAGCATATTCATTGTAGTGGACTTCCCTGCGCCGTTGGGACCAAGAAAGCCCAGAATCTCCCCCTCGTTGACGGAAAAGCTGATGTTGTTGACAGCCGTCTTGCTGCCGTACTGTTTGGTAAGATTTTTTACCTCTATCATTTATTTTTCCTTCCCGCCGTTAAACGGCGATATTCTTAAACAACTGCAACGTTGATATAATATCATATATAAGTGACAATAAGGTGATTGTTATTTGACATTTTATTTTCTGACGGCGGTCTCCTTGTCCTTGGAAAGCTGTTCTTTAAGCTCGTCAAAGCCGCTGAACTTCCGTTCCTCCCGCATATAACCGCACAGAGAAACTAAAACCGTTTTGCCGTACAAGTCCCCCTCAAAGCCGATGATGTGCGTTTCCATAACGGGACGGCGTATCTCCCCTTTTTCAAGGGTCACCGTGGGGCGGACGCCTATGTTGGTGACGGAGGGGTATTCCTTTCCCTCGGCAAAGGTTATGCTTTTGTAAACGCCAAATTTCGGCACCGCCATTCCGTCGGGGATAAGCTGGTTTATGGTGGGAAAGCCCATTTTCCTGCCGTTTTTCTTGCCGTGTACCACTTCCAGCGAATAGGTCAGCTCGTAGCCTAAAAGCTCGTTCGCCTTTTCTATCTCGCCGCTTTTTATCAGCTTTCTTATCAGGGTGGAGCTTACCGTTTCGCCGTTTATCCGAACGGCGGGGACTACGCATACTTCTATTCCCAAAGGCTGACAAAGTCTGCGCAGGGCGTCTGCGTCCGCCTGACCGCCTTTTGCAAAGCGAAAATCGTAGCCGCAGGAAACAAAGCCCGCATTCAGCTTCTTCACAAGTATCTCGCTGACGAACTGCTCCGCCGTCATATTCTTCACGTCGTTGAAGTCGGGGGCGTAGATATGGTCAACGCCTGCCCTGTCCAGCAGGAACAGCTTCATATCGTGGGTGATTATCTTTTCTTCCGTTCTGAATTTGGGCAGCGGGGTATTTTCGTTGAAGGTGAACACCACGGAGGGATATTCGGTTTTCATCAAAGCCTGCCGTATGACCTCGATATGCCCCAGATGCAGACCGTCAAAAAATCCCAGCGCCACCGCCGTTTTGCGGCTGAAAGCGCCATTAGCGGTAATATCTGTCATTTTGCCTCCGTAGTGATGAAGCGGCGCAGGACTTTAAGGGAATCGCCGTCCGTTCTGCCTACTCCTAAAAATGCGCCCTCTGCGCTTTCTATATAATAATTTCCGTCATAAAGGCGGTCAAGTGAGATCCTGTTTGCGTCAAGCACCACGCCGTTGAGGAACATTCTCGTCTGTACCTCGTCCAGCTTTGCCTTTGGCAATGCCTCGTACAGCTTTCCCACGGGGATAAGAAGCTGTTCCAGTTCCTCCGCCGTCTTTCCCTCAAGCTGAGAGAGCTTGTAGCAGTCGCTCAGGGTGAAAATGCCTGAACGAGTGCGGACGAGGCTGGTCATAACGGCGCCTGCGCCTGTTTTTTTCCCTATATCGCTTATCAGGGTGCGTATGTAGGTGCCTTTTGAGCAGGACACCGTCATCACGCCCTCGTTGTTTTCGTATTCATCTATGCTTAACTCGTATATAGTGACGGGTCGGGACTTGCGCTCCACCTCTATCCCCTGCCTTGCAAGGGCGTAAAGCCGCTGTCCGTTTATTTTTACGGCGGAATACATAGGCGGGGTCTGCATTATCTCCCCCTTAAATCCCTCCGCGGCGTCAAGCAGAGTTTTTTTATCAATTATTTTATCGCTTTGGGAAAGTATCTTTCCCGTAACGTCTTCCGTGTCGGTTGTAAGCCCCAGCTTAAATCCCGCCTTATACTCCTTTCCCTCGTCGGGGCAGAAATCGGCGGCTTTTGCGGCGTTTCCAACGAACAGGGGCAAAACTCCCTCCGCCATAGGGTCGAGAGTTCCGCCGTGACCTATCTTTTTCGTGGAGAAAATTCCCCTCGCCTTTGCCACAACGTCAAAGGACGTCCAGCCCTTTTCCTTGTAAATGCAGATTATGCCGTTCATTTCAGATTATTTATCGCATCAGTGACGGCTTTTATTATCTGCGCTTTTGCCTCCTCGGCGGTCATATTCTTGAAGGAACAGCCCGCGGCTCTGATATGTCCGCCGCCGCCGAACAGTCCGCATACCTCCTGAACGTTCACGTTGTTGGAACGCATTGAGGCTTTCCAGCCGTCCTCGCGCTGTTTCAGCACGACGCCGACCTCAACTCCCTCTATCTCACGGGGCAGGGAGGAAATGCCGTTTATGTCCTCGCTGTCCACGCTGTTCATCAGCTCTTCCGTCAGGACGACTATCGCGCCCTTGTCGTCGGCGAAAAATTCCATATCCTGCAGAACCTTCTGCTCCAGCAAAATTCTCGCCTTGGATTTCATATCGAATAGAACGTAGTTCAGCGCTCCCATATCAAAGCCGCAGTCTATCAGCTTTCCCGCCTTTTCGTGAGTAAGGCGGGTGGTACTGCCGTATTTGAAACAGCCTGTGTCGGTGGCTATCCCCGTGTAAAGGCAGACGGCGATATTCTCGTTCAAATCTGCGCCTAAAAGCTGTATCAGGTCGTATATTATCTCAGACGCTGCGGCGGCGGTGTCGTCAACGTAAACGTGCTTTGCAAAAGGAACATGGGAAAGGTGGTGGTCGATAGCCAGATCCACCTTATCGCCGTAGACCTCCTCCAATTTTCCTAAAAGCGCCTTGTCCGCCACGTCAACGGAAATTATGGTCTTTTCCTCAAACTCCTGCGGTATTACTGCCTTTTTCATATAGGAAAAACGCTGTGACAGGGGGTCTGCGCAGGCTATCCTCGCCCGCTTTCCTATGCTTTGCAATGCTCCGCAAAGGCTGTATGAACAGCCGAAGGTGTCCCCGTCGGGATTTGCGTGGGAGAGAATGAGAAAATCGTCGTTTTGGCGGATAAGCTCCGCCGCTTGCTCCAGAGTGATGTTGGTGGCTTTGTTCATTGTTGAGAGATCCTTTCGCCGCTGTGCGGCTCGCGCGCTCCTATAATGCGGGAGCATTTTTTAACTTCTGTCCGAAATTGTTCCGTAGGCGGGATTTCAGCTTTCCTTATCCGACTCCGGCAATCCTGCTATGATGTTGTTTATCTTTTCGTAATAATCCAGAGAATCGTCCGCAATAAAGGTTATCTCAGGCATTTTCCGCATTTTTATGCGGGCGTTTATCTGCCGCTTGAAAAAGCCTTCCGCCTTTTGCAGTGTCTTTACCGCCTCGGCGGTCTTTGCTCCGCCCATCGCGCTGACATACACCTTGCAGTAGCTCAAATCATTTGTAAGCTCAACTCTTGTGACAGTCACTATCCCTTGGGAAACATGCTTGTCTTTCAGCTGAGTCATAGCTACGGATATTTCTCTTTTAACGTCCTCGGTGAGACGGCTGATGTTATGATTAGACACTTTTACCCCCGTTTTTGCAGTTGACAGTGTACAGTGTACAGTTGACAGTTGTGGAGTCCGCTTCGCGGACGGATTTGAAATGACAGGCAGAAGTTTGCAGGCGGCATTCCAAATCCATCGCCGCAGGCGATACCACAACTGTACACTGTCAACTGTCAACTTTCAACTGTATTCAATCTCTGTATTCTTCCATATAATAGCACTCAAATACGTCGCCTTCCTTGATGTCGCCGAATTTTTCCAGGGAAACGCCGCACTCAAAGCCCTGCGCCACTTCCTTGGCGTCGTCCTTGAAGCGCTTTAAGCCCGCTATCTTGTCGTCTGCTACGATTATGCCGTCACGCACTACTCTTATCATTGTACTGCGCTGGAGCTTGCCCTCGGTGACGTAGCAGCCCGCAACAGGTCCTACGCCGGTTATCTTGTAGGTCATGCGCACGTCCGCCTTGCCAAGCATGACTTCCCTGTACTTGGGAGCCAGCATGCCCTTCATAGCGGTCTCAACTTCTTCTATTGCGTCGTAAATTATGCGGTAAAGTCTTATGTCAACGCCGTCACGCTTTGCGTTTTCCTGGGCGGCGGGATTGGGTCTTACGTTAAAGCCCACAATTATAGCATTTGAGGCGCTTGCGAGCATTACATCGCTTTCGCTTACTGCGCCGACTGCGCCGTGGATAACTCTCACTCTCACCTCGCTGTTGGACAGCTTTTCAAGGGACTGCTTAACAGCTTCCACCGAGCCTTGAACGTCCGCCTTGACGATAAGGCGAAGCTCTTTCATCTCGCCCTCTTCTATCTGAGCGAACAGGTTGTCGAGAGTTACCTTCTGGTACAGGCTGAACTGAGCCTCTTTCTCCTCGAATTTGCGCTTTTCAACAAGCTCTCTCGCCAGCTTTTCGTCCTCAACGGCGGCAAAGGTATCGCCTGCGGCGGGAACCTCGCCAAGTCCCATAATCTCAACAGGAACGCTGGGTCCTGCCTCTTTGATGGAACGTCCCGTATCGTCACGCATAACACGAACGTGTCCCACGGCGGTGCCTGCGATGATAACGTCACCTGCGTGGAGCGTGCCGTTCTGCACAAGCAAGGTCGCGATAGGTCCTCTGCCCTTGTCCAGTCTTGCCTCGATGACTGCGCCCTTTGCAAGGCGGTCGGGATTTGCCTTAAGCTCCATAACGTCAGCGGTAAGATTTATCATTTCAAGCAGGGTGTCCATTCCCTCGCCCGTCTTTGCGGAAACGGGAACGCAGATAACGTCGCCGCCCCATTCCTCGCAAAGCAGGTCGTGTTCGGTAAGCTCCTGCTTTATCTTTTCAGGATTTGCACCGGGTTTATCCATTTTGTTTATGGCTACGATTATGCTGACGCCTGCGTCCTTGGCGTGGTGGATAGCTTCAACGGTCTGGGGCATTATGCCGTCGTCGGCGGCAACTACCAGCACTGCTATATCCGTTATCTTGGCTCCTCTGGCTCTCATAGCGGTAAACGCCTCGTGTCCGGGAGTATCAAGGAAGGTGATGTCCCTGCCGTCCACCTTGACTCTGTAAGCGCCGATGTGCTGGGTAATTCCTCCCGCTTCTCCTGCAGCAACGTGAGCGTTTCTGATATAGTCGAGGATTGAGGTCTTGCCGTGGTCAACGTGTCCCATAACAACAACTACGGGGCTTCTGGGCTGGAGATTGTCCTCCTGGTCCTCTTCCTCCACGAACAGGCGTTCTTCAATGGTGACTATCTTTTCCTTTTCCACCTTTGCGCCCAGCTCCTCCGCTACAAGTGCGGCGGTGTCAAAATCTATGGTCTGGTTTATGGTACACATCTCGCCCAGTTTCATAAGCTGCTTTATAACCTCGGCGGCGTTCACCTTCAGCCTTGAGGCAAGCTCGGACACAACTATCTCGTCGGGGATAAGGACTTTAAGCTGCTGCTTTCTGGCTCTTTCCAGTTCAAGACGTTTCAGCTTCTGAGCCTCGGTCTCACGCACGTTCTTGCTGCCGTACTGACCCTTTTTCTGGCGGCTCTTCTGCTCTATCTTCTGCTTTCTGCCTGAAAAATCGCCTCTGCCCGAGGTTTGGGTGGCTATGGACTCGTATTTTTCGTTGTACTTGTCAAGATCCACATAGCTGCCCCTTGTGTCAACGTGCTTGGTGACCTGCTCTCCCCGCTTCTGCTCGGTGTTTTCCTTTTTCTCCTTGCGCTTGGCGACAGGCGGCTCGTTGGTCTTTATGGTGCTGATGTCCACCTTGGCGGCAGGCTGTTTGGGCAGTATCTTGGGAGCTTTCTCCTTTTTGGGCGGCTGGGGCTTTTCCGCAGGCTTTGCTTCCTGCTTCGGCTTTTCAGCTTTGGGAGCAGGCTTTGGCTTTTCGGCAGGCTTTTGCTCGGCGGCTTTCTTTGCCGCTTCTTCCGCCTTTTTAGCTTCCTCAGCGGCTTTCTTTGCAGCGGCAGCTTTTTTGGCTTCCTCTGCCTTTTTAGCCTCTTCTGCTTTTTTAGCTTCTTCCGCCTTTTTCTTCTCCTCAGCCTTCTTAGCCTCTTCAGCCGCTTTCTTTGCCGCTTCCTCCGCCTTTTTAGCTTCCTCGGCTTTGGCGGCGCGCGCCTTATCTCCCTCGGCAAAATACTCGTCGAAGCTCTTTACCTGATTGTCCTGAGTCAGTTTGTCCAGAATGATGTCCAGCTCCTCGCCCACGAAGGTGGAGCCTACCTTCTTCTCGACTCCCGTATACTGAGAAACTATGCCGATAAGGTCGGCGGGAGCGCTGTTAAGGTCCTTTGCGAAATCTCTGATTTTTGCTTTGTTGCTTTCCATTAAATATCCCCCAAGAATAAGTAGATATGATTTTTATTTTTTGTTTTCGATACTAAAGCTGTTCGCAGTCCTTTGCGGAGGACTTCCAGAAGCCCTCGTCCGTGACGGCAATTATCCCCGTTTTCTTTCCCAGTATCGCCCCCGTCTCCTCCATACCTGCGGGGAGAACGGCGATCTCAAGGCGGGAACAAAATTTATCTCTTAAAAATAATATTTCCTTTTTGGATTTTGGTGACAGGTCGCTTGCAAGAAATATCCCGCAGACCTTTGAGGACGGATCCTTGATTTCTCTTTCAACTGCGTCGAAGCCTGTTATCAGAACGCCCTTTTTCTTCATAAGTCCCAAAGTCGAAATATTCATATTCATTCTTCCTGTGCGGTTATTTCTTCTTTCAGGTGGCTGTACACCTCGTCGGGAATTTTGCATTTGAATGAGCGTTCAAAAGCTTTTTTCTTCACTGCTTTTTCAAAGCAGGCAAGGTCTTTGCAGATATAAGCTCCCCTGCCCGACTTTTTTCCCGTAAGGTCAAGGGAGATATCTCCCTCCTTGCTCCTGACTATGCGGAGCAGTCCCTTTTTCCCCAGCATTTCGTCACAGCCGAGGCATTTTCTCATAGGTACTTTCTTTTCCAATGCCGTTCACCGTTCCTCAGCCCTCGAAAAATCCGCTTTCGGGCTTTATGTCTATCTTGTAGCCTGTAAGCCTTGCCGCCAGCTTTGCGTTTTGTCCCTTGTTTCCGATGGCAAGAGAAAGCTGATTATCGGGAACAAGTACGGTGCAGGACTTCACGTTTTCGTCGGGTATCTCAACGCTCAGCACGTCGGCGGGCTTTAACGCCTGCTTGATGAACTCGGCGGGGTCGTCGCTGTAAATGACTATGTCTATCTTTTCCCCTTTAAGCTCCTCGCATATCTTGGATATCCTGCTCCTTTGAGGACCTATGCAGGCGCCGAGGGCGTCTACGTTGGGGTCGTTGCTGATGACTGCCATTTTACTGCGCTGTCCCGGCTCACGGCTTATTGACTTTATCTCAACTATCCCCTCGTAGATCTCGGGGACTTCTATCTCGAACAGGCGCTTTATAAGATCCCTGCCCGTTCTGCTTATCTTCAGCATAGGCCTGCGGTCGGCGGCAGACGCTCCGCTGACGTAGACCTTTATCATATCGCCTGCGTGAAGCTCGTCTGCGGGGAGCTGTTCACTGCGGAACAGCGGCACCTCCGTGCCGTTTATGTCGACGATAGCGTTGCCCGTGGCAGGTTCAACCTTGGTGACACGAACGGTGACCGCTTCGTTTTGTATCTCGCCCCACTGCTCTACCAGCTTGCTGCGCTCCACGTCCTTTATTCCCTGTTTCATAACCTGCTTTGCGGTCTGGGCGGCGATACGCCCGAAATGCTTAGTGTCAAGAGGAATGGTGCAGATATCACCGACTTTCAGGCGTTTGCCGTATTTTTTAGCCTCGGTGAGGGTTATCTGATTTGCCTCGTCCTCTACGTCCTCAACTATCTCCTTTTGCAGGCTGACGCTGAACTTTCCTGTTTCGGAATCTATGTCAAACTTTATGTTCTCGCTTCTGGGATATTCCTTTTTCACCGCTATGGTGACGGCGGTCTTTATCTTTTCGACTATCAGCTCAGGCTCGATGTCCTTTTCCTTGGCAAGGAGAGCCAGCGCCTCAAAAAAATCGTTCTCGTTCACGTTCTCGTTTTTCTTTGCAGCCATTTTCGGTTTTTCCTCCGTATATTTATTTTGGATTTGCTTTTCATATTTCGTCAGGCTCGGCGTTCACCTTTATGCATTTTGAGAGCTTGAGCGTTTCGCCGTTCACTGTTATTTCCTCTTTTTCCTCGTCGTAGCTTTCAAGCGTGCCTGTGACGTATCTTTCGCCGTTTTCCGCCTTGACCTGCGCCTGAACGCCTGTTCCTATACTGATACGGAAATGCTCAGGCTTTCTCAGCCGACGGTAAAGCCCCGGCGAGCCTGTTTCCGCCACGTCGATAAGGGACAGACAGGACAGCTTGTCTATCTCCTCGTTAAGCGGCTGACTTATCTCTTCACATTCGTCGGTGTCTATTCCGCCCTCTGGCTTGTCGAACAGCACACGAAGATACCACAGCGCGCCCTCTTTTTCAAACACAACGTCCCACAGCTTGTAGCCGAAGCGCTCCACGATGGGGGCAACTCTTGCGAGAGCCTCTTCCTCCACAGCCTGCGCCTGATTTTTCTTTCCGCCTTTTTGCTTTGACATAACCTCTCCGTTTTCTAAAAATAAAATCTCTCATATAAAGACTAAAGACTGAGTTCGCTCAGTCTTTAGTCTACCTTATTCTACCTTAAAGTATTATACTCCGTTTTTTTCCTTTTGTCAATACTTTTTTGGCAATTTTAAGGAAATTGCTCTTGACGAAAGGGAAATTATGTGATATACTCTTTTTTCGCAGGGAGCTGATATTTCGGCTGAGAGGAAACGAATGGACGTTTCGACCTATTGACCTGATTCGGATAATGCCGACGTAGGGAAAATACTTTATCGCTGTTACGCCCTGTATTTATTTACAGGGCTCTTTTTATGCTTTTCCTGCAATTTTACAGCAAAGAAAGGAAGAAACAAAAATGAACAAATCTTTAAGGCTTACGGAATCCGCCGTAATGCTGGCGCTGGGCTTTGTGCTCAGCCTTGTGAAGGTGATAGATATGCCCTTTGGCGGCTCTGTCACCGCGCTGAGCATGCTGCCCGTTATCATCATCGCTTACCGTTACAGAACGGCGTGGGGACTGTTCGTAGGCTTTGTGGCAAGTCTGCTGCAAATGCTTATGGGTATGAAGGACCTTACATACGGCACAAGCGCAGGCGCTGTCATCGCCATAATAATGCTGGACTATGTTGTGGCGTTCTCCGTTATGGGTCTGGGCGGAATTTTCAGAGGAAAGATAAAGGATCAGGGCGTTGCCCTTGCGGGGGGCGCACTGGTAGCCTGCGTGCTGCGCTTTATCTGCCACGTTATCTCAGGCTGTACTGTCTGGGCGGGAGTTTCCATTCCCGACACGGACGGACTGCTGTACTCGCTGGCGTATAACTGCACCTATATGATACCCGAAACACTTCTGACCGTTGTGGGAGCGTATTTTGCAGGAAAAGTCCTCACTCTCACCGAACAGCAGGTAAAACGCGTTCCCGCCGAGGGAAACGGTATCAGGAACGTGGTCGTTTCTATCCCCACCGTGCTGGGTATCGTTGTGGCGTTTGCGATCATCTGCGGTATGATGCAGGCTGAGGACGGATTTGACATAACCGCTCTTACGCAGACGGATATTTATGACTGGATCGGCGTTATCGTTATCGTTGCGGTGGGAATTCTGGCTTCCGTGGCGATAAAGATGTTTGCGTTCAAGGATAAGTCTAAGGCGCAGTAAAGCGTATTTTAAAAACGGCGACCCTGAATAAAACAGCAAAAGCAGACGGTAAAACGTCTGCTTTTTTGTGTATAGAAGTGCGCATATTAAACTTATAGGACAGATAAATCGGGATTTACGTTCTTTTGCGTTCGATTATAAAAAGTATTGCTTTTGCTATTCCGCCCATAAAAAGCAACGTAGACGATACCACTATTGAGGTGAATATATCGGGAGCAAATGCGCATACGACCCAAAGCGGAACTGCCCATATTATTTGCGATAAAAGCAATATAAATATCGGCAACAACAAATGCAATACGACAAGCGACATTATCTTTAACGCAAGATTGCCCGTTTTTAATTTCTTTTTATAAATACCAAGCAAACAAAGCGGTAAAATGGCTATGACAAAAACTGCAAAGCAGATAAAGTCGTAAAGTAAATGCCGTAATACATATTCATTTCTGCCAATTTGATTTGGCTCGTCGCCCATAAGAAGCAAAGCAACTCCCCAATCAATTCTATCCATAAAGTCTTTGCTGACAAGATAATCATTAGTGTTTACTGCGATGGCAATACCTATTTCGCTTTCGGGCAAAATATAAATCGTTGACATTCCCGTTTCAACAAGCCCGCTATGACGAAGTGCAGGCTCTTTTAACGGCTCGTTAATCAATGTCCAACCCATACCGTAGCTATATGGAACAGAAGCGTTTACGCTCACATTTTCATAGAACATTTTATTTATGCTTTCGCTCGATATAATTCCTTGCCCACCGTTCAAATACATTTGAAGGTATTTACCAAGATCGTTTGTCGAGGCTGACAGATAGCCTGCGGGAACGGAGATCCAATCGCTGTCGGCTTTTGGATAACGAGGTTCTGTTTTTATATTAAAACCAAACCAATTCTCATAACCGCCAATCAAACCGTTTTCCAAACTTTTTTCAAGCGTTGCCGCCGAATTTGACATATTTAAAGGCTCAAACACGTTTTCCGTTATATAACTTTCATAACTTTTATTGCTTACGGCTTCAACAATTTTGCCAAGTAAAGAGTAATTTACATTTGCATATGTATGAACACCTTGCTTACCTACTATACCGTAATTATCAAGATTTTGATGTTCGCCAAGTCCGCTGGTATGATTTAAAAGCTGTCTGATTGTTATTCTATTTCCGTCTGTTAAATTTGGCAGATATTCTCCCATATTTGCATCTAAATCTATTCTGCCTTGTTCTACAAGTTGCATAACGCAAAGAGCAGTAAACGATTTGCTTACTGAGCCGAGCAGATATGGAGTGTCCGTGCTTTTGTAATTTCCATAAGTTTTGGAAAACAATACATTTTCTTTATCTACAATCGTGATTGACATTGACGGAAAATGTGCTTTGGCAGCAGCATCTGAAAGATAAGCGTCGATTCTCTCAAATACATTGCCGCTGTTGTCGGCATGGGCTTTTGTTTGGGTTGTTCCAATACCCATAATAAAAACCAAACTGACAAAGAGCGATGTTAAAAATATCTTTTTCGATTTTTTCATTATGCACCTTGTTAAAAATCCCTATTTATCACATTGACTGTCAATCAGCACGCCAATTTCGGCTTTCCTTATTTTATCCCCGCCTGCTCGCAAAGCTGGTCGAGTATCACGTAATAAGCATATGACATCATGTGTATGCCGTCGTCGGTGGCGTAGTATGGGTCCATTCCCTCGCCGCCGTTTTTCAGTGCGTCGGAGGTGTTTATATAATGTCTGTTTGGCTTTTCGTCCGCCAGCTTTATCAGCCTATCGTTCAGTCTGTCAAGCGAGCTGTTGTAGCAGAATGTGCTTGCCACAGTCACGGGAGATACCGACAGGATATAAAGATTTGCGTAGGGACACCTCGTTTCTGCGTCGGTGAGGATAGCCTCGTAATACTCCTCATACTGGTCGGCGGAGACCATATTCACGTCGTTCATTCCCATAAGGAAAACAAGGTTTTCCCTGCCGTTTTTCTCCATAGCCTCAACGGGGTCGTAATCTATGCCGTCCACCTCCACGGTGAAGTCGTAAATGTTCCTTGCTGCTCCGCCAACGATACCGTAGCAGTTTTTGCGGGGAACGAAGCCGTACAGTCCCACGCCTGAGCAGGTGCTGTCACCTAAAAATACGCAGGAATTCAAAAAGCTGATCTGGGTGGGGGTGTAGTGGTCGAGCAGGACGTCGTTGTCGTCAGGGTCGTCCTTTCCCTCTTCGGGAGGGAAATATTTCAGGGCAACGGCGGTGTGGGTGAGAGTGTTGAAGGTGAGCTTTATCCCTATCTTTTCGTCCACGAAGGTAGTTCCCTTTTTATAGGCGAAGTCGTCCGAAAGGTCGATGGCGGGTGAATCCTGCACGAAAAAGCAGGGCGCTATCTCGTAAGGGGTGAGCTGTTCCATTCCCTCGAAAAGGTCAAAGGGCTTATCTTCGGTTTCATCTGAGGTTTTTTCCGTGGTTTCTTCTGTGGTTTCATCGGTCGCTTCTTCTGCGGCGGCTTCGAGAGCGTCGCTGTCTGAGGTGGAAGCGGGCGGTTCTTCTGTGCCGCAGGGGAAGAATACGGTGCGGTAGGTGTCCTCCTCGTAGTCGTAGCCCTTTACCTCATCTCCAAAGGCACAGCGGAGCATAAGGATATATTGTTCCTCGCCGTCCTGCTCCACCTTGAGAAATTTCAGCGCACCTGCGGCGCAGCTTTCCCATACTCCGCCCTCAAGCTCGTTGTAAACAGGCGACCAGTATTCCTTTCCGTCCTTGTCCGTCAGCTTTACGTAAGCGTATTCGCCGCTGTAATATTTTTTGCCGCTGTCGGGCAGGGCTGTTATCCCCACTATCTCAAGAGTTGCGGTGTAGCCGCCCTCCTGAACCTTGGAGAGGATCGCGCTTCCGCCCACCTGAGGGTCGCCGAATACGGGTGGAGTTGATTCAGGGGGAGGAGGGGCGGTTGTGGTTTCGGTGGGGGTGGTTGTAGTGGCTTCCGCAGACTGCTCTACCATTTTCTCCACCTTCTGACAGCCTGTGAGCGTAAGCGACGCCGCCAGCAGGAGGGGGAGAATTTTTTTGTTTATTTTCAGCATATTAAGATTTCCTTTTTTACAAAATATGAGTATTTTCGACATCTGCCAAATATTATATCACTACCGCAGGCAAAAATCAATTACAAAACGGTAACATTTTGTAGAAGGGGGATTTGCGGGGTGGGGCGGAATTATAAGGGTTGCCCTTTTCGTGGAAGGATAGCTCCCGCGGTGCGGGGAGGGAGAGTAGTGGGGTGGAGAGGAGGTTGCGGGCGGCGAAGCCGCGGCAGGCGCACTTCGTGCGCCTGCCCGCCGAGCCTGCGGAGCAGGCTCGGCGCTTTGCTTCGGGCGAAGCCCGAAGCAAAGGCGGCTTCGCCGCCACTCGCACATCTTCCCTTTAACGCACAGCACCGTAAATGACTTGCGGGAGCTATGCTTCTTCGAAAAGGGCAGATATGTGTACCAAAATAAAAGCACGGCTTTAAATCAATGCCGTGCTTTTTATGATATGCGGTTTACCGCCGTCTTATCACACTAATAAACCCATAATACAGCGGGATAGTGAGAAACACTACCCAGCCCGGGTGCCAAAAATTCCAGCCAAAGCCCATTACAAGATATACCATAGCTACCGCAACAGGGTACGGAAAATCTTTCATTCGACGGTTGACAATCGACGATATCAGACCGTTCAATATAGGTACAAGAAAAAATATTATCCAGCCCGGGTGCCATAAGTTCCAGCAATAGCCCATAACGAGGTACACGATAGTCACGATAAGCGCAACGAATATTCCTGATTTTATGCGGGGCTCCGTGTTTTCGGCTGTCGTTTCCTCCTCTGCGGCAAGATCGTCTTCCCGGCTTTTCTCCGTATCGGAGGAAGGGGTCGGCTGTACCTCCTCCTGCTCCGCTTTACCGTTTATCAGCTCGTCTATGGTTATCCCGTAAAGCTTGGACAAAGCCGAAAGGTTGGATATGTCGGGCTGGGCTTCCGCCCTCTCCCATTTTGATACCGCCTGTCTGCTGACGTTCAGCTTTTCCGCAAGCTGTTCCTGGGAAAAGCCACGCTGTTTTCTCAATGCTGTCAGGCGCTTTGCTATAGTGTCGTTCATTTGTTCGTCCGTTCCCTGCTCAGAATTTTTGAAGAAGTTCATAACTGTTATCCTTTCCTTTTGTTTTGAGAAAGGATAACATATAAGCTCCGCCTGCGCAATATACAGCGGCTTACATTTTGAAATTTTTCCGCAACCGTTGGTTGCAAAAGGCGGTGCAAAGGCTTTTATCTTACCTCAACAGGCAAGTCAGAAAGGTTGGTGAAGCAGTCGGCTATCCCCTCGGTGATGACAATTCTTTTATCATTTGTGATAATTATAATATCAAAGCCGCCGTTTTCTGCGTGATATTCAAGCGCCTTTTCCTCACCCATAACGAACAGAGCTGTTGAAAGAGCGTCGCACATCAGTCCGCTGTCCCCTACTACCGTTACGGAAACAAGACCGCTTTCGGCAGGGCAGCCGCTTTCGGGGTCGATTATGTGGTGATATGTCCTGCCGTCCTCGCCTGTGAAACAGCGCTCGTAGCTGCCTGAAGTCACTACCGATTTATCTGTGACGTTTATCACGCCGATATTGTCGGCGGAAAATGGGTCACGAACGCCTATTCTCCAGGGGCTTTTGTCGGGATTACTCCCTATCGCAGTTATATTGCCGCCTAAATTTATCAGGGCGGAGGTAACGTCGTTTTCCCGCATTATTTCGGCGGCTTTATCGGAGGCGTAACCCTTTGCCACTGCCCCCAAATCAAGCATAACGCCTTGAGGGACGGAAACATTGTTGCCGTCTATCTCTATTTTAGAATAGTCTACGCTTGCAAGCAGGCTGTTTATCGTTTCCTGCGGGGGTATCCTGTATTCGCCTGTGGTAAAGCCCCATTCCCTCAGCACGGGATAAACCGTTATATCCAGCGCTCCGCCTGTTTTGTCGCCCATTTCCTTGGCGCAGGAAATAATATCTACTGTATCTGTGTTGACGGCGGCGGTGCCGTTTGAGTTTATTTTTGAAATATCGCTGTTTTCATCGGTTACGGAAAACAGCTTTTCAAGCCGCTGTACCTCCACTTTACAGGCGTTTGCCGCTTTGTCGCCGTTTTTGCCGTAGGCGGTGATCTGCATATAGGTGTCCATGGCGAAGAAGTCGGTGTTATGGGGAGAGGCGTCCTCGCAGGAGCAGAGGAGCGTTACAAGTAAAGCCGCTGTAAGGGCGGCTGAGATGAGTTTTTTCATATGGTTCCTTTTTGAAAGTTAGTTATGAGGACTGCCTTTTTCGCGGAAGGATAGCTCTCGCGGTGCGGGAGGGAGGGTGGTGGGGTGTAAAGAACGTTGTGCGGCGGCGAAGCCGCGGCAGGCGCGCTTTGCGCGCCTGCCCGCCGAGCCTGCGGAGCAGGCTCGGCGCTTTGCTTCGGGCTTCGCCCGAAGCAAAGGCGGCTTCGCCGCCACTCGCACATCTTCCTTTAAACGCACCCCACTGTAAATGACTTGCGGGAGCTACGCTTCTGCGAAAGGGCAGACATTTATGATTTATTTCCCTTGTTTATCCAGCCTGCTGCACACGAGCTGAGCGCAAACGCCCGTAAACGCCCCTGCAATACAGCCCGACAAAATAAGCACAGGCAGATAACTCACTATCATAAGCGTTCCCGTCACAAGCACCGCCACCAGCATTTGCCCGCAGTTATGGAGTATTGCGCCAAAAATGCTGCAAAGCCACATTCTGTTCTGAGGTATTATTTTTTTCAGCAGCAGCATTCCCGCAAGGCAGAAGATCCCGCCTGCAAGGCTGTAAAGTATAGTCATCATACTGCCGCTGAACATTGCGCCCAGAATTATCCTTGCAAACAGCACAAGTGCGCTTTCCCTCGCCTTGTAGCGGTAAACGGCATACATCGTGACTATGTTGGCAAGCCCCGGCTTTATTCCGGGGATAGGGGTAAGGGGCGGTATCTGAAGTTCCACCACAAAGATTATCAGCGCTATCGCTGTAAGCAGGGCAAGCTCCGCCAGTTTTCTTATCTTCATCTCACGCCGCCTGTCCCGCCACGGCGTCAACCTCGCCGCTGTCCACAAATCTTATCACAAGGCGGTTCGGCAGGCAGACTATCGGCATACCGCCCTTCAGCTTTCCCGTTTTGACGCAGATCTGGTCGGGACAGTCCGCCTCGCTGACAAATATCTCCCCGTCCTTTATCTCAATGGTGTTGTAGCTCCCGCCGTATTCTATGTGTATCGTTCGGTTCTGCTCAGTCGGCAGGTTTATCCTTTCAACCACCACTCCGTCGCAGATTATCTCAACAGTATTCTTTTTGTTTTCGCTGAGAAAATGTACCGTTCCTGCCACCGATAAAACTATAATCACCGCAAGGATAACGTAAAGAATAACGATCCCTTTTTTATTTTCCGCCATTGTTGCCCTGTCCGTAATAAGCGTTTGCGCCATGCTTGCGCAGGTAATGTCTGTCAAGCAGTTCCTTTTGCATAAAGGTGAGGTCGGGGTTCAGTGTCAGCGCATGATAATTCATAAACGCCGCCTCCTCGAGCACCACCGCATTGTGGACCGCCTCTGCGGCGGTCTTTCCCCAGGTAAAAGGTCCGTGGCTCTTTACAAGAACGGCGGGTATCGTCATTGGGTCAATTCCCTCAAACGCCTCAATTATCACCGTTCCCGTTTCCTTTTCGTATTCTCCCTCTATCTCTGCCTTTGTCATTGCTCTGGTGCAGGGAATCGTGCCGTAAAAATAATCTCCGTGGGTAGTTCCAAGGGGCGCTATACCTATTCCCGCCTGAGCAAAGGAGGTCGCCCAGCGGGAATGGGTGTGTACTATCCCGCCGACTTCTTTGAACGCTCTGTATAATTCAAGATGTGTGGGAGTGTCGCTGGAGGGCTTATAACGCCCCTCGACCTGCTTTCCCGTCGCAAGGTCGACTACCGCCATATCATCTGCGGTCATAGCGTCGTATTCAACGCCCGACGGCTTTATCACCATCATTCCGCTTTCCCTGTCCACGGCGGAAACGTTGCCCCAGGTAAAGGTGACAAGTCCGTGTTTAGGGAGCAGTAGATTCGCCTGCAAAACTTCCTGTTTCAGTTGTTCCAGCATAGCTTTTTCCTCACATTTCCGAAAGAATTTTTTCAGCGGGGAGCGCCGCCTTGTATCTTGAAATAAAGCTGTCAAAGCCCTTTGCTCCCTCAGGGTCGGGCTGAGCTGTCATAATTTCTGCGTCTGCAAACACGTTTTCCGAAAGGAAATCGGGCAGGCTCTTTTCTCCGCCGTCCTTCATATACGCCGCAAGAAGCGCCATTCCGTATGCGCCGCCCTCGCCCGCCGTTTCCATTACCGTGACGGGAACGCCGAGGCCGTCCGCAAGTATCTGCTGCGCCGCGCCTTTCACCTTGAAAAGTCCTCCGTGGGCGGCAAAGCAGGAGGCGTTCGCCTTTTCCTTTTCAAAAAGTATCTCGTTCCCCGCTTTCAGCGCCGCAAGGGCAGAGAAAAGCTGCGCTCTGAAAAAGTTTCCTATGTTGAAATTCCCGTCGGGGGAACGGAAATACATGGGCTTTCCCTTATCAAGTCCAAGGACAGGTTCTCCCGAAAGACAGTTAAAGGCAGTTACACCGCCGCAGTCCTTGTCGCTTTTCATAGCGTTTGTATAAAGCATTTGGTACAGGTCGGACATATCCACGGGCTTTCCTATCATTTCCGAAAATTCCCTAAATATCTTCACCCACGCGTCAAGCTCGGAACAGCAGTTGTTGCAGTGTACCATAGCGACTGGCGCGCCGTCGGGGGTGGCAACTATATCTATTTCGGGATAAACGCCGTCAAGGGGCTTTTCCAGTACCAGCATTGAGAAAACGGAAGTTCCCGCCGAAACGTTGCCCGTTCCCTTGCGCACGCTGTTGGTGGCGGTCATTCCCGTGCCTGCGTCCCCCTCGGGCGGGCAGAAAGGTATTCCCGCCTTCAGATCGCCGTCAGGGTCGAGGAATTTTGCTCCGCTGTCGGTAAGTTCGCCGCAGCATTTTCCTGCTGTGACAACTCTGGGGAGAACGTTTTGTATCTTCCATTTATAACCTTTATCCGCTATTTTCTCGGAGAATTTTTTCAGCATTTCGCCGTCATAGCCTATCCCGTCCGTGGGGAACATTCCCGACGCCTCGCCCACGCCCGCCGCGTTAACTCCTGTAAGAAGCTGATGAACGTAGACCGCAAGGGTAGTGATGTAGGAGATGTCTTTAACGTGCTCCTCGCCGTTTAATATGGACTGGTAAAGATGGGCTATGCTCCAGCGCTGTGGGATATTAAAGCCGAAAAGCTGAGTCAGCTCCGCTGCCGCCTGCTCCGTCACGGTGTTTCTCCAAGTGCGGAATGGGGAAAGCAGGTTGTCCTCCTTGTCAAAAGGCATATATCCGTGCATCATGGCGGAAATACCCATTGCGCCAACGGTAGTCAGGGTGACGCCGTATTTTTCCTTAACGTCACGCTTTAAGTCGGCGTAACAGCTTTGCAGTCCCTTGTGTATATCCTCAAGGGAATAAGTCCAAATACCGTCTTCAAGGCGGTTTTCCCAAGCGTGGCTGCCCTGCGCTATGGGAACGTACTTGTCGTCGGTCAGCACCGCCTTTATGCGGGTGGAGCCAAGTTCAATGCCTAAAAATGTGTTGCCGTCTGTTATCTTTTCGCAAATCGTCATATCGTTCCTCCGTAATGCTCAGCCTTTGACCTTTTCACCGAATTTGCTTTCCAGGAAAAAGCGGTATTCGGGGTGGTCATAGGCGTTTTTATATTCTTCTTTCACAGTTTTGTCCAGCCATTCTTTCATTTTATCCGATATTTCTTCATAGCGGACTATCCGCAATAAGCCCTGTTTTTCTGCGGACAAAATCTCTTCGTATGCATCTTTGATATATTCGCAGGCGCAAACAGGGACAGGCTTTTGCGATACCGCCGCCAAGGGTATCCCTGTTTCAAAGCCGCAGTCCTCCACGTTTTCAGCGGAGTAGATAAAGCCTGAAACGCCCTTGTATGTTTCCTCAAGAGCATTGGGATAATACTCCTCGATACGCTGTATCTTGTCCTTGTCAAAGCCGTAGCTTGCCCATTTCTGCCATACGCCCGTGTATTCAAAGCCGCTTTCTTTGCAGAATTTTTCAACGGCGTTGCTGAGGTAGACAAGGACGTTTTCCCGCTTTTTTGAAAAATAGACCAGCGGGGTGTTGTGATTGGAGATTCTCGGCTGTAAAACCGTTATCCCCTTGACTGAGGAGGCGTGAAAGTACATTACAGCTCCTCCAGCTCTTTCAGCCAGATATTTGCGCAGGCGTCGGAGGGCATTCTCCAGTCGCCTCTGGGCGAAAGGGTCACCGAGCCTATTTTAGGTCCGTCAGGCAGGCAGGAGCGTTTGAACTGCTGTGCGAAAAAGCGGCGGTAAAAGCTCTTCAGCCACTTTAAAATCACTTCGTCCTCATATCTCCCCTCCATAGCCAGCTTTGCAAGGCGATAGACCTTTTTGGGAGAAAATCCCCAGCGCACGGCGTAATACAGGAAGAAGTCATGCAGCTCATAAGGTCCTACCAGATCTTCAGTTTTCTGACTTATCTCACCGTTTTCTGCGGGGAGGAGCTCGGGGCTGACGGGAGTGTCAAGTATATCATACAGCACTCTGCGCAGATCTTCGCTTTCGGCGGAATCGGCGTAATAGCGGACTATATGCCGCACAAGGGTCTTGGGAACGCCTGCGTTGACGCCGTACATAGACATATGGTCGCCGTTGTAGGTCGCCCAGCCCAGAGCAAGCTCGGACAGATCGCCCGTTCCCACCACAAGCCCGCCTGTTTCATTGGCAATATCCATAAGCACGAGGGTGCGTATTCTCGCCTGAGCGTTTTCGTAGACGACGTTCTGATCTTGCGGGTCGTGGCCGATGTCAAGAAAGTGCTGTTCTACCGACTTTGTGACGTCCGTTTCACGGAGATTGACTCCCAGAGCCTCGCACAGGGAAACAGCATTGTTTTTCGTGCGGGAGGTTGTGCCAAAGCAGGGCATAGTCACCGCTATGACGTCCTTGCGGGAGTGGTCCAGCCTGTCCATAGCCCTGACGCTGACAAGCAGAGCAAGACAGCTGTCAAGTCCGCCCGAAATGCCTATCACAAGGCTTTTTGCCGCTGTATGCTCCACTCTCTTCTGAAGTCCTGCGCTTTGCATAAGGAGAATGTTTTCACAGCGCTTTGCTCTGTCGCCGTCGTCGTGAGGAACGAAGGGAGATGGACTGATGAAGCGTGTTATCTTCGTTTCGGACAGGGGCATGGAAAATTCCACGGTGCTGACCGTTTGCTCTGCGGGGAAGGTGGTGTTTTTCCGCCTTTCTCCCGCTAATTTCAACACGTCTATCTCGCTTATCAGCATTTCGTTTTCAAACAGCTTTGTTTCCGCAAGCAGGGCGCCGTTCTCCGCTATAAGGCTGTGACCTGAGAATACCATATCCGTGGTGCTTTCACCGTCTCCTGCGGAGGAATAAAGGTAGCCGCATATGAGCCGTCCGCTTTGCCCTGTCACAAGGGAACGGCGGTATTCCGCCTTGCCTATCATCTCGTTGCTGGCGCTGAGGTTCAATATAACGTGCGCTCCCGCCGCCGCAAGCTGTTCCGACGGGGGCTGAGCCGCCCATAAGTCCTCGCATATCTCAACGCCGAAAGAAAATTCGGGAAGCTCTTTACAGCGGAATATCACAGGTGCGTCCTCGCAGGGGGAAAAGTGCCGTTTCTCGTAAAATTCGTTGTAGTTGGGAAGATACCTTTTTCCCACAACGCCCAGTATCTCCCCGCCGTAAAGGACGGCGGCGGCGTTTATCAGCTTTCCTCCCTGTAAAACGGGAAGTCCCATGACGGCTATTATCTCAAGAGAGGCAATTTTGTCCTTTATCCGCAAAAGCTGTTCCCATGCGCTGTCTATCAGCGTTTTCTGCAAAAACAAGTCCCCGCAGGTGTAGCCTGTAAGGCATAATTCGGGGAGGACAAGCAGCTTTGCTCCCTTTTCTGCCGCCTGCTCGATGCAGGAAATTATGCTGTCGGCATTGTAATGCGTGTCCGCGGTCTTTATCTTCGGGGTGGCTGTTCCCACCTTTATGAATCCGTCCTTCATAAGCGCTCCTTAAAAACATAATCATACAATTTTATTTTAGCATTTTTTCACATAAAATGCAACCTGTTTTTGCGGGTTTTTACATTGACTATCAACTCAGATAATGGTATAATTATTGTGTGTATTATATAAACGTAATTTTGAAAGGCGAAAGCTATGGACTTTCTTAGAAACGCTGTAAAATTCACCCAGGCAGGGGATTTCGCAAAGTGGGAACAGCACTGTCAGCCTATCGGCAACGGTTATCTCGGCGCAAGCTTTTTCGGCGGTATCTCAAAGGAAAAGGTGGTGCTGAACGAAAAAACGCTTTGGACAGGCGGACCGTCAGAATCCCGACCCGACTATTACGGCGGGAACAAGAAAAACGCCTATCCTTACGTAAAGCAGGTGCAAACGCTGCTTTATGAGGGAAAATACCAGCAGGCGCTGGAGCTTTTGCCCTATCTTACGGGAGAAATGGACGGTTCGGGAGCGTATCAGCTTTTAGCCGACCTTTACATAGAGCAGGATATTGACGAAAAGGGCGTTTCTGATTATCTCCGAGAGCTTGATATGGACAGGGCGGTATTCACTACCCGCTTTGCCGCCGACGGAGTTCATTATACGAGGGAAGCGTTCGCCAACTATCCCTCAAACGTAATTTGCATAAAGCTGTCCGCTGACAAGGCGGGAAAAATAAATTCCGTACTTTCCCTTGGGGAATATCAAGGAGGCGAAGTAAAAGCGGAGGGAAATTTCCTGTGGCTTGACGGTGCTGTTCCTGATAACGGACTTCGCTACTGCGGGGGATTTTGCGTTTCGGCTGAGGGCGGGAATGTGACTGCTCACGGGGATAAGCTGAAGATAACAGGCGCTGACAGCGCGGTTATTTACTTCACCGCAGAAACTGATTACAGTCCCGACTTTTATAAGAATTACAGAAGCGGTGCTGACCCTGCTATCGCCGTTAAAAGCAGGCTTGAAAAGGCGGTAAACGCGGGATACGATGCGCTTTACTCCCAACACGAAAAGGACTACACTCAGCTTTTCAATCGCTGTAAGGTAGCGCTGAACGGCGTATGCGGCGAGCCTTTGCCTGCCGATGAGCTTGTAAAGGGGTATAAGGACGGAGATATGAACTGCCGCTCAATGCTGGAGGAGCTGTATTTCCAATTTGGAAGATATATGCTCATTTCAAGCTCAAGGGTTGGTTCCCTCCCCGCAAATCTGCAAGGGGTATGGAACGAGAGCAACACTCCCCCATGGAACTGCGACTATCACATAAACGTCAATCTGCAAATGAATTACTGGGGAGCGTACAACACAAATCTGGCGGAAACGGCGTTCCCGCTGGTGGATTTTCTTGACGCTCTGCGCCCTGCGGGACGCGTCACCGCAAAGGAATATTACAACATAGCTTCAGACGAGAACAATCCCGAAAACGGCTGGACGGCTCACACCTCAGTCAACATTTTCGGCTGGACCGCTCCCGGCTGGGATTTTTACTGGGGCTGGTCAACGGCGGCGGTGGCGTGGCTGATGCAGAATATCTGGGAATACTACGAATTTACAGAAGATAAGGATTATTTTGAAAAGCGCATTTATCCCATTATGCTGGAAAGCGTCAGGTTTTACAGTCAGTGGCTGATATATGACGACAAGCAGGAAAGGCTGGTATCAACCCCCACCTATTCCCCCGAACACGGACCTGTAACTATCGGAAATACCTATGAGCAGGCGCTTATAGAACAGCTTTACCGTGATTTTATAAAGGTGAGCGAGATCCTCGGCAGAGATGAGGAGCTGAGAGAAAAGATAAAGCGTGACGTGGAGCTTTTAAAGCCCTATCATATAGGCAAAAGCGGGCTTATAAAGGAATGGTTCGAGGAGGACAGGGAGGATTTCGACACCTCGAAGATACAGCCCAATCACCGCCATATCAGTCATCTTATGGGGCTTTATCCCGGAAAGGCGATAACCCACGAAACGCCCGACCTGATGAATGCCGCGATAAATACCCTCAATCACCGAGGAGACGAATCCACAGGCTGGGCGAGGGCATACAAGCTGAACCTGTGGGCGAGGACGGGGGACGGCAACAGGGCGTACTCCATTTTCAGCGGGCTGCTGTCAAGCTGTACTTTTGTGAATCTGTTTGATTTTCACCCGCCGTTCCAGCTTGACGGGAATTTCGGCGGAAGCGCGGGAATTGCGGAAATGCTGCTGCAAAGCCACGAGGGATTTGTAAATCTGCTGGCGGCATTGCCTGACGCCTGGAAGGACGGAAAATTTGAAGGGCTTTGCGCAAGGGGCGGCTTCGTGCTTGACTGCGAGTGGAGGGATAAAAAGCCCACCAAGCTCACCGTTCTGTCAAAGCGAGGCGGAACGCTGAAGATAAACTGCAAGCCCGCAAGGGTGCTTTCAGCAGGAGAGGAATGCGGTTTCTCGTATGAAAACGGGATAACCTCGCTGTCCTGCAAGGAAAACGGAGTTTATGAGTTTGAGTTCTGACGGGTAAAAAGGCTCAGTTTTATCGGCATCGTTCAGAGCAGGTAAATACCACACGGCGAAAGCGACAAGGTTTACGGAAAAATTTATGGGAAGAATTAAACGAACGGTCATAACCGACAAAAATAAAATAGCCGCCTTTACGGGTTACCGCCCGCAAAAGCTGTCCTTCGGGAACGATCTTTCCGCCCCCGACGCGCTGGCGCTGAGAAAAAATATCGAGGCAGAATATATGCGGCTGATAAAGGCGGGGTACAGGAAGTTCCTCACGGGAGGGGCGCAGGGCTGCGACCTTCTGGCGGCGGAAGTGATAATGGAGCTGAGGATACGCCTTGTGAACGAAATGCGTATCGAACACGTTGTGTGCCTGCCCTGCTTTAACTACACAAAGGCGTGGGACGAGGAACAGCGCCGCAGGCTGAAAAGGATAATCGACGACAGCAACGGCTGTCAGTACGTCAGCTGTTCCGAATACTACAAGGGCTGTATGCAGGTGAGGAACCGCTATATGGTGGACAACAGCTCCCTTTTGCTGGCAGTTTACGACGGGCAGAAGGGCGGCACCGCAAACACCGTGGCATACGCCAAACAGCAGAAGAAAAAAATCATCGTGATACACCCAAGACTGCTTACGCATATTGAGCTTATAGAAGGTCCCGAGGATACCGAAAAAATCATTTCAACTTCGGCCCCGCTTAATTATTATAGGCAGGACCCGGGCCGCTACGGCGCTGAATACGTCATCGGAAACGGCACAAACGAAGCTGACGACGAAGACGAAGACGAATAAAAGGAGAAAAGCATAATGTACAAAAATCTTTTGTGGAACGACGGGTGGCAATTCAGCCTTTGCGAAAACGACGCCCTTGACATAAATTCCGCCGACAATGCAGACTGGACGGAGGTGGAGGTGCCTCACGACTGGCTGATAGGAGATACGAGAGATCTTTACGCCTCGGGGGACGGCTGGTACAGAAAGAAATTTCAGGTCGGCTCCGATATGCTTGGGGGCAGAGTTTACATAAATTTTGACGGCGTTTATATGGACAGCACCGTTTACGTCAATCACAAGGCGGCGGGGGACTGGAAATACGGCTATTCCGCTTTCAGCTTTGATATCACCGACCTGCTGACCGAGGGAGAAAACGTGGTGCACATTCAGGTGAGGTACAAAGCGCCCAACACCCGCTGGTACAGCGGGGCGGGAATTTTCCGCGACGTTTCCCTCCTGCTGAGGAATAACGACCATATCGCGCTGAACAGCGTTTATATACGCCCTCGCCTTGAAAACGGCGTGTGGAACGTAAAAGCGTCCGCTGAGATAAACGGCAGGGGCGAGCTGTTCCACGAAATTCTGGACAAAAAAGGCGCAGTCGTTGCGCAGGGCGCAGGGGAAAGCTGCGTTATGACGATAGACGACCCCGTTTTGTGGGACATTTACAAGGGAAATTTGTATACGCTGAGGACCGTGCTGAAAAAGGACGGAGAGGTAGCTGACGTTCAGGAGAACGCTTTCGGTCTGAAGACTGTGGAATTTACTCCCGAAGGATTTTTCATAAACGGCAGGAAAGAGAAGCTCCACGGCGTATGCCTGCACCACGACCAGGGTGCGCTTGGCTCTGCGGTGAACAGGGCTGCGCTGGTAAGACAGCTTAAAATTTTAAAGGGCTTTGGCGTAAACGCTATACGCACAAGTCACAATATGCCCGCAAAGGCGCTTGTGGAGCTGTGCAACGAGATGGGCATACTGATGGACACGGAAAGCTTCGATATGTGGGTGTATCCCAAAAACACCAACGACTACGCCAGATTTTTCAAGGAGTGGTACAAAAAGGACATCGAATCCTGGGTGAAAAGGGACAGGAACGACCCCTGCGTTATTATGTGGTCTATCGGAAACGAGATAGGCGACACAAATTCCCCTGAGGGACTTGAAACGGCGAAAATGCTGACTGAGGCAGTTCTTGAATACGATCCCGAGGGCAACGCTATTCCCACCATAGCTTCAAACTTCCTTGCCTGGGGACCTGCACAGACGGTTTCCGACTATCTTAAGCAGGGCGGCTACAACTATGCCGAGCAATACTATGAAGAACACCGCAAAAAATATCCCGACTGGTTCATTTACGGCAGCGAGACTTCCTCCGCCGTGCGTTCAAGGGGGATATATCATCTTCCCGCCTCCGCCTCAATTCTGACCCACGAGGACCTTCAGTGCAGCGATATGGGAAACAGCTGCGTGGGCTGGGGAAAGCCTATGGAAAAGGCGTGGATAATGGACAGGGACTGCGACTTCTGCGGCGGACAATTCGTGTGGACGGGCTTTGACTACATAGGCGAGCCTACGCCTTACAGCACGAAAAATTCCTACTTCGGCATTGTGGACACGGCGGGACTGTTCAAGAACAGCTATTATTTCTACCGTTCCGTCTGGACGGACGGGAAAAAGAGTCCCTTCGTACATATACTTCCCTCCTGGGATTTCAACGAGGGGCAGGAGATAGAGGTGCTCACGTACTCCAACGTAGAGGACGTGGAGCTGTTCTTTAACGGAAAATCCTTGGGAAGACAGCATATCGACCTTGCTCACGGAAGCGTTCTTCACGGAAGCTGGAAGCTGAAATATGAAAAGGGCGTTCTTATCGCAAGGGCGTATGACAAAAAGGGCGTCGAGGTGGCATTTGACAGGAAGGCGTCCTTCGGGGAAACGGCGTCGCTGGAGATAATCCCCGAAACCGCCAGTCTTAAGGCGAACGGCAGGGACCTTATCTACCTGCGCATTGCGGCAATGGACGAAAACGGCGAATTTGTCGCCAACGCAAGAAACAGAGTAAGAGTTGATGTATCGGGTGCGGGACGGCTTCTTGGGCTTGACAGCGGCGACTCCACCGATATGGACAGCTACAAGGGGAACAGCAAGCGGTTGTTCAGCGGTATGATCACCGCCATAATTGGCGCTACCTTTGAAAGCGGGGACATAAATATTGCCGTTTCATCAAAGGGCATTCCCACCGCAAGGCTGGTGCTTACCGCCGAAAAATGCGAAATTCCCGCTGGCACTGCAAAGCCTCAGCCTCAGTTCCCCGTTTATATCCAGCCTGAAAATGAAAATATCTCCGCAAGGAAAATTGCCCTTAAAGCTGACAAGACGACGCTGAACGCAGATGAGCCTTCCGCTTTCGTATCTGCGCAGGTATTCCCCGAAAATGCGGATTTCAGAGATATCATCTGGAAATGCGTGCTGGAAAGCGGTATGCCCAGCCCTGTCGCTGAAGTCAGGGCGGAAAAGGGCGGAGCCATAGTTACCGCAAAGGGCGACGGCTCGTTTATCCTGCGTGCTGAGATAAACAACGGCTTTGACCACCCTGAGATAATCAGCGACCTGTGCTTTACCGCAGAGGGACTGGGGCAGGCGGTCACCGACCCCTACTCCTTTGTTTCCGCAAGTCTGTGGGATTTTTCCAACGTAACTCCCAACGTAGTTGACAGAGGGGCGGTCTCGGGAATAAATGGACGCACAGTTATCGGCTTTGAAAACGTTGATTTCGGCAGCTTCGGCAGCGACAAGATGACGCTTTACCTCGGTCACACCGGGGACGTGCTGGACGTTGAGATGTGGTACGGAAACCCCGACGACGAAAGCACGGAGCCTGAGCTCATAGATACTCTTCACTTCCCCGCAAACAGCGGGTGGGACAGGTTCTATCCTCTGGACTTTCAGCTTGAAAAGCGCGTTAAGGGGAATGTTTCGATCTCCTTTGTGATAAGCCGCAATTGCATTTTCGGCGGGTTTGAGTTTGAAAAGCTGAACAGGGCGTTCTCTACCGTTCATACGGGAGAATACGACGAAATTTACGGCGACGATTTCACGGTAAATGAAAATAAGATAGAAAAAATCGGAAACAACGTGGTTATCGGCTTCAACGACCTTGATTTCGGCGAGGGCGTGAGCAGGATAACTATTTGCGGAAGAACTCCCAATGCGGAAAATCCCGTTCAGATACGCTACATTTGCGAGGGGGCGGAACAGCAGACGCAGCTTGTGAAATTCCCCCAAAGCGGCGAATACTGCGAAAAGAGCTTTGCTCTTGAAAAGATAGCGGGCAGGGTGACAAATCTCAGCTTTGTGTTTATGCCCGGATCCAACTTTGATTTTGACTGGTTCAGGTTTGAATGATATGATAGATAAACTGATTTTTGAAACTGCCGAGTTTTTCTTCGGCGACCCGAAACGGATACAGCATTTCATAAAGGTACACGAATTTGCAAGGCTTATCGGCACTGCGGAGGGAATGAACGGCGAGGAGCTTCTGACTCTTGAGGCTGCGGCGGTAGTTCACGACGTGGGGATAAAGCCTGCGGAGGAGAAGTACGGGCAGTGCGGCGGGAAATTGCAGGAGCAGGAGGGTCCTGCCGTGGCTGAACCTTTGCTTAAAAAGTGCGGCTTTGACGAGAAAATAATTCAGCATGTGCTGTGGCTCGTTGCTCATCATCACACTTATGACGGCATTGACGGTCTTGACTATCAGATACTTGTTGAGGCGGATTTTCTGGTAAATCTGTATGAGGACAATGCGTCAAGGGAAGCTGTCAAGGCGGCGCTTGAAAATATTTTCAGGACGAAAACGGGGATAAGGCTGATGAAAATATTTTTTAATGTATGAAAATAATAAATTCGGGGCTTTGCCTCGAATTTTATTCTTCTATCGGCGCAGAAATTACAAATGCGCTTTAAAAGCGTATTTGTAATTTCGTGAGCGTAGCGGAGCCGATGCAGGAGGGAGTAATGAGGGAACCCATCAGGGGTTCCCTCATAGCTTTTTTCGACTTTGTCGAAAAAAGCAAAAAAGGACGGATTTTTCCGTCCTTTTATTTTTTATTATCGCTTACACAAGCTCGATGATAGCCATTTCAGCCGCGTCGCCGCGTCTTGGGCCTACCTTTACTATTCTGGTGTAGCCGCCCTTTCTGTCTGCATACTTGGGAGCTATCTCGTCAAACAGCTTTTTGCTTACCTCTTCCTTGGTGATGTAAGCGAAAACCTGACGCTTGCTGTGAAGGTCGGTGTTCTTGCCCAGAGTTATCATCTTTTCAGCTTCGTTCTTCACTTCCTTGGCTCTGGTTACGGTAGTTTCGATCTTGCCGTTTTCCAGAAGGAAGGTCACCATTGCTCTAAGCATTGCCTTTCTATGGTCGCTGGTTCTTCCCAGTTTTCTCATTGTGCTTTTACTCCTTTCTTACAGAGTTTGTGGTCGTCTGACCGCAGGGATCTTATTCCTCGGACTCCGCAAGGTCAAGACCCAGTGAATTGAGCTTGGCTCTTACTTCGTCGTAGGACTTCTTGCCCAGGTTGCGCACCTTCATCATTTCCTCGGGAGTCATACTGATAAGGTCCTCCACGGTGTTTATGTTGGCACGCTTCAGGCAGTTGAAGGAACGAACGGAAAGCTCCAGATCCTCGATAGTCATTTCAAGTATCTTGTCCTTGCTCTTGTCGTCCTTTTCAGCCATAACTTCGGGCTGGCTTGCCTCATCTGACAGGTCGACGAAAAGCTGCAAATGCTCGCAAAGTACCTTTGCGGCGTAGCTTACAGCTTCCTTGGCGGAAATAGTTCCGTCCGTCCAGACCTCGATCACCAGCTTATCGTAGTCGGTGCGCTGACCTACACGGGTGTTCTCAACGGAATAGTTCACCTTGAGAACGGGAGTGTAGATGCTGTCAACGGCGATAACTCCGATAGGGAGCTGGTTGTTTGCCTGCGCCTTATGCTTTTCGGCGCTCACATAGCCTCTTCCCCTGTCAAAGACAAGCTCCATATAGAGCTTTGCTCCTGCGGTAAGGGTGGCGATGTGCATTCCGGGGTCAAGTATCTCGATCTCGCTGTCGGTCTTGATGTCCCCCGCCATTACTTCACATTCGCCTTCCGCCTCGATATAGACCGTCTTGGGACTTTCGCCGTACATTTTGGCGATAAGGCCCTTGATGTTCAGTATAATTTCAGTTACGTCTTCCTTTACGCCGGGAATGGTGGAAAACTCGTGCTGTACGCCCTCGATCTTAACGCTGGTGACCGCTACTCCGGGCAAAGAAGAAAGCAGCACACGTCTCAGGCTGTTGCCGAGTGTGTTTCCGAAACCACATTCCAAAGGCTCAAGGGTAAACATTCCGTATTTTCCGTCGGGTCTGAGCTTTACGGTTTCGATTTCGGGCTTTTCTATTTTTTCAAGCATTCCTATAACCCTCCTGCTGTTCGGGATCGGAATATCCGATCATTGTTGTTATGCTCAGGGTTTCCGCCGCTTTCGGCAGAAAACTGGAGTAAGGTTCCCAATAGAGTTTTGCCGTTTTTTTCCAAAACAAACAAAATATCAGCAAAAACCTTTCCTCCGGGCAGCCGGCTGCTGCCCCGGTTAATTTTAAATTGCGATCTCGGGATTGCAAATTAAAAATAACTGCACCTTTGAATATGAAATTATTTGGAGTACAACTCGATTACCAGCTGTTCCTGGATCTCGTAGTCCAGCTCATCTCTCTGAGGGAGACGGGTAACAGTGGCGCTCTGCGCTTCCTTGTTCATATCCAGCCATACAGGAATAAGTCTGCCGTCGGTAGCTTCCGCTATCTGAGCGAACTTGGGGCTCTTCTTGCTCTTTTCGGACAGGGCGATAACATCTCCTGCCTTTACTCTGTAAGAAGGAATGTCAACTCTCTTGCCGTTCACGGTGTAGTGACCGTGACCTACAAGCTGTCTTGCCTCACGGCGGGTAACTGCAAGACCCATTCTGAATACTACGCTGTCAAGTCTGCTTTCAAGGATCTTTATCAGGTTTTCACCTGCAACGCCCTCTTCCTTGATAGCCATTTCATAGTAGTGATGGAACTGCTTTTCCAGCACGCCGTAAATGAATTTCAACTTCTGCTTTTCTTTAAGCTGCATTCCGTATTCGGAAACCTTCTTGCGGGGATTACCGTTGCCCTTTCTGTTGGTTTCCTTGCTGTAACCCAGAACTGCGGGGCTTATTCCAAGTGCTTTGCATCTTTTAAGCACAGGTGTTTTATCTACTGCCATTGTGTAAAAATCCTCCGTTTATTGATGTTGTATCGGGTAAAGACCCGACGCTGAGCAACGACGCTCAGTTCAGACTATACGCGTCTCCTCTTGGGGGGACGGCAACCGTTGTGGGGTATAGGAGTGACGTCCTTTATCATCTTTACTTCAAGTCCTGCGGCGGAAAGCGCTCTGATAGCTGCTTCACGTCCTGCGCCGGGTCCCTTTACGTAAACCTCAACGGTTTTCAGTCCGTGTACCATAGCTGCTTTAGCTGCGGTTTCAGCGGCAGACTGAGCAGCGAAAGGAGTGGACTTTCTGTTTCCTCTGAAGCCCAGACCGCCTGCGCTCGCCCATGAAAGGGTGTTGCCCTGAAGGTCGGTGATAGTAACGATCGTATTGTTAAAAGTAGACTGGATATGTGCGGAGCCGTTTTCGATGTTCTTGCGGTCACGGCGGCGCAGTCCTGCCTTTTTAACATTAGCTTTGTTAGCTGCCATTTAATAGCTTCCTTTCTGATTTTCTTATGGATTACTTCTTCTTGTTAGCGATGGTCTTAGCGGGTCCCTTGCGTGTTCTTGCGTTGGTCTTGGTCCTCTGTCCTCTTACGGGAAGTCCCTTGCGATGACGGATACCGCGGTAGCAGTTGATTTCTACCAGACGCTTGATGTTCAGCGCAACTTCACGGCGCAGGTCGCCCTCTACGCGGTAGTTGGCGTCGATGACCTCACGGATCTTGGCTTCCTCTTCGTCGGTCAGATCCTTGACACGGGTGTCGGGATTTACGCCTGCCGCTGCCAGAATGTCATTTGCGGATTTTCTGCCAATACCGTAAACGTAGGTAAGTCCTATCTCTACGCGCTTTTCCTTGGGAAGATCCACACCAGCAATTCTTGCCATAGTTTTCTTTTTCCTTTCATAAAATTGAGTTGAACGCCGAGGCTCAGCCCTGTCTCTGCTTATGCTTGGGGTCCTTGCAGATGACCATTACCCTGCCCTTGCGTTTGATTACCTTGCACTTGTCGCACATAGGCTTTACAGAAGGTCTTACTTTCATTGTAATCTTCCTTTCCTGAATTACTTAGCTCTCCACGTTATCCTGCCCTTTGTCAGGTCGTAAGGGGACATTTCGATAGTCACCTTGTCGCCGGGAAGTATGCGTATATAGTTCATACGCAATTTTCCGCTGACGTGCGCCAGAATAACGTGACCGTTGGAAAGCTTCACGTTGAACATTGCGTTGGGCAATGCTTCCTGAATTACGCCTTCAACTTCGATTACATCTTCTTTGGACATATTACGATATTTCCTTTCCTCTAAAGGAGAGACTCTGATCTCTCAGAGTGGTTCTGAGCTTTTTATCAGTCAACTGCTCCAAACTCAACCTGCGGTTGGTTTTTTGCAGGTGCTTGGGATTTTTGCGCTTTGGTCTGTCAAGGGGACGTTCCTTGCCGTCGGCTACGATAACGTAGCCGTCAGCTTCGTCAAGAACTACCATATAATAGCCCTTGTCACGTCCTGCCTTGCTTATGACCACGGTGCCTTTTTCAAATTCCATTTTTTCAACCGTTTTTCTTTCAGTGACTTGTTAAGGTCATTATCACGGGGTCGCCGTCGGTTATGAGAACGGTATGCTCAAAGTGAGCGCACATTTTGCCGTTGCCCTCAACTACCGTCCATTTGTCGCCCATCACCTTCACCTGCTCGGTGGAGCTGTTTACCATAGGCTCGATGGCGATAGTCATTCCGGGAACAAGTCTTACGCCCCTGCCGGGCTTTCCGTAGTTGGGGACCTCAGGGTCCTCGTGCATATCCCGTCCAACGCCGTGACCGATATATCTTTTCACAACGTAGTAGCCTGCTCCTTCAACGTGGGTCTGAACGGCGTTTCCGATATCGCCTATGCGGTTTCCCTTTCTCGCCTGTTCGATACCTTTGTAAAGGCTCTCCTCGGTGACTTTGAGCAGACGCTTTGTTTCCTCGTCCACCTCTCCAACTGTAAAGGTGTAGGCGTTGTCGCCGTGAAATCCCTCCACGAACGCTCCCACGTCAACAGAAACGATGTCGCCCTCGCGGATTATCTTATGCTTATTGGGAATACCGTGGATAAGCTCCTCGTTCACGGAAATGCAGGCGCTGGCGGGAAAATCGTAAAGTCCGAGGAACGAAGGCTTTCCGCCGTGCTTCACGATAAAATCGTGAATGTGGCGGTCAAGCTCGTAGGTGGACATTCCCGCTTTCAGCACTTCCCCCGCATACATAAGAGCCTGCTGAGAAAGCTCGCAGGCTTTCATCATTGAAACAATGTCTTTTGCAGATTTAACCTGGATCAATTCATTACCCCGCTTGTCAGTTTATAGTGTACAGTTGACAGTGTAAAGTTGTGGTGCTTTGCTTCGCAAAACGAATTGGAATGACATTTGCTCATTTTAATCTGCTGCGGAGCAGCTTCCACTTTTAACTCTGCACTTTGAACTTTACACTTTTAACTGTTTATTGCCGCTAAAGTGAGCTTTGCGGTGTCGGCTATCTCTTCCTGACCTTCTACCGTTACAAGCTTGCCCTTTGCTTCGTAGTAGCCCTTGAGGGGAGCAGTCTTTTCACGGTAAGTTTCAAGTCTTGAAAGAACGGTCTCGGGTTTGTCATCAACACGCTGTACCACCTTGGCTCCGCAGGAATCGCAGATACCCTCCACCTTGGTGGGCTTGTAGTCAAGGTGATAGGAAGCGCCGCAGCCCTCGCATACGCGCCTGCCTGAAAGACGGGCGATTATCTTTTCGTCGGGGACGCTTATCTCAATTACCTTGTCAATGTTGACTCCCATTTTGTCAAGAGCCTCAGCCTGCTCCACCGTTCTGGGGAAGCCGTCAAGGATAAAACCCTTTTTGCAGTCGTCCTGAGCGATCCTGTCCTTGAGTATGCCGATAACGGCTTCATCGGGAACAAGGTCGCCTCTGTCCATATATTCCTTTGCGGCAAGACCAGCGGGAGTTCCGTTCTTTACTGCCTCACGGAGCATATTGCCCGTGGAGATGGCGGGAATGCCCAGCTTGTCGCATACTATCTCTGCCTGAGTGCCTTTGCCCGCCCCGGGAGCGCCTAAAAATATCAGATTCATACTGTTATCCTTTCTCGCATAAGGCTTGCGCCTTCTTCTCGGAAATTATTCAAGGAAGCCCTTGTGATGACGCATCATCATCTGGCTTTCAAGAGTGCGCATGGTCTCAATAGCAACGCCTACTATAATGAGTATTGTAGTGCCGCCCAGTGACAGTCCTCTTATGCCCGTTACGTTCTGGAAAATTATGGGGAATATCGCCACAAATCCCAGGAATATAGCGCCGATAAGAGTTATCTTGGAAAGGGAATTCTGGATAAAATCTACTGTGGGCTGTCCCGGTCTGTATCCGGGGATAGCGCCGTTGTTCTTCTTCAGGTCGTTGGCGATCTGAATGGGATTGAACTGGATAGCTACATAGAAGTAGTTAAATCCGATGATAAGCACGAAGTACAGTATCGCATACAGCCAGCTTGAAGTGCTGAACAGTCTTACAACGCCGTCCCAGAAGGACGTGCCTGTTCCGTCAATGTGGAAGAAGTACAGGATAGTTGAGGGCAGGGACATAATGGACATTGCAAAGATGATAGGCATAACGCCTGACATCGCAACCTTTATGGGAATGTAAGCGGACTGACCGCCGTACATCTTTCTGCCGACAACTCTCTTTGCGTACTGGACGGGGATACGTCTTTCCGCGTTGGTCATCAGGACTACGAAAGCTATCATCGCTACGTAGATTATAAGAATAATGGGAACTAATATTGCGTTTTTGAGTCCCTCCGTCTGAATGGTCATAAACAGACCGTAAATATCATCGGGGATCCTCGATACGATACCGGCAAACAGGATTATTGAAATACCGTTGCCGATACCCTTTTCACTTATCTGGTCGCCCAGCCATATAATAAGCGACGCGCCCGCCACAAAGCAGACGACTATCGTTATCGCTGCAAGAACGCCGTCGAAGCCGTTGGTGTACTTTACAACGTTGCCGTTGCGAAGGGTGATATAGAAGGCTATCGCCTGGAATATCGCCAGACCCAGAGCTACGAATTTGTTTATCTTGTTCAGCTTTTTCCTGCCCTCGTCGCCTTCCTTGGCAAGACGCTCAAGGGGCTTGATGGCAACAGTCAGCAGCTGAACTATGATGGACGCGTTGATGTAGGGCGTGATGGACATTGCGAACAGTGTACCGTTGCTCAAAGAGCCACCGGTCATCTGGTCCCAGTAGGAGAACAGGTTTCCGTCGTTGCTGTTCATTCCAAGCACGCTTGCAATCTGGGCTGAATCCAGAAAAGGAACAAATATGCTTGCGCCAAAGCGGAAAATCAGTACGATGAACAGTGTGTAGAGTATCTTTTTACGCAGATCGGTGATTTTCCATGCGTTACGGAATACGTCAAACACTTAGATCACCTCTGCCTTTCCGCCTGCGCTTTCGATTTTAGCCTTTGCGCTCTCGGAAAATTTAGCAGCCTTTACTGTGAGAGATTTTGTGATCTCGCCTCTGCCCAGCACTTTAATTCCGTCAAAGGTCTTTTTAACAAGTCCGGACGCTATGATAGCGGCCTCGTCAACCTCAGCGCCGTTTTCAAATCTCGCTTCAAGATCGGATACGTTTACGGTAGCGTAAACGGTGGCGAAGTTCTTATTATTGAAACCACGCTTAGGGATACGCATGGCGAGCTTTGTCTGACCGCCCTCAAATCCGGGCTTTACACCGCCGCCGGAACGTGCCCACTGACCCTTATGACCTTTGCCGGCAGTCTTGCCCCAGCCTGAGCCGTGTCCGCGTCCGATGCGCTTTACCTCTTTGGTGGAGCCGGGTGCGGGAGATAATTCGTGCAGCTTCATTTTGAGTTACACCTCCTTGATTTTCATTCGTTACGCTTCGGTAACCTCGACCAAATAGCCGATATGCTTTATTTTGCCGTTTGTTGCGGCATTGTCGGGCTGAACGGTAACGTCGCCTATCTTGCGAAGTCCGAGGGAATTCGCGGTGGCGATGTGGCTGTCCTTACGTCCGACCAAGGATTTTACAAGTTTGATTTTCTTTGCCATTTTGCTCTCCGCCTTTCAATCAGTTAAAAATTTCCTTGACTGTCTTGCCTCTGAGCGCAGCTACCTGCTCGGCGTCTCTCAGTGAAACAAGTCCCGCCATAGTAGCTCTTACCACGTTGCAGGGATTGTTGGAACGAAGGGATTTTGTCCTTATGTTCTTTATTCCCGCCATTTCGATAACGGAACGAACGGGACCGCCTGCGATAACGCCGGTACCTTCGGGAGCAGGCTTCATCAGAACTGCGCCTGCGCCGTATTTGCCCACTACCTCATGGGGAATGGTGGTTCCCTTCAGAGATATCTTGACAAGATTTTTCTTGGCGTCCTCAATGCCCTTGCGGATAGCGTCGGGAACTTCTATGGATTTTCCAAGACCGAAGCCTACGATTCCGTTTCCGTCGCCTACTACCACAAGCGCGCTGAACTTTATGATACGTCCGCCCTGAACAGTCTTGCTTACTCGGTTGATAGCAACGACTTTTTCGGAAAGCTCAAGTTTAGATGCGTCTATAAGTGCCAAAGTTTTTTCCTCCTTATTAGAAATCCAGTCCGCCTTCACGGGCGCCTTCAGCAAGCGCCGCTACTCTGCCGTGATATACGTAGCCGGAACGGTCGAATACTGCTTCGGTGATACCCTTGTCCTTAGCCTTTTCAGCCAGTGCAAGTCCCACCTTCTTGGCAGCCTCGGCATTTCCTCCGAAGCCCTCAAAGCCCTTTTCCAAAGTGGAGGCGGAGCAAAGGGTAACTCCCGCCGTGTCGTCTATAAGCTGAGCGTAGATGTGCTTGGCGGAACGGAAAACGTTAAGGCGTGGGCACTGAGCAGTACCGCTGATCTTAGCTCTTACTCTCTTGTGACGCTTTACTCTGTTTGCCTTTTTATCGATTATCTTTTTCATTTTCGTTCACCCCTTACTTCTTGCCCTTAGCGGCTTTGCCTTCCTTGCGGCGGATAACCTCGTCGGCATACTTTATGCCCTTGCCCTTATAGGGTTCGGGAGGACGTATGCTGCGCACTTCTGCTGCAAACTGGCCTACCTTCTGCTTGTCGATGCCCTTGATGATTATCTGGTTGGGCTGAGGAGCTTCCATGGTGATGTCCTCGGTGTCCTTGAGTACAACGGGGTGGGAAAAGCCGAGAGTAAGGTTCAGTTCCTTGCCCTGCTTCTGGCACCTGTAACCTACGCCGTTTATCTCCAGCACCTTCTGATAACCGTTTGTAACGCCTTCTATCATATTGGCTATCAGTGTTCTGGTGAGTCCGTGGAGCGCACGGCTCATATTCTCGTCGTCGGGACGGGAAACGGTAACTACTCCTCCCTCTACCTTAATGGTCATGGAAGGCTTGAATTCTTTTGTAAGGGTGCCCTTGGGTCCCTTTACGGTCACTGCATTGCCGTCAACTGTGACTTCAACGCCGGCAGGAACAGTGATGGGGGCTCTACCTATTCTTGACATATCCTGTTCCTCCTTACCATATGAACGCAAGGACTTCGCCGCCGACGTGAGCTGCTCTTGCCGCCCTGTCGGTCATAACGCCCTTGGAGGTGGAAACGATAGCTATTCCCAGACCCTTCATTACCTTGGGCATATCCTTGGAGTTCGAATAAATTCTCAGGCCGGGCTTGCTGACTCTGCGGAGCCCTGTGATGACCTGCTGTCTGTTTTCAGTGTATTTCAGAGTAATTCTGATAATGCCCTGCTTGTTATCCTCGATTATGCGGAAGTTTTTGATATAGCCTTCGTCAACGAGAATCTGGGCTATCTGCTTCTTCATATTGGAGCAGGGGATATCGACAGTGGGATGCTTCTGGGAATTCGCATTGCGGATTCTTGTGAGCATATCTGCGATAGTGTCGGTGATCTGCATTTTCTGCGTCCTCCTGTTTAATTTCAGAGATAAAGCCGGTAGTTAGCGCAAAGCGCCGCCGCATATCCTGCGTCAAGAATGTTTTTTCTGCGCAGCGTCACGCTCTTGCCGTCTTGGGTCGATTTCTTACCAGCTTGCTTTCTTGACGCCGGGGATCTGTCCCTTATAAGCAAGCTCTCTAAAGCAAATTCTGCAAATTCCGTACTTACGGAGGTAAGCATGGGGTCTTCCGCACAGCTTGCATCTATTGTAAGCTCTGGTGGAAAACTTTGCAGGACGCTGCTGCTTTGCAATCATTGATTTCTTTGCCATGTATAGCTTCCTTTCTTATCTGACCTTACTTGGAGAATGGAGCGCCCATAAGGGCAAGCAGCTCTCTTGCTTCCTCGTCGGTCTTTGCGGTGGTAACAAAGTTGATGTCCATACCACGGATCTTGTCGATTTTTTCATAATCGATCTCAGGGAAGATAAGCTGTTCCTTGACGCCTACGCTGTAATTCCCTCTGCCGTCGAAGCTGTTTGGGTTGATACCTCTGAAGTCTCTTACACGGGGCAGAGCCACGTTGAAGAAACGGTCGAGGAACTCGTACATAGATTCGCCTCTGAGGGTTACCTTAACGCCGATGATGTTGCCTTCACGCAGCTTGAAGTTTGCGATAGCCTTTTTCGCCTTGCAGATAACGGGCTTCTGACCGGTTATCGCGGAAAGGTCAGCCATAATGGCGTCTACCTTCTTGTGGTCATCCTTGGCTTCGCCGCAGGCTACGTTTACAACGATCTTGTCCAGCTTGGGTATCTGCATTACGCTTTTGTACTCAAACTTCTTGTAAAGCGCAGGAGCAACTGTTTCCTTATAATAGGTTTTCATTCTTGACATAGCTTTTATTTCTCCTTACCGATGACAGCAGGAAATTACTTTATCCTGCCCTTTCATCTGATGTTGGGGCTTAGCAATTACAGCGCTGCGCCGCAATGCTTGCAAACTCTTATCTTCTTGTCGCCTTCGACTTTGTGACCTACTCTGGTGGGCTTGTTGCACTTGGGGCAGACAGGCATTACCTTGCAGGCGTAAAGTGCGCCCTCAGCCTTGACGATACCGCCCAGCTGACCCTGTCTGCGGGGCTTGACGTGCTTGGTCACCATATTTCTTCCTTCAACGATGACCTTTCCCTCTTTGGGGGAAATTTCCAGCACCTTGCCCTTTTTGCCTTTGTCCTTACCGGAGATGATCATTACTTCGTCGCCTTTTTTAACGTGTAATTCGTTCATGCCAACTCCTCCTTAAAGTACCTCGGGAGCAAGGGACAGGATCTTCATATATTCCTTATCACGGAGCTCTCTCGCCACAGGTCCGAATATACGGGTGCCTCTGGGGTTTTTGTCTTCCTTTATCAGAACAGCCGCATTCTCGTCGAAACGAATGTAGGTGCCGTCGTCACGTCTTACGCCTGTTGCGCTGCGGACGATAACGCACTTTACAACGTCGCCCTTCTTTACAGTGCCGCCGGGCGCTGCTTTCTTAACGGAAGCTACTACAACGTCGCCGATATTAGCGTACTTTCTGCGTGTGCCGCCCAGCACCCTGATGCACATCAGCTCTTTTGCGCCGGTGTTATCAGCCACTTTCAGGCGTGTCTGCATTTGTATCATTGGTTCTTACTCCTTCCGTTATCTTACTTCGATCTCTCAAGAACGCTTACAAGACGCCATCTCTTGTCCTTGGACAGAGGTCTTGTTTCCATAATTTTAACCTTATCGCCCACGTTGCAGGTGTTTTCCTCGTCATGAGCTTTCAGCTTGATGGTGCGCTTGATTATCTTCTTGTACAAGGGGTGGCGAACATTGTCCTTCAGGGCTACAACAATGGTCTTGTCCATCTTGTTGCTTACCACAACGCCAACTCTTGTTTTTCTAAGGTTTCTTGTGTTTTCCAAAGGTCGTTCCTCCCCTCTCACTTATTTGCCTCGATCTCGCGCTGACGGCGGATCGTCTTGATAACTGCGATTTCCCTCTTGACCGCTTTGATCCTCATGGGATTTTCCAGACGGTTCACGGCAAGCTGGAAACGGAGGTTGAACAGTTCCTGCTTCAGCTCGGTCTCTCTGTTGTTCAGCTCGGCTTCGCTGAGCTCTCTGATTTCCTTTGTAACCTTCATTACTGCTCGCCTCCTTCTTCCTTCTTGACGAACTTGCACTTGATGGGCAGCTTGTGCATCGCAAGACGCATAGCCTCACGTGCTACATCTTCGCTCACCCCTGCAATTTCAAACATAACTCTGCCGGGCTTTACCACTGCTACCCAGTATTCGGGAGCGCCTTTACCGGAACCCATACGAGTACCCAAAGGCTTTTTGGTAACAGGCAGGTCGGGGAAAATCTTTATCCATACCTGACCGCCACGCTTGATATAACGTGTCATAGCGATACGGGCTGCCTCGATCTGGTTGCTGGTGATCCATGCGGGCTCAAGAGCCTGCAAGCCGTATTCGCCGTAGCATACCACGTTGCCGCGTGTCGCTTTACCGGTCATACGACCTCTCTGCACTCTGCGGTGCTTAACTCTCTTTGGAAGGAGCATTATTCTTTACCCCCTTCTTTTCTTTCTGTTCTGGGTCTTGAATTTCTTCTTTCACGGTTATCACGGTTGTCACGGGATCTTCTTGCAGGCTTTTCGGTGTTTCTTTCCTTGCCTATCTCGCCCTTGAGGACCTCGCCCTTGTACAGCCATACCTTTACGCCGATAACACCGTAGGTGGTATGAGCTCTTGCTACGCCGTAATCAATGTCCGCACGGAGAGTCTGCAGGGGAATGGTTCCCTCGTGATAGCTCTCGGTACGTGCGATCTCAGCGCCGCCAAGTCTGCCGCTTACCATAGTCTTGATACCCTTTGCGCCGCATTTCATAGTGCGTCCTATGCAGGACTTCATAGCTCTGCGGAAGCTTACACGTCCCTCAAGCTGAGATGCGATGTTCTCAGCGATGAGCTGAGCGTTCATATCAGGGTTCTTGACTTCGATTATATTGATGTTCACGGGCTTGCCGTTTGTCATCTTTTCCAGCTCTGTTCTGAGCTTTTCGATCTCTGCGCCCTTCTGACCGATGACCATACCGGGCTTTGCGCAGTGAATGTGTACCTTTACTCTGGCGGCGTCGCGTTCGATCTCAATGTCGGGAACGCCTGCCTTGTACAGCTTTTTCTTCAGGTACTCACGGATCTTGTGATCTTCGATCAGCGTATCACCGAAGGTTGCCTTGCCCGCAAACCAGCGAGAATCCCAATCCTTGATGACACCCACTCTGAGACCGTGTGGATTGACTTTTTGTCCCATTGTTATCCTCCCTTATTCTGCTTCCTTGACAACCAAAACGATGTTGGATGTTCTCTTCAAAATGCGATGTGCGCTTCCCTTTGCTGCGGGTCTTATTCTTTTGAGGGTTATTCCCTCGCCGCACCAGCACTGGGATACATAGCAGCTTCCCACGTTCATATTGTGATTGTTCTCCGCATTTGCCATAGCGGACTTGAGAAGCTTCATAAGCGGCTCGCTTGCTGCCTTGGGCGTATTTCTGAGAGTTGCCATTGCTACGTCGCAGGGCTTGTTTCTGATCAGATCAAGCACGATGCCCACCTTGCGGGGGGAAATGCGAACGTGCTTCAGTTCTGCTCTTGCCTCCATACGTTACTCCTCCTTACTTCTTAGTGGTCTTGCTGCCCACGTGACCTTTAAAAGTTCTTGTGGGAGCAAATTCACCCAGCTTATGTCCTACCATATCCTCGGTGACATAAACGGGAACGTGTTTTCTGCCGTCGTGTACCGCAAAGGTATGTCCGACGAAATCGGGGAAAATCGTGCTTGAACGGCTCCAGGTCTTGAGAACTTTCTTCTCGCCTGTTTCATTCATGGCGAGAACTCTCTTGTACAGAGCCTCCTGCACATATGGCCCCTTCTTGATGCTTCTGCTCATATTTGTTTTTTCCTTTCAATTGCAAGTTAACGCGCCGACAGGCAGTTGACAGTTGACAGTGTACAGTTGAAAGTTGAGGTGCGCCTGCGGCGCTTATCTGAATTTTCAGCTTCGGATTATCAGCCTTACCTCTGCACCTTTCACTGTACCGTCAGACTCCTCGGTGCTTATTAACAATTGCGGTAGTTGTAATTATTTGCCGTTTCTTCTCTTAACGATGAACTTATCGGTGCTGTTCTTAGTCTTGCGGGTCTTGTAGCCCATAGCGGGTTTGCCCCAAGGAGTAACAGGTCCGGGTCTGCCCACAGGGGACTTACCTTCACCACCGCCGTGAGGGTGGTCGTTGGGGTTCATAACTGAACCTCTTACGGTAGGTCTTGTTCCCATATGACGGGTGCGTCCCGCTTTACCCAGATTTACGTTGGCGTGGTCAGCGTTGGAAACAACTCCGATGGTAGCCATACAGTTCTCGGGAACGTTTCTCAGCTCACCGCTGGGAAGTCTTACCATTGCGTAGCCGTTTTCCTTAGCCATAAGCTGCGCCATATTTCCTGCGGAGCGCACAAGCTGTGCGCCCTTGCCGGGGTGGAGCTCGATGTTGTGGATAACGGTACCGACGGGGATATTTGCCATAGGAAGTGCGTTGCCGGGCTTGATGTCGGCGTCAGCGCCGCTTCTTACCTTGTCGCCTACCTTTAAGGTGTCGGGAGCGAGAATGTATCTCTTCTCGCCGTCCTCATACTGTACCAGAGCGATGAAAGCCGTTCTGTTGGGGTCGTATTCAAGAGTCTTTACCTCGGCGTCCATACCAAGCTTGTTTCTCTTGAAGTCGATTATTCTGTATTTTTGTCTGTTGCCGCCGCCGTGATGTCTTACGGTTATCCTGCCGTAGCTGTTGCGGCCTGCGTGCTTCTTTACGGTTTCAAGCAGACTCTTTTCGGGAGCGACCTTGGATAAACCGCTGTAATCAATTACTGTCATGCCCCTGCGGCCGTTGGTCGTGGGCTTGTAGGATTTTATAGCCATTTTATCTCACACTCCTTACTTAAATCATACCGTCGAAGAATTCAATGGTCTTGGAATCGGGAGCAAGAGTAACTATCGCCTTTTTCCATGCGGAGGTGTAGCCCTCGTTCCTGCCCATTCTTCTCTTCTGACCGCGGACGTTCATAGTGTTCACCTTTGCCACCTTGACGCCCTTGAAAAGCTGTTCAACAGCTTTCTTTATCTCGATCTTGTTTGCGCTTTTCAGCACTTCGAAGGTATATTTCTTATCAGCAAGCGCGTCCATGGAGTTCTCGGTGATAATGGGGCGAATGATGATGTCCTGTACTGTCTTTTCCATTACGCATATACCTCCTCTATCTTTTCAACGGCGCCCTTTACCATAACAAGCTTTTCACAATTGAGAATGTCGTAAACATTCAGTGTGTTTGCCTGTGTGGTCTTTACGCCGGGGATATTGCCTGCGCTCTTTATAACTTTTGCGTCAACGCTGTCCAGAACGATAAGGGTCTTTCCGTCAGCGTTCAGAGCCTTCAGCATATTGACGATAGTCTTCGTCTTGTATTCGTCGGTCTTGATGGCGTCTACAACAACGATCTCGTTGTCCTGAGTCTTTGAGGACAATGCGGAGAGCAGAGCAAGTCTTTTTACTTTCTTATTAAGGGTGTAGGTGTAGCTTCTGGGCTTAGGTCCCAGAGCAACGCCGCCGTGACGCCACTGAGGGCTTCTGGTAGAACCCTGCCTTGCGTGACCCGTTCCCTTCTGACGCCAGGGCTTTCTTCCGCCGCCGCTGACTTCTGTTCTTGTCAGTGTGGACTGTGTGCCGTGGCGCTGATTGGCGAGGTAATTTACTACCGCCTGATGCATTGCGCTTTCGCTGGGCTCGATGCCGAATACAGCGTCGTTAAGCTCAAGTTCGGAGACAGCCTTGCCGTTCATATCATAAACAGATACTTTTGCCATAATAAAATCCTCCTCCCTTAAGCCTTGACCGCGTCGGTGATGCATACCAGTCCGCCCTTGGGACCGGGAACTGCACCCTTTATTGCGATAAGATTGTTTTCAGCGTCTACCTTTACGACTGTGAGATTCTGTACGGTAACTGTTTCAGCGCCCATATGACCTGCCATACCCTTGCCCTTGAAAATTCTTGAAGGGCTGGAGCAAGCTCCCATAGAGCCTGCCTGTCTTGTAACAGGGCCTGTACCGTGAGTTTCCTTCAGTCTGTGCTGATTGTGGCGCTTGATTGCACCCTGGAAGCCCTTGCCCTTGCTGGTGCCCTTGACGTCGATAACGTCGCCTGCGGCAAAAACGTCGGCTTTCAGAACGTCGCCTACGTTTACGGCGCTTGTGTCGTCCAGTCTGAATTCTTTAAGAAATCTCTTGAACGCAACGTCGTTCTTCTTGAAATGTCCCTGAGCAGGCTTGTTCACCGCCTTGGGGGAAATATCCCCGAAGCCAAGCTGAACAGCGTCGTAACCGTCGTTCTCGGCGGTCTTCTTCTGAACTACGACGCAAGGCCCCGCTTCAACAACGGTTACGGGAACGACCTTGCCGTTCTCGTCGAAAATCTGTGTCATACCGATTTTCTTTGCGATTAAACCTTTTGTCATTTTCTGACCTTTCCTTTCATGGTTATTGGTTGCCTTTTGAGCAACATGACCAAGTGCAGCGTATCTGCCTTGGTTAGAGGTAAACGGGGTGAAATGTGATTTTCATATCCGCTTACTTAACTCCCTGAATTTCCGAAAGGTTGATACCTGTTAGATATCCATGGAAATTTCAACGCCTGCGGGAAGCTCCAGGTTCTGAAGAGCCTCAATGGTCTTATTGGTGGGTCTGAGCACGTCAATAAGGCGCTTGTGAGTTCTCTGTTCGAACTGTTCACGGCTGTCCTTGTACTTGTGTACGGCGCGGAGAATGGTAACCACTTCCTTGTCTGTGGGAAGGGGCACGGGGCCTGCAACACGGGAGCCTGTGCGCTTTGCGGTCTCAACTATCTTAGCTGCCGCCGCGTCGACTACGGTGTGGTCATAGCCTCTTACCTTAACTCTGACTTTTTCCTTAACTGCCACTTTCGTTTTCTCCTTTCGTTAAATTGAAAGCACCTGCATAAATGCAGTGATACAAAGCGTTTGCAAGTTTGTAACTTGTGCACACGCTTCCGAGCGTTTCTTTATTCCCCTTAAAATGCGTCCGTCGGAACGGCAACGGGGGTATCCGCTTAATGCGGGTCCTTCCCTGCAAAGCCTGCGCTCCTTTCGGACTGTATTTATCGGTTTATGAAGGCTCGTCTGCTCTGAACGCTTTGTTTCCGCCCGCTTCGAGAGCGAACATACTCCGCCGAAATTACCGGCATGGTGCCGCAACCTCCGGCATCATCGCATTATCAAGCAGTTGCCGCACATACTCGGACGTCCGTCCGCAGTCGTGCAAATGATATTTTACCACAAACGCCTGTTTAATACAACAGTATTTTCAAAAAAATCCAAAATTTGCATGTAGAAATTTCACGTCAAATTTTGGATAATTTTGTGCAATTATTACAAACCACCTGCATATACTATTATAATATACAAGCGTCAGATCTCGGGACGGGATAGCTGAGTTATCTCATTCATCTGATCGATGTACATTGAGAAGTCGGAAACCTCCTCCTTGCCGCCGTTGTCAAACACCGCTTTCTGGTCAAGGCGGAAGCAATAGCCCTCGGAGTTCAGCCAGATGGTGCTTTCAAAGCTTTGCAGCTCCCCAAGCTCCGCCAAAGCGGAGGCAAGCTGAGTGGGGTCGTAGTAAAAGGTTATCTTCTTCCCGCCCTCTGCGTCCTCCACCTTGCTGTCGGTTAGGGCGTAGGCGTTGACGGAAATGACGCCCTCGGTGGTGTAGGGGTGCGGGTCGTCGCGGGTATAGGTGTAATAGCCCTCCTCCCCCTGCAAAATGAAGGTCCAATCCGTTGAGCCGCCCTCTCTGCGGTTTATCTCTGAGCCGTTGTGAAACTCGTACAGCACCTGATCACCCTCGCTGCTCATACTGCTGTACATCAGGTTTCCGTCGGGGCGATACATAAAGGAAAATTCCATTGTGGTATTTCCTGTGGAATTGTCCACCGTGGTGAGATGCCCGCTGTCAAGCGCGGCGTACAGCTTTTTTGCGTTCGCCGCCTCCTCGTAGCCGTCTATGCTCTTGTAGGCGGCGCTCTCAGGAGAACAGCCGCAAAACGACGACGCCAGCAGAGCCGCCGTAAGGCAGGCGACAAATTTCTGCAAAAATTTATTTTTTTCCTTGAATTTCATCTTTTTCCTCTAAAATAAAGCAACCGCTCCCAGAGCGGTTGCTTATGAAGCCGTAAAAATTACTCGGAAAAGCCGCTTTCAACCAGCTTGATAAGTCCCTCAACGGCAAGCTGCTCGTCCGAACCGTCAGCGATAACACGAATGGTGGTCCCGCCTACGATACCCAGTGAAAGAACGCCCAGAAGGCTCTTGGCGTTTACCCTTCTTTCTTCCTTTTCAACCCAGATGGAAGATTTGTACTCATTTGCTTTCTGAATAAAAAAGGTTGCAGGTCTTGCATGCAGACCGACTGAGTTTTTTACCTCCACTTCTTTTGCAAACATAGTTGTTTCCTCCGTATGAATTTTTTGCTGAGATATTCTCTCTGTTTTGTATATTTTTTCAATTACTAATACAGTATATATCCAAAAATCATTTTAGTCAACTGTCATTTTGAAGATTTTTTGTGTTTTGTGATTATTTTTTCACAAAACAACACTTTGACGGCTGTTAAAATTTCAGTTTTGTGCAATTTGCTTAATGTTTTTTGTAACTATATGTTGCAGGCAACCAAAAGTTTTCCACGGACAAAGGGGTTCTGATGTCAGACGGACGTTTTGTCGGCAAGATATGACAAATTGCGGAAAATCGGTCTTGAAAGGTAAAGAATGGCGGTTCAGAGGCGGCGGAGAGTGTGATGCGTCAAACAGAAGAAGTGCAAACGGCGGGGCGGCAAAGCCGCAGTCTGCGCACGAAGTGCGCAGACTTGCTGATTTTGCGAAGCAAAATCAGCACTTTTGTTCGGGCTGCGCCCGAACAAAAGGCGGCTTCGCCGCCCCGCTGTTCGCACTTCTTCCCGTAAAGCCGCCGCTTTCCCTTTACATCACATAAAAATCACCGCAACAAAAAGCTCATTCCTCCAGCAAATCAGGCCGCTTGCGCTTTGTGACCTCCTCCGACTGCTGTTTCTGCCACTTTTCAATGTTCTCGTGATGTCCCGAAAGCAGTATCTCGGGGACTTTTCTGTCCCTCCACACTTCGGGGCGGGTGTACTGGGGATACTCCAGAACGCCGTTGTAATGGCTCTCTATGGAATATGCGTCCTCGTTGGGGAGAACGCCCTCCTGAAGTCTTGTAACTGCGTCAGCAAGCATAAGCGCAGGGAGCTCGCCGCCTGTCACCACATAATCCCCCACGGAAATCTCTTCCACCTGCAATTCGTCCAGAACACGCTGGTCTATCCCCTCGTAATGCCCGCAGAGAAGTATCAAATGTTCCTCCGCCGCAAGCTCCTTCACAAGCTCCTGAGTCAGCGTTTTCCCTTGGGGGGAAAGGTAGATTAGCCGCGAACGGCTTGCTTTCGCCTTTTCCTTTATGGCAATGATACAGTCGTATACGGGCTGGGGCATAAGCACCATTCCCGTTCCGCCGCCGTAGGCTTTGTCGTCCACTTTGCGGTGCTTGTCCAGGGTGTAGTCCCTTATGTTGTGACATTCTATGGTCACAAAGCCGTTTTTCCTGCCCCGTCCCACAATGCTTTCCGACAGCACCGCCTCGCACATATCGGGAAAAAGGGTAGCTATGTCAATTCTCATTATCGCTCTCGTTATCCTCGTCAAACAAGCCCTCCAGCGGGCGTATCTGTATCTTCTCCCCATCTATATCAACATTTACAAGCACTTCGGGGATAGCGGGGAAAAGAAGTTGCTTTCCCCTCTCCGTTTTTATGGAATATACGTCGGTGGGACCGTTTTGCAGTACCTCGTCGATAACGCCGTACCTAACGCCGCTGTCGATGTCGTAAACGGGAAGCCCTATTATATCCGCAATAAACCAGGTGTCGGGGGGCAGCTGGGCGTCCTCCCTGTCCAGATATAGCATTTTTCCTGCCAGGGGTTGAGCCTCCTCAACGGTGTTTATCCCCTTTATCTTGACTCTGCACATATCGTTTTTCAGCGCAACGGCGGAGGTCACCGTTACAGGGGTATGCTCTTTTCCCAGATAAAGGTCAAATTCCGTCAGCAAGGAACAGTCGTCACAGTAAAGCTGCGCTCTCAGCTCGCCCCGCAGTCCCACTGTCTTGGTGAGCTTTGCCGCTTCAAGAAAGCGTTTTTTCATCGGCTCACCGTCCTTACTTTTCTTCCTCGTCCAGCTTGAGGCGCTGGGAAATGGTCAGCTTGCAGTCGGGAGAAAGGGTGAACTGCCCGTCGGCAAGCTCTCCGTAGGGAATGTAATACTGCCCGGGATTATAGCTTTCCACGCTGGTGAACAGGAACGCCTGCTGTCTTGAGGTGTAGTCCTCAAGGGTGATATCGGTGTCCACCGTGTTCATTAAGCGGGAAAAATAGCTTTGAAGGACTGTGGCGGAAAGCCCGTGAAGATTGCTGTTTGCTATTGAAACGGCGACCGAGCCAAGCACAAGGCTCTGATAATCCTCGCCGTAATTTACGTTGTCGTAATTTATATAGGTGTAAAGGTCGTTGCCGTTCATCTGGTGATTTCCCGCCTCGAACAGCACGCTACCGTCGGCGGCAAATACGTCGTAGGGCAGGCTCACCTGCACCTTTCCGATAGCGTCCGCCATTGAGATAAAGCTGTCGCGGTCAAACTTCACGTAGCTGTCGCAGGTGACGCCAACAGTGTTTTGTACTCCCTGGAGCACCGCCTGGACTCCGCCTGAGGAATAAAGCTGGGTCAGCGTTCCCGTTTTTCCTCCCGACGCCGAGGCGACAAGCTCCGATCTTAGGGGTATGCATATCACTGCGTCGTCGGCAGGCTGATACCGCACTATCATAAAGCGGTTCGGCACTGACGCCGCCTGCTCCGCCAGCATATAAAGCGTGGTCATATTGTTTTCCGCGCCGGGGCGGTCGCTGCTTATCCCGCCGGTGTAGGTGTGGGTCTTTGGGGGAAAGAGTATGTCCCAGAAAATTGAAAGTCCCATTGCTGCTATCGCCGCAGCCGCAACAAAGGTTATCAGATAAATATACCAGTTGCTTCTTCTCTTTTTTACTGCCATAGGAATTTTTTGCCTTTCAGATTTTGTGAAGTATTGTATTTCAACGCCGTTTGATGTATAATATTGATTGTGTATTTTATTTATTTTACCACATTATGACAAGAATTACAAGTAAAAGGAGCAAAGTAGCTTATGAATTTTTTAAAGCGCTGTTGGGCGGAGATAGATCTGGACGCTCTGGACTTTAATCTTGAGAGCATAAAGGCGATGTGTCCGAACAAGGAAGTTGTTGCTATCGTAAAGGCAAACGCCTACGGTCATTCCGACGTTATATGTGACAAGGAATACTACCGCCTCGGGATAAGGCGTTTTGCGGTGTCCAACTTTCACGAGGCGGAGCGTCTGCGTGAGATAATCGGGGACAACGACTGCTTTCTGCTGGTGTTCGGCTACATAAACGAGGAGGATTTTGAGGGTATCATAAAGCTAAACCTGACGGTGACGGCGGGAAGTGTGGAATTTGCCCGCAGGATAAATGATTTTGCTTTGTCGAAAAATGTCAAAATAAAAGCGAATATCGCCCTTGATACGGGAATGTCAAGGGTCGGCGTCAGGACGGAGGAAGAAATAAAGGAGATAGCCGCCCTGCCAAACCTTGAAATAACGGGAGCGTACTCCCATTTTGCGGTGGCGGACGGCGTTGACGGGGAAAGCGAGGGCTTTACACAAAAGCAATACGAAAAGCTGAGTTCTCTTGCAAAAACGCTGAATGTTCCCATACACTGCCAAAACAGCGGCGGCATTGCTTTTCATGCGGATATGAAGGCGGACTGGATCAGACCGGGGCTGATACTCTACGGTCTGTCGCCAAATACGGCGGTGAAAAATACCTTGCCGCTGAAGCAGGTGATGACCTTGAAAAGCAGGATAGATCAGCTGAAAGTTATACCAAAAGGCACGGATATAGGCTACGGGCGGACTTATACCACCGACAGCCAGCAGCTTATAGCGGTAGTTCCCACAGGCTATGCGGACGGATATTCACGTTTGCTGTCAAACAAGGGCTTTGCGGCGGTGAACGGCGTGCTTTGCCCCATAAGAGGGCGGGTGTGCATGGATCAGATGATGATAGACGTTACGGGTGCAAACGCAAAGTTAGGGGACGAGGTCAAGCTGTACAGCGACGATTTTAAGGAAACGAGCCTTGACTACATTGCCGACAGCATAGGCACGATAAGCAACGAGGTGATATGCGCCGTTTCCTCAAGAGTTCCCAGAATTGCGGTGAGAAAGGGGAAGATAGTTGAAGTAGTGAACGAAAGATAGGTTTTGTAACAAGTGAAAAAAATGTCAGGAAAAATTTTACTGTTTTTTTAAAAAAACACTGGAAATTTGTAACCGTATCTGTTATAATAATAATGTTAAGGCAGTCAATGCCGATGAGAAGAAAAAAATTTAGGAGGATCACCCCAATGAAGTATGTTTACCAGTTCAACGAAGGTAACGCTAATATGCGTGAGCTTCTGGGCGGTAAGGGTGCGAACCTTGCGGAAATGACAGGACTCGGTCTACCCGTTCCCCAGGGCTTTACCGTTACCACCGAAGCATGCACCCAGTATTACGAGGACGGCAGAACGATAAATGATGAGATTTTTGCCGAAATTATGAAGAATATCGAAATACTGGAGCAGAAAGTCGGCAAAAAATTCGGAGATAAAGAGAACCCTCTGCTGGTTTCCGTCCGTTCAGGCGCAAGAGCGTCAATGCCCGGTATGATGGACACTATCCTGAACCTGGGTCTGAACGAGGAAGTCGTTGAAGTTCTCGCTGAAAAATCCGGCAACCCCAGATGGGCATATGACTGTTACAGAAGATTTATCCAGATGTACTCCGACGTAGTTATGGAAGTCGGAAAGAAGTATTTTGAAGAGCTTATCGACCAGATGAAGGCAAAGAAGGGCGTTACTCAGGACGTAGAGCTTGACGCAAACGACCTGAAGGAGCTGGCTAACCAGTTCAAGGCTGAATACAAGGACAAGATAGGCGAGGACTTCCCCACCGATCCTAAGGAACAGCTTATGGGCGCAGTAAAGGCCGTATTCAGAAGCTGGGACAACCCCAGAGCTAACGTTTACCGCCGTGACAATGATATTCCCTATTCTTGGGGTACTGCCGTAAACGTACAGATGATGGCGTTCGGCAATATGGGCGATGACTGTGGTACAGGCGTTGCGTTCACCCGTGACCCTGCTACCGGCGAAAAGAAGCTGATGGGCGAGTTCCTTACAAACGCACAGGGCGAGGACGTTGTTGCAGGCGTTCGTACTCCTATGCCTATCGCTCAGATGGCTGAAAAGTTTCCTGACGCTTTTGCTCAGTTCAAGGACGTTTGCCAGACTCTGGAAGATCATTACAGAGATATGCAGGATATGGAGTTCACCGTTGAACACGGCAAGCTGTTCATGCTCCAGACCAGAAACGGCAAGAGAACCGCTAAGGCTGCTCTCAAGATCGCCTGTGATCTGGTTGACGAGGGTATGATAACCGAACAGCAGGCTGTTCTGATGATAGACCCCAGAAACCTTGACACTTTGCTCCACCCTCAGTTCGATCAGGCTAAGCTGAAAGCTGCTACTCCTATCGGCAAGGGTCTTGGCGCATCTCCAGGCGCTGCCTGCGGTAAGATCGTATTCTCCGCCGACGACGCAGAAGCCTGGAAGGCAAGAGGCGAAAAGGTAGTTCTGGTCCGTCTTGAGACTTCTCCTGAAGATATCACAGGTATGAAGGCTTCTCAGGGTATCCTGACAGTAAGAGGCGGTATGACCTCTCACGCTGCCGTTGTTGCCCGCGGTATGGGCACCTGCTGCGTATCAGGCTGTTCCGAGATCGCTATGGACGAAGAGCACAAGCAGTTCACTCTGGCAGGCAAGACCTTCCACGAGGGCGACTGGATCTCCATTGACGGTTCTACCGGTAACATCTACGACGGCGTTATCGACACTGTTGACGCTACCATCGCAGGCGAGTTCGGCAGAATTATGGCTTGGGCTGACAAGTACAGAGTGCTGAAGGTACGCACCAACGCAGATACTCCCACCGACGCAAAGAAGGCTCGTGAGCTTGGCGCAGAGGGTATCGGTCTTTGCCGTACAGAGCATATGTTCTTCGAGGCTGACAGAATTGCCGCTTTCCGTGAGATGATCTGCTCCGACACCGTTGAAGAGAGAGAAGCTGCTCTTGAAAAGATTCTGCCTATGCAGCAGAGTGACTTTGAGAAGCTGTATGAGGCTCTTGAAGGCAACCCTGTTACAATTCGTTTCCTGGATCCTCCTCTCCACGAGTTTGTTCCCACCGAAGAGGCTGACATCGAGGCTCTTGCAAAGGCACAGGGCAAGCCTGTTGAAACTATCAAGAACATCATTTCTTCCCTCCACGAGTTCAACCCCATGATGGGTCACCGCGGCTGTCGTCTGGCGGTAACGTATCCCGAAATTGCCAAGATGCAGACAAGAGCAGTTATCCGTGCGGCTTTGAACGTTAAGAAGGCTCATCCCGACTGGAACATCGTTCCTGAGATAATGATCCCTCTGGTAGGCGAGCTGAAAGAGCTGAAGTACGTTAAGGACATCGTTGTTGCAGTTGCTGACGAAGAGATTAAGAACGCGGGCAGCGACCTGAAGTACGAAGTTGGCACTATGATCGAAATTCCTCGTGCGGCTCTCACCGCTGACGATATCGCTAAGGAAGCTGAATTCTTCTGCTTCGGTACAAACGACCTGACTCAGATGACTTACGGCTTCTCCCGTGACGACGCAGGCAAGTTCCTGAACGCTTACTATGACGCTAAGATATTCGAGAACGACCCATTTGCTAAGCTGGACCAGACAGGCGTAGGCAAGCTGATGGAAATGGCTATCAAGCTGGGCAAGGCTACCCGTCCCGAGCTGCATGTAGGTATATGCGGTGAACACGGCGGCGATCCTTCCTCCGTTGAGTTCTGCCACAAGCTGGGTCTGACTTACGTTTCCTGCTCACCTTTCCGTGTGCCCATCGCAAGACTTGCGGCGGCGCAGGCGGCTATAAAGAGCAGCAAGTAAGCTGAATACAAAACAAATATTAAAAAGTGTTCCCTTTTTGGGAACACTTTTTGTTTTTTAAGGAAATTTACAGGCATTATAAAAATAAATATTTTTGACCTGCAAAGTATCTGACCGTGCAGATATTGTTTTCCCACATAACCTTTTTGCGTCAAGTCGGCTCCTCCTCGATTTTTACGTTATTTTTACACAAAATATACAAAATTCCCTAAAAAGATTGAAAAAATTTTGCTTTCGTGTTATACTTATCACACTACTATTAAAAACCGCAGGAGAACATTATGGAAAAAAGATTCCGTCACGAATACAAGTACATAATAAACAGCGGCTTTTACCATATCCTGCGCCAGCGGCTGAAGGCGGCGATGAAACCCGACGGCAACGGAAAAGACGGCGTTTACCGCATAACGAGCCTTTATTTTGACGACGTTTACCGCAGTGCTTACAACGACAAGGCGCTGGGGCTTGACGTGAGGAAGAAGTACAGGGTGCGGTATTACGACCTGTCCCCCGAATTTATCCGACTTGAGGTAAAGGAGAAAAAGGACGAGCTGGTATGCAAGCGCTCGTCAAGGCTCAGCTTTCCACAATACAACGACCTGCTTTCGGGCAAGAGGGAATTTTTGCGGGAGCTTGGGGGAGCAGCGGAGGAATTTTACATTTCCGACAGGCTCGTAAGGCAAAGTCCCGCTGTTCTGGTGGACTACAAGCGGGAGGCGTATGTTTTCGGTGCAGGAAACGTGCGTATCACCTTTGATATGGAGCTTTCCACCGCCGACGTTCTTGACCCGCTGAACAAAAAGCCGAATTTTTATCGGATATTCGATGACGGGAGCATAATTCTTGAGATAAAATATGACGAATTTCTTCCCGTTCATATACAGGAGCTTTTAAGCGGTATTCCCATAACGAGGGAATCGGTGTCGAAATTTGTCTTGTGCTCCGACAAAGGCGCCGTTTCACGGCACGTTTTCGGAGCGTAACAATAAAAGGAGGAAAAATTTATGCGTCTTATGGTGGACAATCTGCTGGAGGAGCTGGGCGGCAGTCTTGACCTGTCGCAGCAGCTTGCGAACCTCACTCTTCCCCACATACTTATATGTATGCTGGCGGCGACGATGTGCGGTGTTATGATCTATCTGGTGTACAGATTCTTTTACAGAGGGGTCGTATACAGCGACAACTTCAACATTCTGCTGATACTCATCACGGTGATAACCTCGTTTATCATAATGACCATAAGCGCAAACATAGTGCTTTCCCTCGGTATGGTGGGCGCATTGTCCATCGTGCGTTTTCGCTCGGCGGTCAAGGACCCGCTGGACATTGGATTTCTTTTCTGGGGAATAGCGGCGGGACTTACCTGCGGCGCAGGGCTTTACTTCGTGGCGCTGGTGGGAACGGTGATAATTTCCGTTATCTACATAGTTATGCACTTTTGCAAAAGAGAAAAGAAAAATTACCTCCTGATAATAAGCTACAATGACGAGGCGGAAGAGCAGGTGAACGCTCTGCTTGGCGGTATGAAGTATAAGCTGAAAAGCAAGACTCTCACCGACAGCGGCACGGAGCTTACTGTGGAAATAAAGATAGTGCGCAACGATACTTCAAGCACATCACGGTTCAGAACGGTCAAAGGGGTTTCAGCCGTCACTCTGCTGGAGTATAACGGGGAGTATATGAACTGATAAACGGCGGTTCGTTTTTGGGAGAAACTGATGTGCATAATATGTGACAGGATACAGATGATAAAAGCGGGGACTAACCCGTACTTTGTAAGAGAGCTTGATACTGGGTACGTCGTTTTAGGCGACAATCAGCATTTTAAGGGGTACGCTTTATTCCTGCTGAAGGAGCATCTGACGGAGCTTTTTGAATTGACAGACGACGTGAAAGCAAGGTTTCTTGATGAGATGACTATTGTGGCGGAGGCTGTTGCAAAAGCGTTCGGCGCAGAAAAGATGAATTATGAGTGTCTTGGCAACGGCGACGCACATCTGCACTGGCATTTGTTTCCCAGGGTAAACGGCGACCTTGACGGCTTTGGAAACAACGGCAAAGGTCCTGTCTGGTGGTATCCGAGAGAGAAAATGTATTCTGAGGATAACAAGCCTGACAGTGAAGAGCTTGAGATGATGAAACAAGTGTTGGGGAGAGAGATCGACAGGCTGTTGGGGAAGTGAGTTTTTGTGTGGGCGGCAGCAGTTGATGAAAAATGGAAGTATATGAACTGATAGGACATAGGCAAAAAGCTCAGACTGATAAGACGATGGGAAAGGTAAATCGGAATTTAACGAGGTATGAAATGAAACTATTCGTTTCTTTCTCAGCACGAAAAACTGGTAATTGTGCTCAAATTATTGATTTTATAAAGACGCCGCAAGATAAAGTGATTTATTATAAGGATTTGAACACACACGGGTGCAGTAATTGCGGTTATGAGTGTTTCAAAACACAATGCAGATATCGAGACGATGATGTTTACCGCCTTTATAGCAGTTTTGAGAGCTATGAAAAAATAATTCTGCTTGTTCCGATGTATTGCGGAAATCCTTCCTCCCTATATTTCGGCTTTAACGAAAGAAGCCAAGACTTCTTCATGCACCATGAAAATGAATATATATCCTTTGTGGAGAGACTTTTTATTATCGGCGTCTATGGAAGCAAGAAAGAATCACCAGATTTCATAAGGTGTTTTGAAAAATGGTTTGAGGGTACTTCTTATTCACATCATGTTCTGGGTATCGAACGCCACTTGTATCAGCAAACAATGAAAGATAGTGTAATAGATATTGAACCAGTTAAAATGGCACTACATGGGTTTATTCGATAAATTCAAGTTTATCTGTCCGCTTAATTCCAAAATCCACAATTACAATTTTATATGCAGAAAGCAGACTTTTAAGTCTGCTTTTTGTTTTTATACATATACACGGTGACTATATAAGTGTTTGCTGTTGATTTAAATGTGGAAAGAATGTATGTGAGTACCAACTTTGGAGGGAAGGCGGTGGGGTACGAAAAGTTGTGCTTGTCTGGGGGCGGCGAAGCCGCCTTTTGTTTGGGCGAAGCCCAAACAAAAGTGATGATTTTGCTTTGCAAAATCATCAGGTCTGCGCACTTCGTGCGCAGACCGCGGCTTCGCCGCCCCCAGACCAGCACAACACCCTCTCTGAGCCCGCCACCTTCCCTGTACAACAGTGCCCCACAACAAAAAAATCCACAAACCACCCACCCTTTTCTTCACACTCTAACTATTTCCGACAAATTCCACCTGCAATTTTTGTGTAACACGCTGAAAATTAAAAAATTCTGTCAAAAATAAAGGAGAAAGCAACACAAAAAAGGTATATATAAACAGAAAGGCAAATTACGCTCACCGAAAGGACTTGACATAAATGCTTCCAAGAGAGGTCACATTAAAAAACGAAGAGATAATGCTCTCCCCATACGCCTGCAAAAGCGCTGACGCAGGAAAACGTATGCGGGAAGAGGAGCCCTGCCCCATACGCACCGACTTTCAGCGGGACAGGGACAGAATAATCCACTGCAATTCATTTAGAAGATTAAAGCATAAGACACAGGTTTTCCTTATCCCCAAATCCGACCACTACCGCACCCGCCTGACCCATACCCTTGAGGTATCCCAGATCGCCCGCACCATAGCACGGGCATTGCGGCTGAACGAGGACCTGACCGAGGCGATAGCCTTGGGACACGACTTAGGTCACACCCCATTCGGACACGACGGGGAAAGAGTTCTGGACAAGCTGTGCGGCGGGTTCAAGCATTACGAGCAAAGCGTAAGGCTGGTCGAGGTGGTGGAAAAGGACGGACAGGGGCTTAACCTCACCCCTCAGGTGAAGGACGGCATACTTTGTCACACCAATATGACTGCTCAGACGCTGGAGGGCGTGGTGGTGAAGTTTTCCGACAAGATAGCCTATATCAACCACGACATAGAGGACGCCATAAGAGGCGGCGTATTGACGGAGGAGGAGCTTCCCCGTGAGGCGACCGATCTGTTGGGACACACAAAATCCCAGCGCATAACCTCCCTCATCACGTCCATAATCAAAAACAGCGCCGACAAGCCTGAAATAACCTACGACCCCGAAACTCAGGCGGCTCACGACCTGTTAAGGAGCTATATGTTCCAGAACGTTTACTATTCCTCCGCCGCCACTCCCGAAAAGGAAAAAGCGTGCAAGGTGGTGGAATATCTGTTCGGTCATTTCTGCGAAAAGCCTGAGGAAATGCCGCCCCTGTACGTAAGGCTGGGGGAGGAATACGGCGTTCAGCGTGCAGTCTGCGACTATATTTCGGGAATGACCGACGACTACGCCGTGGATCTATTTAAAGAATTGTTTATCCCGAAGCCCTGGATAGCTTATTGAACCGATTTTGAATCAACTGGAGGTGAGAATATATGCCGTTGCCCGAACAGTTCATTGAACAGGTGAAGGACGCCAATGAAATATCCTCCGTTTTCGCCTCCTACCTTCCTCTTAAAAGGGCGGGGCGGGACAATGTGTGCCTTTGCCCCTTCCACTCGGAAAAAACTCCCTCCTGCCACATTTACACCGACAGTCAGAGCTTTTACTGCTTCGGCTGTGGGGCGGGCGGAGATGTGATAAACTTTATCCGCCTTATGGAACACCTTGACTACGTTGAGAGCGTTAAGTTTCTGGCTCAGCGGGCGGGGATACCTATGCCCGACGACGGCGGGGACAAAACCTCTATGATAAAACAGCGTATGCTGGAGATAAACCGTGAGGCGGCAAGATTTTACCGTGACGTGCTTATCTCGGAAAAAGGGCGTGAGGGCTGGATATATCTTCGTGAACGTCAGCTTTCCGAGAATACCATACGAAAATACGGTCTCGGCTACGCCCCCGACGAGTGGGGAGCGCTGAAAAAGCATATGCTTTCCAAAGGCTTCCGTGAGCAGGAGCTTATCGACGCCGCCCTGCTGGTGAGAAGCCAGAAAAGCAATAACACCTACGACAAATTCCGGCATCGCGTTATGTTCCCCATAATAGACAGGCGGGGGAATATAATCGCTTTCGGCGGGAGAACGCTGGAGCCTGACGCTCCCGCAAAATATCTGAACAGCGATGAAACGGCAGTGTTCCACAAGAGGAGCAATCTGTTCAGTCTGAATTTCGCAAAGAACACAAAGGAAAAATTCCTCATTCTCTGCGAGGGGTATATGGACGTTATCAGCCTTAATCAGGCAGGCTTCGACAACGCCGTGGCGACGCTGGGAACGGCGATAACCCCCGAACAGGCACGGCTTATGCGGCAATACTGCGAGGAAGTGGTGATAAGCTACGACAGTGACGGAGCAGGGCAAAAGGCGACGATGAAAGCCATAAACCTGCTGAGCGACGCAGGCGTTGACGCAAGAGTTTTGCAGATGACAGGGGCAAAGGATCCTGACGAATACGTTAAAAAATACGGACCCGACGGCTTCAGGACGCTGTTAAGGCAGGCGGGCGGAGCTATCAGCTTTGAGCTTAAAAAGCTGACCATAGGACTTGATATGGATTCCCCCGAGGGACGCGCCTCCTATCTGAAAAAGGCAATAGTCCTGCTGGCTCAGGTGGAAAGCAGGATAGACCGTATGGTGTATGTCAGCGATACCGCAAAGCTGTGCGGTATGACCCCCGCCGAGATAGAAAAGGCGGTGGAGGAGCGCCGCCGCTACAACAGCAAAACAGCTCAGAAGCAGGAACGTCAGGAGATAATAAATCCCGGCCGCAATTCGCAGACTGTGAGAGAGCTGAATCTGTCCCCAGAGGACAAGGCACAGAGAGGGATAATCGCCTTTATGCTCCACTCCCCAGATTATCTGAAAAGGGTGGAGGAGCGTATAACTGCGGAGCATTTCCCCACGGAATTATACAAAAAAATGTACAGTATCATCGCAAACCGCATTAAAAACGGGGATTCGCTTGATATATCCTCCATCGGCGACGAATTTTCAGCGGAGGAGGTGGGAAGAATAACGGGTATAATAAGCGAAAATAACCTTCTTCCCTACCAGAAAGAACGCCTTTACGAGTACATAACCGTACTGGAAAAATATCATGACAAATACTTCGGTAAAAAACCTGAGGAGATGACGGACAGCGAATTACTGGAGCAGATGGAAAAGCTGAGGAAAGAAAAAACCAAAAAGACCTGATAAGAAAGGAACGGCAAAATATGACGGAAAACGGAAAAAACGTTATCGACGAGCTTCTTGAACACGGCAAAAAGGAGGGAAAGCTCACCACAAAGGAGATAAACGACGCGCTTGAGGATCAGGACGTTGACGTAGAGCAGATAAACAGGCTGTACGACGACTTCGAGAGCAACAATATCGAGATCGTGGACGATTTCATTGCAGACGAGGACCTGGACAGCGCCCTTGAATTTACAGGGGAGGACGACGACGCGTCGCTTGCCGCCGAGGGTATCACCATCGACGACCCTGTAAAGATCTATCTCAAGGAGATAGGCAGAGTCCCCCTGCTCACTCCCGAAGAGGAGATCGAGCTTGCCGAGCGCAAGTGCCAGGGCGACCAGTTCGCACGCAAGCGCCTGACCGAGGCGAACCTGCGACTGGTAGTCAGCATAGCAAAAAGATACGTAGGGCGCGGTATGCAGTTCCTTGACCTGATACAGGAGGGGAATATGGGACTTATCAAGGCGGTGGAAAAGTTCGACTACCGCAAGGGCTACAAGTTCTCCACCTATGCCACATGGTGGATAAGGCAGGCGATAACAAGAGCCATTGCCGACCAGGCAAGGACTATCCGTATCCCCGTTCACATGGTGGAAACAATAACAAAGGTGAAAAAGACCTCCAGCCAGCTCCTCCACAAAAACGGACACGAGCCCAGCGCTGAAGAGATAGCAGACGAGCTGAACCTGCCTGTTGACAGAGTTAGGGAGATACTCAGGATAAGTCAGGACCCCGTTTCCCTTGAAACGCCTATCGGCGAGGAGGAGGACAGCCACCTGGGCGACTTTATCCCCGACGAGCTTGCCCCTGCTCCCGCAGAGGTGGCGTCGCTGTCGTTGCTTAAGGAACAGCTTGACGAAGTCCTCGGTACTCTTACCGAGCGTGAAGAAAAGGTTTTGCGCCTGCGTTTCGGTCTGGAGGACGGCAGGTCCAGGACCCTTGAAGAGGTGGGACAGCGTTTTGACGTCACCCGTGAGCGCATACGCCAGATAGAGGCCAAGGCTTTGCGCAAGCTGCGCCACCCTTCCAGAAGCAAAAAGCTGAAGGACTTTCTTGACTGATATCGTTTGACGTTTGGAAAGCTCCTTACATAGAGAGGATATTTATAAATGCATATAACACTTGAAACGGATTACGCAGTGAGAATAGTGAACGCTCTCGCCAAGGAACGGGAAACGGGAGAGAAAAAGCGGCTTGACGCAGGCACTATCTCAAGCAGGACGGAAGTTCCTCCCCGCTTTGCGCTGAAAATACTGCGCAAGCTGGTAAGCGGCGGGATAGTCAAAAGCTACAAGGGGGTCTACGGCGGGTATGAGCTGGCGGGTTCCCCTGCCGATATCTCCATTTACGACGTTATTGAAACGGTGGAAGGAGAATATCGTTTCAGCCGCTGTCTTTCCGACGAATACAGCTGCGGCTGCGGCAGCGACGGTCTGCCCTGCAATTACCGCCGCGTGTTTGCGGAGGTAACTCAGCTTGTAAAGGATTATCTGAAACAACAGACCTTTGATAAGCTGGTTAAGTAAAAACGTTATTTTTAAAATAAAAAAGTGCTGATAAAATTTATCAGCACTTTTTCTTATTATACTAATTTCAGAATATCGTATTGCCGGAATCAAGTCCGCTTCCGCTGTCAGGCTCGTAAATGTGGTAGTTTGCCTTACCGTTCTTCTTAACGAAGTACATCGCCTCGTCCGCCTGACCTACCAGCGTTTCGGCGTCAGCGCCGTTCTCGTTGATAAGGGAAATACCTATTGAAACCTGAACGTTAAGGATAGCGCCTGCCGCTTCGCACTTGTAGCCCGAATACATCTTGTCGATAATGCTCATTGCAAAATCACTGCTGTTTTCGGAAAGCTCGGAGTCGGTGGAGCAAAGTACAAATTCGTCGCCGCCGAAGCGTCCCGCTATGCCCTTATCGCCTATGCAGTCCTTCAGCAGGTCGGCAACGTACTTGATTACCTCGTCGCCCACGTTGTGACCGTAACGGTCGTTGATGAACTTGAAGTCGTCCACGTCGATGAAGAAGATAGCGAAGGTCTCTTCGGGTCTTCTTCTGTCGATTATCTTTTGCAGCTCACGCAGGAAGGTGCTTCTGTTGTAAAGCTGTGACAGGAAGTCGTAGCTTGCTTTCTGTGAAAGCTGGAGAGATGTGTTCTTCTTGCCTGTGATATCTGTGAGAACGCCTATAACTCCGTTTATTGTGCCGTTCTTGCTGACTACTGCTTTTACCTTCAGCTCTATCCAGATGTCGCTGCCGTCCTTATTCTTCATAAGGTACTCGCTTTCGACCTTTTCACGGTCGTTGTTCAGCAATGCGTTCATATCCCTGACGTAATGCTTTGCGTCGCCTTCGTCCATTATGGAATCAATAAAGTTGCCGTCCGTAAGGGTAACTGCCGACGCATCAAAGTCGAATACCTGGCTGAAGTTTTTGGAAAGGTACATTTTCTTTGTTTCAATGTCCCACTCAAACAGTAAATTCTTGGAAAGCTCCGCGATAGTCCTGTGTACGTCCTCGGATACGTATGCGTCGTCCAGCAGGTCGTTGAACGCCTCGGTTACTATCTGATATTCATAAGTGGAGAAGTTGGGCAGGCGCTTGGTGCGGTCGCCCGCATTTATCTCCGACATAGTGGCGGTTATGGTGCCTATGGGCGAAATTGCGCGGCGGTAAATTGCAAACGCTATCAATGCGTCGATTACCAGAAACGCGCTCAGAACCACGTAGCCGAACATAAGCGGGAACACAAGCTCGCCCGTGGCGCTGGAGATGGGGTAAGTTCCTACCCATACCCAGTCGCTGTTTTCTATTCTGCCGTAAGAGCCGCAGTATCCGCCCTCAGAGAAGGAGATAAATCTCTTTTCCTCGCTTAAAGCGGAAAGCATTTCATCGGTAAATTCTCTCACCGCAACGCCCTCGCCGTCACGGGCTATTTCTCCGCCTGCGTTTATCTTGTTTTTCTTGCCGTCTATCAGCATTATCTTTCCTTCGTTTTTGAAGAAAGTGGCATTTGCAAGGCTTTCATTCAGCTTCGCAGCGTCAAGCGCCGCCGCGATATAGCCTGTCGCTCCTGTGGGAGCCGCTACCGCCTGAGTAACGTACACGATATGCGTGCCGTATTTTGAATCGTCCACGAACAGCGGGCTTATGTAAACGCCGCCGTTGCCCGCAGCATTTTTCATATCGTCGTCGTAGCCCTCAAACAGCGTCTGCGCCAGCGGGATCTCGCTTTTGGCGTTGGTTATAACGTTGCCGTTGCTGTCGGTGATGAGCACGTCAATGACGTTTTCGCCTGCGGCAATATCGCTTATGATACTGTCTACCCTGTCCTTTATGGCGGTGTAATCCCCGCCTGCGGCGTGCCTGATGTCGTCGTTTTTCGCAAGAACTGACAGCTCGCCCTCAACGCTCTCGAAAAAGAGCGACTGAGTTTTTGCCTCAACGTAAGCCGCAGCGGCGGAATCCTCCACCAGCATATCGGTGTAAAAGCCGGTGTAGAGCGACGTTCCCACAACTCCCACGATAAGCGCGGGCAAAACGATAGACGTCACTATCAGTATCTTGAAAATGGTTTTCAGCTTCATAGCTTTTCCCTTCCGTTTTTATGAGGACGTGCCTCTTATTTTTCCGAAGGAACGCACTGCGTTACGCCTGCGCCTTCATTGTTTTTTATCGTCGTTCAGCTTGTCAAGCTGCACCTGGAACACATACTTTGCAAAATTTTCCTCCGTGGAGGGAGCAACGTTGATAAATCTGCAGCCGTAGCCTATCACTTCGCCGTCGGCGGTCTCCTGCAGCCTTAATATCTCGGCGGAAACGTCAACTGCGTTGCCCTTCATATCTACCGTAAGGAACAGCTTGTCGTTGGTCAGCAGGTCCTCGTCGCATATGCAAAGGAACATTCCGCCTATGCTGATGTCCTTTATCTTCGCCACTGCGGGCGTTTTCAGTATGTGTTGTACTCCTCCCCTGTCGATAGCGTTTATCACACAGTCAAGGTCGGTCTGCACTTTATAGTATTTTCTGCGCTCCTCCATGACCTGCCCTCTTGCGGTCCTCACCACTACGTCCATTTGCTGAGCCGTGGACTGGCGGGCAAAGGCGGGATATTTTATCCTTTCTCCCGTGGTCATATACAGAATTACCGATACCTCGCTGTTGCGGGGAAGTTCCGGCAGTCCGTCGCCCTTGACGGTAAGCACGGTCTCGCTGCGCCCTGTCACCTTGTTGGTAAGAACAGCTATACCAAACTGCTCCCCCTCGGCCGACACGAGCAGCTTGCCCTCGCCGTCAAGCACCTCTGCCTTTCCTACTCGTTCTTTTGAGATCATTTGTCTGCCTCACCTCAAAACAGATTATTTCATATTATTTTCAACAGGAATATTGGTCCCTTGTTTGACAACAGATAAGTATACTATTATATTATACATTAAAGTTTCAAATAAATCAAGAGAATTTGTAAAAAATAGCTGAACTTTTTTTCAGCCTAAGCTAAAACCCGCTTAAAACCTATTGTGGTAAGCTTGACGCAAAAAATTCCCGCCTAAGCCGTTTTTTTCTGTTGACAATTTTTTCAATGGGAGTTATAATATATTCATACCGCTAATTCGGGTAAAATATGATGACAGCCGCCCATTGACGAAAAGACGTACTGCCGAACGGGAGCATATGTCGACTGCTGCTTTCCTAAGCGCCGCGCCGACCTCGCCTCTTTTCGGACGGTGAAAATCCAGAATTACTATACATAAACCTCTCTGTTACTCAGAACAGAGAGGTTTACTTTTTTCCACATATGTTGACAGCCGCAGGCTGTCCGTATTATAATATTTGTATCTCTTATTATCTGAAACGAGGAGCAAAAATTATGGAAAGCGTATCCCAGACCGCCTACCGTTCCCAGGGCTTTATCGGAAAATACCAAAGGCTGATAAAGGACGTAGTCATACCCTATCAATACAGCGTTTTGTGCGACAAGGCGCCCGATACCGAAAAAAGTCACGTTATAGCGAATTTTGTCAACGCGGGGAAAGCCCTGCGTGGAGAAGACGTAGGGGACGGATTTTACGGCATGGTATTTCAGGACAGCGATGCGGCAAAGTGGCTGGAGGCGGCCGCATATTCGCTGGCGCTCTTTCCCGACAAGGAGCTTGAAAAGACCGCAGACGAGCTTATTGAGATAATTGCCGCCGCACAGGACGAGGACGGATATCTTGACACGTACTTCACCATAAAGGACAGAGAAAAGCGCTGGACGAACCTGCTGGAGGCACATGAGCTTTACTGTGCAGGGCATATGATGGAGGCGGCTGTCGCTTACAGAGAATCCACGGGAAAGGACAAACTGCTTAAGGTAATGCTGAAAAACGTTCAGCATATCTACGATATTTTCATCACGCAAAAGCACGGCGGCGTTCCCGGTCACCCTGAGGTGGAGCTTGCCCTGCTGAAAATGTACAGGGCGACAGGCGAAAAAAAGTGCCTTGAACTTGCGGAATATTTTATAGATCAGCGGGGCAAAGATACCGACTTTTACAAAAGAGAGGCTGAAAAGCGGGACTGGACAGTGTGGGGCTCCGACCCCGCCGACAACGAATACAGGCAGTGCGGCAGACCTGTCCGTGAGCAGACCGACGCCGTGGGACACGCAGTGCGCGCGGTATATCTTTACACGGGAATGGCGGAGCTTGCCGCAGAAAGCGGGGACAAGGAGCTGCTTGCCGCTTGCCGCCGCCTTTGGGACAGCATTGTGAAACGGCGTATGTACTTGACAGGCGGGATAGGCTCTACCGTTCACGGAGAGGCGTTCAGCGTGGACTACGACCTGCCGCCCGACACCGCCTACTGCGAGACCTGCGCGTCGATAGGGCTTATGTTTTTCGCTCTCGCTATGCTGAAAAACGAGGTGAAAGGCGAATACGCCGATATAATGGAAAGAGCCTTTTACAACACTGTTTTAGCGGGGATACAGCTTGACGGAAAGCGGTTTTTCTACGTCAATCCCCTTGAAGTTATCCCAGGGATTTCAGGCGTTTCCCCCACTCACCGCCACGACCTGCCTCAGCGCCCGAAATGGTATGCCTGCGCCTGCTGTCCTCCCAATGCGGCAAGGCTTATTTCCTCCTTGGGAAAATACGCCTACGGTGAGGACGAAAGCACGATGTTCTGCCACCTTTTTGCCGCTGGGAGCGTTGATTTCCAGAATGGCGGGAAGATCACCTGTGAAACGGGCTATCCCTATGAGCTTACAGTGAATTACACGGTGGTAAAGGGCGGGAAAACCCTTGCAGTGAGAATACCGAGCTGGAGCAAGGTATTTTCGGTAACTAGAAATGACGAGCAGATAAGCCTTGCTCCGAAAAACGGCTATATTTACGTTGATGTTTCCGACGGCGACAGGATAACGCTGACGCTTGACGGCTCGCCCCGCTTTATCTATCCCTCCGCCAAGCTCCACGATATAAGCGGAATGGTCGCTCTTGCCAGAGGGCCGCTGGTGTACTGCTTTGAGGGGGCGGACAACGGCGGAGACGTGGTTTCGCTGTCCCTCGACACGGCGGGAGAGGCGAGAGTTCAGCCGTATGACGAGGTGCTTCTTGGGGGAACTGTTAAGATATCGGTAAGCGCATTGAAAACAGAGGATATCGACGGGCTTTACAGCGAGGACGCTCCCAAAAGGACGCCTGTCACTGCCGTCGCCGTGCCATACTTCACCTGGGGCAACCGAGGGGAAAATCAGATGAGGGTGTGGATGAACAGGGGGTAAGTGTTGACAATACCGAGTTAATATGATATATTTTATTTATCAACAGGAAAGGAGGCTTACAGGACGAACGGTCGTTAAACCGTAAAATTTTTTGAAAAGGAGGGTTCTTTTTGAAACACAAGAACGAAAACACGGTGATAGCAGTTTAAGTGGGAGGTTTGAACTGTCTTACCTCCCGAAGTCATAAAACTGCTGTTACGGGAGGAATCACTCTATGAACCGCGAAAACAAGCGGAAAAGCTATAAGAAAGGTTATTATAAAAATCACCCCTGCGACGATGTGTTTGTCTGCGCAGTATGCGGCAGAACAGTCGTTGCGGAAGGCTCAGGCGTAAATCACCGCAACCACTGTCCCAACTGCCTTTCAAGCCTGCATCTTGACGATCAGCCCGGCGACAGGGAGGCGGACTGCGGCGGGATAATGGACGCCGTTGCGGTATGGGTAAGAAAAAACGGCGAGTGGGCGATAATCCACCGCTGCCGCCGCTGCGGAAAGCTTTCAAGCAACTGCGTCGCCGCTGACGACAATCCGATGAAGCTGATGTCGATAGCGCTGAAGCCGTTATGTCAGCCGCCTTTCCCAATTGAACGGATAGAGGAGCTGACAAGCCTTATGGCAGGGGACGGAAAAATAAAATAATAATCTCATAACTAAAAGGGACTGTTTAACAGTCCCTTTTTTGATAGCAATCAAATATTTACCCGTTCACTTTATGTAAAACGCCTTTGCTCCGTGGCTTGAAAGGTTCACCTTTATTATATCTGCGGCGGGGATATTTTCCCTACTCCAAAGCTCGGTGCATTGTGAAAAGACGTCTATTTCCAGATCGGAAACAGGTATCTCCGCCGTCCCGCTATTTTCGCCTGCGTTGAATATTGCCGCATAAGTTCCGCCCTCGGCGCTTGCCGCCGCCCACAAAATATACTCGTTCCCGCCAAGCTCTCTGCGCCACACCTGATGAGAATGGCGGGCGTTTTTGTGCATTTTCAGAATATTTTCGTTGGTTAAGAGGGCGTAGGTGAAGTCGTCAAGCCCCTCCTGCATATCCCCGCCTATCATAAGCGGCGAACGGAAAATGCTCCAGAGAGTCAGCATAGTAACCTGCTCGTCTTCGGTGAATTTCGTGCGGTTTTCCCTGCCGTAGTCCTGGAGTATCGCTCCCACAGGCAGCATATCCGCATCGGGGAAATGACCGTTTCCCGTATGGACGCACCATTTTTCCGCACGCTCGAACATATTGTACAGCAAGTCCCACTTGTCCCAGAAATCGTCGGTTATCCTCCACATATTTGATACCTGCTTTAAAAGCTCCGCCTTTTCCAGAGGAGCAGGGCCCGGGGACAGGCTCAGTACCATATCTCTGCCGCAGGCGTGAAGCGCTTCGCTGAGCATTACAAGCTCCTTTTCCGCAGAGGGAAATTCCCTTGCGATGTCGTCGCACTTTATAAAATCCACGCCCCAGGAGGCATAAAGGCTGAAAATGCTGTCGTAATATTCCCTTGCGCCCTCTTTGTCAGGGTCAACTCCGTACATATCGGTGTTCCACATACAAATGCTGTCGGTCCGTGCTATCTGCCTTGCGTTCTTGTCAGAGCCCAGAATTGGGCAGGCGGCGTGGACTGCTTGTCTCGGTATTCCCCTCATAATATGAATGCCGAATTTCAGACCCAGAGAATGAACGTACTGCGCAAGGGGAGCAAAGCCCTTTCCTCCCGCCGAGGAGGGAAAACGGTTCTCTGCGGGGATAAGCCGTGAATATTCGTCCATACAAAGAGGGGTAAAGGGGTGGTACTCGTGGCTGTCCGCTTCGGCGGAGGACCACTGAATGTCCACCACAACGTATTCCCAGCCGTATTTTTTCAGATTTTTCGCCATATATTCGGCGTTTTTGCGAACTGTATCCTCATTCACCGACGCTCCCCAGCAGTCCCAGCTGTTCCAGCCCATAGGTGCAGTTTTAAGCTCCATAGTATTCCTCCGTTTTTGTAAATTTTATTTTTCTTTTATATAGTACAGGTCGTCGTATTCCGCGTAGGTCTGCACGTCCACCGCAGTTATCTCTCCCGAATGGGGGTGGTACCAGTACCAACTCCCGTTATCGTCCGCCCAGATGAAAGGCGGGGCGGTCTGAAGTGTTTTCTTGCACTCCGCACATTCGTATGAATCGGAAAAATCCTCGTCGGGAAAGCAGGTTTGCAGTGAATTTCTTTCTTCCCCGTTGATAAGCCTCAGTCTGCTCATACCGTTGTCATATCCAAACAGCTTTTCTGCGGTCATTTCACCGAAATTCAGCTTGTACAGCGTATCCTTTGTTTTCAGCAGGTCAAGATCCTCAAACCTGTATATTGATATGTCCTCGTCGGTCGTAAGACCGTCGAAGGTTTTTGTTGTCTTTTGTCTGAAGAAATACGCCATAAGGCTGTTCCCGTCGGAAAAAGCCGCTTTTGAATCGTCGGAAAACAAAATGCTCAGCGTTCCCTCCGTGGTCTTATATATGGTTTTCACCGTTCCGTCGTTTGCGTTCACCGTCTGGAGGCGTTCGCCGCTGTCGTCCCTTACTATCGCCGTAATATTGCCCGAATCATCAGCGTCTACTACATTGTCCAGCAAAACCGTGCTTTCCCCTGTGCGTCTGTTGTACACCAAAAGCTGTGCCTTTTTTAATGCGCTGTTTTCAAAAGCGCCTGAGGGTATCTGAAGATGATATTCCCTATCGAAAATATAGCTGTCGTCGCCTTTGCCGCTTTCATCAGGGAAAAACTTCCACCGAAGCTCGCTTACGCTGTAAAAGGGGTAATAAACGCTTTCAAAATCAATATACTGATTTGTTCCCGAATGAGGGTGGAACCAGTAGTAGCGGCCGCTGTCGTTTTCCCACAGCACGCCTGACGCGCCGCATTCCTCGCAGTAAAAGGGGTCGTCAACGCCGCCCTGCGCTCTTTCCATAGCAAAGTCATAGCCGCTTTTTATATCGCTTATGCCGTTTGGGCTTTCAAAATGACGGATTATCTTCCCCTGAACTCCGTCCAGAACGTAGCAAGTGTTCCCCGCCTTGAAAAAGAGAAAGTCGTTTTTCTCCGCCGTGCCTGACCCAATATTATCGGTGCCCACCAGCAGGTCTATTTCTCCCTCCTTGCAGGTGAAATCCTCCGTTTCTCCCGTGGTCTTGTCTGCTCTTATCAGCTTCGTTCTGTCCTCGGAAAGGCAGTAAACGTAGCGGAAGCTGCCGCTTTGATCTCTGCTTTGGAAAAGCCCCGCGGCTCTGTCCACTCTTTGAGGGATCAGCAGGGTCAGCTTGCTGTTTGTGGGGTCGAGCCTTTTCTGATACAAATAAACGTAACCGGGGATACAGTTTTCTTCTCCTATAACTTCGGCGTATTCCTGAAATTTTTCATCGTCTTTTTCGGGCATTATTATGGGGGAAAATTCGGATATCTCCGTCACGTCTTCCGTGATTATCAGGTCGGGGTCGGGTATCACTATCTCCCCGCCGTAATTTGAGCAGGAAGACAAAATCAGACACACCGCCGACATAAGCAAAAGAAGCTTTTTCATCATTTTTTCTCCCTCACGTATTCAACGTCAAGCAATTGACCGTCGGGAAGAACGCCGTGCTTTACCACGGGAAGCACTGACGTCTGCTCCCGTGAATGGAAGTGATACCAGGACCAGTTCCCCTTTTCGTCCTCCCAGATGAAATATTCAAAATATTCGCTATGCTCCGCGCAGTCATCGCAGTAATATGCGTCGCTGAGATCCTCTTCGGGAAAATACTCCGAATAGGAAAGCTCTGCGGGATCTCCGCCGTAAAGGGAGCCGTAAGGTTTTGTCCTGATCTGGCTGACCCCGTCGGGAACGGCAAACAGCAGCTGCGTTTCCAGAGTCGGAATATGCATAGTGAAAAGCTCATCGTTCACCTGCAAAAGCATATCGTGGTTTGTATATGCAAAATCCTTCAGCTTGTCGTTTTCGTCAAAGCTGAGAGTTCTGATTACGCCGTCTTTGGAATTGCTGAAAACGACAAAGCTGTTTTTGTCCCTCAAAACATAGTACGATACTTCGTCGGTATAAGAATTTGCGGAATAATCCAGACTTCCGCTTTCGGGAATATATGCGTCGCTTGATTTTCCTGTGCATACGTCGATTTTGACCAGCTTATCTCCCCCGTCGTCTTTTACAAGGGCAAAAATATTTTTCTGCGTATCCTCCCAGCCGTAAGCTAAATTGTCCAGCAAAAGCGTTGCTTCGCCTGTTTCCCTGTCACGGAGATACAGCTCCGCCTTTTCAAAATTTTCCTCTTCAAAGGGCTGCGTTTCGGAGCATGAAAAAAATTCGTCATTGTCATTGTCAGTCATATATTCGGCTTCTCCGCCTGTAACCTTAAATCTCCAGCAAAAGTCACTGTGCAGATAAAGCGGGTCGTAAAGGGCGGCGTAATCAACAGGCTGATTTTCTCCAAGGTGAGGGTGGTACCAGTAATACTGCCCGCTGTCGTCCGCCCACAGCAATCCCGATATATCACATTCCTCGCAATAATAAGGCGAACGCACGCCAATCTGTACTCTTTCCTCGGCAAACGTTTTTCCCACTTTAATGTCGGATATTCCGTTTTCGCTTTCCACAACCTGCGCTTTGGCGGCGGCGCTGTCTACAAATACCAGCCGCCCTCCGTCCTTGAAAAAGATGTATTCGGTGCCGTGTACGGTGCCTTGCGATTTATTAGAGGAAGCGTTGGTGAACATTTCTATCTCATTTTCCGTGCAGGTATACACGTCAATTACCTGACCGCTGACCTTGTCCGCCGCAATAAGGCGCTTTTTGTCCTCCGACACGCAGTAAACGTACCTTTTCTCAGAGGTGGAGAAATATTCCTGATACAGCCCGATTTCACGGTCCACCCTTTCGTCCACCAAAAGCAGCAGCTTGCTCTTTTCAGGGTCAAGAGTCCTTTCCTGATAAAGATAAACATAGCCCGGTATGCACCGTTCCTCGCCTATCATCTGGGCATATTCAGAATATTTCTCATCGTCCTTTTCGGGCATTATAAGAGGGACAAAGGAAGAAAATCTGATGATTTCCTCGTCGGTGGTTGTTATCTCAGGCTCGGGGATAATTATCTCCCCGCCGTAATTCCCACAGGCGGAAAAAAGCAGCATACAGCATACCGCCGCCACAGCCGTTTTCAACTTCATACCCGTCCCCCTTTGTCGCTTTCTGCTTTAATTATAAGGTGTTTTTGTTTTTATGTCAATATTTTCGCATTGATTGTAATCAAATTGTAACTTTTGAGAAGAGAAGATTTTTTCATATTAAAACTCCCGCAGAATGGAGCAGGCTGGCGCTGCTCAGGGCTGTGTAATGCTGAAAATAACGGGTATAACGTCCTCTCCCTGTCCCGCATATCATATTAGCGGGGAAGAAATTCCCCGCAATACAAAAATGAAAGGCGCGGCGTTGTATGAACACAGACGGTGAAAGCAAAAAGAGGGAAAAAACAATAAAGACCGTAATAATGATCCTGCTTATGATAATGGTATTTATTCTCGGCGGGCTGGCAGGTCATTTTTTAGTTTCAAGGCGTGAAAATGGCTTTATCGGCGGGGTGGAATTTAACGAGGAAACCGACCAAAGCGGCGGCGGGGAAAGCGAAACGTCTCATCAGGGAGTTACAATTCCGGGAGTGGCGGCGCTTATTATTCCCGCCGATGAAACCGAGGTAACGGTGAACTTTTTCAATCCCGAAGAAAACGACGGTCTTTACTATCTGACCTTTGAGCTTAAAGTGGAGATAGACGGCAGTTATCGCTCCCTGTATACCTCCGCCCTGGTTGAGGCGGGAAAAAGGATAGAGAAGATCACTCTTTCTGCTCCGCTGGAAAAGGGCGAGTACAACGCCGTTATCCATATCCAGCCTTATCGTACGGACGGGCTGACTCCCACCAACAACGCCGACATTATAGCGCGTCTGACGGCTGAATAGGATCTTGCAGATGGGGGATAACAATGTTTAAAAAATTTCTGCTTGCTGTTCTTGCATTGTCGTTGACGCTTATCTCGCCGCAAGGCGTAAAAGCGGAGGAAATAACAGGCGGAGATACCGAAAGCAGCGGCTCTATAAGCGTAAGCTATAACGCGGACGTCAACTACAAGGTGACGATTCCCGCAAGCGTGACCTTTACCGACAGCGAAAAAACTGTGGCAAGAGCGCTTATGGCAAGCGACGTCCTGCTTAACAAGGGCAGTAAGCTGGGCATATCGGTAAGCAGTCTCAACGGCTTTAAGATGGTGAACGACAGCGGATATATAGAGTACGGAATGAAGGTGAACGGACATGATATCAACGCCCAGGAGGATATTGTGATACTCACCGTGCTGGCGGGGGAAACCTCGGGCTGGGCGACCCTTGACTTTGAAACAGCGCTGTCGGGGGAATACGCCGAATATGCGGGCAATTATTCGGATACTCTGACCTTCACCGTTCAGGTGACGGGATAAAGCCTTCACAAGCTGTAAAAATCGGAGATCCCGCTTTTGCGGGATTTCTTGATTTTAAATGCTCTGTTATCGGCAGGACGTAAAAATACGCTCTCGTGTTTCGAAAGCGTGCTGAAGCGGCTAAAAATCTTAGCCGCTTTTTCTTTGCAATGGCTCCTTAAAGCTCGTTAAATCGTACTTTTTCCTTTAAGGAAGAAACGGCACGAAGGTGCGTTTCCGTGCCGTTTATCGTATCAACCCACAGCTTTCATTTTCTTTTTGCAGTCATACATTCTCTGATCGGCAAGACGCTCCGCTTCCGTCAATGCATCAGGCGGTTCATACGGGGCGTATCCGTATGCGATTTGTAACCGGACGGGAGGATTCTCGTTTTCGTTATATTCGTCCACCATTTTCTGCATTTCTGCAAGCGCCAGCTTTGTTTCAGCCTCGCCGCCCCGTTCGGCAACTACGATAAATTCATCGCCGCCTGTACGATAACAGGTGCCGATCTGCGCAAAGCTGTCCCGCAAAACGTGCGCCGCCGCAATGATGTGGCGGTCGCCCGCCGCATGACCGTAGGCGTCGTTGACCTTTTTCAGCATATTAACGTCAAACTGCACTATCATAGCGGGAATTGCGTTACTGCGTATTTCGTTCTCCTTTTCGCTGAATGCGATACGGTTTTTCAGCTCAGTGAGGCAATCCGTATACGCCATTTTCTCCATAAGCTGCGCCCTGTCATGCTCCATAGTAAGACGGTTGCGCTCACGAATGAGATAAATTCCCACCACAAGCAAAAACAGCAATACACCAACTCTGGTAAAGGCGCTTGTTCCCAGCATACCGTTTTTGTTCTCGATATATCGGATAAGGTCGATCATCACGCCGATAACGGCGGCTCCCATTCCGAAGATCAGCGTTCTGGCAAACTGCCTGTTGATACTTTTCTTTCGGACGGCGCGGATTATCAGATAAACTGTCATCAACACGGCGACCACGATTATCGCCTGAGAAAGCGGCAGTAAATAGTAAATATCGCAAATGCCCGAAGCGTTCAGCACAAGCGTCAGCAAAAAATTAGCTGTTATCAGACATTGGAGAATTTTCAGTAGCACGGTATTTTTGTGATTTGTTGCGCTTGCGGTAAAGGAAACAGGCAGATAGGCAATGAAGATAAGGCACATATAATTCAGAAATTTGATAAGCGCGGGAAACTGGGTCAAAACCTGCAGGAGATAAGTCTCGTTTATCGACCAGAGTCCTACAAGTATCGCAAACGTGCCGAGGGCAAAAAAGTTCAGATTATCGCCGCTTTTGAGATTTCTGGCGGTGATACCGATAAACAGCATTATCAGCCCGAACATAAACATTATAAGGCAGACGGAAAAGTCAGGCAGCGCCTTTTTATACATATCCCCCATATACAGTCCCGCGTCTTCCACAGCCGCGTCCTTGAGGGCGGCAGGAGTATCCTGGAAAAGCGGACGTACGTAAAGGGTCAGTTCCTTTGTCCCCTGTGGCAGCGGTATCATGTGCAGGTCCATACCGTAGGATTTTCCCAGAAACGTCGGCTGCTCGGGCGCATAAGTGTATATCACCGCGCCGTCAGCGGACACTGTGAAAAAAGTATCGACACTTTTCAGGCATAAGCGCTGATCCTTTACGTCAATATCCGAAATCCCGCGGGTCAGCACCAGATCGCCTTTCGGCAAATTATCCAGCGAGCAGATAGTGCCGTCGTCAGCCTGCCACCGGGTCATAAGATCCGTTACCGTTTCGGAATAATGCTTTTTCGGCGCGTCGAAACAGAGTACAGCTACTACCATAAGCAACGCGATCACAAACAAAGCGATCACGTCGGGCAGGAGCCGGAAAATACGGTTTTTTTGTTTGTCCATATATTCACCTTGATTCAGGATTTAAGTGTGTTCATCATAGCCGCCGCCTGCTTTCGGAACAGCAAGCTGTAAAAAATAACTTTTTATATATTTATTTATAGCACAAAATTCACGATAAGTCAAACGGCGGATTGCCTTTTTCTATGTTTTAGCTGAGGGGTACTTAAACGACGTTGGTTTTTGAAAAAACAATAAGGGTTCTGCTCGGCATGAAAGGAGGTGATTGACATAAAAAACACGCTCCCGTGTTATGGAAGCGTGTTGGGTCCGGCGTCACGCCGATGTTATGTTTTGACTAAAAATATTTTGCGATTCAGCGAACACCCTTTTTTAAGTTCCGGATATAATTTAAGTTTTATAGGTGATTCCTCGCTTTCACATTATTCGTCTGCCAGATTTGCCTTAGTTGTTTTTAGGATTTCATTATTTATATATCGTGATTCCCAAGTTCAAAATAAGCTTATTATATTATGTAATTGACTCATATCCTAATATGAGGAGTCAAAAGCCGCGCTAAAAAAGAGATCATTAAAGAAACACCTTACATCAACATCAGCGTCATCGCACATGGAACAACAAAAATTGCAAGCAACAAAATCATACATGCATTGACGGATTTCATTCTATGCGATATCCACAACATTATTGTCATGGCGATAAAAGTCGCTGTGAGCAAGACGGCATATTGCAGTATCATATATTCCAAAACAGTAATATCTAAAGAAAAATTTTGTAATGCATTTATGCTTTTTACACCTGAATTTATGCCGTCTGTACCATAGTGTTGCAAAATCTTTATCAATATCGGCATATGCGAAATAACAAACATTGCAGTTGTTGTAATTCCGTATATGAGTATGCGCACCAAAATGTCCTGTTTTCTCCCTTTTGGGGTAGAATTTATAAGCATGGTCGTTTTGCTGTCACAGGCAAATGAGGGCGCCGATATAATACACATAAAAATAAGCATAAAAATAAGCTGCCGCAATATTGTTTTTATGCTGAAAAGCAGATTGTAACCTGTATCATAAACTATTTCCGCAGAATTTTCCTTTGCATATGTATATCGCTCCCGAAAAACTTCAAAGCCGTTGCGCGGACGAAGAGCAATTTCAGATGCAATTTCGCTTTCCTGTGACAACTGCTCAAACCTCAACGATTCTGTTGTCACAAATTCGCTGATTTCCGCCGTTATCTTTCCGCCGTGTTCGCTGACATATTGCCGAAAATATCCGTCCGTCTCATCATGCTCGATATAAAAATTCGCATACATAGTCCGGCACAAAATCACCATAATTACTAAAACCAAAGCGCCCTTATTTGTAAAAAATATTTTGTACGCTTCGTGATAAAATAAAGAAACGGAAATACGTCTGTCAAAAGGTTTTATACGGGATAAGACGGTTGATAATCCGAACGTTGAATAAGCAGTGTTTTTTTGCCTTGAAAATATAATGACTGTGGCGCATACCAAACACGCGATCAATGTAAGAGCCAGAGCTATTGATATCGCTTCAAGGCTCAGCGCTTGCTCAAATATATTTATGTTTCGGTAAGACCCCAATATATCATTTGTTTGGGTCAAAGAAACTATGTTTATATATTTCAAAGGAGCGAGTACCGAAAGGCTGTCTATGAAAAAATATAAAATCCATTCGATCACAATGATCCCGCCAACAACGGTGTAAACTGCTATATTATTTTTGGCGACGGTTCCTGCAAAGAAAGTAATCATTGAAATAATAAAATAGGAAAATGATTTTGCCGCCAGATAAATAAGCAGATACTGCCACAGGCTTATATCAAATATGCATTCTATAAACCCTTGCACCGACTGTATGGGTATATTTAGATCACAAAAGCCAAAGCGAGCGCCTCCGACAATAAGATCACTTGTTATAAATAATACTGCGGATCCCGTGCAGAAAATAAAGAGGGCAATAATTTTTACAAGCATCAGCTTTGCGCGCCCTTTTTTCAGTGTTCTGAACAGCGAAAAAGTGCCATTTTCACGTTCGTCGCAAATTAAGACGAGTGCGGCGTATAATGTGACTAAAACAGAGCAGATATCCATCAGGGGAGCATTCAATGCAAACACAATATTTTCGGTTATACAAAAGGGCAATTCCTGTTTTTTTACGTTTGCATAGACTGCGGCTGTTTTTTCTATATTTCTTCTTCCGAAAGTATTTGTGTTCCCAAAAACAGCAGAAGCGCTCATATGGTCAGCTTGTTTCTGTATCTCGTCTAAGTAATCATTGTAACCGTAAACAATGTTCATCTGATCCAGAATATTTGCCAGAAATCGCTGCTCGGTATCGCTGTCTCCGGTATAGGGTGCTGTGGCTGCGCCTGCAGAGTAGTATGATATGTACTTCTGTGCTCTATCTTCCTGAAGAATGGGAAAAACCGAAAAAAGTAAGTCCTCCGAAAAGTTTTTTGCAGATGATAAGGCGGAATACACCTCCTGCTCATATATCTTTTCTTCCACGAAAGAAAGACGTTCCTGCACAGCTATATTCGAAAGGTCGGACTGCATACGGCTGTAAGCGCTGTCGGGAATACCGTAATTTTCATCACCTAAATCGCTTCCCGTAAATATAAGAGACAGCACATTTATCAATAAAAGAATGATAATTAAAATCCAAAGAATCTTCTTTGAAAATAATTTAAAAAGCTCATTTTTAAGTATCATATTCTTTATCCCCAAAGTGCTGCATATAAACATTTTCCAGATTTTTTCCGCAATGATCGGGAAGCCTTGCAATAAGGCTTTCCGTTGTTCCATCAGCATTTATTTCGCCGTCCTTAAGAATAATTATGCGGTCGGCTATGCTCTCAACATCAGAAACAATGTGGGTGGAAACTATCACGATCGCCTTTTCACGAAGACTCTCTATAAGGCGGCGGATTATAACACGCTGTTTCGGGTCAAGTCCGGCAGTGGGCTCATCAAGAAGTATCAGCCTTGGGTCACCCAGAAGTGCCTGCGCTATTAAAAGGCGCTGTTTCATACCGCCGGAAAAACCGCCGATATGTTTACTATATTCAGACAGCTCCACCTTTTCCAAAACCCGAGGAATTTCTGTTTTTGCTTTTGATTTTGAAAGACCTTTAAGCGCAGCAATATAAGAGAGAAATCTTACAGCGGTGAAAGTGTCGTACAAAGACTGCTGCTGCGGCATAAATCCTAATTCTGCACGGTATTTGCTGCCCAGAGCACGTATGTTCTCTCCGTTCCATTTTATTTCGCTGCCGCTGTCAGCCGTTATGTTGTCGGAAATTATATTGAGAAGTGTGGATTTTCCTGCGCCGTTTGGTCCGAGAAGACCGTAAATGCCGTTTTGAAATTCGTAGGTGAAGTTTTTAAGTGCGTGCTTTTGTTTATAATGTTTATTGACGTTGGTGAGTGTGAGAATTTGCATCTTATTCTCCTTTTGCCAAGATATACGAAAAATATTGTGATTGCAATTCATCAATTATATTATACAGTCCATTTTCTTCTATAAGTTTTTTTATTCTTCAAGCAATATAAGACAACAGATTATTTTCTTCACTATATCCCTCACAAAGATAAGCATTGGCATTATATTACACTATTATCGTTCTCTGCCGCGGACTTCCATTTCTCACATACTTCGTTGTATCTGTTGTTGTCTATTTCAGAAAATAACATATCCTCTTTTTTTAATGTATATGCTTCTTCATCTTCTGTTACAAAAACATATCCGTTCTCCCTAACAGCGGCAAGCGTGTTATTTTGCAGTTCCGCATATTCCGCTTCATACAGCTTTTCTGCCACAAGATCATATTTGAATATACTGAAAGCATTTCCATAAACAGTAAAATATACCGCATTATTCGTTTCAAACAGAGGATATATCGGCGTAGTATCCGTTTGTATCTCTGATGTGAGCTTGCAAGTTTTCTCCGGCGTCACAAAGCTTGTTGTTCCTTTATCATAAGTTATCATACAATCATTCGATATGATAAACATAAAATTTTCATAATCGCCTTTGTCAATAATTTCGTGATTTGACAAAACATATTTAAAGTATTTATTAATGGACGGCTGATATAAAAAATCGGTGTTTTTGTCATTGTCAAAATTATCTGACCAATATGTTTTGAAATACAGCTCATTATCAAAGACGCCCCAAAGCTCTGCGTCTGCGAAATAACCGTCAGCAAGACATTCTGACCGATATGTTATCTCCGTGGTATCAAGAGATATTTCTATTAAATAAATACGTCCCATTGCAGGGCTCTCCCACAAAGATTCGCCGTCATTGTAATATCCTTCCTTGCAAACAAGAAACAGCTTATTTCCATAAGCATAAGAATGGGTAGCTTCATAATCTATCCTCAGAACATCACAGCGTGTTTGTTCATACAAATCCGCAACAGTTACAGTAGTATAACATTTAAAGCCATCTGTTTCAGACCAATTATCCTCAACTGAAATTAAAAAAATTTTATTATTGCAGGTAAAAGTCCAACCAGGGAAAAAAGAATAGCAGCTTTTACTGTCATGAGAGCATGAAGGATTTGAACACAGCGGTATATCAACATCACCGGCATAATCATAATACCAAAGAAAGGCGCCGTCCTTTTTATGAAGAAGCCCGGACGTACAGTCGGTACGATAAATATAACGATAGCCCGACGATGGCGTAAGTATCAAATCAGATGGACCTTCAACGTTATTATTGACGCTGTCGCTGCTGCATGAAGTTAAAGCGCAAATTAAAAGACCAATAATTAAGACAAATATTTTTTTCATTTTAATTACCAATATAATCAAACAAAATCGATCAGGGGAAATCCATTATGCGGCTTCCCCTGATCATAAGGCATATTAAACGGCTGTCATACCGCAGGAAAACGTTACTGATGGACAAAATCTGAAAAATTAGTTCGTTAACCGTAAATTGTTGTACCTATACCCTTTGCTGAGCTATACACTGCATAGTGATTTTTTAAATAGCTTGCGCAAACAGCTTTACGTCATTTTCCATATCTGCCGTTTTAATATCTTCTCTTAATTACCGCAAATCCGTGTAAACAACCCTTACAGACTGCACAATATCAGTATCATCATAAAATACCACCGTAAACATTTGGCTGTGTTGTATCTTGAAAAGCGGCTGGTTTTCATCCTTTACACCGTAAATATACCTGTACAGATGCCTATCCTCATAAGAGTTTGTGCTGTTTGGCTCTCCGTATTTTTCTACCACTTCTTTTTTGGTAGTAACATTGGGTACTATTCCGCCAATGGAACAGTCGCTTGTTTCAAGCATAATATCATAGAGCATGCCGTTCTTTTCATCGCCGTTCTCAAAGTCACTCACTCCCGCGTAAAACATCTCTTCTCCGTTATAGAAAAAAGTTGCCCCTCCCGTTCCGTCAACATATGGCGACGGCTGATATTTTTCATATGTCCATTCTTTTTCAAGGTCGCCAACTCTTTTAGGGAGCTCAAAAGTCACTCCTTTGACATAAATGTCTTTTCTGACTTCATCAATATCAAAGTGCTCATTATGCAGCATTGCGTCATACTTGTTGTTTTGCGCACAGCCTGTCAGTCCGCATATTATTGTTAAAGCAAGCAAAACGGAAACTACTTTTCTTACCCAAGCAACCTTTGCTCTTTTTTGTTTTGAACACCTCATAGAACTTTACCTCTCCTGAAAATCAATTAAACTTGGTTAATTATTTTTTTGAAACATATTATTTTTAACCTTACCTATAACTATCATTATAGCTTCGGTAAAAACACTTATAGGAATGATCTGCACATACTTATGTATAAACAATATAACGACATAATTCATTTTATATAGTGTCAACTTCGTTGTCAATATAATTGGCACGAAATGTATATGTTAACGGCACGAATAGAAAAATGGGTTCAAAGGATAATCCGTTGAACCCATTACAGTCAATTTTGTTTCAGATATAGCGCAGCCGTTATTGTAAATATATTTCCGTCAGCTTCAATTTTTGTCATTCCATTATATCGTTCTAAGACTTCATTGACGCTTTTTAAGCCTAAGCCATGATTGACTTTGTCCTTTTTGGAAGTAATAATTTTTCCGTTCTCCATTTTTACGTCGCAGCTATATGGATTAGATATTTGTATGATCATCATTCCCTTTGAATAATCCATTTTAAAATCTATAAATCGATTTTCATTAACAGACATAGCTGCTTCCAATGCATTGTCAATCAAATTTCCCAAAATGACAGTTAGGTCAAAGGACGAAAGGCTTAAATCTGACGGCAAAGACGTTTTAGCGCTGATTTTAATACCATTTTCAAATGCAGACTGAAGCTTATAATTTAATAAACCGTCAATCGGAGGGTAGCCTGTATGTACAAATTCTGTTTTGTTTTGGTAAAAATCTATAATGTCTGAAATATACTTTCTTGCTTCATCATTTTTACTGTTTTCTACATATGAAAGAACTGTAAGCAAATGATTTTTTATATTGTGTCTCATTTCTTTTGACGTTTCATACAGATCCTCTGTAACTGTCAGCTGATTTACATAATATTCATTCTGCTGTCGTATAAATTCGCTTTCTCGTTTTTCTTTATACAGCTTAGCTATTCTGTCAAATAAAAAGAATACGGTAAAATTCATTATCAGAATTACAGCTACTGATGAACCGATTTCATAAATTGAAAGCTCCTTAGACTGAAAAAACATTACCAAAACAAATAAAGACGAAATTGGAACTATTAACAAAACTACCCAAAATGACTTTGGTATCTCCATATCATTTTTTATGTTTTTAAAGCCGTTTATTATAATAGAAAAAACAAACAGCAAAACGTTAGCCGCAACTATACCGAATATTGAATTATAGTTATTAACTTCACTGATTGGAAAATTTATATATCCTGTCAACGTAACGATCAGCATTTCGATGCATATTCCAAAAACAAATACCACTAAGCTGACAAAAACTTTTTTCTTAACCGACGATTGATATAAAAACGCTAACAAAAAATATGACAGAAGCGTTACAATAAAGTTTACTATCGGAATGTTTATAAACAAGTAAACTGACGCTATCACAATATAATGTATTATGTAAAAAATTACTTCTGTTATTTTTCTGACAATTCTTTTTTCAAAAAAAGCTCTCATCAATTTATATACAGCAAAAACACCCAATGCCTGTGACAGCAAGTATGTGATATTATAAGCGGTAAACAGCATCATTATCTGCTTTCTCCCAATTTTAAAAAAGTTTCGCGCGTTTCTTTTCTTCTATCTCTGCTGATAGGTATTTCAACACCATTTGACATAACCACCCTATCATAATCGATATTCTTTGTTTGGTCGTAATTTATAATATACGATCTATGAACCTGTATAAATCCAAAATCAGACAGTTGTTCCATTACTTCAGAAAATCCCGATCTGTACTCATAATCTCCGCTTGTTGTAACAATTTTTATGTTGTGTTTAAAGCTTTCAAAATACAAGATATCTTTGACTTTGAGCCTGTATGTGCTTTCCTTGATTTTAAATATAAAAATATGATCCTTTTTTTCCACAAGCCGTATTGCCAAGTCGATCACTTTAAAGAATTTTGTTTTATCTATCGGCTTAAGGAGGAAATTTAAAGGCTGAATATCAAAAAGCTGCTTGTAGTAATTTTCCATGGCTGAGATAACGATTATTTTTATGTCCTGATCGTTCAATTCGGTCCTGATTCGCACGCCCAGCTCAATGCCGTTCATATTAACAAGTTCTATATCAAGGATTATCAAATCGCAGTGGTTGGTTTTCAAAAAATCCCATAATTTCTCAGCATCATAAAAATTATTTATGTTCAACTTTTCGTTTTTTTGTTCCTGATATTCATAAAGATAGTCATTTATCTGCATAACGACTTCCCGAACGTCATCACAAACTGCAATTCTGATCATTAACTGTCACCGCCTTTTGCTGATATTATACTAAATAAATTATTTAAAAGCAAGATGTAATTTAACAAAAAACGATACACACATCCCGTCTTTTACAGGATTTATGCCCGCAAACGGCTTTGTACAACCGATCACAGGCATAATATCTTTTTGGCACAATTTGTGCTGTGGGATTGTGATGAAAAAGATTTTTGGGTGATGAATATAAAAAACACGCTCCTGTGTTCTTGGAGCGTGTTGTAGCGGCTCAGCCGCTGGTGGACCCGAAGGGGTTCGAACCCTCGACCTCCGCGTTGCGAACGCGGCGCTCTCCCAACTGAGCTACGAGCCCATATTCACATAAATAAAACTTTACGCCCCGCTGTTGCGGGGCGCGCGTCGGTGCGGCTCAGCCGCTGGTGACCCGTGGGGGAATCGAACCCCCGTTACCGGCGTGAGAGGCCGATGTCTTAACCGCTTGACCAACGGGCCGTGTCGCTTTCCCACAGGAAAGCTTTTTAAAAATTTGCACCCTTTTAAGGGTGCTGAATTGGTACACCTTCAGGGACTCGAACCCTGGACCCACTGATTAAGAGTCAGTTGCTCTACCAACTGAGCTAAAGGTGCATAGTAGTTTCGCCTTGCGAAACTACGATCCAATATCACTTGAATTTCCCTTATGGAAATTCATTTTGCTGCGCAAAACCGTGATATTGGACAATGCTGTGCATAGTAGTTTCGCCTTGCGAAACTACGATCCAATATCACTTGAATTTCCCTTATGGAAATTGTGATATCAGACAGGAACTGCTCCTGCTTAAAAACAGCAGAAACAGCGAAAAACCACAGCCGTGGTTTTTCAGTATAGTGCCGGCATTATCTATCTTCCCGGGCCGTTACCAGCCAAGTATTTTCGACGCAAACGAGCTTAACTTCTGTG
>CANRGJ010000007.1 GCA_947630175.1 uncultured Ruminiclostridium sp. | reverse complement strand
TTACTAAATTCTTTACTGTTCAATTTTCAAGGAGCAGCTTCCCCTCTCGGGGACAGCTTTATTATTTTAGCACATCTTACACCTTTTGTCAATACCTTTTTAAAACTTTTTTCAACTTTTTTCAAGGCTTGTACATCTCAGCTTCTCAATGCGCCTCAGCGCTCCCCTTTTTTCGAGCGCTTGATTATTATATCACTTGTCAAAGGGCTTGTCAAGGGGGTAAATGAAAATAAAACAGAAAAACGGCGAAGGATTTTTCCGCCGTTTTTGTCGATTTTAAACAAAGGGTCAGCTAAAATGTCACTTTTCCTCCTCTGACAGCTCAGTGATGATCTTCATAAAGCTGTCGATGTCGTTGAAATCACGGTATACGGAGGCAAAGCGTATATACGCAACATGGTCGATGTTTTTCAGCTTGTGCAAAACCATTTCGCCTATCTTGTCGCTGGTGACCTCGCGCTGTAAGCTGTTTTTCAGCTCGTTCACTATCTCGTCCACCATATTCTCCACCGTTTCAAGCTGGACGGGGCGCTTTATTGTCGCTCTCAGGAGCCTGTCTATCAGCTTCTGGCGGTCGAAGGGCTCGATAGAATGGTCCTTCTTTATTACCATTAAGGGGATATTCTCGATTATCTCATAGGTGGTAAATCTGCATTTGCACTTCAGACATTCCCTGCGGCGGCGTATCTTATTTTCCGTGGGGCGGGAATCAATGACCTTGCTGTCTTCATATCCACATTCGGGGCATCTCATAGGCTTCTCACTTTCACAATATTGTCGGATTTTCGTACAATTTTATTTTAACACTTTTACAGCGGTTTTGCAAGGGGTTTCAGAAAAATGAGCGCATAAACTCTACGCTTTTGTAAAGTTCCTCCGCTTTTTCAAAGCCGCTGCTGTACAGCTCAAGGATTATGCTCCCGCTGTAATTGCTTTCTTTAAGCGCTTTTGCAAGACGGGGGAAGTCGAAATTCCCCTTTCCTACGGGAACGCAGTCTTTTTCAGCGTTGTTGTCGCTCAGGTGGTAATGCACTATCGAATTTCCCAAAGCGTTCATTATTTCAAAGGGGTCGATGCCGCTTCTTAAAGCTTGTTTCACGTCAAGGACGAAGGAGCAGTCCTCGCCAAGCTGTTTTTTCATATTTGTAAGGAATTGCAGACTGCCGCTTTTGCAGTAGCTGACGTTTTCCTGCGCGACAGTGACGCCAAAGGAATTTCCCAAATCACGGAGCATAGAATAACGCTCAAAGTAAAGGCTTTCGGAACATTTTGCACTTTTCAGCGCACCGTGAAGAACAAAAATTTTTGCTCCGAGGCAGTTCATTATCTCAAAATAACGGCGGTAAACGTCAAGTATCTCGGTGAGGCGGCGGGGATAATCTCCGAAGAGGGACATTGTTTCTATCGCACTGGTGTAGGGGTGAACGGAGGGGATATTTATGCCGTTTTCCAGAACGGTATTTTTTATTTTCTCGTATATCTCGCCGTGAAGCTCACAGTCGGCGTTGAAAAATATCTCGGCGGTCCTTACGCCGCCGTCCGCCAGCAGGCTAAGCGCCTTTTCCGTTTCCATAGGGTAAAAGCAGGCGGTGGATATTCCTATCTCCATTTGTTCCTCCCTTCTCAAAATCAAACAGAGCCGACTGAACAATGTCGGCTCTGAAATACGTTATTTTGCTGCTGCCTGTTTTTTGCTCTTGTGAAGCTGCCACATTACCCACATGGAGCCTGACAGGAACACTGATGAATAGAAGCCCGCAATAAGACCGATAAGCAGCGGGAACGCAAAGCTGATTATTGATTCAACGCCGCATATCCAAGCTACCACGCATATTGCCAAAGCGGCGAAAGCGGTGGTTATGGTGGTGTTTATGGAACGGGTCATAGTCTGCGTTACGCTGGTGTTCATCAGTTCTACAAGTCCCATTCTCTTGCCGTAAAGAGTTCTGTTTTCACGGATACGGTCGTAGGTTACGATGGTGTTGTTGATAGAGTAACCGAGGATAGTCAGTATTACCGCCATAAAGTTTGCGTCAACGGGCAGGCGGAAGAAGATGAATACCGCAAACACGATTATGATGTCGTGCATAAGGGCTACCAGAGCGAAGATACCTGCGGAAAGACCGCCTATCTTCTTAAAGCGGAAGGCAATGTAAATTACCAGCAGCAGGAACGAGAACAGCACCGCTACAAGGCACTTTACGAAGAATTTAACGCCTGAGGTGGGATTTACGTCCTGCGTGTTCTGGTGGGTGAGCTGATTGGAGGCGAACTGTTCCTCTAACTTGTCGCTAAGCTCGTTCTGAGCGTCCTCTGTAAAGGCTTCGTTTGCGGAGAAGGAGAGGGTCACGCTGTTGGTCATTCCGCCTGTGGAAACGATAGCGCTTCCCGTGGATACTCCCACAGTGCCATAGCCGTAGCTCTCAGCGGCAGATTTTACCGCACCTGTGTCAAGGTCGCCTGTGTAGCTGTACGTTACAAGGGTACCGCCCTTGAACTCGATGTCCACCTCAATGCCGAATATCAGCGCAACTACAAGCGCAACAAAGGCAATAACGATGGGGACTATGAAGAATATTTTTCTTTTTCCGAAGATGTCTAAAATCTTTTTATTTTTCATTGGTGACACCTCCGTAGAAGAAAGGCTTTCTGAAGGTCTTGAAGCGTGCTATGGACGCCGTCATAAGCCTTGAGAAGAGAATACCAAACAGGAAGTTCAGCACAACGCCTACCGCAAGAGTGTAGCCGAAGGAGAATATCGTGCCTTCGGTGGAGGCGCCGAACCAGGTGAATATTGGCGAAAGGATTATCGCGCATATGCTGTCGGTGGTACCAAATGCGCCCATAAGGATTATCGCCACGATTATCATTGTGATGTTGCCGTCAAATACTGCGGAGAACGCTCTCTTATAGCCTGTACGGATAGCGCCGTCAATGGATTTTCCCGCATACATCTCTTCCTTTATTCTCTCAGCGGTGATAACGTTGGCGTCAACGCCCATACCTACCGCAAGGATTATACCTGCAATACCGGGAATGGTAAGGGTAAAGCTGTCGTTGAATGGGAAGAAGCCTGTTATTGCGGCAAAGGTTCCCGCAACCTGTCCCACAAGGGCTATCGATGCGATAACGCCGGGGAGACGGTACTTAAGTATCATAAATATAACGATGAAAGCAAAGCCGATAAGTCCCGCAATAGCCATTGCGTCTCTTGCGCCCTCGCCCAGAGTGGGGCTTATTGTGCTGAAGTTTTCACGTTCCATTCTGAAAGGCAGTGCGCCGCCGTTTATCTTGTCGGCAAGCTCTTTGGCGCTTTCTGCGTCAAAGGAACCGCTTATGGTAGCCGTGCCGCCTGTTATCTGCTCGTTTACTGACGGATAGGAAATGCAGTCGTCGTCCATCCAGATGGAGATAGAGCCTTTTCCCGCAAGACGTCCTGTTGCATCAGAAAACGCCTGCTTTCCGCTTTCTTTCAGAACGAGCTGTATCTGATATTCCTTTTCGTCGGTGTTGTAATAGGGAGTAGCGCTTTCAACATCGGAGCCGCTGAGCACCAGAGGAAGATCCTCATAGGTTTTTCCCTCTTCAATAGCGGAGGGAGTTCCCTCACGGAAGGTGAGCATAGCGGTCTCGCCTAACTCCTTTACAGCCGCTTCGGGATCAAAGTCGGTGTCCTCAGACTGCCAAGGAAAACGCACGATTATCTGATCGGCGGTGTAGTCCATGTAAAGGTCGTAGTCTGTGATGTTGTTGTTCAGCATACGGGTCTCGATTATGGAGCGTGCGGCGTCCATTTCCGCATCGGTGGCGTTGTAGCCCTCGGGCGGGGTAAAGGTAACGTCCACGCCTCCTCTTATATCAATTCCCCAGCGTATATCGCTCAACCCGTTTATCCATGTTCGGGTGATGTCGCCGTAATGGGTATGCACGCCAACGAGGGCAAGCACGGAAAATACGGCTATTACCGCAAACACTATAAAGAAAACGGGCTTTCCAATTCTTTTCAACTGAAATTTCACTCCGTTCCTGTATTTTTCAAGGCGGGAACGCTCCCGTCTGTGTTTTACCTTGTAAGCTGCCGAAAATCAGACAGCTTTATCAAAAAATAACCTTATATATTATAACAGAAATTTCAAATAAGTCAAGGCTTTAAGAGAATTTTCAGAAAATTCACGTTAAACGGACAGCTCCGCTTTCTCTCCCAGAAGCTCCTTATTCCTTTCCAGAACGGGCTGTACGCATTCTTTCAGGAAGTTGTCCACCTGGGACGGACAGCGTCCGATATAATTTTCAGGCTTCAGCACTGCCTTTATCTCCTCGGCGGTTATCATAAACAGCGGGTCAGCGGCTATGCGCTCAACAAGGTCGTTTTCGCCGCCCTCCTCCTTTACGACTTTAGCGGCGGCTATGCTGTGCTGACGGAGAGCCTCGTGAAGCTCCTGGCGGTTGCCGCCCTTTTCAACTGCTCTCATCATTATATTTTCCGTCGCCATAAAGGGGAGCTCCTTCATAACTCTCGCCCTTATGGACTTTTCATATACCACAAGCCCGTCGGTGACGTTCAGCATAATGTTCAGGATAGCGTCGACGGCAAGGAACGCCTCGGCTACGGAAATGCGCTTGTTGGCGCTGTCGTCAAGGGTGCGCTCGAACCACTGGGTGCCGCTAGTGAAGGCGGGGTTCAAGGCGTCTATCATAACGTAGCGGGAAAGGGAGGTTATGCGCTCACAGCGCATGGGATTGCGCTTGTAGGGCATTGCTGAAGAACCTATCTGATTTTTTTCAAAGGGCTCTTCCATTTCCTTAAAGCTGGCAAGGATACGCATATCGTTGCTGAACTTGGAGCAGCTTGCGGCAATTCCCGCAAGGACGTTCACAACGCCTGTGTCTACCTTTCTTGAATAGGTCTGACCGCTGACGGGAACGCATTTTTCAAAGCCCATTTCCTCTGCTATCATCTGCTCTAATCTGTCTATCTTTTCCTCGTCGCCGTGGAAAAGCTCCATAAAGCTGGCCTGTGTGCCTGTTGTTCCCTTTTGTCCCAGAAGCTTCAGACTGCTTATGCGGTACTCAAGGTCCTCAAGGTCCATCAGAAGCTCGTTTGTCCAGAGGGCAGCGCGCTTTCCCACCGTGGTGAGCTGTGCGGGCTGAAGATGAGTGTAGGCAAGGCAGGGCAGGGACTTGTATTTTTCCGCAAAGGAGGCAAGGTTCGATATCACGTTCACCAGCTTGCGGCGGATTATTTGCAGAGCGTCGCGCATAATGATTATATCGGTGTTATCTCCAACGTAGCAGGAGGTTGCTCCCAGATGGATTATCCCTGCGGCGTCGGGGCAGACCTGGCCGTAGGCGTAAACGTGGGACATTACGTCGTGGCGGACAAGCTTTTCACGCTCCTCGGCAACGTCAAAGTCTATGTTGTCCACGTTCGCCTCAAGCTGAGCCACCTGCTCGGGGGTGATGTTCAGTCCCAGGTTCATTTCCGCCCTGGCAAGGGCTACCCAAAGGCGGCGGAAGGTGCTGAACTTTTTCTGCTCGGAAAAGACGTACTGCATTTCCTTGCTTGCGTAGCGGCTGCAAAGGGGGCTTTGATAGGTGTTGTGATCTCTTGACATATGCTGCTCCTTTTCTTTATTTGTATTTATTTAATGTGTGTAATTTTCATAACTGATTTATTTTAACATATTTTGTCTTTTTTTGCAATATGGGTAATAAAAAAGCCCTCTGAAAATTAAAAATTTCAGAAGACTTTTCATTTTTATTTTGCTAATTTCTTTACCGTTCTCAAAAAGGCGTTTACCTCGCATTTGGTGGTGTAGATTGAAGGAGCGAAGCGCACTGTTCCTGTGTCCAGCGTTCCCAGCTTTCGGTGGGCAAGGTAGGCGCAGTGAAGTCCTCCTCGCAGGTAAAAGCCGTTGTCACTGAGCTTGGCGGCGGTTTCCTCCGAGGACGAGCCTTTTACGTTGAAGGAAAACAAAGGTGCGTTTTTGCGGGTGAAATCGCCGTAAAGGATTATTTTCGGAATTTTGGAAAGCTGTTGGTGAGCGTATCTGCAAAGCCGCCATTCGTGTTCGTATATCGACGCTCCCCTTTCGGCTGTGAATTTTACTCCCGCGCCTAAAGCGATAACGCCAGACGTGTTTATTGTTCCGCTTTCAAAGCGGTCAGGGAGAAATTCGGGCTGCTCGGCGTTGGAGGAGGCGCTGCCTGTTCCGCCCTCGATAAGAGTTTTAAGGCGGAATTTTCCATCGGTTATCATCAGTCCTGTTCCCATAGGACCGTAAAGTCCTTTGTGCCCTGCGGCGCAGATTATGTTTATACCGTCCTCAAGGCTTATTGGCAGGACTCCTGCTCCCTGCGCGGCGTCAAGGATAAAGCAGACGTTATTTTCCCTGCAAAGGGCGGCTATCCGCTTGTAGGGGAGGATAAAGCCTGTGACGTTGCTTGCGGCGGTGCAGACTATCGCTTTTGTGTTAGGTTTTATCAAACGGCGGAAGCTTTCTACCGTTTCATCGTCATTTTCACTTACTTTTGCTATGGAAAAGGTTATGCCGCCGCTTTTTGAAACGGCGGTAAGGGGACGGAAAACTGCGTTATGCTCAAGGTCGCTGGTTATTATGTGAGAGTTGGGCGTAAGTATGCCTTTTATGGCGGTATTAAGCGCCTGGGTGCAGTTCAGCACAAAGCAGACGTTTTCGGTCTTTGCGCCAAAAAAATCCGCACATTCCTTTCTTGCGCCGTATACCGCCTCCGCCGTTTCCATTGACAGCTTATGTCCCGCCCTTCCAGGATTTGCGCCGTAATTTACCATAGCGAAGGAGCCTGCGCTTATCACCGAGGGCGGCTTCGGATAGGTGGTGGCGGCGTTGTCAAGGTATATCATGGCTTGTGCTTACCGCCTGTTATACTGTCGGCGTTAAGTCCCACGGCTCCAAGCAGCCTTGACGCCTTATCAGGGTCGCCTTTTACCTTTATTCCGTAAGTGCAGCCGTTTTTGCCGCTTCGCTTTTCCACTGAGCATTTTATATTAAGGCTTTGCAGGAAATTTTTTCCACTCATAGCCTCGGTGTAGCTGTTCATTGCGATAAAATACGTTTCCATTAAAGACCTTCCTTTCTTTGTATTCTGCGGACATTCTCCCGTCCTTCTTCCTTTTTTATAAAAAGGTACTATATATTATGCCGTACAAGTACGTTTTGATATTGAACAACTTTTGCTGAATATGAAAGGGGCAGTGTTGGGATAATAATAAAATAAAATACGGCAAAGGAGTGTTTTCTATGAAAGCTGTTATTATGGCGGGCGGCGAGGGGAGCCGTCTGCGCCCTATGACCTGTTCGGTCCCCAAGCCTATGGTAAAGCTGTGCGGCAGACCTGTCAGCGAGTATATCCTCGATCTGCTGGCAAAGCACGGCTGCGATGAGGCAGTGTTTACCCTGAGATACAAGGGAAAGCAGATAGAGGAGCATTTCAAGGAGGGCTTTTACAAGGGGATAAGGCTGGATTTTTCCTATGAGAGCGAACCGCTGGGGACGGCGGGGTGCGTTAAACAGGCGGCGTTTGACGAGGATTTTCTGGTAATAAGCGGGGACGCTATGTGTGACTTTAATCTTACCGCAGCCGTTAATTACCACAAAAAAAAAGGCGCAGACGCAACGATAATCACAAAAAGAGTGGACGACCCGAGAGAGTACGGCTGTGTTATCTCAAAGGACGGATTTGTGACGGGATTTTCGGAAAAGCCGTCCTTTACAGGGGCGGTGAGCGACTGCGTGAACACGGGGGTCTACGTTATATCAAAAAGCGTTATGGAGCTTGTTCCTGAGGGAAAGGAGTTTGATTTTTCCAAGGACGTTTTCCCTCTTATGCTGAAAAAGGGAATGAAGCTGGCGGCGTATGAGGAAAGCGGATACTGGTGCGATATCGGGGATTTCAGCTCCTACAAGAAATGTCAGGCGGATATGCTTTACGGCAGGGTGAGGTGCGAATTTAAAAGAGCCGTTCCCGAATTTGCGGGGGTGAGGATAAACGAGCCTTGTTTTATCGGGGAGAACGTTAAGATAGGCATTGGCACGACGGTAGAGGCAGGGTGCGTCGTCAACGAAAACGTCACGGTAGGCAAAAATTGCAGGCTGAGGGACTGCGTGATATTAGAGGGGGCATTTTTGTCCGACAGGGTGAAGTGCAACGGCGGCATAATCTGCGAAAACGCTTCTCTCGGGCAGGGCGCTGCGGTATATGAGGACGCCGTGCTGGGCTGCGACGGGTCGATGGGCACAGACAGCGTGCTGGAGCCGGGCGTGAAGGTGTGGGACAAAAAAAGGATACCAGACGGGGTGCAGCTTAAAAAGGATCTGAAATACGGCAGAAGTCCCGGTGAAAGGACGGACGAAAACGGGGTGAGTGGCGGGACAAATTCCGACATAACCCCTGCGTTTATGACCGTGCTGGGCAGCGCCGCCGCTGCCGCTTTCGGCGGGAGCGTTATCGTTTCCTGCGGGTGCGGGAACGCCGCATCGGTGCTGAAGGCTTGCTTTTGCGCAGGATTTTCTGGAGCCGGGACAAAGGTGATAGACTGCGGTACCGCTTCCCTCCCCTCTTTGATCCATCTGAGCAGGATAATGAACGTTAAGGGGCTTGTCCACGCTGAGGTCACCTCAAAGGCAAAAATAACTATGCTGTGCAAGGGCGGACTTCCACTTACAAGAGTTATGGAGAGAAAGCTGGAGGCGGCGCTGAACAGAGGAGACTACCCCAACGCTCCGTGGGACGGATTTGGGGAGATAAAGACCTTTCGCAACGCTTCTTTGCTTTACTCCGGTATCCTGGAGGCGGCAAGCGATTTTTCCTGCCGATATAACGTAAGCGTCAGCTGCAACGACCCGCTGATAAGCGCCGCCGCTGTCGCTCCCTTCAAAAAAATAAGCGACCCAAAGGGTGAGGAGCTGACCGTAAATATCAGCCGTGACGGTTCAAAGGCGGAGCTTTACGTCAGCGACGAGGAAAAGGCGGACTATACCAAGCTGGTGGCTCTGGTGGGGAAAAATCTGATGGAACAGGGCTTTGACGTGGCTGTGCCTTTGGAATTTCCCTCTGTTATGGAAGAGGCGGCTAAGGGGACGGGGCGCAGGGTCTACCGCTTTTTCCGCTGTCCCAACGACAACGGCGACAAAAAAGCAAGAGAGCTGGCGGCGGCTCAGCCGTTCCTGTTTGACGGGCTTTTGCTGGCGCTGAATGCTTTGGAGATAATCTCAAGGTCTTATATGACTTTGGGGAGATTTCTGGAGAGCAGTCCTCATCTGGCGACGGAAAACAGGTTCATCAGGATAGACTGCCCGCCTCAGCGGGTGCTGAGCAGGCTGGCAAAGGACGCGTCGTCCTCCTCTGAGGGAGTTTTTCTGGGAGATGAGGGGAACCGTGTGCTTCTTCGCTCCTCACGAAACGGAAAGGGGCTGTATATGTACGCGGAAAGTCGCTCGCAGGAGACTGCAAGGGCGCTTTGCGACGACGTGGAAAAAAGAGTAAGGGCGCTGCTTGAGGGTAAGGTCTGATAACGTCGTTTTTTCCCGCCGCAAAGGGCATTTACGGAGTGCGGGGACGGATTTTTCTTGACAATCGGCAGGAATTGGTATATACTATAATAGTATTTTTATGCAGTGCTTTCAAAAAGCTGACCCAACAAAAACGATAATTAAAGCGTATGCTTAAAATAAAACAAAACAGAAAAATTGCAAAGGCCGTACGATTTTCCATTCAATTTAACGAGGGCGGGCGCTTGTGGACGGCGTGCCGCCGCCTTTGCGGACGAAAGGAACATCTATGCCCAAAAACAACAATTTTATTCCCAATTTCAGGGGGAAAAACGACGGCGCGCAGGACAAGTCGGGAAAATTCCGCCGAAAAGCGGGTTGGAAAAAGCCGACTGCCGAGCAGGCAAAGTCTGCGCCGCCGCAAAAGCAAAATCCCAAAAAGGCGGTCGCTCAGAAAAAACAGAGCGTTCCCCAGAAAAAGCAGAATACCGCCACAAAAAAACAGCCTGCTCCGCAGGAGCAGAAAACGCTCTTTGAAAAAAAGCCTCAGCCTCAGCAGAAAAAGCCGAGAGAGCTGAAAACAACGCCGCTGAAGATATTTTCCCTTGGCGGACTTAACGAGATAGGAAAAAATATTTACGTTTACGAGTGTTCAAACGACATTTTCGTGGTGGACTGCGGACTGGCGTTCCCCGATGAGGAAATGCCGGGAGTGGATTCGGTTATCCCCGATTTCACATATCTTGAAAAAAACAAGGACAGAGTCAGGGGTATCGTTCTGACCCACGGTCACGAGGACCATATAGGAAGTCTGCCCTATCTGCTGAAAAAGGTGAACGTGCCCGTTTACGGCACGAGGCTGACCCTTGGGCTTGTGGAGGGAAAGCTGAGAGAACACGGGATACTGGCGTCCTCTCACCTTGTGACGGTAAAGCCGGGCGATACGGTAAAATTAGGCTGTATGAGCGCAGAATTTATCAGAGTCAATCACTCTATCCCCGACGCCTGCGCAATTGCGGCGCATACTCCTGCGGGAGTCGTGGTGCATACGGGGGATTTCAAGATAGACTATACTCCCATTGAGGGCGGAATAATAGACATCGCCCGCTTCGGTGAGCTTGGAAACAGGGGAGTTCTCGCTCTGCTGTCGGAAAGCACCAATGCGGAGCGCCCCGGCTACGCTATGTCGGAAAGCACGGTAGGCGGCAGCTTCAAGAACATTTTCAATCAGGCGGAGGGGCGCAGGATAATCGTCGCCTCTTTCTCCAGCAATATACACAGGATACAGCAGATAGTTGACAACGCCGCCGTTCAGGGGCGCAAGGTGGCAGTAAGCGGCAGAAGTATGCTCAACGTTATACAGACGGCTATCGAGCTGAATTATATCCACCTGCCCGCCGATATGCTGATAGATATCGAGCAGATAAAGAAATATCCGCCTGAAAAGTTAGTCATAATCACAACGGGAAGTCAGGGAGAGCCGCTGTCTGCTCTTACAAGAATGGCGAACAACGACCACAGGCAGGTGACCATAACTCCCAACGACCTTATCATAATTTCCGCAACGCCTATCCCCGGCAACGAAAAGCTGGTGGGCAACGTGGTGAACGATCTGATGAAGCTGGGCGCAGACGTGGTCTACGAAAAAATGTATGACGTTCACGTTTCAGGTCACGCCTGTCAGGAGGAGCTTAAAATGATGATCTCCCTGACAAAGCCCAAATATTTCGTTCCCATACACGGAGAATACAAGCACCTTAAAAAGCACGCTATGCTGGCGAGAAAAATGGGTATACCCGAAGAAAATATCTTTATCGCAGACATAGGTCAGGTGCTTGAAACAAATAACGTGAGTATGAAATTTGCGGGGACTGTTCCCGCAGGGCAGGTGCTGGTGGACGGACTGGGCGTAGGCGACGTGGGCTCGGTGGTGCTGAGGGACAGAAAGCACCTTGCTCAGGACGGTCTTATTATAGTTGCGGCAACGGTGAAAAAATCAAACGGCAATATACTGGCGGGTCCCGACATAGTTTCAAGAGGATTCGTATACGTGAGGGAGTCGGAAAAGCTGATGGAGGACGCCAAGGCCGTTGCAAAGAAAGTGCTTGAAGAACAATGCTCCGCAAGCGTGCGGGAGTGGGGCAGCATAAAGCCTGCTCTCAGGGACGCTCTGAGCAGCTTCATATATCAGCAAACAAAGAGAAGCCCTATGATACTTCCCGTTATAATGGAGGTATAGGCTTCCGAAAGGCAGTCAGATGAAAAACTATTTCCGTGACGGCGGTCTGGTAATTTCCATAATCGCCCTGATAACCCTGCTTGGGTTGATGTCCGTGGTGACATTCAACTATTCGAGGGATATGTTCTGGATAGCGGCGCCATTTATCGTGCTGGTGTCAGGCTTTGCCATAGGCAAGCTGGTGCAGGTCACAAGGCGCAACTTCCAGTATTCCGCCCTGCTAAACGAGGAGATAACCCAGGAAAACAAGCTGTCGCTGTACAGCCTGCCAATGAGCGTAGTCATCGTTGACAAGACGAGAAAGATAGTGTGGTTCAACAAGAATTTCGCAGACGCTTTTGCAGACGACGCAGTTTACGGCGGCTCCTTTGACGCTATCAGCACGCTCCCGCTGGAAAGGTTCACAAACGGGGACGGCGTGGAGATAAGCCACGACGACAGATATTACAAGGCGTATATGAATATCCCCGCTGATGAAAGCGAGCCCGATATTTTCCTCATCTATCTCAGCGACATAACCGAGCTTATAAATATGCAGACGGAGAAAAAGCTGTCTCACCCTGTTGTGCTTCTGATAATGATAGACAGCTTTGACGAGCTTTTCGGCAGCAGTCTTGAAAGCGAAACGGCGCACGTTACCGTACAGATAGACAGGCTGCTGGAGGATTTCATAGCGGAAACGACAGGTATACTGAGAAAGCAGACAAGGGACCGTTTCTGGGCGGTGATCGAGGAAAGGCACGTCGCAAAGCTCATCGAAAGCAAGGTAAAGCTGCTTGACAAGGCGAGAGAGATACAGGTGAACGACCGAATGAACGTCACCTTGTCAATAGGCATAGGGCGAACTGCAAACACTATCTCCGAAAGCGAAAGCTACGCCAAGCAGGCACTTGAAATGGCGCAGGGACGAGGCGGAGATCAGGCGGCTATCAAGACGGTCTCGGGCTTTGAATTTTACGGCGGCGTTTCCAAGGGCGTTGAAAGAGCAAACAAGGTGAAGGCGAGAATCATCGCAAATCAGCTTATACAGCTTGCTGAAAACGCCGACAGGGTCTACATAATGGGTCACAAGTTCAGCGACCTTGACAGCGTGGGCTCGTCAGTGGGGCTTGCCTGCGCAATAAGAAATCTGGGCAAGCGTGCGGAGGTAGTTGTAAACAGCACCGCTTCTCTCAGCACACAGCTTATCGACAGGATACGAACGGCGGAGGAGCCGAAAGAGCCGCTGTTTATCCAGCCGCAGCAGGCGGAGGAGGGCATAACCGAAAATTCCCTGCTGATAATCACGGATACTCACAATCCCCTTATGCTTGAAAGTCCCGAACTTCACGCAAAGGCGAAAAAGGTGGTCATCATCGACCACCACAGAAAGACCGTGAATTTCATAGACAACTCGCTGATTTTCTATCACGAGCCTTATGCGTCTTCCGCTTCGGAAATGGTGACGGAACTGCTGGGATATTTCGGCAAGGCGGGAAAGATAACCGCTTTGCAGGCGGAAGCTCTGCTGGCGGGAATTATGCTGGACACAAAAAACTTCACTATAAAAACGGGCGTGAGGACATTCGAGGCGGCTGCTTTCCTGAGAAAGCTGGGGGCAGATACCGTAAACGTGAAGAGCCTGTTTGCAAACACGATAGAAAATTATCAGCAGAAGGCTTCCCTCGTTTCAAGGGCGCAGATATACAAGCGGTGCGCTATCGCGTATACCTCGGTGTACAGCCCTGAAATGCGGCTTATCGCTCCTCAGGCGGCGGACGAGCTGCTGAGCATTGAGAACGTGGACGCATCATTTGTGTATTACAAAAGCGGCGGCGATGAAATTTACATCAGCGCACGGTCGCTGGGCGCTATGAATGTTCAGCTTGTAATGGAAACGCTGGGCGGCGGCGGTCATCAGACTATGGCGGGAGCGCAGCTTCACGGCGTGGGGATAGGCCAGGCGGGAACGCAGATAAGACAAGCTATCGACAAATACTACAAGGATATTGCTTGAGTACAAATACTAAATTTTCATAAATCAGGAAAGGACAAACAAAGATGAAAGTAATACTGCTTCAGGACGTACAGGGAACAGGCAAAAAGGGCGATATAAAAGAGGTCAAGGACGGCTACGCCCGCAACTGCCTTATTGCAAAAAAGCTGGCTGTTGAGGCTACTCCTCAGAACATAAACCTGCTGGAGGGGCAGAAGGCCTCCGCACAGCACAAAATAGACGTGGAGATAGCAAACGCAAAGTCCATTGCGGAAAAGCTGGAGGGAAAGACTGTGAAGATCGTTACCAAAGGCGGCGCAGGGGGAAAGCTGTTCGGCTCCATTACAGGCAAGGATATTTCATTACAGCTGAAAAAGCAGTTCGGGCTTGACGTGGACAAGAGAAAGCTGGCGCTTCAGACGGATATAAAGACATTCGGCGCTTTCGGCGTTGAGGCGAAGCTGTATAGCGGAGTTTCTGCAAAGTTCACGGTTCTTGTCGAGGAAGAAAACTGATATTCAAATAAATTTTAGGAGAAAGCAGTATGGCAGAGGCAGATTTCACAGAGCTCAATCTTCCGTTCAGCCTTGACGCGGAACAGGCGGTGCTGGGCTCTATGCTCGTTGACCCGTCCACGGTGCCGAAGGTGCTGGAAAGGCTGTACCCCGAGCATTTCAAGGTACAGCTGCACAGCGATATTTATTCCGTGATATATCAGATGAGCATTGCGGGAAAACAGATAGATATCGTTACAGTTATTGAATCGTCGCTCAGGCAGGGAGTCTTTGAAAACAGCGACGAGGCAAGAACGTATCTTCTTAAGCTGGCGGAATCCGCAATAAATCCGTCGGGAGTGGAAAACCACATTTCCATTATACTGGACAAGTATATGGTAAGACAGCTTATGAGCGTTTCCAAGGAGATATACGACCTTGCCGCTTCGGGAACGGAGGAGACTTCTTCCCTGCTGGAGCTAGCTGAGCAAAAGATATTCGGCATAAGGGACAAGCGTGACATAGACGGACTTACTCACATAAAGGAGCTGGTGACAAGGCAGCTTGACCTGCTGACGGAGCTTTCGGAAGACCCCGAGGCGGTCAATGCAAGGGGACTTAAAACCACATATAAAAAGCTGGACGAGGTTATTTACGGGCTGAACCCCTCAGACCTTATACTTATCGCCGCACGTCCGGGTATGGGAAAGACTTCTTTTGCAACCAACATTGCTGTAAATGTGGCGAAAAAATATCTTGACAAGGAGATATGCATTTTTTCCCTTGAAATGTCAAAGGATCAGATAGCCGCACGAATACTTTCCAGTGAGGCAAGGCTTTCCTCCGACGATATGAAAACGGGTAACATAAAGGACTCGAAGTGGAGCGATATAGGGCAGGCGGTGGACGTGCTGTCAAGGACCTCCATATACATCGACGATACCGCAGGGATCACTATCGGCAATATGAAAGCAAAGCTGATGAGAATGAAAAATCTGGGGCTGGTGATAATCGACTATTTACAGCTTATGTCAACGGGAAGAAAGGACGGCAACCGTGTGGCTGAAATATCGGAGATAACCAGAAGTCTGAAAATAATGGCGAAGGAACTTAATGTTCCAGTTATAACGCTGTCACAGCTTTCAAGAAGCCCCGAACAGCGTCCTGACAAGCGTCCCCTGCTGTCGGATCTGCGTGATTCAGGCTCAATCGAGCAGGACGCAGATATCGTGCTTTTCCTGTACAGAGAGGGGTATTACAATCACGAAACGCAGTATCCCAACGCCTGTGAATGTATCGTGGCGAAGAACCGTCACGGCGAAACGGACACCGTTCCTATGAACTGGGACGGACAGTATACGCGTTTTTCGGGAGTTGATTTCACTCATGGAAAATAATGTGAGGGAAAATATACTGAAAGCCGTAAAACAGTACGATATGCTTTCTAAGGGGGATAAGGTCATCGCCGCAGTCAGCGGCGGGGCGGACAGCGTTACGCTGCTCCACGGGCTGAAAGCTTTGGAGGAGGAGCTTGGTATAACGGTTTACGCCTGTCACGTGAACCACAATCTAAGAGGTGCGGAAAGCGACGCAGACGAAAGCTACGTCAGGGAGCTTTGCAAGAATATGGGCGTTGAGCTTGAGGTGTTTTCGGTGGACGTGAAAGGCTCACAGTCAAAGCACGAAAGCACTGAGGAAACGGCAAGAGCCTTGCGGTATCAGGCGTTTTCCCAAATGGCGGAAAGACTGGGAGCAAAGGTGGCTACTGCGCATAACGCCTGCGACAACGCCGAGACGGTGTTGCTGAATATGCTGAGAGGGACTGGGCTGAAAGGGCTTTGCGGCATTCCGCCTGTGAGGGATTATCTGATACGTCCGCTAATCTTCTGCGAAAGAGAGGAAATCGAGGAATACTGCCGACTGAACGGGCTGAAATTTGCGGTGGATAAGACAAATTTTTCCACCGCTTACACAAGGAATAAAATAAGGCTGGAGCTTATGCCGCAGCTTTTGAAGATAAATCCGTCGTTTTATGCGGGGATAGGGAGAATGACCTCCTCGCTGATACAGGACAGTATTTTTCTTGAGGAGCAGGCGAAAACTGCCCTTGACAACGCAAGGACGGGGGACGGAGTATATTCCGCGAAAATGCTGAAGGAGCTTCCCGAACCCATATTTGACAGAGCGATCTCAATGATGCTGAGGGAAAAGGACGTTGAGCCCAGCGCGCTGAGGATAAACGGCTTTGCCGAGATAATAAGGGCGGGAACGGGAAAGATAAATCTTGAAAAAAACAAATTCGCCGTTGTGAAAAAGGATATGGCGGAGGTGCAGTTCATAACGCAGAAATATCGTAAAAAAATCAGCTAATTTTCATTTTGGGATTTGCTTTTTAATAAGTTATATGTTATAATCAAAAATGTAATGTCCCCCGCCTCTTAATCGGCGGGGTCCATACCGTCTTTTCAGCGGGAGCTGCGCTCCGCTGAAAATCCGGGGGCTATCGCCCTGCATTTTTTCATAAATTCGGGGCGTTGCCCCTCATTGAATTGCAATATTGGAAAAATTTACATCATTTTATTGGAGCAAAAATGCACGAGGACGTTGAAAGAATTCTGTATTCCGAAGAAGAGATAAGGGCTAAAGTCGCCTTGACGGGGAAAGCTATATCAGCGGACTATAAGGGAAAGGATATTCTCCTTGTGGGCGTGCTGAAAGGCGCAGTGGTCTTTACGTCGGATCTTATGAGAGCGCTGGATAATGACGTGAACTGCGAGATAGGCTTTATCACCGCCCGTTCTTACGGGAAAAGCGCCGTTTCCGGCGGCAAGGTGGATATGGACGACATAAAAAGGCAGCTTGGCTGTGAGATAAAGGGGCGGCATATTATCATCGCCGAGGATATTCTTGACAGCGGACTGACCCTTGACACTATAAAAAAGGGATTTTTGAAGGAATCCCCCGCTTCGCTGAAAATATGCGTGCTGCTGGACAAAAAGGCGGCGAGAAAAGCGGATATAACACCTGATTACAAATGCTTCGACGTGGAGAACGAATTTATCGTAGGGTACGGACTGGATTACGCAGAGCGTTACCGCTGTCTGCCCTACATAGGAGTATTGAAAAAAGAATTATATGAAAATGCAATAAATACAATAAAGTAACAAGAAAGGCGGCATTATGCAGAAAAGAACAAGAGGAACACTTATCTATATCCTTATTATAATTTTCCTTGTTGTGGGACTTATCTCCATTCTCAATTCCTTTACGCCAAGGGTAGCGCCTGAGTCGTATTCCTCCGTAATGGAGCATTTTGACAAGCTGGAGGTAAGCTCCTACACCCTCGACCTTAACTCGGGACAGTTGGAATACACGCTGAGAGGGGACAGCAAAAGGCATACTTACTACGTTCCGTATGTGAGTCTGTTCATAAGCGATCTGTACGGTAATTTTGACGGCGACAGCTATCGTGACGCCTATAATGCAAAATATCCCGACGAACCGTTAAAAGAGGACTATATAGCGGTGGCGGACAACTCGTTCCTCACCAGCTTTTTGCCGTATCTCCTGCTTATTGCGCTGATGATAGGCTTCACCTTCATCATTATGCGGCAGGCGTCGGGCGGCGGAAAGATGAATCAGTTCTCAAGGGCGAACACTCACAATCAGCCTTCAACAGGCAAACGGGTGACGTTTGAGGACGTGGCGGGCGCAGATGAGGAAAAGGCTGAGCTTGCCGAGATAGTAGACTTTTTGAAAAATCCGAAAAAATATGTGGATATAGGAGCTCACGTTCCCAAGGGCGTGCTGCTGATGGGCCCTCCCGGTACAGGTAAGACCTTGCTGGCAAAGGCTGTGGCAGGTGAGGCGAACGTTCCTTTCTTCTCTATCAGCGGTTCGGACTTCGTGGAAATGTTCGTGGGCGTAGGCGCTTCCCGTGTCAGGGACTTGTTCGACCAGGCGAAAAAGCATACTCCCTCCATTATTTTCATAGATGAGATAGACGCAGTCGGCCGTCAGAGAGGCGCAGGTCTTGGCGGCGGTCACGATGAACGTGAGCAGACGCTGAACCAGCTGCTTGTTGAAATGGACGGCTTCTCGGAAAATCAAGGCATTATCATAATCGCCGCTACAAACAGACGCGATATCCTCGACCCCGCTTTGCTCCGTCCCGGACGCTTTGACAGACAGATAGTGGTAAACTATCCCGATGTTAAGGGACGCGAGGAAATTCTTAAAGTCCACACAAGAAACAAAAAGCTGGCGAGCGACGTTAATCTTGAAACTATCGCAAAATCCACGGCAGGCTTTACAGGCGCCGATCTGGAAAACCTTGTGAACGAGGCTGCTCTGCTTGCGGCAAGAGCCGACAGGAGAGCCGTTACCGAAGAGGATATCGAGGAAGCTACTATAAAAGTCATAGCAGGTCCCGAAAAGAAATCGAGAGTTGTTACGGAAAAAGAGCGCAAGCTCACCGCATATCACGAGTCGGGTCACGCGATATGCACCTACTACTGCCCGTCGCAGGACAAGGTGCATCAGGTGTCTATCATACCAAGAGGTATGGCGGGCGGGTACACGATGTCACTGCCTGAGCACGACAGGAGCTTTATAAGCAAGACGCAGATGGAAGAAAATATCGTTACGCTCCTTGGCGGACGTGTGGCTGAAAAGATAATCCTTGACGATATTTCAACAGGCGCGTCGAACGATATTGAGAGAGCTACGGGAATTGCCCGCAGTATGGTGACGAAATACGGTTTCAGCGAAAAGCTGGGTCCTGTGGTTTACGGTCACGACGAAGCGGAGGTGTTCCTGGGCAGAGATTATTCTCAGGGCAGGAATTATTCCGAGAATATCGCCGCTGAGATAGACGCTGAGATAAGAGAGCTTATCGAAACCGCTTACGAAAAGGCAAAGGATATTCTTACTACGCATATCGACCAGCTGCATATGCTGGCAAAATATCTGATGAAGAATGAGAAGATAGACGGCGAGGAGTTTGAGAGAATGATGAAAAAGCCCGCTTGGGACGAAGGTCCTGCGGAAGCTCCTGCTGAAAGTGAAAATACGGAAGATACGAATAAGAGTGAATAAAAAATTCCCGCATTTCGGTTGGAAATGCGGGAGTTTTATTTTACAAGATCATCATACTGTCCCCGAAGCTGAAAAAGCGGTATTTCTCCTGTATCGCCGTCTGATATGCCGCAAGGGTCTTTTCTCTGCCGAGAAAGGCGCTTACAAGCATTATCAGCGTGCTTTCGGGGAGGTGGAAGTTGGTTATCAGTCCGTCTATCACCTTGAATTTATAGCCGGGGTAGATGAAAATTCCAGTGTCGGCGCTGCCTGCGTTAAGGTTTCCGCTGTCGTCGGCGGCGGATTCAAGAGTGCGGCAACTTGTGGTGCCGACGGAAATAACTCTGCCGCCGTTGGCTTTGCACTGCTTGATTTTATCTGCCGTTTCCTGCGGGACGGAGTAATGCTCCACGTGCATTTTGTGGTCGAGAATGTTATCCTCCTTTACGGGGCGGAAAGTGCCTAAGCCGACGTGGAGGGTCACAAAGGCGGTATCAACACCTTTTTCTTTCAATGAGGAAAAGACGTTTTCGGTAAAGTGAAGTCCTGCGGTTGGGGCGGCGGCGGAGCCTTCCTCGCGGCAGTAAACGGTGTTGTAGCGGTCCTTGTCCCTCAGCTTTTCCTTTATGTAGGGCGGCAGGGGCATTTGTCCTATCCTGTCGAGAATGTCAAAGAAAACGCCATCGTAACTGAATTTCACTATCCTGTTGCCGTCGTCCTTTACCTCGGTTACCTCGGCGGAAAGCTCGGGGGAAAAATCCACCCTCGCGCCTTTTTTCAGGCGGCGTCCAGGACGGACGATGACCTCCCACAGGTCAAGTTCTAGATGCTTTAAAAGGAGAAATTCAACAGGGACGCCTGTTTCCTGCTTTATGCCGTAAATTCGGGCGGGAAAGACCTTGGAGTCGTTAAGCACCAGCAGGTCACCTTTGTTAAGGTAATTGCATAGATTATAAAAGCGGTCGTGAGTTATACCGCCGCTTTGCCTGTCTATCTTCATAAGGCGGGAGCTGTCGCGGGGCTCGACGGGAGTCTGGGCGATAAGCTCCTCGGGGAGTTCATAGTAAAAGTCGGATCTTTTCATCATCTGTTCCTGCGCATTTTTATTGATTTGGCAGATTAAACCTGCCTTATAAGTTTCCTGTAAGCGTTTAAAAAAACGCCCGAAAGTGGCTTGAATACACGATTTTACAAACATCTGCTTTTTTCTTGTTATATCTCTCCGTATCTTTTCTTTGTAAACCGGGCGTCAAAAAAGCGTCAAGCGGCAACTTGCGGTCACGCAGTAAAACGCTAGTTTCAAGTGTGTAATAGTGCTCTGTACCTGTAAGCCGCATAAACGCATGTTCAGAAAGGTTTAATTCTGCTGCCGTCACACGTAATTACACGCTCATTTCACTTTTGTATACCACGTGGGAATATTGCTATTCATATTATTAAACCACTTCAAGATGTTTTTATTCAAATCCAAAATTGAAGTCAATCTATCCGGAGCACAGTATTTAGACCATACGATCGAAGTGATTGCACTGACAGAAAGATAATATGCAAGGAGTTTCCAAAAGTCATTAGGAACGGTGCCATTAAAATAGCCGTCAATTTGACCTGATGCAAAATAAGGATATTCAACACTGATTCGATTAAATTCGTACCATGGGTCTCCGTAATTCTCAAAATCAACAGTATGCCAATCGATAACAAAAAGCTGTCCGCTTTTTGACTGAATTAAATTACCCATATGATAGTCGCCGTGATGATAACACTGTGGCCGTTCCTTGAGCATATGCCTATTGGCGTCAATGTAGTTTAAAACAATATCGCTTCCCTCAAACATGATACCTTCTCTGCGAAATGCTTCCAGTCTTTCATCGATGGTTGAAAAATATCGCCTTTCCCAGTCAGCCGTATTTTCCGGTGCATTAAGGGTATGTATTCTTCGTAGAATCCTCCCCGATTCTTTCCCTAATTCATATTGTTTGTTTTTTGATAATTTTGGTATAGCAATTTCTGCTTCTTCTCCATCTATCCAGGACAATAAAGTGTATACACTCGCTCCGTTATTACAAACTCCAAAGTCAATTGGCGACGGCATTGGAACATTCAAACGGAAAAGTTTTTTCACCAATTCGTATTCAGCTTTTTTTCTATCGAATTCTTTATAATCTGCTAACCGTAATAAAAAATGCTCTCCGTTTTCGGCAGTGACGAAGTATTTTTCATCGCTTGACATACCCTTTTTAATGGGCTGAATGTCTTTAAACTTAGCTGCCATTGGAATATCTTTCAAATTTTTCACCCCCTCACAAAAATAACATTATTCTTTTCGATAGCTAATATATATCCTAATGCACTTTGCTTTTCCGCTTCTTCCCACAAGTTTCACGCTTTCTATGCTTGCTACGGAACTTTTTACTCCAGAAATACAATATTTACGCAGATTTACGGCATTTCACGTTCTATGGTCTGCCACTACTATTCTACTATTTTTATTATTGTAGCACAAATCAGTTAAAAAAGCAATTATCTATTGACAAAGGATAATAATTGTGCTATCATTGGAAAAGTGAGATAGAGGCGCGGTGCTGATAAGTAACCGTTGCGGTAACACGTCTGTGTGTTGCGGCGGCGAAAGGCAGATACCGCCGAGGAAGTCCGTTTGCAGACAGGCGGCTTTCGGGCGCAGTTCCGAACAGGGCTGTGACTGTCATCGTAAAAGCGGTGGAGAGCTATCGGCGGCGTAACGCATTTGTATGCGGTGCGGCGATAATCTTTGCCGACGTTACGTCGGTTTTTTTATTTGAAAAATAAAATATACATAAAAGGAAGGAACGACTATGAAAAATTACAGAGTGGGAATTATCGGAGCAACGGGAATGGTGGGAGAGCGCTTTGCGGTCCTGCTGGAAAATCACCCCTGGTTCACCGTTACGGCGCTGGCGGCTTCTCCCCGTTCGGCGGGAAAGACTTATGCCGAAGCGGCGGGAAGCAGGTGGCTCCTCGACAAGCCTATGCCCGAAAAGATGAAGGATATGGTCATTTTTGACGCAACGGCGGATATTGACAAGATCGCTGAAAAGGTGGATTTCGTGTTCTGCGCCGTGGATATGAAAAAAGACGAGATAAAAGCGCTGGAGGAGGCTTATGCAAAGCACGAGATACCCGTTATGTCAAACAACTCCGCAAACCGCTTTACCGACGACGTTCCTATGATAATCCCTGAGATAAACGACGCTCATATGGCTATCGTTGAGACGCAGAAAAAACGCCTCGGCACGAAAAGAGGATTTATTTCAGTAAAGTCCAACTGCTCGATACAAAGCTACGTGCCTGCGCTCAGTCCTCTGAGGAAATTCGGTATCACAAAAGTCCTCGCCTGCACCTATCAGGCTATTTCGGGGGCGGGAAAGAATTTTGAGACATGGCCCGAAATGGTGGATAACCTGATCCCCTATATCGGCGGCGAGGAGGAAAAGTCGGAGCAGGAGCCTTTGAAGGTGTGGGGTCATATCGAGGGGGATAAGATAGTTAAGGCGCAGTCGCCCTCTATCACTACTCAATGTCTGCGCGTGCCCGTTTCGGACGGACATTTTGCGGCGGTGTTCGTAAGCTTTGAAAATAAGCCCTCAAAAGAGGAGATACTGAAGATATGGAAGGAATTCAGCGGAGTTCCTCAGGAGCTGGAGCTGCCCTCTGCGCCTAAGCAGTTCATCAACTACTTTGAGGAGGACAACATGCCGCAGGCTAAGCTCCACCGCAATCTGGAGAACGGTATGGCTATCTCCGTGGGACGCCTGAGAGAGGATTCGCAGTACGACTACAAGTTCGTATGCCTGTCCCATAACACGCTGAGAGGCGCGGCGGGCGGCGGTGTGCTTATGGCGGAGCTGTACGCGGCAAAGGGTTATTTTGACTGACGAAAGGAATATACTTATGAAAAAGACAATTTTTACAGGGGCGGGCGTTGCCATAATAACGCCGATGTTCAGTGACGGAAGCGTTAATTTCGACAAGCTGGGGGAAATGATTGAGGAGCAGATCGCAGGCGGCACTGACGCAATAATCATCTGTGGGACGACAGGCGAGTCCTCCACCCTTGACGACGACGAGCATATCGAATGTATAAGATATGCCATAAAGAAAGTAAACAAGCGTGTTCCCGTTATTGCGGGGACGGGGAGCAACGATACCGCTTACGCCACGTCAATGTCACTTGACGCACAGTATGCGGGGGCGGACGCTTTGCTGTTGGTGACTCCCTACTACAACAAAACCTCACAGAGGGGCTTGGTGCAGCATTTTCTCCATACGGCGAACGCTGTGGATATTCCCATAATACTGTATAACGTGCCTTCAAGGACGGGGTGCAGGATAGAGCTTGAAACTTACAAGGAGCTGGCAAAGCACCCCAACATAGTTGCCGCAAAGGAGGCAAGCGGAGATATCGGTCTGGTTGCGAAGATAGCGGAGGAAACTGACCTTGATATTTACTCGGGCAACGACGATCAGACGGTGCCGATAATGTCACTTGGCGGAAAGGGCGTTATTTCGGTGGCGTCAAACGTTATTCCCAAGGAAGTCCACGAGATGACCAGCCTTGCGCTGAACGGCGATTTCAAGGGGGCGGCGGAGCTGCAGCTTAAATATCTTGAGCTGATGAACGCTTTGTTCTGCGACGTAAATCCTATTCCTGTGAAAGAGGCTATGAACCTTATGGGAAAAGACGTGGGAGAGTGCAGGCTGCCGCTGGTAAAGATGGAGGATAAGAAGATAGAGGCGCTGAAAAAGGTGCTGGAGAAGTATGGGCTGGTGTGACACTGGCTTTGAAATTTGAAATTTTTACGCTGTTGGGTAAGGTTTAAGAGAGCGCTGACGGCGAGCGGCGAAGCCGCCTTTGGCTTGGCGTATGCCAAGCCAAAGTGCCGCTTGTCGCAGACAAGCGGCAGGCGCCCCCGAAGGGGGCGCCGCGGCGAGCCGTGGCAGGCATAAAATGAGGGGCAGTTCCCTGCTGTTAAGACGCGGGAGCTTACCTTCTACGAAAAGGGCAATCACAATAATTATATCAGGAAGTGAAAATTATGGTAAGGATAGCTATAACGGGCGCTTGCGGAAAAATGGGCAGAGTTATCGCAGGGCTTATCGCTCAGCGGGAGGACTGCGAGGTTTGCGGGGGGATAGATATTGCGGGAGAGCAATACGGAGATTTTCCCGTTGTGAAAAAGGTATTTGACCTGCCCGAAAAGCCTGACGTTATCATCGACTTTTCTCACCCGTCGGCGCTGGAGGATCTGCTGAGCTACTGCAAGATGAAGAACGTTCCCGCCGTTATCGCGACAACGGGATATGACGAAGAGCAGATGGAAAAGATCAAGCTGGCGGCGCAGCAGATACCACTGTTCTTTACCTTTAACCTGTCGCTGGGGATAAATCTGCTGGCAGACCTTGCAAAGAGGGCGGCAAAGGTGCTGGGCGGTCAGTTTGACGTGGAGATAGTGGAAAAGCATCACAATCTTAAAAAGGACGCTCCTTCCGGAACGGCGATAATGCTGGCGGAGGCGGTGAGCGAAGAGCTTCCCCACAAGTCAAGATATATTTACGACCGTCACAGCGTGAGAAAGCCGAGGGATAAGGAAGAGATAGGTATTCATTCCGTCAGGGGCGGCACTATCGTAGGCGAACACGAGATAATCTTTGCGGGGCACGACGAGGTGATAACCCTGTCACACTCTGCTCAGTCGAAAGAGGTCTTTGCTGTGGGATCGGTGAATGCGGCGATGTTCCTTATCGGCAAGCCTGCGGGACTTTATGATATGTCAGATCTGCTGAAAGGGTAAAAAATGGTTGATATACAGATTTTCGAGGGAGTATGCTCGGTGGCGTTCAGCGAAAAAATTTCCGACGGGATAAGCGCCTGCGAAATTTTTGACAGGATAGGCAAGGGCGGCATTGACATTGATATGGTATCTATGGAGATGACCGCCGGAGATATGCTGAACGTAGGATTTACTTTAAAGGACGACGATCTGCCGAAGCTGCTGCCGTTGATAAAATCAGACAGGATAACAACGCCTGTAATAAATTGCGGAAACGTCAAGCTGCTGATAAAATCAGATGAAATGGTGGGCTGCCCGGGCTTTGCGGCAAGGATATTCACTGCGCTGCAAAGCAAAAGCTGTATGCCTTTGATAGTCACAACGGGAATAAATGAAATTTCCCTGTTGGTGAGGGACAGCGAAGGTGCGGAGGCGGAAAAGACGCTGAGGGAGATGTTTTCCTGAAAAAACAATATCTGCGGCGTAAATAAAATGATAATTAAATTAAGGCTGTAAATACCAGAACAGTAAAAGAGCGTATCATTGAAATGATACGCTCTTTTGACATTTGAATAAAAACTAATGGTCAGGTCAATTTTCATCTAAAATCATATATTTCATATCGTGGCGAACGATCCGTCTGCCGTCATTTGACAGAGATTCAAAATAATATCCTTCAGGCAAGGTCGCTTCTCTTTCGCCGCTTTCATCTATTATATAATTTGCAATATCGCTTGAAAGGTATATCCTTCCGTTTCTGACAATCAGAAAGCTGCCGCCTGTATCGCTTACGGTGGTTTCTTCAAAAGAAACAGGGTCGTACCTGAAAACTCCGTCGGAATTGCAGGCATAAATGAAGCCGCCGTCAGCGCAGATACAGGGAAATATCCTGTCGGATACGGTTTTCTTTTCTCCGTCAAAAAGCGTAAGTCTGCCCATTCGGTCGGTAAAAAACAGTCTTCCGTTTGCTGTGCAGATATTTTCTATCTCAACGTCCTCAAAGAGATAGCTTGTTATTCCGGTATTTATGTCAAGACTGTATACCTTTTCACTGCGCATAAGGAGTATTATTTTATTACCGTTTACTATAAAGCTGTCGATCTCATAATCTCCCCTTTCAGTGTATTCCGCAGGGTAATCTCTTATCAGATCAAGGTACCTTGTAGTGCCCGACGACATTTCGGAGGAATCAAATTCTATCATCGTTTTCTCACTGTAATCTGTCAGATCTATGCGGCAGATACGGCTTTGGTCGGAATAATAGAGATAGTCTCCGTCAACAGCCAGCTGACTTATAACAGTTTTACTTTCAAAAACATTTCTGTTTAGCTTTTCTTCTATAATCTCTAAATTTTCATCACACGCAGAAATATTCGTTCCTGTTATGATAATTCTGCCGTCCGGGTCTTCAGTATATTCATCATTGCAGATAAAATATTTTCCGTTTGAATATACGACCGAAGATGCAGGATTTGCGGTAATTTCTGCTGTATTCTGCGAACAGCCGCAAAGAGCAAGAACTGATAATATGACTGCGGCAGATTTTATGAATTTTTTTATCTTGTTTCTGCCTGACACTGTGAGAAATATAACGATTGCCGTTATCACGGCGAGAGAAATGCAGATCAAGGTGATAAGAACGCTTTGAGGTATCGTATCATACACCTGATTTATATGATCTCCGCCTATAAAATACGGCGCTCCTCTCATCAATGAAAACGGGTTATAAAATGAGATCGTGCTTGAACCGAAGAGATAGATCCAAACAACGTTTATTGCGGCAGGAACAAAAACCGATAACGGAAAGTTTTTTGTTGTTCTTGCTAAAAATGCCGCAAGCGATGAAACGAGGAGATAACCTATGAGCTTTATCAGGTGTATAGATATAAATACTGAAAAAATGCTCATATTCGGATAATTGCTGTAACTGAAACTCTCAAGGCTTACTATTGAAGCGGACAGGCTGTTTATGCCTGTTTCAGAAACGAGAGCAAAAAATTCTATCACGGCAAAAAGTCCCCAGGCAAGCAAAACAGCAAGGAAAAGTGAAAATATCTTTCCTACGTTAGCATTTATATTTTGGGGGGTAGTTTTTTGCAAATTGTTTGTCTTTCGCTCATAATGATATGCGGCGGCAGACATATAGCACAGCAGAAACATCAGCAGATATTCAATATCCACCGTCAGAACGGGAGCGTCTGAGGCGATGATAATGCGGTGTTCCCTGTCCTCGTTTACGACTTCATAATTGTGGAACAGCTTTGTAATGGCGTCTTTGTCGCTGATAACAGCAGGTACGGCTGCTATGTCGGCAAAATAATCATTTACGGAAGAGTATTCGCCTGCGTTCAGCTTTCTTTGAAATTCCTCCTGCATTGACTGCGCCTGCAAAAGCTGTGAATAAAGCTCCCTTATTTTAGCTTCCTTTTCATCGGTAAGCTGACCGCCAAGCTCGTCTATATACTCAAGATACGCTGCCTGCTGCTGACGGGAAAGACCGCTGTAATCAGGCTTGAACAAATCAAAGGATGTAAACAGCTTGACCGCAGCAACAAGCAGTATCAGAATAAGGGAAAATTGTTTTATAAAAATTTTTTTAAGTTCAAGCTTAAGCATTATTTAAGTCCTCTGTTAGCGGCAATTGTTGAGACGACAGCTGTCAGCGCCAATATAAGCGTCATTGTAAAAAATACAGTCAGAACAGGAAAACCCAGCACATTCACTGCATTAAATCCGCTGAAATGATCCTGCATATATATGAGGCTCAGTGGGTCAAAAACATCAGGAAGTATTTCGGAAAAAAATATCATTGCGCCGCCAAGTAAAATCGTAATGGCAAGCGATATTCCTGAATTGCGGCAAACAGACGAAACAAGAACTGTAACTGCGCCGAAGAAAAGCATTGCGGCAAGTCTGCCTGAAAACGCAAGCATAACGCCTTCAAACAGCGTTATGTCAAGAGGGCAGTCGGCGTAAGCCGCTATGCTGTAAATCGGTGCATCAAAGCAGTACAGACCGTGTATTGCACTGACATAAGCTATATCTGTCAAAAAGAAAAAAAGCGTGACACCAAAAACTGTTATCAGCGCCGCAATTAACTTTGAACGAACGACGGCTGAGCTTTTCCCTGCCGACTTTATCAGTCGGTCAAAGCCGCCCTCCTTTTCCCCTGCGAATATGGGCGCCAGGATAAGCCCTATCAGAAGCATTGTGAGTATTGTTGAGAATTTATAATCAAACAGCTCAGTCCAGCCGTCAGGACGGACATAATAATTCACCGTTCTGCCGCTGAAAGACCGGCTGATATATTCATTCATCCTCACCTCATAGTCGTTTTTTCCATTGTAAAAAGCAATATTTTCCTGTGCGTCGGCGAATATGCTGTTTGCGCTGTTTATGTAAAGTATGGCGTATTCGTAGCCGCTTATTACGGACTGGATAATGCTTACATCGCCCGACGGATAACCGCTGTATGTGTCTTCCATCGGCTCTGATATAACGCCGTACTCCTCAAGCTTTTTGTTTGCATCCTCAAGCTCTTGCTTAAGCTCTGTTATTTTTTCATCGGTTATTTCCCCGCCGTACTTTTCATACAGAATATCCTCTGCGGCATAAAATTGCTTGTCCCCGCCCATTATTTCAAATCTTCCGCCGCCAAAATAGAAATACATCTCAAAGACCTTTACAAAATTCACAACGGAGAAAAGAATAAGACAAACTATGACAGAGGGCTTAAGAAGATATTTTTTCAACTCAAAAAATAATATTTTCATTTAATTTCCCTTATTGCTGAGATAGTTCTGATAAGCATGATCCGTTTGTGAAAGTATAAGGCAGTCGCCTGATTTGTTTACCAACCACGAATCCTCAGGGGCATTGAGAGGTACTGCGACCGCAAACAATATATCACGGTTGCTTAAATTGTCAAACTTAACTCTGCACCTATCCAGATTGCCGCTTTTCAGATCAATGTCAAGGCAGTCATAACCGCCGTTGATTTTTACTCTTTTATTGTTTTGATAGAAATATATGCGGTATTTATAGTTGTCTTTTCCGAAAATCACCATATCCAGCTCAAGACTGCTTTCGCCTTCGGGAAGGCAATATACAAGCTCGGTTTCTCCATCCACAGGATACATATTAAAACGGGTAAAGCGGTCAACGTCGCCTGTTATTTTATATTTTTGTATTTCTTCATTTGTTATGAGGACCTCCTCATACTCATCAAGGACTTTTTCATCGTCAATTATTTCTTCAACAGGAGATTTTATTGAAACTGTACGTTTAGACATCAAACTTCCCGAACGGCTCAAGCCGACAGCATCGCTTTTGGGATCAGGAGCATTTAAGGGTTTGAGAATCTGAAACATATAAAGCTGTAAAGTTTCTTCATCCTTCATATCTTCGGTTATTCTCGGAGTAAAGGTTATTGTGACATTTTCGCTTTTTTCGTTTTCCAGACGGGAGATCGGCATTTCTGTCTTTTCTCTGCCATTAAAAGAAATAAGCTGAGGCACTCCTCCCAGATATACCATAATACCGGCTTCGGCATATGCTATACCGTCAGCTTCCGCCGTATGTTCAAAGGATATAGTTATATCTCCTCCGGTGTATCCTTCATTTTCAACAGAATAAGACCAGTTGTCGTATGAAAATCCCATTCCGGCATTGTCGTATGAATAATTAGAGTTGTCAGGTGCTGCGGTAGTTTGTGAGGTGCTGAAAGGATTGGAGGCAGTCGTACCTGTCCCGTCGGGCTGTATATTTTTTGAGCAGGAGCAGAGCAAAATTGCAGATAACACAAATGCGGTTATTTTAAATATTGTTTTCATAAAATATAACTCCTTAAAGTCGGGATCTTATAATTCACATTTCTCCAAAATAAAAAATGCACACGTCCTCTAAATTCGGCTGAACATTCACCGCATTTTCGGCGGGTCTTGAGTCGGAAATAATACGAACGCAGTATTTGTCTCCTACGCTCAGCACATTGCTCACCCTGCTGCTTTGCATAAGCTCCATTACGTTTTCGTATTCGGCAGTCAACTCCCATACCTTGTCCGATATGCTTTCGCAAAGCTCGCCCTGAGAGCCTGTTCGTATCATTTTTCCGTTGTCCATCAACACCACTGTCTTTGCGATAAATGCTATATCGGTGACGATATGGGTTGCTAAAATAACTATTTTGTCATTGGCGAGGGAGGAGATGACATTTCTGAAGCGTATCCTTTCCTTAGGGTCAAGTCCTGCCGTGGGTTCATCAAAGATTAGTATCTTCGGCTCGCCGATTATCGCCTGCGCTATACCAAGTCTTTGTTTCATTCCTCCTGAAAAAGCGCCGATTTTTTTATTACGATGTTCATACAGATTGACCTTTGTCAGCATATCATCGGCGTACTCTTTCGAACGGTCGCGCTTTATGTTTTTCAATGCCATCATATAGAGAATAAACTCTTTTGCAGTAAAGTTTGAATAGAAATCCTGATTTTGCGGCAGAAATCCAAGGTGTGAAAGGTAGTCGTTACTGTCGCCGTCGGAAAATAAGATAGTGCCGCTGTCCGGCTTGATAATGCCTGTTATGGAATTTATTAGGGTAGACTTTCCTGCTCCGTTTGGTCCGAGAATACCATAAACTCCCTCGTGCAAATCAAGGGAGAAATCGTCCAGGGCTTTTTTTGTTTTGTAGGATTTTGTAAGGTTTTTGATTTGCAGCTGCATTGTGGTTTTCCTTTTTGTTTTACCGATTATTTATTATAATTATATAGCGGGATTTGTGCATTGTCAAGCCGCATTATGGTTTTCCTCCTTTGTTGTATAAAGCGGCTGTACTGGATACCGCTGCTATTATCAGAAGTATGGGATATATCCACTGTCCCTCCGTTATCTCCCTGTTCAAGCTGAGAGGAGGAACGATGGGCAGGACAAGCTCTGCGCCGATAAGATAGATGGCGGTGGGGAGAGCGAATATGGCGAGAGTGATTAGCTGAGCGGCGTAGGTACTTTTGCACAGTGAGGAAATGCCAAGTATAACGAGAACGAGCAGCAGCATAATTATCGTTCTCAAAATCGGCAGGACAATAAGCCACACGATTATGGGAATATCCAGAAAGCCGTTCCATTGTGGCAGACAGCGTATCGAGTATGTTATTCCGTCAGTGCCGTAAAGGCGGCAGATATTCAGTATATGTGGAATATAAACGGCGGCGGAGATGAGAATTGCGGAAATAAAGGCGGAAAGGATACAGCGTGTGATATAGCTTTTGTACCCGCTTTTTGCGGCGAAAAGGATATATCCGATTTTTATGCGGTTGTCATAGGCAAGTAGCGGAGAAACGGCTATACAAAGCGCAAGCAGCGCAATAAGTGCGGGACTGATGTCCTTATCCCAGCCGCTTCCGCCAAAAAGCAGGTTCCAGCCTGTTTCATAGAACATAGCTTTGTTTTCGCTGTCAAGGGAGGAGATGTATTCGTACTGCTCCTTCGCCTGATAGAAGCCTGTGATCCCGTTAAGGTCGTCGTTAAAGCTGCCGCTTGTCATAAGCTGTTCAAAATAGGCTTCGGTCTGCTCGATATATTCCTCAGCCTGAGTGGGAGAAAGTCCCGCCATTTCGTCGCAGTATCTGCGGTAATAGTTGTCGTCAATATTGTATGCTCTCGAAGAGGCAAAGCAGGAGTAAAGCTGAATTGCAAGGACGGCGAGGATAATTACAGCTGACTTGTGGGTGAAAAAGGTTTTGTACAGAGAATAGGAAAAGGGGCGTTTAAATTCTTTTGTGAATATCTTCGGCAGAGGTATCCTGAGCTTTTTCGCAGGAGAAATGTCCATACTGCCGAAAAATCTGATGAAAAGAAAGGCGGAGATGATTATAACAATTGCAAGAGAGATAATTGTGGAGGTTATCAGATTTACAGGAATGTTGAAAATATTGATATTTTGGTAGGTCTTAAAAAGCCCGCCGCTGTTCATAAATGCGGCAAAATTGATATAGCCGAAAAATGAAAAGGCGGAAACGGGACTGATAAAAGCATATGCAGCTATCTCAACGGCGGCGGCTCCAATAAAAATTCCATAGGAGAACAGGCTTGACAACATGGTGGTAAGAGCTTGAAAAATCAGGGCAGCAGTAAATGCCGTGACTATTTTTATCAGAAACGTAAAAACGATAAGCTGTAAAACGGTTATGGGCAGATTGCAGCCGATAAAGCCCTCTAAGGACTGAACGGGGCGGGACAGGTCGCCTAAGCTGAAACGGAAAGCCCCTATCAAAAGCGCCGAGCCGTAGATGATGATCCCACCCGCAAGGCATATTGAAAAAAGAACGGCTGCCTTGGAAAGGGCGAGGCGGGTCTTGTAGTGCTTAAGGGGCTTCAGCAGGGCGGTTATGCCGCTTTCACGCTCTCTTCCGATAAGCACTGTCACCGCCGCTAAAGCGGTGAAGATCAGGAGAATGTCGGCGGCGGTATTTTCTACCGCTGACAATACGCCCGCCGAGGGGGAGAAAACAGGTTGAACGCTTCTCACGGGGCCATAGGCGGCGGGGGTCATCTGTATATTGCGGTAAGTAAAACCGTTTTTGTCCCCTGAAAAAATGGAGATCGAGGACATATTTTCAGCGGCGTCGTCTATGTTTTGAAGATATTCCTGATAGCCTGCAACGGCTTTTGCCTGCTCAAGCTGAGCGCTGTGGAAAATGCGCTTCTGAAAATCGTTGTAGTCAAAATTATCATAGGAATAGCTGTCAACAAGAGCCCGCGTTTTTTCAACACATTCATCCGCTGTCAAGCCCTTTAAAGACGAATAATATTCCCGATAATATTCGTCGCTGACAGTGACGGGCTGATTTGTAAAGGAAAAGTATATGTTTACAAGAAAAACTCCCATAGCTATCAGCAGGAATGTGGGAGTTGAGAGCAGCTTGTAAAGCTCGTTTTTATATATTTTCATCAGCTTTCACCGTAATACTGCATATACAGGTTTTCAAGACAAGGTTCGCCCTCTTTTACCTTTTGTGTAAGCTCATCTACTGTTCCGTCGTCGATTATTACGCCCTCCTTTATCAGCAGGATGCGGTCGGCGATAGTTTCTATGTCGCTGACTATATGGGTGGAAATTATCACAATGCGGTCTTTTGAGAGATCGTGAATTAAATTTCTGGTGATAACACGCTGTTTGGGGTCAAGCCCCGCCGTAGGCTCGTCAAGAATTATCAGCTTCGGGTCGCCAAGAAGAGTCTGAGCTATCAGCACACGCTGTTTCATTCCGCCCGAAAAGCCGCCTAAACGCTTGTCGGCGTCATCTGAAAGCTCCACAAGGGATAAAACACGGTTTGTTTCCTCACTTATCTTTTTCGGCTCAATCCCCTTTAAAGCGGCTATGTAGCCGATAAAGCGGCGGGCGGTAAAGGTGGGGTACAGCTCCTGCTGTTGGGGCATAAAGCCGATAACAGCGCGGTAATCAGCGCCTGCCTTGGCAATAGGAACACAGTTCCACATAACTTCCCCGCCCTTGTCACAGGTTATGTTTTGGGTTATTATGTTCATCAGGGTGGATTTTCCCGCACCGTTGGGTCCCAGAAGCCCGCATATTCCGTCGGTAAAAGTGACGTTCAGACCATTCAGTGCTTGCTTTGCGCCATAGTGTTTGCTTACATTTTTGAGTCGGAGGGAGTTCATTCTGTTGCTTCTCCTGTCAGTTCATCTTCCGTAATTGTCAATGTTGCATTGAGCAATCTCTTTGTTTTTCAAATGATATTTGTATGCTCTGTATTTAAAATATGCTTTTCGGTATGTACATTCTGATAGTTATAGACACCTACGAATAGCTGTAACACAAATAAATGCTGTCGTCAAACATGCCGATAAAATTGTTTTCGTATAAACAATCAGTTCACAGTAGCAATATGTCAGTAAGACTGTTGTCGGATAAATTATATTTGCATAAATGAAGCTTAGCTGTCTGCTCACTTTCATATCTTCCATAAGGAGAGAAGCTGTGCTTTGCAGCGAACAAATAAAGTTCACCGTGTAAACGTCAGTGATATGAGAACAGCAGTCATTCCAATTATCTATATTATATCTAAAACAAAATAGTAAATTTTGTCATTATAAATAAAAGGCAAACTGTACATATTGTATTCAAAGCAAGTCTTGCTGCTGTTGTGGTATATTGTTACAGAAAGATATTGGGTGATGAATGTAAAAAAATAGGCTCCGTTCTCTTTGAAAGCGTACAATTATTCAGTTTTTGCGCTAGCAAATGGACTTCCTTTAGGGACATTCAAAAAAATGCTGTAAAATAAATAATAATTTCTATATTTCCAACTCTAATAATAACTACCTATAGTTTAATAAATTTTGACAACATTCCATCCACGAAGACCAGAATATGAAAACATAATGTTTAATCTAACTTTGCAATTAATATCATCCCTTGAAAATACCCTCAATGGATCTTCTCCAACAGACTGCGGCTTAGGAACAAATGTTACTTCCATATTCAGCCCATTCAGCAGAATTTTACCATGTGTTTGCTCAACTTCAATAACAATTCCCGTAAACGTTTCAAGTTCTTCTGGTTCTCCCTCATTGTCACGTTTAATATCTGAAAGCGGCACAATAGTACACTTTCCGTTTCTTTCGCTGACGTACGCATCATGCTCTTTCGCTGTATTTATCCCATGCAAACGGGCAATTCTGTTTGACTCTGCAATATGACTATTAACAATTTCAATCGATGCTGATGAAATCCCTTTTTTTCGCATAATAAAGTTCATAAGATACAACAAATACTCTTTTCTATACCCTTCTTCCATATAGTCGGCAATAAATGATTGCGCATCAGAAGCTTGAAAATATTCCACTCTGCGATATAATTCAAACCATGTTCCAATATCAAAATTATTATGATCTGTGTCGTTTGCCATTACATTTTTTTGAAGCACTGTTCCATCAACTGTATTGTCAGTTCATCAACATTTCCCCAATTGCAACCGCTATGAGAGAAAACAGTATATGCCAATGAACGCCGATAACGTATGTCGGCAGGCGAATTAGAATTCAGTAATTTGGTAAAAAGCATATCAACTTCATCATTGCTTTGAGCAATTTCACTTAACTTCTTTCTTGCTTCCTTTAGCAGTCGTTCATCGTCCCCCAAGTGTTCCCTCATTTGAATATACAATTCGGTAGCAACACTAATGTGGTCATTATACCATTCTCTAAATTCAGGTTCATCCTTAATCAACTGTGACAGTTCGCGATTTGTGTCAAAAGCTGCCAGATGACTTATTATTGCACATTCCATGTTAATTTGCGGAAAAAAGCTGAAAGTATCATATACATCTGTGTCTTTGCGCGCGTTATCAAATTGAGCTTTTGCCAAGCAATAACGCACACCGATTTCGTCTATCAATTGAGGATATTTAGAATACAATCTTCCAGATTTTTTATTTTCCTTTTCGGAGTCAATAGTATTAATAATCCATTGACCATAAATACATCCAAGGGTCGTTTCATGTGTTTCTCTACCAACAATTGCCATCTGAATTGCTTTTTCTGCAGTTTTGACTGCTTTTTCATATTGTGGCAGAATTCTGTTTTGACCTTTTTTATCACCAATTGCGAGCAATCTTGCCAAATGGTTATAATAGTGTGGATTATTGGGAAACTTTTCAATTAACAAATCGAAGAGGGCTTTTTTATCTGTCCACAATGGTATACTTTCTACTAAAACGGAAAATTTGGTTTTTCGTTCTTCCGAATCAATATAAGCACGGTCAATTATCAATTCTTTAAGAATATTATCTACATATTCACTATCGTCGTCATACAGTTCTCTCATCGTTTCAATATATGTTTTTGCAGATTTAAAAGTCACATCCTCAATTTTTGAATTTTTATTTTCTGATGCATATAGTAAAAGCATAACTTTCTCCGCAATTACCCTGTGGCACAACCTTAGCCCTTTATCATCTCGTATTGTCATTAATTTAAATATTGCAGGCGAAAGACTTTCCATCAATGCATAAATGTTTTCTGTCTCACTAACATTCGGAATATCCAACAATGACTTTAATTCAGAAAATGCTACACATATATTTTGAGAAAAAATAGTAATCAGTGAAAGACTGTTTAATAAGATTCGCTCATTTGGGCTGCATTCAGAAATCGTTTTTGACAGGCTATCGATCAATCGGTATTCTTTCTGAAAGGTATAAAATCCATAGAAAAAAGGAGAACGATGTTCTTTATAGTTATTGTCCCCGGTAATTCTATTCAATAACAGTATCCGATTGTGCCCATCTTCTTTTTTTGCTGCAAAAGTAGAAAAAGTGGAAAAAAAATTTTTTGCTATTGGTTCTATTGGCATTGTATCGCCTAAAGTCACTAACGCAGTACGCTTTTCGTCCGTTTTTTCTGAACTATTTCCTATACGCTTAATCAACAGCACTACCATTCTACCATTTTCAGCGTCAACTGCTTTCTTCAATTTATTAAGTTCCTCATCAGATATGACGGTAGAACCCGATTCTACTGACAAAAGTATGCACTTTCCCGTATTTCGATATATTTCTGTCAAAATTTCAGCAGTCTGCAATGAATATTTTTTTAAACGTACGCATGGAAATTGCTCCTTAAACTCCCACAATATATGTTTTGAAAATGTTGTTCCGCCAGAACCTGCTCCATGGAGCAGAACGGTTGTTTTTACGCGTGGAGACGTATCATTCAATAATTTGCTTAGTTTATTGCAAATTTCTGAATATTTTTTGTCACTAACCAAAGGTAAGTCTCTTTTATTTGCTATATCACTCCAAGTTGCCTCATTACCTTTATAAAATGCTTCACCAAGGCTGTCTCCACCTCCAGACATATCCAACCCGCTGCAATTTATCCTGTTTTCCCATCTACGTTCACACCCAGAGTACACTAGTTCTACACAGGTTTCAAAGCTACTTAAATCTTTATCGCTAAATGTATAGATTCCGTTTATCGACGGCAAATTCGCAGAACACTGCTCTATCATATTGTCAGGTTGGCTTAAATATGCCTCGCATGTCAAACCCACATGAAATAAGTTGACATCTTCGTGTTCAACAAAATGCCATTTATGATTATCCTCCAATTCCGGGATTTCTTCTTTCATATCTTTTGAAAATAACGTTCGCAACGACACAATCCTAGTTGCCTCTGGCAACTTTAAGTCACATAACATGTTTATCAATTGATCTTTGAATGCCGCCGAATCTACACTGCAATCAAAAATAAATACAAGCGGAACACGCGGATTTTCAGAAAGCACTTTTTTTAAAGCATCTATTACTACATCTTTATAGTCTCGCCATAATCCTCTATAACTTTTATTCACACTCTTTCTTATTGCGAGAATATTAAGTGTATTTAAAAAACTTTCTGCCTTTTTGCCCGTTGTGACATCAATACGTCTTACAGTCCGAGTCTTACAGTTTTTCAAAAAATATTTGCATATTTCAAAATTATTCTGCTCTAATCCGATGTCTATAACTAGTTGCCAATTTATGGCGCATAAATTTTTCAGATTTACACAATCCTCACCAGAATACCGGTCGTCTGTAATAAGGATCGGTACATAATTTGTAAATTTCACAAAGTCTTCCCATAGTTCCGCTGTGTCAGTATATTCTGGCAAAACACGCACACTACTTATATCGTTTTCATCATATTTATAATCTGTTTTATTCACAAGCAGTTTGCAGCAATATGCAATGTAAAACAAAACTTTAATTTGCTTGCCACGTTCTGTGCAATTTTTCTTACAAAAGAAATTAATGCCAGCGGCAATCCTTGCCATTATAAACTGCAATTCAATACTGTCTTTCATCCTTTCAAGCTGTTCTTTTTCCATCCAGTTTTTAATACCACTGCAAACAGCATTTCTTACCACATATTCTTTGTAATTTTCACAAACCCTGGCCTCTTCCAAAAAAGAAGGACTTATCAACCGGTCCAACAAACCCTTCCATCTTTTCAAATCATTATCTTTTGAATTATCATAAAAAATACTAAACTCAAAATAAGCTTGGTCATAAAACAGATAAGCATCTTCCAGAACGTCATCATAATCAATCAGCGAATATGTATCTGCTGAAGCGATCAGATTATAGCCATGCATATCGCCATGTGCTATTCCCTTGAAAAAAACTGACCAGATAAACATTGCTTCAATTTTTCAGCATTTTTAACAAAACACAAAGGATTGGGAAAAACCTCTCCGTTCAAAGCCACACTCTCTGCTTTCGGATTTTCAAGCAAGTCTTTAATTCTGCTTTCAAATCTTCCGCATTTTCCCAACTGTTTGACAAGTAGGCAATGAAAGAAATCACCTTCTGCTCTCTCTACGTTCCTGTGCTTATTCATTAAAGACAGTATATCGAAAGAAACCTGCTTCACATATTTGGCAAGCATATCTCCACTAAGTTCCGAAAAGGCAACCATATCCATGACGCTGTTATTTGCCTGATTATATATAATAACGGTCTTGCCATCAATTTCTGCTTCAGCTTCTACCTTAACAAGATGTTTTGAAAAATCCGGCGCACTCTTGTGTAATGCATCTGCTTTATAAGCTTCCTTTTCCTCTTCTTTTGCAGGAATATCACAAATTTTAACAATATAATTTCCAGTTAATCTTTCTCTTCGACTTTTCACATTTGTTCTGTACACATTCGCTCCAGAACGTCCTTCTGTCAAAAGATGGGCTTCGATACAATCATCTGAAACAACATATAATCGTTCTTTTATAAATGCTTGTATTTTTTGTGATAACATTTCGACTTCCATATGATATAGATAAAAACTATATCGTCCTTTCATTAAGATACAAGTTTTACTTGAAAAAAGAATTAAAAACAAACAGTATAACAAACGCAGTAATGAAAATTGTTCATTTTTTACGGACACATATTGCGCTATTGCAATATATATTATAAATAAAGGCATACAGATTAACTGGTTTTTCCCAAATATCATAACGCTCTGTAAAACCATTTTATAAAATTGGAAGTAAATTAAGCTATAATAAACCAATCTAAATTACCACTCTATACTTAAACTCAATCCAAAAATTGAAAAACACCGGAAAATCAACGAGGATAAAGCAATAATGAGGTTATAAATTACTAATAAATCAAACAACTTAACATAATATACCAAAATCAGGGTTCAACCGACTGAAATAACTGTTAAATCCATATACAGAGCCGTATTCTCCAGAATATTTCGGGCAGACACTAAACCGTACGATGTACCCCATAGTCTAAGGAACAAGGGTAGTTATAATAAATTAAAATATTCATTAATGAAATTGATAAATACTACTCTACATTAGTAAAAATAATATTCATAAGATAATATTTAATTATCATGATATGCGTAATAAACAATATACATAAGCATTATTCCCATTTGCTAATCACTATAATTTTTTGGCAGAAAAACAGCACTTATATTAAACTAATTTATCGCCTCATTGCAATATCAGGACGTATTCTGCGAAATCAGCTCATCAAGCTTCATTTTGGTGTATTCATATCCCGATACCGTATCAGAACTGCCTTTTTGATCAATTATATATTTTCTTAAAATATAGCTGCCGTTGTGATATGCTATAACATTCTGACCTTTCTCAATGTTTATATGCTTGATCTCAGCGCTTCCTGAAAGCTCTGTGCATATCTTATCGGTACAATCAAACATTATGTCATTCAATATACGTATATCATCTGACGGGGGAAAATCCTTCAGGTATATTTCCTCGCCATTTTCCCGTACGACAGCGGTCCCGCCGTCTTTTTCGTAAATATAGTACCCTTCTTCTATCATATACATAGGTTCAGGCAAGTCAGGGGCAACCGTTGCGCCGACTTTTGTGTCCCATACCGTAAAGACCTTGCTGACAGCTTCGTTGATCTGCTCAAAGTAATGCGCCATAGCTTCACTGTCATTTTCCGAACCGAACGGGTAAGGGATCTTCTTGTCCGAATATCCTGCGCTGAGATATATTTTGCCGTTCCAACAACCATATATCGTTACGCCTGTATGATAACCCTCACATATTTTTTCTATCCTATTAAATTCATTTGCCGAAAGATCATAACTGCAAAGCCAGCCCTCCTCATATCCTGTTGAGTTTCCGTATTCGTCAAAGCTGATTTTTGACATTGGAAAATACGCAATATCTCCCATAAGCAGCAGCCGGTTACCCGCATTTATGTACAGATCGTCTATTACACATACGGCAGTTCTGTTTGTTCCGTCAATATCGGACTTATATACAGCGGCTGTGTTGTAAAAAACAGGTTTTCCGTTCTTTTCCGAGCTTAAAAATTCGTTGTCAAAAAAATATAACTTGTTGTTATACAATATGGGGTGATTTGTCATTCCGAAGGACGAGCATTTTTCAGGGTCGGTATGAGTACAATTTGGTTTTGCACAAATTATTGATGATCGCATTGTTTCAAAATCAAAGAAATTTAACCTTGAGCGATCGTCAGCAAAAAACAGTCCATCGTCGGTAACATTCATAAAACCGTCGATCATTCTTGTTCTGTCTTTTGAGGCAGATGCAGGCGCCGAGCACCCGACAAGCACGCTGAGCAGCAAAAGCATTATAAAAAACTTAGTTTTCAATTTTCCATTCCTCATACTGTCTGTTGCATTCATCTATTATTTTTTGCAGACCTGCATTTTCAAGTCTGTCTTTTAGCTCCGCTAAAGCGTCATCAAGGCTTTTATCATCAGCAGGCAAGCTGAAGCCCGTCATAAGTGCCGATGTATCAAGTATTTCTTTCGTGAGCCTTTCGCCGTTAAAAGTAAAATCCAAATCGTCATGTACCACGGCGTTTTTGTATATGGATACGTATTCATTCGGCATGGCAGCAGTTAAATTATTTGAATAGCATATCATATAATTTGGGAAACGGTCAAGATTTATGGAATTTATAACCGTGTCAGCTGTGTTTGTGATAACATTATAATCGGTGCCTTCCAGTCCGTAGGTCAATAAATTGTTAAGATAAGGGTCGGTCTGGGTCAGCGCAAGCAATTCAAATGCTTTGTCCTTATTATCAGAGGAGCTGCAAATACCTGTCGCCATATTGCAGTTTACTATTGAAGCGGGTGCGGTAAAAACAGGAACAGCTTTTACGGTATTATCAAAATATTCGATCTCAACAGTGTCTGAGGAATTATAAAGAGTATTTCCTCCCGACTTGTTTCCTTGCAAAATAAAAAAATTATTGCCATGTGAAAAATTTATGTCGGTAAGTAAGCTGTTTTTCTTCATCATATCAAACAGCCGCAATCTGCCGATGACTTCGGGGACATCAAAAACACACTGTGCAGAATGTGTTTCATAATTCCAGCACACCGCATATGTTATTTCCTTTTTATCTGTAAGATAAAGCGTAGGTCTTTCTAACTTGTTGCTGCCAAACGCAAATACATCACAGTTTTCTTCCTTTTCCTTGATCTCCTTCAATATATCCAGCTGTTCCTCTATTGCAGCAGAAGTATCATATTCATATTTTTCCGCCAGCTCCGCATTGATATAATAACCGTAATCCTGACTGATCGTTGTCATTCTGCCGTCAACACCGTAAATTTTCCCGTTGACCCGCAAGCCCTCCCAGTGATTTTCAGGCATAAGAGCATATAAGCTCTGACCGCTTTCCGATTCAAAATATTTATCCAACGGTTCAAAAAGTCCACGCTGCACAAATTTATGATATGCGTTATTGCTGCCTTCTTCAAGATAAGTAAACGACGTATTTATTATATCGACCTGATCGCCGCCGGACACCATTTCCTCAGCATACGCTGTGTAAAAGTCCGTTTGATCTTCACTTTGATTGGCTCTGATAGGTCTGAAGCAAACTGCAAAATCACAGCCCTGCAAATCAAGATATTCGTTCACTTCCCTTGTGCGGAAAGGATAATTCCGATCCCAGCCTGTTTCCTGTATCAACCATACAATAACGGTTTTATCAGGGTATTCGGATTGGACTTCCTCACAGCTTGGAAAGTTTATTGCAATTTGTGGGAATGTGTTTTCATATGCATCTGTAAAATCAGCGGGACCTGTCGATGTTTTGCTTTCATCAGCGCTGCCTTGCGGCAAAGAGGGGGAGCCGCTTTTATTTTCTGTTTCACAAGCCGATAATGATAAAACGATAAGCAAAGCTCCAAAAACAGCAGCCGCTTTTTTCATAATAAATCTCCTCTAAATAAGACTATCTCAAAGATAAGACAATCTCAAAGTTCAGCATCAATGTTTCACTTTGAGATTGCACACTATGCAAGCGCAAAAATTATTACCAATACCATTCCTTACTTTCGGAGTAACCATCATAAGAAGCTGTATTAACAGATCGAATTGACACCCACTGTCCATATCCACTTACAGGATTCCCATTAGATATAGAAGTTGTAATAATACTGTAAGGACCACCGTTGCCATTGCTTACATTTTTAATTGTTGTTGTGCCATTTGCATAATATTGACCATAAAGCGACACTGAAATCAAGCTGTCACTAGCGGCAATTTCTGTAATTCCAACAGCAGTTGTGGAAGATACATCTAAAGTACAAGTTACAATTTTTCCTCCGACTGTAAAATACGTTGTAGTTGCATATGCCATAACCGCCAAAAAAATAGTTGTTGCTAATGCTATAGCTGTCACTGTTAACTTTCTTGCAAATTTTATCATTTTGCTACCTCCATAAAGTTGTTATATTACCGATATTTTTACCCTACGTTTTATTGGCTAGGTATCATAGACCATGTGTCACGACCTATTTTTCAGCTTCTTCAACTCTTCCGGCTCCTTTGGCTGATAGCAATCAAACAAGGTAACTGTGTTGCAGGCTTTTTTTGCCGAGTACAGACCAATGGATGAAATTAGCTTTAAAAATGCCTTTTTAACTTTCATGCTTTTTCCTCCTTATACAATTATACAACATTAGTGTAACAGCACTAAATATTGACCAAATGATAACCCAGAACAGTTCAGAATCAATAAAGTACAATATGATACTCAAAACCGTCCAAAAACTAAATACAACAATACTGATAATCTTTTGCTTTTTCACGTTACCTATATCTGCAACCTTATCAAGGCTCATTGAGGGTGCATATTTAATTAGAATAATTAAACTTATAGCTTCCAAAAAAAACGCGAAAAATACACTAAAATTTTGTGTTAATGCACTTAGTAGAATATTTGAAATAATAATAATGCCAAATGTTATCTTACATCTGATAAGTGTTGAAGCATGATAACCGCCGCACTGACTTCTCAATGAGGAAAAAGTCAAGTAAAAAAATACCGTCCATAGCAATTTATTAAATATGATTCCAATCATAAGAGTCAGAACAACACCAATTATAGTTGAAAAAAATGCTTCAAACCCATATTTATATATTTTGAAATTTTCAACAGGTACAACTTTGTTTTTTATTAGCATTTCTGTTATAGCTGTACAAAATTTTTCCAATTCAATCTACCTTTTTTTTATTTTTTATAACATAACATTCACCTTTATTTCAATACTTTCAGCGTGAAATACGTTATTTTTACGTAAAATGCACTATCGGCATAAAGGATTTTTACACTTGAACCAAATTTTAACGTCGAAAATCAGGAAAAGCAATTAAATTTTATAATCAAAATCAAATAAAAAAACGAAAAAAATTATTTAAATTGACTCTTACTGTCATATGTGCTAAAATATATTTACAAAAATATGGGCTTATCTTTCGGCTTTTGTGTTGCTCAGGAAGGAGGAAAAACTGGTTGCGGTTTGTTATATGTGACGATGATCCGAAGTTTTGCAGCTGCCTGAAATCAAAAATAGAAAATATTGAAGGCAGTGAGGACGTAAAAATATCCGTATATACCAATGCCTCCGAGATAATTGAAGGCAGTATATCTGCCGACGCATTTTTTCTCGACATAGATATGCCTGATACAAACGGCTTCGAGTTGGCAAAAGGAATCAGAAAACACAGCAATAAATCAAGAATCATTTTTGTCACAATTCATGACGAGATGGTTTATAAGTCTTTTGAATACGCTCCGTTCAGATTTATCAGAAAATCTTACCTTGATAATGAGCTGAGCTCGGTCTTGTCTGCAATTCATAAAGCCTGTGAAAATGAAGGGCACTTTATTCAATTGAAATTAAAAGAAGGATACACAAGAAAAAATATCAATGAAATAATGTATATTGAAATTTATAATCATGAAATAAATATACATACAACGTCAGATGAGGTCCTAATCTCCTATGGAGAGCTGCGTACTTATGAAAAAGAATTAGAGGATATGGGGTTTGTCCGTATAAGCAAGAGCTATCTGGTGAATTGCAGGTATATTTATGCGATAAATTATAAGTATGTGGTTCTTGACGACAGGAGTCAGCTTCCGCTATCGAGGAAAAGGACGGATAAGGTCAAAGAAGCATTTCATAATTATCTGTCCGAATATTTATGATAATATTATAAAAAGGTGAACAAAATGGAAATTGCTGCTACAATTGTTGAATGTCTGATCAGTATATATTTCCTGATAAGATTTTTGGGATTGAAAAACAACGGATATAAGACAACAGCATTTATTTCGGTTTTTTTGCTTTTATTTGCAGATGATTTTTTTCTCAGCCAGCTAAACGGGTGGGAGCTCCCTTGCGTTGTAATATTTTGTTTCATTTGCTTTGTATATTCTTTGATTTCATTACAAGGCAGCGTTTTACGAAAGCTGTTTTCCTGTATTCTGATACCTGTGCAGATAAATATAATCAATATGCTTGTTCTGAACGTTACCGCAATGCTGCTTGGTATGGATAATGTTGCCGTTCTTCATTCAGGCACATACGCAAGACTGTTTGTTTTGTTTGCAACTAAATTTATGTTCTTTTTAAGCGTTAGAATCATTTTGTCTGCCAGCCGAAAGCTAAGGTATAGCTTTATGGCAGCAGAATGGGCGTTTATAATTATATCCTTTGCTATTTCTTTTTTTATCGGAATAACAATATGGTATTTAAACAGAAATGACAGTCAATCAGACAGCGCTGTATATCTGGCGTCGATTCTGGGATTGATCATTTGGAATGTCCTTTTGTTTTTTATGCTGCAATATCTGGAAAAGGAAAATTTAAAACGAAAAGAAGCCGCATTACTGCAAATTCAGGAAAAAGAAAATATAAAACTGCTTGAAAAAATGGGAGAACAATATACTGAAATAAGAAAGATCAAACACGATATGAAAGGGTATATAAGCTGCTCCTTAAGATTATTGCAGGATAAGAATTACACTGAAGCGGAGGAATATTTAAAAAAATTTCTGGACGAAAAAACCGAAAATATCGTTTCCGCTGTTTTTACCGACAGCAGCATAATCAACGCAGTCATAAACTCCAAAATAGCTCAGTGTGAAAAATACAATATCCGACATAAATGCGAAATAACGCAGAATTTACAGCCGATCCCCGAATTTGAACTGAGCATTCTTTTATCAAACCTGTTTGATAACGCAATTGAAGCCTGTCAGTCCATAAGCGGAAACAAATATATTTCTCTGTCTGTCACTTCTGTAAAATCATATTTGCATATCGTTATGAAAAACACAATTGAGGGCTCGGTCCTAAAGGAAAATCCAAATCTTGATTCTGCCAAAAAGGACAATGCTGAACACGGATACGGGCTCAGATCCATAAAGGATATAGTGCGGAAATACAACGGAAATATGCAGATCACCGAACAGGAAGGATATTTTGTTGTTGATATAATTCTGAATATCAAACTGTCAGAACGCTCCTGAATGACCTGTTTACTTAAAAGAAATAAGTTCTGATAATTTGCAAAACAAAAAGGCAAGTACAGATATTACGGTGTACTTGCCTTTTAAATTTATAACCTGTTTTTACAAAAGAAAAATCCCGCCTGTTGCTCACGTTGTCAAGGAAAGGTCCCATTCGGGGGAGAACCGTTGTCCATCTCAAACGGTTAGTTCCCTCAGCGCCATGCAGGTGGAATTTTCTATGCTATTTAATTAAATAGTTTTTGTGCTATTATGCGTTGATCTTGGTAACAACGCCTGAGCCTACGGTCTTACCGCCTTCACGGATAGCGAAACGCAGACCCTCTTCAACTGCGATAGGAGTGATAAGCTCAACGTCCATCAGTACGTTATCGCCAGGCATGCACATTTCCTTGTCAGGAGGAAGAGTGATAACGCCGGTAACGTCGGTGGTTCTGAAGAAGAACTGAGGTCTGTAATTGCTGAAGAAGGGCTTATGACGGCCGCCCTCGTCCTTTTTCAGCACGTAAACCTGACCTGTGAACTTGGTGTGGGGATGAATTGAGCCGGGCTTGCAGAGAACCTGACCACGCTCGATCTCACTTCTCTGGATACCACGGAGCAGAACGCCGATGTTGTCGCCTGCTTCAGCGTAGTCAAGGAGCTTGTGGAACATTTCGATACCGGTAACAACGGTGGACTTGGGTTCTTCAGTCAGACCGGTGATCTCAACGGGGTCGTTCATCTTCAGTACGCCACGCTCTACACGACCGGTTGCAACGGTACCACGACCGGTGATGGTCATAGTGTCCTCAACAGGCATCAGGAAAGGCTGATCTGCCTTACGGTCAGGAGTGGGAATATAGTTGTCAACAGCGTCCATAAGCTCGAGAATGCACTTGTATTCGGGAGCGTTGATGTCGGTGCTGGTGGAATCAAGAGCAACCTTAGCGGAGCCTCTGATCACAGGAATATCGTCGCCAGGGAAGTCATGGTTGTTCAGAATGTCTCTGATGTCCATTTCAACAAGGTCGAGCAGCTCGGGGTCGTCAACATCGTCGCACTTGTTGATGAATACTACCATAGCGGGAACGCCTACCTGGTGAGCAAGCAGAATGTGTTCCTTGGTCTGAGCCATAGGACCGTCAGTACCTGCAACAACGAGGATAGCGCCGTCCATCTGAGCCGCACCGGTGATCATGTTCTTGATATAGTCAGCGTGGCCCGGGCAGTCAACGTGAGCATAGTGACGCTTGTCAGTCTCATACTCAACGTGTGCGGTGTTGATTGTGATACCACGTTCTCTCTCCTCGGGAGCCTTGTCGATCATATCATATGCTTCGAACTGAGCCTGTCCCTTGAAAGCCAGAACCTTGGTGATAGCTGCGGTAAGAGTGGTCTTGCCGTGGTCAACGTGACCGATTGTACCAATGTTTACGTGGGGTTTGGTACGTTCAAACTTTTGTTTTGCCATTAGAATAATCCTCCTAAACGTTTTGGTGGTTCCTTGCATTTCATTTTACCAAATTTTATTGAAAAATACAAGGGTTTTTTGTAAAAATTTTAAAATATTTTATTCCTTGCTTCTGGACTTCATAATTCCGTCTGCAATATTCTTGGGAACCTGAACGTAGCTGTGGGGTTCCATTACATACTGTCCGCGTCCCTGCGTCTTTGAACGCAGGTCGTTGGAGTAGCCGAACATCTCCGACAGAGGAACGAGAGCCTCTATCTGCTTGGCGCCGTTTCTGTCCTCAAAGCCTTGTACAAGACCTCTGCGGGCGTTAAGGTCGCCGATAACGTCGCCCATATAATCCTCGGGGACGATGACAACTACCTTCATAATGGGTTCGAGAATTACAGGATTTGCCTTGCGGCAGGCTTCCTTAAGAGCCATAGAGCCTGCGATCTTGAACGCCATTTCCGAGGAGTCTACCTCGTGGTAAGAGCCGTCGTAAAGAGTTACCTTCAGGTCGACTGTGGGGAAGCCTGCAAGTACGCCTGACTGCATTGCGCCCTGGATACCTGCGTCAACGGCGGGAATATATTCCTTCGGGATAGCGCCGCCCACAACGCTGTTGATAAACTCGTAGCCCTTGCCGCTTTCGTTAGGCTCAACGTGGAGCTTAACGTGACCGTACTGACCTTTACCGCCTGACTGACGGGCGTATTTGGTGTCAACGTCGGTAGCGGTTGTAATGGTCTCCTTGTAAGCAACCTGAGGTGCGCCTACGTTTGCTTCCACCTTAAATTCACGGAGAAGTCTGTCTACGATTATCTCCAGGTGAAGCTCGCCCATACCTGCGATGATGGTCTGACCTGTTTCCTCGTCCGTCCACGTCTTGAAGGTGGGGTCTTCCTCTGCAAGCTTTGCAAGAGCAAGAGCCATCTTTTCCTGACCTGCTTTGGTCTTGGGCTCGATAGCAAGGTCGATAACGGGGTCGGGGAATTCCATTGATTCCAATATAACAGGGTTGTTCTCATCACAAAGGGTGTCGCCTGTGGTGGTATTTTTAAGACCTACCGCCGCTGCGATATCGCCGCAGTAGCAAACTTCAAGGTCTTGTCTGTGGTTTGCGTGCATCTGCAGGATACGACCCATACGTTCCTTCTTGCCCTTGGTGGCGTTGAGCATGGAAGAACCTGCTTCAACTATGCCTGAGTAAACTCTGAAGAAGCAGAGCTTACCGACAAAGGGGTCGGTAGCGATCTTGAACGCCAGTGCGGAGAAAGGCTGATCGTCGCCTGCGTGTCTTTCACATTCCTCGCCTGTTTCGGGATTTACGCCCTTGATAGCGGGAATGTCCAGAGGAGAAGGCATATAGTCTACAACTGCGTCAAGGAGCTTCTGTACACCCTTGTTCTTGTAGGAGGTGCCGCAGATAACGGGTACTATCTCGTTGGCGATAGTAGCCTTGCGCAGGCATCTCTTAATCTCCTCCTTGGTTATCTCTTCGCCTTCCAGGTACTTGTTCATTATTTCCTCGTCCTGTTCGGCTACTGCTTCGAGAAGCTGCTCTCTGTACTGAGCTGCAAGCTCCTTCATATCTTCGGGGATATCCTCGACTCTCATATCCTTGCCGAGGTCGTCGTAGTAAACATCGGCGTTCATTTCCACAAGGTCAACTATGCCTCTGAAGGTGTCCTCAGCGCCGATGGGGAGCTGAATGGGGACTGCGTTTGTTTTCAGACGATCCTTCATCATTTGTACTACGTTGAAAAAGTTCGCGCCCATAATGTCCATCTTATTTACATAAGCCATTCTGGGAACGTGATATTTGTCAGCCTGACGCCATACCGTTTCCGACTGGGGCTCAACGCCGCCCTTTGCGCAGAAAACGGTAACGGAACCGTCAAGCACTCTGAGTGAGCGCTCTACCTCAACGGTAAAGTCAACGTGACCCGGAGTATCGATTATATTTATTCTGTGCTTGTTCCAGTATGCAGTAGTAGCGGCGGAGGTTATCGTGATACCTCTCTCCTGCTCCTGCTCCATCCAGTCCATCGTGGCAGCGCCTTCGTGAACTTCGCCTATCTTATGGTTGATACCGGTGTAAAACAGGATACGTTCCGTCGTGGTGGTCTTACCTGCATCGATGTGCGCCATGATACCGATATTACGGGTCATTTCAAGAGATACATCTCTAGCCATAATTCCTCCGTTCTACCGATCACCACTTGAAATGTGCGAATGCCTTGTTAGCTTCTGCCATTCTGTGTGTATCTTCACGCTTTTTGAAAGATGCGCCCTGTCCGTTGACAGCGTCAAGGATCTCGTTTGCAAGTCTTTCTTTCATAGTCTTTTCATTTCTTTTTCTGCTGAACTGTGTCAGCCATCTCAGACCCAACGTTCTGCGTCTGTCGGGGCGTACTTCCATAGGAACCTGGTAGGTGGAACCGCCCACGCGGCGAGCCTTTACCTCCAGCTGCGGCATAATGTTCTCCATCGCCTGCTCAAAAACCTCAAGGGGATCCTTGCCGGTCTTTTCGTTCACGATCTCGAATGCGCCGTATACTATCTTCTGGGCAACGCCCTTTTTACCGTCAAGCATGATATTGTTGATAAGTCTTGTTACCAGCTCCGAATTGTACATAGGATCGGGCAATACTTCACGCTTGGGTACATTACCTCTTCTTGGCACTTTATTCCCTCCTTCATAAGTTTTCGCCGTGCTGTTCACGGCAATGAAATCATCGGTACTCGAAAGCCCGGCGGGTTTGTCCCGCCTTCTCCCGCCGTCCATTCAAGAGGCAATAAATATATATTACCTCCGCAAATGCGGCAGTTATCTGCATTTCGTTATTTCTTACCGGCCTTGGGGCGCTTGGCTCCGTACTTTGATCTGCCCTGCATTCTTCCGTCAACGCCCTGAGCGTCAAGAGTTCCTCTGATGATGTGGTAACGCACACCAGGGAGATCTCTTACACGTCCGCCTCTGATAAGAACGACGCTGTGCTCCTGAAGCTTGTGTCCGATGCCGGGAATGTAAGCGGTAACTTCGTATCCGTTGGAAAGTCTTACTCTGGCGATCTTTCTCATAGCCGAGTTAGGCTTCTTGGGAGTTGCGGTCCTTACGGCTGTGCATACTCCGCGCTTCTGGGGAGAAGACATATCCGTAGTTTCCTTCTTCAGAGTGTTCAGGCTCTTCTGCAAAGCAGGCGCCTTGGACTTCTTCGTGGATAACTCTCTACCTTTTCTTACAAGCTGATTAAAGGTTGGCAATTCGTTTACACCTCCTGTTTTATTTTTTGCGGCGCAAAGCGGCTTAAATGCTTTACGCAAGCTTTATTATTATACACAAAAATACGGCAAAAGTCAATATTTCCTGACTTACAGCAGAAAATATCGTTGATTTTGCCGTATAATTTGTTTATTTATGCGGAAATTTGTGGAAAATCACCATATATCGGCATTTACGCCTGTACAGCTTCAGGTTCTTCCTCTGTATCAGAGGCGCCTGTCATACCTGTTCCCGCAGGGATAAGCTTACCGATTATAACGTTTTCCTTAAGTCCCAGCAGCGGGTCTATCTTGCCGTGGATAGCGGCGTCGGTAAGCACTCTGGTAGTCTCCTGGAATGAAGCTGCCGACAGGAAGCTGTCCGTTGCAAGAGAAGCCTTTGTGATACCCAGCAAAACGGGTTCGTCCTCGGGGATCTCCACGTCCTCGCCGTTTGCTTTGCGCTGTTCAAGCTCTGCCTTTATTCTTGCAAGCTCGTTCTTGTCCACGTTGGAGCCGGGGAGCAGGTAAGAGTTGCCGGGCTTGATAACTCTTCTCTTTCTCATCATCTGGCGCACGATAACTTCGATGTGCTTGTCGTTGATGTCAACGCCCTGCATACGGTAGACCTTCTGCACCTCGGAGATGATGTAGTTTTGTACCGCCTGTTCGCCGTTGACCTCAAGGATATCGTGAGGATTGAGAGAGCCTTCGGTTATGGGAGCGCCTTTTTCGATAAAGTCGTCTTCCTCCACCTTCATACGGTAGCCGAAGGGTACGACGTAATCCTCTACCTCGCCGTCGTCGGCGGTAACGGTGACGTGTCTTGCTTTCTTTACTTCCTCGATGTGTATCTTACCTGCGATACGGGAGATTATGGCGCTGGACTTGGGCTGTCTGCTCTCGAAAAGCTCAACTACACGGGGAAGACCCTGTGTGATATCCTCAGCGGAGGCGATACCGCCTGTGTGGAAGGTTCTCATGGTAAGCTGAGTACCGGGCTCGCCTATGGACTGGGCGGCGATTATTCCCACCGCTTCGCCTATCTTGATAGGCTCGCCGTTGGCAAGAGAGTGACCGTAGCACTTGGCGCACACGCCGTGTTCCGCCTTACAGCCCAGAACGGAGCGTATCTGTATGCGGTCTATTCCCATACCGATTATCTTCTGAGCGTCGGCGTCAGTAAGCATCTTGTCCTTTGAAATGGCAAGGTCGCCGTTGCTGTCGTACAGATCGTGGAGAAGGTATCTTCCCACAAGTCTTTCGGACAAAGGCTCGATAAGCTCCTTGCCCTCTCTTATCTCGTATACTTCAATTCCCTCGTCGGTATGGCAGTCGTCCATTCTGATAATGACTTCCTGAGAAACGTCAACAAGACGGCGAGTCAGATAGCCTGAGTCCGCAGTTCTAAGCGCGGTGTCGGCAAGTCCCTTTCTCGCGCCTCTTGAGGAGATGAAATATTCAAGTACGTTCAAGCCTTCACGGTAATTGGCTCTGATAGGGATTTCGATGGTTTCGCCCGACGTGTTGGCGATAAGTCCTCTCATACCTGCAAGCTGTCTTATCTGGTTCGTACTACCACGAGCGCCTGAATCTGCCATCATAAAGATAGGGTTGTACTGGTCGAGGTTCTTTGTCAGGGCGTCGGAAACCTCGTTGGTAGTCCTGTTCCATACTGCAAGAACGGCGTTTTTACGCTCGGCGTTAGAAATAAAGCCGCGGGAATAATCCCTGTTGATAGACAGTACCTCTTCGTCAGCCTGCTCCAGCAGTTCCTTCTTCTGAGGAGGAATGGAGGCGTCGCAGACGGCGACGGTTATCGCGGATTTGGTGGAGTATTTGAAGCCCTGGGCTTTTATCTTGTCCAGCATCTGAGCAGTTACTGCGGTGCCGTGAACCTTTATGCAGCGCTCGATTATCTTTCCAAGCTCCTTCTTGCCTACCTTGAAGTCTATCTCCAGCTTGGCGGCGTTTTCGGGGTCGGAACGGTCAACAAAGCCCAGATCCTGAGGGATATGCTCGTTGAAGATTATCTTGCCCACGGTGGTGTCTATAAGCTGAGTTATGGGAATATCGTTCACAATGCGGGTGGAACGCGCCTTTATCTTGGAATGGAGGGTGATTATTCCGTCCTGATAAGCCATAAGCGCTTCGTTGAAATCACGGTAGGCGCTTCCCTCGCCCGGCTCGCCGTCCTTGGTTATGGTGAGGTAATATGAACCCAATACCATATCCTGAGTAGGAACGGTGACGGGACGTCCGTCGGAGGGCTTCAGCAGGTTGTTTGCCGCAAGCATAAGGTTTTTAGCCTCGTCCCTTGCCTCCTTTGACAGGGGGAGATGCACTGCCATCTGGTCGCCGTCAAAGTCGGCGTTGTATGCGGTACAAACAAGAGGGTGCAGCTTTAAGGCACGTCCCTCAACAAGAACGGGAGAAAACGCCTGTATACCCAGTCTGTGCAGAGTAGGCGCACGGTTCAGCAGAACGGGATGCTCCTTGATAACGTCCTCAAGCACGTCCCATACGTCGTCGTTGGCACGCTCTACCATTTTTCTTGCGCTCTTGATGTTGTTAGCCTTGCCGCGCTCTACAAGCTCTTTCATTACAAAGGGCTTGAACAGCTCGATAGCCATTTCCTTGGGCAGACCGCACTGATCCATTTTCAGGTCGGGTCCCACAACGATAACGGAACGTCCCGAATAGTCGACACGCTTACCCAGAAGGTTCTGTCTGAAACGTCCCTGCTTGCCCTTAAGCATATCGGAAAGGGATTTCAGCGGGCGGTTGGAGGGACCTGTAACGGCTCTGCCGTGACGTCCGTTGTCGATAAGGGCGTCAACCGCCTCCTGAAGCATACGCTTTTCGTTCCTGATTATTATGTCGGGGGCTTTCAGGTCTATCATCTTTTTAAGGCGGTTGTTTCTGTTGATAACACGCCTGTAAAGGTCATTAAGGTCGGAGGTGGCAAAACGTCCGCCGTCCAGCAAGACCATAGGTCTGATGTCGGGGGGGATAACGGGAATAACGTCCAGTATCATCCACTCGGGACGGTTGCCGCTTTGTCTGAACGCCTCGATAACGTCAAGGCGCTTGAGTATCTTCATTCGCTTCTGACCCTGGGAATTTTCCAGTTCCGCTTTAAGCTGTTCTGACAAAGCGTCCAGGTCGATCTCCTGCAAAAGCTGCTTTATAGCTTCTGCGCCCATTCCTGCGCTGAAATCGTCCTCGTAGCGCTCGCGCATATCGTTGTATTCCTTTTCGGAAAGGAGCTGTCCTTTGGTGAGGACGTCCTTTGCCTCTCCGGGGTCGGTAACGATATATTTGGTGAAGTACAGTACCTCCTCCAGTCTTTTGGGGGAAATGTCCAGAACCTGTCCGATACGGGAGGGAGTACCTCTGAAATACCAGATGTGTGAAACGGGGGCGGCAAGCTCGATGCTTCCCATACGGTCGCGTCTTACCTTGCTCTGGGTGACTTCAACGCCGCACTTTTCGCATATCTTGCCTTTATAGCGTATTTTCTTGTACTTTCCGCAGGTACATTCCCAGTCCTTTGTAGGTCCGAATATGCGCTCGCAGAACAAGCCGTCTCTTTCGGGCTTTTGCGTGCGGTAGTTTATAGTTTCGGGACGGGTGACTACGCCGTGGCTCCACTTTCTTATCTGCTCGGGAGAAGCAAGACCGATCTTTATTGACTCGAAAACATTGTCTGACACTTATGTTTTACCTCGATTCTTTAAATTTGCCGTGAAAGCGGCGTGTTTTATTCGTCCTCTTCGGGAATGTCGTCCCCGTAGAAATCATCGCCGGGGAAATCCTCTTCCTCATCGTATTCATCATCTTCGTCGCCAAGCTCGTCCGCAGGCGCGTCCTCGGTGATAAAGCCGGAATCAAAGTCGCTTTCATCTGCTACATATTCAAAGTCGTCCGCATTTACCATACCGACTTCTCCGTCGTCGTCGAAGGTCTGCTTCAGATCTATCTCCTCGTTATCCTTGTCAAGCACTTTGACGTCAAGTCCCAAAGACTGGAGCTCCTTGACAAGCACCTTAAAGGATTCGGGAACGCCCGGCTTGGGAACGCTGTCGCCCTTTACTATCGCCTCGTAGGTCTTTACACGTCCTACGATATCGTCAGATTTTACGGTGAGGATTTCCTGCAAGGTGTAAGCTGCGCCGTATGCTTCCAATGCCCAGACTTCCATTTCACCAAAACGCTGACCACCGAACTGAGCTTTACCGCCTAAGGGCTGCTGAGTTACCAGCGAGTAAGGTCCTGTGGAACGGGCGTGTATCTTATCGTCTACCAGGTGGTGGAGCTTGAGGTAGTACATATATCCAACTGTTACGGGGCTGTCGAACTTTTCGCCTGTGCGTCCGTCGGTGAGCTGTGTCTTTGCGTCCTCGGGGATACCCGCCATTTTGAGACATTCACGGATATCTTCCTCACGGGCGCCGTCAAATACGGGGGTCATAACCTGCCAGCCCAATGCTTTTGCGGCGTAGCCAAGGTGAACCTCCAGAACCTGACCGATGTTCATACGGGAAGGAACGCCCAAGGGGTTCAGAACTATATCGAGAGGCGTTCCGTCGGGGAGGAAAGGCATATCCTCCTGCGGGAGTATGCGGGAAACAACGCCCTTGTTTCCGTGACGGCCCGCCATTTTGTCGCCTACGCTTATCTTTCTCTTCTGAGCGATATAGCAGCGCACTACCATATTAACGCCGGGAGCAAGCTCGGAGCAGTTTGTTCTGTCAAACACCTTTACGTCGACGATAACGCCGCTTTCGCCGTGAGGAACTCTCAGCGAATTATCGCGAACGTCTCTTGCCTTTTCGCCGAATATTGCACGGAGCAGACGTTCCTCGGCGGTGAGATCGGCTTCGCCCTTGGGAGCGACTTTTCCTACCAGAATGTCGCCTGCATGTACTTCTGCGCCTATTCTGATTATTCCGCGCTCGTCAAGGTCTTTCAGAGCGTCCTCGCTGACGTTGGGTATCTCTCTCGTTATCTCTTCGGGTCCCAGCTTGGTGTCACGGCACTCAAGCTCGTATTCCTCGATGTGTATTGACGTGTAAACGTCGTTGTAAACAAGCTTTTCGTTTATCAGAACGGCGTCCTCGTAGTTGTAGCCTTCCCAGGTCATAAAACCGATAAGGGCGTTCTTGCCCAGGGAAATTTCGCCGTTGTGGGTAGCGGGACCGTCGGCGATGACGTCGCCTTTCTTGACTTTATCGCCCTTCTTTACGATAGGCTTTTGATTTATGCAGGTGCCCTGGTTGGAGCGTTTGAACTTGATAAGCTCATATCTGCGCTCCTTGCCTTCAGTGGAAACGATAGTGATAAAGTCGGCGGTGACGTTGGTGACAAGTCCGTCCTCTTTTGCAAGGACGCATACGCCTGAGTCAACTGCCGCCTTGTATTCCATACCTGTTGCAACGATAGGATTTTCAGTTACCATAAGAGGTACAGCCTGACGCTGCATGTTGGCGCCCATAAGGGCACGGTTGGCGTCGTCGTTTTCAAGGAAGGGTATCATAGCGGTAGCGACGGATACCATCATCTTAGGAGATACGTCCATATAATCTACCGTTTCGTTGGGAACTTCCAGTATCTCGTCACGGTGACGGGCGGTAACGCGGGGACGCATAAAGTGTCCCTCCTTGTCCAGCGGCTCGTTCGCCTGAGCGACGATATACAGGTCCTCAACGTCGGCGGTCATATATACAACTTCGTCGGTAACTATGCCCTTTTCCTTGTCTACCTTGCGGTAGGGGGCTTCGATAAAGCCGTACTCGTTTATCCTTGCGAAGGACGCAAGGTAGGAGATAAGTCCTATATTAGGACCTTCAGGGGTCTCGATAGGGCACATTCTTCCATAGTGGGAATAATGTACGTCACGAACCTCAAATCCTGCTCTGTCACGGGAAAGACCGCCGGGACCCAATGCTGAAAGTCTTCTCTTGTGAGTAAGCTCCGCAAGAGGGTTGTTCTGGTCCATAAACTGAGAAAGTGGAGATGAACCGAAAAATTCCTTTATCGCGGCGATAACGGGACGTATATTTATCAGGGAGGCGGGAGATACCTTCTCCATTTCCTGCGACTGAAGTCCCATTCTTTCTCTTATAACACGCTCCATACGGGCAAAGCCTATTCTGAACTGGTTTTGCAGCAGCTCGCCCACGGAACGGATACGTCTGTTGCCAAGGTGGTCGATGTCGTCAACATTTCCCACGCCTTCGCAAAGATTGATAAAATAGCTTACGGTGGCAAAAATATCGTCAAGGGTGATGTGCTTGGGCACAAGGCGCTCCGCATTCTCTGCAAGAGCCTCCTCTATTTCAGCCTCGGAATTGGCGGTGTCAAGTATGTTTTTCAGTACGTTGAAGGATACTTTTTCGTTTATGCCGTATTTGAGGGGGTCGATAGAATCGGGAATGTAGGGCTTTATGTCTACCATTCCGTTGCCGACTACCTTTACTTCCCTGCCCTCAACCTCAAGGAGGACCTCCATAACGCCCGCCTGTTCGATCTGGGCGGCTCTGTCCATTTTGATGAACTCGCCTGCTTCAGCCAAAAGCTCGCCTGTCATAGGGTCGATAACGGGAGCAGCCAGCTTGTGACCCGCTATACGGTTGGAAACGCCAAGCTTTTTGTTGTACTTGTATCTGCCGAAACGTGACAGGTCGTAGCGCTTTGCGTCAAAGAACAAAGCGTTAAGGTGATTCTGGGCGGAATCCACCGTGGGAGGTTCGCCGGGGCGCAGCTTCTTGTATACCTCAAGAAGAGCTTCCTCGGTGTTCTTGGTGGTGTCCTTTTCGTTCATGGTCTGGCGCAGACGCTCGTCCTCGCCGAAAAAGTCGATTATATCATCGTCAGTTCCCTTTCCCAATGCACGGATAAGGGTGGTGGCGGGTATTTTGCGGTTCTTGTCTATTCTGACGTAGAATACATCGTTGCTGTCCATTTCGTATTCCAGCCATGCGCCGCGGTTGGGGATAACGGTGGATTTGAACAGCTTTTTTCCTGTTTTATCGTAATCAAAGCCGAAATAAACGCCCGGAGAACGGACAAGCTGAGATACGATAACTCTTTCCGCACCGTTTATCACAAAGGTTCCGCTTTCGGTCATAAGCGGAAAATCGCCCATAAATATCGTATTTTCGGTAATTTCACCTGTTTCCTCGTTTTTTAGTCGGGCCTTGACGCGCATGGGGGCGGCGTAGGTCACGTCACGTTCCTTGCACTCGCTGATGGTGTACTTTGGGGTTTCGTCGATGGTATAATCCACAAAGCTGAGCGTCAGCTTGCCATTTGCGCTGGTTATGGAGGAAATATCGTTGAATACCTCCTTTATACCTTCGTCCAAAAACCACTGATAAGAATTTTTCTGAATTTCGATAAGGTTCGGCATCTCCAGAACTTCGTCGATTTTTGAAAAACTCTTTCGTGTAGTTCTGCCCAATTGTACTTCCTTGACATTCACCATTGGCTTGATCACTCCTTCATAAATTCAGCAATATCACGCATTTAAAGCGGATTTGGCAGGTGTTGCCAAACGCTTTGAACACATAACATTCCATTATGATACAGTATATTAGTATAACTCAAATGAAGGAGGTTGTCAAGCAGTTTTTTACAATTTTTTGAAAAAATTTTCCTTTTTTAAAGGTACGGTTTTTGTGTGATGTGACGGAATTTGTCAAAAAAGAGGACTTTGTGGCAAAGTCCTCTTAAAATTTTTATTTCAGCTTTTCGATATGCCATACGTTTTCGGCGTAATCGGCAATGGTGCGGTCGGAGCTGAATTTTCCCGCTGTGATGAAGTTTTTCCAGCATTTGCGGGAAAACTCGGCGATATCGCGGCGGTAATCGGCGTTAAGTCTCAGCTTTGCCTCAACGTAGCTTTCCAGATCCCCCAGAACGTAGTAATGGTCGGGTCTGTGCCAGCTTGCGCCCTCAAGGAGAGCGAAGTAAAGCTCACGGAAAATTCCCGTCCCGCCGTCGCTTACGGTGCCGTCTATCAGCGTTCTCACAACTCTGCCTATTTTTTCGTTGTTCTCGGTTATCTCTCTCGGGTCGTAGGTTTTCATTATGTCGGAAAGCTCCTCTACCCTTGCGCCGAAGATATAGTTGTTTTCCTCGCCCGCTTCCTCGACTATCTCAATATTTGCGCCGTCGTAAGTTCCCAAAGTTACTGCACCGTTAAGTGAGAGCTTCATATTTCCCGTGCCGCTTGCCTCTGTTCCCGCCATAGATATTTGTTCGGAGACGTCGGCGGCGGGGACGATATGCTCGGCGTAGGTGACACGGTAGTTGCTGACGAATACCACCTTGAGCAGGTCTTTTGTTTCAGGGTCGGAGGACACCAGCTTGCCTATCTCGTTGATATACTTGATTATACCCTTTGCTCTGGCGTAGCCGGGAGCAGATTTTGCGCCGAATATGAAGGTGGTGGGGTAAAAATTCTTTATAGAGCCGTCCTTTATGCCGAAGTAAATGTAAAGTATGCTGAAGGCGTTGAGAAGCTGGCGCTTGTACTCGTGGAGGCGTTTTATCTGAACGTCGTAAATGCTGTTCACGTCAATGTCCACGCCCTCGGTTTGTTTGATATAATCGGCAAGCTGCTGCTTTTTCTGCTTTTTGATATCCATAAAGGACTGTATCGCAGGGCCGTCATCGGAATATTTGTCCAGCTCCTTCAGCTTGTCAAGGTCGTTTATCCAGTCCTCACTGCCAAGGAGCTTGGTTGCAAGGGCGGAAAGCTCGGGGTTGCACAATCTTATCCAGCGGCGGGGAGTTATGCCGTTGGTTTCGTTGAGGAATTTGTCGGGGTACAGTCTGTACCAGTCGTTTAAAACATCGTTTTTCAGTATCTCGGTGTGGATAGCCGCAACGCCGTTTATCCTTGTGGAGCAGTAGGACGCCATTTTCGCCATATGGACGGTGTTTCCGCTGACAGGCTTCATATCGTCTATCTTGTTCCTCGGCATTTTCAGGCGGTACATTTCGCCTATGAACGCTTCGTTTAACTGCAAAATAATTGCGTAAACGCGGGGGAGTATCTCCTCCATTATGTCTGCTCCCCACTTTTCAAGGGCTTCGGACATTACGGTGTGATTGGTGTAGTTAAAGGTCTTTTTCGCTATCTCAAGGGCTTCATCAAAGGCTATTCCCTCTTCGTCAACAAGGATTCGGATAAGCTCGGGGATAGCTATTACGGGGTGGGTGTCGTTGAGCTGGACGGAGATCTTCTCGTAAATTTTGCGAATGTCGCCGCCTTGCGCTTTGTACTTTTTCACAATATCACGGATAGAGGCGGCGGAGAAGAAATATTCCTGCTTTAAGCGGAGTATCTTCCCCTCTCTGGCGTCGTCGTTGGGGTAAAGCACGCGGGAGATGTTCTCGGCGGCTATCTGGGCGGCGGAGGCTTCGGAATATTTCTGAGCGTTGAACAGGTCGAAGTCAAATTCCTCAACAGGCTCGCACTGCCAGAGACGGAGAGTGCCGATATTATTGGTGTTATAGCCGATAACGGGCATATCGTAGGGGACGGCTTTGACTGTCTGATCGGCGTATTCTATAATGATTTCGTCGGCGTTCGCACGCTTGCTCCAGGGGTCGCCGTATTTTGTCCAGTTGTCAGCGGTCTCGTGCTGAAAGCCGTCTACAAAATCCTGCTTGAACAGGCCGTATTTGTATCTTATTCCGTAGCCGTCAAGGGGCAGGTCAAGAGTTGCGGCGCTGTCAAGAAAGCAGGCGGCAAGGCGTCCCAGTCCGCCGTTGCCGAGGGCGGCGTCCTCTATCTCCTCCATATCGGCGAGGCTTGCTCCAGCTTCGGAAAGGGCGGACTCAACCTCTTTTTCTATCCCTAAGCACAGGAGATTGTTGTATATCGCTCTGCCTACAAGAAATTCCATTGAGAAGTAGCAGGCTCTGCGGGCGGAAAGGTGCTTTTCCCTGCTTTTCTTCCAGTCGGCGGAAATGCCGTTCATCACCGCTTTTGAAACAGCGTCGTGGAGCTGTTGGGGAGTAGCGGCGGCAGGGGTGACGTCGTGTTCCTCCGAAAGTATTTTTGTAAATTCCTCGGTGAATTTTGCTTTATCAAATACGGTCGTCATAATTGTCCTCCGATATTTTGCGAAATAAATAATAATATAGTATAACATTATTTTTTGTTTCTTGCAAGTACAGGCTGACAAAATCGTAAGAATATCCATAATTCTTTCTTATTTATGCACAAATTTCTACACGCCGACCGCAAAAGTTTTTTGATATTTTTCACATTGGCATATTGTTTTTGAAAAAGATTTTTGATATAATTATTCTTGTATGTGAATTGATTTTTTGGCAAAGGATAACATATGGAATACGTTTTGATGTTTCTGACGTTCGTGGGCGGACTGGCTATGTTCCTGTACGGTATGAACGTTATGGGCGGCGGACTTGAAAAGCTGTCCGGCGGGAAGCTGGAAAAGATCCTTGAAAAGCTCACCAGCAACAAGATAAAAGGCGTGCTGCTGGGTATGCTGGTCACCGCCGTGGTACAGTCCTCTTCCGCTACCACCGTTATGGTGGTGGGTTTCGTAAACTCGGGCATAATGCAGCTTGAACAGGCGGTAAGCGTTATAATGGGCGCGAACATAGGCACCACCGTTACCGCATGGATACTGTCACTTTCAGGGATACAAGGCGGGGAAAGCCTTTTCTTACAGCTTTTAAAACCTACCTCGTTTGCTCCTATAATGGCGATAATCGGCGTTATCATAATGACCTTTATGAAAAAGGCAAAGGGCAAAAAACAGGAAGTGGCTTCCATTCTCATCGGTTTCGCCCTGCTTATGCTGGGAATGAACAGTATGTCCTCCGCAATTTCGCCGCTGGCGGAAGTGCCTGAGTTCACAAACATTCTGACTATGTTCTCAAACCCGCTGTTGGGCGTGCTGGTGGGCGCGGCTATGACGGGCATTATGCAAAGCTCCTCCGCAACGGTCGGTATTTTGCAGGCGTTGTCGCTGACGGGGTCTCTGCCGTACAGCAGCGCTATCCCTATAATTCTTGGCGAGAATATCGGCGCATGCGTCACTACCCTGCTTTCCAGCGTGGGCGCAAACAAGGACGCAAAGAGAGCCGCTTTTGTCCGTCTGTACGTAAACATCATAGGAAACGTGGTTTTCCTGACCTTGTATTACAGCCTTGACGCTATATTTGATTTTGCGATAGCGGATCAGCCCGCATCTATGTGGGGAATCGCAGTTATTCACACTGTGTTCAATGTGGCTACTACCTTGCTCCTCCTGCCGTTTACAAATCTGCTCGTTAAGCTGGCAAAGCTGACGGTGAGAGAGGGAAAGCACAACAAAGATGATGTCTTCGCCCTGCTGGACGAAAGATTTCTGTCCACTCCTTCCTTTGCGATAGACCAGTGCCGCACGCTGGCTTTTAAAATGGCGGAGCTTACAAAGCAGACGCTGAACGACGCTATCGGGCTACTGAAAAATTACGACAGCGAACACGGCGAGGAAGTAGTTGCAAACGAAAATCTGGTGGACGAATATGAGGACAAGCTGGGAACGTATCTGGTAAAGCTGAGCTCCCAGAACCTTACGGAAAAGGACAGCAAGCAGATATCCGTCCTGCTCCACTGCATAAGCGATATTGAGCGCATTTCAGACTACGCCGTGAACACTATGGAGGCGGCGGAGGAGATGAGCGAAAAGGGGCTTTTCTTCTCCGACAAGGCGCAGGAGGAGCTAAGGGTATATATCGCCGCTATAAAAGAGATAGTTTCCCTCACATTCACTGCATTTGAAACGGGAGATATCGTTAAGGCAAAGACGGTGGAGCCGCTTGAAGAGGTCATCGACAACCTGCGCAACGAGCTGAAAAAGCACCACGTTAAGCGTCTGCGCAAGGGGAAATGTACTATCGAGGCTGGATTTATCCTGTCCGATATGCTGACAAACTTTGAGCGTATCGCTGACCACTGCTCAAATATTGCGGTGTGCCTTATACAAATTCAGGAGGGCACATTCGATACTCACGAATACATTAACGAGCTGAAAAAGGCGGAGGACGCTTTCTTTCTGGATTATTTCGCCGCTTATTCAAGAAAGTATGCGCTGCCAAAAAAGGGGAAGGAGCAGGCTTAAAGCGGCGGGAAACACGTGTTTAAGTAATCATTGCATAATAAAAGCAGACACAGTGAGGGAACTTGCCGATATGACAGCCTGTGTGATAAATCGGGATTTAAGTAGGGACAATAATGGGAGAATTTTTCTCTACGAGAATGATAACAGAAGAAAAATTTTACAAATGATAATAGGTGAGATTTATGCTAAAAGAATATTTGTGGATTCCTGAACTTGAAACAGAACGGTTCTTTTTGCGCAAACTAACACCAGATGATATTGACGATTTACGTGAATGGTTGGGGTTGGACATTGTTTATCAATATTGGGGACGCTCTGCAAGCAAAGACGAGAAAAATCCGGAATTTCTGTTTATTGACCCAAGACCACATGTTAAGCGCAAACCGTCCCATGATTTCATATGGGGGATTGAAAGTAAAGAGAATCATAGAGTAATTGGAATTATAGAAGTATTCGATGTAGAAAATGACAGACTGGGTAAGATCGCATATAGAATAAATCCTACCTGCTGGAACCAAGGCGTTTGTACCGAGGCATTAACCAAAGTTGTGAATTTTATCTTTTCAGAAACAACGTTGGACAGATTGCATGCAGAAGCAGACGTAGAAAACATGGCGTCAAATGCAGTTTTAAAGAAATGCGGATTTACACTTGAAGGCTGTATCAGAAACGGAAAGATGGTCAACAACTACTGCACTTACAATATTTACGGATATATTCGGGATGATTTTCGTCAGCGTGCGAACAGGCAACACACTTAGGCAAATTCCGATTTACCTGTAAGATGAATTTAATATGCGCACTTCTATACACAAAAAGCAGACGTTTTTACGTCTGCTTTTGCTGTTTTATGCGGAACTGCCCGATGTGTCTGCTTTTTGTTTATTACTGTGAATTATTTTCAGATTACTATCAGGTCGCCCTCTTTAAGTCCGCTTAAAATGACGGTGTAGCCGTTTATGGTAGGTCCCGTCTCAACGGGTATGCGGACCTTGTGGTCGTCCTCGTAAAGGTAAACGTAGTTTCGGTTGCTGACAGCACTTGAGGGAACGCAAATCACGTTGTTCATCTGCGAGGTCACGACGGATACCGTCGCCCAGCCTGCGATCACCGCATTTGAAGTTTCCTCCAGCATTGCGGCAAGAACATCGGGCTCAAAGCCGATTATGGCGTTTTTACTGCTGTCTACGGAAGGAAGATTGTTCCCGCCGAAACCGCCCCATACAAGGGGTTGGATATCCACCTGCTCCTGTTTCTGATAAGAGCGACTGCTGGGTATGCTGACCACCGTTCCCTCGTAGGAATTTCCCGTCAGGGTAACGTTCACCTTACTGCCAAGCTGGAATGGGCTGACTGTATCGGAGGAGGAGTCCACGGCGGTGTAAACGTAAATTTCGTCCGCCTTTGCAACGGAGCAAACATAGGTTCCCTGGGGAAGCTCTGCTCCTATCTCAAGGGCGGCTACGTGGGAAACGATGCAGTCGTAGGGCGCTTTTATGGTGTAACTGTCTATCTCGTACTGAATGGCGTCCAGCCTTGCCTTTTCGTATTCGTACCTGATACGGTCAGCCTGACTGCCGCTTTGCTGATAGTCGGCGTATGCGCCTTCCATGATTATTTCCTGTTCAAGGTAGGTGTAGTCCAGCGCGGAGCTGTCTATCACGGCGATAACGTCGCCCTCGTTCAGATACTGGTACTGTCTTACGTCCATTGAAACGAGGTTGCCGTCATAAGCCGTTGAAAGAGCGTCGGACATAGCGTAGCCGATTGACGCCGCCATCGACTGCGATTCGGACAGGTCCTGACGGGTCACCTGATAGGTCTCCACCTTTTCCTCGGCGTTGTAGATAGGTATTTGTATCTCGCCGCTAACGTCATCTGCCGCTGAGCAGGCGGTGAGGGTCAGGGCGATAAATGCCGCAGAAATTGCTTTAATGCTTTTTTTCATAAAAGTCACCTCTTATGCTTCACGCTTTATGACCTCAAGGCACATTCTTCCGTTGTGGTAAGGGCATTTCCACGGCTCAACAACAGGCTTGAACACTGCGTAATTCCCCTGTTCGTCCACCTGAGAGTGCCATTCGCCGCCCTCTCGCTTGTCTACGATGTTGTTTTTGATGTACTGCCATACGGTTTGGGATATCTCACGGTATTTCGGCTCGTTGTAACGCTTTGAGGCGTTGAGGAAGCCTACTACCGCTTCCGCCTCCACCCACCAGATGCGCCATTTGTTTATTTTATCATTTTCACGCTCGTTGTTGAGAGCACCGTTTTCAAAGGCTATTTCAGCTATGTTGGCGACTATCTTCCTGTTCATAGCGGAAATTTCCTTGGTAAGCTCGCTTTCGCCTATAATGTCGCAGGTGCGGTCAAGAAGCCATGTGGCTTCGATATCGTGGCCGTAGGAGTGAATATCGCCGATGACCTGCATTTCCCTGTTGAAAAATACAAGGAGCTTGGAATTTTCCTTGTCGTATATTTTGTCAAGAGTAAGGCGGAGCTGAAATTCAAGGCGTTCCAGCACACGCTTGTCGGGGTTCACGCGGTAAAGCTCGGTGTAGGCTTCGATAAGGTGAAGAACGGTGTTCATAGTCTTATCCGCCATCAAGCCGTTTTCGGAAAGGGCGTCGTTTTCTACAAGGTGAAATTCCCTGCTCTGCGCCTCAAGGTACGCCACATCGTCAATGCATTTTTCCTCCACCGTTTCAAACACGCTCATAGCAAGGTCTAAAGCGGCTTTATCCTTGGAGGCGTCGTAGTAGCTTGCCATAGCGTAGATGAAAAACGCCTGACAATAGGTGTGCTTCATACTGTCGTTTACTGTGCCGTCGGCGTTCATCAGCCAATATACACCGCCGTACTCACGGTCAACGCAGTATTTGCTGAGAAAGTCAAAGGCGTGCTTTGCCTTTTCAAGGCAGTCCTTTCTGCCTAAGGTGAGATAGCAGTTGGAATAGAACCAAAGTATGCGGGAGTGAAGGATAACTCCTTTGGGAGCGTTTTTGTCAAGGTTCAGCCCGCTGTCCATAAAGCCGTAAAAGCCGCCCTTTTCATAGTCGCAAAGGCTGTCCCAGAAAGGGATTATGTGATTTTCAAGCTCCTGCTGTATTTCCTGCTTAAACATAATATTGCCTCGTTAAAAGATTTTGTTCATCACAAGTCCCGTGGTGAGTTTGGGATAAAAGTATGTGGATTTCTGGGGCATTTTCTCCCCTGCCGCCGCCACGTCACGAATTTCCTCCACCCTTGTGGGATTGAGGAGGAACGCGCAGTTGGCACGCTTGCCGTCAACTGCGGCGAGGGCCTCGTCGGCGCTCCTGGTGTATGTAAGGTTTTTCTGATTTGCCATATTTTCCTTATCAATGCCGAAAATACGCTCTAAAACAAGGGTATGCAAAACGCTGACGTCAAGCTGGCGGAGAGCCTTGCTGCCGCTTGGGATAAACTGCTCCATAACGCTCACGTCTTTAAGCTCGAGAAGGGTATAGTTGTTGTCGCCTGTAAAGAGGACAAAGGCTTTTCTTCCCTCGGCGTAGGCTTTTTCCAGACCCTTTTCCCCTTTTTCACGGTTGAGGTAAGGAGTCACGTTGAAATATTCGCCGCACTTTTCGCACACAGCGTTGTAATCAAAATAGGGCAGGTCACGTACTATCCTGTGGGTGGGAAATACCACCAAGCCGTCGTTTTCCATATTCACAAGCATCATTGTTACATAGTCGCTTGTGCCTGTTTCGTCAAGATTTTCACTGACGTATCTCTGATAGTTCAGGGCGGTCTCGTAGCGGTGGTGTCCGTCGGCGATATACAGCTTTTTGTCGGACATTTTTGCTGCGACTGCTGAAATTATCTCAGGGTCGTCCACGCACCAGAGCTTGTGTGAAACGCCGTCGTCATCGGTAAAGGCGCTGTCGGGAGCTCCCGCCGAGGCTGAATTTATCAGGCTCATCACCGAGCCGTCACCGTCCATATAAAGGGAATATATCTGGCTGAAATTACAGCCTGTGGCTTTCATCAGGTTGAAGCGGTCGGTCTTGGCTTTGGAGAGAGTTTCCTCATGAGGGAGGATAACGCCTTTGCTGAAGGGCTCTAACTTTACAAGGGAAACAAAGCCTTTTACGCTGTAATTCCCGCCTAAAGCGGAAAAGTCCATTTCGTAGATATAAATGCAGTCCTTTTCGTCACGGCGGAGGATATCCTCGTCAAGCCATTGGCGCAAAGTCGATGCGGCGTCCTTGTACGGCGCCATATCCTCGCTCCCGCCGATAACGGGAAGCTCCAGTCTTATGAGATTGTGAGGATTTTTTGCGATAAGCGCGTCACGCTGCTCGGCGTTTATTATGTCGTAGGGAGGACAGCAAAGCTGACCTATATCTCCCGCTTTTTCGGTATAACGAAGTCCTTTGAAAGCTTTTATCTCAGCCATTGTTTTCTCCTTGAAATCAGTCGTTGGCGCCGCAGCACTTTTTATACTTCTTGCCGCTTCCGCAGGGGCAGGGGTCGTTTCTGCCCACTTTTTTGCTTGCGGGCTTTTTAACGGGAGTTCTTGCGCCTGCGTTCTCAGGGTCGGGCTTTATCACCTGTTCACGCTGAGGAGGCTGTTCCACTCTCACTTTAACTGTGAGTATCATTCTAACAGTGTCCTCACGGATAGAGGCTATCATCTCGTCGAACATGGCAAAGCCCTCGAAGCGGTATTCCACAACGGGGTCGCGCTGACCCATTGAGCGAAGGTAAATTCCCTTTTTCAGCTCGTCCATAGCGTCAATGTGGTTGACCCACTTCATATCAACATTTTTCAGCAGGACGATGCGCTCAACTTCACGCATTATTTCGGGAGTGAGCTCCTTTTCCTTTGCCTGATAAAGCTCATTGACACGGTTGTGCAGAAATTCTTCTATCTGCTCCTTGGTGAGGTCCGCCTTTTCCTCGGCGGTGTAGCGCAAGTCCTCGGGAGTAGTGATAACGCCGATAAGGCTCTCACGAAGTCCCTCTATGTTCCAGTCGTCGGGAATGTCACCCTGACAGAACTGGTTCACCGTTTCGGTGATGTATTCCGTCATCATGGACTTTATGCTGCCGCTTACGTCCTCGCCGTTCAGGACCTTGGAACGCTGGGAATAGATGGTCATTCTCTGCTGTGACATAACGTCGTCAAAGTCAAGCACATTCTTACGGATAGAGTAGTTCCTGCCCTCTATCTTTCTTTGTGAGGACTCTATGGTTTTGGTAAGCACCTTGTTTTCGATAGGCATATCCTCGTCGATGTTCAGCGTGTCCATCATACTCTGGATACGGTCGCCGCCGAATATCCTCATAAGGTCGTCTTCCATTGAGATAAAGAAGCAGCTTTCGCCGGGGTCGCCCTGACGTCCTGCACGGCCTCTCAGCTGGTTGTCGATACGGCGGGATTCGTGGCGCTCTGTACCCAGAATGAACAGTCCGCCCACCTTTTTGACTTCCTCGGCTTCGGGAGCGATCTCTGCCTTGTATTTATCGTTCAGCTCCTTGAAGAGCTTTCTTGCGTTCAGTATTTCCTCGTTGTCAGTCTCGGAGAAGCCTGTTGCCTCATTGATAAGCTCGTCGTCTATCTCCATTTTTCTCATCTGAGCCTTGGCGAGGTATTCGGGGTTGCCGCCCAGCATAATATCGGTACCACGACCTGCCATATTGGTGGCGATTGTAACAGCGCCTTTTTTGCCTGCCTGAGCGACGATCTCAGCTTCACGCTCGTGGTTCTTGGCGTTCAGTACCTCATGCTTTATGCCTGTTCTTTTCAACAGTTTAGAAAGCAACTCGGATTTTTCGATAGAAATAGTACCTACCAGAACGGGCTGTCCCTTTTCGTGGCACTTCTTTATCTGCTCGATAACAGCTTTGAATTTGCCGTTTTCGGTCTTATATACCTGGTCCTGATGGTCCTCACGGATAACGGGCTTGTTGGTGGGTATCTCGATAACGTCCAGCTTGTAGATACCTCTGAATTCCTCCTCCTCAGTCATAGCAGTACCTGTCATACCTGACAGCTTGTCGTAAAGGCGGAAGAAATTCTGGAAGGTGATAGTGGCTTGGGTTTTGCTCTCGTTCTTTACCTTTACGCCTTCCTTTGCCTCGATAGCCTGGTGTAGACCTTCGTTGAAACGGCGTCCGAACATAAGACGTCCTGTAAATTCGTCTACTATAACTATTTCGCCGTCTTTTACAACGTAGTCAACGTCAAGGTGCATTATGCCGTTTGCTTTTATCGCCTGATTGACGTGGTGGAGAATGGTGAGGTTGTCGGGATCCATAAGGTTCTCGATACCGAAATACTGCTCCGCTTTCTTGACGCCACTGGGGAGAAGGGTGGCGGTCTTTGCCTTTTCGTCTATCAGGTAATCTCCGTCGTAATCGTCCTGCATTTCCTTGGAGTCGGTCTCTACCATTTTAAAGCTCTTCAGCGTTTTTGCCAGCTTGTCTGCCTTTTCGTAAAGCTCGGTGGATTTTTCCCCTCTGCCTGAAATTATAAGAGGAGTTCTGGCTTCATCTATCAGAATGGAGTCAACCTCGTCCACAATGGCAAAGTTGTGTCCGCGCTGTACCAGATCCTGCTTTCTCACTACCATATTGTCACGCAGGTAGTCAAAACCAAATTCGTTGTTCGTGCCGTAGGTCACGTCGCAAGCGTATGCCTGACGGCGCTCGGCGTTGTTCTTCTCGTGAACGATAAGTCCCACGGAAAGTCCCAGAAAACGGTGAACACGCCCTATCTGCTCACTGTCACGCTTTGCCAGATAGTCGTTGACGGTAACTACGTGAACGCCCTTGCCTGTCAATGCGTTAAGATATGAGGGTAGAGCCGCAACGAAGGTCTTGCCTTCACCTGTTTTCATCTCGGCGATACGACCCTGATGAAGCACTATTCCGCCCAGGATCTGTACGGGATAGGGCTTTATGGCGATAACACGCCACATTGCCTCTCTGCATACCGCAAATGCATCGGGAAGTATATCGTCAAGCGTTTCGCCGTTGGCAAGGCGTTCCTTCAGTATGGGAGTCTGAGCCTGAAGCTCCTTGTCGGTCATAGCGGCGTATTTCGGCTCTAAATCAAGAGTTGCCTGCTTTTTTCCTTCTATTCTTTTAAGTTCCTTTTCGGAGTAGTTTCCGAATATCTTTTCAAAAAGACCCATGATTTTTTCCTTTCAGCGGTTTGTTCTGTACATTCTGTTTTATTATACACCTAAATAAAGAGATTGTCAAATAAATAAGAAGATTTTTATTCCGATTGACAAAATATTTGTGTGAGATGTATAATTACTGCGGAGGCTTGAAAATGATACGAAGGATTAAAACAAATTCGGGAGATATCTCCTATGAAATAAAGCGCAAAAAAGTGAAAAGGCTCAATCTCAGAGTCAGGGAGGACGGAAGCGTTTACGTTTCAGTCCCCTATTATGTTGCCTTTGAGCAGGCGGACAGGTTCGTTGCCAAAAATCTGCCTTTCATAGAAAGGGCAAGGGAAAAGCTGTCCAAGGCGGCTGAAAAGGCTGAGGAGGACGAGGGCTACGTTTATTTCCTCGGAGAAAGGCTGAAGATAAACGCCGTCAGGGGAGAAAAATTTTCCGCCCAGGTGAAAGACGGAGAGGTTTTGCTGACGGTGAAAAGCGAGGAGGATATCCCCGCCGCAAGGGACAAGTGGCTGAGGGCGGAAAGCGAAAGGCTGTTCCCAAAAATTTGCAGGGAAAAATATCTGCTGTTCAAGGAGCAGGGCTTTGACATTCCCTTTCCGAAAATAACCTGTCGGAAGATGAAGACCCGCTGGGGAAGCTGTACTATGGAAAAGGGGCGCATAACGCTGAACATTATGCTGATGGAAAAGCCTGTGGAGTGCATAGGATACGTTTTTGCGCACGAGCTGGCGCATTTTGTAGTGCAGGACCATTCCCAAAGGTTTTACGGTGTGTTGGAAAGGGTGGTCCCCGACTGGCGTGAAATGAAGAAAAAACTAAAATAAAATTCGGCGGAGGTGTTTTCCTCCGCCGATTTTATTTTTCGGTTCAACTTTGCTTAGTTTGCTCTCTGTACCTTGCCGGAACGCAGGCATCTTGTGCATACGTTTACTCTGCAGGGAGTACCGTTTACGATAGCCTTTACCTTCTGAACGTTGGGTTTGAAGGTCCTGTTGGTGCATCTGTGTGAGTGAGAGACCTTAATACCGAAAGTGACACCTTTTCCGCAGATATCGCATTTTGCCATTGGTGAACACCTCCCTTTCAAAAAATATATTTATTTAAGAAAACTCAGTATAAAGCCGTTTTTTGAGCTTTAAACAGGATTTGCTGTAAATACCTGTAATATTATAACAGGTCTTGGATAAAAAATCAAGTCCTTTTTTATATTTTTTTATTTTTACTTCCAGAAAGGCTCTCTTTCGTGCTTGCCCGGGCGGGTCATAAGGTTCTTTACCGCCTGGGGAGGCTGAACGCCGCAGAAGCATACGTTGTAAAGCTGCTGGGTTATGGGCATCTGGACGTTTTTCTCATCTGCAAGGGCTTTTGCTATCTTACAGCAGTTGTAGCCCTCTACCGTTCCAACCTGCTGTATGGCGCTTTCCACCTTTTCGCCCTTACCTATCAGAAGTCCTGCTCTGTGGTTGCGGGAGTGCATTGAGGTGCAGGTGACTATCAGGTCGCCTATGCCCGCAAGTCCCGTAAATGTCTCCCACTTTGCTCCCATAGCTACGCCAAGGCGGGTTATCTCGGTGAGTCCCCTTGTCATAAGGGCGGCGAGGGTGTTGTCACCCAGACCCATTCCCTCCGCTATTCCACAGCAAAGGGCGATAACGTTTTTCAAGGCGGGAGCAGTCTCGCAACCCACCGTGTCGTCGCTGATGTAAACGCGGAAATCGGAGTTCATCATTACGTCCTGAACGTACTCCGCTTTTCCCTCAAAATCGCTGGCTACCACCACCGACGTGGGAACGCCACGTCCAACCTCCTCGGCGTGGCAGGGTCCCGCCATCACCGCAACGGCGTTATTGGGGAGCAGCTCGCTTATCACCTCGGAAAGACGGCGGCGGGTGCTTTCCTCAAAGCCCTTGGCGACGTTTAATATCACTGTATGTGGAGTAACGTAGGGGGAAACGGCGGTCACCGCTTCACGCATATAAAGCGAGGGTATTGCGGCGATGATCATATCCGCCCCGCTGACGCAGGCGGGGTCTGTGGTAAAGCCTATGCTTTCGGGTATTTTTACGCCGGGAAGGAGCTTTTTGTGTTCCCTGTCCTTTAGTATCGACTGTATCTCGTCCTCGTACTTTGACCAGCAGGTCACGGTGTGATTGTTGTTGTTCAGCATTACCGCAAGGGCGGTGCCGAAGCCGCAACCCAGCACGGTTATCTTTGCCATTTTATGCTCCTTTCGGTCAGTCGGCTTTGGGAGTCTTCTGACCTAATTTTTTCTCGGTGTGATTTTTAAGGCGCTTGATGTTTTCCCTGTGCATAAAGATTATCAGTCCGCCTATCATAGCGCTGAAAATCGTGTTTGCAATAAAAGACGGATTATTCTCTATTATCCCGAAAATAAGCACGGCAACAGGATAAAGCGCCGCCGCTATACACGAACCTAATGAAACGTAACGGGTCGCCGCCACTATCAAAGCAAATATTCCCAGAAGAATAACGGCGGGGAGCCAGTCTATCGCAAGCAGCACGGCCACCGTCACCAGAACGCCCTTCCCGCCCTTAAAGCCGTAATAAACGGGGAAAACGTGTCCCAAAATGGCAAAAACGCCTGACGCATAAAGCGTCCATTCATAGCCGTTTGCAACGTTTCTCACGTCTATCCCGCCGATGTACTGAAAGCAGAGGGAAACGATTATCACTGAAAGGACGCCCTTTGCCACGTCGCCCAGCAGGACGAACAATGCCGCCGCCTTGCCCTGTGTTCTCAGGGTGTTGGTAAGTCCCGCATTGCCGCTGCCCATGGTGCGGATATCCTTGCCCGTCTTTATTTTAGTGACGATGATGGCACTGTTTATTCCGCAGAGAAGATACGGAAGTATCACCATTATCGCATAACAGATAACAAGCATTTTGTCTTTCTCCTATTCCTCTCCACGTTCTCTTACTATAAAGCGTATGGGAGTTCCGTCAAGCCCGAAAGCCTCCCTTATCTGATTTTCGATATACCGCTGATAGGAAAAGTGGAAAAGATCTTTTCTGTTGCAGAAACAAACGAACGTGGGCGGCTTTACCGACGGCTGGGTCATATAAAACAGCTTCAGCCGTCTGCCCTTATCCGTGGGCGGCTGCACTCTCGCCACGGCGTAGCTGAGCAGCTCGTTCAGCTTGCCTGTGGAAATGCGGCGGGCGTTTTGCTCGGCAGTGTAATTTATAAGCTGAAACAGCTTGTCCAGCCGCTGTCCCGTTTTGGCGGAAATAAACACAAAGGGAGCGTAGGACATAAAGCTGAAATCCACCTGGAGCTTTTTGGTAAATTCCTGCATTGTCTTTCCGTCCTTTTCGATAAGGTCCCACTTGTTGACGGCGATGACGGTGGCTTTTCCCTGCTCGTGGGCGTAGCCCGCTATCTTGCTGTCCTGCTCGGTAAAGCCCTCCTCGGCGTCTATCATCATAACGCACACGTCAGCTCTGTCCACTGCCATATATGCTCTCAGCACGCTGTAATGCTCAACGCTGTCGTTCACCTTTGATTTGCGGCGTATGCCTGCGGTGTCTATCAGCACATACTTTGAGCCGTCACGCTCTATTATCGTGTCCACTGCGTCGCGGGTAGTTCCCGCTATGTCGGAAACTATCATACGGTCAGTTCCCGCCAGCTTATTTACAAGGGAAGATTTTCCCGCGTTGGGCTTTCCTATGACGGCGACTTTTATATAATCCTCGTCGTAGTCGTCCTCTTCCGTTTCGGGAAGATGTTCAACAACTGCGTCCAGCAGGTCGCCCGTGCCGTGTCCGTGAACGGAGGAAACGGCTATGGGGTCGCCCAGTCCCAGATTGTAAAACTCGTATATCTCGGTGGGAACGTCGCCTACTCCGTCGCATTTGTTCACGCATAAAACAACAGGCTTTCCGCTTTTTTGGAGCATTTGCGCTACGCTTTCGTCGGAGGCGGTGACGCCTGTTTTTACATCGGTGACGAAAATTATCACGTCGGCGCTGTCTATGGCAAGCTGCGCCTGCTCCCTCATCTGAGAAAGGATAACGTCCTTGCTCTCAGGCTCTATGCCGCCTGTGTCCACCAGCATAAACTCGCGCCCGCACCAGTCAGCCTTACTGTAAATACGGTCACGGGTGACACCTGGAGAATCGTCAACAATGCTCATACGCTTGCCGATTATTTTATTGAAAAGAGTGGATTTGCCCACGTTGGGGCGTCCCACGATAGCTGCTAATCTCATTTTCTTTTCCTTTGCCTGTACATTATTACATATATTATACTATATTTCCAGGTTGTATGTCAATTGTTATGGTAAAAATAGTTTTTTCATTCGGGTGAAGATTATTTCACAAAAATCGGGAGATAATATCCTGTAAAGAAAACAAGGAGGTTTTTGCTATGAATATGCTTACACCGTTTGAAAGACGGAATTACGACCTGTGGGGGACGTTCAGAGACATTGAGGACAGCTTTTTCGGAGGAAGAGCCTCCTCGTTCAAGACCGATATCAGGGACGAGGGGGACAAATATGTTCTGGAAAGCGAGCTGCCGGGCTTTGAAAAGGAAGATATAGGCGTGGAGCTTTGCGGGGACTATCTCACCGTGACGGCGCAGAAAAGCGGTTCAAAGGAGGAAAAGGACAGCGGGAATTATCTTCGCAGAGAGCGTTCCTCCTGCTCATATCAGCGCAGCTTCAATATCTCCTCCTGCAACGGAGACGGCATTGAGGCGGAATACAAAAACGGTATTCTGACAGTGGTGCTGCCAAAGCAGGAGGAAAAACAGCCGCAGACCAAAAGGCTGGAGATAAAGTGACGTGAAAAAAGGCAAAGAAAAAGGCTTCCTTTCGGAAGCCTTTTGTTGTTTAAGTGACTTACGCATCTGATTCAACAGTTGCGTTTATCTCGTTGATTCTGTTTCTGATAGTGCCTTCGTATTTCGTTCTCAATGAGGAGAAGGTAGCGGGGCTTCCTTCCTCGTCATCGTTGATGCAGTTCAGATAAGGAATCTGAGTCAGGCAGGCAACAGGGTTGTAAACGCTGTTGGGGTCAACTATGTCTACGCCTATGCCTTCCTTGAAGTCAAATACAGGGGTGAGAACGCCGCCGTACTGCATTTCGTCGAACAGGTCGAGCATTTCGTCGGTATACTTGTTGTTTTCCTTGTTCTGCTCACGTCCGATGGCGATAGTCTCTTCCTCGTAAGCGGTAGCGATAAGGCACTGAGTCCAAGCCTTGAAGCCCTCTACGTTGGGAGCGCCTGCGCAGAGCATAAAGGCGTCGTTCTTGAATACCTGATAATATTTGTCAGCTTCGGGGTCCTTGGGGAAAGGTACGCAGAATACATCGTCGGTATCCCACTTGTATCTTTCGATATAAGCCAGGAAAGTATCTTTATAAGCGGTGGTAAGGTCGCACATAAACAGGGTGTTGCCCTTTACCCACTCAGCTACATTGATGCCCCAGCCGTTCAGCTCATGTCTGGGGTAACGGTAGTTCTGCTTGAAGATAACGTCGATAACGTTGGTCATACATCTTTCGATGTCGGCGTTGTACAGGTTATCCTGGAGCTTGCCGTCAACTATGCCTATGAAAGGAACGCCTGTGGTGCTTACAAGTCTGTCGGGAACCTGCCAACCGTCAAGGCCCCATTTTCCCTCGCCTGTCTGCTGCCATGCGGCAAGCATATCCAGCATAGTGTTCCAATCCCATTTGCCTTCCTTGTAATACTCGTAAGGCTCTTTCAAACCGGCCTGTTCAACAACGCTGCGTCTGTACCACATAACCTGGTCAAGGTTCAGGGTGACGATAGCGCAGTAGGTCTCTCCGCCCCACTTGAACTTTTCCATAACGTCTCTGGTGGGATCCCACAGAGGATCGCTGAAGTCGATGATGTCGTCGATAGGCTGGAACATCTTTCTGTATGCGGCGTAAGGATAGTTCGCTATCTCAAACTGGAATATGTCGGGAGAATCGCCTGTGGATACCATAGTACCCAGCGTGTCCCAACGGGAGTTGTAATCAACAAAGATATAGTCGAATATCTTGTCGGCGTCGTCGCCATAAGATGTGTCGCCGTTTTCGGGAATACCGTAAACGTACTTGAACAGCTCTGCTGCTGCCTGAGTCTCGTCGATCGCCCAGTGGGACAGCCATCTTATCTTCTTTTCTACCTTGATGTCGGTATCTACCCTGTCGGTCAGTTGGGTAACGTGCTCTACCAGCGGCTTGTAGCTTTCAAACGTGCTGACGGCAGGCTGCTGGGTGTTTTCGCTCTCGGAGCAGGCAGTTACGGAAAGAACCATTCCAAGGCACAGCACCGAGGCTATTGCGGTTTTCAATGTTCTTCTCATGTTTTCCTCCTATGTAACAGCAATGCGTCTTTGTAAAAGCGCATAGTTATAATACTGTTTGCAATTAAATTTTATCATTTTTCACTTAACGTGTCAATCATTTGTTTAAAAAATTTAAAGTGTAATTTTTGGATATTTGTCACAAATATTTTTTGTAACTTACTTAATTTTTACTTAATTAGCCCATAGGTGTTTTAAGTAAAACGCAGGTAAAAAATTACTTTTATTTTAGTCTTGATTTAACGGAGCGTTTCTGCTATAATGTTATATTAAAGTATGCAGGTATCGCGAAAGGACAGGAGATATGTATAAGATAGTAAAGAAGCGTCAGCTTAACGAAAACGTGGTGCTGATGGAGATAGAGGCGCCGTTCGTTGCGAAAAAGGCGCTGGCGGGGCAGTTCATTATCCTGAGAGTGGACGAATACGGGGAGAGGATACCTCTCACCGTGGCGGATTATGACCATGAGAAAGGGACTGTGACGATAATTTTTCAGATAGTGGGAGCTACTACAAAGCTGTTGTCCACGCTGAACGAGGGGGACTGCTTAAAGGATTTTGCGGGGCCTCTGGGCAAAGCTACGGAGCTGGACGGAGTTAAAAAAGCCTGCGTTATCGGCGGGGGCGTGGGATGCGCTATCGCTTACCCCTCAGCAAAGGCGCTGTTCAATAACGGCGCGCAGGTGGACGTTATAGCGGGGTTCAGAAACAAGGACATCGTTATACTTGAAGAGGAGTTCAGGGCTGTTTCACACAATCTTTACATAACCACCGACGACGGGAGCTACGGGGAAAAGGGCTTTGTCACCGACAAGCTGAAGGCGCTTATCGAGGCGGGAAATCAGTACGATCTGGTGCTTGCTATCGGGCCTGTTCCTATGATGAAGTTTGTCAGCAAGACCACCGAGCCTTACGGCATAAAGACGCTGGTATCACTTAATCCGATAATGATAGACGGTTCGGGAATGTGCGGCGGGTGCAGAGTAAACGTAGGCGGAGAGATAAAGTTCGCCTGTGTGGACGGTCCCGATTTTGACGGACATCAGGTGAATTTTGACGAGCTGATGAGGCGCAATTCCGCTTATAAAGAGCAGGAAGCGCACAGCAGGGAAAATTGCCGTTTGTATCGGAAGGAGGCGGAATGAAATGCCTAATATGAGCCTGAAAAAAGTCCCCATGCCTGAGCAGGCGGCGGACGTGAGAAACAAAAACTTTGAGGAAGTTGCAAAGGGCTACACTGCGGAAATGGCGGTGGAGGAGGCGACGCGCTGCCTTAACTGCAAAAATAAGCCGTGCGTAGGCGGCTGTCCCGTGAACGTACATATCCCTGATTTTATCGCAAAGGTGGCGACAGGAGAGTTTGAGGAGGCGTACAGGATAATCACTTCCACAAACGGACTTCCCGCCGTATGCGGACGCGTCTGCCCGCAGGAGAGCCAGTGCGAGGGGAAATGCGTGAGAGGGATAAAGGGCGAACCTGTGGGCATAGGCCGTCTTGAGCGTTTCTGCGCAGACTATCATATGGCGAACAGCAGTGAAAAAGCCGAAAAGCCCCAGTCCAACGGGAAAAAAGTGGCTGTCGTGGGGGCAGGTCCTTCGGGGCTCACCTGCGCAGGGGATCTTGCTAAAAAAGGATATGAGGTGACTGTTTTCGAGGCGTTCCATACCGCGGGCGGCGTGCTTGTGTACGGTATCCCTCAGTTCAGACTGCCAAAGGAGATAGTCGCAAAGGAAGTAAAAAACCTTGAAGACCTTGGCGTTGAGATAAAGACGAATATGATAATCGGAAAGACTTTGTCGGTAGACGAGCTTTTTGAAATGGGATACAAGGCGGTGTTCATCGGCTCAGGCGCAGGACTTCCCTCCTTTATGGGAATAGAGGGAGAGGACCTGATAGGGGTATACTCCGCAAACGAATATCTCACAAGAACGAATCTGATGAAAGCGTACCGTGACGAGTACGACACTCCTATTATAAAAAGTAAGACTGTGGCGGTCGTGGGCGGCGGCAACGTGGCGATGGACGCCGCAAGATGTGCAAAAAGGCTGGGCGCTGAAACGGTTTACATAGTTTACCGCAGAGGGCTGGAGGAAATGCCCGCAAGAAAAGAGGAGATACATCACGCTATGGAGGAGGGCGTCATCTTCCGCAATCTTAACAATCCCGTTAAGATAATTGGGGACGAAAACGGCCGTGTAAAGGCTATGGAGTGCGTTGAGATGGAGCTTGGCGAGCCTGACGACAGCGGCAGAAGGCGTCCTGTGGTGAAGGAAAACAGCAATTTCACGCTTGATGTGGATACGGTCATTATGGCTATCGGTACTTCCCCAAATCCGCTGATAAGAAGTACCACAAAGGGGCTTGAAACTAACCGCAGGGGCTGTCTTGTAGTCAACGAGGAAACCATGCAGACCACCCGCGAGGGCGTTTATGCTGGCGGGGACGCAGTGACGGGCGCGGCTACCGTAATTCTCGCTATGGGTGCGGGAAAACAGGCGGCTAAGGCGATAGACGAGTATCTGGGGGACAAGTGATTCGGCAGGGTGGATCTGCTGAGAATAAATATTTGAATGGCGGCGTTCGGAAAGGCGGCAAGATTATGGAAAAAAAGAACATTGGAATTTACAGCATAATGACATATGATGATTATGAGTGGGACGAATGTGTATCAGCGTGGAGTTTTATTCATATGGATGAGCTGAGAAATCGCAAATATGCCTCACAATTTAATCCGAAGCTGTTTGAAGTAAAAGATTGGGTGTATGAACATCGTGAAGAAGTAAAAAGTTTAACCCTTGAACAGCAGGAAGAAATGATGATAAAAGACGGCGTACTTACCCGTGAGGATATATAATAAGAATTTAACAAGAAAATAAACAATGCAGAGGTAAAATATCCTCTGCTTTTTTCTTTTCAGAAAGGAAAGGCATTAAATGATAAATAAACTCATAACAATTGAAACTTGGTAAAAGTGTAGAAAAAGAAATAATTGATAATACCAAAGAAATGAAGGAGGCGGAGGGGCATACTATAATCCGAATAGGGCGAAAAAATATCAGATACTATGTAATGGACTATGAGAGGGCTCTGTTTGAGCCGGAATAAAATAATTTTAAGCGTTCTCGGTATGGGACGCTTTTATTTTTTCTGAAATTTCTTTTCACCTATTGATTTAACATTCGGTTTATGCTATTATATATACAATGTAATCGTTTTTACGGCAAGGAGGTTTTTTATGCCTAATCCTTTTCTTCCCCTCTGGGAATATATCCCCGACGGAGAGCCGAGAGTTTTCGGGGACAGAGTTTATCTTTACGGCTCTCACGACAAGGCGGCTTCGGGAGCTTTCTGCGACTGGAAATTAAAAGTGTGGTCTGCGCCGTTGAATGACCTTAACAACTGGCAGTGCCATGGGGACAGCTTTCACACATTACCTGACGAGGATCACCCCTCGGATACGGCGGAATGGACGGAGCGTGAGCTGTATGCTCCCGACGTGGTGGAAAAGGACGGAAAGTATTATCTTTACGCCTATATCCTTTGCTCGGACGGGTGCGTGGGAGTGAGCGACAAGCCTGAGGGTCCGTTCAAGCTGCTGGGAAGATACCAGTACGACAAGGCGGACGGCGGGGACGGCGGCATTTTCAACGACCCGGGCGTGCTTGTGGACGACGACGGCAGAGTTTACATATACTACGGCTTTGAGCGTTCTCATTTCGGGGAGATAGACCCTGATACGATGATAACGATAAAGAAAGGCTCGTATATCGCCGATCTAATTCCGAGAGGAAACGAACCTGAGTGCTTTTTCGAGGCAAGCTCACCCAGAAAAATAAACGGAAAATACTATCTTATATATTCCCCGAGGAAAGGGAGCAGACTGGATTACGCCATTGCTGACAAGCCGCAGGGTCCTTTCAGACATATGGGGACGATAATTGACAACGGAATAGATTATCCCGCGGGCAACGACCACGGCTCGGTGTGCTGTATCAACGGTCAGTGGTACGTTTTCTATCACAGAATGACAAACGGGACGATAACCTCAAGGCGGGCGTGTGTGGAGAAGATAGAAATTCTTCCCGACGGGACTATTCCGCAGGTGGAGATGACTTCGCTGGGATTTGAGGAATCACTCGACCCGTACAAAATAACGCCTGCCGATATCGCCTGCGTGATAAGGGGCGGCGGATTTGTCACCGAGAAGGACAGCTTCACAAGAATGATAAGCGGGATAAAAGACGGCACGGTGCTGGGCTACAAATATTTCGATTTCGGAAAAGATTTTGGCAGTAAGACTATGGAGTTTGCCGTTGATATTATGGGAACGGGCTGTCCCTGCGAAATACATATACTTATTGACGACCCTGATAAGGGCGAGGAGATAGGCGTGTGCGAAACGGGGCTTTCCGACGGAGAATATAATTGCAGGGTGAAAGTTGTTACGGGACGGCACGCTGTGTTCCTTAAAATAAATCACACATACAGCGGCTGGATAGCAGAGCCGTTCAAGGACAGAGAATTGCTGGGAGTAAAGGCATTTGTATTTAAAAAATAGGAGGAGATACAATGAAAGCGAAAAAATTACTCAGCCTGCTTATTGCGGCGGCTTTAAGCGTTTCAACACTGCTGGGCGGCTGTGCTGACAACAATCAGGGCGGTTCTGTTTCATCTACCCCTGCTGAAAGCGACGGTTCTGCCGAGCATACAAAAGACGACCAGATCTCCGAAGGTCTCGGCGGCGACAACAGCGGAAAATCAGCCGTTGAAATAGCTAAGGAAATGGGGATAGGACTTAATCTGGGCAACACTATGGAAGCCTATGAGGCGACGAACTGCGAAAAATCCACCTATACCTGGATACCGAAGGTGGGAAGCAATACCCCGCAGGATTATGAGACCTGCTGGGGAGCCACCGTCACCACTCAGGAGATAATCGACGGAATGAAGAACGAGGGGTTCAGCACTGTGCGCGTTCCCGTGTTCTGGGGAAATATGATGGAGGACGACGGGACTTATACTATAAACGAGGATTATATAGACAGAGTCCGTGAGATAGTAGATTATTGCCTGAAGGACGACCTTTACGTTGTTATAAACTGCCACCACTTTGACGAATTTATTATAAGAAGAAATGATCTTGAGGACTGCAAAAGGATATTCAACACGCTGTGGACGCAGATAGCGGAATATTTCAAGGACTACGGCGACAAGCTGATATTCGAGGGCTTCAACGAATATCTGGGAGGACAGCGCTTTGATGAGTCGGGGGTTCTCAAAGACAGACCTGACGACGAGGCGTATGAGCTTACCAACGCTCTCAATCAGACTTTCGTTGACGCTGTCAGGGCGACAGGCGGGAACAATGACGACAGAATGCTGATAGTTTCAGGGTACTGGACGAACATTGACAAGACGACGGGAGATAAGTTCGTTATGCCCACAGATACCGCTGAGGACAGACTTATGGTCTCGGTGCATTACATTGACAACGCCTGCTACTGGTCAAACAGCATAGGCAATCAAAGCTGGCTCGACTATATAAAGGACCAGTGCGACAAGCTGAAAAAGAAATTCACCGACAACAATATACCTGTTTTCGTGGGGGAAACTACTTCTATTTATCCTAATAGCAATATGGCGGGGGATTCAAAGTACGACAGCTCCTCCGCCTGCCTTGAGGTGCTGCTGACGTGGGCGACGGACTACGGATTTATCCCTGTGCTGTGGGACACGGACAACAACGCTTACTCCAGAACGGAATGCAAAATGAAAAATCTTGCGGACAGCAAGGTCATCAAAAAAATAGCCCTTAAAATAGCAAACGGCTGAGAAAGGTGATAAAATGAAAAAGACAAGACTTATAAGTATTTTAACGGCGCTGTCGCTCAGCGTTTCAGTCCTGCTGTGCGGCTGTAACGACGGTCAGCAGGGCGGAGGGGACGTTTCGGATAATTCTCAGAGTTCTTCCTCCTCTTCATCATCTTCTTCCTCGGAAGAAATGCCCGCAGAGCCTGCGGGGCTGACTGAAATAAGAGATATGACAACTATGGAGCTGGTCCACGATATGGGTCAGGGAATAAATCTGGGGAACACGATGGAGTCCTGCGGCAACTGGATAAATCCTGACGGCGGGGTGAGAGCCTATGAGACCGCCTGGGGCAGTCCCATAATCACGGAAAAGGTGATACAGGGCTATGCGGAGCTTGGGTTCGGCGTGCTGAGAATACCTGTGGCATGGTCGAATATGATAGCAGAGGATTACACTATCAGCGAGGAATATCTTGCCAGAGTGACGGAGATAGTCGACTGGACGCTGAACAGCGGTATGTACGCTATCGTGAACATACACTGGGACAACGGCTGGTTCGCTAACTTCCCCACCGAAAAAGAGGAGTGTATGAAAAAATACACCCGTATCTGGGAACAGCTTTCCGAGGCGTTCAAGGATTACGGCGACAAGCTGATGTTCGAGTCCCTCAACGAAGAGGGCGGCTGGGACAGTCTATGGAACAGGTACAGCGGAAGTACAGACGGGAAAGCGGATTCCTACGGTCTGCTGAACGAGATAAATCAGACTTTCGTTGACATTGTGAGAAAGTCGGGCGGGAACAATGAAAAGCGTCACCTGCTGATAGCGGGATATAATACGGACGTTGACCTGACCTGTGACGAAATGTTCCAAATGCCTGACGATCCCGCAGATCACTGCGCCGTGTCGGTACATTACTACACTCCCTCCACCTTCTGCATACTGGAGGAGGACGCAAGCTGGGGCAAGGCAAAAGCTACATGGGGCGATGAAAAGGATATTGAAGAGCTGAACAAGTATATGAATATGCTCAAGGAGCGTTTTATTGACAACGGCGTTCCCGTTATCGTGGGAGAATACGGCGTTGCACAGAAAAATAAGACTGAGGAACAGATAGTAAACTTTATGTGCACCGCTACCGAGGCGATGTATGACGCAGGTCTGTGCCCCGTTATCTGGGACACGCAGAAATCCTTCTATGACAGGTTGAGCTATCAGTTTTTGTTCCCTGAGATGTTGGAAAGAATTATGGAGTCGAGGGACGCGCATAAGTGATTTTCGGACGGCTTGAGGTGATGTTGTGAACGGTGAATTGTGGGAAAAGCTGTGGTCCAGTGAGGACGGTGATACGCTGCTTTCGTATCTTGAACGTTTCTGCGGGCTGAAGTCGAACGTTATTGATATTTTCAGGGACTTCGGCGCTGTGCGTGTATGCGACGCCGCCTGCGGTTACGGAGCGTATTCTGTCGCTCTCGCCTCCAACGGGTTTGAGGTTTACAGCTTTGACGTTTCTCCCTCTGCGGCGGAATTTACACGTGTGGGACTGGAGCATTACGGCTTTGACGGCTCGAACGTAAAGTTCGCCGATATTTTGTCTACGGGATATCCGAACGCTTTTTTTGACGGAGTTATTGCAAACTCGGTACTGGATCATATGAGCGTATCAGACGCAAAAAAAGCTCTTGCGGAGCTTTGCCGCATAACGAAACCCAACGGTATTATAATGGCGTCATTTGACGGGGCGGACGATGAGGATATGTCAATGGCGCACGAGATGCTTGACGACGGCAGTATACTTTACACGTCAGGGAGACGCTGCGGAATGATATTCCACCCATATGGCGAAGCGGAAGTGCGGCGGCTTTTAGGGGAAGCTGAGATAGTATATACCGAGTCAAATCCGCAGGGAGAGCAGGTATTTGTGTTCAAAAATCCGTATCGTGCCGATGTATTTTAAAGGATAAAGCGTTTTTCGGTTTTGTTCTCACAAAATTTCTCTTGACAGGGGGGAAATTTTGTGATACAATATACCTGCTGTTCAAAACAGCAGAAACAACCTGCCCTCGGCTTTGCGGAGCAAGCCCTTTGGGGAAGCACCTTTTCCCTTGGCTGAGTGCATGGAAATAATTTAAATGAGGTGTAAAAAATGTTACTGAAAGAAGAAAAGACCGCTATCATTGAAGCGAACCGCACGCACGAAAACGACACGGGTTCTCCTGAAGTCCAGATCGCAATTCTCACAAAGAGAATTTCCGACCTTACCGAGCATCTGAAGACTCACCCCAAGGATCACCATTCACGCCGTGGTCTGCACAAGATGGTAGGTCACAGACGCAACCTGCTCAACTATTTGCAGAAAAAGGACATCGAGCGTTACCGTGCAGTTATCGCAAAGCTGGGTATCCGCAAGTAAATTTGTTGCCGAAGGGCAGAACAGGCGTTCTGCCCTTTTTGGGTATATTTCGGAATTTTATTTCAGAGATATTCCCCTAAAATAAAATTTTGAGGAAGGCTGTCTGTTCCTAAAAAAGTGTACACAAATTTCAGCCCGAAACCGCTGTAACTGCATTTTCGGTTTCATCAACGCCGCCGCCCTTGCGGGTTGAAATTTGTTGACACTTTTAAGGAGTCAGCCGCCTTTCCTCAAGGAAAAGGAGAAAAAAGATGTTTGAAAATTACAAGGTTTTCAAGACCACGTTTGCAGGCAGAGAGCTGACCGTTGAAACGGGAAAGACCTGCGGGCTCGCCAACGGCTCGTGCTGGGTGCGCTACGGCGAATCTGTCGTTATGGTAAACGTGACCGCCAGCGAAAAGCCCCGTGAGGGAGTAGACTTCTTCCCACTGTCCGTTGACTATGAGGAAAAGCTCTATTCTGTGGGCAAGATCCCCGGCAGTTTTCTTAAGAGAGAGGGCAGGCCCAGCGAGAAGGCCATTCTTGCCTCCCGTGTAGTTGACCGCCCTATGCGCCCCCTGTTCCCCAAGGATATGAGGAATGACGTTTCCATAGTTATGACTGTGCTTGCAGTTGATCCTGACACGCAGCCTGAGATAATCGCTATGATAGGCGCGTCTATTGCAGTTTCAATTTCGGATATTCCCTGGAACGGTCCTATCGGCGGCATTTCTGTGGGACTTGTGGACGGAGAGATAATCCTTATGCCCGACGCTGAGCAGAGAGCAAAGTCCGATCTTCAGCTCACCGTTGCTTCCAGCGAAAAGAAAGTCGTTATGATAGAGGCGGGAGCAAACGAGGTGGACGACGACACTATGCTTGACGCTATAATGAAGGGTCACGAGGAGATAGTGCGCTCCCTCATTCCTTTCATAAACAGCATTAAGGACGAGATTGGAAAGCCCAAGTTCACCTTTGAATCAATGGACGTTGACCACGATCTGTTCGAGGAGATAAAGGCAAAATACACCGACAAGGTGAAATTTGCTCTTGATACCGACGACAAAAACGTTCGTGAGGCAAGGCTCCAGCCTATCAAGGACGAGATACACGCAGAATATGACGAGGCGTGGCCTGAACAGATCCCTATGATAGACGAGTGCATTTACAAATTGCAGAAGGTAATCGTTCGCCGCTGGCTTCTGGACGAGCAGAAGCGCGTTGACGGCAGAGGAATGGACCAGATGAGACCGCTTGCCGCAGAGGTGGGACTTCTGCCCCGCGTTCACGGCTCAGGTCTTTTCACAAGAGGTCAGACGCAGGTGCTTACAATAACTACCCTAGGTCCTGTCAGCGACGCTCAGAAGCTGGACGGGTTGGACGATGAGGAGTTCAAGCGTTATATGCACCACTACAACTTCCCCTCCTACTCCGTTGGCGAGACAAAGCCCAGCAGAGGTCCCGGACGCCGTGAGATAGGTCACGGTGCACTGGCACAGAGAGCCTTGGAGCCTGTTATTCCCTCTGTTGAGGAATTTCCTTACGCAATAAGGCTTGTATCTGAGGTGCTTTCCTCCAACGGCTCTACTTCCCAGGCTTCTATCTGCGGCTCAACGCTTTCGCTGATGGACGCGGGCGTTCCCATAAAGGCGCCTGTTGCAGGTATTTCCTGTGGACTTATCACCGAGGGCGACCGCTGGATGACTATGGTGGACATTCAGGGTCTTGAGGACTTCTTCGGGGATATGGACTTTAAGGTGGGCGGCACTCACAAGGGTATCACTGCAATCCAGATGGATCTGAAGATAGACGGTCTTACTCCCGAAATAATAAAGGACGCTTTTGCAAAAACGCATAAAGCCCGTGATTATATACTTGACGAGATAATCCTGAAGGCTATTCCCGAACCTCGTCCCACTGTCAACAAGTGGGCGCCCAAGATGATCTCAATGAAGGTGCCTGTTGACAAGATAAGAGAAGTTATCGGCACGGGCGGAAAGGTTATACAGAAGCTGTGCGCCGATTACGAGGTAAAGATTGACATTGACGACGACGGAAACGTGTTCATCTGCGGTCTGGACGATCAGAAGTCCAAGGACTGCGTGGATATGATAAACGCTATCGTTATGGTGCCTGAGATAGGCTCTATCTACAAGGGCAAGGTAGTGAGAGTTACAGGCTTCGGCGCGTTCGTTGAGTTTGCTCCCGGCAAGGAGGGAATGGTACACATTTCCGAGTTGGAAAACAGACGCGTTGAAAAGGTGGAGGACGTTTGCAACGTTGGCGATGAGATAATCGTTAAGATAATCAAGATCGACCAGCAGGGCAAGATAGGTCTTTCAAGAAAAGAGGCTCTTGCGGATATCGAAAGAAAACGCAAGGAAAAAGCGGAGCAGGGTGAATAAAAATAAAGGGCGGTTTATTTAAACCGCCTTTTTTGTTCGTCATTTCGAGGAGGAAGGGAGTTGTTTCAAAGGCGTTGGGTTTCGGATAAAGGATAATGTTGTTGTGCATATTGGGGCGGGGTGTGATAAGGCGGAGTGACTGTTGTTCTGAAAAATGAGGTCAAACTCAGAAAGAATAAAATATACGAAAAAATGTCCCCGATATGGGGCATTTTTTTGTAAATGAATACAATTTAAAAAATTGCGGTATCGCTGTCATAAACAGTACAGATACCGCGTTTTTGCGTGATTTGGTATTGACAAAGGAATGCGGGGGTGTATAATAAATTCGGAATAAAATTTATCTTTCGGCAAGAGGGAGATTCATATGGTCGCACACATACGTCCCACAGATGAAAAGGAGCAGTCGGTAGAGGAGCACTGTCTCAGCACTGCAAGGCTGGCGGAGCAATATGCGGCTGCCGTGGGAATGAAAGCGCTGGCAAGGACGGCAGGTAAGCTGCACGATATGGGAAAGCTGACGGAGGCTTTTGACAGCTATATACGGGGCAGGTCATCGGCAAAGAGAGGAGATATAGACCACTGCTTTGCAGGCGCAAAATATTTGTCGGGGCTTGCGGGAGATGATAAGCTGTTAAAAGATACCGCCGCTTTTGTCGGAAGGGCGGTCTTATCGCATCACGGGCTACACGACTGGATAGACGAGGACGGGGAGGATTATTACAGCAAGCGCACCGCAAAAAACGAAAGATATGATGAGATACTTCTAAATGCTGGAAAGTGTTCCCTGCTATCGTGCTGTGAGGACGACTTAAAAGAGGCTGAAAAGGAATATAGGGCGCTTACTGAAAAAGCAGCAAACGCAGCGGGAAAAGCGGAATATTCCGACAAAAACAGAATGTATCAAGCTATGGCTTTTTATATGGGAATGTGGGAAAGACTGCTCACTTCCCTGCTGACAGACGCTGACCGCACCGATACTGCTGACTTTATGTCAGGCGTTGATACGGAAAGGTATTTTGACACAAAGGCGCTTTGGGAAGAGATGCATATTCGTATGGAGGAAAAGCTTAAAAACCTAGAGAAAGAGAACGACGACGGTCCTATTTATGCTAGGAGAAAGAGCATTTCCGAAAGGTGCAAGGATTTTGCGGAGAACGATGTGAAAATTTGCAGGCTGGTAGTTCCCACGGGAGGAGGAAAAACGCTTTCCTCTCTGAGATTTGCCGTTGAATACTGCCGAAAAGGAAAAGCGGACAAGATAATTTACATTGCTCCCTATCTTTCAATATTGGAGCAAAACAGCGACGAGATACGCTCTGTCGCAGGGGACGACGCATTTCTGGAGCATCACTCCGATATGCTCGCTGAAAAGGCGGAAAATGCGGAGGAGCTGGACGAATATGAGCTGAGGACGGAAAAGTGGGACAGCCCTGTTATCGCTACCACAATGGTACAGTTTTTCAACGCTTTGTTTTCGGGAAAGTCCTCGGCGGTAAGGCGTATGCACAGACTGGCAAACTCTGTCATAATCATAGACGAGGTGCAATCGATACCGCTGAAATGCGTTTATTTATTCAATTTGGCGATGAATTTTCTTGCGTATTGCTGTAACAGCACAATCGTGCTTTGCTCGGCGACCCAGCCGCCGTTTGAGTTGATGAAAGCGCACCCGCTGATACAGGACGAAAATCCAAGTATGACGGGAGATACCGCGGAGGACTTCGAGGCGTTCAGACGCACCCGAATTATCCCGCTGAACGACAAAAAAGGCGGTTATACATACGAAGAAACGGCAGAGTTCTGCATTGAAAAGCAAAGAGAACACGGCAGCCTGCTTATGGTGGTGAACACAAAAGCTGCCGCTTTGCAGCTTTATAAGCTGATAAAGGAAAATACCGAGGCGCAGGTGATCCATCTCAGCACAAATATGTGCCCTCAGCACAGAAGAGACACAATCGAAACGCTGCGCAGTCTGCTGAAGAAAAAGGTTATCTGCGTCACGACCCAGCTTATCGAGGCGGGAGTGGATATTTCCTTCGGCTGTGTGGTGCGTTCTCTGGCGGGAATGGACAATGCGGCTCAGGCGGCGGGACGGTGCAACCGCAACGGGGATTTTGGCGGAGTTTGTCCCGTTTATCTGATAAAAATAAAGGACGAGGCGCTGAAATATCTGCCTGAGATAGCCAATGCGCAGGATATTTCAACGGAAATGCTGTACGGTTTTGACAGCAAAGGTGAAACGGACCTTCAGGGCGCTGAGGTGATGAGGGATTATTTCAGCAAGCTGTACGGCGAAAATAAGGAAAAGCTGTGTTATCCCGTAAGGGGAGACAATCTGCTGGATATGCTGTCGCTTGATAAGGAAAGATACAGTATTTGCGGCAACAAGGCGCTTATGTTCTGCGGGCAGGCGTTCAGGACTGCGGGAGGGCTGTTTGACGTTATCGACAGCAACACGCAGGGTGTTATCGTTCCCTACAACGGCGAAGCTGAGGAGATAATAACAGAGCTGAACGGAGAATGTTCACCTGACAAAGCGGTTTCCCTGCTGAGAAAGGCGCAGAAATATACGGTGAACGTTTATTCCTCCACACTGAAAAGGCTGGAGGAGGAAAAGGGGCTGATTCAGCTTGAATGCGGGGCGCTGGCCGCCGACAAAAGGTACTATAATGCGGAGCACGGACTTTCTGCCGACGCAGAGGAACGTGAAACGCTGATATTATGAAAGGAGTGATGTTATGAACACCGTGGATTTTTCGTTGAGTGGACCGTTTGCACTTTTCAGCGACGTTCTCACCAGGGCGGGAGGTGAAAAATGCACCTATATGATACCGACCTATGAGGCGCTGAAAGGCGCTCTTCAAAGCATCTACTTTAAACCCACGTTGATCTGGTACATAGACAAGGTGAGGATAATGAATCCCATAAGGACTGTGCGCAAGGGTATGCGGCCAATAAAATACAGCAGCAAAGACAAAGACCTTGCTTACTACACCTATCTTGAGGACGTCCGCTATCAGGTTCAGGCTCATTTCGAATGGAATATGAACAGACCTGAGCTGAAGCAGGACAGAAACGAGAAAAAACACCTTGCCATAGCAAAGCGTATGATAGAACGAGGCGGCAGGCGGGACGTCTTTCTCGGCACGAGAGAATGTCAGGGATATGCGGAGCCTTGCGTGTTCGGAGAAGGAGAAGGCTATTACGACAACATTGAGGAAATGCCGTTCAGTCTTATGTATCACGGGATAACCTATGCGGACGAGGCTGTTCTTGAGGACGACAAGGGCTTTATGACGGTGAGATTTTTTCAGCCTGTTATGAAAAAGGGCGTTATCGAATTTCCCAGACCTGAGGAATGTACAATAAAGCGGCATATTCATAAAATGGGAATAAAGCCTTTCGGAAAAGAGCTTGGCAACTTCTCCGGAACGGAGGAGGACGAGCTGGTTCATCTGACGGGAGGTGACGCTGATGAGCTGGGCGAATGAGCTTTACCGTGTGTATGAAGCGCAGTGCGGCAGAGAGTTTGAGGACGGGATAGTGCTTATGCCCGTCTTTCATTCAATGACCACTGCAAAAATTGAAGTGACTATCACAGAAAAAGGAGATTTTGTAAACGCAAGATTTTTAAGTAAGGACGAGGGGGAAAACACGATCTTTCCCGTTACAGACACATCGGCGGGCAGGTCAAGCAAAAAATTTCAGCCTCACCCGCTTGCAGATCAGATAAAATACCTTGCAGGCGATTATTCGCCTGACGGCAGTGGGGATAAACCGTTTTACAATTCCTGTTTCAAAAAATACATCAGCCAGCTTGAAACGCTGAGAGAAGTACACCCTGCATTTGCCGCCGTATATGCTTATCTTTCCAAGGAATGCCTTTGCGAAGATATTCTGAGCAGTTGTGCTAACGGCAGAGTAAATATACAAAAAATGGAAAAACAATTTGTACGTTTTCGTATAAATTACACCGATTTTCAAAGGGAAAGCAGAACGTGGAAGGATAACGAGCTGTACAATTGTTTCATTTCTTGGATAAACGGGCAGGCCGTACAAAAACAGCTATGCTATGCAACCGGACAATATCTGCCGATAACTACGAACCATGCAAAAAATATCCTTAAAACTTCCGCTAACGCAAAGCTGATCTCTGCAAACGACTCTGACGGATTTAATTTCAAGGGAAGATTTATAAATTCAAATGAAGCAGTATCGATAAGCAGCGACTTTTCCTATAAAATGCACAATGCGCTGAAATGGCTGATAAAAAAACAGGATATGTATTTTGGCTCAATGGCGCTTGTCGTGTGGGCGAGCGATCTGCAGGAGCTGCCTGATATAAGATGTGAGGCGTTTCCCATTGATGATAAGCATGATGCTAAAGACATACTTGGAATGCTGATGAAGGATTTTTCCACTCTGCCAGATACAAAGTCCATCTATCAGAAAATGTTGAAAAAAATGATATTCGGTTACAAGGAAAAGATGAAAGCGGATACAGGCGTTATGATATTGGGCGTTGACGCTGCAACCAAGGGAAGAATGTCAGTGGTGCTTTATGATGAGCTTGCAGGCTCGGATTTTCTGCGAAATATCGAAAACTGGCACAGGGATACCGCCTGCCTGAGGTGTTACAAAAAGCATAATGCAAACGTGTACAACTCTTTCAGCGTTTATGATATTTGCAACTGCGCTTTCGGTACGGAGGTCGCAAAGGAGTTAGAATGCAAGGACGATGTGCTGAAAAGCACCGTACTTCGCCTTATCCCCTGCATAACCGAGGGAAAGCCGCTGCCTGTGGATATAGTGAGGGCGCTGTATCGCAAGGCGTCAGCTCCTCTTGCCTATAATAAGGAATATAATCACCGCAAGGTGGTGGAGACTGCCTGCGGTATGATACGAAAATATAATATTGACCGAAAGGATGGAATCACAGCTATGGCTTACGACCCTAACGAAACCGACCGCAGCTATCTTTACGGCTGCTTGCTTGCCGTCGCTGACGCCGCCGAGCGCAGCACCTATGAAAGTGAGGACGGCAGAGTTACCAACGCAAGGCGTTACTGGAGCGCATTTTCAGGCAGACCTTACCAGACGTGGCAGATAATCGCAGAAAGGCTCATACCGTATCTGAACAAGATGGGAAAAGGCAGTGTGAGATATGAGAAAATGTTTGACGAAATAATGTCAAAACTCACTATGGACAGCTTTGCGGACAACAGCGCACTCAGCCCCGCTTACCTGCTGGGCTATCATCACTACAAGGCGGAAATTTATACTTCAAAAACCAAAGAGGAGGAACAAACCGATGCTTGACCACAAAATTGATTTTACAGTTCTTATAACCGCCACCGACGCTAATCCCAACGGCGACCCGCTGGACGGCAACCGTCCCCGTATGAATTCTAAAGATCACGGTGAAATTTCTGACGTGTGTATCAAGCGCAAGATACGCAACTACTTGCAGGATCATGGAGAAAAAATATTCGTTCAGTCGGACGACCGATGTAATGATGAGTGCGACAGTCTACATCAACGTGCAGATAAAAACGAAAAATTAAAAGAAATATTTAACCTGCTCAATCAGAATAAATCCAAAAAGAATGATAATAAGAAAAGCAGGTGGGAATTGGAAAAAGAATATCACGATATCGCTTGTGCAGAATGGATAGACGTGCGCAGTTTCGGTCAGGTATTTGCTTTAAAAAATAAAACAAATAAAGGAAAAGAAAAAGAAAGCGAAAACGAAACTGAAAAGGAAGAAAAAAAAGAATCCATTTCAATACCTGTACGCGGTCCTGTTACCATTCATCAATCGATCAGCGTTTCTCCTATTGATATAATCAGCATGAAAATAACAAAAAGCGTAAACAATGAAAGCGATAGTAAAAAAGGTTCGGACACTATGGGTTACAAACACCGCGTTGCTTTCGGGCTGTACGTAGTCAACGGCAGTATCAACTGTCAGCTTGCTGAAAAGACAGGCTTTTCCAACGAGGACGCCTTAAAGATAAAAGATGCGCTGATAAATTTATTTGAAAACGACGCTTCCTCTGCAAGGCCTGAGGGCAGTATGGAGGTGTGCCGCGTATACTGGTGGGAGCATAACTGCAAGACTCCCAAGGTAAGCTCCGCAAAGATACACCGTTCGGTAAAGATCTCGCTTAAGGAAGGCGTATCTGTTCCCACAAAATTTGAGGACTACGATATCTCTCTGGAAGATACGGGAGTAGTTCCCGAGATAATAGACCTGATGTAATAAAATGTACTCAGAGGACGAATATTTACAGCTTTCGGGCATACAGCATTTTACGTTCTGTCGGCGGCAGTGGGCGTTGATACATATTGAACAGCAGTGGGAGGAAAATTTCCGCACCGCCGACGGACGGATCATGCACGAAAATGCACACGACAGTTCTTTTCGTGAGAAAAGAGGAGATATCATAACTGTGAGAGGCCCTTAGCTTTCCTCTTCAAGGCTGGGGCTGAGTGGAGAATGCGACGTGGTGGAGTTTCACCGTGACGAGAAAAACGGCGTTGAGATACCAAAGCTGGGCGGAAAATACACGGTGCTACCAATCGAGTACAAGCGAGGCTCCCCGAAAGAGGAGGACTGGGACAGAGCGCAGCTTTGCGCTCAGGCGCTTTGTCTTGAGGATATGCTTTGCTGTGAGGTAAAAGAGGGATACCTTTTCTACGGCGAAACAAGGCGCAGGTCGGCAGTAGTATTTGACAGTGAGCTGCGGCAAAAAACCGAAAATATGACGGAGGAGATGCACAAATACTACCGTCAGAAATATACTCCCAAGGTCAAAAGGACAAAAGCCTGCAACGCCTGTTCCCTGCGGAATATCTGTCTGCCTGTGATATGCGGAGCGTTGACCGCCTCGCAGTATATTGAGGAAACGCTGAGGGACGAATTATGAAAAAGCTGCTGAATACTCTTTATCTTACCACGCCTGAAAGGTATCTTTCCCTTGACGGAGAAAATGTCGTAGTTTCTCAAAGCGGAGAAAATATAGGAAGATTTCCTCTGCACAATCTTGAAAGGATAGTTGCCTTCGGCAGTGCAGGGGCAAGTCCCGCCCTTATGGGAAAGTGCGCTGAGGAGCAGAGAGAATTGGTGTTTTTGTCACGCTCAGGCAGATTTCTTGCAAGGGTGGAGGGCGAAACAAACGGCAACGTTCTGCTGAGAAGAACGCAGTACTGTGTTGCCGACAACGAAGAAAAAAGTCTTGAAACAGCAAAAAATATCCTCACCGCAAAGCTGTTCAACAGCCGCTGTGTTCTGGAAAGGGCGGTGAGAGATAATGGGCTGAGGTTAAACACGGAGCTGTTCCTTCAAAAGTCAGAATATTTGCGGGCGGCTTTATCAAAGGCAAAGCAGGCGGAAGATCCCGACAGCCTGAGAGGAATTGAGGGAGAGGCGGCACAGGTATATTTCTCGGTGTTTGACGATATGATACTCTGTCAGAAAGAGGATTTTAAATTTCACGGCAGGAGCAAGCGCCCTCCCCTTGACGAAGTGAACGCGATGCTTTCCTTTGCTTATTCTTTAGCGACGGGAATGTGCTGTTCCGCGCTGGAAACAGTGGGACTTGACCCGTATGTGGGATTTATGCACACAGACCGCCCCGGGGCGGCGTTCGCTGGCGCTGGATCTGGTGGAGGAATTTCGCGCGGTAATGTGCGACAGGTTCGTTCTCACGCTGATAAACAAGCTGATGATAGATAAAAATGCTTTCATCAGGCAGGAAAACGGAGCAGTGCTGCTCAACGACGAGGGACGGCAGACGTTCATCAAGGCGTGGCAACTGCGCAAGGACGACGTGATAACTCACCCGTTTTTGAAGGAAAAGGTACAATGGGGAATGCTGCCCTACGTTCAGGCGCTGCTTTTGTCACGCTATCTGCGGGGAGATCTTGACGCTTATCCGCCGTTTTTGTGGAAATGATATGCTGATATTGATAACCTATGACGTTAATACACAGGACGCCGCAGGAAGAAAACGCCTGAGGCGCGTGGCAAAGTGCTGTGTGAATTACGGAGTGAGAGTACAAAATTCCGTATTTGAATGTATAGCCGACGCCGCACAATGGAGAGTCCTCAAAGAAAAGCTGCTCAAGGAGATAGATGAAAAGAGCGATTCACTGCGTTTTTACTACCTTGGCGACAGCAAAAAAGCTAAAGTTGAGCATTACGGCGCAGAACCGTGTTTCACTATGGACGAGCCGCTGCTTCTTTAGTGCGGAATATAAGCTCACATATTTTTTCAGGGGGATCCGCACCTGATTTTTCTGAAAAATGGGTTATTTTTCGTTTTTGTTGATGTAAAAATCAATATTTTTTAAGGTGCAGCTGTGAAATTGCTGTATTTCGGTATGTGGTTAGCGGAGGAATATGTGCAGTTTTGCAGTCGCCCCCTCGTGGGGCGTGGATTGAAATACTATCTCTACGCCAGACTGTGATTGATTTGTGTGTCGCCCCCTCGTGGGGCGTGGATTGAAATTTCCAAAGGAACGATACGATCTTGGATTGGTACGCGTCGCCCCTCGTGGGGCGTGGATTGAAATTTCCAAAGGAACGATACGATCTTGGATTGGTACGCGTCGCCCCCTTGTGGGGCGTGGATTGAAATCATCCGCAAAAGCGAAAATATATGGAACTGCCTGGTCGCCCCCCTCGTGGGGCGTGGATTGAAATAGGTGAGACTATCGTGGGCTCGCTTTTTTGACTCCGTGCATGGTGTAAAAATCGCTACCGAGGTGATCTCGCAGGTTGATAGACACAATGCACGGTGGGATAAAACAAAAACCTGCTCGTCAAAATGACGGAGACTCTTGTACACAGTCTAATTGCGCCGGGCATCTGTCTTGGAAAGATACCTGAGCGCAATTGCTCTGCCGCCGTGGGCTGGCATGACAACGTATAATCGACGACAGTATGCTTATCGATAATACCATAAAGCTGTACAGTGCAGGGCATAGCGACCTTGAAACGGCGCAAGGGTCTATAAACGTGATGTGACAAAGGCGGAGAATATAAAATGCGGCTGTGCTGTTGGAAACGCTGATTTCTTCCCAAAAAAGAAAAACGCCTTTCGGCGTTTAAAATCAAATCAGGGCTTTTCAACATTCAGTTCTTTCATAAGGGCTATTTGAAGGAGTTGGGAGAAATTCACACCCGCCTTTTCCGCCTCGTAGTTGAGCCAGGAAGGAATAGTGCAGTTTTTCCTGACTGAACGCATATCGTTTCTTTTGCGATATCCGTCAAAATCCACGTCCACAAGCGTTATTATATCGTCCTTTGAATCCGCCTTCAAATCTGACCATGCGGAGGGCTTGGGAAGCGCTTTTTTATCGTCTTCCATATCAATTCCCATCAGGCTTATTGCATCTCTTGCCATTTCGATAGCCTCGGTCAGATCATCGCCCTGCGTGGCAATATCAAAATCGGGAACATAAACTGCAAAGCCTTTTTTATCAGGGGTCAAAATGACCGGATACGTGTTTTTCATAATATAGACCTCCTTCCCTTCTTGCTATATATTATACGCATTTAATGCGCATTGGCCAATGCTTTTTGTGAGGATATTAAATTGCACATTATGAAAAATCTGAAAAAGCATTATCTGTACCGTTTATGACAGAGATAATACGATCGTATGGGATTAGGGATTTACAAACCGTTTATCATAGTATAATATAATTGTAACAGGAGCTTTACGATTTTGAGGTGAAACAATGACGATCATTCATATGGCAAACGGGGATTATCCGCGATATGAAGAGTTGCTGCTTCAGCGGGATCAGCTGAAAAAGGAAGCAAATCTGTACAGGCTTTCGTACATAAGAATTTTTGGCGGAATGATAAACGATATTTTCAAAAAATATATAAGCTGCATTGAACTGAAAAAGTCGATCGCCTACTGTCAGGCGGCGAAAAATCATGGGTCAAAGCCTGATCTTGCGTCGATGAAGGTTTTTGTAGAGCAGCAGATGACCGCTTACAGGGAGAAGCTGCACGAAATGCTTACGGAATACGACAATGCAAAAGCAATCGGCACTGTCACCGACGAGGAACTGCGGGAAATAAAAAGTCTGTACAGGAAGCTGGCAAAGCAGCTGCACCCTGACATATGCCCGCTTATCAACAACGACCCAAAGCTGAGAGAGCTGTGGGAAAGGGCGTGCGCCGCATATAACGGCAACGACCTTGAAACGCTCAGGGACACGGAATTTCTTGTATGGCAGGCGCTGGCGCAGGCAGGAGAAGAAAATCTCAGCATCGTAATTCCCGACATACAGGAAAAGATAATTCGGCTGGAACGGCAAATATACGAGATAAAGACCACCGAGCCGTATATACACAAATTTCTGCTTGAAAACGAATTTGATGTCGCTAAGAAAATGCAGTCGCTGAAAAAGCAGCTTGAAAAATATGCGGAGTATGAAAAACAGCTCACGCAAAAGCTGAACGAAATAAAAAAAGAGGTGAGCGAAAATGAACGAAATGATCAAAACGGAAACGGATCTGATAGCGGCGGCGGAAAGTCAGAATAAGCTGGGACAGCTTATTTCCCCGCTTATGCGGGAGATATACCTGTTTGACTCGTACGTGGCGGGGACATTCCACCTTGAGGATAAAAGCGTTCTTGATGAGGTCAAGGCGGGAGATAAGCTTCTGCTGAGGCGTGAGGACAACAAATTCGACAGCAACGCTATACTGATACTTACGCAGGACGGACGAAAGCTGGGCTATGTTCCCGAAAAGGACAATATCGTTTTCGCAAGGCTTATGGACGCAGGAAAAGCGCTTTTTGCAAAGATAAAAGGAATAGAGATAAAGGGCAGTTTTCATAAAATATCCGTGGGGATATTTCTGGAGGATTTTTAGTGGGAGAGCAAAAACCCGTTGTTATCAGTTTGGCGGCTGATAACAACGGGTTTTGTGATTTGGTGTGTTTATGACGCAGAATCTACAACGGTGCATACTTGTTGGAATAAAAACAACATCTATTCAACACGCTAAGATGCCAAAGAGACTCACGCACTATTTTTCTTCATTCTTCCACGACATTACAACGGGTGGGCAGCAGTAATCGACATCTTTTAAATGCAGACCTTTTTCGTACGCCTCACGGACGATTGCCATTTCAAAGTACGAGGCCGCATCCTGGTATCTGTAAAGCTCAGGTACAGAGGTCAGGTGCCTGGGAACGGGCGTTTTCTGAGATAGGATAAACTCTGAAAAATCCTCGCCGATCGCAGATTTTATTTCCTCGGCCGCACTTCTTATTACGGCACAGACTTGCTCATATTCCTCATTCTTTAGAATCGGAATTTTAACGCACGGTTTGTTGTTCACATTCCCCAGCATACCCAGCTTTTCAAGCGTAGGAATATGTGAGATAAGCTCGTCGGGAATGTCATAGCCAATGCGCTCGTCAAGCGGAATATCGGCGTAAATGCACCAAAGGAAAGGGATAATATGCTTAAAATACAGTTCCGTCGAAAAGGCGTATCTGTGAGGACTGTCCAGAAGAGTTGTGTCAAACTCGTAAAGGCTGACCCTTCTTGTACCTCCCGCCGCAAGCGCATAGGTGGAACGGTGACCGCCGTGTATCTGATACTCTGCCGCTTCGTTATACTCTTTCATATCGTATCCCGCTTCAAACGCTATCGCCTGCGCAAGCCACCGCCCGCCGTCCCTGCGCTCCGGGAATTTCGGCGGTTCTATTTTCCCTGTTCCGTAATATCGGAAATCCTGTAACGCCTTCAAAACAGCGTATCTGTCAAGCTTTGTCCTTTCCTCACCGCTCATTTTACAAACAAACGGCATTTCGGAAATTCCCGCCGACATTTTTTCAAGTATACTCCATATCACGCTGAAATGCTTATGTGCAAAATCAAGCTGAGGTTTAAAGCCTTTAAGCATGTTCTGCGGCTTTGTGATGATAAAATCCGAATACACCTTGCCGCCGTCCGTTTTTTCATCAGTTCTCCGTCAACAAGCCTTTTGACAATAGGCTCTGTATATGCCGACGGAACGCCTATCGCCTTGGACAAATCGGTGACCGAGATCGGTTTTTCATATGCCGTAATCAGCAGATTCTGTGCTATCAGATCATCTTCAACAAGCGACATCGGCTCGCCCTTAAGCCCCTCGCAGCCGCCAAAAGACAGGTAAAGACGTCCGGGTAAAATATTTTCTTTTCTTTCCATTTTTTCCAGTCCTTTCTTCATTTTACTGCGGCCTGCCGACAGACGGCTTTTAACAGTACCCTGCGGAATATTAAGCGCCTTGGAAATATCCGCAACGCTCTGATTCCCGAAATAAAAGCGAATTAGGACCTCACGGGTGCTGTAACCGAGAAAATTAAGCTCCTTTCGCACTTCCGACGCTTCCTCCGAGGAAAGATATTCCTCATCCACATTATCAGCGACGTCTGCCGCATTCTCAAGGCAGACCGTGACGGGGCGTCTGTATTTTCGGCGCAGGCTGTCATTATACTTGTGAAAAAGGGTGTTGGTAAGCCACGTTTTCGGGTACTCGATCGTCCCGCCTTTTTGCAAAAATATAAAAGCTGCAAGCATCACGTCGCCCACAAGGTCCTCTGCGTCCGTCTGCGAATTGCATTTAGATACCGCAAGCCGCATCAGATAGTCATAATAATGAATTATCTCATCGTTCGTCATATTTTGGCTGCCCTCCAGAAAGCTTTTTGAACGTTCATCTGTATAGTCGCATAGATTCGACCTCGGTTCGGAGCTGAGATAAAATTTTTTGTGTATGATGTGTCGGAGTTTTGGAATTTTACTGCATTAAACCGCAAACAACCTGATTGGAACTATTTATTTCAGGTAAAAGCAAAGCTATCCCGCAGGCTGACCTGAACTGCGGAATAGCCGAGGAGCTTAACTTTATGAGGCGTTTTTATTTTATTGTGGGAAGCGGCTTTGAGAACTGCTGAATTTATAAGGAGTTATGCGGCTTATCAACTGCCGTAATTTCCTCCGAAAAAATTTTTATGCGGAAAATGTCATTGTTATGGTAAGACCTGATGTTCCTTTGCTGAACGTTATTCTCCCTGAGCCGAAAAGATCCACCCATTTTGAATTGACGTAAAGGTCGTTATACGCTTTCTGACATTCGTCCGCTGAGCCAAATTTCAGTTCAAGCAGGTTCGGTTTTCCCTTTTGCTCGTATATCTTCTTTACCCCGTCAAAGGAATATACGGAAAGGTAAAGTCCCTGATACTTGTAATATTCCAGCTTTTCGCCGTTGCAGGCGGGGACGTTCTGTCCGCTTTCTATAACGTGAGAGAGGAGAAGCTCCTTTTCATTTATGCAGAAAAATTCGTGCCTTTTAACGTCAGCGCCGCTTGAGGAGATAGGGTCGTCCCAGGTGGTGTCCACGTAATAATAATCTCCGCCTGCGCAAACATAGTTCCACTCGTGATTGTCGCCGTGTACTCTGCCGCAGTCATAGCCCAGCTTTTGAGCGAGAAGCTGAAACGCCGCCGCATAGCCTGAGCATACCGCTTTTCCTGCCACAAGGCAGCCATATGCGGAGCCGCTTTGAGCCGCCTGCTGAGTTATATTTCCCTGCAAAGCAAGGTTAGCGGACTGCGTGTCGTATTTGCAGTGGTCGACTATGTAATCGTGAATAAAAAGCAGCTTATCAAAATCGTTTGATTTTTTCTTCGCCTGTGAAACTACGTCGTTTACAATATTGTTGAACTGCTGTCTTTTGGCGTCTAAACCCGACATATCCATAGAATACGGGATCAGGGTCACCTCTGTCTGAGAGCCGTAGGTCGTGGTATTGCAGCGACAGCTGTTTGAGAACCAGAAAAATTCGGGGTGTTCCGCCATAATTTCAAGAAAAGTATCCTGGACCTCTTGTGTGCTTACGTTATAAAACTTCATCTGCGCCTGACCTTCGCTGATGTAATGCATCATAAGGTCGTAAAGGCTGCCCTGCTGGGCGACGGGAGGAACATATGCGGTAGTTGTTGTAGTAGTGGCGGCGGGGGTCGTTTGCTCCGCCTTTTTTGACGTTGTAGTTACAGGTGCGCCGGTGGCGGAGGTCGTTTTTTCCGTTTCGAAAGTTTTTGCCTCGGTCTTTTCGGTGGCGGATACGGTCTGATTTGTTTCCTCTGAGGAGGACTGCTCCGTTTTCTTTGAGTCGGAGGTGTTTTCAGAGTTGGCGGGCTCGCTTTCTTTCACAGAAGACTCGCCCTTTTCCGTCGAAGACTCGGTTTCTTCCGTCGGCGTTTCGCTTTCCTCGGAATTGTCGGGGGTGGAGGATACTGTTGAGGGATCCTCGGCGCCTGCGGTGTTTTCCGCTTGCGAGCAGGCGGAAAAGCAGAGAGATAATATCAATGCAACAGCTAAAAATTTTATTTTCATCTTAATGCTCCCTTCTTTTATATTTGAGAAGATCACGCTTTTATTATACATTGTCCGATAAATTTAGTCAATAGAAAAAGGCAGCGATTTACATAACTGCCGAATTTTAAAAAATACTCCCAAAAATTTACGGGAAAGAAAATTATTCCCGCAAAAAATCCCCCGACACGCTGTTTAAGCATATCGGGAGAGGTTTTGGAAACGGCGGTTCAGACCTCCACTTCATCGCCTGAGAATATCCAGACAGTTTCGTGTTTGTCGTCCGCCCGTTCGTCTATCTTTATTACCTTTAAGCGCATTTCAACGCCGTTCACCTTTTTGTATTTGAAGAAAACAATCTTTTCATTCTCAAGACGGCGGTAAAGCTCGTTTTTATCCAGCAGCTTTATGAGATCCTCGTAATACTCCGCATCAACATACTTTTTCGCATACTGGTGCATGGCCTTGTTAAAGGAAAACGAGGATCTTTCCAACAGGTTCTTGAAATATTCGGGCATATATATGTACCTTAAAGTGTCGCGCTCTATGTCCACAAAGTAAACGCCCGCATAGCTGGTGGCTATCAGCTTGAGGAAATATTCGGCGTCGCGCTTTTCGGTAAGCAGCTTTTCGAGCTCCTCGTTGGCGGTGCGCTTTCTGCGGTCGCCTGAGCTGTTCTTGTAGAAAAGCTCCTTATCCTTTCTCATAGCAAGCTCGGCGGCTCCCACCGCTTTGTAAACGGAGGAATCTTTTCCGCAGCTTCCTGCGCCTGCCGCAATGTAGTAATCGCTTTCCGCAAGGGTCTTGCGTATCTCCACGAGAATACGCTCCACGTCGGTCTTGGTGAGCTTTTTGCTCATCATCACAAATTCGTCGCCGCCGATACGGTACATTCTTTCCTCGGGGAAAAATATCTTGAGGGTATCCGCAACGCAACACAGCATATCGTCGCCTTTCTGATGTCCCAGCAGATTGTTCAGCTCGTGAAGTCCGTTTACGTCAATGTAAAGGCAGGTGACAAGCTCGGGCATACTGTCGTTCATCTTTTCAAGGTCCTCATTGAAGGAGCGCCTGTTGTAAAGCAGTGTCAGAGCGTCGCGGTTGAAGTTGTCAACAAGCTCCTGACGGTGACGAAGCTCCGCCATATGCTCTTCGTGAACGTCCTTTACGAAAAGCAGCAGGCTTACGTTGTCGTCGGTGTAGTCCATTCCCGGAAGAAGGTCGAGCTGCGCCCAGCGGTAGCCGCCGTCGATATGGCGTCTGCGGTAACGGCAGCTGAGACGCGTCTTTCTCTTGCTGAAATGCTCCTTGATATGCTCGGTGGCGGTAAACTGGAGGTATACGTTCATATCCTCCTCGTGAACGTTTCCTTTTTCGGCAAATAAACGCAGCCACTCGGTTATTTTTGTCACGTTTTCGTCAGGCTGTTCGTTTTCCACCGCCTTGACTACTTCAAAGGTATCGGTGGTAAAGTTTACCTTAAGTATCTTGTAATATACCACCGAAAGGGCGGACATAGCGTCTGCAAGCGCAGTGGAGGCAGTGTCCGAATCCCTCAGCACAAAAACTACCCACGGATCATCGGGAGAGCATTTGTCGGGAATGCTTATGCTGAAATTCAGCCAGCGTCCGCCTGAGGGAGTTTTCCGCTTGTAACGGTATACTATCGTCTTTTCGCCGCCGAAAACCTTTTCACGGACGTATTCGGGGTCGGAAAATCTCAGATATTCCTCGCAAAATTCGGGATAAACGTATTCCTCCGACGCAAGCCTTCTCATATATTCGTATATATTGGTCACGCCCTCAAAATCCTTCGCCATCTCAGGGTCGGACTTGAGGTAGACGTACTCGCCTGTCATAACGTTGACCTTTGCCAGCTGGAGGCAAGCGCCGATCAGCGTTTCTTCCACAAATTCATAAAGTTCTGAATCGTCCATTATCGGAAAAATCTTCTTTCTTATAAGATTTGTGTCCTTTCCAAAAAAACTATTTTTTGGAAAACGATTACAGAATACGGCTTCCTGCCGTAAATCCCTTGGCACAATTTATTATTTTATCACATCGCAGGTGATTTTTCAAGGATTTTATTTATTTTGAAATGGTATTAACAAAAGCGTACCTTTAGCGGGTTTCATTTTTGTGGAAAAATTCATTTTTATGCTTGCCTTTATGGGGCGTTACTGCGGCTTTGCTGTTGACAAAAGCGCTTTCAAGTGATATATTATTTATATATGTTATTATTTGACAGGAAAATGTGTGTTTAGGCTTTTCCTGCGGCTATGTTTAAATTTCATCAAAGGGGACAAAAAAATGAAGCTTTCCTTTTCAACTCTTGCCTGCCCTGAATATTCATGGGCGGAAATTTATTCGCTTGCCAAGGACTTCGGCTTTCAGGGGATAGAAGTGCGGGGTCTGGGGGACAACATATTTTCTCCACGCTCGCCGTTCCTGCCGAAAAATATTGCAGAAACAAAGGCTACCCTGAAAAGACTTAAGCTGGAGATATGCTGTCTTTCCTCGGGGTGCGCGCTGAAGTACGCCGACCGTCATCAGGAAAGCATTGAGGAGCTGAAAAAATATATCGCTCTTGCAAAGGAGCTGGAGGTACCGTACGTCAGAGTTTTGGGGGATCTGAAGGGACAGCCTGAGGAGGATTTCCCTGACGAATACGTTATCGAGCCGATGAAGGTGCTTGCTCCCATAGCGGAGGAGGCGGGAGTAACATTGCTTATCGAGACAAACGGCGTTTACGGCGACACGGCAAGGCTGGCGGACGTTCTGGCGCAGATAGGCAGCGACAGCGTGGCGGCTTTGTGGGACTGGAACCACCCGTACCGTTTCTTTGGGGAATCTCCCGAAACTACTATAAAAAATTTAGGCGCATTCATTAAGCATACCCATATCAAGGACTCGGTGATGAAGGACGGAAAGGTGGAATACCGTCTTGTGGGCGAGGGCGACCTTCCTCCTATGGAGGAATATATGAAGGCGCTGCGCTCGCTGAACTATGAGGGGTATATCTCTCTGGAATGGCTGCGTCAGTATTCTCCCGAGCTGTCGGAGGCGGGTATAGTGCTTCCCCACTATATGCACTTTATGTCGCAGTTTTTAGGCAGTCAGGCGGGAACGGAGCGTTTGCAGAAAAGCGTCCGTGGCGACGGATATTATCCCTGGGAGAAAAACCGCCTTATCGACCTTACGATGCCTCAGGTGCTGGATAAAATATGCGAGGAATTTCCCGACCAGTGGGCGTTCAGATATACGGAGTGCGATTACAGCAGGACGTATCCCGAATTCAGAGACGACGTGGACACCTTTGCAAGGGCGCTTATCTCTCTTGGTGTAAAGCAAGGCGACCATGTGGCGATTTGGGCGACCAATGTTCCACAGTGGTTCATCACCTTCTGGGCGACGGTAAAGATAGGCGCAGTGTTGGTAACGGTGAACACCGCCTACAAAATACACGAGGCGGAATATCTGCTCCGTCAGTCGGACACCCATACGCTGGTAATGATAGACGGATACAAGGACTCAAACTATGTTCAGATAATCAAGGAGCTTATCCCTGAGCTGGAAACGGTGGAGGAGGGAAAGCCCATTCACAGCCGCAGACTTCCTTTTCTGCGTAATATCATAACCGTTGATTCAAAGCAAAAGGGTTGTCTTACCTGGGAGGAAGCTATGGCGCAAGCGGAGCGCACCTCTATCGAGGCGGTATACCGCAGGGCGGCTATGATAAACAAGGACGACGTGTGCAATATGCAGTACACAAGCGGGACTACGGGCTTCCCCAAGGGCGTTATGCTAACGCATTACAATGTTGTGAACAACGGCAAAGCTATCGGGGACTGTATGGACTTGTCAACGGCTGACAGAATGATGATACAGGTGCCTATGTTCCACTGCTTCGGAATGGTGCTGGCTATGACGGCGTCTATGACGCACGGCACAACTATGTCGCCTATCCCCGCATTTTCACCCAGAAAGAGCCTTGCCTGCATAAATAAGGAAAAGATAACCGCTTTCCACGGCGTTCCCACAATGTTTATCGCTATGCTGGGACACGAGGATTTTCCCAAGACGGATTTCTCCTATATGAGAACGGGAATTATGGCTGGTTCTCCCTGTCCTATCAAGGTGATGGAGGAAGTTATCGAGAAAATGCATATGAGCGAGATATGCATTACCTACGGGCAAACTGAGGCTTCTCCCGCAACAACTATGTCAAAGACCACCGATTCAATAGAGACCCGTGTAAATACCGTTGGCGGCGCTATCTTTGGCGTTGAGTGCAAGATAGTCGACCCTGAAACGGGGGAGGACTGCCCTGACAACGTGGACGGAGAGTTTGTGGCGAGAGGCTACAATATAATGAAAGGCTACTACAAAATGCCTGAGGCTACCGCGGCGGCTATCGACAAGGACGGCTGGCTCCACAGCGGAGACCTGCTCCGCCGTCTGCCTGACGGAAACTTTAAGGTTACAGGCCGCATCAAGGATATGATAATCAGAGGCGGCGAAAATATCTATCCTAAAGAGATAGAGGACTTTATCTACACTTACCCCAAAGTCCAGGACGTGCAGGTCATCGGCGTTCCCGACAAGGCTTACGGCGAAGAAATTATGGCGTGCATTATTAAAAAGCCTGACGTTGAATGTACCGCCGAGGAGATAAAGGAATACGTTATGGCTCATATGGCAAAGCACAAAACGCCTAAATACGTTGTTTTCGTGGACAGCTTCCCGATGAATGCGGCGGGAAAGATACTCAAATACAAAATGCGTGAGGACGCAAAGAAGCTGCCTGAGTTTATCGAGGCGGCGGGTATCGTTACAGCGTAAAAATGAAAATAAAAAATACCGTCTGAGTTTTACTCAGGCGGTAATTTTTTATTCTGTCATACGGTCATACGGTGCCGGACTTGCTGTCAAGGCAGGCTATGCCGTAATCTATGCGTATTTTATTCCCAGTGTACAGCTTGTGGAAATTGCTGATTATTCGCTCGGCGACCATATCGCCGTTTACGCTGTTGGCGTCCATAAGAATGACTATCATCTGCCTGCTGGAATATCTGGTGGAGATGTCGGAACGGCGCAGAGAGGTGTATATGGAGCTTTCCAGCATTTCCATTGCCGCTTCGGTCTCGGTGGAGTCGGGAGTCGCATTGCTGTTTTCACTGAGGGTGAAAAGAAGGGTCTGCACGTCTCTGTTACTGCGCTCAACAAAGCGGCGGATAAAGTTGTAAACGTGGTTGAAGCTCTCAAAGTCAAGAAGATATGCGCCCTTGCCGCTGTCGGCACGGTTCATAAGGTCTTTAAGATATTTCAGATCCACGGTCTTTTCGCCGCGGTCGTGTTCCGCTGCAAGCTTGTCGCTGAAAAAGTGGTAGGAGTTTTTGCCGTTTTGCTTAACGTAATACAAAGCCTTGTCTGCGGCGTTGTACAGCTTGGCAAATTCTGCTCCGTCCTCGGGCGCTTTGGCTATGCCTATGGAAACAGAGGTGTCGGTCTCGTAGCCGCAGTCCTTTATCTTTGCGCATATATCGCGGATAATATCTGCCGCACGGTTGCTCAGCTCCGCTTTTGAAGTAACGCCTTTAACAAATACCACGAACTCGTCGCCGCCGATACGGCAGAGAACGTCCCCTTCGGAGGAATATGTCCTCATAGTGTCGGCAAACATTTTCAGCGTTTTGTCGCCCGCTATGTGACCGTAGTTGTCGTTTATCAGCTTGAAGTTGTCCATATCTATCATCATAACGGCGCCCTTTATGCCGCCATTAAGCATAGTGTTGACCGCTTCCTCGGTGTATTCCCTGTTCCAGAGACCTGTGAGGACGTCACGGTTGGTTTTGCTCTTGATGTCGGAAACTTCCTTTATCTTCTGCTCCAGTCTGTCGGCAAGACTGCGGCGAAGCTCCTCAAGCTCAAGTATCCTGCCTATTCTTGAAAGTATTACGGCGGGAACAAAGGGCTTTGCTATATAATCTATGGCTCCCGCCTTGAAGCAGCGGGACTCGGTCTCGGCGTCGTTGTCCCCTGTAAGGAAAATAACAGGTGTGTCAACGTGCCTTTCCATAGCGCGGATCTTTTCCATTACCTCAAAGCCGTCCATTTCGGGCATATTTATATCCAGCAGGATAATGTCGCAGTCGCCGTTTTCAAGGTATGACAGCGCCTGCTGACCCTTTTTCACCAAAACGACCTTGTAGCTGTCGCTGAGTACCTCTCTGGTAGTGGCAAGATTCATATTGTCATCGTCTACAACAAGTATTGTTTTCATTGTGAAAGCTGCTCCTTAAATTTTTTACAGACGCTTTTTCAGTCAAGCACCGCGTCCGCTATGCCGTATTTTTCGGCTATCTCGTTCATTTTTCCGCTTGAAGTCATTTCAGACAAAAACTCGTTCGCCTTATCCGTAAGGTCGGAGCCTTTGCGAAGACCTACGCCTATCTTTTCATCATTCAGCAGGAATTTGTATCCAAGCTGGGAAAATTCGTTCTCGCCTGCGGAATAATATCCCGCCATAATTATGTCTATCACCGCTGCGTCAGCTTTGTTGTCGCATACGCTTTGCAGGGTCTCCTTCATAGTTTCATAAGGGGTGTAGCGGTATTTAAGTTCTTTTATGACTGCTTCGCCTGATGAGCCGCCCTCTACTGTAAACAGAAGGTGCTGGCACTGCTCTACGGTCTCGTATTTTTCCAGCTTATCCTTTTGCATAACTATAACCTGACCGCTGGAGGCGTAAGGCTGAGAGCAGTCGATTTCCTGCTGAAGCTCCTCCGTCAAGGTCATACCGTTCCATATGCAGTCGATAGCGCCGCTTTGAAGGAGTCCTGTGCGCTTGTCCCAGTCTATCTCCACAAACTGGGGAGTTACGCCAAGCTCCTCGGCAAATGCCGTGGAAAGCTCCGCGTCAAAACCTGTCCAATTATCGCCGTCCTTAAAGTCCATAGGGGCGTAGTCCGTTATTCCTATAATAAACGTCCCCTTGTCCTTTATGTACTGAATATCGGACTGTCCCTCTTTCAGCACAGACTCTGCCGTCCCTCCGCCTGAGCAGCCTGCAAATAGCGTTGCCGCCGCAAGAAGCGCGGATATCGTTCCAAAAAGTTTCTTCATTTCATTTGTCTCCGTTTTTTCTGTTTATCATTTCTCCATAAACAGCAGGCCGTAGCTTTCAGGTCCGCAGTTTATGGAAATTGCAGGCGAGGCCTTCTGATATATTACCTCGTCAAAACTTATCTTTTCTCTCACCTTTGCCGCTATCTCGTCAAGGTCCTCGGGGCGAAGTCCCGCATAGGTGATGAACAAAAGTCTTTTATCTATTCTTGAAGGAGAACGCAGGGTGGAGCGTATATATTTCTTCCAGATAGTTTCCCGTGTTCCCATTCGTATAGCGCCCACAGTCATACTGCTCTTTTTCAGCATTATGACAGGGTGGAGCATAAAGGCTTCACATATGGCGTTTATCTTTGAGGAGATCCTTCCCGAACGGGCAAGATACTCGGTGCTGCCAACGATAAAGCTGGTATTTACCTTTGCTTTGATACGTTCTATCTCGGAGAGGACTGCGTCCACCTCCATTCCGCCTGCGGCGTATTCGGCGGCGTAAAGCGCAACCATACCCATTCCGCTGGAAAGATGACCCGAATCAACTACCGTTACGTTGTCAAAGGCTCCAGACGCCTCAAGCGCCTTTTCATACCCCTTGCTGGCGTTTTTCGCCATAGCTATGTGGATTATATGCTGTGCCTTGGTAAGCTGTTCCGCAAAGAACGCCTCGTAATCTGCGACCTTGGGTTCTTCGGAATGTACCTTTTTGTCCTTTTCTGAAAGATAGGACAGGATACCGTCCGTTTCTATCTCCTCGCCGTCCCTGAAATCGCCGCCCTCGGTCATTACGTGATATGGGAGAACGGCTATGTTGTACTTTTCCGCAAGCTCTGCAGGCAGGTCGCTGACGCTGTCGGTGGTTATCATAATAAGCTGTTTTTTCTTGTGTCCCAGAACAGGTCCTACTACCGTATCGCTGAACAGCTCGGTGTTGTTCATCTGCACTATCTCTCTCGGCAGGTGCTTTAAAAGCTCCGTTTCAAGCTGTATGCCGCTGACGGGCTTTTGCAGGTAGCCGTCAAAGCCCTCGCGTCTGTACAGCTCCTGATTATCGCTGCCTGCGTTGGCGGTGAGAACGACTACGGGAGTTTCCTGGTTCAGTCCGCCTGTCTGGGTGCGGATAAGGTGCAGGCACTCTATCCCGTCCATAACAGGCATAAGGTGATCCATAAATATAACGTCGTAGCGCCTGTTCTCAGTTCTGGAAAGGCACTGTGCGCCGCTTGAGGCGGTGTCCACCGCAACCTTTGTATCGTGGAGCAGTTTTGCCGCGACCATAAGGTTGGTATCATTGTCGTCAACTATGAGGACGTTCGCCTTGGGCGCCTCGAACAATGCTCTGTAATGCTCTCTAACGCCCATTGTGTGGCGCTTTTCCAAATCAAGCTCGCCCAGTCTGCCCTCGCCCTCGATCTTCTGAGGAATGGTAACTACAAAGGTGGAGCCTTTGGTGTATACGCTGTTCACTTCAATATCCCCGCCCATAAGGGTGACGAGCTGTCTTACTATGGAAAGACCCAGACCTGTTCCCTCGATGTAGCGGTTCTTTTCCTCGTCAACACGGCGGAAAGCGCTGAAAAGATGAGGAATGTTCTCCTTTTTTATGCCCATTCCCGTGTCAGCCACGGAATATGCTATGTAAACAGTGTCGTCCTGCACCTGACGCTGTTGAATGGACAGGGTGACTGAGCCCTCGGAGGTGTATTTCACCGCATTGTTCAGCAGGTTGATAAGTATCTGCTTTATGCGGACCTCGTCCCCGCAAAGGCGGGCGGGTATGCTGTCCTCCACGTTGATGTGAAATTCCAGCCCCTTTTCCTTGGCTCTCACCCATATCATATTCACAATGTCGGAAAGCATTGCGCCAACGTCGTAGGTGACAGGCACGATGTCCATTTTCCCCGACTCTATCTTTGACATATCAAGAATGTCGTTGATAAGGGAGAGGAGCATTTTTCCTGCGCTCTGGATATTCTGTGCGTCCTCCGCTACCTCGTCGGAAACGTCCTCGCGGAGTATCATCTCGTTCAGACCGATTATAGTGTTTATGGGGGTGCGTATCTCGTGGCTCATACTGGAGAAAAAGCGGTTCTGAGCCTGATTTAATTCCTCTATCTGCTTTTTCTGCTGTTCGGTCTTTTCGTTCTGTTTGCGGTAGATCGCATTTTGGAACAGCAGCATTCCGCAGGTCACTACCGATACCACCGTAAGGGTGGCGAGAGAGTCGATATATGCCATTTCAAGAGTGTGCTGGACTATAAGCTCAGGGTAGAAGTATGCAACGTAATAGCATACCAGAAAGACGATATATCCGCCTGCAAGCAGAATATACCTCGCCTTGCCCTCTACAACGATAGTTGCAAGCACAAATCCCAGAATGAACCAGGTAGGTCCGCCGCCGTATATCCCGCCCGCTGTGATGAAGTTAAAGGGCAGAACAATGTATAGCGCAATCGCAGAAACGATTATTGCGCCAAGCTGTATTTTATGCGTGCGGATAGTGAAGAACACCAGTATTCCCAGCAGGACGAAAGCGACTATCATTGCGGTAAGGTTGGTAAGGCTTTCCCCTGAGCAGCAGCCTACCGCTATGCCCAGCGCAAGTCCCACCAGACCGATTATTGTAATCAGACGGAACAAGCGTTCCTGGAGGGAATAATTGTAATCGCCCAGCAGGCTTTGAAACATTTTTTTCAGTTTCATCACACCTCACCGCCTTTCACCTTGTCTGCAAGAGCAGTCGCCTTTTCAGCCGCCGCTTCGTACTCAAAGTCCTCCACGTCCTGCTTGACGGCGCGCAGGAGGGCTTTGACGGACTTTCCGCTGTAAACGGTCTTGCTCAGCTCCTCTATTAAATTCTGCGCCTTATCCGCCTCGTAGGTGTCAAAGCAGGAGTGAAGCTCGTCAAGGTAGGAGAGCAGTTCCTCCTGCGTTATCTCCGTTCCCTCGGCGGCAGTGTCGTCCTCCTCGCTTTGCGCGTCGCCTGTGGCTTCGCCTATCAGCTTAACTGCGTCAGCGTACATTTCCATTAAAGCGTTGTGGTTTGCAAGTATGTAGTCTATGTCCTTGTCCTTGGCGGCGGTCTCCATATCCTTGGCGGAATTGGAAAGCTGGTCTGCTCCCATCATTTTGGCGGAGCTTTTCAAGGCATGGACTTGTATGCGGTAATTTTCGTAATCGCCCTTGCCGAAATATTTATTTATCTCTCCCGCCTTGTAATCGGCGTCGGAAACGAATTTGCGCAGAAGCTGAACGTAAAATTCCCTGTCGTTCCTGCAATAGCCTAAAGCGGCTGCGGTGTTTATCCCTGCGGCTTCAAGGGCGGCTATCTCGTCGGGGCGGTTTTCCTGAGGGGACTGCTTTTGTGTGGAGAAGGACTGATTTTCCCTTACAGTTTCCCGTTCCTCAATGAACTTTATGCGGGCTTTGGGAAGTACCTTTCGCAGGACACGCTCAAGCTCGGGCGCTTCAACGGGCTTGGACAAGAACTCGTCAAAGCCCTCGCGCAGGAACATTTCCCTGGCGCCGCTGACGGCGTTTGCGGTAAAGGCTATCGCCGTGAACATATCGGCGGAGCCCGTTTTCAGCCTGCGAAGCTGTTTCAGCGTTTCCACGCCGTCCATTTCGGGCATCATGTGGTCCAGGAATAGAACGTCAAATTCTTCATTCTCGCAGATAGAGATAGCCTCCATACCGCTGCCCGCAGTGCGGACGGTTATCTGGTAATCCTTTAACATTCCCTCGGCTACCATTCGGTTCATCGGCTCGTCGTCAACAACAAGCACCTTAACGTCGGGACATATCATTCTTCTGCCCTGGATAGCAAGCTCTTCGGTGGTGTCGCTGTTGAGTACGTTCACCACGGGGAAACAGTAGAAAGGCTTGTGAAGTATCTTTACCCTGCTGTTTTCCTTGGGGCGGTAATTTTCATCGGCTATCAGGATAACCTGTATGCTGCTGTCAAGATGTTCGATATAACTGCTGTCCGCCTCGTATTCCTCGTCCGCAAGGAAAAGGTGTGTCAGACGGTACATAGATACCAGCTTTTCCAGCTCGTCACGGGAAAATACCCTGTGAACGGAAACGTCAAGACCTCTGGCGATGTTGGTTATCATTCTGTCGTAGAATTTACGCACCTCGGGAACTTTGTATTTCTCAGGCATAAGATAGCAGGCAAGGCACAGCTTGGACGGGTTTTCCACCTTCATTCCCGCTGATTCGTCCGCAACCTTCTGCGGTATGCTGACGGTGACCTCGGTGCCGCTTCCCGCCTTGCTTTCCACATGGACAAAGCCGTTCATGGCGGCAGCCATTCCGTAAACTATGGGAAGTCCCAGACCGAGCCCGCCAGACCTGCGGTCACGGCCGCCGCTGGACTGGTAAAACCTTTCGGTTATCTTGGAAAGGCTCTCGGCGTCCATTCCTATCCCCGTGTCCTTTACCTGTATGCAAAGGTTCACGCCGTAAGACTTCTTCAAGGCGTATATCCTGACGTAAACGCCGCCCTCTTCGGTGAATTTTACGGCGTTGTCAACAAGGTGCTTTATTATCTTCTTTATCTTTTTGCTGTCGCCAACAAGCACTGCGGGTATCTTTGCCTCAATGTCAAAGATAAGCTCCAGATTTTCCTTGCCCTCGGTCATATTCTGCTCGGAAATAATGTCGTTTATCAGGGAGGAAAGCATATATGCGTCCTCACTGACGGTCACTTTTTCCGTGTCTATCTCCGTATAATCAAGGATATCCTCTATCTGTCCGAAAAGGCGATAGCCCGCTTTCTGCACGGAAAAGAGATTTTCACGCTTGTCGGCGTCCTCCTCGTTTTTCAGCATTACGGTGGTAAGACCTGTTACTGCGTTTATAGGCGTGCGAAGCTCGTGGGAAACGTTGGTGAGGAAGTCCTCGGTCCTGCGGTTCTCCTCCTCCAGCTTTTCTATCTTTTCATTCGCTTCTTTCATTTCGCCTGCACGTCTTTCACGCAGCAGCTTCGCAACGTATGCGGAAAGGCAGACGAAAATTCCCCCTGCGACTAAGCTCGTTATAAACGAGGGGGTGAAGTCAAAATCGTTTTGATGGAGCAAAAGATTTCCGATGACCGTAACGAAGTAAACCACAGTGTTTATGGTGATAAGTCCGTACATCTCCACCGCATAATAAAGGGCGGTAAGTCCCACTATCAAAGGCGCAAGGTTCAGGATATGTGCGGGGCTCATACCGTATATCAGAAAGCCGTGCAGCAGCAGGGCGTAGGATATCCACTTTTCCACGCTGTACGGTATTTTTTTGATAAAATGTATAGTCCAGCAGATGACAAGCTTCGCCGCAAGCTGGACAAGCATCATCATCGAGGTGCCGTTAAGAATTATCTCGGCGCCCAGCGCAATTGCCAGAAAGGTATAGCAAATCAGCACAATAAGGTATGACGTCTGCCCTTTTTCCTTGTTGCTCATAAAATCACCGCCTACTTCTCGCACATTTCATATTCTTTGTCCTCATCTATCATTGACAGCATAATGTCGGCAAATACGGGGTCGAACTGGGTGCCTTTTCCTTTTTCCACCTCGGCTCTCACCTGAGCCTGGGGGATAACTCCTCTGTACGCTCTTTTTGAGCTCATAGCGTCGTAAGCGTCGGCTACTGCGATTATCCTCGCTTCAACGGGAATCTCCTCCCCTGACAGGCCGTCGGGATAGCCCCTGCCGTCATAGCGCTCGTGGTGGTACTTTGCTCCTGTGATCAGCTTGGGAAATTCCTCTATCTTTTCAAGTATCTTTTCTCCCAGAACAGGGTGGGTCTTGATTATCGCAAATTCCTCGTCGGTAAGGCGTGAGGGCTTGTTTATGATAGCGTCGGGGATACCTATTTTTCCAACGTCGTGAAGAAGTCCTATCATATAGATATCGTCCTGCATCTCCTTGGAAAAGCCCGCCATTTCAGCTATCCTGCGGGAATAATCAGCTACTCTGGCGGAATGACCGTTGGTATAGGTGTCCTTGGCGTCTATTGCGCCTGACAATGCCATAACTATCTGCATTGACAGCTTTTCCAGCTTTTTATGCTGGTGAGTTACTTCCCTTGTTTTTACCTCTACCTCGTGGGCAAGATCCGCTTGCAAGCGGGTGAGCTCAACTATATGATTTATCCTGAGCAGGAGAATGTCCGCCATAAAGGGCTTGGTGATAAAGTCCATAGCTCCCGCTTGAAGTCCCCTTGTTTCGGTGTCGCTGTCGTCGTCGGCGGTGAGGAAGATAACGGGAATGTCTGCGGTGGCTTTGTTTTCCTTTAGTGCGGCTATGGTGGCGAAGCCGTCCATTCCCGGCATATGCACGTCAAGCAGTATCAGATCAGGCTTGTTGCCGCGCAAAAATTTAAGAGCAGCCTCGCCTGATTTTACGCAGCTTACTCTCATACCTTCGGAGCTTAATATGGTGTTCGCCATCGTAAGATTTGCGGCGTCGTCGTCTATGACCAATATCCAGTAATCGTTATGCTCCGTTCCCATAATGCGTACCTTCCCCCTTTCCCGTGAATTAAGGCGATGTAAACGTTTTTTCTGTCAGGATCAGTATTTCAGCGTTTTAAATTGCTCTATATTTTATATATTATATAACTAAAAGAAGATTATGTCAATTGATTTTTTTAAGAAAAAATTATCGGCGAAAACGGCGTTTCTTGTGAGATATTTTCCGCTGAAAAGAAAAATGCTCCCGCCTTTCAGCGGGAGCGTAGCTTATTATATTTTTCTCAGCAGTTCCTCAACGTTTATGGGCTTTGCGATGAAATCGTCCATACCGCTTGCGAGAGCCTTGTCTCTGTCCTCGGCAAAGGAATTTGCGGTGCAGGCGAAAATGCGCACCGTCTTTGCGTCCTCACGGTCCAGGGAGCGTATTGCTTTAGCGGTCTCAAAGCCGTCCATTTCGGGCATAAGAAGATCCATAAGGATAACGCCGTAGGTTCCTGCGGGAGAATTTTTGAACATTTGAAAGGCTTTTTTCCCGTTTTCTGCAAGGTCCGCTTCAAGTCCTTCGCCTTGAAGAAGCTCTATCATTATCTCGCCGTTAAGCTCGTTGTCCTCCGCTACTAAGATGCGGGAGCTTTTGCTGTGGGGAGAAGGAGTTTTTTCCTCAGAAGAAACAGGCTTTTCTGCGGGGTCTGCGGCAAAGGTGAAGGTAAAGGAGCTGCCCTTGCCCTTTTTGCTTTCGCAGGTAAGGTCGCCGCCCATAAGCAGAGCCAGCCGGCGGCTTATGGAAAGGCCGAGCCCTGTGCCTCTGTTGCCCTTTGATACCGTTTCAAGCTCCTGAGAGAAAAGGTCGAATATCTGCTTTTGAAATTCCTCGCTCATTCCCTTTCCCGTGTCGGTTATGGTAACTGAGGTCAGTATCTTTCCGTCGTCTCTCTTTTCCTGTTCAAGGTAAAGGTCGATCTTTCCACCCTCTGAGGTGAATTTGCAGGCGTTGTCGAGAACGTTAAGTATCACCTGCTGTATGCGCACATCGTCGCCTGTGACGTAAGGATATTTCATATCGGAATGAACGGTGTATTTCAGCTTTTTGTCGTTTATTGCATTAAGCTGGATAGAGCTTACCGTTTCAATAACAAGCTCAAGGTCGACAGGTCGGCTCACAAGCTCCAGCTTGTTTTCCTCCAGCTTGGAGGAATCGAGAATATCGTTCACAAGGGAAAGGAGATATTTTGCGGTGACGGAGGACTGGTTCAGATATTCTTTCATCTTATCCTTATTGTCCAAATTCCGTGACATAAGATAGTTAAGACCGATAAGCCCGTTCAGCGGCGTTCGTATCTCGTGGCTCATACTGGAAAGGAACATTCCCTTTGCCTTTGCCTCCGCCTTGCTGCGGATAAAGCGTATGCGCAGGCGGAAAAGCAGAATTGCAAGCAGGGCGATTATGATGAGCGCAATTATCACCAGAATAAAAGAATAGCGGTAACGGCTCACAAAATCGGAGAAGGTGTACTTGTACTGATTTTCCATTGTGCCCTGTATGATGAAGTTGGTCACCTCGTCCTCGGACATACACTCTATCGTTTTGTCCAGCACGCTGATAAGTACACGACCCTCCGCCTGAGCCTCCTCGCTTCCCTCCCCGAAAGGAACGACGGCGGAAAAGCACAGCTTGTCGTCAAGTCCCACTACGGGAATTACCTTCAAATTTTCGTATGCGGGCTTGGAGAGCCAGTATTCCACCACGAACTGATTTTGTATCATAAGGTCGGCAGTGCCGTTGTTTACGGCGTCAAAGCAGTCGGTTATGGTTTCGCAGTCCTTCAGCTCAAAGTTAGGGAAAGAGGCGGCAAGCACCTTTTTCAGCGTCTGCGAGCCTGTGGAAACGGCGACTGTCCAATGTCCGTCGTATCTGAAATCAAGGTCGTCCTTTGCAACTACCACCTTGCGGCTTGAAAAGTACGGCTCGCTTATAAGTATACCGTTGGCTTTTTTGTTCTCCTCGTTGTATTCAACGCTGGTGACAAGATCAAATCCGCCGTTTAAAAGATAGTCGTATGTAACGTCGCCCGCAGGGAGAGGGACGTATTCAAATTTCAATCCCGAAAGCTCGCTTATTCTGTCAAGGATATGCAGAGATATGCCGTCAAACTGGTTGTCCTCATTGGAAAAGGAAACAGGTATGCGGTCCTGAACATATCCCACCTTCAGGGTGGAATGAGACGATATATACGCTTCCTCCTCAGAAGTGAGATCCACGTTCTTTTTCTCCTGCGCAGCGCTTACCTGCGGCAGAGAAAGGCTAAACATAATAGCTGAAACAAAAGCGGCGAAATAACGGATACCCTTGTTCATACTATCTATCGCTTCCTCTCATTGGAAATAGTCGGTAACTTCAAAATGTTATTATACTCTTATCGGGTCTGTTTGTCAATCAGTTTGAAAATTCCTCCGCAAAACGCTGACAGAAGCTGTCATTCCGTCACTCAAACAAGTCCTTGGGAAGCTCGTCCAGCGTTATCACCTTATCGCTTTGGTAAACGGCGGCAAGGGTGCGCTTGTTCTGATTTTTCACATAGTCAGTGTGCCATATCATAAACCATGACCACAGGTCGCCGTCTAATTCAAATCTTCTGACGCTGGGAACGTTGCCGCATTCGTGAAACGCCATGGGCTTGCCTGTGTTCATCGCCTCCAGCTTGCTCCACGCATTTTTGTTGGTGGAGTTGTCGTAGGTATCTGAACCGATTATGTCACAGTATTCATCGCCGGGGTACCAGCCGTCCTTTACTTCTCCCGAATAGCCTAATACCCATATCAGATTTGTCAGTCCGAAATCGTTGGTAAAGCGGTCGTACATCATGCGCCAGAGCTTGATGAAATTGTCGCCGCCCTTTTTGCCCCACCAGAACCAGCCGCCGTCAAATTCGTGAAATGGACGCCACAATACGGGTATGCCCTCGTCGCGCAGCTTGGCTAAAGCGTTTGCCGCTTTGTCCCAGTTGGCGGTCATAGCCTTGTATTCCTCCGTTCCCGGAGTAAACAGCTTGTCAAAATCAGGCTCGTCGTTAAGGGATTCGTTGTATCCCAGTCCGTTTATCCCCGTGTGCCAGCAGATAGTCACAAGTCCGCCCTTTTTGTGCCAATCTATGGAACGCTCCACTACACCGTCAAAATCGGCGTTCATAAAGTCAAGTCCTCTCATAGCGGGGAGCTTTCCCGTTACCTCTTCGATTATATCCATTTCATAGTCGGGGCTGGACATCCAGGTGCTTTCCTGCTGGCAGGAGAGCATATACGTTCCAAAATTGTCGCAGATGTAATCGTATAGCTTCTGTGCGTTTACGTCGGCGTTGGGATTTGAAAGGTGGTATTTCGGCACATAGGCGGGTTCTTCTGTTGTGACGGAGCTTTCAGGCGTGCTGCTGTCGGAGGGCGTCTGACCGCCGTTTGATGAGCAGGCGGAAAGTGAGGATATGAGCAGCGCTGCTACAAGAATGAGGGATAAAAATTTTTTCATAATAGTTCTCCTTTGGTATAATGTTGAATAGCTTGAGCGTTCGCAAAAAGTCAAAATCAATTGTTTATCTGTTTTACCGTGAGGACGGTACCACGGCTTTGTTCAGCGTCTTGGGGCTTGCCTTGTTTGCAACTGTTCCTGCAATAATATTTATGGCAGCTTTTCGGGCGTTATCTGCGCTCCCGCTGAACAATGCGTTTTACCTGTATTTTATCATATGGGAATAAAAAAAGCAAGAGGAGATATTCAGGCTTGCATTTAAAGGGCTTTTGCTGTATAATGGTAACAGTGCATGATCAAGCTGAAATAAAGTCCGTATTTAACGGGAGGAAGCCTTTTATGGGAATAAAAAAACGTTCTTTCAAGAAACATCTGATAAGCCTTGCGCTGGCGGCGGTAATGACGATACCGTGCTTTTCCGCATTTGCGGTATCTGCGCAGGAACAGCCTGAGGTGCTTCGGGTGGGATTTTTCGCTTTTTCGGGATATCACACTATTGATGAAAACGGGCGCAGAAGCGGCTACGGCTATGAATTTCTGCAAAGGCTGTCCATACACGGAGGCTGGTCGTATGAATACGTGGGATATGACAGGTCGTATGCGGATTCGCTGGAAATGCTGAAAAACGGCGAGGTGGACATAGTTACCTCCGTTTCAAAGACCGAGGAGAGGGAGAAGGAATTTCTTTTCTCCGAGCAGTCTATCGGCGTGAACTCAACGATACTTACCGTAAAGGCGGGAAACGAGGAGCTGACGGAGGGAGATTATTCCTCATACGACGGGATAACCATAGGTATGCTGGAGGGCAACTCCAAAAATCAGAATTTTGAACGGTTTGCGAAGGAACATTCGTTTACCTTTACTCCCAGATACTTTGCGGAGCAGGAGGAACTGTCGGAGGCTCTGCAAAACGGCGAGGTGGACGCGGCGGTAACGGGAAGCCTGAGACTGCTGGACAACGAGTGGCTGCTTGAATCCTTTGACGCAAGCCCTTTCTACATATGCACGAATAAAAACGATACGGCGCTTATGGAAAGGATAAACGCCGCAATAAACGAAATGGATCTTCACGACCCGAACTGGCGGGATATGCTGCATGAAGTCTATTACTCCACGGACAGCTCGGGCGCAGTCATTTTAAACGCTGGGGAAAGAGCCTTTCTTGATGAGCTGCACTCTTCGGGAAAGCCGCTTAAACTGCTGATAAATCCCGAAAGAGTACCGTACTGCTATTTCGAGGACGGACAAGCACAGGGGATACTGCCTGCGCTGTTTGACAGGCTGGCGCAGAAGCTGGAGCTGAAATACGAATTTATTCCTGTCAGGGACACGAACGAATATTACGCTCTGCGTGCGGCGGGAGAGGCGGACGTGGTGCTGGACTTTGCGGGAGATTTTTATCTGGCGGAGGAAGAGGGCTACAAGATAACTCTGCCGTATTTTCAGACCAATTTCGCAAGGCTCACGCTGGACGGCTTTACGGGAACGGCAAACCGCCTTGCGGTAACTGAAAGGGCGGACGAGCTGGAAGATCTTATCGCAAGCCGCTATCCCAAGGAAGCAATAATAAGATATCCCACGACGGACGATTGCGTTCAAGCGGTGCTGAACGGTGAGGCGGACGCCACGATACTGTTCTCCTACACCGCTGAAAGATACGTTCAGAATGACGTGCGAAACAGGCTTTCTTCTCTCGTGTTCGGAGAAACATCGCTGTCTTACGCCGTGGGGAACAACGTCAGCGGCGGACGGTATCTTCTTTCCCTGCTGGACAAGGGTGCAGACAGCTTTACTGACGCTGAGCTTGACGGTATTATGTCAAGGGAGATAGACAGGGTGCATGAAAACGAAAACAGTTTTGTCGCCTTTTTGTACCGAAATCCTGTTTATACGGTAGTTGCGGTCATCATCATTCTTCTTTTGCTGTTCGTAATCGCTATGCTAACAGTGCGCACACGAAACCAGAAACAGCTTAAGAAAAAGATAGCTATTGCAACAAGCGAACTGGAAAAAAAGACTGAGGAGCTTACCAATGCCCTTCAGGCGGCGGACGCCGCTAACCGTGCAAAGACCACGTTCCTCAATAATATGTCTCACGATATACGCACACCGATGAACGCTATCATAGGCTATACTGCGCTGACTACCACCCATCTTGACAACAAGGAACGGGCAAAGGACTATCTGGCAAAGATAGCGCAGGCGTCAAACCATTTGCTTTCCCTTATCAACGACGTGCTGGATATGAGCCGAATCGAGTCGGGAAAGGTGACTATCAACGAACGCCCCGAAAATCTGGCGGATATTCTGCAAAGCCTGAGAAACATCATACAGTCGGATATCCACGCAAAGCGAATGGAGCTGTTCATAGACACGGTGGATATTGCGGACGAGGAGGTGTACTGCGACAGGCTGAGGCTTAATCAGATGCTGCTTAATCTTACCTCCAATGCGATAAAATTCACGCCCGTAGGAGGCACGGTCGCCGTTCGTGTGACGCAAAAGCCCTCGCGTTCCCCGAAGCGCGGGCTGTATGAATTTAAGGTGAGCGATACGGGTATAGGAATGAGCCCCGAATTTGCAAAGACGGTGTTCGACCCGTTCACCCGTGAGCAGTCCTCCACGGTAAGCGGCATACAAGGCACAGGGCTCGGTATGGCTATCACAAAAAATATCGTGGATATGATGGGCGGCACGATAAAGGTGGACAGCGAGCAGGGTAAGGGCACTACCTTCACGGTAAATCTTGAACTGCGTTTTTCCGCCGCACACAAGGAGATGGCTCCTATCGCAGAGCTTAAGGGGTTCAGAGGGCTTGTGGTGGACGACGATATGGTGTGCTGTCAGAGCGTGTCGAAAATGCTGAGGCAGATAGGAATGAGAGCAGAATGGGCGTTGTCGGGACGCGAGGCTATCGCCCGCACCAGCGAGGCGGAGGAAATGACGGACCCGTTTGAGGTCTATATCGTAGACTGGTCGATGCCTGAGCTAAGCGGTATTGAAACCGTCCGTGAGATACGAAAGATAGTTGGTGAGGAATCGCCTATAATCCTTATGTCTGCTTACGACTGGGCGGATATTGAGCAGGAGGCAAGGCAGGCGGGAGTTACAGGCTTTATCAGCAAGCCGCTGTTCGCCTCCGACCTGCACCAGACGCTTGAGCAAAGCCTTGGGCTGAAGGTAAAAGAGGAGTCTGAAAAGAAAGCGCCAGTTGAAGCGGTGAACAATTTCAAGGGCAAGCGCATACTGCTGGCGGAGGACAATGAGCTTAACCGTGAAATTGCAGAGGAAATACTTAAAGAGGCGGGATTTGAAGTTGAAAGCGCTGAAAACGGTCAGCAGGCCTGCGAAATGCTGAGCGACGAAAAGCCCGGATATTACGACCTCGTGCTTATGGATATACAAATGCCGATAATGGACGGATATTCCGCTACCCGCGCGATTCGCTCGATGGGCAATCCTATCGTGTCTGAGATCCCCATAATCGCAATGACGGCAAACGCCTTTGAGGAGGACCGCGAACGGGCTATGGGGGCGGGAATGAACGGTCACCTGCCAAAGCCCATAGATTTTGAAAAGCTCAATTCCCTGCTGGCTGAAATATTCAGCGAAGATAAATGATAACGGAGGAAAAACTATGTGCACCGCAATTGCTTACAAAACAAAAGACCATTATTTCGGGAGAAATCTTGATTATGAATTTGCATATAATCAGACCGTCACAATTACTCCCAGAAATTATCCTTTCGTTTTCCGCAGAATGGGAGAGATGAAAAGCCATTACGCTATGATAGGAATGGCGTATGTTCAGGAAAATTATCCCCTTTACTACGACGCAACAAATGAAAAGGGGCTGAGTATGGCGGGGCTGAATTTCCCGTACAACGCTGATTACAAGCCCGAAGAAAAGGGCAGGGACAATGTTTCTCCATTTGAATTTATCCCATGGATACTGGGTCAGTGCGCAAACGTGGGGGAGGCTCGCGAAAAGCTGTCGAGGCTTAACCTGATGAACGATAATTTCAGTGATGAGCTTCCCCTTTCGCCTCTTCACTGGATTATATCGGACAGGGAGGAGAGCATTGTTGTGGAATCGGTAAAGGAGGGGCTTAAGATATATGACGACCCTGTGGGCGTTATGACCAACAATCCCACCTTCGATTATCATATAACAAATCTGGCAAACTATATGTCTTTGTCCGCCGAGGACCCTGAAAACAATTTCTCGGAAAAGCTGAAAATAAATCCTTACAGCAGAGGTATGGGGACTATCGGACTGCCGGGAGATATGTCCTCGGCGTCACGCTTTATAAAAGCCGCATTCACTCTTGCAAATTCGGTTTCGGGAGATACGGAGGAGGAAAGCGTAAGCCAGTTCTTCCACATTCTCTCCTCAGTGGAACAGCAAAAGGGCTGCTGTAAGGTGGAGGGCGGCTGGGAACACACTATATATTCCTCCTGCTGTAATATTGACAAGGGGATATATTACTACACCACCTATGAAAACAGCCGCATAACAGGCGTGGATATGTACAGGGAAAACCTTGATTCATCAGAGCTTGCAAGCTATCCGCTTATTATGGAACAGCAGATATTTATGCAAAACTGAGATTTTGTAAAAAGCAGATAACGACCCGCTTGGTCTGAGGGGGTCGTTTTTGTTGTGTTCGGCAAAATTTTTATAAGAGCAGAGTTGACAAGGGAGGATTTATGTGATATAGTTTAGTTGCAAACGCAACTAAATCGGAGGGAGCTATGAACGGCATAATCAAAACGATACACGACATCGACCGCTGTCAGATGAGATATAAAGCGGGATATATGGAGGGGCTGGGACTTAAGGGATTTCACGCGGGTTATATCACGGAAATATGCGCGGAGCCGGGAATATCGCAGGATCAGCTTGCAAAAAGGCTTTATGCTGACAAGAGCAATATTGCAAGGCAGGTGGCTTTTCTGGAGGAAAACGGCTACGTCCGCCGTGAGAACGACAGCGCAGACAAGCGGATACTGCGGCTTTATCCCACGGAAAGGGCGCTTTCTCTCCTGCCTGAGATACTGAAAAAGCAAACGGAATGGGACAGCTTTGTTACAAGCGGGCTTACGGAAGATGATATTTACGCCGTAAGCGAGATACTGAAGAAAATAAAACGCAGGGCTGACGCTTTCGGGAAAACGGAGGGCTGATGGAAAAGTTAGGAAAATATATCAGGCCTTATGTGCCGTATATCATTGTCACAATGCTGATAAAGCTGGTGGGAGCAGTGATGGAGCTGCTTATCCCTTATTTTATGGAAATAATACTGGACGACGTTGTGCCCGCAGGGGAGCTGACGCCTATCTTCCTGTACGGCGGGCTTATGCTCGTGTGCGCCGCAGGGTGTCTTGCCGCAAACGTCTGCGCAAACCGTATGTCCGCTGTAAGCTCGGGGAAGATAACGCGAAAACTGCGCTGTGATCTGTTTGAAAAGCTGGAACGTCTTTCCTCGGGGCAGATGGACAGGCTCACCGTTTCCTCGGCGGAATCAAGGCTAACAAGCGATACATACAACATAAATCAACTGCTTGCCCGTATGCAAAGGCTCGGGATAAGAGCGCCCATACTCCTGCTGGGCGGAATGGTGATGATGCTGGGAATGGACAGGGTGCTGTCGCTGGTGCTTTTGTGTATGCTGCCTATCATCGGTATCATCGTGTATTTCGTCACAAAGAAAAGCGTCCCGCTTTATAAGGAGGAGCAGGGAGTGCTGGACAGCGTTGTGAGAGTGCTTCAGGAAAATATCACGGGAGTTCGGGTCATCAAGGCGCTAAGCAAGACGGATTATGAAAAAAAGCGGTTCAACGGTGTGAACAGTGAGCTTACACGGATAGATCAGAAGGCGGGAATGATAACTGCGCTGACTAATCCCTCCACCTCGCTGATACTCAATCTGGGGCTTACGCTGGTGGTTCTGGTGGGCGCGTTCCAGGTAAATTCGGGAAGCAGTCAAAGCGGTATCATTATCGCATTCTTACAGTATTTTGTGATGATACTCAACGCTATGCTGGGCATTACAAGGATATTTGTAATGTGGTCAAAGGGCGAGGCCAGCGCACACAGAGTTGCGGACGTGCTGGCAATGCCTGAGGAGCTTACTGTGGAAAAGGCAGATGAAAAGCAGGAGGAAAGCGAGCCTGCGCATATCGAATTTAAAGACGTGACCTTTTCCTACACGGGCGTGGGCGCAAATCTGGAGCATATCAGCTTTAAGCTGAAAAAGGGAGAAAGTCTTGGCATACTTGGCGGAACGGGCTCGGGAAAATCCACCGTTTTAAATCTGCTGATGAGGTTCTACGACCCGCAGGAGGGACAGGTGCTTATAAACGGAAGGGACGTGAAAACCATTCCTTATGATGAGCTTCACTCGATGTTCGGCGCCGCATTTCAAAACGATTTCATTATGGAGGGGACTATCGGCGACAACATACGTTTCTTCCGTGAGATCGGGGAAAAGGACGTTATAACAGCCGCAAGGGACGCTCAGGCGGCGGAATTTATCGAAAAGCACGAGGAGGGTCTTAACACAGGGACAGCCGTCAGGGGAAACGATCTTTCAGGCGGACAAAAACAGCGCATACTGATTGCAAGGGCGCTGGCGGCTCACCCTGAAATACTGCTCCTTGACGATTCCTCCTCCGCCCTTGATTACCGCACGGACGCATTACTGCGAAAGGCTCTGCACAAAAATTACAGCGATACCACCACAATACTTATTGCCCAGAGGATAAGCTCCATACAAAACTGCGACCATATCCTGGTGCTGTCGGACGGAAAGATTGCAGGCTTCGGAACGCACAGCGAGCTTATGGAAAGCTGTGAGGAATACCGCATAATCGCTCAGTCCCAGATGGGCGAGGGAAAGGAGCTTGCGTGATGCCAAAGACGGAAAAAAAGCAATATAAAACACGGCTGTTGAAAAGGCTGTGGCAATATCTGGGAAAGAACCGCCTGCTGTTGGCGCTGGCGCTTATCCTTTCGGTATCAAGCAGTTTGCTGGCGCTTTACGGTCCTAAGCTGTCAGGCGAGGCTATCAATGCGATAGACCTTGGTCAGGGGAAGGTGGATTTTCCCACCGTTTATTTCTGCGTACTGCTTATGGGCGGCTTTTATCTGCTGTCAGCAGTTCTTTCCTACCTGCTGAACGCAGTTATGATAAGGCTTTCCAAAATCGTTTCAAAGCAAATGCGGCATGATATTTTTGAAAATATGACAAGGCTTCCCGTCAGCTTTTACGACAAGTATCAGACGGGAAATATCATCAGCATTGTGATTTACGACGTTGATACGGTAAACCAGTCCTTGTCCTCCGACCTGCTTCAGGTACTGCAAAGCGTGGTGACGGTATTGGTGTCGTTTATAATGATGCTGACTATCGCACCAAAGCTGGTGCTTATATTCGTGTTCACCGTTCCTGCAACGGCGCTATTCACAAGATGGCTGGCAAACCGTGTGCGTCCGATGTTCAGGGCGAGGAGCGCAAAGCTGGGAGAGCTGAACGGCTTTGTTGAAGAAATGATGTCGGGACAAAAAACCATTCGTGCTTACGGCAGAGAAAAGGCTGTCCTGGATAAATTCGAGGAGAAAAATAAAACGGCGACGGACGCTTATACAAGGGCGGAGGCAAACGGCACCGTCACAGGTCCTGCGGTAAACTGTATCAACAACGTTTCTCTGACGCTGGTATGCGTTTTCGGGGCGCTTTTGTTCCTGAGAGGGGATATAATGCTCGGCGACCTTTCCAGCTTCGTTCAGTATTCAAGAAAGTTTTCAGGGCCTATCAACGAGGTGGCGAACATAATTGCTGAACTGCAAAGCGCATTTGCCGCCGCAGAGCGCGTGTTCGGTCTGATAGACGCCGAGCCTGAAAAGCCCGACGCTCCCGACGCCGCCGTGCTTACGGACGTCAGAGGGCAGGTGGAGCTTAAAAACGTTGATTTTTCATACGTCAAGGATAATCCTGTTATACAGGATTTCTGCATGACGGCAAAGCCCGGCTCACTCACCGCAATAGTAGGTCCCACAGGAGCAGGGAAAACCACTGTGATAAATCTGCTGATGAGGTTCTACGACGTGGACGGCGGCGCAATACTCGTTGACGGGCAGGATATACGGGGAGTTACCAGAGATTCGCTGAGGCGTTCCTACACTATGGTATTGCAGGACACCTGGCTGTTTTACGGCACGGTGTTCGACAATATCGCTTACGGCAAGCCGGGAGCGACTATGGAGGACGTGGTGAACGCCGCGAAGGCGGCGAGGATACATTCATATATTTCACGGCTGCCTGACGGGTACAACACGATACTGTCCGATAACGGGACCAGTATCTCCAAGGGGCAGAAGCAGCTGCTCACTATCGCAAGGGCTATGCTGCTCGACGCAAATATGCTTATTCTGGACGAGGCGACCTCAAACGTAGATACCCGCACCGAACAGCAGATACAGGCGGCAATGCGGGAGCTGATGAAAAACAAGACCTGCTTTGTTATCGCTCACCGTCTTTCCACCGTGCGCTCGGCAGACAATATTCTGGTAATGCGTGACGGAAAGGTGACGGAGCAGGGCACGCACCAGCAGCTGATGAAGGCAGGGGGATTTTACCACGAGCTTTATCAGGCGCAGTTTGAACAGGCGTGAATTAGAAATAAAAACGGAGGTTCAGCCGCATTGACGTAAGAAAATGTTGCTTTTCTGCGTCAGTGTGGTTGAACCTCCGATTTTTTATTCGGAGCGACAGCCTAAACCGCCGCTTTGGGGACGGCGGAAAGCTGTTTGTAGGTGGACAAAATTATGCAGGCTGAAACTACTGCCGTAAGAATATCCGAGACGGGCATTGAATAAAGCACGCCGTCAAGTCCGAAAAACAGCGGCAGTATCAGCGCAAAGCCAACTCCGAACACTATTTCCCTTATCATTGAAAGGGCGGTGGACGCCGCCGCTTTTCCCATTGCCTGAAGGAAGATGAAGGCGGCTTTATTAAGGCAGGCGAACACTATCATACAAAGATAAATGCGAAAGGCCTTAACTGCAAATTCCGTGTAGTAAACGCTTTCGTTTGCCGAGCCGAAAAGAGCGATAAGCTGTCGGGGCAAAAGCTCCACCGCAAGCAGGGCGGCAAAGCCCACCGCCGCTTCGCAGGCGAGCAGGAGAGAAAACAGCTTTTTCACCCGTTCACGCTTATTTGCGCCCATGTTGTAACCGACAACGGGAATACAGCCGGCCGCCATTCCTATGACTATGGAAATAACTATCTGGAATACCTTCATCACTATTCCGACCACCGCCATCGGTATCTGGGCATACGTTTCCTGTCCGAAAATCGGGTCAATTGCGCCGTATTTGCGCACCATATTGTTTATCGCCGCCATAGCCGCCACAAGGGACACCTGAGAGAGAAAGCTGCAAAGTCCCAGCGAAAGAGTATTCGCTACGACTCTTCCGCTGAAATGAAGATCCTTTTTGCCCAGCTTTACGGTTTTGGTATGGAAAAGATACCATACGGCGAGGAGGGCGGTGGCTATCTGTCCGATAACTGTCGCTATTGCGGCGCCCCTCATTCCCCACTGAAAGCCGAAAATAAAAATCGGGTCGAGGACGATATTCAGCACTGCGCCAAGCAAGGTGGACGCCATTGCGAATTTTGGGCTTCCGTCAGCGCGGATAACGGGATTCATCGCCTGACCGAACATATAAAACGGGATACCCAGGGAAATGTAAAAGAAATATTCCTTTGACAGTGAGAAGGTCTCCTCGTTTACGGTGCCGCCGAACATTGTGATTATCGGGTCGGCAAAAACAAGATATACTGCGCAGAGCAATATACTGCTCACCGCCGCCATAACTACGGAAAGAGCTATGCTGCTCCCCGCCTTGTCCTGCTCCCCTTTGCCAAGGCTCAGGCTCACAAAGGCGCAGCAGCCGTCTCCTATCATAACCGCTATTGCAAGGGCTATGACGGTGAGGGGAAATACCACCGTGTTGGCGGCGTTGCCGTATGAGCCGAGATAGCTTGCGTTGGCTATGAATATCTGGTCGACGATGTTGTAAAGCGCTCCCACAAGCAGAGAAATTATGCAGGGAAGAGAATATTTTCTCATCAGCTTTCCTATTTTTTCTTCAGCTAAAAAAGATTGATCTGTAAGTTCCATTTTTCCTCCGTTTCAACAAAAAAATAATGCGTAAATCCGAAACCGGACTTACGCATTATGCTGCTCGTTTAGTTTATTTTAGCATATTTCGGCTGAAAAGTCAAGGGGGAGAAAAAATTTTTTCTGCTGTACAAAGCTGTATTTAAAGGTATTATGCATTGGCAAAATCATTCCGAAGTGCCTTTTTTCGGGGAATATTTTTCCAGCAAAGACGATATTTCTGCTCCGTTAAGGTGACTGCGTTTCATAAGGGAGTCGGACAATGCGTCTATGGCGGGCTTGTTGCTCTCGATAAGGCGTATCGCCGCACTCATTTCATCTGCAAGTATCTTGTTCACGGTATTCGCACTCACTGCATAACAGTCCGCATCTTGATTCGATCATAACTGTACCTCCAAAGTATTCTTTTTCCCTTTCTCAATGAATTCGAGCAGATCGTTCATATCCGTGAAATCGTCATAATCACCAACAATCTCCTCGCGGTGATAAACGACACCGTGTTTTTCATTGTTTTCCAGACATTCCAACAGCTTGTCAATACCGTATTTTTTAGCGAATACGGTAAAGGTATGCGGTTTCAGCTTTGAAAGTATTCCATTTTGACAAATTTCTGCTTCATCACATTTAAAGCAATGGTCAATGCCTTTCTCAATACAACATTTTCTGACTTCGCACCAAGCAGAGCCGGCGCAGTCATTGGCATGACAGCCGTTGCAATGCTGATTCTCCGAGCATAGGCAACAGGCAAGTCCGCAGCGTGCTATTCCTAATTCTTTTTTCATTTATCTGTTTCCTCCGTGGCTTTATCTGTCCTCAGCCCAATGTAAATATGAATCTCACAGTCATCAATGCTACTGTTCTGGTATTCTTCAAAGTCACAGACATACGAACGGTCAAGTTTCATATTCCAAAGCTCCTGCCAGAAATCAGCGACCGCTTTCTGCATATGTCCCCTAATAACAAATTTTGCATATTTTCCGGCAGGTATCGCGTAGACTTCAAAATTTCCTGTAATATCTTTTTGACTTACCTCACAGCCTGCCATAACAGTGTAATCTCCGTTTTCGTTATTCTCGTAATCAGTGTAAATGCCCAGAGCCTTTTCATTCAGCTTATATGGGATATTTGCATAGACGTCATCGGAATAGAACTTCTGCCACACTCCGCCGATCACAGCCGACATATCCGGAGAGCTGTTGTTTGTCCGGGCAGAGCAGCCTGCAATAATTTTTTTCGGTAAATCAATAATTACATAATTCATGGTAAATACCTCGCTTCATTAATTTATGAGGAAAGTATACCACATGAAAGGTGACAGCTGTATGTCACCTTTTATATTTTTTCTGCATATTTTTCAAAAGCTCCGCAAATTCCTGACGATACTCCATAGGCTCAACGATCTCCGCCTTATCCCCGAATGACAAAATATACTGATAAAACGCAGGAATATCCGACCATGTGAAAGTAACAATAATGCTCCCGTTTTCATCATATTTCAGAAAATCAATTCCAAATTCGTCTATAATACGCCACTTTACTGAATCATCAAATTTCACTGTGATCTCTATTTCTCCTTCGGTGTGACGTAGCTTATTGCATACATATTCGGGAACTTCTCTGTTGCCACACTTTTCATCGGTAAGCACAAGCTCTGTCATTCGCGTCAGCTTAAACATTCTGTAATCCTCACGCTGTGTGCAATATCCCCACACATACCAATTCGACCATTGAAATACAAGATGATACGGCTCTAATTTACGCTTGCTTTCAGCGTTTGGAGAGAAATAATGAAATGCGATCTTTATATTCTGTTCTATGGCGGTCTTGATAAGCTCTATTTTATCGGACACCGCTGATTTATCCCAGCTTGACAGATCTATAATGATATGATTATCCACATTGACTGCAACAGAACCGTCAGAGGAAATCTTCTCCATAAGCTGTCGGTATCGGCGATTGTCACTTACACTGTCAAGACTTTGCAAGCCTGTCAGGATAGCTCTCATATCTTCCGAGGAAAGCAGGGTGCGGTCTATCTTGTAGCCTTCCATAATGGAAATACCGCCACCTTGTCCTTGTTCTGACAAGATCGGTATGCCTGTCATACTAAGAGCTTCTACATCACGCAATATCGTTCTTCGAGAAACCTCAAATTTTTCTGCAAGCTCCTGAGCGGTAATCTTATCTTTTTGAAGAAGAATTGAAAGTATGCCGATCAGTCTATCAATTTTCATGTGCGTCATCTCATTTCATTTTCGATTTGCTTAATTCTATTATATTATATTGAAGATAGAGAGTCAATTGAAAAAGAAGAAAGGCATCGTACTCCGTGAGAACAATGCCTTTGAGAATATGTGCGTAATCGTCTGTTTAACTCTCTTTTTTTATCGAAATATGGCTGCTTGATATTACCTTGTATCCATTAGATGATGTTTCCGACCATAAGAGAAAAACTCTGTTTTTTCATTTTTGAAAGTCCTGTATAGGTGACACGTTCAATGAGCGTCTCTCTCAGGTTCTCTTCGCCATCTCTGAGCATAGGTACGTTGCACAACATAATAATTATAAGGCGCATCATTTCCAAATTATCGTCCGTATTATCGTACGTATATTCCACCTTGCCCGTTATAAAATCAAGGACAGATAAAATGAAATGTTCCTCTGTTATTAACGTTGTTTCGTCAGGTTCAAAACCGTTTTTGATATGCTCTATTATTGCGTCCAGAAATTTGCTGTTGGTTATATTCATAGCGCTTTCTCCTTTTAGGGGCGTTTGCTTTAGTGAAAACGGCGGCAGATACGATAAATGTACATACTGTAATTATACACAAAATAACAAAATTCGTCAATATACGACAGGAAGTTATAACAAAAAACCGCTGAAAAACAGTGCTTTTCAGCGGCGGTTCTTTTAAAAATAAGATCAAAAATTTCCCGACTTTATTTTTTCTATTGCGGAATTAAGTATCTCTTCCCTGTCAAAGCCGTCTACGTCCATCATTTCGGCTTTTATCAGGTGAACTTCCTTTATTCCGAAGCAATCCGTAGCAAGGGTCTTGATATATCCGTATCCGAAGCGCTCGTCCAGCTTTCCTCCTGCGGTGGTGACAAAGTAAAGGCGCTCTGCTTTGCAAAGTCCCACGGGCGTTCCGTCTTCGCCGTATCTGGAAACAAGTCCCGTGACGTAGATGTTTTCAACGTACGTTTTCAGCAGGGAGGGAAAGGACAGATCCCAGAAAGGGGCGGCTATCACGATGGTATCCGCATTTGCCCACTGTCTTGCGTATCTGAACATCGGCGCGTCATAGCTGCCGCTGCCGATAAGCAGATCACGCTGAGCAAGGCGCTCCTCGTCTATGGGACGCAGGTCCTCGTTATACAGATACAGGGATTCGTGTTCTCCAAGCTGGTCCAAAAGCGCCTGTGCCAGCTTTCTTGTGGCGGAATTTTTCCTTGCGCAGCAGTCGACGTATAGTGTCATATCGTTTCCTCCGATGAGTTTTTCGCTGAAAAAAAGTATAACATATAACGGGGCGATTTGCAACAGCCTTGCAAAATATGCGGCGGAAAAAATCAGACAAAAATGCAGATTTGTCTGATTTTCAGGCAAAAGGCGGTTTTTGTCTGTACAAAAATTCGGCTTGATATTGTATAATAAAATTGAAAAATAAGCGATAGGAGGCTTTATATGACTGCTGTCACGATCGTTTTTATCATATTGGGATATATGTCGGGCAGCGTGCTTTATGCTAATCTGTTCGGCTCACTTTTCGGTAAAAAGGAGCTTTATCAGAACAGCGCGGACAAAAATCCCGGAACGGCTAACGCATATATTTACGGCGGATTTTGGTGCGGGACGCTGACGCTGATATTCGACCTTCTGAAAGGCTTTCTTCCCGTGTTTTTATATTTGCAATTTGCGCCAGAACCTGAAGAGTGGGGGCTTGCTCTTGTGATATCTGCGCCTGTTATCGGTCATATTTTTCCGCTGTTCAGCAAATTTCACGGCGGCAAGGGCATAGCCGCCACGTTCGGCTGTCTGCTGGGGCTTTTCCCGTATTTAAAGCCTGTTCTTACGTTTGCGGCGGCGTTCGTTTTCTTTTCCGTCGTTGTGAAAATAACGCCGCATTACTACCGCACGATATTTGCATATCTGTTTGCGTTTGCCGCTATGTTTGTATGCAAGGTGTTCCCCGTCGTGGGAACGGGATTTCTGATGATAACGGCGGCGGTATGCACAAGGCTCTTCCTCAGCAAGGAGGAAAAGGAAAGATTGGAGGTGAAGCCGCTGTGGATACGCTGATACTTTCCTGCGGGACAGGCGGCGGGCATAACAGCGCCTGCGCCGCAATTGAGCAGGAACTTTCAGCAAGGGGACACAACGTAAAGACGCTTAATCCGTATATGCTGAAAAGCGAGAGAGTCGCAGACACGGTAAACAGCTCATACAACGTTTTGGTGCAGAAAGCGCCCTCCGCTTTCGGAATGGTGTACCGTCTGGGGAACGCTTACCGCAACCTGCCCGTTTCTTCTCCCGTTTACCGTCTGAACAGGCTTATGGCGCCGCTGTTGGAAAAATATCTGTGCAAAAACAGGTGTGACGCCATTATTATGACACATTTGTTCCCTGCTGAAATAATTACAAATATGAAACGGCAGGGGAAAGTCCTTCCGCCCACTTACTTCATCACTACCGACTACACCTGCTCTCCTTTCGTGGAGGAAACGGACTGCGACCACTACATAATTCCCTCCGAAAAGCTGACGGAGGAATTTGCGGAAAGAGGTATCCCGAGGGAACGGATCCTGCCGCTGGGTATCCCCGTTCAGCGCCAGTTTCGTGAAAATATCGGGCGGGACGAGGCTCGAAAAAGGCTGGGTATAGTGGACGATAAAAAGTACATTTTAATAGCGGGTGGAAGCATAGGAGCAGGGCAGATACAGCAGATAGTTCCGATGCTGCTGGAGCATTACGGCGACAGGGCGCATATCACCGTGATATGCGGGAATAATCAGGCGCTTTACCAGAATATGGAAAGGGCGTATCACGGAAAATGCGAAATTTTGCAGTACACTTCCCGTATGTCCGACTATATGAGGGCGTGCGACTTGTTTTTGTCAAAGCCCGGCGGACTTTCCTCCACCGAGGCGGCAGTCGTGGGAACGGCTTTGATACACGTTACGCCTATTCCGGGTTGCGAGACGCGCAATATGGAGTTTTTTGAAAAGAACGGAATGTGCGTTGCTGTAAGCTCACCTAAGAAGCAGCTTGTTCAGGCGTGCGACAGGTTGTTAGATGAAGGGGAGAGGAGAAAAATGATTGATAATCAGAAGAGAATTATATCCGAGAATTCTGCGGCTGAAATTTGTCAGTTTATAGAAAAAGAATACAGACTGATGAAAACCGCAGGATAAACATAATTATGAAAATAAGAAATATCCCGTAAGGTGCCTGCCTTGCGAGATATTTTTTGTTTTTGGAAGGAGAAAATTAAAGTCAAACGTTGATTTCTTTTTGTAAATGGTGTGTGATATTGTGATTGAAGGACTTTGGGTGGTGGATATAAAAACACGCTCCCGTGGTATGGGAGCGTGTTGAAGCGGCTCAGCCGCTGTGATATTGTGACCAAAAAAATATTTAGGTGGTGAACATAAAAAACACGCTCCCGTGGTATGGGAGCGTGTTGGGTCCAGCGTCACGCTGGTGGTTGCGGAGGTAGGATTTGAACCTACGACCTTCGGGTTATGAGAGTTGAAACGATACTTTCCCATAAGTTTTTTTGTTGTTAAAGAATATTGTTAAATGTTGTGTAAACACCTTTTTTAAAAGGCTTTACAAGCATCACTCCTGTAAAACGGCAATATTCTGCTAACACCGAAAAGTATGACTTTTTTGAAAAAGTGTTAGAAAGTTGTTAGAAACTTTAAACTTCGCCTGCTGTTTCTTTATAAAATTAAGTGTTGATTGTAGCAAAAGTGAAACGTCATTCCAATGAAGGGTGCTTTTGGTTGCACTACTTTTCAATAAGCTTTAATATATCAAAAAACGACATATTTGTAATTATTAAAACACTTAAATAAACTCAGTTTTCCGTTATACACTATTTATGACAATCATTTCGATTACAAAATAATTAAAATGACAACATCTCATAAAACATGACAATAACATCAGCGGTGCGGCGGTAATCAGAAATCCAAAATATAAGACCAAACGCCCATTTCCAGCGGCTGAAATGTGTCAGCCGTATCGGAGACGGGCGCTTCGGTTTTCGTTGATTACAGAGGCCGTTTGCCCTAAAATCGATATTTAATCTTACAGTAAAATGATGTCTCCACTGCAACAATATCAAATGGTATGTATGGAGTTGCTATCACTGTAAAATCCAACGTGATCTAATTCTAATAATTCAAAATCACGCTCCCTAAATTTATAGGCATCCCATTTCTTTACAATAATCGGACACAGCATTCTTAAAGGATTTTAGCTTGAACTGGTAACCACGATGAGCAGCGATCAATCCACTTACGCTTATTTCGTTGCAAACAAGCAGTTCGTTGGTTGAAAGTTTAAATGACTGAATCATTTGCTCGGCTATAATATCTTTGGGGTTATCATATTCTTCATATTCGCCTTTACAAAAGCTTATCAATACTTGCTCATACCACTTGCGAATGAGGGCATCCATACATCGATGAATGTTCTTCATTGAGGTTATAACATTACTGACTTTTGCATCAAAAATATCTTCTGTTACGACCTCAAATTTTCCTGAAGCATGAGCCATTTCGTCTCTCATCTCAACAAGGGTGCTGACAACAGATATTTGAGATTTATCCAATCCAATTATTCTAAACAATTTAGCAATATCTTTTTCCGGAATTAAGCTATACGCAAATATTGAATCTGCATCTTCGATTTTCAGGTCTCTTTCTCGTCCGTTGTACGGACGTGCAAACACTATGGCATCTTTATAGCGTTCCGGCTCAATTTGCCCGATTTTCCATGCAGTACAATAGATATAGGTCATATAAAGAAGATGAAGACCCAAATATGCAAATTGGTATTGTTCATATTTATAGTTGATTGCAATGAGATTAGTAATGTTCTGAATGTAATTAATTACATCCTCTTCGTCGGTAGGATCAATAGGGAGATAATTTAATATTTATATGATCGCGAAACACATTTATCCGTATTTTAAGCAAAGACGAATACTTCTTTCTGACATTCAGCCCATTGATATTCAGCGGTATTACTCATTCAAGCTTGCAGAAGGATTATCGCCTAACACGGTCACCAAGCACCATGCTGTAATTCGTACAACACTAAAATATGCGGTCAAAATGAAGCTCATCAAAGAAAACGCCGCTGATTTTGTGAATAAACCTAAAAAGGAGCATTATCATGCTTCATTTTACAATGTCAGCGAACTAAACGCGCTGTTTGAAGCCGCAAAGGGTTGTCCTATCGAAACGCCGATAATTTTTGCAGCGTATTATGGTCTAAGGCGTTCTGAAATTCTTGGCTTGAAATGGGATTCCGTTGACTTTGACAACAAAATAATCAGCGTATGCAACAAAGTAGTAAGAGGAAAAAGCGAAAACGGCAAACTTGTTTCTATGACACTGGATAAAATGAAAAGTGAAACAAGCAGACGGCAGCTCCCATTATGTGATACTATCTATCAGTATCTGTTGGAGCTTAAAAGAAAACAGGCTGAAAACGCAAAGCTGTTCGGCAATTGTTACATACACACATATGACGATTACATATGTGTAAATCCGAACGGCAGCCTTATACAGCCTGATTATGTATCAGATTACTTTCAAAAGCTGCTTAACAAAAATGGATTAAGACATATCCGTTTTCACGATTTGAGACACCCCTATGTCAAGCCCAAAACAAAAAATATTTTAAAAATTTCTGAAATTTTTCATATTGAGGATCACATAGCTGTTTAAAAGAAAGTCCGTGGCAGGTATTCAATCTCTATCCTGTGGTCAGGTAAGATGTAAATGCGCTTTATAAGCAAATTCACAAGCGATCGAGTAAGCGTATCCGCAGAGTTAAGTTCTGCGGCTATTTCTTTTTTTCGTTCTGTTTCCTCAAGACTGTTCTGTTCAGATCGTACTTGACTTGCTATTACTGCGCTTACATTTCGCTCATATGCGAGCTCAACATCAAGCTCCGCTTTTTGTGTTTTGTATGCTTCCGCGTCAAGCTATCCGAGGACAAACTGCTCATAAAGTTCAAGCTTGCTGTCCTGAAGAAAGCATATCTTTTTTCGTGTTCTTCCTGCATAGCTGCGTCATGCTTTGCGTCGGAATGAATATCGCCTGTGCCGAAAGCACATTTCATTTGTGCATTTATTGTATCAAACACGACCTTTTCCAATTCCTTTATCGGAATTGACAGATTGTGACAAGCCATATCCTTTATTTCAAGCGAGTGGCGGCATTTATAATGCCGTCCGTTGCTGATGTACATAGCGTGATCGCAGCATCCGCAGTAAACCTTTTCCCGAAGTGGATAATCTTGTGGCTGTTTGTTTGGCAGCTTGAATTTGCGTATCCTGCTCTTAGCCTGTTCAAACAGCTCGCGGCTGACTATCGGTTTGTGGTGATCGGGAATTTTTATCCATTTGCTTTCGTCATTTCTGCGAATATGTGTACTGCCTATCTCAACAACAGAGCTTTTCCCAATAATGTACATTCCTGTATATCTTTCGTCGTCTAATATTCGCAAAACGGTTGAAGAACTCCATACGCCGTTGGTGCGGGAAATATCATGGTAGTTTTTGCCTTTGCCTGCCTTGTGTTCAGCGGGAGTAGGTATTCCGAGTTCGTACAGCTTTCTTGTTATCCTGCCTGCTGTAATGCCGTTTGCTGCCCATTCAAATATTTTTCGTACATTATCGGCAGTTTCCTCATCAGGCGTCATTTTCTCGTCCTCACCTTTTTTGTAACCGTAAGGACAAATCACGCTCTGATATTCGCCGCGTTTCATTCGGGCGAGCTTAGCGGTCTTGGATTTTATCGACATATCTCTGCTGTAACACTCGTTGATCAGGTGCTTAAAAGCAACGTCAATCCCGCCTGTATCACCTTTATGCTCCAAGCTGTCAAAGTTGTCGCTCACGGCGATAAACCGAACGTGATACAGCGGAAATACCTTTTGTATAAAATATAAGGTCTCAAGTGAGTTCCTGCCAAGACGGGAGAAGTCTTTTACGAGAATAGTGCTGACCTGCCCCGCTTTCACGAACTCTAAAAGCTGCTGAACGGCAGGGCGTTCAAAATTTACTCCCGAATATCCGTTGTCAATGAACTCCTTTATTTCGGAGCCTGATTATTCGGGAAGCAACGCAGCCTTTTCACGAAGAAGAATTTGCTGATTTTCAATGCTCATACTGTCATACTTTTCATCATCAAGGGAAAGTCTTATATATAGAGCTATCATTAAAAATCCCTCCTTCCGTTGTAGCTTTCCAAAATGGATAAAATTCCAGAACAGCCTGATATCAACATTGCAAATTTCAACCATTTTTTCTATACCTGTTATGTCACATCTATTGTAACATAACAGAACTATAAAAAATTTTTTCAAACCCCCTTGACAAACCGTAACGCTTCTGATATAATTGTATATATTGAGGCTATACAATTTGACTTTCTTAGTAGTTGCAAATGCTTTGAGAGCCATATATCTTCAAGGAGTGTACACGGAATGAATATCAACATCAGCAATGCAAACGGCGAACCGATCTATTTACAGATCGCAAGCCAGATCAAGACGATGATACTGGAGGGAAAGCTGAAAGAGGGTGAAATGTTGCCCTCTATGCGTGTGCTTGCCACAGAACTCCGTATCAGCTTTATGACCACAAAACGTGCCTATGAAGAGCTTGAACGTGACGGCTTTATCGAAAGCTATACCGGCAGGGGTTCGTTCGTCAAGGCACAGAATTTAGAGATCTATCGTGAAGAACAGCTAAAGCATATTGAGTCTCTGCTTATGGAGGTAGGTGACACGGCACGCAAGGCGGGTGTTACACTGGAGGAACTTCACGAACTTCTCGACCTTGTAAACGGAGGGGACTAACATGACCGGATACGAAAATGCGATTGAGATAAAAGGCGTTACAAAGCACTATGAGGGCTTTACTCTTGACAGAGTGAGTTTCAGCGTGCCAAAAGGCTGTATTATGGGCTTTATCGGGCAGAACGGTGCAGGTAAGACCACCACAATCCGCAGTATTTTGAACATCACAAATATTGAGGAAGGAAAAATCTCACTGCTGGGGCTTGACCATATAGAACATGAAACGGAAATTAAGAAGCACATTGCCGTGGTGTTTGACGAGCTGCCTTTCCATGATGTGTTTAGTGCCAAGGACATGGCACGCATATTTGAGGGGCTTTATGAGGAATGGGATAATTCTGTCTATCAACAGTATCTCAAACGTTTCGGGCTTCCGCTGAAAAAGAAGATCGGGCAGTTCTCAAAGGGTATGAAGATGAAATTGCAGATCGCCTGCGCCCTTTCCCATAATGCCGAGCTGCTGATAATGTCTTGCCTCCTGCAGCGGCCTCGGCTTTTCTCCCGGCGTCTTAACTTCCACAAACGCCATCCGTCCGTGGGGAAGCAGGACGATGCGGTCAGGCATTCCGTCAAAGCCGGGGCTGGTGAACTTCGGACAAATGCCTCCGCACTGCTTTACCGCAGCGGCCAGTTTCTGTTCTATCGTCTTTTCTCTCATAAATCCTCCTGCTGATCCCGGCGTTCCCGAAACCCAAAAATCCCTATACGCGCGAATGTGCGTGTTTTTCGGTTATAACCGGTTCCTTTTCTTTGATTTTCCGTAGATAAGGAATATTAGGAACACAGGAACAAAAGCAGTAAAGTTGGCTACCGCCCCCAGCGTTTGGGTTGTTCCTGACTGTGTTCCCAACATCCTTTTTAGGAACAAATGCGGACTTGGGAACGTGTTCCCAATTTCACTCTTTTTTAGGAACAACGCCGGGAACATCTTTAGGAACAAAGATATACTGCGGTCCGTAAAGCTGGGTCCTGGTCTTCTCCGGCAGACGCTCCCAGCCCAGCTTGATAAGGATCGCCGCCAGCTCATTGGAGTCGGCGCGCTTCAGGTTCGAGCGTTCCTTGCCGAAGCACTCGCACCAGATCTCCATGTTGCAGACCGTGGTACGGCGGACGGTGCCTTTGCGCCCGATCTCCCCGAACTCGTTTCCACTCAGGAAATTGCGCCGGTCAAAGAGGTCCAGCTTCTCCCAATCCTCCGGCAGAAGGGTATCCAGATACTCCCGCACAAGGCCCTCCCGCTCGTCAGCCTCCATTGCTTGGCGCTGTTCCGTTTTGGCAAGCTGCTCCATGGAGGCGTCAAGATACAGCTTTTCCCCGGCGCGGACATAAGTCAGCGTCTCCGCCCAGATCTGCCTGATATCCTCCGCATCGAGCTGCCAGGAGTGCTTTCTGCCGCCGCCCGGCGTCTTGACCGGCCAAAAGCGGCGGTTTCCCGTGGTATCCCGCAGATAGCCGGACTCGGCGTTGGTCGTGCCGAAAAACACGCACTGACGCAGATGCGGCGTGGCTCTCCTGCCGAAAGAGGCACGGTAGATATCGTTCTGCCGGGACAGGAAGGAGCGTAGCGTCTCCACCTCCGCTTTCCGAAGCCCCGCCAGTTCGCCGATCTCCAAGATCCAATATCCCTGCAGTTTTTCGGCGGCAGTCTTGTCCTTGGTATCGCCCAGGTTCAGACTGTCGGAGAACCACTCCCCGGCAAGCCTGGAGATGAGCGTACTCTTGCCAACGCCCTGGGGACCGTTCAGCACCAGCATGGTATCGAACTTGCAGCCGGGATTCAGCACCCGGCAGACTGCGGCGCACAGCGTTTTCCTTGTCACCGCCCGTACATAGGCGTTGTCCTCGGCGCCCAGGTAGTCTACGAGCAGGGTATCTACCCGGCGGATGCCGTCCCACTCCGGCAGGGCGTCTAAAAATTCCCGGATTGGGTGATAGGAACGGTCGTCCACCACCTTCGCCACCGCGATCTGATAGTTCCGTGCGGAAAAGGTACCGTAGTTGGAATCCACATAGCTGATAAGCTGGGCGTCGTCCGCATCCCGCCAGTATTTGGACGGATGTTTCCACGGCACCTCGCCCCGGATCTCCATGCCGTCAAGCTGCTGGTTGAACACGATGCCCTTGAGGTTGATATCATTCTGCAGGATAAGGGTGAGGTTCCGGAGCGTGTTTTTCAGCACGGTAGAACGTGATTCGTATTCGAGCTGCTTTTTCCATGCATCCCCGTCATCGTCCGGGTCGGAAAAGTCCTCCTCCGCCTGCCGCTGCTTTTCCTCCAGCATCAGCAGTTTGACCTTGTCGTCCCTGCTGGCGAAGTCCGCCATTGCGTTAAAAGACTTTTTTGCGTCCTCGTTCCCAAAGCGATGGATGCGTACCAGGTCAAAAGCATTCAGCAGACGCTCACACGCCGGATTGGAGGCGTGGTGAGAATAGGCAAAGCGGTCGTCGTAGATCACCACGCCCGCACTGCTGTCTGCCGGAATATAGTCATATCTTCCTTCCGTCGCGGACGGTGCATAGACGTCGCTGAGAAAAGTGCTGATCGCCTCCGTCACTGTATAAGCGCGACAGAACACGCCGACCACACCGTCTTTTTCCAGCGGGTCCGCCTGTTCTTTTACACTGCGCCGGATCACCTCGGACTGTCGGCTGGAGGTAGGCCACTGCGCCACATCCCGCCAGTCCTCATAAAGTCCCAGGTAGAAATCCGCGTCCAGCGGCTCTCCCGTATTCTCTTCAAATACGAACTCCCCGTTAGAGGAACAGGAGGCCCAGAACATCATGCGGTTCGCCTGATAGGTGGAATCATCGAAGTAATCCATGCCGATCTGCTTTGCCACCATGCGCATGAGCGCCGGATATTCGTCCTCGCTGACCTCACGGGACAAAAGGATGACCACGCGGTAACGCGGCGTTTCCGGGGTATGGCTGTGGGTGGAATAGATAAACCATTCTGTCTCCGGCATCGCTGATTTGACCTTTTCCAGAAATACAGCGCCGTCATCGATATTATCCGCGTCCAGCATTCCGATGCCCCGGCCGATGACATTCCCGTTTTTGCGGATGCCGCCCTTCAGCCAGCCGCCCACAAAACCGCCGTTATCCTTCAGCGCGTCACGCTGCTTTTTCGGCAGCTTTGGATACTCCTGCGCCGTCTCTGAGGTGCGGATCGGAGTGCGGTTGCGGTCCAGGATCGCACTCCAGTCATACTCCAGATTTTTATATTTCCGATCCGTCTTGCGGTTGCAGACGGCGATCTTTACTTTCCGGTTCATACCGCGGCCTCCTTCAGTTCTTCCGTAAAATAGCGGATGGTCATGTTTTTCTTCTCCGCTTTCCCGATCTCCGCCGCCATCCCGGCGGAGATCTCTTTTCCGAACACCCATAGCTGGTCGCACTTTCCCAGCAGCACGATATCCATGAACAGGGCGAGGTTCCGTTCAGCGGGCTTTGTATCGTCCATGAACTGCGGGAAAAGCAGATGGGGAGCCAGTGGGATACACCCGTTCCTCACCGCGAACCTGCAGTATCTCCTTGCCCTCTGCGTGTTCCCGTCAGTATCCCCGGAGAACGGGGAGCATATATAGACAAGCGGCCGGTATGCACGTTTCGCCGCCATTGCTTCCTTTTCCAGTTTTCCGACCGCCGATAATGCTTCGTAGGTCGTTGGGTCATAATAGCCTTCGCTGTTGTATCTGCTGATCCCCACAGCCGCACCTCCTAATCTTTTTTATAAAATGCGCATTCGTAACCGTCCGCGCGGAGCAGAAGCCCCTTTGCCCAGGGCGGGGTCCTGCCCATCTGTTCGCACACCGCAGCCAAGGACATCCTGGGGTCCGCCTCGATGATGATCTCGTCATGGACGTGGGCCACGATGCTGCAGCACCGCAGTGTCCGCATGGCGTAGCAGAGGATATCGCGGGCGGTGGCCTGCACAATATTCTCCACGAACTTGGGGCCGTAGCTCTCGATCCGTTCCCACTTCTTTGTGCCGCCCACGCCCTCATAGGTCACTGACTCGCCGCCGAATCGATTCTCGCCGATACGCGGCTTCACATAGGAGAGCAGCCTTCCGCTGGGCAGCCGGATAAACAGCATCCCGCTGCGGTACTGAAAACGGACGCCGTGTGTCTCTGTGGGGATTCTGTCCCGGACGCAGGTCTTCACGGCTCCGTCGACATCCCACCAGAAACGGACGATGTTCGGATTGGACTGCCGCCATGCATCCACCAGCGGCTGGAGTTCTTCCTCCGAAAGTCCCATCTCCAGCGCGCCCATAGACTTCAAAGCTCCCACGGAGCCGCCGTAGCCCAGCGCAAGTTCCGCAATCTTGCCTTTCTGCCGCAGATGCCCATTGATGCCGTTCTTCTCCACGGGAACACGGAACATCTGCGATGCTGATGCGCAGTAAATGTCGCCGCCCTTTTCAAAGACTTCCATGCGCCAGCGTTCCCCGGCAAACCAGGCGATGACGCGGGCCTCTATCGCGGAGAAATCCGACACGATGTATTTGCAGCCCTCGCAGGGGATAAAGGCGGTGCGGATCAGTTCTGAAAGCACCTCCGGCACAGAATCATAGAGCATATCTAAAGCCTCGAAGCTGCCGTTTCGGACAAGGCTGCGCGCCTGTTCCAGATCGGGTATATGGTTCTGAGGCAGATTTTGCAATTGGATGTGACGGCCTGAATTTCCCGTGACCCATACCTTTCCGCACCGACGCACTAAGAAGAAACCTGTAGGCGTTTCCGCACAATATACAGTTCCTCTAAAGTCAAATACCGCCGCCTTAGAACGAATCTCATGGCTGTTCTTAGGAGTGAGCCATATATCCAGCACATAAGCGACATTCCAATTGGGGTGCTTTTCTCTCCGATCCTTTATCCGCATCTGTGCGGCGCGGCCGCTAAGATGAGCAAACGCCTGAACTATGTCGGCATTTTCCTTATTGCACGTAACATACTGAATGCTGTTCTTTGTGCTTCTGTAGCCATCCCAATATGCGAGCTCATCAAAAAACACGTCTGCACTTTCGTCAAAAAGCCATGCTCCAAATGTTTTCTCTCTAAAAAGGCGAAGCCATATCGGAACATCACGGGAGAATATTTTAAACTGATGGCGGGGTTTCGGATTGTTCTCATAGACCCTATAGACAAATGAGATCCCGGCGGCTCTTAAAAGCCTTTTACACCGCTCTACCTTTCGCAGTTTTGTAAACCCCAAAAGCACGCTTCCGTCTGCTGTAAAACACCCATCCGCCTGCACCATGATGAGAACACGGAGCTTTTCGTGTTCCATACCTGATACCGTTTGCCGGTAGCCCGTAAAGGGGATAGATGGGCGGTAGGACTGCATATTCTCTACCGTATCTGTTTCCCAATCACGGTCATACCGCCGTTTGACATACATCTTGTGATCCGGGGTGCTTATCTGGGCGATCCGTTTGTCACTGTATTCGTACATACTGCCGGAATACGGAAAAGAAAGCGGATTTGCCTTTTGAAATGAAACAACCCCTCCCGACGGATTCCAGCAAGCAATTTTCCCGCCGCCCCATTCATCCAACCTGCACCAGCCATTATCCGTAAGGACTTCGTGGTCACCAGTAAGACACCATCGCCCGGTACGGTTAGCTCCGTAAAATTGGAACATCCCGCGCGCACGCCCATCCGGGCAGACCGCGTTTTCCATTGCCGTATATTTTTTCACGCTGGACTTGGCAAGCTGCTGCCGGAGCGTCAGAACCATCCGCAGAGGCTCCGGTGCGGTCTTTAACAGTTCCGCCACCGCCTTTTTTCCGAGGGTATCCGTTTCCAGACCGTTCCTCGCCAGCCATTCCTTCATCTGCTGGACTGAGTTCGGATTCTCCAGTTCCGTGAGCTCCCGTATGGCAGCGGTCAGCTTGTCGCGGGATTTCCCGTCGATGCGGATCGCGTTCCGCACGAGCGTCATATCCAGGGCAATGCCGCGGTCGTTGATCTCCTGGTCGAGATGGTATTCCTCCCATATGGCATCCGGAACCGGATAGCCGGCCAGTCGTTTTTGAATGGACATTTCCGCCTCAACGTCACGTTTGTTATAGGCTTTGAAACGCGCCCATTTCTCAGGGTCATGACACGGCAGATTTCTCGTCCGTCCGCTGTTGGCCCCGGTCGCCTTGCAGGGAACACAAAAATAACGGATGAGGTCTTTGCCTTCTTTCAGCTTCTGTTCCTCCAGCCCCAGCACCGCTCCGGCTCCCTCAAGAGAGAGGGGCAGCCCCAGATAAGCCGACCACACCATTGTGCATCTCCACGACTCCGGTTCCAGATACTCACCGACCGGCAGCCCAAGAAAGCGTGACAGGCACACTCGTTCAAAGTTGGCGTTAAACGCCCATTTGATGACCGACTCATCCTCCAAAGCAGCAATAATATCTTGTGGAATCGTCTCACCGCAGACAAGATCGACCACACGAACCTCGCCGCCGTCCACGGAATAGCCGAACAGCAGGATTTCAAAAGATGGAGAAGAGGCATATTTATATACCCCACATTTCTGCAGGTCCACATCCGAGTAGGTCTCAATATCAATGCTGATAACTTTCAAAAAATCACCGTCCTTTCACCACCGCAAGGGCGGTGGAGACTTCTCCGCCACCCTTCGTGGTATCATGATCAGGACAGGAAGTCCTCGTCCGTGTAGCCGTCCTCGTAATCCTCCGCAAAATCGTCCTCCGCGCGGGACTTTCCGCCCAGCGGCTCCCCATCGCGGATCTTCTGCAGGTTGTTCAATCCGCAGGCGATCCCCTTATTTCCATTGCTGTTGAAGGCATAGAAGTTGATGCTCGCCCTGCCGTATACGCCGCTGTACACCTCGGAGCGGTCGATGATCTCCCGGCGGTCCGCATCCACGATGCCGGGAGCGGTTGTGCTGTTGGCGTTGACGAAGTAAGCGTTTGCGTAGGCGGGATCGTCCGGCCTCTCCGCGTCTCCGTCCCGCAGCGGGGTCTTCAGAGCGGCCAGCGGGGGAACACTCCTGCCGCTGCCCTTGAGTTTTGCCTCGCCCTCCTTGTAGGCCGCCTGGATCGCTGCCTTAATCTTGGCGATGGTCGCCTTGTCCGACTTGGGGATGATGAGGCTGACGCTGTATTTCGGCGTGCCTCCATTGATCGCTTTCGGTTCCCATGCATTGCAGTAGCTCCACCGGGTATTGGGGCCGGTAATGACCTTCATGGGATTGTTCTCTTTGTTTGCCATACTGTTTTCCTCCTATTTTTCATTGAAATCCTGTTTTGCCGATTCCACCGGGTCTGCCGGCCGGTACACGGGCCGCTTGTCGCTTACCGGCGCAAGCGTGGGCTTACCCTGCGGTTTCTCCACCAGAGCGCCCAGCAGTTCATCGAACCTCTTTTTGCCCAGCATCTTCTGCATCTCGGTAAGGCCGAGGACCTTATGCGCATACGGGTCGTATCCTGCTTTGGTTACGGTCGCCGCCACAGCGTCCTCGCTGATGTACCTTCGATTGGAGCGTCCCTCCACCACCTTGTAGCCGGGATACTCCGTTCCGTTTAGCGCCTGCTGGAGCGCGTATTCCTTCACGTCCGTCACCCATGCCGCCAAGTCGTCGGCACGGTCTAAAACCGCCGCGATCTCCGCCGTTTCCAGCGTGTCGGGCACCGCGAAGTCATAACGGGCAAGCTCCAGATTGTATTCCGCCCGTTTCCGGCACACCGCCTTTGCCTTGCAGAAGCGGCAGTGTTCACCGGCGCAGAATTCGCCCTCTCCCGCATAAGCCAGTTTTGCGGCAGGGGAAAGGACATTCTCCGCCCAGGCATAGAGTTCATCCTTGCCCAGCGTGCAAACGCTGATGTTCTCCCGGCGCGGCTGATAGATCGTCATGCACACGGAGTCGATGTCGTAGATGCCGTCGAACAGTTCCAGTGCGCCGAGGGCGTAGCACATCATCTGCGGATTTGACAGGGCGGATACCTCCACGCCTTTTCCGTGCTTATAGTCGATGACATACAGCGTCCCGTCCGCGATGATGACGCAGTCCCCGGTACCAAAGCCGGACTCCACGAAACGGGAATAGTCCAGTCTCTGTTCGACCAGCACCACCGGGTCTTTGCAGCATTCCTTGACCTCGCCCAAAAGCTCCATGACATACGAGGCATACTCCTCCGCGCACTGTTCCATCTCCTCGTTGTAGAAAGACAGATCCTCTGTTGGGTCTTTGGCATCCATGCCGAGTGCGCGGCGCAGCTTGTACTCACAGAGTGCGTGTGCGTCCGTCCCTTCCTGCGCGTATTCACTGCCCTTGTCCTCAAACTGTTCACTGAGCCTGGCGGACGGCGGGCAGACGATCCATCGGTGGCTGGAGGACGCGGATAATAAAGCGTGCTTTCCCATCACAGCGCCTCCACTTCCGCAAGAAGCGCCGGGTATTCTGCCGGATCGATCTCCGACAGCTTATCCGCGCCGTGCTTCTGCAGGAGGGTTCTGACCTCCGCAGTGTGTCCGCTGCGCGACTTCTCCGCCAGCACCATACGAACAGACTCCAGGGTGAGCGGTTTCTCCCCGGGCGGTTTCTTGACCGCCGCCGTTTCTGCCGGTCGTTCCTCCGATTGTGTTTCTTCCTCCCGGTTGCCGCTGAAGAGTTCCGTCAGCGACTCAGAAACGCCGATAAGGATCTCCCCGCAGCGTTTCAGTTCTTCCAAAACCGCTGCCAGTTCTCCCATCCTGCTCATGAGCCGCCCCCTTCCTGCGTCTCACAAATATCAACCTCACGGACGCTGTTGCCCGGAACAATGATGGTAAGGCTGCGTTTGTCACCTAAAAGAAAGCGCAGGAAACGCTCCCTTACTGAGACATGGCGGCAGCTTACGATCCCGTCCGAGGTCGGTTTTCTGGAGACGCTGATCTGCAATGTGTGTTTCATCTCGTGACCGTCCTTTCTAAGAGGCGGTTTTTTTCTTGTCTCTCACCTATAGGCCACGCCGGGAGAAAAACTGAACCCCCTATTCCATAAACTTTTTCAAGGACGCATAGATTTTTTTCATCCTTCCTGTGATGGCCCTTTCGGATACGCCGTCCTCTGCGGCGATATCCTTCTGCTTTTCACCGTTCCAGTACACCCGATAAAGAAGTTCCCTCTGCTGGGGCTGCAGCTTGGCAATCGCCGCCATCAGCCTTTCATGGTCCTCCTCGTCGATCAAGTCCTGGAGCAGATCTTCCTCCGCTGCCAGGTAGCGTTCCGCCGGATCGACGGCGGAAAGGAGGACGTGGCGCCTCGTTTCCTTGTGGTTGATGTTGTATTCCTGCCGGTCCATCTCTACCAGCAGTTCACCCAGGCTGTCCTCCACCTCGATTTCCGAAACTTCTCCGTTTACAAATTCATACTTGATCTTCATGTTGCCGTTCTCCTTTCGGAGTCCGGCAGGCGGCGCTTCGACCGCCGGAGACAAAAAAAGAGCCTGACAAGCAGCACAAAGTGCCGCTTGCCAGGCTCAATGTCGTCTCCATCATGTTTCAGATGGTATCATGGTGGTTTGGCCGCGTTTTCTCAGAATGAAATCTCCCCACCGTGCATCATGCTCAGACAAACGAGTGATCCTTGTCCCGGTTTAGCCATCCGTTTCCCTGTCCCATATACATTCCTTATGGGATTGTCGTATTGCCGTGACGCCCCGGTCAGCTCCCGGCCCGAAGGCTCGGAGCGGATCAAGTGTTTTATTCAGTTTTAATTACCCCGATTTCCGCACCGCAGTGCCCGCACTTTATATAATAATCGGGATACCGGTTCTTTGTCGGGGTAATCAACTGCGTTCTGGTACTCCATGACGCATCCATGATCCGCCGTCCGCACACGGGGCAGAGGATTGGATGCCGTTTATCTTTTAGCCCATTGGTCTGTTCCTCCTTTTTTCTGCGCATACCATATACGCCCCTTTCTGTCCCGCCGCTGTCCGGCACGGGAGGAGTATATGGACCCGCTATGATCTGCGCCTACATGACAAGTTCCGTCAGCCACGGTGCTGCCGGCCTTGCCAGCAGGCGCGCATTCAGGTAAGCCATCTCCAGGGTGAGACAGGTGTTACCCAAATAGTACCCGTCCATAATGGTGAGGGTCATAGCAAGGTCGGGTTTCTCCATGTCCGTCAGACAGATCGGCAGAAGATACTGCACCCGTCCCTGGTAGCCCTGCGGCACCACAATGCTCGGTTCTACAACCGCTTTCCGCCGCGCCAGTTCTACTGCCGTTTCAAGTAGCAGGGGCAGGTTTCGCGCTTCACGGATCGCAGGCGGCAGACGGGAGACATTCTCCTCGTCGCCTAAAATGTGGTCTATGTTTACCCGTATCGGCCACTCCGGGTTGTAGTTGACGCCATACTGCGTCATATAGTAGCTGGGCTTTTTCGGAAGAGGGCTTATGTATTTCAGCCAGGGTGAGATCTCGTCCGCAAAGCCCTGGAAATACCAATCCAGCATACTCGCCTGCCGCTTGTTACGGTCAAAGCACGCATAAATCGGTTTGTACCGTTTGGTATACAGGCCGGTATGGAAGCAGGCGTATTCATTCTCAACATGAAAAAATGCTGCCGCTCTTACCGGATCGTGTTCCTCGTTATAATCAATGGCTTGCTTCCTGAAAATGGCATGAATGTATCGTTCTAATATGGGAGTATCTCGGTTTTTTGTTGAGTACATAGGTTCCCGGAACCGCCATGGTTCCGGCAGAGCCAGTTCCGCCAGTTCATCAAGCTGACAGTACCAGCTTGGAACATAGGCAAAGGAAAACAGGTCTGGCAATAAGGTCATATCAGTTCCCTCCATTTGGTCTGTATCGCGTCCACGATCCGCATCTGAACCTGCGACTTCCAGTCCTCGTTGACTTCCCGCTGCGTCCTGCCATCCGGTCTGGGTATGTCAACACTCACAAGTGCATTGATAAAAGGTTCATATATGAGCAGGATTTCTTCCAGCGCTTCATGATCGCCATGGACGGCTCTGTTGATTAGGTCATAATTCAGTCCGTGGGTATAAGCGTTCCCGTTCATAAAAATCTCTGATCGCTTTGTATGCGCGCTGCCTCATGTTATAGACAGTGCGCGGCGTTACCTCCATTTCTCTCGCGATTTCCTTATCGGAGCGATCACGCCAGAAGTCCAACAGCAGGACCTTCCGCTGCTTGTCCGGCAGGGATTGAAGTGCTTTATATAAAGTTTCGCTCTCCACCACGCAGGGATATCCATCCACATAAAGCACATAAGAATCGGATAGATAGTCGTCCTCGCGGCCTAACAGTTCAAGCAAATATTCTACCGGCTCGTCCGCAATATGCCGGCTCCGGTTCGCCTCGTCTCTCTGTAGATTTCTGACGCAGTTGCGCGCAACGGTCTTCACAAATGAATCGAACATAGCGCAAATGCGTTCTTCATGGGAAGGAGATGGCATAACACTTCCTCCCTTCATGCAGATTTGAGCGTGGCTGGTTTTTCACCTCCTCGTAATACCAGAACACATTTCGGAACCTAAAACCGGAAAGGTTTCAAAAAGATTTTCAAAATAATTTATGGGTTGACGTATGTTAAAAGCTGTTTCCCACTGTTGTGTACCTCCTCTCTAAGTCAAAAATGGACCAATCCGCACAAGGCAGACTGGCCCACACTCATCACTGCACGAAGCAAGATGTATTTATCTTGCCTTGCCATGTTCATGTAATATTGGTTTTAATTTTTCAAAGCTCTCATCACTGATAACGTGTTCTATCCGGCAGGCGTCTTGTTCTGCCTGCACAGGGTCAACACCCAGCTTCACAAGGCCGGCAGACAAAAGCCTGTGCCGTTCATAAATCCTGTCCGCCACTTCCAATCCGGCATCCGTCAGATCAAGCTGTCCATCATCACTCATGGTCAAAAAGCCTCCGTGTTTGAGCGTTTTGACCGCATGGCTGATACTCGGCTTTGAAAACCCCATGTGCCGGGCAAGGTCAACAGAGCGTACATAGCCTTTTTGTTTTTTCAGCACCAGCACGGCCTCCAAATAGTCCTCGCCCGACGCATGAATTTTCATTACTGGTCTCCTTGCAGTTTCTCGCATTTGATACTGTACCTCTTATTAAAAGCTGACCGGCCATAGATTCAGGCCGGCCAGCCTCCGGCTTTCTTATTTCAAATATTCCCAATCGCCCAATTTCCGCTTTCTGTTTGCAGCTCCACCATACGGGTATAGAGGCCGTTTTGTTTCAGGAGCGCATCCGGCGCACCCTGTTCGGCCACTTTGCCGTCAGACAGCACCACGATCTTGTCCGCGCCCGCCACTGTCCGCATACGGTGGGCAATGACCAGCACCGTCTTGTTTCGGATCAGGCGAGACAGAGCCGCTTGGATCTTTGTCTCATTCTCCACATCCAGGGAGGCGGTGGCCTCGTCCAGCAGGATGATGGGCGCGTCCTTCAGGAAAGCGCGGGCAATAGAAATGCGCTGGCGTTCCCCGCCGGACAGCTCGCAGCCGTTCTCGCCGATGTTGGTGTTCCATTTTTCCGGCAGCTTCTCGGCAAAGTCCTCACATCCGGCCAGCCGCGCCGCCGCCAGCACTTCCTCGTCCGTGGCGTCCTTTTTACCGATGCGGATATTCTCCATGACGGTGTTGTCAAAGAGCGTCACATCCTGAAACACGATGGAGTAAAGGGCCAGCAGCGCCTCCGGGTCGATCTGCGACACATCCATGCCGCCCACAGTGATTTTTCCCTTGTCGATGTCCCAGAACCGCGCTGCCAGACGGGATACCGTGGTCTTACCACCACCGGAAGGGCCCACCAGAGCCGTCACTTCGCCCTGTTTTGCGGTAAAGGACACATCCCGCAGCACAGTTTCTCCGTCGTTGTAGGAAAATCCCACGCCATCAAAAGTAATATCATAACCGTGATTCGTCAGCTTGTCGCCGCCGGCCTGTACCGGGTGTTCCAGAATCTCATTCATGCGCCCAATCTGCGCCCGGCAGGAGATGATCGCAGAGAGGTTTTGCAGCGCACCCTGGAGCGGGTCATACAGCCGCGACACCAACAGAAGGAACGCGAAAAAGGTGATCAGGTCAAGGGAGCCGCCCGCCAGCAGCAGGGAACCCACCAGGGCTACTGTGGCGATGCCCAGCTTCAGAATCAGGCTCGCCGAAACAACAAACACGCCCACGCCCAATTCGGTAAAGATAGAGCGTTTCTCCACCTCGTCGATCTTCCGGTCGAGGCCCATAAGGTAGGTATCCTCGGCGTTGTTGGATTTCAGATCCCGCACAGTCTCGATGAACTCCTGTATCCCGTCCGCCAGGGCCAGCTTCGCCGTGGAAGATTTCGCGTAGAATTTATCCTGTACGCCCGCCGACAGCAGCACCACGGCGAAAGATACCGGCAGCACCCATAGGGCGGCCAACGCCATCCGCCAGTCGAAGCAGAACAGGCCCACCGCAACAAGAGCGGTGGAGAGGAAGGAACCAACCAGCTCCGGGATAAAGTGAGAAAACGCCGTCTCCATATAGGTGCAGTCGGCCATCAGCGTTCCCGTCAGGTCGGACAGGTCTTTCTTTCCGAAAAACGAGAGAGGGAGCTTTCTTAGCCGCTCCGCCAGCGTCACCCGGCGGACACCGCTTTCGATATAGGTGGCAAAATAGGTGGCATTATACTGGACATACGTTGCGCCGAAAATGAGCAGCAGGCAGACCACACAGCCCAATCCATAAAACATGGCCTTTCCGCTGATACCATCACCGAGAAGGTCTTTTACAAGCAGATACAAAAGCATCACCGGTAGCATCAGGGCGATATTCTGTAAGGCGCAGGCAAGGCACCCCTTCACCAGATCCACAGCGCCCTGCCGGGACAGCGCCAGTTTTCTTTGCAGCATCGAGATCATACGGTTCCCTCCTTTGCGACCTTCCACTGTGCGGAGGTCTGATATTCCTTCCACATTCTCCGAAACAGTCCATCCTGTTCCAGCAACTCGCTCCGTGTGCCTGCCTCCGCGATCCTGCCATCTTCGATAACATAGATGCGGTCTACACCCGCCACCGTGGAGAGCCGGTGGGCGATCAGCAGGACGGTCTTGCCGCGGGCCAGCGCGGACAGCGCCGCCTGCACCTTGTTTTCGTTGTCCGGGTCGGCAAATGCCGTAGCCTCGTCCAAAATCAGGACCGGCGCATTTTTCAGCATGGCGCGGGCAATGGCGATGCGCTGCTGTTCCCCGCCGGAGAGATACACGCCGTCCTTCCCGATCACAGTATGGATGCCCTGGGGCAGCTTCTCCAAGATGTCCCCACACTGGGCCGCCTCCAGCGCCGCCAGAACTTCGCTTTCAGAAGCGTCTGGCTTTCCCATCCGCACATTGTCGAGGATAGACGCTTTGATCAGGCGGCTGTTCTGGAACACAAAGGAAACGGTATCCATCAGCTCCCCTTTGGGAATGTCCCGCACGTCTACGCTGCCGATCCTGACCGAACCTCCCTGTGGGTCAAAGAAACGGGAGACAAGGCTTGCCAGGGTGGACTTCCCGCCCCCGGAGGGGCCGACAAAGGCCACGGTCTGCCCCGGCTCGATCCGCAAGGATATGTCGTGGATCACCTCGTTTTTGCCGTCATAGCTAAATTTGATATGTTCCAGCTCCACGGAGTTGTCCTGGGGCGATACCGGTGTCTTTGTTTCGGACAACGGAGCAAGAGCCAGTACGCCGTCGATACGGGAAAGGGCATCGCCTACGATGATACCGTTTTCGCCCATGAACATGATTTTTGTCAGGGTCAGCGCAATCACTGGCGTGATGATGATGTAGAACAGCAAATTTGTCAAAAACGCAGCCGTCACACCGCCGCTTGTGAACCAGAACGCCCCGGCGATCAATGCGGCAAACACACCGTTGATTGCGGTGGTATAAAACATCATGGGCAGACGCAGGCTTTTCGTATAGGCGATGACCCACTTTTCGTAATTGTCGATAGAACCCTTGAATTTTTTGAAGGAGAACACCGTCTGCCCGAAGGTCTTGACTACCGGTACGCCCCGCACATACTCCACAGCCTCATTCGCCATGTTGTCCAGCGCGTCCTGATACTCCTTCATCTTCTGCGCCAGCCGTGCGCCGGTCATGGCCGTCATAAAAACAAAACCCAACACCACCGGCACAAGGCTCAAAAGCCCCAGCCGCCAGTCAAAAACGACAAGCAGGAGCAGCAGGCCGCAGGGCGTGGCGATGGCTCCCGCCTTATCAGGAAGCTGGTGGGCCAGATAGGTCTCCGTCGCTGCCGAGGATTCGTTGATGATCTTCCGCAGCTTTCCGCTGCCAAATTCCTCCGCCGCGCCGAGGGGCAGCTTTGCGATATG
>CANRGJ010000006.1 GCA_947630175.1 uncultured Ruminiclostridium sp. | reverse complement strand
TTTGAAAGAAGCGCGGCGCTGACCGGCAACAATATCGGTCGCTGGTTTGTCGAGCGAAAGGTAGCATAAACGAAAAAGCCGTTTTGAATAAACGGGCTGGGCGGTGATGAAAATGAAAAAATTCAGAATCGAAACGAATATCATCACTTACGGTCCCGAACCGGCGCCGAGGGACGAAGTGGAGCAACATCTCACTGTTTCGGAAACCGGCAGGATTTGGTTCAATGCCTACCAATACGGCGATGGCAACTATCTGCGCAGCAGACGTCGCCAGCTTTATATCGGGATCGAAGCGGCAAGGGATATTCTGCAAAAGGTCTTGTCCTGGGCGGAGAAAGACTATCGTGAACCACTTGTGACCGATGTGGGATTCTGGAAAGTCACGCTGTTTGAATCGGAAGATTTTAAACTGAGCGCCTATGGCAGCATCGTTGAACGACCTATGGTGGACGGCCAAAGTCTGTCCGATATTCTTCGGAAGGAAATCCCTATCGACAATCTGTTTCTTTTTGACGGCGGAGTCGATTCTTCTCATAATCCGGCAATCGGATAAAAAGAAAATGCGTAGTCGATTTCGTGAATCAGCTACGCATTTTTTATATCTTTTTCAGTTCTCGTGACTCATCGCTTTTAGCATCTGCAGAGCGGCGGCCTTTTGCTCGACCGTAAGACAGACCCAACAGTCAAATAGTTCTTTGAGGTCGGGCGTCATTTCCACCATTTCGCCTTCTGCAAAAAACTGAGCCAACGTGATGCCGAACCCCGTGCAGATTGCTTCCAAGGTCGCAATCGAAGGAATGGTGTTTCGGCGGAATATGTTTGCAAGCGTTGCCTGCGAAAGTCCGCTTTGTAAGGACAGCCTATACATTGACCAGCCGCGTTCCTTCAGCAACCGTTGAAGTCTCTCGTTAGTGTTCACTGCACCACCTTCTTTCCGATACCGTTTACCTGTATATATTTTACCGTTTTTTATACTTCTTTTGTAGAAAAGCATTGTATAGGTCTTACCGTTATGTTAAACTGTATGTACCTATATACTTTCTTCGGAGGTGAACGGATGTTGTCAGAAAGCGAGATGCGGATGAGCCATTGCTGCTTTACGGGACACAGACCCGAAAAGCTGAAACGGACGGAATCGGAAATGTGTGCTGATTTGGAATCGGAAATCAGAGTTGCCATAAACAAAGGTTTTCAAGTATTCATAACGGGAATGGCCCGCGGCACGGATATTTGGGCAGGAGAAATCGTTCTCAAGCTGCGCAGCGAGGGCTTTCCTGTGAAATTGATTTGTGCCTCTCCCTTTCCTGGGTTTGAGAAGTCTTGGTCGAACGATTGGAAACAGCGATACCGGCAATTATCCGATGCGGCGGATCAAGTTCAATTTGTTTCGCCCGCCTATCGTCCGTCGTGTTTCCGGGTGCGAAACGAATGGATGGTCGATCATTCCGCCCTTGTGATTGCGGTCTATAACGGCGCTCGCGGCGGAACGAATAATACCATAAAATATGCGCAAAAGTGTGGCGTATCGGTTTCAATCATTGACGGGTGAATAGATGTGTATTTTCCATTATACCGCAGACATTTTAGAAGAAGATGAAAATTCGATATTTTTGTTAAAAATCTTCGTGAATACGAATAAGCTATTGTATTTTTGAAGATTGTGTGCTATAATGGAAAATGAAATTGAAAGCGAGGCGAGGAGCATGGAAATTTCATTCAACAAACTTTTTAAATTGCTCATTGACCGAGGTATGTCCAAAAAAGACCTGCGCGAAGCCGCCGGCATCAGCCAAGGCTCGATGTGGAAGATGGGCAAAAACGAATTTGTCAGCCTGGATGTACTTGTAAAAATCTGTAACGCTCTTCGGGTTGATATTGGAGACATTATGGAAGTCATATTGAAAGAGCCTCAAGACTGATTCTTATTTCATTGTCGGAAAGGTAAAAAGGTCGATAGTAAGGAAAAAGCCAGGAGGAAATGTTCATGGACGAGAAAAAGGTGCAAAGCATCATAGCCGGATATAAGGATTATTTTCCGAACGCTTGGGCTGATGAAAAATATAAGTGGGAAGCTGTACAGCATTTCCAGACCCACTGGGATATTCATGCCATCGACTTCGCGGAGATGCTGAAAACCGCTCTCGATAAGACGAATAACCTTTTGGGATCGAAGTATAGCTTTCCCCGTGGGATGCTGCTTAATTTTGCTACGGCTGATCCAGAAGCTGTTCGTGCGATGTTTATCCAACTATACGACGAATCAAAAGACCTGCTTGAACGCATGGAGGCTTTTCACGCCTCTGCCGAACAACTGCGTACCAAATACGATGATGGAACATGGAAGAACCACTATCAGAACGCAAACACAATTAGCACATATTTATGGCTGAAGTTTCCCGAAAAGTATTACATCTATAAGTACGATGAATGCAAGAGCGTGACAGCAGAACTCGATAGTGAATTTCGTCCGAACCTTAGAAAAGGATTCCAATCCGCAGTACAGAGTTTTACTCTCTATGATAAATTGCGGGATGCTTTGGCGCGGGATAGTGAAATTCGATCCATGCTGTCTGATGCGCTGACCGATTCTTGCTATGGCGATCCCGAACTGCACACACTCACAGTTGACCTTGTCTTTTACATTAGTAGGGTTTTCTCAGAACAAACATCCGATGAAGCTGCTGCGGAGGAGCCGGATGTCGGCGATGCAAAGCGCCATTATTGGCTCTATGCCCCTGGAAGAAAAGCTGAACTTTGGGACGAATTCTTTGAGCGGAGCATTATGGGAATCGGTTGGGATTCGCTGGGCGATTTAAGGCAGTACGCCTCTTATGATGAAATCCTTGCAAAATTGCAGGAGACGGGCGGTACCGATAAGACGCCGAGCAACGATGCACTCGCAAATTGGCAGTTCGCAAATGATATCCAGATCGGTGATGTTATTCTGGTCAAGCGTGGTACGAAAACACTCATTGGCCGCGGTATCGTTCTCTCCGATTACTATTACGATCCAACTCGTAAGCAGTACACGCACCTAAGGAAAGTCAAGTGGACACACAATAAAGAAGTTCCTTTTGCGGATGGGAACCTGACTCAAAAAGCACTGACCCGTCAAGATAAATACAAAAGCTATGACGCTTTATTCTTTGAGGGCGAACAACATAATTATTGGTGGTTGACCGCAAATCCGAAAATCTGGAGTTTTTCAGATATTGCCGTGGGTGATGAGCAAAGTTACACGCTATACAACGATAACGGAAACCGTCGGCGTGTATTCCAAAATTTCTTGGATGCAAAAGCTGGTGATTATATCATCGGCTACGAAGCAAGACCCTCTATGCAAGTTGTCGCTCTGGCGAGGATTACTCAGGAAAATGACGGAAAGAATATCTATTTCGAGAAAGTAGAAAACTTCAGTTCTCCCGTGTCCTACCAAACACTAAAGGATTGCCCTGAACTCGCTCAAATGGAGTTTTTCGTGAATCCAAACGGCAGTCTGTTCAAACTAAGCAAAGAAGAATTTGATTTCATTATGGACATAGTGAATGAGAGCAGTCCGGTGGCGAAATCAGATGATTCGAGCGTAAAAAAATATGACCGAACGAAATTCTTGAAAGACGTTTATATGTCAGAAGATCGTTTCGAGGTCCTTTCTGCTCTTTTAAAAGCAAAGCAAAATATTATCTTGCAGGGTGCGCCGGGAGTTGGTAAAACCTTTACGGCAAGAAAACTCGCTTATGCACTTATGGGCGTTATGGATGATTCCAGGATTGAGTTCGTCCAATTTCATCAAAGCTATTCATACGAAGACTTCATAATGGGCTACAAGCCGGATGGGAACGGATTTTCTTTGCGGCCGGGCATTTTCTATCAGTTTTGTCAAAAGGCGGCCAATTACCCCGATCAGGACTTTTACTTCATTATCGATGAAATTAACAGAGGCAATTTGAGTAAAATTTTCGGTGAGTTGCTTATGCTGATAGAGCGGGACTACAGAGGAACGAAAGCAACCCTCGCTTATAGCGGGACTGCGTTCACCGTACCCAAAAATCTTTACATTATCGGAATGATGAACACGGCAGACCGTAGCCTCGCCCTCATAGACTACGCTCTGCGCCGTAGATTCAGCTTCTTTGAAATTGAGCCTGGATTCGGCACAAAAGGCTTTATTGAATATCAGAAGGCTTTCAAAAACGAGGTTTTTGATATGCTGATTGACACCGTGGTCGATTTGAATAAAGACATCGCGGCTGACGATTCTTTGGGCCGGGGCTTCCGTATAGGTCATAGTTATTTCTGCAACAGAGAAGAATTAGGCGTTTCCCGGAGTTGGATGCAGTCTGTCGTTGAGTTTGACCTTATTCCGACTCTTGAAGAATACTGGTTTGATAACACGGCTATGTTGCAGAAATGGACGAACAGGCTGCGTGGTGTGTTCGATGACTAACGACAAGGGAATTCTAATAAAAAACATATATTATATGCTTACCTACGCATTTCAAGTTCTGCGGCAAAAGAACTATGATGAAATTGCCGCAGAAAAGTTCGATGAAGTGCAAGATCTGTTTGCGGCAATACTGGCAAAGGGTATTTCGCAGCAATTGAAGCATGGCTTGTACCGAGTGTACGAAGATCGGACGGAAAGTTTGGCAGTAATGCGTGGGAAGCTGGATATTAACGGTACGATACAAAATCGGATTCAACAAAGGCAGTTGTTGTCATGCTCATATGATGAATTGACCGAGAACAATGTGTTTAATCAAATTCTGAAAACCACTGCGGTCTTGCTTCTCCGCTCGGATGCAGTGAAAGCGGAGCAACGCACTGCATTAAAGAAGGTTATGCTTTTCTTCAATAGCATTGATACGATTGATCCGAAGTGTATCTCTTGGGGACTACTCACATTCCAGCGAAATAATCAGAACTACCAGATGTTATTGAATATATGCTATTTTGTGCTGGAGGGTATGCTCCAGACAACCGAACAAGGCAAGTATAAACTTGCACAATTTTCAGATGAACACATGGCTCGGCTTTATGAGCGATTTGTTTTGGAGTATTACAAAAAGCATTACACACCAAGTGTCAGCGCATCTGCATCACAAATAAAGTGGGATTTGCAAGGTGAGACAGAAAGCCGCGATATTCGCTTTCTGCCGATCATGCAAACGGATATTATTTTGCGATACAATGGGCGAACCCTTATCATTGACACCAAGTATTATGGGCGGACGATGCAAACGCAGTATGACACAGCAACCTATCATTCGAGCAATCTATATCAGATTTTTACTTATGTAAAAAACGAGGACAAGGATGCAAGCGGCTGCGTGTCTGGTATGCTGCTCTATGCGAAAACGAGTGAAGCCATAACGCCGGATAGCGAGTACAATATAGGCGGCAACCCAATAATCGTAAATACCCTTGATCTGAATTGCGAGTTTTCGGGAATTGCGAAACAGCTTGATTCAATCATAAATAAAAGCCTGGGCGTACCGTTGGAGAAAAGGAGAAATTAAGATGGCTTACCAAAGCGAAGCTCAATTGGAGGAGCAACTGATCGAACAACTGAAAAGCCAAAATTACAGCCAGGTCTCGCTGCCTGACTATGATTCTTTGCTTGCAAATTTTAAAGTCCAGTTTGAAAAGTTCAATGCAGTAAACCTGCAGAACAAGCCGCTCTCTGAAAAGGAATGGGAGCGCATCTTGAACTATCTGAACGGAAACAGCATCTTCGAGAGTGCCAAAATCCTGCGGGACAAGTTTGTCCTTGAGCGGGACGACAACACGAAGGTGTATGTTGCCCTTTTGGACGAGGACTATTCCAAGAACCTGTTCCAGGTGACGAACCAGACAACGGTGATCGGTAAATATACGAACCGTTATGATGTGACGCTTCTGATAAACGGTCTGCCGCTGATCCAAATTGAACTGAAACGCCGCGGCGTAGACATCAAAGAGGCGGTCAACCAGATCATGCGTTACCGCAAGCACTCCTACCAGGGGCTTTATCATTTCATCCAGTTGTTTATCGTTTCCAACGGAGTGGACACAAAATACTTTGCAAACAGCGATAAAGACATCCTTTTCTCACAGACCTTTTTCTGGACGGATGACAACAACATCCGTGTTACGAATTTGAAGGAGTTTTCCATCGTTTTCCTCGCCCGTGACCTTATTACGAAGATGCTGACGAAATTCACGATTTTGAACGATACGGACAAAATCATGATGGTCATGCGTCCTTATCAGGTGTATGCGACGGAGGCGCTGATTCGGCAGGCCACCCTTACCAACCGAAACGCCTATATTTGGCATACCACAGGCGCCGGAAAAACGCTCACCGCCTTTAAGACAGCGCAAATTCTGGCATCCAACCCCAATATCAAAAAAGTCATTTTCCTCGTTGACCGCAAAGACCTGGACACACAGACCACAGAGGAATTCAATAAATTCGAGGCCGGATCGGTTGACACGACCGACCACACCGGGGTTCTTGTTAAGCAAATGAAGGACAAGAACCGCCAGCTTATTATTACCACCATTCAAAAGATGTCCAATGCCGTAAAAAACGCACGGTATGCGTCCGTGATGGATGCCTACAAACACGAAAAAGTGGTGTTCATCATCGACGAGTGCCACCGTTCGCAGTTTGGAGATATGCACAAGGATATCGTGCGGCATTTCGGAAATGCGCAGTTCTTTGGGTTTACCGGCACTCCTCGCTTTGAAGTGAACGGTAAGGTCAAGGGGAAGGTCGTACAGACCACCAAGACGCTGTTCGGCGAGTGCCTCCATTCATACCTTATCAAGGACGCGATTTTCGACAATAATGTACTCGGTTTTCATGTGGAATACATAAAGACCATCGAAGGCGATTACGACGAAAACGACAGCACCATGACCGAGGCCATCGACGTCGGCGAACTGTTTATGGCAGACGAGCGCATGACGATGATTGCCAACCATATCATTCAAAACCATAAAGCAAAGACCCGCAACCGGCAATACACGGCGATTTTCGCTGTTGCGTCCATTCCGATGCTGGTCAAGTATTACGACATTTTCAAGTCTATCGATCACGATCTGAACATCAGCGGCATCTTCTCCTTCGGTGCAAACGAGGAATACGAAGGGCATGACGAACACTCCCGCGATTCGCTGGAGCGTATCATCCAGGACTACAACAAAACCTTCAGCACCAATTTCAGCACCGAGACTTTTGCCGCTTACCATAAAGACATATCCGACCGCGTGAAGGGCAAAAAGACAAAACCGCTGGATATTCTGATTGTCGTGAATATGTTCCTCACGGGCTTTGACAGCAAGCCTCTATCGGTTTTGTATGTGGACAAGGATATGATGTATCACGACTTGCTTCAAGCGTACAGCCGCACCAACCGCGTGGAGAAAGAAACGAAGCCGTGGGGCATTATCGTTTGCTATCGGAATCTCAAGCAGAAAACGGACGATGCTCTGGCGCTCTTTTCACAGGGACAGCCGGAAGGCGTCCTCACACAACCCTTTGAATTCTATGTGCAAAAATTCAATCAACTGGTTACAAAGATAAAGGAACTCGCGCCGACGCCGGCATCCATTGATATGATGTATTCCGAAGATGACCAGAAAGCGTTCGTGGTAATGTTCCGGGAACTCACGCGGTATTTGCTTTCTCTTCAAACCTTCGTGGAGTTCAGTTTTGACCGCAGCAATTTGGATTTGAGCGATCAGGAGTACCAGGATTACAAAAGCAAATATCTGCTTCTTTATCGTAAGCACCAGACAGGCAAGGAAGTCGTTTCGGTACTGGACGATGTGGATTTCTGCATCGAACTCATGGAAAGCGACCGCATCAATGTGGCGTACATCATGAACCTTATCCGAAATATCAACTTCAAATCCAAGGAGTCCAGGGAACGCGATATCGAGCATATCAAGGACGAACTCAGCCGTTCCGACAATATGCACCTGCATAAGAAAATCGACATCCTGCGGGCGTTCCTGGACGAAGTCGTATCCGGCTTCGACGGCTCTGAAGATATCGACGCCGAGTACAACGATTTTGAAAACAAGAAGAAGCTGGCAGAGATTGAGGCATTTGCCGAATCGGAAAGCATCGATCCCGAAATGCTGAAAGAGGAAGTTGCCGAATTTGAGTTTACAGGTGTTCTCAACCCCGGCGACATCCGTGACAGGATTGCCACTCCGATGCCGCTGCTCAAAAAGAAATCCCTTGTCAGCCGCATCACCGATTTTATCCGAACTCATGTAGATAAGTACAGCAACTAAAGGAGAAACGACTATGAACGACACGATCCAAGTGCATCAAAAGGAACTGTGCCAAAAGCTGTGGGCGATGGCAAATGCGCTGCGCGGCAACATGGAGGCATACGAATTCAAGAATTACATTCTCGGCATGATTTTCTATTACTATCTTTCCGACCGCACGGAGAAGTACATGGCAAATCTGCTGAAGGATGACGGCATTGATTACGAGACCGCTTGGGCGGATACAGAATACAAGGACGCCGTCATCGAGGAGTCCCTCCGTGACCTCGGCTTTGTGATCGAGCCGCAGTATCTTTTCCGCAATCTGGTGAAGATGGTAGAGAACCGCGCCTTTGACATTGAGTTTCTGCAAAAGGCCATCAACTCTCTGATGGAATCTACCATCGGAAACGACAGCCAGCAGGACTTTGAAGGTCTGTTTTCGGATATGCAGCTTGACTCCACCAAACTCGGTCATACCGTCAAAGACCGCAGCGCAGTTATGTCTAAAATCATCGCCTCCCTTGACGAGATCAATTTCGGCGTCGAGGACACAAAAATCGATGTACTTGGAAACGCCTATGAATACCTCATCGGTCAGTTCGCCGCCACAGCCGGAAAGAAGGCCGGAGAGTTTTACACGCCGTCCGGCCCGGCGGAACTTCTTTGCCGCTTGGCCTGCCTCGGCTTGACCGATGTCAGAGCGGCTGCGGACCCCACCTGCGGTTCCGGCTCTCTGCTCCTGCGCTTGAAAAATTACGCAAATGTCCGTCTTTATTACGGGCAGGAACTCACCTCCACGACCTACAACCTGGCACGAATGAACATGATTCTTCGCGGCATCCCGTATCGGAATTTCGCCATCTACAATGGGGACACTTTGGAGCATGATTATTTCGAGGATAAAAAGTTCCGTGTCCAAGTCGCCAATCCACCATATTCCGCAAACTGGTCTGCGGACAACAAGTTTTTGGAGGATGACCGTTTCAGTCAGTACGGGAAGCTGGCACCGAAGTCAAAGGCCGACTTCGCATTCGTGCAGCACATGGTTCATCACATGGACGAGGACGGCAGAGCGGTCGTGCTACTTCCACACGGCGTCCTGTTCCGGGGCGGAGCAGAAGAAACGATACGCAAATATCTGATCGAAAACCTCAATGTTCTGGATGCGGTGATCGGTCTGCCTGCAAACCTGTTCTTCGGAACGGGCATCCCTGTGTGTGTTTTAGTCCTCAAGAAAGATCGTGGCGGGAATGCCGGAAACATTCTCTTCATCGATGCCTCAAAAGACTTCGAGGCGGGCAAAAATCAGAACATTTTGCGGGAAGCCGACATCGACAAAATCGTAAGCGCATACGAAAAGCGCGAGGATGTCGAAAAGTATGCCCATGTCGCTCCGATGAGCGAAATCGAGGAGAACGGTTTCAACCTGAACATTCCTCGTTATGTCGATACATTCGAAAAAGAGCCGGAGGTTGACCTCGCTGCTGTCGCAGCCGAGATTCGCAGTCTGCAGAAGGAAATCAAGGCGATTGACAAAGAACTTAAGCCCTATTTTGATGAGTTGGGGCTGGATTTCCCCTTTGACGAGGAGGTGTAATTTTTATGGCAAATGTATCCTCAAGTAATAGTCAAAAGGCTCTCGTACCGAAGCTGCGGTTTCCGGGTTTCGAGGGGGAATGGCGCAGCGTTAAACTGTCCGATATGGCTGTGTTTAGGAAAAACCGAGGTCAAACAAACAAAGCACATTTTGTCAGCACAGAAAACATGAAACAAAACTGTGCAGGAATAGAGGTGTATCCTGATACAGAATATGCCGAGGGCATTAAATTTCAAGAAGAGGACATCCTTATTGCCAACATCCGTCCATACTTAAAAAAGGCATGGCTTGCAACTTTCTCTGGTGCTTGTAGCGCGGATGTGCTTGCGCTTTGCCCTGTGGATATTTTGCCATCGTTCCTCTTTTCTGTAATTGGCCGTGATTCCTTTTTTGATTATGTTATGAGTGGTGCCAAAGGCTCTAAAATGCCAAGAGGTGACAAGACACACATAATGACATATTCATTCGGCGTTCCAGGATGCGAAGAGCAGAAAAGAATATCCGACATGATGGCTTTGCTCGACAAGCGCATCGATGCCCAGCGTCGATTGGTAGAAAACCTCAAGTCATATAAAAGAGGGGCATTATCGAAGCTCTTTCCCAAAAAAGGAGTAAGTGTGCCGGAGTGCCGCTTTGCAGGCTTTTCTGGCGATTGGGAACAGCGCAATTTTGGAGGAGTGTTTGAAACCGTCACAGATTATGTTGCAGCAGGATCATTTGCTGAGATAGCAAAAAATGTGATTTATAGAGATTCGCCAAGCTATGCCCAACTCATTAGAACAACAGATTTGAAAAATGGCTTCAACAATAGTCAGAGTGTTTATGTTGACAAAAAGGCTTTTGATTTTTTGTATAGGGTTAATCTTGATAGTGAGTGTATTATTCTTCCAAATATTGGAAACTGCGGAGAAGTCTACCTCGTAAAACCAGAAAATCTGCCATATCCAAAGAATGTATTGGGGCCGAATGCCATCCTCGTAAAAAGCGCTTCTACAGATAATAGTTTTCTTAGTGCGTTGCTTCAAGGCCAGGACTTTCAAAACAAACTCAGCTTGATTATTAGCCCAAACGGGCAAACAAAGTTTAATAAAACAGAACTTAAACAGATTGAACTGAAAATACCATGCGCCAGTGACGAACAAGCATTCATTGGTAAATACTTTTGCTTACTCAACGACCATATCACCCTTCATCAACAGAAGGTAGCTGCATATGAAAACCTAAAGCAAGGTTTGCTTCAAGAATTATTCATATAAAAAGCTGGCTTAATAGCACGGATTTCAGTTCGGATAGTCTTTCCCCCAGACGCTCTGCCATGCTGATTTTAGCAGCTATTACTTGCACTGTATTTGACAGCTTTCTTTGAATTTCAATTGTCGGAAGCAAGATATCCATAGATAAAAGGTCTTCTGGAGAAACTGCCGTCCTTTCATATACTGTACCTTGCTGAAATCTCAGGGCACGATTTATAAAGTTCCAGCGCATAACCTGCATTCCAATAAAATGCGGTTCGACAGATGGGCAAATTTCAAAAGTAACATAAATCGGTGAAAATATAGCATCTCCAAAATCATTTACGCATATCACGCCGAATTTTAGATTTGCCGGATTATAGCATAAATCATTTTTATGCGTAACCTTGTATTTCTTTTCTTCGGTCGTCACCAGAAAATCCCGGTCATAGCGATCTGTTTTTCCCGACACTCCATCTTTTGAAAGAGTTGCGTGTACGAAAGTGCCGTCTTTTTCGCAATATTCTTTTCTTTCCGAGAGAATTTCAGACAGCTTTATTCGTTTCCATGTTCGACAGTTGTTATCGCTGAAAATTCGCTCAATCACCCCTCTTTTATATGACTTGAGGTTTTCAACAAAATGTTGCTGTGCGGCTATTCTTTTATCAAGAAGCGTGAGGAATTCGCTGATTTTCTTTTGCTCGGTTTTGCATGGAAGATTGACGGGAATACCGTCCATAAGATCGTTTGTCATGCCCACTCGGTCGTGACGAGCGCCGCCTTGCGCGCCATTATGGTATATGTACGAGTACCACGCGGGAGAACGAAAATACCAAAGCAAATAATCCGCCATCTCTGGATAAAGCGGCTTCAGGCAAGTGTACAGCGGCGACACGATGCCTTCTTCTTCCCCTTGGTAACAGTTAAAAGGTCCATAAGGGGCCGTGGTGGATTTGCGGGGGTTATACACGAAATCCCCCCGACCGATAATATAATATTTATCGGTGTTACCTTCCACGGCGATGTCCTTGTCGAAAAAATCGCGCTGTGGAATTAAGCCAAACTCGGCTGAATTTGTGATAACATTATTATTTTTCATATCAGAGTTTCGACGGGAAATGTGCGAGAAAAGGGTACCTACTGTTTCAGATGTCAATTGAGGGAACTCGGCGCCGTTCGCATCATGAAATCGCAGCTTGGGGACGAGAGCCTTTTGACTATTACTTGAGGTTTATATTCTTATGAAAAGTTAAGCCGGCAACCACGTTATAATCGTGATTGCCGGCATTTTTCGTGGGTTTGTCGGAATGATGAAGTCATATAAAAGAGGGGTCACCAAGTCGATCTTTAATCCAAATTCGGTTTATCAGAATTGCGCTGAATCGTGGCGACTAAGAAAAGTTTCCGAGTTATTATCATACGAACAGCCGCAGAAATACATTGTCCAGACAGAGCATTATTCTTCAAACTACGCAACGCCCGTTTTGACTGCAAATAAAGGATTTATCCTTGGATACACAAACGAAACAACCGGCGTATATGATAAAGGGGATGTTGTAATATACGATGATTTCACAATGGACATGAAGTATGTTGATTTTCCTTTCAAGGTGAAATCATCTACAATAAAATTCCTTACAGCGAAACCGGGAAATAATCTTTACTTCTTGTTTTGCCTCCTACAATCCTTGTCATTAACTCCAGAAGGTCACCAAAGGTCATATATTTCAAAAGTGGAGCAAATGAATGTGTTCGTCCCTTCCGTTGACGAACAGAGTCGCATTGCTGGAATTCTAAAAAAAGTCACTGCCATACTGGAACGCCATGAATTTGCACTTCACAAACTCGAAATGTTAAAAGCGGGATTATTAAATCAACTGTTTATATGAATAGAATCTGCAAAAAGGCTGATTTTAGTTTTGAAAGTGCGACGCAAATCGCTTTATTTTGATTTATGAGGTGGTCTATGGCTCCTAAAAATCTGCCGACTATAATCTGATCGGAAACGCACGGTATATTAACTCGAAATCTGCGTATATCATCTCCACTTATAGCCGTGAATGTGCCGCCTTGTTCAATTTTTTTCCATTTATCCTGAATATGAACAAGAAGCTGATATAAGAAATCCATATTTTCAGATGTGATTGAACACACTCCACGACCAATACAAACAGTTTGATTGGCAATACTTACGCTGCCAACTGGTGCGCGTACAGACAATAAAATCGAATTAGCAGTAGCGATTTTAGTTGGAGCAGAAGTAAAATGTTGTGGCTGGGTAATCCCTTCACAGATGTCGGCATTGCCTTGAACAAGTGGAAGCCCCAAACCATCGCTATTATATGTGGTTGAGTCCGGGGATTGTCCCATAACTACTGTACAGAAATCGCCAAGTGAAAACTCTTGCCATTTGCTTTTACTCCCGATATGTAAAGATTCGGTGAAAATAGCTGTAGATACCCCTCTTTTATATGACTTGAGGTTTTCTACCAATCGACGCTGGGCATCGATCCGACGCTCCAACAACTTCATAAAAGCAGCAATTTTCTTTTGCTCTTTCAGATTGGTAGGGAGTGTGTGGCGTGTAGCAAAGAAATCCTCGGTCGGCACATTGAGTAGACCGTGATTTCGTGCGCCTTCGGCGGCAATCATGTAAATTTCCTTATACCATTTCAAGGAATCGAAATATGTTTTTATGAAATCTGAATCATAATTTTTTACGGAAAAACAGATGTAGAGCGTTGAGAGCGCCCCCATAGGGTAACGATCAAATCTTTTGATTGATCCGAAATCAAATCCAACAGAATAGCTTTTGTTGTAGGCAAATTCGCCGTTCAGCAGTAAATAATACCCGCTCATATCCTTGCTGGCAACGGTTTTATTGAAATATGAAATTTGATCTACAAGGCCGTCCTTCGATGATATGGTCAAGGGGAGATCGCTTTCGTTTTGACTGTTTTTGCGAGTGATTCGGTCTGTGAAATCAGATAAGCGAACTGTGTGCCATTCCCCCTCAAAGCCCGGAAACCGCAGCTTGGGGACGAGAGCCTTTTGACTATTACTTGAGGCTTATTTCAGCCTGCAGAAACCGTCCCCCTTCGTGGTAAGGTTATATAAACATTTCTTTCAAAAAGAAGGCTTTCACTTTTGAAAGCGCAATCAAAACAGCACTGTCCGAGTTTATACGAGCATCGATTGTTTTTAAGTATCTGGTTATTAGTTTTTGCTCGTCCACGCCAGGGTGCCGTATTGCTATGCTCTTTATTTGGTCGTACTTTAAATTCCATGTGTCCGAAGTTAATCCTTGCGAATATTTTTGAAATTCATTCAACATCGACCGTTCTTTGAAATATGCAGCCCAAAACCATACATCGTCATTGTGAGGATCATTCAGCCGTAATATCGTATAAGCGGGACTTACAATGCCTTTGTAAGGCGATGCGCCACTTGCACCCTGCCACATACGCATGGTGTTGTATGGCAAATCACCTGGGCAAACAACTTTATAATTGCTTTTGTCATCACTTGAGTTATCTTTCAGGTCAAGTTCAGACCTCTTTTGTACGCCGCCGGTGATTGTGACCGCAAGGAGTTCCTCGTCTCCAACAGCACGCTCAACCCGTTCTGAAAAGACATCTCCAATAGAGATTTTCTCCCACTTCGGAAACAAATCGCCCTTTTTCCCAATAGTAATCTTTTGAGAAAAAATAGCTGTAGATACCCCTCTTTTATATGACTTGAGGGCTTCAACAAGACGACGCTGGACTGCAATTCTCGATTGTAAAAGTGCCAAAAATGATAGCAGTTTGTGTTGCTCGGCGGAGCCGGGATAGCGCACAGATATTTTGGATAGCTCATCAGCTTTGACATGGACCACTGATTTTCCTTGTGCGACACAAGAAATTTTCTTGTTGATGACATGGCGTATTATGTAACTAATCAGCCGACCGTCAACCGTATTTGTGCGAAAGATGTTTAGGTCACCGGCAAGAATTACTCCCGGTAGCATAACGCATGAAGCTGTAGCTATTTCTTCTGGTGTTTCACCCGATGTCGGAATAATAACATCTCCAATTCGGCTGATTTGCTCGGAAGAAGCGTTTTTTTCAGTTCTTCTCACGACATTTTCGATTACTTCGTCGTATGTAGTATAGAGTTCGCCGTAGAGAATAAAGGGAGTCCCCTGTGAAGATATATCGGCCTTTGAGAGAGGCGCTCCCTTTGTAAATGTACCTATTTCGCCAAGGGTGGATTCTTTCCATTCCCCCTCAAAGCCCGGAAACCGCAGCTTGGGGACGAGAGCCTTTTGACTATTACTTAAGGACTACAGGAGCGCCAAAATGCCTCCATAATATCTTGGGAGGTGGTCATCATGACTGAAAACACTCAATACAAGGCGCTCCTTAATGAATGGCTGAAATCTAAGCAGCCAATGATTACGGCGTCGACCCACGCAAACTTCGTGTTAATCGCGGAGAACCATCTGATCCCGTACTTCGGGAAAAGAAAAATCGGCTCCATAACAGAAGCCGACATTCAGCAGTACATTCTGCACCTTTACAGCGAGGGCAGGATGGATAAGACCGGCGGGCTGACCGTCAAGACTATACGGGATGTCATTCTCGTCCTGCGGCTGTCCATGACATACGGGTACAAGGAAAAAGCCATTCCGCTTTTGAATTGGGATTTAGTCGAGTACCCAAAGGAGGGAGGTGTTCATCGTGTTGTTTCGCTCTCCAAAGAGCAGGAGCAAGAATTGATACAATGTATCTACCTTCACTTGAATCGCAAGTCTGCCGGTATCCTGGTCGCGCTCCTGACGGGGATACGAATCGGCGAACTGTGCGGATTGCAGATGGGCGACATCTCGCTTTCGGAAAACACAATCACCATCAACCGAACCGTGCAGCGCATCTACGACAAGCGAAAGGGAGAAACCTACATAAACATAGGACCCCCGAAAACGAAAAGTTCAATTCGCACCATTCCGTTTCCGTCTCTGCTCTCGAATATAATACGGAAGTACATATCCGATAACCCCACGCAGTATTTTCTCACGGGCAAGAGCAGGCCAACCGAGCCACGGACATACAGGCAGTATTTCGCCCGGTTCCTCAAGCGGTATAACCTTCCAAAGGTGAAATTCCATGAAATACGGCACACTTTTGCAGTCCGAGCAATCGAAATTCCCGACTTTGATATTAAATCTCTGTCGGAAATCCTGGGGCATAAAAATGTGTCGTTTACGCTCAATGTTTATGGCAGCGCCAATTTGCAGCAGAAAATCAAGTGTATGAACCTTTTGAATGATCTGCTGTGAACGAGACGGCGGTCGATTAACGATTACACCCAAAAATCCAACGATTACCCATAAGTTCAACGATTGCCCCCATAAAATCAACGGTTACTAATCTTTCAACGATTACCCGTTTGAAAACAGCAGGGAAAGAGGATGAAAACAGGAGCGTTTCGACTTGCTGGCGGCTAAATAATCGTAAGCGCACGGACGCCGAAAGTGGCGAAAAGCCCTGTTTTCAAGCCTTTTTCGGGCAAAAAGAAAGAACCCTAACTTCGATACGCTTTGTATCAAAATTAGGGTTCTTATTTGGCGGAGATGGAGAGATTCGAACTCTCGAAACACTTTCGCGTTTACATGATTTCCAAATACATAAAAATGCTTTTATATCGCCGTTAGCTTAGTTTTACCCCGTTTACTGCCCCTTGATGTTTCCAAAAATCCGTTTAACTTTTCCGTAGCGGTTTCAGTCGCCTGGTTGTTGAGATGGGTATAAATGTCGAGCATTATCTCGACCTTGGAGTGACCTGCCAGCTTTTGAGCAGTTTTAACATCAATTCCGCTTGCCCAGAGCATTGTAATATATGCGTGGCGGAATTGGTGAGCGGTTATACTGTCATCGCCGCAGTCCCGCTTAACCTTATCCCAAAGATATTTATAGCCGCTTTTCGTCATAATTTTTCCGTTGTAAGAAAATACATATTCAGATTTTTTCGACTGCTTTTTCAGCAGATCCTCAAGAGGCTTTAAAAGGGGTACAATTCTGTTTCCGCTTTTAGATTTCGTTGTATCGGTTATCTCAGGCGGAGCCGCTGTCTGCCACAGGAGCTGCTTGTTTACCGTTATCTGTTTTTTGGAAAAATCTATATCGTCCCAACGAATCGCAAGAGCCTCGTTCCGTCTCATTCCTGTGTATAGCAGGAAATTTGCAAACAAATTGCCGCTTTCGTTTACCCGCTGTATCTGCTCCTCAGAAAGCGTTTCCCTCTCTTTGTGGGAAAGTCCCTTCGGTATTTCCACTACCTTTACGGGATTAAAAAACGCCGCTCCGTTTAATATTGCATAATCAAAAATTTTCCCCAGCACTATATGACGCACCTTGACAGTCTGGCGGGCAAATTCTTTTTTTGCAAGCTCCTGTATAAATTCAGAAACATCGGCGGGCTTTATTTCGTCTATACGGCTGTTTTTAAAAAACGCCTTGCATTCGGCAAGCGGCTTAGTGTAGCACACCTGGGTGTTGTGCTTGATGGTTTCACGGTGCATTTCCCACCACTTGTCCGCCCAATATCCGAAGCGCCTGCTTTGGCTGTTTTCGGGAACAGGAGCTTTCAACGCCTCAACAATTTTTTGATCCACTTCCTTGATGGTTTTCCCGTAAAAATAGCGCTCTTTTCCTGCTATCATCATCTTTTTACGGTATAATCCGTCTGCGCGCTTTTTCATTTTATTATCCTTTCGCTTGCAATTTCCCAAGCGAAGTGATATAATGATTATGACCGCTTGAAATCATAACATTGTCACTTCGCAAGGGTGCTTGTTTGATTGGTCACTTCCCCGCTGATGCGCCAACATCAGCGGGGAGTTTTTATTTTTGATCTTTTTTGTCCGAAATATTATGTATCTCGTCCATATATCCTGCGGTGATAATGCCGGCTGGGAGCGCAATTATAGCGATCCCGAAAAGCGACGATACCATCGTAACAATTCTGCCGACAGTGGTCACCGGATATATGTCACCGTAGCCCATAGTGGTGAGTGAAACCGTCGCCCAATAAATAGCGTCGAAAAAGCTGCCGAAGGACTCAGGCTCAACGTTAAAAACTATCAGGGCGGATATGACTATGTACCCGACGGCAAGTATCAGGACATAACTCAAGGCAACTTTTTGTTTTTTAAAAACGTTGAATATAATGGTCGCATTTTTGGAATATCGCAGCAGCTTAAACGCACGGAATACACGCAGCGCCCGAAACATTCTGAGCAGTCGGAGCAATTTAAATCCCTGATTTAATACTGTGAGCGACGGCAGAACGGAAACAAGGTCAATTATCGCCATAGGAGACACGGGATAACGGATAAAGGAAATTGCATTGTGCTTGCCGAATTTATAGTCGGCTGTAAACCACCGAAGGATATAATCAATAATAAAAATAACAGCGCAAACCTTATCCGCAGCCTCGAAGAACGGATACGTTTCTTTGAACGCCAAGGGAAGAATACTTATCACTATGACAACGATCATAAAAATGTCATAGGCTGTGCTGAGCTTGCTGCCTTCCGAAGCGGCAATCACTTTATATAATTTATCCCTCATACGGTGCCTATCACCTTGCCCGCGCAATACACAGTATCTCCCTCAGAAAAATATATGTCGTCATACTGTGGGTTTATAGAGATTAAGTGATCTCCTCCGTTCCTCTTGATAAATCCCCCGCCGTTGATGATATATATTCCTGTTTCTCCAATATCGACAGCGGACTGCTCTTTTACCAGCACGATCTGACCATCGGAATATATCGGTTCCATACTGTCCCCAATAATAGTTATAGCAAAAGTGGCGTTTCTTGCTTCAGGGGTATCAGGTATATCGATTTCTTCCCAGCTGTCCCGATCCTCAAGGTCAAAGCCTCGGCCTGCTGATACTTTGTAAGTGCTATGGCGGATCGTTATTGTTGGGTAGTCTTCCTCGACTTCGGCGACACAACGAGCGTATTCCATATCAAGGACGGCATTTACCATATCTTTTCCGTAGTTATCAAGAGCAAAATACTTATTTATAAAGCTGGGTGGCAACTCTCTGTTGCCGCTCTTTTTTATTTCTTCGGAAAATTCATCAGGATTGCAGTCCAGTGCTTCGCATATCTTCAAAAATGTTTCTATTTCGATTTTTGTGTTGTCCCGGTTAATTATACTGTTAAGGGTGCTTTTCGGTATATTGATCATCTTTGCCAGTTCGGCTTGCTTAATATTTCTGGCAATCATTTTTTCTTCAAGCAACTTTCCAAAACTCATGGTTTATCCTCCTATTGCTGTTGTGATACTTATTATATCACTTTAAAAGCGGAAAATCAATACAAATATACGAAAATGCGTACATTTGTAAAACTTTTGTATGAAATTATAAATTGTGTAGCACAAGTTTGTACAAATTGCAAGAAAATACGCATATTCGTACAAATTGACTTGACAAAGTACAAATTTGCGGTTATAATACAGGAAAGAAAACGCAAATTCGTACAAAAATAAGGAGGTAAAGCGTAATGTATGAAAATTTAAGAAATGCGTTGAAGTCTAAGGGCATTTCGTTTAATGCTGCGGCTGCGGCTGTCGGAATGCCTGAACCAACGTTCCGCACGAAGGTGCAGGAACGCAGTTTCGACGTAGAGGAAGCCTTCCACATTCAGGCTAATCTTTTCCCGGAAATGGATATAAGATTTCTTTTCGCCCGCTCCGATGCAAAATAAAAAGAAGCGGCAAAACACATTGTAATCGCCTGCAAGAAAGGAGGTAACCCATGCGTGAAAACGAGGGGTACAGAGAGACCCTTGCGACGCTCCGCGAACGCTTTGGCGGCAAAGACAGCATTTCCGCAAAAGAACTCTCTGAATATGTCGGTCTGAATTATCAGGTCACGCAGAACTACATAAAAAGGGGACTCCTGCCGGGTCAGTTTTTGGGACGACGATATGTTGTAACAATTACTCAGCTGGCTTGGTGGGAAACCCAGAAGAACAGGAGGTAAAAAGCATTGTGAAACACTACATAAAATCCGCCCTTATGCTCTTGGGAGCGCTGGCGGCAATAGCGCTTTTTCTGTGGGCTGGTCACACAAGTACCCACCCCGGAAAGCCTTTACAGCTTATTCTGCTTTACGCAATCTCGGCTTTTGTCTTGGCAGCGACGATAATGTTTGCGGTCGACGAGGCAAAAGAAGGCAAAAAGGAACGAAAAAGAGGCAAGAGGAAATGACAATGACAGATAAGGACATCGTCTACTACTGGCGGTATTACCGCGGGGAATTTCCCGCCGAGGCGATAAGGACGCTGGCCGTTATCAACAAAGTTTCCGAAGAGGAAATCAAGAAAATTCTGATAAAGCATAAAGCAATGAAGGAGGAAAAACCTGTGAGAAATTACAAAAAGCATACGGCTGAAGAAAAGGAAACGGTAAAGCAGCTGTACAATGAAGGTAAAAACAAAAGCGAGATACAGCAGATTACCGGCGTGCCGAAATCAACCATCAGAAACATACTCGCTTCCACCGAAAAAGAAAAAGAGCCTGCCCGGCAGGACGCCGAACACGCTCAAGAAAATATCAACAATGAAAGTATACCACAAGCGGCCGAAAATGTCAACACCGTTTGCTACGATCAGATCCTGGCACAGCTCATGGAGTGTGCTGGGCGCATACTGCCACAGGCGAAAATAATAGATGTCGCCGCCAGCAACAAATATAAATATGCGAACCTGGAGTTTGAAGGTCCAAATGGCGAAAAATACAGCGTATTGGTAAATGGGAGGCACAGCAATGACGAAAATTTTTGACAATCCCGCCAACGAAATGGAAAGGGAGATCGCTGAACACATAAAGCCTCTCCTCACTCCCGAGGTGGAAGAGAAAATCGAAAAGGACAAGCTTACCCTTGATGGCTGCCTGAAATCGTGCTACGACAAAGGAAAGAAATATCAGGTCAAAACAACGGGCGGCGGTATCGCCCGCATAAGCGAGGAACAGCACTTTAAATGGGTGCGTGAATACTTTGGTATCAAAGGCACCGTTCCCTGCCAGGGAACAAAGCCCGCCGAAGCGGCAAAGAACGGCGCTTTGAATATCGACCTTGACAGCCTCTTTGATTAAGGGGGCGGGAAGATGATACCGTATTCAAGGCTGATCAAACACCCTGTTCCGCCGCTCAAGAAAGAATATATCGAGCTGGCAAAAAAAATCGCGAAAGAGCATTACCTCAGCTATCTATACAAAGCCGAGGTGATTGAGGGCATACTCGCAATTACATTGTATCAGCAGGACTACAACACGAGAACCCTTGTCACGGATATGCGGCATTTTTACGACGGCGAAAACTGGGCTATGCAGCGCATATCAGACAATAAGCGGCTTACAAGCTCGATCGCATATTATGACTGCTATGGCGTGACAGTACCTATTGACGGCGCCGACGATGTGATAAGCGACTATCTGCACGACGAGGAGCGCAAAGGGCTTTACACCTTACGGCACGCGGAATTTAAGCGACTGGACGAGCGATTGGCTCAGCGTCACAAAAAGATTACTGACATCATCGACGCCAGAATGGCGGAGTTAGCCGAAAACCCACCCCAAGAATTTTACAATTGGGTGGAAAATGAGGCGCTGGCTTTTGCAAGATATTTTTTCTACGACTACAAAAAGGGCAAGGAGCAGACAGGATATTGCTCCCACTGCCTCAGCGCTTTTTCCACCGCTGAGGCTCGCCACGGAAAACAAGTCCGCTGCCCCTCCTGCGGGTCGCTGCTCACCTGCAAAAGCTACGGAAAAACCAAAAACAAACTGGTAGATCAGATAGACGTATCATACGTCGAGGCAATCACCGAAAACGGGCGTCCTGCACTTGTGGAGCGGAATTTTACTGTTTATCAGGACACATATTTCCAAGAAGGAAAAACAATAGTCACATATTGCGAATACGGGCGGCTGTTTCTGGACGCTGGTACATTTTTAGATCTGTACGACAAGCTCGGTGACTGCGCATACAACTACGGCGTTTTTAAACAGTGCGGAAACACGCGGTGGTGTGACGCGGGATTTGAGGAGAAAGCACACTTGATATATCCGCACAACCTTGACAACATTATGCAGCACTGCACAGACCCGGCACTAAAAAATGTAGAAATGTCAAGTATTGCGGCCTACGCAAAAAGATCCTTCCAGCAGATTGTAATGTTGGTGAAAAAATATCCTTGCATTGAAAATCTCTACAAACAGGGTGCGTATAGGCTTGGAAAAGAGTTATCGGAAATCCGAATATACTGGTGTAACGGGGAGTTTGAGAAACTCATTAAAAAGGGCGAGTCCGAATGCTCCAAAGCGCTCGGTGTGGACAAGGCTGTTTTTAAACAGTTTGCCAAGATGGACATATCACCTGAAGGATATATCCTTTACCGTGATATTGCAGACGAGTTGAAAAAGGCTCCGCCAATGCCGATTTTTTTAAAGGCACTCAGCCTGTCGCTTGAAAAAAGTCCGATAAGCGTAATATCGATATTAAAAAGTATATCGCTGGAACGGCTTGTCAACTATGTAGCGAAGCATACGCCGCCAAAAGGCGACGCCAATCTAACGCTCGGCACATATCGGGACTATATCAGTATGGTCAAGGACCTGCGCCTGCCGAAAACGGAAAGCGTGCTTTTCCCCCGTGATCTGCAAAAAGAACACGACAGGCTGATAAAAATCAAAGCCGACAGGAAATACACCGCACAGAACAAGGCGCTTAAAAAGAGGGTAAAAATCCTTGAAATGCTGGATTTTGAAGACGAAGATTTTATCATCAGACCACTGCGCAGCGCCGATGAGTTTTTAAAAGAAAGCTCGGTGCTCAGCCATTGTGTGAAAACGTATATCGACCGTTGCGCACGAGGGGAAACCAACATTTACGGGATCCGCAAAGCGGCAGACCCTGAAACGCCGTATTTTACATTAACGTTAACCAACAATGCGACTGTGACGATGAACTTGGGAAAAAACAACTGTCACCCGCCTGAAGAGGTAAAGCAGTTTGTTAAGAAATGGAAGCGCAAAGTAATCAACAAAAACAAGGAAAAATTTATCGAAGCGGCAAAGCCGCAGAAGAAAGCGAGGAAAACAGCGTGAGCGAAATGACAACAATGAACACCGAACTTACCGAGAAGCAGGCGGAGGCGTACAAGCTCCACAATAAAATACTTGTCAGCGGTCAGATGGCGGCGGAATATCTCGTAGACCTGGCAAAAAATTTACGGCAGATGAGGGACACAAAGCTGTACACTGAGCTGGGCTTTGAAACCTTTGAAGCCTACTGTGAGGACGCCGCCCATATCAAGCAGAGACAGGCGTACAATTTTATAAAAGCGCTTGATGAGTTCGGGGAAAGCGGTTTGCAGTCAAATGCAAGTCTCGGCATTACCAAGCTGACAGCGCTTGCTACCTTGTGCGCTGACGACCGTGAACAGCTTATGCAGTCGGTAGACGTGGCAAGTATAAGCACAAGAGAACTTGAAGAAAAAATTGCCGAGCTGAAAAAGAAGTGTGAACAGCTTGAGCTTGAGCTCGACACCACCAAGACAGAAAAAGAAGCGGAAATGCAGGTCGTTGTCGAAGCGGCAAGCAAAGCGGACGAAAAGATGAACCAGGCGAAGGAAGAAAAACGCCGCCTTGAGGATAAGCTGACCGAACTGCAAGCACGATATGACGAGCTTAAAAACCGCCCTGTGGAAGTGGCTGTCGCTGAACCTGACGAAAAGACAATTGCAAAGATACGTTCCGAGGCAGAGGAAAAAGCTAAAGAAAAGGCAGCGAAAGAAGTAAACGCTGCCTTGCAAAAACAGCAGGAAGCCGAGAAAAAAACGCGGGAGCTTGAAAACCAACTCAACGAGTTGCAGGCGATTGCAAAAAATTCGGCGCCTTCGGGCGGAACAAAGGAACTGCTGAAATTCCATTTTTCCAATATTAAAACGGCGTTTAATAGCGCTGCTGCAATAATCAGCGCTATGGAGGACGGCGAGGAAAAGGAGAAGTTTAAAGCTGCTCTTAAAAAGCTGGTGGAGGAGTGCGGAAAGGCGGCGGAAGTATGACCCAGACAGAACTTAAAGTCACTATGTTGGCGGGCACGCCCGTGCTTCACAAGGACAAGCGGGGCGGCACTACATTTTATAACCAGATAACGGCGATAAATTTTAAACCCCATCCGAGGGAAAAAGGCAAGATCCTCATTAGTGCCGTGCTGCTCGACAGAAATCAAAACTGCACCGTTGAGGTAGCCGCTGACGAGGTGGTCGCTTGCAAAGCAAACAACAGCTAAAGAAAGGAAAAAAAAATGAATTTAAACGAATTCGCAAATGAAGTCCACGAAAATGCAGTTGCTCACGGTTGGTGGGACGAGGAGAAATCTTTCGGTGAAATTATAGCGCTTTGTCACTCCGAGCTTTCCGAAGCACTTGAAGAGTATCGCAATCACAAGCCTGTGTACTACATATCGGGTAGCAAACCCGAAGGAATGGCTACAGAGCTTGCTGATTGTATCATCAGAATATTGGATTATTGCGGTCACATCGGAATTGACATTGAAAGTATTCTCAGAAAAAAACACGAATACAACAAAACACGCCCGTACAAGCACGGGGGAAAGGTTATTTAAGGGTTTACAATGAAAATAAAACAAATCGAAGCTATCTGCAAGCAAGCGAAAAGGATTGAAGTCATAGAAACACAGGAAGGTCAGTGGTTAAGCGATGGCTACGCCGCTTATCCTGTCTACAATCTTCCGATCCTGACTCAGGAGATAATTTTTGCTATGTTTGACGTACCTGCCGAAAAAAGAGATAAGATCTCATTTTTTCAGAGGAATGAAGACGGCAGGTACAACTACAAGGATGATGACCCGAACGAGCTGTGCACACATCAGGAACATCTGTACATATTAAAAGAAGGAAGGCTCCTGCTCCCGCTCTATACATCAAACGGCGTTTCCTTTATCGACAGAAAATATATACGGCCCTTTGAAAATGAGGAAAATGGGTACGACTTTTTCGAGCGCACAACGCTGACGGTCAAACCTATATCGTAGCAAAAAGCGGCTTTTTTATCGTGGGAATGATAATGCCTTTTGATTGTATAAATCAGAGTTTTGTACAGCAGGTCGCTACAATGTCAGAAGCTGCTCAAGTTGCTTTATGCAAGAAAGAACACGCAGAGGCGGCGGCAGACGGACAGACAAACCTGACCGATGAAATAATCAATATATGCGAGGAAAGCCTGTGAAGAATAAAAATGCGGGAATTGGATTTTGCGGAGCGCTTACAATTGCTTTTATAATCTTGAAATTGTGCCACGTCATTGAATGGTCGTGGATTTGGGTTGTTGCACCATTATGGGTACCGCTTATTATAGGTATAATACTTATAATTATTGCTGCCGTATTAGACCACCATTGAAATAAAAAAAAGAAAATCGGCAGGCGTTCTGTGGGGAACGCTTGCCGAAAAAGCTATATGCTATCATTACATATATTATAAATAGTATAGCATACAGCTTTTAAAAAGTCAATATCCTGCCCGCTTTTACGGGCTTGTAATGGATATTAAGTTATCAACCATCCGGAACGAAATAAAAATCAAGGAGCGTATGCTATGGAAAATAAAAATTTTTGTTGTGAAAAAAGTCAATGTCAAAGTCAGGGTCAGGCTGGTAGCTTGAAAGTTTACCTTTTGGCAGCTGAGGAGCAGGCAGAAATTGAATGTTTTGATGTTTCCTGTCGCTCGCTCGCGAAAGAAATATGTTGCATTATTGCCGAGGTAGACTATCTGGCGGAACGTTGCCCGCTGAATGAAATAAAAATCGGCAAAGAAAAGTATACCTTTGCCCTCGTAAGCGAAGTGTTTTCCCAACTTACTCACGAACACATTGAATTCGTGATAGATAAATTTTCCAAAATCAAATATGAGATAAAATACAGGAAATCCTACCTGCGCACTGCACTTTATAACTCGGTGTTTGAGATGGAGTCATTCTGGACCAACAAGTTCAACAGCGAGAATTGATATGCGCTGCTTATACAGAGAAAAGATATACAGGTGCGGGAATTATCTCGAGGCGGAAATATATCCTGTATTTGCTCCGCCTCGCAGCGCCCGTTCCCACAAGGCAAAGCCTACCGCCGAAGTACAGCAGGCTTTGAACCAGAGGCACGCTGAAAGGCGTATAATCAGACTTGCCAACACCAATTTTACCGAGAATGATATTCGTTTCGATCTGACTTACTCGCCCGAACACGCTCCCGAGGATCCGCAGACAGCACAGAAGAATTTGCAGAACTTTTTCCGACGTTTGAAACGTTTCCGAAAAAAGCAGGACCTTTCGGAGCTGAAATATATAGCAGTGACGGAACAGGGCAAGAAAAGCGGAAGATTTCATCATCACATCATTATGTCTGGAGGAGTGTCGATAAACGACCTTGCGAGAATATGGAAAATGGGCTACACTGCCGCAAAGCCTTTACAATTCGACGAGCGTACAGGTATTGCGGCGCTGGTGAAATATATGATTAAAAACACCGCAACTTACCGCCGCTGGAACGCCTCGAAAAATCTCGCCCAGCCCAAGGTCACCAAACGGGACGGCAAGATCTCCGCCCGAAAAGTCAAGGCACTGTATGACCTTGGTGCCTCGGCGGCGGAGGAATACGAGAAGATCTATCCGGGATATATTTTTTCCGACGCTTCGGCGTTCTATAACGACTGCAACGGCGGGACGTATTTGGCGGTGTATATGTACAGGCAAAAACAGCGGAGGAGCAGCGGATGAAACTTAATTATTTCAAAGCAGCCGAGGAAGAAATAAGCAGCCTTAATGATTTAAAGCGCTCGCTTGAAGTGCTGCGGAAACGTCAAAACAGAATAATTGCCGAAGGTGCGCCACACCTTCCTGTCGCTATTGATTACAGCAAACCATACACAAACGCCGCCTATGTAAACAATACCCTTAATGAGCTTTTGGAGCTGTCGGAAACGGAACGGGCAATATCAGCGACAGAAAGAAAAATACAAGAGATCGAACTGATCCTTGATATGCTCAGCGAGGAACAGCGAAAAGTGCTCACAATGTTTTACATACAAAAGCTGCCCGCCGAAACTATTGCAGAAGAATTATCCTATGAGGCTGTGAAGTCCGTGTACAACATCCGCAACCGTGCCGTAGCGGCTTATGTGCTGATTGCATACGGCGCTTATTCTCAGCAATTGTAAAAAACAGGTAAAAAATAATACCTTTTAATTTGAAAATTACCTGTGTATGATTATATTGTAAAAATATATCTTGAGCTGGTGATAAAATGCCAAAAAAAGCAAAACGCCCTTGCGGGTTTCCCGGCTGTCCTGAGCTGGCAGACGAGTATTACTGTCCCAAGCATAAGGACCAGATAAGGAAAAAAGCAGGTGGAAACTACAACAGGCAGCGCACACCGGATACATACAAGCGATACGGTCGACAGTGGAAAAAGATCCGCAGCGCTTTTCTTTCGGAAAATCCGATGTGTGAAAAATGCAAGCGCAACGGCAAGCTGGTACCTGCGCAAGAAGTACATCACATACTGCCTATCTCTCAGGGCGGAACCCACGAGCGCAGTAATCTGATGGCACTTTGTAAAAGCTGTCACTCCGAGATTACTGCTAAAGATACGCACGGAGCTCGGTCGTGGGAAGATGCCAAGGGTAGGGGGTATAACAATCTCCACGAGGAAAAAGCGGACAACGAATAGGGCAATCACACATAAAAAAATCGTTTTTCAAACGGGATATTAACGAGGGGAGAAAAAAGGGGGGACTTTTTTGTGGCAAAAGACGGAACAAATCGTGGCGGGGCAAGGGTCGGAGCAGGAAGAAAAGCAAAGCCTTTGTCTGAAAAAATCGTTGAAGGAAAGGCAAAAAATTCCCCGAAAAAATCAAAGAAATCAAACGAAGCGGCAAAAAAGCCTTTGAGAGGGTACCTGACGGCGAAACAAAAGAACGGCATTGCTCTTTGTGCGGAGGAAATTGCCGCCGAGGTGTGGGAATGGCTGGGAAAATACAAATGCGAGCAGTCTATTAACCCTCATCTGGTGGAGCTGTACGCGATGAGCTTCGCCCGCTGGGTGCAGTGCGAGGAGGCTATATCCAAGGAGGGGCTGACAGGAAAGCACCCGACCACCGGCGCACCGATCGCCTCCCCTTACGTCACTATGTCCCAGACCTATGTAAAGCAGATAAATCAGGCGTGGTATCAGATAATGCAATACGTCAAGGAAAACAGTAGCACGAAGATAACGGAAATCAATCCGCAGAACACTATGATGGAAAAGCTGCTTGCAGGTATGTAAAGGAGCAGAAAATGAGCATTGAGCCTATAACCGGCCACAAAAAGAAAAAAGATAACGGAAATTAATCCGCAGAACACAATGATGGAAAAGCTGCTTGCGGGTATGTAAAGGAGCAGAAAATGAGCATTGAGCCTATAACCGGTCACAAAAAGAAAAAACTGAAGCACACACATTGGAAAAAAGTCAAAAATTGCAATCTGATCGGCAAAAGGTTTTTTGAATACGGAGATTACGGTATCAGTGGATATTTCACTGTAATCAAGGCTTACAAATGTCGTGAATATTTTGACTATATGACTGATGAAGCAGATTGGTTCCACAGCACAATGGTGATTATTAAAACCGACAGCGGATTAAAATATAAAGTCCCGTTTTTCCCCTGGGCAAAAGTAACTACCGAAGACGGAAAGACAAAGCTGTGCGATCTGTACGAGCGCTGCCCGTGGTGAAACAGCAAAAGGAGCAGAAATGAGAGAAATTTTATTCCGAGGGAAACTAAAATGCAACGGTGAATGGTCCTATGGTAATCTTATAATCAGGCCTAATACAATCAGCCTTATTACACCCGATGACACACCGCTTGGAAGATACGGAGAAGTCGATCCTGAAACCGTCGGGCAGTACACAGGACTGACCGACAGGAACGGCAAGAAGATTTTCGAGGGAGATATTGTTGACTATGAAGACGAAGTACCAGGGCAGTATGAGTATCACGATAGTTTGTTCATTAACCGTGGAGTAGTTGAATATTCCGAAGGCTGTTTTTATTGGACAAATGGCGTCGCCGCAGAAAATTTAGTCGATTGCGTGTATAAAGGTGTAGCAGACTGTGTGGTTATTGGCAATATCCACGACAACCCCGAATTGAGAGAGGACGAGGAACGATAACAAATTTTATTAACATAGGAAAACAAAGTGCAGGATTATAACACATTTGTCGAAAAATTCCAAGTCAAAAAGACCACGGACGATTGTTACACGCCCGAAATAATATATGATGTGATAGCGGATTTCGTGGCCGACAATTACGGCGTTTCAAGGGCAGATTTTGTCCGCCCCTTTTTCCCGGGCGGGGACTATGAAAACTATCAGTACCGTAAGACCGACATTGTGGTGGACAATCCGCCCTTTTCCATATTGTCAAAAATTATCAGCTTTTTTCTTAAAAACGGCATAAATTTTTTTATGTTTGCAAACGAGAAAACGCTCTTGAGTGATGCCAAATTCTACGAATGCACGCGCATTGTCACCAACCAGACCATCACTTACGACAACGGCGCAAAGGTAAAAACGGCGTTTGTAACCAATCTTGAAAACGAATATATTATCAGGACTTATCCCTTGCTTAGTAAGCTCATCAAAAAGGCAGAAAGAGAAAATAAAAACAAGGCGAAGCTGCCCACATACCAATATCCCGATAACGTCCTGACTGCGCTGATGGTAGCTAAATATTGCAATATTGATTACAGAGTGCGCAAGGGCGAGGCGGTATTTATCAGCGAGCTGGACGAGCAGAAGCCGACTAAAAAGACCATATACGGCGGAGCGCTGCTCTTGTCAGAGCAAGCGGCGGCGGACAGGCTCAAGGCGGAACGGGAGGCGCGGGAGGCGGAGGAACAGGCGGCACAGGAAAAACAGCAGGAAAAACAGGTGATAAAGTGGAAATTAAGCGAGAGGGAAAAGGAAATAGTTAAATGCTTGAGCAGGCATATTTAAGTTTTTACAATTTTTTAAAAAATGAAAAAAATCAAGTACACACCGACCTGGTTTATGGAACCGACGTCGCATTATGACAAAAAGAAAGCTGATTTTGCAGTCAACTTCATTTCCTGTCTGAGCCATACAAAGGGGATATGGGCGGGAACGCCGTTTGTGCTCCTCGGCTGGCAGGAAAAAATTATCCGTGACGTATTCGGGACGATAAAGGAAAACGGGTACCGTCAGTTTAACACCGCGTACATCGAAATACCGAAGAAACAGGGCAAGTCCGAGCTGGCGGCGGCGGTCGCCCTGTTTCTGCTATGCGCCGACGGCGAGATGGGAGCAGAAATATACAGCTGCGCCGCCGACCTAACGCAGGCGTCCATTGTTTACAACGTAGCGTATGATATGGTCAAGCTGTGCCCGCCGCTTTTGCAGCGGGTAAAATTATTGCCGTCAAGCAAACGGATAGTGTATGAGCCGACAAACAGCTTTTATCAGGTACTTTCCGCCGACGTAGCAAACAAGCACGGTTTTAACGTCCACGGAGTGATTTTTGATGAGCTGCACACACAGCCCAACAGGAAACTGTACGACGTAATGACCAAAGGCAGCGGCGACGCAAGAATGCAGCCGCTGAATTTTGTTATAACAACAGCAGGCGACAACACGAGAAGTATCTGCTATGAGGTACATCAGAAGGCAGAGGGTATCCTCGAGGGTAAAAAGCACGACCCCACATTTTACCCCGTTATCTACGGAGCAAAGCCGGAGGATGACTGGGAGGACCCGAAGGTCTGGGCAAAGGCGAACCCGTCGCTGGGAATTACCGTCGAGCTGGAAAAAGTACAGGCGGCTTATAACAGCGCCAGGGAAAACCCTGCTGAGGAAAACACGTTCCGACAGCTCCGCCTTAATCAATGGGTCAAGCAGTCGGTAAGGTGGATGCCAATGCACAAGTGGAACGACTGCAAGGCAGAGATAGATCCCGAAGACCTGAAAGGGCTGGACTGTTATGCGGGACTTGACCTTTCCAGCACCATAGACATTACCGCTTTTGTGCTGGTATTCCCGCCGAACGAGCGTTTTGACAAATATGTTATACTGCCCTTTTTCTGGATCCCCGAGGACACTGTCGACCTGCGTGTTAGGCGGGACCACGTGCCTTATGACGCCTGGCAGAAACAGGGCGTTATAAACTGCACAGAGGGAAATGTTATCTATTACAAATACATCGAAAATTTTATTGACGAGCTGGGCAACAGCTATCACATAAAGGAAATAGCCTTTGACCGCTGGGGCGCTGAACAGATAGTGCAGGATCTGGCGGAAATGGGCTTTACAGTAGTGCGATACGGGCAAGGATATAAAGATATGTCCCCGCCTACAAAAGAGCTTATGCGTATGGTGCTGGGCAAGGAAATAATTCACACCGCACACCCCGTCCTTGACTGGATGATGGACAACGTGGTGGTAACGAAAGATCCTGCCGGCAATATAAAAATAGACAAGGAAAAATCCACAGAAAAGGTGGACGGAGCAGTCGCCACAGTAATGGGACTTGCAAGGGCAATCGCCTCACGGTCCGCCGAGAAGAAATCCGTCTATGACGAGAGGGGGATAATTACAGTATGAATATTTTCGCAAAATTTTTCCGTTCCAGGGACAAGCCTGTTACTCAGAATATGCTCAACGGGGCGTTTATTGAGCCCCGTATGGGGTACACGACATCGGGAAAAGCGGTAACGGAACGGTCGTCAATGCAGATCACCGCCGTGTATGCCTGCATACGCATACTGGCGGAGGCGGTGGCGGAGCTGCCGCTGCACCTGTACAGATATACAGAGGACAGCAACAAGGAAATGGACATACAGCACCCGCTGTATGCCCTGCTCCACGACGAGCCGAACCCTGAAATGACGTCGTTTAACTTCCGCGAAACCCTTATGACGCACCTGTTATTGACTGGCAATGCCTACGCTCAGATAATCAGGAACGGCAGGGGCGAGATAACGGCGCTGTACCCGCTTAGTCCCAATAAAATGACCGTGGACAGGGACAGTCGGACAGGGGAAATATACTACGCCTATTATCGTGACAGCGGCGACGGAGCCGCCGATGAAAGCGGATATGTGATACTGAGCCCTTATGAGGTCTGGCATATTCCGGGGCTGGGGTATGACGGCATTCTGGGATATTCCCCCATCGCAATGGCGAAAAACGCCGTGGGAATGGCGATAGCCTGTGAGGAATACGGAGCGAAATTTTTTGCCAACGGCGCCTCTCCCAGCGGCACGCTTGAACACCCCGGGACGCTTAAAGACCCTGAAAAGATAAGGAACAGCTGGAACGCTCTGTTTCAGGGGTCCTCAAACGCAGGACGTGTCGCCGTGCTTGAGGAGGGAATGAAATATCATCAGATAAGCATTTCCCCGCAGGACGCTCAGTTTCTGGAAACGAGGAAATTCCAGCTTAACGAGATAGCAAGGATATATCGGGTGCCGCCGCATATGATAGGCGACCTGGAAAAATCCAGCTTTTCCAATATCGAGCAGATGAGCCTTGAATTCGTGAAATACACGCTTGAGCCCTGGCTTATACGTTGGGAGCAAAGCATACACCGCTGTTTGCTGTTCGGCGAGGAAAAGCGGAAATATTTCGCGCGTTTCAACGTGGACGGACTGCTCCGAGGCGACTACGCAAGCCGAATGAACGGTTACGCTGTGGCACGTCAGAACGGCTGGATGTCTGCCAACGACATAAGGGAAATGGAAAGCCAGAAACCCATACCCGACGAGGACGGCGGAAATTTGTATCTGATAAACGGAAATATGACCAAGCTGTCCGACGCCGGAATATTCGCAGGAAAGGAAAATCAAATATGAGTAAATTAAAAAAATTCTGGAACTTTATCGCTACGTCCGCCCAGAACGCAGAAAGAGAGCTGTTTTTCAACGGCGAGATAGCCGAGGAAACGTGGTGGGGCGACGAGGTCACCCCGAAAATGTTCCGCGACGAGCTGGAGGCAGGAAGCGGGCCCATTACGGTGTGGATAAACTCGCCGGGCGGTGACTGCATAGCGGCGTCGCAGATATACACAATGCTTATCGACTACAAGGGCACGGTCACCGTCAAGATCAACGGACTTGCCGCCTCCGCCGCAAGCGTTATCGCAATGGCAGGGGACAAGGTGCTGATGTCGCCCACCGCTATGATGATGATACACAACCCGCTGACGATCGCTATGGGCGACAGCGAGGAAATGCAGAAAGCAATCGACCTGCTGGCAGAAACTAAGGAAAGCATAATCAACGCCTACGAGATAAAAACAGGGCTTTCCCGCACTCGGATAGCTCACCTTATGGACGCTGAAACGTGGATGTCGGCGGGAAAAGCGGTCGAACTCGGCTTTGCTGACGAGATACTGGCACGCAGCCCGCAGGAAACGGAGGAAAATATTACAAGTGACTTTACATTTTCCCGCCGTGCGGTGACAAACAGCCTGATGGGAAAGCTCATCAGCAAGCGTCCGGCTCCTCCTGAAAAAGAGCCTGAAAAAAATCGTTCCACCGAGCCGCTTTATAAGCGGCTTGATTTATTAAAATTTTAAATCAGAAAGGAATAACACTATGGAAAAGAAAATTTTAGAATTGCGCGAACAGCGTAAAAAGCTCTGGGAAGAAACGAAGGCATTCCTGGACAGCCACCGTGACAAGGACGGAAACATTTCCGCCGAGGATACCGCCACCTATGAAAAAATGGAGGCGGACGTGGTCGCTCTGGGCAAGGAGATCGACCGCCTGGAACGTCAGGCGGCCATCGAAAGAGAAATGAGCGCCGATGTCAACAAGCCTATTCTGGACAAGCCCGGCGAGGATACCAAAAAAGATCCTAAAAACGCACGCGCTACTGCGGAATATAAAAGAGCTTTCTGGGACGTTATGAGAAATCGCCCCACCTCTCCCGATCTCATAAATGCGCTTCAGGTCGGCACCGACACCGAGGGCGGTTTTCTGGTGCCTGATGAGTTTGAAAAGACACTGATAGAGGCGCTCGAGGAACAGAATATAATGCGTTCTATCGCTCGCCTGATAAAGACTTCCAGCGGTGAAAGAAAGATCCCCGTCGCTACAAGCAAAGGAACAGCGTCCTGGATCGAAGAAGAGGGAGAAATAAAGGAAAGCGACGACGCTTTCAGTCAGGTGACTATCGGCGCCTACAAGCTGGGAACTATGATAAAAGTTTCCGAAGAGCTGCTCAACGACAGCGTATTTGACCTTGAGACTTATATTGCGAAAGAATTTGCCCGCCGTATCGGAGCAGCGGAAGAAACCGCATTTATAAACGGCGACGGAAGCGGCAAGCCTACCGGTGTAATTACAAGCGCAGAGGTGGGAGTTACTGCTGCCTCTGCAACTGCAATAAAAGCAGACGAGATCATAGACCTTGTATACTCGCTGAAATCCCCTTACCGCCGCAACGCAGTATTTCTCACCAGCGACGAGATGATAAAACAGATCAGAAAGCTGAAGGACGGAAACGGACAGTATCTGTGGCAGCCTTCCCTTACAGCTGGAACGCCTGATATGCTGATGAACAGACCCCTGTATACATCGCCCGCTATGCCTGAATGTGCGGCAGGTGCGAAGCCGATACTTTTCGGCGACTTCTCGTACTACTGGATCGCCGACAGGCAGGGACGCACATTCAAGCGTCTGGGTGAGCTTTTTGCTTTGAACGGACAGGTAGGTTTCCTTGCAACAGAGCGCACAGACGGAAAGCTGGTGCTTGCGGAAGCTGTCAAGACGCTCCAGATGAAAACCGAATAAAGGGAGGACACAGCTATGAGCGAATACAGTGTAAAGAATTACACCGAGCAGGGCGGCGACGTCACCCATATCGGCGGCAAGCTGATCATTGAGAAAGGCGCTGAGGTGGAAGGTCTTGACGGCGGAGGCGGTTCCTACACGCTTCCCACCGCCTCGGCGGATACCCTCGGCGGCGTCAAGGCTAAAGCCAAGACCAATGAAACGGTAGAGGTAGCCGTTGACGAGCAGGGAAACCTGTATGTGCCCGAATACCCCACAGTGCCGCAGATGGAAAAGCAGGAGGACAGCACAGCGGAGGAAGCGGCCCAGCTGAAAGAGGATTTTAACGCTCTGTTGCAGGCGCTTAAAAGCTGCGGGCTGATGAAATCCAAGTAAAGTACCACAGGAAAGGAGGCGGTATAATGGAAACCAACATAATAGACAAGCTGCTTGAAAGCGTAAAGAAAAACCTTATTCTTGAGCATTCCGAGGACGACGAGCTGTTGAAGGCGTACATAGCCGCTTCTCTTGCTTATGCGGAAAAATACCAGCATAAACCTGACAGATACTATCAGAACAACGATATTCCTCCCACCACACAGCAAGCCGTTGTAATGCTGTCGTCCCACTTTTACGAAAGCCGGGACGGCAGCACAGGCGGCTTTTTTTCCGATAACGTGAACGCTGCGGGGCAGGTGTGGAATGCCGTAAACAATCTTTTGCGGCTGGACAGAGATTGGAGCGTATAAAAATGAGTTTCGGGAAAATGCGGTCCTTTATCGAAATCGTGTCCGTTGACGACATCAAAGACAACGAAGGTTTTGGCACGCAGAAGGATACCGTTATTGCCTCAGTGCGGGCATATCACGAGGAAAGGCACGGAACAGTCCGCTGGGCCAATATGGCGGCTTTTTCAACGGCGACTGATATGTTCCGTTTCCGCACCATTCCTGGCGTGGAAGTGACGGCAAAGAATTACATCATTTGCGGCGGAGCGAGATACAGCATTGAAAGCCCTGAAGATGTAAGAAGTCGAGGAATGTACGTTGAGGTAATGGCAAAGAAGGTGGAAGCGGCAAATGGCTAAGTTAGAATTTGATTTGCCCGACGATTTTACAAAGCAGCTTAACGGACTGCTTAAAGATACGGACGCCATTATGGAAAAAGTGTTGGAGGCAGGCGGTGCGGAGGTCGCTAAAGAATACCGCAGCGCCCTTAAATTCTCCATAGGAAAAGGCACAAAAAAGGCGACCAAAAGTACAGGCGAGCTCGTCAGCTCCGTGGGCGTGTCACCGATGAAAACGGAAAGCAACGGCTATTGTAATGTTAAAATCGGCTTTAACGAGCCAAGAAGAAAACAGCCTGCGGCACCGAAAAAGAACCGTCACGGGAAAATAAGCAGGAGTTATTATACTGCTACCAACTATATGATAGCAAATGTGCTTGAATACGGGAAAAGCGGTCAGCCGCCCCGCCCTTTTGTCAAAAAGGCCAAAAACAGAAGTAAGAAAAAATGCATTGATACAATGCAGAAAACCCTTGAAAGCGAAGTGAGGAAAAGAAGATGAGCGCACTTGAAGAACTGAAGGACTGCATTGCTCCGCTCGGCGTTCCGATAGAAACAGGCGTTTTCAAATCCCCGCCCCCTGAAGAATACATCATATTCACGCCGCTTGCGGACGAATTTGAATTACACGCAGACGACTATCCGGGGTATGACGTTCAGGAGGTCAGAATATCGGTCTTTTCCCGACGCAACTACTCCGCTTTAAAAAATAAGATTATCCGTGCCGTTCTGGCAGCGGATTTTTTTATAACCGACAGGCGGTATATCGGGCACGAAAACGATACCGGCTATCATCACTACGCCGTTGATACGGCAAAAATCTATAAATACGAAAGCGAGGAATAAAACAATATGGCAACAATAGGACTTGACAACCTGGTATATGCACCTATCACCAGTGACGAAGACGCAGACGAAGAATACGGCGAGCCTAAGAAACTGGCGAAGGCTATGACCGCAAGCCTCTCGGTGGAGCTTAACGAGGCAACGCTCTACGCTGACGACGGAGCAGCGGAAAGCGTAAAAGAATTTAAATCAGGCACCCTGTCGCTGGGGATAGACAATATAGGTACCCAGAACGCAGCTGAGCTTACCGGCGCAACGGTCGACAAAAACGGGGTGCTGGTATCGTCCGATACGGATATTGCGCCGTATGTAGCGGTCGGTTTCAGAGCTAAGAAGGCAAATGGCAAATATCGGTATTTCTGGCTGTACCGTGTAAAATTCGGCATACCCTCTTCAGAAATGCAGACCAAGGGCGACAGTATCACATTTTCCACGCCTACGATCGAGGGGACTATTTACCGCAGGAATAAGGCGGACAGCAAGGGTCGTCACAACTGGAAAACCGAGGTGACCGACGGCGAGGCGGGGGTAAGCGCAGAAACGATCAAGTCGTGGTTTACCAAACCTTACGAGCCTGAATATTCAGAGGCGATAAATATGCAGATGGGACAGGACGGTCCGATAGTATCCGTCCCGAAGACAAATAAAACAACGGAGGCAAAAGCGTAATGGAAAACGACAGAAGCTCGGTCATAACCCTTTGTGGCAAAGAGTATGAGGCTGTTTTGTCAATAAAAGCAACTCAGGAGATCACTAAAAGATACGGCGGGCTTGAGCAGATGGGAAACAAGCTGACCAACGCCGAAAATGCCGCAGAGCAGATCGACGAGGCATTATGGCTCGTTACTCTCCTTATCAATCAGGGCGTACAGCGGCATAACCTTTTACACCCCGAGGACAAAAGAACGCCGCTTACGGAAGACGAGGTGGCTGTGCTGGCGTCGCCGGCTGATTTTGCCGAGATATCAAAATCAATAACAAGCGTTGTGGTAAACGGCAGCAAGCGGAGCGTGGAAAGTGAGGACGAGCCAAAAAACACAGTAGACGGGTAAACGACGAGGAAACGGTTACCCGTCTTATATATTTCGCCACCGTACAGCTGGGAAAAAGCGAGGCGGAGGCATGGCTTATGCCTATAGGCTGGGCGCTTGACCTGATAGAGTGCCATTTGCAGTTTTTAGGTATCAAAAAGCCAAAGCAGTATTTGACAATAGATGATGTTATTCCCTACGGGATATAAGGAGGTGGGAAAGTGGCGGACACAATAGGAATAAAGCTGGGTGTTGAGGGCGAGAAGGAATTTAAAAAGGCACTGTCCGACATTAACCAGAATATGAAAGTCCTCGGCAGTGAGATGAAACTCGCTGCCTCTGAATTCGATAAAAATGAAAAGTCGGTCGCTTCCCTCACCGCCAAAAACCAGGTGTTAAACAAGCAGATAGACGAGCAAAAGGGTAAAATCGAAACGCTTGAAAAAGCGCTGAAAAATGCGTCTGACAGCTTCGGGGAAAACGACAAGCGCACGCAGTCGTGGCAGGTGCAGCTCAACAATGCGAAAGCCGCTCTTAACGATATGGAAAGGGAGCTCCAGCAGAACAACGACGAAATAAACAGCCTGTCCGACGAAATGAACGGCGCCGAAAAAGACACAAAAAAATTTTCCGACGCGATCGATAAAAGCGGCAAGCAGGCAGAAAACGCCGGAGGAAAGTTTGAAAAGGTGGGCTCTGCCGTCAAGAAAATAGGCGCTGTTATGGCGACAGCTGTTGCAGCCATAGGTACCGCCGCAGTTGCCGCAGGAAAAGCCGTGTGGAATATGGCTAACGATACGGCGGCAGCAGGTGACGAGATAGACAAGATGTCGCAGAAAATAGGCATAAGCGCCGAGGCTTATCAAAAATGGGCGTATGTCTTTGAGCGCAGCGGTACCGATGTCAATAATTTACAGTCGGGAATGAAAACGCTGTCCACCGTGATAACTGACGCCGCCAACGGCTCAGCGTCAGCGGCGGAAAAGCTCTCCGCCGTAGGCTTGTCCATCGAGGAACTGAACGGAAAAACGCAGGAACAGCAGCTTGACGCAGTTATCGCCGCCCTGCAAAATATGGGCGAGGGCTCCGAAAGGACAGCGGCGGCGACGGATCTGCTCGGAAAGTCAGCTACCGACCTTGGTGCCGTGCTTAATATGACCGCCAAGGAAACAGCAGCCCTGAAACAAGAGGCGGAAAACTACGGAATGATTATGAGCGACGAGGCTGTAAAAGCCAGCGCCGCGTTTGAAGACAGCCTTACCAAGCTGCAAAGCACTTTCAGCGGATTTAAAAACAGCATAACGTCAGAAATGCTCCCCGCATTGACCACTATAATGGACGGATTTTCCGACCTTATAGCGGGAAATGAAGGCGCTGCACAGTCGATACAAAACGGAGTTACCTCTCTTATCAACAACATATCAGGAATGCTCCCGCAGTTTACGCAGCTCATCAGCTCGATAGCGGTCGCTGTGATGGAAAGCGCGCCGAGTATAATCAAATCCCTTGCCGACGGGATAATATCGTCAATGCCCGTTATTCTTCCCACCGTATCAAACATAATGCTTGAAATAGTATCGGCACTTGTGGAGCTGTTGCCTCAGCTGGCGGACGCAGGTATGCAGATAATTGTTACGCTAATGCAGGGCATAGCGGATGCAATACCTACGCTTGTCCCTCAGATCGTGGCTGTAATAACGCAGATAACACAGACGCTGATAGACAACCTCCCCCTGCTCCTTGACGCCGCTTTACAGCTTATCACGGGTCTGGCGCAGGGACTGCTTGACGCACTGCCTGTACTCATTGAGGCGCTGCCGTCAATTATTACGGCGATCGTGGAATTTATAATCGGGGCTATCCCGCAGCTCATACAGGCGGGAATACAGCTTTTGACCGCCCTTGTGGGCGCGCTGCCCGAAATAATAACAGCGGTTGTCGAGGCTATCCCGCAGATAATTGACGGGGTAATAAATGCGCTAATAGAGTCTATCCCGCTTATCATACAGGCAGGAATAGACTTATTTATTGCGCTTATACAAAATCTGCCCACTATAATAACAACGATAGTGGAGGCAATCCCGAAAATTATTGACGGTGTTGTAAACGGCATTTTTGGGAACCTTGACAAAATCATAATGGCAGGCGTGGAGCTTTTTGTTTCGCTTATCGCCAATCTTCCCACAATAATCGTCGAAATCGTAAAAGCAGTTCCGAAAATTATTGAAGGACTTGTAAACGCATTCGGCGGACTGATAGGAAAGATAGCTGAAGTAGGCGGAAACCTTGTAAGCGGTCTTTGGGAAGGCATAAGCGGAGCCGCCTCCTGGCTCTGGGATCAGGTCTCAGGGTGGCTTTCAGGACTGTGGGACGGTATATGCGGATTTTTCGGAATTGCCTCCCCGTCAAAGGAAATGGCGTGGGTCGGAAAAATGCTGGCTGACGGTTTAGCCGGCGGCATTGAGAAAAACAGCAAGGAGGCGGTAAACGCTGCTAAAGATATGAGCAAAAATATCAACAGCGTTATGACCAATCTTGCTGATGATATGCAGACGACTATTCCTACCGATTTCACCGTAAATGCAAAAGCGACTGGCACAGTCGGAAAGGCTCAGAACATCGGCGCTTACGATACGGGAACAGCGTCCGAAGCGGCAAGCGCAGGACCGCTGTTTACTGTAAGTCAGATGATCGTGCGCAGCGACGACGATATACGCAAGGTATCTCAAGACTTATATAATCTGATACAGGTCAATTCCCGTGCGCAGGGTCGTGCGGTGACCGCATAAGGGGGAAAATATGGGATTTTATTTCAACGGTGTTTCATCAAAGGAAATGGGTATAAAAGCGCACCTGGTTTCTTGGAACACCGTTCCCACCCTGCGTGGGAATACGGGCGCAGTTCCCGGAAAGTCCGGTGTGATTGACTTCGGCGCGGAATATGGCGAAAGGTACATAGACATTTACTGCAACGTGTACCCCAAGGCGAATTTTGCGGCGCTGACAAAGGTACTTGACGGAGTCGCAGACTGGCTCGACCCGACGGCTGGAGTAAAGCAGCTCATACTTGACGATGTTCCCGGAAGATTTTTCTGGGCGAGGCTGTCTGATACGGTAGACACGGAAAAGCTGGTGCGGTACAGCGGAGCGTTTAACCTGCGCTTTATGTGCCCTGACCCTTACGCATATTCCACAGAAAACGAAATATTTTCTCTTGCCGAAAGTGAAAGCATAGTAAGGCAGTACGGAAATGCGGTAAGCGCTCCCATATATACGATAGAGGGATATATCCCCTCTGAAGCGGCAAGCAGTATCACAATATCCACCAACGGAAACGAATTGACAATCTCGGGACCGCTGAACCGCAATCAAAGACTTGTAATAGACAGCGACCTGCTGACTGCGACTGTTACTGACGAGGAAGGATATACCACAGGAAACGGATTATCACATTTGCAATCGCTTGCATTTCCGTCACTCCTCCCGAAAACAAACGTGATAGAAATTGCGACAGCAGGAAAAGCGGAGCTTACATCTCTCACAATAGACGCAAGGAGCCGCTGGAAGTAGGGGGCTTTTATGGCAATAAAAAGCATTATAACTTCCCGTGAGGACTTCACGGGGGAGCTTTCCGCCGATAAATCGACAATCGGCTTATGGCATTTTAACACCGACGCCGAAGAGGTCGAAGGCAAACGCAGGTTTCCCGACGCAACAGGCAACAATTACGCATACGCCAAGGGAAACAGCGTTGAAATACAGCCCGGCGGGCTTGGAAATCATCTGCGCCTTAACGTGCAGGGCGGCAGCGGCAGTTATCTCAGCATAGAAAACGGCGGTGAGGCGCTTGCAAATATCGGGGAAAAAATATCAGTAGGCGGCTGGATATATCCTGCCGCTGTAACAAGCAATATCTTCTGCCCGATATTTTCCACGCCGTCAATGTGCTTTGGATTATATGGAAACGCGCTGAGGCTCAAGCTGCTTGGAGCAGACGGCACCGTTCTGGAAGACAAGACGTTTTCGCCGAACGCCGTGCGAATTGAAAAAGACAAGTGGCTGTTTGCTGCGGTATGCATAGAAACCGAAAACCGCAACATTACCTTTGTTGCGGGCAATCGAGGGAATATGACCGCACAGATCTCTGAAAAAGAGACGTTTACAGCCGAGTGGGTCCCTGACCTGCCCGGCAATGCTTATATAGGCAGATCCGCCGAAACAGAATTCTGGTCGGGCGGGCTCGACGATATTTTTATCGGTGGGCAGATGGCTGAAGAACTGGCTGTATATTTTCTCTGTTCCTGCCAGTGCAACGGCGGCGACCTGAGTGGCGATATAGACGCATTTTCCGACGAGGGAGCTGTCATACTCAGGCAGCAGGAGGACGGGAGTTTTCCCGAAAGCGGAATATATTTATCAAAAGCCGTCCCCTGTGCATTATCGGGGACAGGAAAGGTATCTGTAAGCACCGAATACACCGCAGGGGAAACATCAGTTTCGACCGTCGAAACGTCAACGTCGGACGACCTTGTAAGCTGGACAGAATGGCAGGAAACAGGCGAAAACGGAGAATTACAATCCCCAAATCTGGAGTATATCAAATTCCGCATAAGCCTTGAAACCGAAGTCGCAAGCAAAACGCCTAAACTCCTTGAAATACAGCTGCACAATATTCCACGCTCGCCGTACTCAAGGCTGGGATATGCACGTCCTGTGCTGCTGGATAATAACGGCGACTGGGAGGCGGTTCTGGAAAACGCTTTTGACATAGTTGTCACAGGGGAAATAAACGGCGCTGACACTTTACAATTCAGCCTGCCGTATCACGATGTCAAGCGATATTTAATAACAAACGAAAAGCAAATACAAATTTCAAATTCCACTTATCGCATAAGGACGGTTTTAGACGTTAAGGACACGGACGGCGCTACCTCTCAGATATACGCCGAGGCTACATTTTACGACCTGGCATACTCTGAGCCCAAAGCACAAAGGCAATTTACTGACGAGCCGCCAAGGCTGCCAATGGCTCACGCGTTGCAAAACACCGGCTGGACGATAGGGCAGATAACAGTCAGCGCAAGGCGGACCTGGAACAGCACGGAGAAAAACGCCCTTGCTATACTCAGAGATATACAAAGCATATATGGCGGCGATCTGGTATTTGACAGCGCAAACCGTATCGTACATCTTCTGGCTTTTAGCGGCGAAGACAGCGGCGCCAGCTTTACATACCGCAAAAATCTTAAAAGCGTACAACGCTCCACCGATACGAAAGAGCTGGTAACAAGGCTTTATGCGGTAGGCGCTGACGGAATGACCTTCGCCAGCGTAAACGGCGGAAAGGATTACGTAGAGGACTATACATACAGCAGTGAGGTAAGAGCAGCAACGCTTGATTGCTCCGGGTTCAGCGATAAAGCTCAAATGCTGGAATATACAAAGCAAAGGCTTGCCGAATATGCAGCGCCGCGAATATCTTACACCCTTAACGCTATGGACTTGTCCGTACTCACAGATTATGCCCACGAGTCATGGGACCTTGGCGATATAGTGACAGTGCAGGACGAGGAAATGGATCTTAATGTAAGGGTAAGGATAGTACGGCGGGAATATTACCTCCAGGAGCCTTGGAAAACTGTACTTGAGCTTTCCACAACGCTCAGGGAGCTGGGCTCGGGTGAAACGTCGTCAGCCGTCACAAACAGCGGCGGTGATGAGGGGCTTAAGCAAATGGCGGTTTATTTCTCGGTGGGAAGCGGCAAAGTAAATATCAGTACAATGCCAAATCAAGTGGTAAAGATACAGTTTTCGGCGTCTTTGTCCTGTCTCCCCATATTTGCAACCACCATTCCGTTTACAATAACTCACTTCGGCACTGTAAAATTTAACGTCGCCTTTGACAGCACCACAATAAACACTTACAGCCAAGACTGCCCCGCAGGTGTGCATTTTAAGACGATAACAATGCCGCTTGTAGGCACAGGAAACGGCGGTCACACCGTAAGTGTGCAGATACTATCCGCCGACGCTGCGGGGACGGTGGACGGTGCAAATACATACGCTACCGTTTACGGCTCAGGACTGGAGGCAAACGCCGCTTGGGACGGAACTATCCGTGTTACACAAGAAATACCGCACATCACGCTTAAAAGCGACAACATCACCTTGCAGGACGTAAGCGCTAAGCTCACTCACAGAGTATGGGATCCCGTTCGCCGTGGTTTGAAGGTAGGCGTTGGAAAACTGGAGCTTACAGACAGCGACATTACCCTTGAAACGTTTGACACGGCGGTAGATGTAGCGACAGAGGATATACCGCACATCATAAACGCAGAGAAGGTAAAAATCACCCTTGACCCGCCTCAGCTCACGCTTGGCGGAATAAATGACAAGGCAAGTATAAAACAGGAGGAATAACAATGATCAAAGGAAAATCAAAAATACAGCTTTTTGACGCAAAGACGGGGAAGCTGGAGCACGAGCAGACCAATACCAACATTGTGACAAATGCGGTGCAGGATCTTATCAACGACAACGACCCGCTGGGGCTGGGAAAACTGACACGAGTGGTATATAGCAGCCTCTACACCAAGGCGTTTGACAAGCGAAAATTTCTTACCCCTCTTTCCACCGTAGCGTTCGGCGGGGTGTTGATGTGGGACAACACGATCACCGAGGATCCCACCATCACTATGCCACCTGACGGGGTGCACGAGGTGGGACACGCGGGAGATACATACAGCGGCGCCAACAAATACAGGGGGACGTACAACACAAATGAAAGCGGAGCACTGGAAAACGGATACCGACACGTCTGGGACTTCGGCACGGACAAGGCGAACGGCGAGATCAAATGCCTATCCCTCACCTCGAAAGCGGGCGGAATATGCGGATATCAGAACGATGATAAAGGCTGTCAGGAGAGCAATCCGCCATACAGCTACTATCTATTTAACCCCGATACGTCGTATGATACGCTTTACGAGGATTACAATTACATCGGTTTCGACGCATTTGAGGGCGCAAATGCGGGAGCATATCTGTACTTTGCCAAGAACGGAGACGGGACGTTCTACGGGATCAAGCGCAGCACCACAGACTACACCAAAATACAGCAGATCACATTTGCAAACCCCTCTATTATGACGCTTTCCAAGCTGCCTAACCGCATTATCGAGGCAAAAGACCTTATCACGGGGATTCAACAACGTGCGCATACCTATGTTTACGACAACAAGATCCACGAGATATATAGGTCAGGGACAAGCGAGATCACGAACAAGACTTACGGACTGGACGGGTCACCGCTGAATACCGTTACTGTTAATACGCCGCAGCCTTTGTATGGAAGTTCCTCGCCAAGTTGGAATTATGCAGTATTTTATTACAATGGCAGCTATTATTACTGCGTGTCGATAAATCCGTGGACGTATCGTAAATGCAATGCAAACGGCGATGATAAGGGCGAGGCGTTTACGCTGCCTAAGAATAGCAGCAAATATTACTACGTGCCTTCACTTTTTTTGGTAGACAGCAACGGTACGGGAATACTTACGCTGTCTGACGCTCAGAGCACCAATGGAATGTTCAAGTGTATAATGCACTTATATCCCAACGGTGATTTTTGTATATTTAAAGACAACCGTCCGGGGAGCGCAAGCACTTATTACAACGACAGATACCCCGCTTTGACGCCATTTAAGTCGCCGTTTGTGTACGTTTACGGCACTGGCAATAATATCCTGCTGTGCGCTGACAGCCGCTATCTGGCGACCATAAACAATCTTTCTGAGCCTGTCGTAAAGACGTCGGCGCAGGTCATGAAAGTCACGTATGAGATCACGGAGGGAGAATAAAAATGAATAAGGCACAAATGATTTTTAACACGATTTCCGCCGCGGTAGGAGCTGTGCTTGGCTTTCTTTTTGGCGAGGTAAACGGGCTGTTATGGGCATTGATAGCGTTTATGGCGTTGGACTATGTCACGGGCGTAATAATTGCAGTGATAAACAAAAAACTGTCCTCGGAAATAGGTTTCCGAGGACTGGCAAAAAAGTTTTTGATACTCATCTTTGTAGCGGTAGGGCATATTCTGGACGCCAATGTGTTAGGCGGACAAGCGGTGTGTATGTCGGCGGTTATGCTGTTTTATATCGCCAATGAGGGCGTGTCGATAATAGAAAATGCGGCACTGCTGGGACTGCCAGTGCCGCAAAAATTAAAGGATATTTTGGAGCAACTTAAGACTAAGGAGGGCAAAGACGATGATGTACACTAATTCGGGGCTGGTAAAATACTGTAAGGACGCATTAAACCTTAAAACCGTCTATATGTGGGGCGGTTTAATGCGGGAAGTCACGGAAAATTACATCAATCAGATTGCAGGGATGTACCCTAATCGGTATCCCGCAAGCCGCAAGCAAGCTCTTAGTGCGCTTGTGGGCAAGGGATATTATGGTTGTGACTGTGTGGGGCTGATTAAGTCTTATTATTTTGGCGGGGTGGGTACCGCTAAAAATGCCAAGGGCTATGACGGCAGCAAAGACTACGGCGTTGGAACTATGTACATTGCCGCAAAGACCAAGGGCAAGATTGCCACTATGCCGCAGACTGAGGGCATACTGGTAATGACAACTGATTTCGGGCACGTCGGTGTGTACGTTGGAAACGGTCAGGTGATAGAGTGCACTCTTAACGGTAGCAAGGACGGCGTTGTACAGACAGCGTTTTCTGCGGGCGACTGGGCTTACTGGTGCCAGTGCCCCTGCATAGAGGACGATACAAGCTCCGCAGACACGCCCAACGTTGTCGACTGCAACAAGATATACAAGTCCTTGGGCGTAGCCGCAAAACGTCAGGGTGCGTCCACCAGTTGTGCTATGGAGGGGCGCTGTGAGCGTGGGGCGTACTACCTTGCCTCCCAGCTCGTCACCGCGCCCGATGGGCGGAAGTGGTTCAGGCATCTTGGGACGGACCTGTATTCGGCGGTGACGGACACGGACGGGGCGGTGCTGTTTGAGGAGTTTGGGACGTATAGCAGCGGAAAATAAAATAAGATAAAACAGAAACAGCTCCGTCTGAATTTAGACGGAGCTGTCTTTGTATATTGAAAATAATAAAGTCTCTCCATAATTCAAGAGAGACTTTATTATTAAACACTTCCGCCAACAACTATTTTTTTTATTGTTTGTACAATCCAAGGTAATTCTTTACCTTCTTGTTTTTCTCTGATAAATAACTTTAATGCATAATTGCCCATACCTTTAGGCAAAAATATCGAAGGTATGTGAACTCTATGGGTTGCTTCATAAAAATTCTTACACCATTTAGTTAAATTGTCTGATGTTAAGCATAGAGGAAAATCTGATATGGTTATACCATAACCACTATCAACATGAGATAACCAAATTTTAAACTCATATTCTTTATCCAGTTTTAATTCATCTTTTTCAGGATCGTTACTAAATATCAAAGAGAGCTCAAGTACGACATTAAAATTTTCAATATAATATTTATCTCCTTGTACCTTAGGAACAATTGAATCATATATTCCTATAAATGATGGAACTCCATCTGCATATTGTTGAAAACCAACACAAGTAAAAAAATTTGCATTTACATTTTTCATGCACATAGTATATTATCCTCCGTAAAAGCGAGTATGTACAACGGTTCAATGTTTAGGTTTATTTATTTACAAAATAAGCCTATTTTTTTTCTTTATTACTTCCTTCTTCAGGTGGCTCTTCATTCCACAGGTCCTTTATTGCTTCTTTCGATGTGCTAGTATCATGCCCCTGATCTAAATTTGAAACATGAGTTTTTACATCTTCCACTTTTTGCGAAACCAACGTTATCTGATTTAAAGTAGATAGGTAAATTTGTTGTAGTGAAAGAGTTTCGTCAAAGTTTCTAAATCCCATTATCATCGATACAATACTCACCACTGTCGCAACAACACCTAAGATAATGCCAACGTATTGATTCCAAATGCTTAAATCTTCCGCACTGCCTGGAAACAACGGAGATATTATACACTCCGCAATATATGGACCTAATGCACCTAAACTAATGACGAATAAAATACCCCTAAAAACGCATTTTTTTAATCCATATTTTTCATCCAAAGTTTCTAAATGCGACTCAGCATTGTTGCCGTCATTAGATGGTGCACTATTTACCTTTTCTGACTCTGACAATAAATTTTCATTGAGGTCATTTTGATTTGACATTTACTATTATTCCTTTTCTTTTTATTATCTTGTGGTGCTTTAACAGTTCACACGCATCCTAGCGTTTCATAAAACAAAAAAATAAACTTGTGTCAAAAGCGGAGAAACGAGCTAACGATTAATAAAACGGTTTATGAATTAGCTATAAGATCAAGCATGCTATAAAATTAAAATATACTTAAATGTATTTTAACTTATTTTAAGTTATTCTATCATAAATATACTTTTATGTCAATAGCACTTTCTGCTAAAACAAACTACTATAATTATATGTATAAATAGCAGTTTTGAGCATATATGCTACCCCCTCAACTACCCCTTTGCAAACAATTTTCAACAATATTCAACTATAATCAAGCGTAAAGCAAATCCCGCTCAAACCCTTTGGCAGAGCGGGAAAATGGCGGAGATGGAGAGATTCGAACTCTCGAAACACTTTCGCGTTTACATGATTTCCAATCATGCGCCCTCGACCAGCTAGGCGACATCTCCATGGTCGAAACTTTCTTTCGGATTGACTTAAGTATTATACCACGGTGGGCGGGTTTTGTCAACAGCTTTTTCGAATAATTTGTCCGTTTTTGTGTCAGGGACTTTTCTCCGCTGAATTTACCACCAGCACGTCTCCCTCCCTGAACGTGGTGTTCCCCCTTGGGATAACAACGTGAGAGCCACGCTTTATCAATATCACAAGGTGACTGTTGTCGGGCGGAAGCTCGCTGAGCCGAAGTCCCAGGTACACGCTTTCTGAGGTGACGGCTATCTCGGTGAGGTTTATCCCCACAGTGTCGGCGCAGGCGGGAGCACACAATACCGCCACGTCCCCTGCCTTAAGCCGTGTGTGACCTTTGGGGACTATGCGGGAATTTTCCCTTATCACAAGCGCAATAAGCGTTTCGGGAGGAAGATCTATGTCCTTTATCTGCCTGCCGTCCCAGCGGTCGCCCTCGCTGACGCTGAGGCGTATGAACTGCACGGGCAATTCTTCGGAATAATCGTTGAACGTAGTGAGAACGTTGTTCGTGTCGTCTATCATTTTCAGCTTCTTTGCAAAAAGCGGGATAAGAGAGCCTTGCAGGAGCAGAGAGAACATTACCGCAAGAAATACCGTGTGGAACAGGTCGTAATGCTGAAAATCAAAGGCGGCGGACGCCATTATGGCAAAAACTATCGACGCCACTCCCCGAAGTCCCGCCCAAGAGACCAGCAGCATCTGGTTCAGCTTACAGCGAAACGGCGCAAGTATGCCGAACACTGAGATGGGGCGGGCGACAAAGGTCATAAACAAAGCGATAAGTATTCCCGGGAGCAGGACCTCCGGCAGTTTTGAGGGGAACGCCAGCAGTCCCAGCATAAAGAATACCAGCATTTGCAAAAGTCCCGTCACGCCGTCAAAGAAATGCACAAGAGTGCGCTTGCCGCTTATGGGGCGGTTGCCAAGATATATACCGACGATATAGGCGCTGAGATAGCCGTTCCCTCCAACTGCGGCGGGGGCGGCGTAGGCGAGGAGCGCAACCGCTACCATAAATACCGCCTCAAGTCCCGCTATGGCGTTTTTGAATTTTTTGAAAACGAGCCCTGCCGAAACTGCGATGACAGCGCCGAAAAATGCGCCGTAAACAAGCTGAGCGAACAGCATATAGGCTACATCGAGGGGAGAGCTGCTCTGACCCTGCGCTATCGAAAGAATTATCATAGTCATCATATAGGCGAAAGGGTCGTTGCTGCCGCTTTCCACTTCAAGGAGGGAGGCGGTGTTGTATTTCAGGTTCAGCCGCTTGCTGCGGAGTATTGAAAAGACAGTAGCGGCGTCAGTTGAACCGAGGCAGGCTCCCACCAGCATACCGAGAAGCATATCCATATTCAGCACGAAATGGCAGAAAAGTCCTGTCAGAACGGCGGTGCAGACAACGCCGAGAGAGGACAGGAGCATAGATTTCACGGCGACGGGCTTCGCCTTATTCCAGTTAGTGCCAAAGCCGCCGTAAAACATAATGAAGATAAGCGCCACAGAACAGCCCGTTTCCGCAAGGCTGTAATCGTCAAAGGGGATCTTCACCACGCCGTCAGAGCCGAAAAACATTCCCACTGCGATAAACGCAAGAAGAACGGGTATGCCGAATCTGCCCGAAACACGGTTGGCAAATATGCATATGAGAATGACCACGGCCGCTATCAGCAGTACGACTTCCATACCTATTCCCCTTTCTCGGATATTTGTTTTATTGTAACATATAAAACAGGTTTTTGCAAGGAACAATTTTTTGAAATGCAAAGACGTTTTTTCTGTTGACATAAAAGCAGGAAAATTGTATAATCAAGTAAAGAGTTTTCTGCATTTACATAAAGTTCAAGAGAGGAAAAAACTATGAGAGCAGGCAGGGCAGGACGGTTCACGGCGCTGGCGCTTTGCGCCGCAATTACGGTTTGCGGGTGCAGTGCGGCGCAGGAGGGAGAACCTGTAATTCCGTTTAACTTTAATTTTCATTTTTTCAGCAGTGATGAAACTGCCGAGCCAAGCGAGGGAACGTCAACCGTTCCATCAACTTCCCCTGAAGAAAGCGAAACGGGCGGACAGCAGACGGACGATCCCAATACGGACGGCTCCCAAAGCGGAGAAAATTCAGACGGCTCAGGGAACGGGAACGGCGGAAGCGGTGGAAGCAGTAACGGCGGCGGAAACGGCGGTAATGGTGGTGGAAACGGCTATTCCGAAAACGCATCGCAATACGAGGGGACGAACGCAAGCGGAAAATACAATTACGGAGAGGCTCTGCAAAAATCCCTCATCTTCTACGAGCTTCAGCGTTCGGGCAAGCTCAGCGGCAAGGAGCGCACCAACTGGAGAGGCGATTCTGGGCTGAAAGACGGGGCGGACAACGGCGTTGACCTGACGGGCGGCTTGTACGACGCAGGGGACAACGTGAAGTTCAACCTGCCTATGGCTTATACCGCCGCAATGCTTTCCTGGAGCGTTTATGAGGACTATGACAGCTATGACAAAAGCGGTCAGCTGGAGTACATACTTGATACTATACGCTGGATAAACGATTATCTGATAAAGTGCCATACGGCGGAGAACGAATTTTACTATCAGGTGGGGGACGGCAGTCTTGACCACGCCTGGTGGGGTGCGCCTGAGGTAATGCAGATGAACAGACCCTCCTACAAGGTCACTATGTCAAATCCCGGCTCAACGGTGGTGGCTGAAGCGGCGGCTTCGCTTGCGGCGGCGGCTGTGGTGTTCAAAAATATCGATTCAGCATATTCTTCAAAGTGCCTTACCCACGCGAAACAACTGTACTCCTTTGCGGAAAAGACAAAGAGCGACAGCGGCTATACCGCCGCAAACGGCTTTTACAACAGCTGGAGTGGGTTCAACGATGAGCTTGCATGGGCGGGTACGTGGCTTTACACCGCAACGAACGACAACTCTTACTTAAGCAAGGCTAAAACCGCCTTTTCCTCCGCGTCGGCGGACTACAAGTGGGCGATGTGCTGGGACGACGTTTCCATCGGGGCGGCGTTAAGGCTGGCTCTGATAACGGGGGACGGCACGTATACTTCATTCATAGAGAAAACTCTGGACTACTGGACCACAGGCTATAACGGAGAGAGGATAACCTATACTCCGAAAGGGCTTGCATGGCTGGATACATGGGGAAGCCTGAGATACGCCACCACGCAGGCGTTTATTGCCGCTTGTTACAGTGAGAGCAAGTATTGCCCCTCGGGGAAAAAGTCCACATACTGGGATTTTGCGGTAAGTCAGGTGAACTACGCTCTGGGCAGTACGGGCAGGAGCTTTGTGTGCGGCTTTGGCGAAAATTATCCTGTAAATCCTCATCACAGAAACGCTCAGGGCTCATACTGCGACAATATGAATACCCCCTCGACTGCACGTCACACCCTTTACGGCGCATTGGTGGGAGGTCCTGATTCAAGCGACAGCTATCAAGACGTGGTTTCCAACTACACAAACAACGAGGTCGCCTGCGATTACAACGCGGGGTACACCTGCGCTCTGGCAAAGCTGTACGCAAAATACGGCGGACAGACTATAAAGAATTTCGGCGCTGTTGAAAAGGTTGGGGACGAATATGAGGTGGAAGCCTGCGTTAATGCCGCAGGAAACGATTTTACCGAGATAAAGGCTATCGTTTACAACAAAACGGGCTGGCCCGCAAGAGTAAGCAAAAATCTGACGTTAAGATATTTCATCGACCTGTCGGAGGTGGACCCCTCGGCGGTGAGCGTTAAAATGGGCTATTCCCAAGGCGGAGCGGAATGTAAGATAATCCAGTGGGACGCAGGAAAAAATATTTACTGCGTTGAGGTGACTTACGGAAATGCGCTTATTTACCCCGGCGGGCAGGACGCTTACAGGCGCGAGGTGCAGTTCAGGATAAGCTCAACGGGAGCGTGGGACCCCACCAACGACCCGTCATATCAGGGGCTCGGCTCACAGCAGGGCACGGCAAAGTTAGTGGACTGTCTTGCGGTGTACGACAACGGAAAGTTAGTGGACGGAAAAGAGCCTGACGGCAAGGCGGGAGGAGCAGTAGTCACCACCTCTCCGAACAGCGGTTCATCAGGCGGCACGACTTCCTCGCAGGAAACTCAACCGCCTGTAACGGGCGGCTCTGCGGCGGCAGGGGGACTTATCGTTACAGTTACATGGGACGGCGCTTCTTCGGGAAGCTCCATAAATCTCAATATAGAGATAACCAACAACGGCAGTACGGCTGTTGATCTGGCGGGGCTTGAGGTTGATTATTTCTTCACAAAGGACGGCAGTGCGGGGCTGGTGTTCACCTGCGACCACAGCGCAGTGCAGAGCAGCAGCTCATACGACACGCTAAGCGGCGTTGCTGGAGCTTTTGTTTCAAAGAACGGCACAAAATGCGACACCGTGCTCAAGATAACCTGTCCCTCAGGGACGCTTCCTGCGGGAGCAGTGTGGAGGATACAGGGAAGAGTCAACAAGGAGGACTGGAGCAATTTTGATCTCAGCAACGACTTTTCCTTCAACAATGCGGGCAATATCGCAGTGTATTCGGGAGGAAAGCTGATATGCGGAAAAACTCCGTTCTAAGCGAAAGGACAGAATATGAAAAACGAACTTCTTGAATACATAAGTCAGACGGAACAGCTCGTTCAGGGCGAAAGCGTAACTAAAGAACAGCTTTATTCCCTGCTGGTGAATATTAAGTTCTTTCAGCATGAAAGGCTTATACATTTGCTGGTAACGCTGGCTTTTGCGATAATGACGATAGTGACGCTGGCTATGGCTCTGATAACGGTGCAGATACCGCTGATTATCCTGTTTTTGCTGTTTCTGGCGCTGACGGTGCCGTATGTGTTCCATTATTACCGTCTGGAAAACGGGGTGCAGAAGCTGCAGAGATTATACAGGCAGGCTGATGAAAAAGTAAAAAAATAAAAATTACCGCCGTTCAACGTAAGTTGAACGGCGGATCTTTTTCATACGGTCTTTTCCTTTATAAGGAGCAATATTCCCTGAGCAAGCAGGATCAAAGTCACTGCAACATTTATCGCAGTCAGAAAATTCAGCCCGTATAAAATCGGGGAAACAGACAGCAGAGCTGATAATAAAGAGATAACGGCGGCGGTTGTTTTAAGTCCTTTATTCTGAACAGCCGCGTATATTATCGTCAGTATCAGCAAAACGCAGGTAAGCACTGCGGCCGCAAGAGGTCCGAAAACAGCGTAGCCGAAGGGTGTAAGCGAAAAATAAGAAAACGTTTCGGTCACTGAAGCGTCAGGCGAGGAAGCGAAATTAAGAACTACGCCCCATGGCAGACATTCCAGCGTTAATGCGGCGAGGGTCATGATGATCAAAATAATTCGTTTTTTCATTGCAATTCCTCCTTTAAATCTGATTATATCATACAGGAGGGTGAAATACAATTACAAAACGGTAACAATTCAAAAAATTTCAACATTTTGCCGCTGCTCCACGTTTTCTTCTGACGACGTTGTACACAAATGCCGCCATAAAGAATATACCCGTCCACACCGCCATACAGCCCGCTATTGAAACGTCCAGGAGCATTGCGGTGTTGTAGCCAAGTATCCCGCTTGCGCCACCGATAGTGCAGGAAATTATCAGCAGTTTTTTAAGATCATGAGTCAGCAGATAAGCGGCGGCGGGCGGTGCTGTCATAAACGCAGTCACCAATACCGAGCCAACTGCCTCGAAGGCTCCCACTGCTGTAAGGGACGCCATAGTCATCAGTCCGTAATTTATCAGCGTGGGGGAAAAGCCCATCACCGCCGCAATAACGGGGTCAAAGGAAACTATTTTCAGCTCCTTGAAAAACAGGACGGTAAGCAGGATATTCAGCAGTAAAAGTCCGCCGCTGAGGTAAACGCCCTTTGCTCCTATATCCGTGCCGAAAACTATCATTCTGTCAAAGGGAGCAAAGGCAAGCTCCCCTAAAAGCACCGAATCCGTGTCAAGGTGAGCAGAGCCTGCGTAGCGGGTTATCAGTATCACCGCTATGGAGAAAAGCAGGGGGAAAACTATCCCCGTGGCGCTGTCCTCGGACAAAAGCCTTGTCTTTACGATAAGCTCAGTCAGCCATACCGTGACGGGTCCTGTCAAAGCCGCACCTATAATGAGAAACGGGGAGGAAAGGTCGTTTGTCACGAAAAAGGCGAGGACTATTCCTAAAAGTATGGTGTGAGTTATGCTGTCGGCGGTCATACTCATTCGGCGCAGTACCAGAAAGCTCCCCGGTATCGCACAGCCTGCCGCTGTTAATGTTGCTATAAGCTGTATCTCAATTCCCGCATCCATAGCTTTCCTCCTTTTTCATAGCCTTGTGCCGCAGGTATATGCGGTACAAAACTCCTCTTTTAGGGGCAAACAAAAGGCTCAACACTGCCAGTGCAGACGCCGCTATCACTATTGACGGACCTGTGGGTATTCCCGGCGCCAATGCTCCAGCTAATGCTCCCGCCGCCCCCGATATACCGCCGAACAGGGCGGAAAGAACAGCCATAACCCACAGCTTGTCGCACCACTGTCTTGCGGCGGCGGCAGGAGCGATGAGCATTGCGCTCATCAGAACTACTCCCACCGTTTGTATGCCGATGATCACGCCGAGGACGGTGAGAAACGAGAGGATAAGATTTATCCTGCCGCAGGGTATTCCCAGCTGTAAGGCAAAATCCCTGTCGAAAACGAACACCTTTATTTCCTTCCAGAGCAGAAGAACGACGGCAAGTATTGCTCCTCCGCAAATTATCGTTACCAGAGCGTCACGCTCCAGCATTGAGGACGCCTGCCCGTAAATAAAGCTGTGAAGTCCCGCCTGAGTTGCGTTGGGGAGCTTTTGCGCGCAGGTGAGCAGTACCGTTCCCAAGCCGAAGAAGGAGGACATAATTGTGGCGAGCGCGGCGTCGAATTTCACCTTCGACTTTTTCACAGAGGAAAAGATAAGTCCCGCCGCGGTAAGTCCCGATAAAAGCGCTCCAAGCAAAAGCGTTCCGCTGTCCTTAGTTCCCGTGAGCAGGAACGCCGCCGCAACGCCGGGAAGCGCCGCGTGGCTCACTCCGTCCCCTAAAAGGCTCTGACGGCGGAGGACAGAAAACATGCCCAGCAACCCGCTTACCATACCCAGAAGCGCCGAGCCGAATACCACCACCAGAACGGTGTGGTCGCAAAGAAGTTCAAAAATATTCACGGCTCTCCTCCTGTCGTTCCTCGGTATGTAAGGGACAGGTTCTCCTGAGTCAGCGCCGCTTTGACGTTTCCCTGCATTATCACTCTGCGGTTTATCAGCACCGCCTCGTCAAAATAATCTGCGGCGGTGGAAAGGTCGTGATGTACGGCGACCACCGTTTTCCCCTCGTTTTTCAGCTCTCTGAAAAGCTCCACTATCGTTTTTTCCGTGGCGACGTCCACGCCCTTGAAGGGTTCATCCATAAAGTAAATATCCGCCTGCTGGACAAGCGCTCTGGCGATAAACGCGCGCTGCTGCTGTCCGCCTGAAAGACAGCTTATCTGCCTGTCGGCGCATTTTTCCATTCCCATTTTTTTCAGCATCTGAAGGCTCAATTCTCTGTCCTCTTTTTTCGGGCGTTTTATCCAGCCCAGCCTTTTATAACAGCCCATAGTCACCACGTCCCATACGGTGGCGGGAAAGTCCCAGTCCACGCTTTCGCTCTGGGGAACATAGCCTATGACGGGCGGTCTGCCGTCCACCTCGTTCCAGGTTACCGAGCCGCAGGACTTTGGTATCAGCTTCAGCATTGCCTTTAAAAGAGTGGTTTTTCCCGCCCCGTTGGGACCCATTATGGCGGTTATTTTTCCTCTTTTTATATCTATATTAACGTCGGACAGCACCGCCCTTGAGTCGTAAGCAACGGTCAGTCCCCTCACGTTCACCGCATATTCCTCATTCAATTTCATCATCTCCTTTAAGTCCGTCTATTACAGTGTCCGTATTGTGTCGGAACGCTCCGATATAGGTGTTCGTTCCGTTGGTCTCATCTCCGAGAGAGTCGCTGTAAAGGCTGCCGCCAAGGGAGGTTTCAAAGCCCCTTGCTCTTACCGCCTCGCACAGCGCCTCTATTGCCTTTACAGGCAGGCTGGTTTCAACAAAGACAGCCTTTATCCTGTTGTCAGCTATGAACTGAGCCAGAGCTATAACGTCTGCCGTTCCTGCCTCGGCGGCGGTGCTGACGCCCTGTATGCCCATTACCTTAAAGCCGTAAGCCTTGCCGAAATAGCTGAACGCATCGTGAGCAGTGATGAGCACACGCTGGTTTTCATCAAGCTCCTCTGCTCTTTTCCTGATGTACTTGTCAAGCTCGGTGAGCTGTTTATCGTACACTTCAAAATTTTCCGCATAGTGGGCGGCGTTGTCGGGGTCGGCTTTGGAAAGACCGTTTGCTACCTCTTTTGCCGCCAGCTTCCACAAAGAAACATCGAACCATATGTGCGGGTCGTAAACGCCGTCGTGCTTTATCAGCATTGATTCATCTATCCCGTCGGCGGCGCATATCACCGTTTTGCCGTAATCCTCAAGGGAGGCGAAAACGTCGCCCATTTTCCCCTCAAGGTGAAGTCCGTTGTAGACGACTACGTCTGCTCTCTGCATTTTCACAATGTCCCCCGCCGAGGCGCGGTACTGGTGCGGGTCAACGCCGCTTCCCATAAGCCCCTGAACGTTGACGTACTTCCCGCCTATCTGCCTTGCAAGGTCGTAAAGCATAGTGGTGGTGACCGTCACGTTCAGCTTATCCTCCTTTTTATTTTCGGCGGGAACGCAGGACGCTGTGAGCAGGACTATTATTGCCATCACAACGCATGAGAGCCGCCGTTTAAGTAAATTCATCGCTTATCCTTTCCTTTTCTGATTTTTCGGGCATAACGCAAATTCTTTTTGCCCACTATCAGTGTATTCTTAAAACGTTAATGCGATAGTTGTACGAAAAATAAAAACCGTTCACAAAAGTGAACGGTTTTTGCGTTGTGGATTGAGGGAGTATTTATTTCAGCTCCGTGCCGCAGGAAACACAGGAGTTGCTTCTGCCGTCGTTTGCCTTGCCGCAGGAGGGGCATATCTTTTCATCATAAATGGCGGCGGTGGTGTAGATTTTTTCGGAGCTGTCAGCAGGCTGACCTTTCGGTATCAGCGGCGGGTAAAGCCTGAAATAAAGCGCCTTTGCTTCGGAGAAGGAAAATACCGACTTTGCTCCTATTACGATCAGGGTCACGAAGGCGGCGCATTTTCCCATACTTATAAACAAATCGGATCTTCCGACCGTTTCATCTGCTCCCACCAGCAGGCGGAAAAAATCGAAAATCACGCCGAGAGCGTTGTTCAGCAGGTAGATCGAAAGTAGTACAATGCAGACGATAGAAATAACGTAAAGGTCCTTTGCGGCCGCATAATTCTGTTGGCTTGGCTGATTGAGGAAGCGTTCGGTGCGAGAACGGAAATTCACAAACACCGCCGCCGCTGCTCCCACAATGATAAGGCAGAATATCAGCGAAAAAAACGTCAGGATAGAAAAGCTGTCGTTGAAAATACTCATAATTACCTCTTTAATTTTCTTTTTCGTTGTCGTCAGCAATAAACTCGTCTATTGAAACATCGTCGTATGTATCGGCGTTTTGCGGCTGTTCGGGCTGAGCTTCCTCCTGCGGAGCTTCTTCTGCTTTTTCCTCGTCGGATATCATCAGGCTTTCGATTGAAACGTCTTCCTCTTCGGCGGGAGCAGGCGTTTCCTCGGTCTGCTCCTCGCTGTCGTCCACCATAAGGTGAGAGAAGGAAATACCGTCGTCCGCCTTTTCCCTGACGGGAGCAGGCGGTTGCTCCTTTTCCTCCTCAGCGGTGTACAGAAGGTCGCCGTCAAGTTCGTCCAGCTTTGCTCCGCAAAATTCGCAAACCGTTTTATAGCCTTCGTTCTCGGAGCCGCAGACCGGGCAGGTCCTTGCTTTTATTTCAGGCACCTGAACTGTGTCGGACACCTCTCTCATACGGCGTTTGAAATACGCCTCGTTGGGTATCATTTCCTCGTGGGGTATCTCGGCGATAAGCTGTTCCTCGGTCTCCTTGAATTCGTCGGAAACAAGGACTATGCCGTTTTGCTGTTCAGCCTCTGCAAACACCTTTTCCTGCTGTGGCTTTTCGGGGACGGAAACGAGGGCGTTGTATATCTTTCTCGCCTTGAAATATTTTGCGGAGGTCGCAGTCATCAACAGCATTGAAAAAAGCGTCAGCACTATCTGCCAAGTAAAGGAGTAGGAAAAAGCGACGTTGTTCCCCTTCATCACCTCGGAAAGCCATGGCAGGAACAGGGTCATTTTCAGCATATAATCAAGGCTTTCCGACGGTAACGCTATGCCCTTTATCAGGTCGATTATGCAGAAAAGAAGATTTACTATAATGACTGTGAACAGCGTTTCCATAATGCTCATAGTCTTGGCGGCGCTTTCAAACACCTCCCGCTTATGGGTCTTGAGCAGCTTTTTCGACCTGTTGAGGAGCGCAAAGGCAAATACCGCAAACGCTATTATCACAAGCAGGATAAACAAACACAGCGGCAGGGTATTTATCTCGTCGCCCCAGATAAGTCTTACAGTGGAATAGATGATGACTAACGCCAGCGACCCTATCAGAAGGGCTGTTTCTTTGAATGAGAACATAGTGATTCCTTTCAGCTTAACGCTTTTTCTTTTATTTCAACGCTGCTCCGCAAAAAACACATTCGCTGAACGTGTCGGGATTTTCGGAGCCGCATACTTTGCAATGCACGGTCTTTTCCTCCTGCTGAGGTTCGGCAGGCTTTTCTTCGTCTGCCTCGCTTATATTGCTGACAAATAAGGTATCGTCCTGCTTTAGCTCGTCGGAGCTTGCCTGCGGGACAAGCTCGTCGTCCGTTATCTGAGAAAGCAGCTCGCCGCTTGCCTTTATCTTTCCTATCTCGGCGCTGTCCTGATAGGAAACGTCCTTGTCGGCGGCTATGGCTGAAAAATATTCGTCAGAATTTGAAATATGGGGATTTTCATACAGCGCTTTTTTCTTTTTCATCTCGTGAACGACATCGCTTGATCTTATAAAAATAAATAAAGCGGCTATGGTGAGAATTGCCTGCCAGAAGCGCGCGTTCATAACGACTGCGGGCAGGTTGAGGAACATTACCAGCGGGAACAGCCATATAAGCCCATTCAAGGCTAATATCGCCATTATTATAAGTCCTGAGCCCGCCGCCTCATGATATTTTTCAGTCCTTTTTAAATAGTCGCTGTCTGTGATATGCTCGTCAAAGTGCCTTGCTTTGTACACCGTAAGACCGACAAATATCATTATATACACGAACATCAGATAACCCATTGTGGTAGCAAGGCTGCCGGGAGGTCCTCCGCTGGGGTCTGCCATCAAACAGAACACCATTGTGATGACTGCCGCAATAATATTTCGCAGTTTAAGCATTATTTCTTTCCTTTCCCTGTTCTCTTTCTGTGCCGCAAACGGAGCAGTCGCTCTCGGCTGCGTTATTTTCTGTACCACATATGGGACATATCCATATTTCTTTTTCAGGCGTTTCAAGGGGAACGGCGCTTTTCTGCAAAAGCTCTCTTACCTCCTGAAGGTCGGGGACAAGCTCGTCCTGCGGGATTTTTGAAAGCAGCTTTTTGCTGACAGCGGCTCTGCCTATCTCGTCGTCGTCAACTGACACTTCCTTTTGTCCGACTATTTCGGAGAAAAATTCGTCCGATTTGGAAATGGCAGGGTGTTCCAGCTCAGTCTTTTCCCGTTTCATATGCTGAATATAATCTCCCGTTTTAATGAACAGATAAACGTTTCCCACCGTCAGCAAAACGTACCAGAAGTTGGGGTCAACAAAAATGCCGAGGAAGTCTGAAAACATCTGAAAGATAAACCATATAAGGGAGAATACAGCTGCCACAGCTGCTATCGCAAAACACGTTCCCGCCACTTCGTAGCAGGATATTACATTTTTTATATAAGAAACGCTCCCTGCGTGCTTTTTATATTTTTTGCAGCCCTCTATTGCCATTATTATGAACGGCACCTCAACAAGGCACGCCATAACACCCAGCAGATAGACGGCGTTATTCATAACGATACAAAGGAGAACAGAGAGTAATATGGGAATTAAACTTTTAATGCTGAACATAAGTTTTAGTTTTCTCCCTTCTCCCGTTTTGCGCCGCAGAAAACACATTCCTCCACTCTGGCGGGATTATCCGAGCCGCACATCTGACAGGTCCAGTCCTGCTCCGCCTCGTCGGGGTTATCGGGACGCTTTCTTTGCTGTAAAATATATTGAAGTTCTTCTTCGTCGGGGACAAGCTCGTCCTGAGGTATTTCTGAGAGCAGCTTTTCGCTGACATAGGCTCTGCCTATCTCGTGGTCGTCTGAAACTTCCTTTTGCCCGACTATTTCGGAGAAAAATTTTTCGGGGCTTATGACAGGCGGGTTTTCAAGAGTTGACTTTTGCATTTTCATTTTCTTTACCTTATCGCCTGCGATAAGGAAGAAAAAGATATTTCCCGCAACAAAAAGAAGATACCACAAGCCCGGATTGTTCAATACACGAACTATACTATGAAATACAATAATGTCACGAAGGATCTCTGCGACTGCAAAGGCGCCGCACGCCACCATCATCGTAAAGGCAGTTTCGGCAGAGTCATAATACTTTTCCGTTTTTTTTGCGTAAGTGAAATCATCGGCGTACCTTTTATAATCCGCACACCTGCGCACAGCTATGACGATAAGCGTTATCTCAAACACACAAAATATCAGCCCTATCAAATATACGAAACGTCCAAGGAAAAGACATAACGTCAGCATGACAATGACAGCCACTATATTTCTTGCAGTGAGCATAGCTTATTTCCCCTCTCTCTGTTCCCGTTTTGCTCCGCAGAAAACACATTCCTCCGCTTTGGCGGGATTATCCGAGCCGCACGCCTGACAGGTCCAGTCCTGCTCTATTTCGTCGGGGTTGTCGGGGCGCTTTCTTTGCTGCAAAATGTATTGAAGCTCCTCCTCGTCGGGGACAAGCTCATCCTGGGGTATCTTGGCAAGCAGGGCGGGGTCGACTGCGCTTTTTTCCGTGTCGGAAAGACCTGTTTCGGCAAGCAGGCGCTCTTTTTCCCTTATCTCTTTGCGCCAAGGGGCGTTTTTGCTGATAAGCTCATCAAGCTCCATAGCGGCAATTATCTTGCGCGCTTTATGATATTTTCCGATAATGTGCATACTGATGAAAAGCATAGCTATGCAGTATGGCAGATACCAGGCGTAATACATTTCCCCCGCATAGGTCACGTTTCCGATAAAGGATTCCAAAAGCCACGGGATAAAAAGTATCATCGAAAGTCCGCGGGCGGGGTCCTCGCATATTCGGTACAAAGCTATCGGAAGCTGCATTATCCCCTCGGTGACAACGTTCACAACGATAAGCGCCGTCAGCATTTCCATATGACCGAGAAAGCGGCGCACGCCTGTGAGGGCGTCAGTGTCCAGCTTGTTTATCACGTCGTTCAGGCGATTGTTTATAATATAGCACAGCGCTATGTGATAAACGTGGAGGAACAGAAGATAGAGATAATAGTCTATCATCACCGTTTTGCCCACCAGCTTCATCACTAAAGTCGCTATGGTAAGAGCAAAGGTGAAGAATATCAAAAACAGCTGCTTGAAAGAGAATACGTTTTTGTCCATAGGCAATTCTCACACGAAAAGGGTGCAGGTGCCGCTTTCACGGTAGTATCTTATGCGCTCCTCAATGTCCGCGCGGTCGCACTTGAAAAATTCCGCAAGGCAGTCGATACAGAGGAACTCGGTAGCTCCCCTGTTCACCAGCTTTCGGTATATGGCAAGCTCGTCGCCTGAAAGCTCGGGCTTGCCGCATTTTTTGCATTGCATTTTTATCAGCTTTCTTTATTAAGTTTTACCAGCTTGCAGCGGTACATATAGCAGTCGTGAGGCTCGACTCTAACTGAACGGCGCTCGGTGAATACGCCCTCGTCCTTGCCTGTATGGCAGTTGTAGAATTGCAGTCCGAAGCCACTGGCAACGGGAAGTCCTATATCAAAGAACTGGAGGGACATCTCGGAGGGATTGTCGCTGAGATTGAACATTCCGATAGCGTAATCGCCGCCGAAAAGGGGTCTGATAAGGGCAAAAACGTTGTCGGGATTGTTCCACTGCCTTATGCAGTAGGGTCCTCTGCCCTCGGCGTCCTGATTTATTGCGATTATGTCTTTGTTTTTCAGTATATTCAGCGCTTCCTCGCTTGCGTTCCTGACGTCGCAGCCTATCATAAGCGCGCTGTTCATAATTGCCCAGAGAGCAAAGTGGGTCTTGTACTCGGTGTCGGTGCAGCCTGCAAGCTTGCCCGCGCCGCCTAAAACTTCGGCGTTGTCTCCCTTGCCGTGCATTCCCACTACCAGCATATCCATATCGTTCCAGCAGTAGGTGCCGCCGTAGCACTCACGGTCAAGCTGACTGAGGACGATGTGCTTTATCGACTGCCAGTTGTCCTGAATGTCTCCTGTGGAACGATAAAGCTGCGCGCCACTCTCTCTTATCCAACGCCATACGTCGTCGTTGCCCCAGTTGCAGGCGGAAAGGACTATGTCGCGTCCGCAGTTGCGCAGAGCCATTCCCATACGCTTGTAAAGGTTTTCGCCTACCGAATGGATAGGACGGTAGCAGTAGTCGTATTTCAGATAGTCGACTCCCCACTCCGCAAAGGTGGCGGCGTCCACAAATTCGTGGTCAAAGCTGCCGGGGAAGCCTGCGCAGGTGTGAGTTCCCGCACAGGAATAAATTCCGAATTTCAGTCCTTTTGAGTGAACGTAATCGGCGACGGCTTTTATTCCGTTGGGGAATTTGTTTTTGTCGGGGACTATTCTGCCGTTTTCGTCGCGTTCCCTTTCGCTCCAGCAGTCGTCTATAACTATGTATTCATAGCCTGCGTCCTTGAGCCCAAGCTCGATGAATTTGTCGGCTATGCCCTTTATCAGCTCCTCGCTGACGTTAAATCCGAAGGTGTTCCAGCTGTTCCAGCCCATAGGCGGTCTTTGTGCAAGAGGTGTGCTCATTTTTTCTTTCTCCTTGTTTGTTGTATTTTTTGAAAAACAGTGTTCACTGTTTCAATATTTCCTCGATCTTGGCAAGCTCCTCGGCGGTAAATTCGGGGGCGTTTGCCGCTTCTGCGTTTTCGGCTATCTGTTCAGGCTTTGACGCTCCGATAATAACGGTGGCGACGGCGGGATTGTTCAATACCCATGACAACGCCATCTGGGACAGCTTTTGTCCTCTGCTCTGAGCCACTTCGTTAAGCGCTTTTATCTGATTTAAACGCGTTTCGGTAAGCTCGTTCCCTATCCATGTACTTCCCTTGCCTATGCGGCTGTCGGCGGGGATACCGTTTAAGTAGCGGTCGGTGAGAAGTCCCTGGAAAAGCGGCGAAAATACCGCCAAGCCAAAGCCCTGCTCCACCGCCAGCTTATCCAGTCCGTCCTCCTCCACCCAGCGTCTGAACATTGAATATGACGGCTGATTTACGATAAAGGGAGTGTGAAGCTCCTTGAATATTGCGGAAATTTCGGCGGTCTGGGCGCTGTTGTAGTTGGAAATACCCACGTACAGGGCTTTTCCCTGTCTTACAGCGTTGTCAAGGGCAAGGGCTGTTTCCTCAAGGGGAGTTGAGGGGTCGAAAATATGGTGATAGAAAATGTCCACATAATCCAAATCAAGGCGTTTTAGGCTTTGGTCAAGGCTTGCGGTGAGGTACTTGCGGGAGCCGTTTTTGTCCCCATAGGGTCCTTCCCACATCTCGTATCCCGCCTTGGTGGAAACTATTATTTCATCACGGTAGGCTTTCAGCCCGTTGTTCAGTATCCTGCCGAAATTTTCCTCGGCGGAGCCGTTGTAAGGGTGACCGTAGTTGTTGGCAAGGTCAAAGTGAGTTATTCCCAAATCAAAGGCGGTGCGGACCATTTTTTCGGCAGTAGCAAAGTCGGAGCCGTAGCCGAAGTTCTGCCATAAGCCGAGGCTGACGGCGGGGAGCTTTAAGCCCGATTTTCCGCAGCGGTTGTATTTCATTTTTTCATATCGGTTAAGTGAAGCGGTGTAAGCTGACATAACGGTTTCTTCCTTTCGTTTTATAGGAATACGCATAATAATCCATTTTTAATTTTATCACAATCCGCCCTTAAAGTCAATGTTTTTCGGCATACAGCCGCCTTTTTCCGCATAAATTTTGAGGAGAACGGAAGTGAGCGTTATGATGAAATGGGTTTTCGGCGGACTTATCATTCTGTCGGTGATTATAGGATTTATACGGGGCGACGCGGCAGCGGTAAGCAATGCCGCAGTTTCCGCCTGCGGAGAAGCGGTGACCCTTTGCATAACCCTTTGCGGGATAATCTGCCTTTGGAGTGGGGTAATGCGGGTGGCGCAGACGTCGGGGCTTACAAAGCTGACGGCAAAGGCGCTCAGCCCTGTTTTGCGGCGGCTTTTCCACGGAATTTCACCGAAAGGAGAGGCTATGCAGTTCATCGTGCTGAACATAACGGCGAACCTGCTTGGCTTGGGGAACGCTTCAACTCCTTTCGGTCTGGCGGCGATGAGGGCGCTGGAAAAAGAGGAAAAGTCGGGGGAAAGAGCGACGGACAATATGATACTATTCGTAGTCCTTAATACCGCTAGCCTTCAGCTTATTCCCACTACAGTAGCGGCTTTGCGGCTCCAGCACGGCTCGGCTGCGCCTATGGAGATACTTCCCGCTGTGTGGGTGGTATCATTGATAAACGCGGCGCTGACGGTAACTGCCGCTAAAATAATGGGGGCTGCCGCCCGCAGAAGGGGTGCAGGGCTTTGAACTTCAATATAGGCGATTATGCGGTCCCTTTGATATTTGCCGCTGTTTTCATATTCGGTCTGGCAAAAAAGACGGACGTTTTCAGCGAATTTCTCAAGGGCGTTGAGGAAGGGCTTGGGACGGTCAGGGACATTTTCCCCTCTCTTATGGCTCTGGTGACCTGCGTGGGAATGTTCAGAGCCTGCGGCGGGGTGGAATTGCTGACGGAATGGCTGAAGCCTGTCACGGAGCTTTTCGGATTTCCCGCCGAGTGTACTCCGCTGGTGATACTCCGTCCCTTTTCGGGAAGTGGAGCAGTTGCGCTTTACGAAAACATTCTCACCCAAACGGGAGCAGACAGCTTTGCGGGGAGAGTCGCCTCCGTTATGCTGGGGAGCAGTGAGACTACGTTTTACACGATAGCAGTGTATTTTTCCGCAACGAAGGTGAAAAAAATACGCTACGCTCTGGCGGCGGCGCTGGTGGGAGACGTTTGCGGGTGGATACTCAGCGCTGCGGCGGTGCGGATCTTTCTGGGAGCATAAAAATAAAGCCTTGATTTAATCAAGGCTTTATTTTCTTTATTTTAATCAGTCGTATTTGTAAATTATGCTCTTGCGTACTTTTCTCACGATTGGGGGAATTGCCACCGCAAGGACTAGCAGCAGGACGATCCCGCCTATCAGAAGCGAAGTTCCCATATAATCGTCGGGGTTTCCCGCAATAGGAGTTGTGGGTGCGGCGCTTACCACAGGAGGAGTAGTGCTGTTGTCGGACGTCAGCGCTGTATCTGACGTGCCGCTTGTGTCGGAGGTGTCTGACGTGTCGGAAGTGTCGGAGGTTTCCAAGGTGGTAGTATCCGACGTGTCCGCCGCTGTGGTCTGAGTGGTGGTAGTGGTAGAAGTTTCGGTGACAACAGGGTCGGTGTCCAGAGATATCTGGGGTGCGGGAGTGGTGGTAGGCTCGGGCTCCGGAACGGTAGTAGGCTCAGAAGAAGGCTCGGGAGTTGGTTCAGGAGTTGCGGAAGATTCGCTCGATTCGGGCGTGGTAACTTCAGGCTCGGGCTCGTCAGCAGGAGTGACCTCGCTGCTGCTTGAATCCGACGCTTCCGGTGCGGGAGCGTCCTCGGCGTAAGCGCATACCGCAAACATCACTGCCAATGCGACCGTCAGCATATATATAAAAGGCTTGAGCTTTTTCACTTGTTTCATCAGTCCTTTCTGTAGGATCAGAGTTTTTGCACGGCATATTCTTTATATATTTTAGCACAATGCGCTGTTTTTTGTCAAGATGGTAAGGCACAAATTCATTTTTAGCAGAAGGACAATAAGCAAAAATCCCGCCGTAGTACAGCGGGACATCATTTACTGCTTCTTACAATAATCTGCATAAGCATCACACACCTCTTTTGAGGAGCCTGACATAACCAGTTTGCCGTGGTCGAGCCATATTGCATTGCGGCATATCTTCTGGACCTGGCTGGAGGAGTGAGAAACGAACAGCACTGTTGCGCCGTTTGAACGCATTTTTGCCATTCTGTCCACACTTTTCTGGCGGAATTTAGCGTCACCCACCGCCAAGACCTCGTCGGCTATCAGTATGTCGGTCTGCACAAGTGTTGCTATCGCAAAGGCAAGTCTTGAAGTCATACCTGAAGAAAAATTCTTGACAGGAACGTCAACAAAATCCTCAAGCTCCGCAAAATCTATTATCTCGTCAAAACGCTTTTTCATATATGCCCTTGAGTATCCACGCAGCGCTCCTACAAGATAAATATTTTCCCTTGCGGTCAATGAGTGATCAAAGCCTGTTCCAATAGCAAACAGCGGTGCTATTGAACCCTCCGTAGTTATCTTGCCCTTGGTAGGCTGCATAATTCCCGCCACAAGTCGGAGCAGTGTTGTTTTGCCTGAACCGTTGGTTCCCACGATGCCTAAGGTATCGCCCTTTTTCACCTCGAAGGAAATATCCCGAAGCGCCCAGAATTCATCGAAAAACAGTTTTCTTTTCAGCAGGTTTATAACGTATTCTTTCAGACGTTCCTCACGTTTTCGGCTGAGGTTGAACATCATGGAAACATTTTCCACCTTTACCGCTGTATCACTCATTTTGTTACCTCACAATTATTTATATATATAGCAGGAATTTGTTTTCGTTTGCCTTGAATACCGATATTCCCATTGCAAGCATAAGGACCGAATAGCAAGAGGCGATTATCAGTGATTTTTCAGTCGGCATTACACCCTCATGACATATTGACCTCATTATGCTGATGTAATGTATTAAAGGATTAAGATCAAAAATGAATCTGTATGTGGAGGGAATAATAGACACAGGATAGAATATGGCGGACACCCACATCCAAAGAGTTCGGAAAATGCCGTAAAGATGCTGCAGGTCGCGGAGAAATGTTCCGTAAGTAGCAAATATCAGCGCCCATCCAAGAGCAAACATAAACGCCAGTACAAAAAGCAGAGGCAATATCAGCAAATTCCAGGTTATTGGAGCGCCTGTAAATATCATGACCAAAAACAAGGCTATAAGAGAAAACAGCAGATCCACAAAGCCCTCTATGACTCTGGAAAGAACAAATATATATTTCGGCATATATACCACACGAATATAACTTGCGTTACTCAAAATAGCATTCAGTCCGCTGCTTCCTGCTCCGCTTATGAAACCAAACATAAGCTGTCCGCAAAGAAGATATATGGGGTAATTTTCGATATTTCTTTTGAACAGCGTTGAAAATACTATCGTAATTACCAGCATAGACAACAAAGGATTGAGGACTGTCCACACAACACCCAGGGCAGATTTATAATACTTTTTCTTAATGTCCCTCTTTACGACTTCCTTTAAAAAGCCGAAATATTTCATTTGTTCTTCTAACTTAAACATTTTTCCCTTCCTGTTCTATCATTTAAGCTGAGCGCTTACAGTTTCATTGCTCTGAACGCTCACGTCCATATTGAATTTGCAGTTTCCCAAAACGGTTTGGAAATATTTTCCGCCGTCCTCTATTGCATTTAAAAACGGGGCGTATGCATCGTTTCCGCTTATATCCAGCATATACGGGTAATTTTTAAATGCTGCGGAAAAGTCCTCCGCAAAATCCATGGCTCCCTTGTGAATCAGCTTTACCGTTTCCTGATTTCCCTCCTCGTTCGGGGAATAAACGGGAGCGCCGCTTTCGTCAAAGCCTTTCAGCGACGGCGTAGGAGAGCCTAACAGCATTTCAAAAAACATATTGTGTCCCGCCGAGGAATCGTGTCTGAGATAAATATTTCTGTTGTGCCGCTGAGAAAAGCAGTAGGAATACAGCTTCCCGCCTTGGAGCAGCGGCTCGCAGGCGTTTGTCTGCTGAGAAAAGCTGTCGTTCGTGCCTGCGATGACTCCGATAATCTCGGTATCTATACCCCACTTTTTGGCAAGAACGAAAATAGCTTCTGCGCCGCTTCCCGCCCAGCCCACGTCTGCCGCAAGAGCCTTTTTGCTGCCGTTCAGCTTTTGTGAAAGGTACAGTCTTGCGCCCTTCATCATCGGGGCGTATATTTCCCTTATCCTGTCACGGTTTTGCATAAGATATTCCGCAATGGCGGGAGCGTCGCTTTTTTCCGCTATTCTGTCCTCTGAGGAAAATCCGCTTTGCAGCTCGGAAAGCTCCATATCCGCAAATATCTGCTTTATGGTGTAAATTCCTCTACACTTATGATATACGAAACGGCGGATAAAGTCAAGAGTATTTTCCTCAAAACACAGTTTCACTGCCGCAAGCCGCGACCACAAAAAGTATTCGGTATCGCTGTCGGGGTATAACTTGTCATATATTTTTTTCAGCAGGTCGCCGTCTCTTGCAAGGAAAAGCACCTTGTCGGCTCCTGTTTCAAGCTGGAGTTTTCTTATATAATTGCAGTAGCCAAGCGCAAATATACCGCTGTAAGCATAGCCGTACTCGTAAAGCATAGGATAGCTTTCGAGCCCGCAGTGAAAACGTGCGTTCACAAGTCCCGCATAGGCAGAGCCTGTTATCCTGCTCATTAAATCAAGGGGACGGAACATATCTCCCGCAGTGTTGGGATTTAACGAGAGGAACGGTGTAAAGCCGCATTGTTTGCTGTTTTCAATATCGCTTTTCTCATTGTCCCCCACGTGGGCGACGTTGTCTGACGCAAGATATTCCTTTACCTTTGCGTAAAGTCCGCCCTCATATTTTGAAAGCCAGTATTCGTTGGAAACGAACAGCTTTTCAAATCCGTCAAAGCCGTTCTTTATCAGCAGCTTTTCCAAAAAATCAGCCTTTAAATACATATCGGAGGTGATGATAAGGCGGACTTTTTTCTCCCTTAAAATATCCCATACCCTTTTCATATAAGGATTTGGAAAGCAAAGGTCAGTCTCCGCTTCAAGCTCGATATCCTTTGCTTTGGAAAAACGGCTTCCATAGCTTCCCATAAGGCTGTATATGTCGTCTATGTTGATTTCGTAACTGCCGCTTTGTTTGAATTTTTCCTCTCTCGCTTTCTGCTCGAAAAGTATCCTTGTTTCCGCAAAATTCAGTATTCCCACATTTGCTCCCACAATGTGAAAAAGGTCCGTGGGGTCGGCAAATGGTCGGTATATCAGAGTGTCGAAAATATCAAAGGAAACTGCGTCAAATTTGCAGAGCTGCTCCGCCAGCTTTTCGGGGGGAATTATGCCGTCCTTTGCGGATTCGGGTCCTTTGCAGTACGGCTTTGAGATATGGGAATAGCGGGCGAGCCGCTTGTCGCCTAAAATATAGTAGGAGAAGTTCAGCTTGAAAAGATAGATCGCCTTTTGAACAGGAGATGCGCCCTGCTTTTTATAGCGGATATAAAGCCGCTTTATAGGCGGCTGCTTTGCTACTAAAGCATTGTAAAGTCCCTGCTTCAGGCTCACTGTTCTTCCCCCTTTCCTTATCAGTCGCTTCGTCTGTGAAATACCTTGTCCTTTATCCAAGCAAGCGGCTTGCGGGGTATCAGTCCCACTATCAGCGGCTTTGCAAGGTAAATTATGCCTTTCGGGTACAATTTCAGCTTTCTGAAGCCCTCCGCCTTGACCCTTACTTCCTTTATCTTGTCGGAATAACGGCGGCGCTGTGCGGCGGCGCTGTCCTCACGAAAGGCGTAAAGACGCTGTGGAAGGTTCATTCCCCTTGCTCCCATAGAATACATAGTCATAAACAAGGCGTATTCCTCACATCTGGCGGTCTTTTCGGATACGGGGTACATTCCCGCCTTTACCGCCGATGATCTTTTCAGAGCGCAGGCGCCGTGCATAAAAGGCACTGCAAAAAGAAAATCGTTCTTATCGGGAGTGGCGGGATAATCTCTGTGTCCCCACTCCCCGTTTTCATCAAACAAAATTATATTCGTGGCTATAATGTCAAAGTTCGTCTGCTCGTACGCCTGTTTCAAGGCGGAAAATCTTCCCGGAAGAGAATAATCATCGGCGTCCTGGCGTATCAGAAGCTCGCCTTGCGCCGCCTCTATGCAGCGGTTAAGGGCATAGGCGCAGCCGCCGTTTTTTTCGTTTCGCAGATATTTTATCCTGCTGTCGGAAAATTCTTCCGTTATTATTTCCCTGACATAAGGCTTTGAACCATCGTCGCAGATGATAAACTCAAAGTCCCTCATATCCTGCTCCAAAACGGAGCTTACGGCTTGCCTGAGCTGTTCCCTGTCGGGGTCGTAAACAGGCATTATAACGGAAATCTTCATCGTTCTCTCCAATTTATCGTTTGAGCAGCCACAATATCTCCCACAGCCGCAGATTAAATCGGCAAAAGCCGCCCTTGCCGCTGAGTATCGCCGTGGCGTAGCCCCAGTATACGGGTCTTGTAAGCTTGTCCCTGCGGAAATATTTCTCTTTCAGTCTGGGGAGAAGGTATAATCTTTTAGTGTCCTCAAGCCTTGCCGCCAGAGGAAAACTGTACAGCTCGGCGGGGTCGTCGGAAAAGAGCAGAGAGCCGTACCGTTCCGCAACCTCCCTTTCGGGGGTGAACATCAGCTTGTCAAGCAGGGGAAACGCAAAGCTCTGCCGCTGTTTCATCGTCTTTATTTCATCGGGCAGGATAAATTTGCCCTCTATGTAGTCGTAAATTGTTTGCTCCTGTGTGAGCAGTAATGAGCTTTGGGAATTAAGGCTGTTCTCATTGTTGAAAACTGGATATGCCCTTTCCTCTCTCACCTCATATCCCACGGTCATTCCGTGTGGAGCGCCGCATACCGCCTCGAACAAGTGGTTGTTGAAGCGGGAAACAAGGCGCACGTCTGTGCTTTTGTCAAAAAGATAGGCGTTAAATTCGCCGTCTGCGCTGTCAGGTCTGCCGTACAAGCCAAAGTAAAAGCCTGTCTGCGGTCTTCCCGTCAGCACTCTCAGCATACGCTGGACAGAACCCGTCCAGCCGCTGTCTACCAATGCGTAGGGAACGTCGGACGTAAGTCCCTCCTGACGCAGGTAAAAAAGTGCGTTTTCTTTGCAGGAAAGGGAAATTTCTCTCATCAGGGCGTTGTACACGGCGCTTTTTCTCAATTTGCCACAAAAGTCGGCCGCCGCCGCTTTTCCCATTTCCGTATTCTCGTCGCCGTCATAGTTTATATCAAGATATACGCTTTTGCGCTGTTCTTCGCTGAGCCTTAATCTGCCGAGTATTACCGCGGGGGTCAGGGCAAAGCCCCCCTCCAGCAGGTAGCGGTACGCCTCCTCGCCTAAATCGCAGAGGGCAGCGTTTCGCAGGGACATTCTCGAACAGTAGAGATAATTTAGTTCAACGTCAAGTCCCGACTTTTCAGCAATTTTTTGTGCGGTTTTGTGCATTATCCAGCCGTCTCTGGCAAGAAAGTACAGCCGCTTTATGCCTTTTTGCTCGGCGCTTTTCAGCACCCAGCCGATAAAATCGCACATAACGGGCGCAGTCACGCTTTGGGTGACCGCCTGAGCCACCGGGTCCTTTTCGGTTATTACCGTGTTATTATATGTAACCTGCATATAGATCCTTGAACGTAAGGCAGTCCCTGCCCGTTCCCGCAGACGGGAACGGGCGGTGCGCCTTAGCTTTTCTCTTAAAAAAACAGTGCAGTGCTTATTGTGCACTGCACTGTTGTTTGTTCAGTTATTCCTTATTCGGGAAATTACTTTCTCTTCTTGGAAACAACTACTGCGGCAGCAGCTACGGCAGCAGGAACGATAGCCAGAACAACGCCGGTAGGCTCGTTCTTGTCATCGCCTTCATCATCGCCGGGGGTGCCTACTTCAGGAACAGTTACCAGATAGAAGGTAGAGAAGTGAGTGGTCTTGAAAGAAGCAGTCTTCTTGTCATCGGATACAGTAAGATCAATCACTTCAACAGTTTCACCATCATCGCTTACATAAACAACCTTGTTGGAAGCACCATCATAAGCAACAGTAACAGTAGCGGTCTGACCATCGCCAAGTGTAACGCCAGTGATAGTAACAGATGTGTTCACCTTAGTGCCCTTGCCAGCCTCGCCTTCAACAGCAGTCTGAACAGCGTCTTCAACAGTAGAAACTGCTTCTACAACAACAGTTACCTTGTCGCCTTCGTTAAGGCCTTCAATAGTAGCAACGCTGGTTTCTACCTTACCGGTTGCATCAGCAGTACCGTCAGCAGAACCATTGGTAGCGCCTGGATCGATTGCCAGAGCGGAAACGCTCATTGCTGCAACAGCAGTCAGAGCAATTGCAGCGGAAAGAACTTTCTTCATCGTAAGTATTCCTCCAAAAAATATTTTTTGTTTTATCGAATAACGCTTTTTAAACGCTATTACCTGATTTAAACAGACCGTCTATGCTGGGGATATCCCAGCCTAAGCTGGTCTTATACGGGAGAACGCTGTGAACTCCCTTTTCCGGAATGATAAGACCCATCATATTGTAGGCGAATGCCAGAACCAAAACCGATGCGGTTATTATTATAACCATTTTGTTTGCCTTGGCATTGACCTTTACTTTGACTCTTCGGGTCTTGTCCTCCTCGGCTCCATGATAGCTTTCCGAATATTTCTCAGTGAGGTTTGCCCTGTACTGTAAGGTAAATTCCCTTATCGCTTCGGGAACTGCGATCACTACGAAAAGCATCGTGTAATATGAAAATCGCTCAAATAATGCGTGCTTGGTCATCACTATCTGCCAGAAGCCCATCAGCAGGGTCATATGAATGAGAACGTTCATCTGAGGAGTAATGTTCTTCAGGTAATAGGAAAGGAGAACCATCGCCGCACATATCAGCAGCGGATAGAATGCATAACGCACGTAAACGCCGTTTTCAATGAAAACCGAATTGCTGTATTCCATATGGAACTTTGAAAGCACTATGTTCAGAAGCCCGTCGGAAAGAATGTAGTAGAAAAGCAATCCGAAAAGGTACAGCAACAACTTTCTTGTGTTCACCTTCAGTATGCACATTATGAAAACAGGTATCATATAAAGCACTGTGAGGTGGAACAACGCCGCTATGACTGTCACCAACAGGAAACGCCAGAACTTTTTCTCAACTATGAAGCTGTACGCAAAGCACATAATGGACATCGCTATCGCCTGACGGACAAAGTTCATATCCATATAGAAGAGGTAAAGGTTAACGTACAAAAACATTGAAACGAATGTATTCTTTGAATATCTCGCTATCAGATAGGCGGGACCTATCAGCGGGAAAATAGATATTATCATTATGAAGATCTTATAGTCCGAAGTGAAAAGACCAATGACCTTGCAAATGAAAATATATCCTATTTCCCAGTCCTTGTAGGACAGCGATTCAAAAAAACCGTACCTTGACGTACTCACTACCATACTGAAAAAACCATCGGTGTACATACCATAGTCACCGCCGACCTGATAGCGGAGTGCAGAAATGAGGTAAAGCTGGATAAAGCAGACGCAAACGTAAAGTATCTTTTTTAATACTGTGCGCTTGCCGATGCGGAAAACCAATGCCCATACCATAATAAGGAGAATGTTTATCAAGTATACAAGCATCAGCTACCCACCCGTCACCACTTTCTTTTTTGTCAAGACCGTATGTAAATACTTCGGTCGTTTTTGATAGTTTGATTATAACACCATCGTTTTTGATAGTCAATACCCTTTTTTCATTTTTGACTCAAAATTGTTAAATTGCATTATAAATAAACAATTTTTCTTTTTTCGATTTGTGAAAAATGCTGTGAAACTTTTTTGATTTTTCCTTTTTCTTCAAGGTACTGGACAAAAGTATAATTTTAGTGTATAATTATATATACGGGAAAATGCTAAAATATGTCATTCTGAAAGCATTTGCGACGATTGACATATATTGTCAGGGTGAAATATTTTCCATGTCGTAAAGTCCGATATTTTTTTCCAGAGCGTCGGCAAGAAGATATTTTTTATCAAGACGGTTTTTATGCTCAGCAAGAGGGCTTGCTTTTTCCATAAGCAGGGACAACGCCTTAAAATCGCCGCAGGGATAAAGCTGCGATCCGTCCGCAAGGTCACGATTGCCCTTTGCGTCGCTGAGGATAACGTTGTCGCCGCAGTAAAGCGCTTCCATAACGTTGAAGGGCATTCCTTCGTAAATGCTGGCGGAAACGAGACAGTCGGCGGCGCGGAAAAGGCAGTTCATATCGCTACGAAGTCCCAGAAAGCGGACGTGCTTTTCAACATCAAGCTCCTTTGCAAGCGCCTTGCAGTCTTCAAGCAGTTCTCCGCTTCCTGCAAAGGCTATGATATAGTCCTTGTCTTTCAGCAGGGAGCAGGCATGAAGTATCACCCGCTGATTTTTGCGGGGGGAAAATTCTGCGGCGCAAAGGAAAAGCGTGGTATTCTCTCCTGCGCCAAGCTCCTTTCGCAGGGCTGAGGTCTTTTGTACAGGCAATTGGGGAAATTTTGAACCGTCAAGTCCCATACCATTTATATATATAATGCTCCTGCCTAGGGAATATTTTTCCGCTATGGCAAGATCCTCACCGTTCATCACCGCAAGGCGGTCCGTGCGGCGGCGGACCAGCTTCTCGAAAAACAAATACACTTTGTTTTTAAGCCCCTTGCCGTCGGAAAACAGATAGCCGTGGCAGATGTGGAGCGCGGCAGTGCCTTTGCAGCCTGAAAGTATCAGCGCCATACGCCCGCAAAAGCCTGCAAGAGTTGAGTTAGTGCATACGACGTCATACTTTTCCTTACGCATAAGCTTTGCAAGAACGAATATCACCTTTATATTGCTGGGGTGGAACAGCTTTTTGCGGAAAGGAAGCTGTACGTGCCGCTGCACAAAGGGGTTCTTATAGCTTTCCAAAGCCGCAGTGTGTATGACGTTTCCCTGCTCGCTGAGAGCTTTGATATACGGAATATGGAAGTTTTCAAAATGGGAAACCGCTGAAGCGATCATTAAAATTTTTTTCATAAATCACCGTTAAAAAGGAAGAATTTTTTATGCTGAAATTTAGGAAAAAACTGAACCGCGTACTGCCCGTTATCACCGCAGCCGCTTTGCTGGCGGGGATATCGGCGTCGGTATATGCATATTCGGAGCCGTCTGAGCCGAACTTTTTCGGACCTTTTCCTCACATCACCAGTGAAACGACAGAGGACGAGCCGCCTGAAGAAAGCACCACAGAGGAGACAGAGCCGCCCGTAACCGACCCCGAGCCGCCTACCACGACTCCTCCCATTGAGCCGCCTGTCACTACTACTCCCACGCCTCCTCCGCCTGTGACTCCTCCCACAACTCCGCCGCCTGTGACGGATCCTCCTCCCGTGAGCGACACCACGACGCCGTCTGATTCGGGTTCGGATACGACAACTCCTCCCGTAGTATATGCAACTATTACTTTGGGATTTTACGAGTACAATATGCTGACAGGCGACAGCGTGCAGCTTACGTATCAGCTTGAAAATGCGGAAGGATATCCTCCCGTCACATTTTCCAGCTCTGACACAAATGTGGTGACGGTCGACGAATTAGGATACATAACCGCGGTAGGACCGGGTATTGCAACTGTTTACGTCATTACGGGAGGGCTGAACGCTTCCGCGATAATCGGAGTTACAGACCCTGTCAAGACGCCCGATTCCTTAGAGGTGGAGCAGTCCGAATTTACCCTTAACGTAGGCGCGGCGGCGCAGATAAACGCAAGACTGTTTCCTGAAGATGCCGCGGAAGGATATGCGATAATCTATACTTCTGAAGACACCGCCGTGGTGACCGTTGACGGAAACGGACTTATGACCGCCGTTGGCGAGGGTCAGACAAGGATACACATAGAGGGCGGCGGACAAAGCGCTTATGTCAATGTTACCGTTTCGGCAGACGTGGCGTTCGTCACAGCTTCCCTTTCGGGATATTTGTATGACGGAAACGGAAAGCCTATTTCAGGCGTACATCTTGTGGTGGATAATCTCAGCACGGTAACAGACCTGAACGGATATTTCCTGTTCCAGCAGGTAGAGCAGAAGGCTCTGTCAATTTATATCCAGGGTGCGGAATACGCGCCTTGTCAGTTCACGCTGGGCGGAGATACGGTAATGTACCTGCTGTTCAACAATAACGTCCTAACCAGAATGGAAAGCTATGAGGCTCTGGTGGGACAGCTTGCGATAAACAAGGTGACTTTTTCCTTCCCCACAGTAGTGCTTACAGCGGGAGAGGAATATTCGCTGGACTATCTGTATGAGCCGAAGGACGCTTCAGTCACCGATATAAGCTATGAAAGCTCAAATCCCCTTGTGGCGGCGGTAGGTCAGATAGACGGAGTTGTTACCGCCAAGACCCCGGGCGAAGCAATTATAACACTGCTGCTGAACGGCGGTCAGGCGGAAGCCACCTGCATCATAACGGTCAATGCCAAGGAAAGCACCGCTTTCAGCCCGCTGATAATAATTATCGAAAGCCTTATCTGTATCGCTGCGGCGGGAATAACGATATTCCTGTACAAGCGCTACAAGAAAACATTGATAAACTCGTTGGACGACGAAGATGAAGACGACGATCTGCACGATATAGAATAACGCTGAATTTACAAAAATGCTTTATGAGGGAACCCACTGCGGTTCCCTCATAAAGTTTCCGGTACCCTTGATACACTCAAGGCGCAGACCGCAGCCTGCGCCTTTACTTTTTGTTTTTTTTTAGCCGCGCTTTATCTTTCTTATGATAGCGCCTGCCGTGGCAAAGCATATTTTTATGTCCCAGCCGAAGTTGCGGTGCTTGACGTAAAAAAGCTCCATACGCTGACGTTTTTTGTTTGTATATGTAGTGTCGCCTGAGCAGTATGCCTGCCAGTATCCTGTCAATCCCGGCTTTACCGAAAGGAGCAGATCCTTGTCCGCACCGTAAAGTGCGGTTTCCGATTCCTGTATCGGTCTTGGTCCTACAAGGCTGAGATCGCCTTTCAGTATATTTATCAATTGCGGCAACTCGTCAAGTCCCGTTCTGCGGAGAAAATGCCCCACCTTTGTGACACGGGGGTCGTTTTCCACCTTGTATTCGCTGTAATATTGCTTCAGCTGAGCTTTGTTCAGCCACTTCTCAACATTTTCGGCGTCGTCCACCATACTGCGGAATTTGTAGATATGTATTATTTTTCCGCCCTTTCCCAGCCGCCTCTGGCTGAAGAAAATATGCTTTCCGCTTCGTTCCGCCGCGACAAGAATCGTAAACACCAAAAATAACGGGCTTGACAGTACAAGTCCGACAACAGCGCAAAATATGTCAAACGCCCGCTTGAAAAAATCATATACGGGCTTAGATTCAACCACCGCTTTGGTCTGCTGAGGCGCTACGGGCTTTTCAGCGACCGCCTGCGCTTCGCTTCTCGTCAACGGTATCTCTTTTTCCAGATACAATTTTTACGCTCCTTACAGCCGTATAAGGCATTCTTTGTTTGCGTTCCTTGTGATTTATTATAGTACAAAATTTTTATTTTGTAAAGCATTTTTGCGCATTTTCACGAAATTTGGCAGGAATGTGTAAAAATGGCTGTGCAAACAGTATAAAATTGTCAACTTCGTTTGTTCCGCCCCCTTAAACCTGCTGAACGTATTCGGCAAAACGGCGGATTTTTCGCCATTTCCCGCCATATGCGCTTTACAAGGACTATATCTGTCACGGCAAATAAATTTTGCAGGATTTGGAAAAATAACTTGCAATTTTTCCGTTTATGAAATATAATGTTATTTAGTAAAAAATGATTTCGGGAGGAATTTTTATGTATAAGGATATGACAAAGGAAGAGCTGCAAAAGGAAAAGAAAACGGTCCTTGAGCAGTATGAGAAGTACAAGGCTATGGGGTTGAAGCTGGATATGTCAAGGGGCAAGCCTGCGCCTATACAGCTTGACTTGAGCGAGGATATGCTTTTGCACTGTCTTGACGGCGAATTTGTCAGCGAAAACGGTATCGACTGCCGCAACTACGGCGTGCTTGACGGCATTTACGAGGCGAAAAGGCTGTTTATGCCTATGCTGGGCGTGGGAAGATATGAGCTTATCGTAGGCGGGAACTCCAGCCTTTGTATGATGTACGACAGTATCGCGAGGGCTATGCTCCTGGGCGTTCTGGGCGGAAAAAAGCCTTGGGGCAAATATGAACACGTTAAATTCCTCTGCCCTGCTCCGGGATATGACAGGCATTTCGCAATATGCGAAAGCATGGGTATCGAGATGATAACTGTGCCTTACAAGAGCGACGGTCCCGATATGGATATGGTGGAAAAACTGGTCAGCGAGGACGAGGAGATAAAGGGTATATGGTGCGTTCCGATGTACTCCAATCCTTCGGGGATAACCTATTCCGACGAGGTGGTAAGGCGGTTTGCGAACCTGAGCCCGAAAGCGGACGATTTCAGGATATTCTGGGACCACGCCTACTGCGTTCATCATCTCACCGATACTCCCGACAAGCTGCTGAACATTCTTGACGAGTGCAAGAAAACGGGCAAGGAAAATATGGTGTACATATTTACTTCCACCTCAAAGATCAGCTTCCCCGGCGGCGGGCTTGCGGTGCTTGCTGCAAGCGAGGCGAACATAAATTTCATAAAAGAGCAGATGAGCTATCAGACTATCGGCTACGACAAGCTGAATCAGCTGCGCCACGCAAGATTTTTCAAGGACTACGAGGGGATACAGGAGCATATGAAAATGCACAGGGCGATTATCGCTCCTAAATTCAAGGTAGTCCTCTACGCTCTGGAAACGCAGATAGAGCCGCTGGGCATCGGTCAATGGCACAAGCCCAACGGCGGGTATTTCGTGTCCTTCAACGGACTTCCCGGAACGGCAAAGAGAACGGTGCAGCTTTGCAAAGAGGCGGGGGTCGTGCTGACCAATGCGGGGGCTACCTTCCCCTACGGAAAGGACCCGCAGGACAACAATATAAGGATTGCGCCCACCTTCCCCACCGTTGAAGAGCTTTCCAAGGCGATGGAGATATTCTGCACCTCCGCAAAGCTGGCGGCTATCGAAGTGCTGGAGAAATAAGGCTTGCATTTCAGCTGATTTTATGGTAAAATAAAAGGCGGTCACAAAGCCGCCTTTATTTCTGCCCGTAGCACAATGGATAATGCGTCGGACTCCGACTCCGAAGACTGCCGGTTCGACTCCGGCCGGGCAGGCCACCATTAGGAAAATGCTCCTCATTTGAGGAGCATTTTTGCAAATGAAAAAAGGCTTTGTACGTCGCCTGTCGGCTCGTCCTCAGCTCTTTTTCTGGCGCAATTTTTCTTGAATTTCCCTTAAGGAAATTCATTTTGCTGCGCAAAACCGTAAAATTGCGAGCAAGGTGCTGCCATTAGGAAAATTCCCCTCATTCGAGAGGCATTTTTGCAAATGGAAAAAGGCTTCGTCTGTCGCCTGACGGCTCGTCCTCAGCTCTTTTTCTGGCGCAATTTTTCTTGAATTTCCCTTAAGGAAATTCATTTTGCTACGCAAAACCGTAAAATTGCGAGCAGGGAGTTCAGGAAAGGGTGCGGTTTTTTGCTGATTAAAACAGAGTAGTTTCAAAAATTAAGTAAATACAAATAAAATGCGCTCTTTGCGGGAGCGTATTTTTGTTTTTTAAACATACGCCTTAATATATTTGAAAAACAGCTTTCTGGGCAGGTCCATATGCTGATAGGCGTAATCGCAGACGCGGCGGGCGACGCTTCGGGTTATTGCTTCTTCCTCGGCGTTCACGGGGGTATTTCCGCAGGCGGCTTTGCTGACGGCGGAAAGCATTTGCTTTGCTTCCTCGTCGGTTATGTCTGGAACGGTCTTGGATAGGCGCTGTGCGTAGTCCGTTTCCCAGCCGTCGTAATCTGTCATTTCACCGCAGAGGTTCAATGCCTGGGTCATTCGGTAAAACGCCGCACGGCAATCCTCCGTTTCCCGCTTTTTCAGCTTTCGTCTGCGCCGCAGGATAATGAACAGAGGAGCCGCAATAAGCACGCATACCCCAAGGGCTATACCAAGCGGCGGCAGTAAGGCGTCAAGGTCAACGTTCATTCCTGAAAGGAGAGAGGTTATGTCGGACTGCTGAGCAATGTTCCCGCTGTCGGAGGCCTGCTGGACTGAGCCTGATTGACCCCAGCCGTGCTGGAACATCAGCATATTCAGCCTTATGCCGCTGAGTCCCGGATAGAGGGTCGAAGCGTTGGCGGCGGGAGTTACCTCCACAGGCACCCAGCCGTACTGCATTAGATATATCTCCACCCAGGCGTGGGCGGAGGCGTCGGTGACAGTTGCCTTAAACTCATTGTCGGAAGCAGAATAAAAATCGTCGGGGTCAACTCTGTATCCCGTGACGTAGCGGGCGGGAACGCCGTACATTCTGTACATCAGCGTTGCCACCAGCGCAAAGTGCTGGCAGTAGCCCGCCTTTCGCTCGAACAGGAAATATTCCGCTATCTCCTTTCCCCAGGGCGTCCAGCCGGGAGTAAGGCTGTACTCGGCGTTGCTGTTCAGGGTATACAGGATAAAGGCGGTTATGTCGTCAAGCTCGGTAAGGGGATTCTCCGCCACGAGAGTGGAAAGTCTGGGCAGATCCTCTCTCGGATATGCGGTAAATCGGCTTTCAGCATATTCCATATAGTCTCTTCTTCTCTCAAGCAGCTGCGGAAGCTCCGTATCGTCCAATCTGTTATAATCATTATAGGTGAGAAGATTCTTCTGCTCTGTGAAGTTGTAGGAATAACCTTCGTAATCCTCAGGCGCATTGTCACTAAAAAAATGATAGTCCTCCTCATCATAAGGAAGCAGGTCGGAGCTGAAATACGGTCTGTAAAATACGCTGTAATCTCCGCTTAGGTGACGGATAGTAATAGTGTGCTCCTTGTCCTCACTGCGGTTCAGCTCATACATCATCAGCTCCAGATCTGCGGGATAAAAAATGGTTTCATCGTGGTAATAGACGGACATGGGAATGAAATCGCTTGTATTCGTCCAGTTTCCGTTTTTGTAGTCTCCGCCGCTGAAGCCGCGAAGATATATGCTCTCGGTGGGAAGACTGTCTACTGTTACTTCAAGGTGAGGAGTGCCTGTGGGGTAGTTGTTGCCGTTATTTATCTGTCCTCCCGCAACAAGCTGCTCGGAGCGTCCCGTCAGGTTGTCAAAGGAACGGTAGATAAATCCCTCCACAGTATAAACGGAATCGAAAAACAATGAAGATGATGACGCCACAAGTGGGAATGCGGCAAGGAAAGCTATTATCAGAGCAAGGGTCAGGGCAAGGGCGCTGTTTCCCGCAAGGCGCAGTCTGCCCTTGGTGAAAAGCGTTCTCTTTTTATTTTCCTGAGTAACGGACATTACCGCCCAGAAGGAAAGCTGAAACAGCAAAAGCAAAAACGCAGTTTCGATATTCGCCTTTATGTCGATTATGGGAGCGAACAGCAACAGCGCCGTGGTGAAAAGGTAAAGCAGGGCGTGACTGCGCCCGGGACATTCTATCCCGAAAATCCCGAAGGACAAAATTACGGACAAAAGCATAGCAAGGGCGGTGAGATCCGTCGTTTCAAGGGAATCGTTGGTAAAGAGCAGGCGCACCGTGTGAAAGATCTGAAGTCCGAAGGTCCTGTGAAAAATAAAAAGCGCAAGGAAACAGCCAACCGTACAGGCAGCCGCAAGCAGCCAGAAAGCCGTTTTGCTTTTGTTGTAGGTAAACCATATCGCCCAGCAGAGAACAGCCGTAAAGGGCAGTACCAATGCCGCGCTGTAATCGTTGGCGGCGGGGGAGCGAAAAAGCAAAAGTATTCCCAAAACTCCCGCGAGCAGGAAAATAAGCATAACGAGAGGCAGGGGTTCATTTTCCTTCTTCTTTGAAACGGCCGGGTTCAGCTTGAATTTTGCCATTTTGCTCCTCCTTTCTCAAAGGGTGATATTTCCTGTCAGTATCTCCTCCGCAGTAAAGCGGCGTATTTGCTTTTCCTTGTCGTAAAGCTCAAGGTCTGTGGTCAATCTGAAAAGATATTCAAAAGCGGGAGCGTTATCCGCCTTGGATAGATTACTTCTGTAAAGTCTTACCAGCAATTCCTGCAACTGCTCGGCGTTTGCCGCTTCGTCGAAGATATAGCCGCCTTTCCCGCCGTCGTACCAGCAGACCTTCACCAAAGCGGCGCTTTGCAAAAGTCCCAGCGCAAGGGAAAAGAACAGGCTGTAAAATGCGCTTTGCTGTTGAGTTGTGATCTCACCGCCGCAGGAAAGCAATATCCCCGCCGTAAGGTCGGTGTCCTTCTGATATTCCTTTATCCACAGCTTGTCGGTCTTGGCGCTCAAATTCCAGTGGACGTGGCGGTTGGAGTCGCCCGTGCGGTACTCCCGTATTTGGCGTATCTCGTCGTTGTTTTCTCCCATTTTGTCTGCTGTAAGCTCTGAAACGCCTGTGTTGTCAAACGCCTCGGCGGGCAGGTCTATGGCAAGCGGACTGCTTACAGGGAAAACTGCCGCCTCCATATATGCGTCCAGCGGCTTTGAGGAGGAGTAAAGGGACATATAATCGTATACCCGAAGTTTATCCGCCTTTATCTGTATCAAGCCGCAGTATTCGGCGCGGAAAGAAAATTCCGTTTCGCTGTCGCCCTTTTCCGCCCCGAGATAAAGGCGGCGGGTGACTTCCTTTGTTTCCCCCGCATATTTCAGCTTTAAGCGTAGTCTTGCTCTGCTGACGGGGAGCTTCCCTGTGTTATGTATCACAAGGTGACAGCGCATTTCACCGCCAAGCTCCGCCGTTTCGCTTTTCTTGATAAATTCAACGGACAGATGTTTTTTCAGATAGCGGGGCAGGAATATGAGAAATACCAGCAGGAAAAGCTCCGCAAAGCCGAGTATCATCAGCGGCAACGAAAGGTACATTCCCGCAAGATAATAGGTGAGAACGGCAAGCAGTCCGAAAACTATCCTGCTCATCTGCCCTTTTCTCCCATAGGCGGCTTTTTCACGGAGGAAAGTATTTCGTTCAGCACCGCCGCCTTTGTCATTCCGTCCATTCTGGCGGAGGAATTAAGCGTTATCCTGTGGGAAACGGCGTAGACGAACTGCTCCGCCGCATCTGCGGGAGTGACGTAATCGCGCCCCTTGTACCATGCGGCGCTTTTGGACAGCTTTACAAGGGCGATAGTCGCTCTGGGGCTTGCGCCACGCTCAATATAGCGGTGGGCTCTGGTGGCGGTAACTAAATCAAGTATGTAGTTCCCCACCTCTTCTTTTATGAAAACGGTGTGTATATCGTGCTGTGCCTGCAATAATTCTTCCCTTGTCATAACGGTTACCACGCTGTCGGCACGCTGTTCCTCTCCCACGGTCATAGCCATTTCAAGCTCGTGTTCCCTGTCGGGATAGCCTAAGGTCAGCGTGGACATAAAGCGGTCCACCTGCGCAGGAGGCAGGAGCTGTGTTCCCGCCGTGCCGAACGGGTTCTGTGTGGCTATTACAAGAAAAGGCTTTGGTACGTCACGGGTCACTCCCTCCACCGAAACACGCCGTTCCTCCATAACCTCAAGCAGGGCGGACTGGGTCTTTGGTGAAGTCCTGTTTATCTCGTCGGCAAGGAGCAGGTTGCAGAACACGCTTCCCTGCTGATAAACGAAGCGTTCCTCGTCACGGCGGTAAACGGAAAATCCCGTCAGATCCGAGGGCATTACGTCGGGAGTAAACTGCACACGGCGGCAGTCCAAAGCCATAGCCTTTGAAAAGGCAAGGGCAAGGGTGGTCTTTCCCACGCCGGGAATGTCCTCAAGCAAAATATGTCCGTCGGCAAGAAAGGTGAGCATTACCTCCTCCACCTCTTTTTCCTTGCCGAGAATGACCTTGTTCACCTGGGCGGTGACGTTGTGAGCTTTTGACGGATCCATAGGAACGCCTCCTTTTGTTTCTTATTTCAGTATAATACTATTTTTGAAAAAAATCAATATAAAAAAACAGCCGTCATTTAAAATGCTCGGCTGTTTTACTGTTGTTCGGCTTTGTTCTTCAGGCAGTCCACTATGCCGAATACCGCCTGCTGTTCCTTTTCGGAAAGGTCGGTTATGTCTATTACCACTCGCTGAGAAGTGTTGAGCAAGCCGTCAACGGTGGTGTTGAAGATTTTGGACATCTCGACAATGTGCTTTAGCTGGGGGATAGATAAGCCCATTTCCCAAGAGTTGACGGAGCTTCGTGTTACGTCAAGCCGCCGTGCAAGGTCAGATTGAGTTATCCCGAAAGTCTTTCGCAATTCAGTGATACGCTCGCAAAGATAATAAAGCATACTTCCTCCTTTGATAGTTATTTTATCATTTAATGATATAATTATATCAAATGTGTAGTGAAATTTACACGACATATTATGATGATATACTTTACATTTTGTGACGATATTACTTGACAAAATGAAAATATAATGTTATAATTCAGGAAAGCGATATGCTTGTATTTTAATTTTTTGAGAGGAGCTTATGAAGATGAAATTTAAAAAATTGATGGCTTGCGCCGTATCTCTGGCTGTTGCGGCAGCGGTCATACCACAGACAGCATTTGCAGCGGCAGGGGATACAGGCGAATATCAGGGATTCAGCTATGAGGAATTAGAGGACGGAACGCTGGCTGTAACAGGTTATAGCGGCAATGATGCAGAAATCACAATTCCTTCTGAAATTGAGGGAAAAAAAGTGACAGCGATAGGTGATGATGCATTCAGTATGTGCAAAACACTGACAGCGGTAAATATTCCCGAAGGCGTGACAACAATAGGGTATGCCGCGTTCTATAACTGTTCCATATCGAAAATAACACTTCCTAACAGTCTGACTACGATAGGCGACTATGCATTGAACCTATGTTCTCATTTGACAGAAATAACTCTCCCCGAAGGTCTGACCACAATAGGATTTGGGGCGCTCGGCGGCTGCACCTCGTTGACGGAAATAACCATTCCGGCAAGTGTAACAACGATAGGAGAGGACGCATTTGGTTTTTCACTTGTTGTTTCTGTTACTTGCGAAAATTTAAAAGCTATCTATGTAGATGAAAATAATAAGAATTACAAGGATATAGACGGAGTTTTGTATACCAAAGACGGAAAGACTATTGTAAAATTTCCGTATGCAAAAGCCAATACATACACGATACCCGACGGCGTAACGACAATAGGCGCCTATGCGTTTCATCCGTGCAATCAGATGACGGAGGTAATTATCCCCGACAGTGTGACAACAATAGAGTATTGTGCATTTTCAAGATGTGTGTCGCTGACAAAAATAACGATTCCCAAAAGCGTTACGTTAATAGAAGATAATGTATTTTCATACAGCAGTCTCTCCACCATTTACGGCTACACAGGCTCTTATGCCGAAGCTTATGCAAAAGACAATAACTACAACTTTGTGGCTCTTGACAATGAAGACGAAGATAACGACCCCGCAAACTCCGATGATACGACCGCTACGGAAGCTTCAGATGAAAGCACTTCTTCCGATGAAATCGCTAACCCCGCCGAAACCACAACAGGCACGAACGCTGAAAACGGCAATACACAAAACGGTACAAGCACTGACAAGAATGAGCCCACAGGCGTTGTTCTCGCTTTGCTCCCTGCCGCATTTGCCGCCGCAGGCATTATCATTTCAAGAAAGCGCAAGTAATTGCAAAAACTTTTTGTTACATAAAAATCCGCCGCCTGCGAACAGACGGCGGATTTTTTATGTAATCAAAGCTCAGCGATTTGCGCCGGGAAGATTGTTTCTGGCTTTGAAAGCGGGTATTGCGACAACTGCAAAGGCGATCCCCGAGAAAACGTAGCTTATCAGCAGGTCACGCACGAACATCGAGGTGAGGGTCTGTGTTTCCCCAACATAGGTCAAGGCGTAATCAACGGTGCTCATAAATTCAAAAAAGTGGAAATAAACGTCGGCAAAGCCGTTGTAGCCAAGCTGTCTTGCTATATCGGCGGCGTCAGCGTCGTTGAATATCGACATTACCTCAACAAAGATGTTGCAGGCGAGGACTGCCGCAAGAATGACCACTATGCAGGTGATAACGCCGTAAATGTCGAACTTCTTTCCAAGCGTCTTGTAGCCGATAACACAGCAAAAGCCCATCGCAAGACCGCCAATGTACGAGATAAAGCCCAACGTTCCGATTATCACCCAGATAACGCAGGCGATAAGTGAGAACAGAATTGCGCCTAAAATGCCCATAGGAATATTAGATCTTCTTGGTATCTCTATGGGAACTATGTTCTGATAGGGCGGAATATTCTGAGGGTTCTGCACGGTGGGAAAGCCCTGATCGTCCTGTCCGAAAGCGTTCGGTGTGGGATAAGGGTTTTGGGTGGGGTAGGGGTTCTGGGTAGGATAAACAGACTGCTGTTCAAAAGCGGTGGTCTGTTCCTCTTCTTTCGGAGAAAGGTCTTCCACCAAGGTGGAGGGGTCGACTTCGGGTATATCCTGCGGTATCACAGTAGGGTCGGGGAACAGAGGATCGGCTTGCTGTACGGGATTTTCAGGCGGCACAGCCGTTCCGCAGGAGGGACAGCACAGCGCATTTTCCTCCAGCTTTGTTCCGCAGTTGGGACAAAACATAATTAAAACTCCTCTCCTGTTTCGACGTTTTTCGTCGGTATTTGTTTTAAATATAACATATCACAGGATATTTGTCAAGCATAAAAGGTGGAATGGGTTATGAATGAAGGCGGATTATCTGTTTTAGTATCTCAAGCATTATCCGCTGTTTGTCAACAGGTACGGACAGCATAAGCTCATAGGTCATAGCGGGAATGTCGTCCTGCGTACTGCTTCCTCCCAGATTTTCAAAAAGTCTGCTGAGGGGAAGCGAAAGTCCGCCCGCTATCCTGCTGACGCTTTCCAGCGTGGCGTTCTTTTCTCCACGCTCCACCTGACCGATATACGTGGGGTGAAGCCCGCACTTTTCCGCAAGCTCCTCCTGGCTCAGCCCTTGCTGCAGGCGGTAATTTCTTATCCTGCGACCGATCTCTACCGACAAACTGCTCATATCTGCTCCGCCTTTCTTTTCCTATATTCTATATATAGTATATAAATATTAAAAAAGATTATACAGAGCCTATTGATATTTTATAAAAGTTGTGATATACTATAAATATAATTTTTTTGATAAATTATACTATAATTTCTTATTTTTCGGCGGAAGGAGCTTGGGAATGGAAAAAGACGACAAGATAATGCGTGTTCTCGACCTGTACACAAGGCTGATGAACGGAGAAGTCATAAGCAAGTCAAGTGCGGCGCAAAGCAGCGGCGTTAACGAACGCAGCATACAAAGGGACATTGACGATATAAGAAAATTTATGAAAAAGATTGCCTTTCAGGGGCAGGTGGTCTATGACAGGCTGAAAAAAGGGTATGTTGTAAAACGGGAAAGGGAAAATGCTCCTGACGCTGTGGAGCAAACGAGCTGATTTTACTTTCATATGACGTTCAAGGACTGATTTCCTCTCAATAAAGAAAAGCAAGCCGCTTTGACAGCGGCTTGTTTTTTCGTTATTTTATCTTGCTCTGGTATGCGTCAAGCAGTTCGCCAAACCTCTGGAAGTGTACTATCTCACGCTCTCTGAGGAATTTCATCACGTTGTTAACGTCAGGGTCGTCGGAAAGGCGGAGAATGTTGTCGTAGGTGGCACGGGCTTTCTGCTCTGCCGCCAAGTCCTCCATAAGGTCGGCGATAGGGTCGCCCTTGCTCTGGATATATGCGGCGGTGAAAGGCACGCCTGCGGCGCTTGCGGGATAAACGGCGTTGGAATGGTCTACGTAATAATCCCCCTTGCCGTAGCGGTCAAAGGACTTTGCACCCTCGCCTGAGGTAAGCTGGGAAACTACCGAGCCCACTATCTCAAGGTGAGCAAGCTCTTCGGTGCCTATATCGGTGAGCAGCGCTATGCCCATATTGTCAGGCATTGTGAAGCGCTGGGAGAGGTAGCGAAGGGAGGCAGCGAGTTCGCCGTCGGGTCCTCCGTACTGACTGAGGATTATCCCCGCCAGTCTGGGATTTTTGTTGGCTATCCTTACGGGTATCTGGGTTCTTTTTTCAAATACAAACATTTGCAGCCCTCCTTACACCTTTGCGGGAGGCCATGCTCCGCAAAGCCAGTCCCAATCGCAGTTTTTGCCGCTGCTCTCTGCTCTCAGGGGCCAGCAGTTTTCCTCAAACGCTTCCTTGCAGGCTTTATACTGCTTTACCGCCTCTCTGAACATCTGCACGGCGGTCTCGTCGTCGGGGTGAGTGTCCAGGTACAGCTTCAGGTCCTGCATAAAAAAGCTTGCCTCGTTTACTGCCTGGAGCAGTCTGCGGCAGTTGTTATTTTCCATCGCACAGTCCCCTTTCGTAAACTCCTATGGGAATATCCAGCTCGGGAAAGACGGTTCCCTGCATTATCGCCTTCTGGGGTGAATAGACCTTGCCCATACGCTGAACTGGAACGTAGGCGTAGCCCACTCTCCTGACGCTGTTCTCACGCTCACAGGAGCAAATATGCTCATTCATGGTTCAGAATTTCTCCTTTCTTGAAGCCTTTGCTTCTGTACCATTTTATGCAGAGAGTGGGAAAGGGTGAAAATGATTTAATAAAAAGCGGCAGAAAAATCCTGCCGCTTTTGTTTCTATCAAAGAATATAGTCGGTTATGCAGTCGTACCAATGAACGTAGGTCTCTCCGTTGACGAAAAGCCATTCGTTTTCGGGGAGCATTTCGCTCCAGCTTTTTTTGTATCTGTCTGCCGCCCAGTTGTCATGATTGAATCTGCGCCACAATACCGTTCTGCCGTTTTTGTCGATATAGCTTTCGGTAACTATGCTGTCGTCAAAGGTTTCGATGTCCATTACGCAAACGGTGTCGTATTCCCTGCCGCCAATGGTCACCTTATATCTTCCCACCACGTCCATAGACTGCAAATTCGGTTTCGGAACGCCTGTTATTACGTTTCCCTCACGGCTCAGTATACCCTTTCGTCTGATATGCGTTTCCTTGCCGCAGTTATCCTCGCCGTAGCCCCAGTTTTGCATAAATTCATCTCCGTCAAGGAACGTATGCACACGGCGCACGCCGTTTTCGTCAACGTGGCTTTCCGCAAGGGTGCGGCAGTGGGTGTCGGTGAGCTGATTTATAAAGCGCCATTCGCACTCCTTTATGCTCCCCGTGCGGTAATAGTTTTCGGCGTCGTGCTGTATCGCCACTGTTTCAACGCCCTCTATACCGTGGACCTCGGCTTTGCCGACTACTTCCATTTCCGTCCACTCCGTCCTTTTGCGGGAGGGCATATCGTAAAGTCCCCAGCTCAGTTTTTCGCCTGTTCTGGGAACGATGAGCCAGCCCATAAGCTCCTCCCAGACGCACTGAAAAGGCTCTGTGGGCAGTTGCTCTATTTTGTATTCAGGCAGTATTTCAGGCAGTTTCTTCATATTGCTTTCTCCTTTCGGTATATTGGCGGGATATTTGTCTTTGAAATTCCGCTTTGCGGTATAAAGGCGGCTTTTCACCGTTCCAACGGGAATATCCAGCCGTTTTGCTATTTCAGCCTGGGGAAGCTCCTTCCAGAAATATAAGTAAAGTATCTGCTTGTCTTTGTCCCCTAAAATCTCAAGAGTTTCCCTGACTGTGCTTATTTGTGAAACGCCCTGCTTTCCGTAGGAAAGGCGCTTTTCAGTGAGCGTTTCTATGGGTATTTCCAGCCTTGCCGCTTTTTCTCTGAAATAGTCATTGCATTTATTGCGGGCAATACTTATCAGCCACGCTTTGAACGAGTCTTTGTTTTTCAGCGTGGGAAATTTCTGATATGCGGTAAGATAGACCTCCTGCAAAATGTCGTCGGCGTCGGTCTTATTTCCCACTTTAAATCTCACAAAGCGCTCTGCCGCTGTTTTTGCCGCTTTGAGCAGTTCTTCAAATTCTTCCGTATCCTCACCTCCTTTTTGCGTTTTTGAAACCGATTTCGTATATATAGACGGGAATTTTTCGACAAAGGTTCATTTTTAATGAAAATTTGCGGCGGCACGTTTTTCTGTGCCGCCGCAGTGTGAGAGGAACACTATGAACACTATCAAAATAATAGAATCGTTTTTTAAAGTCTGCCGCCCGGTCCGCCGCCGAAGCCGCCTCCGGGTCCTCCGCCGAAGCCGCCGGGTCCGCCCATTCCGCCGCCGCCAAATCCACCGTTCCCGCCTGAGGAGGTAACGGTGCTTTCGGCTGTGAAGGTATAAACAGGGTCGCCGCTTAGCTCGACGGACGCGGAATTGTCGTAAAGTCCGTTCAGGCTGTCGCCTGCGGCAGTAACGCCTGTGTAAAGGCTGTAAGTGCCACCCGTCTTTATGTCGGGAGTCGAGATTATTATATGCTGAGCCTGCTTTGCGGCGGTGAAAACGGCTATATTATTGCCGCTGTTATCCACTAAGGCGACCGTTTCACCTGCGTTTACGTTTGCCTGAACGCAGACGCTGTTCTGCGCTGAGGAATCGGAGGGGTTTTCCGCCATCTGCATACTGCCGATTGCGATAAGAGTGCCGCCGTTTACGGTAATGCTGTTGTTAAAGTCGCCGCTGTCAAGCGCGCCGTTTGCTCCGTCAACAGGTCCGTTCACAAAGACTGTGCCGCCGTTTATGGTGATGTTGCCGTTGGAATCAATGCCGTCTCCTGCGGCGTTGATGAAAATGTTGCCGCCGTTGATAAACATATCGTGAACAGCGCTTTCTTCGCCGCTGTTAACGCCGAAGATGTCGCTCCCGCCGCCGCTGTTCAGTCCGTCGTCGGAGGAGGTCACTGAAATATCGCCGCCGTTTATGGTGAACAGCGCCTTGCTTTCAATGCCCTCTGTGGAGTTCAGCACGTCGATGGTGCCGCCGTCTATCTGTAAATCGCCGTGGGAGGAAATCCCCTTTCCCGATGAGGAGGAGAGGGTAAAAGTCCCCGACGTGACGTTCAAAGTTCCCGCCGAATGAACACAGTGATCGGTAGAATTTACGGTTATTTCACCGCCGCTAAGCGTCATATCGCCGCCGCTTTTTATGCCTTTTGATGTGGCTTCGTCGTTCGTGGAGGTGCTTTCACCGCCGTCCCAGATGTGACCCCAGCCGCCGAAATCTCTGTCGTTTCCGCCTGACGCCACTTCGCCTGTGGTGGTGACGTTTATCTTTCCGCCTGTGACGGAAAGACCGCGCTCCGCTTGTATGCCGTCCTCGCCTGCATTAACGGTGATTTCCCCACCGCTTATGAGAACATAGCCTTTCGTTTCGTCATCGGCGTTGGTGGACTTTATGCCGTCCTTTCCCGCTGTGACGTTTAGCGTTCCACTTTCAAGAACGACGCTGTCAGTGCCTCTTACGCCGTTATTTTCAGCGGTGACTGTGATGTTTCCGCTTTCAAAGGTGAGGTCGTCGTTACAGCGTATACCGCCGCTGTAATTTCCTGTAACGGTTAGATTTCCGTTACCGCAGAAAATAAGGTCGCTTTTGCTGTAAACTGCGGCGTTGGGCTCACTGTCCGCTTCGGACTCGTTTTTCCCTGAAAATGCATATTCCACGCCGTCGGAAAGGGAGTTGTCGGTTCCCTCCTCAAGCTCTATATATAAATTTTTTGCGCTGTAACAGTATATCGCCGCACCGTCGGAATTGCTTATATGAGCGTTGTCCAGCACCAGCTTTACGTTTTCGTCGGTTTCTATATAAACACAGCCGTCCTCCAGCTTTCCGCTTATCTCGTAAACGCCGCCGTCGGTGAGGGAAAGCGTTCCGTTTTCGTACCATGCGCCGTTGCCGTCTATGTTCACTTCTCCGTTGAAATGGATCTTGCAGGTGTTGCCGAAAGTCACTTCCCCCGAATTTTTGTTGGGATTTGACAAGGTGTTTTCCGCCGTCTGGGACGAGTCGGAGGAGCTTTCAGTCCCGCCTGACTGCGTGGACTGGGAAACGCCGTTCCCGCCGTCAGCACAGCCCGTCAAGGTCATAAAAAAAGCCGCCGTTAAAAATAAGACCGATCTTTTAAGCATGGTTTCAGTCCTTTCTGATTACTAAGTATATTTTATCCCCCGATTGTGATATATCTGTGAAAAAATAAAAATGTTTACGGAAAAATTTTTCGGCGGTAATTTCATACAAAAAAGAAAATCCTTTTTTGTAGCTTATGGCAATACAAAAAAACGCTTCATTATGATAAAATACCAATATAAAACCGAAATCATCAGAGAAAGGCGAAAAATATGAACATAAGAAAAAATGCGGCAAGGGGACTGGCGCTGCTGATAGCGGCGTTTATGCTCACCTCCTGCGCAAATAATACAAATACGCCCGACCAAAGCGGCGATAATTCACAGCAGGGCTCTCAAAGCAGTGACAGCGGCAGTGAAAGTCAGACGCCATCAGTCCCCGACGGGGAATGGAGCTTCAGCCAGATGGCTATGGGCGGCGGCGGTTACGTCACAGGCGTTTTCTCCACCTGCGAGGAAGGCTTGTTTTATGCAAGAACTGACGTAGGCGGAGCTTACCGCTGGGACAAGGAAAAGGAAAAATGGGTGTCCCTCGCCTACCGCATAAGCGAGGAAAACGTGGGTCTTATGGGAATAGACGGACTTGCAGTTGACCCTGACGAGGCAAACAAGCTGTATCTTCTGGCGGGAACGTCCTATTTCAGCAACGGAAAGACCTGCGTTATGATCTCGGAGGATTACGGTGAGAATTTTGAGATAGTGGACGTTACCGACAAGATAACCGCCAGCGGAAACGGAATGGGACGCCAGAACGGCGAGCGCATAGCGATAGACCCCGTTGACAACGATATAATTTACGTCGGCGGAAGAACAGGCGGACTGATAAAGAGCGTTGACGGCGGCAAGACCTGGGAAACGATGGACGGACTTGCTCAGGCGGCAAGCGTCAATACTATAAACGGAAACGGGGTATGCACGATAGTTATCGACCCTGAGTCCTCCGACGGCTCTAAATGCACAAGGATATTCGCGGGCATTTCCGCCACGAAGCAGGAAAATATGCTGGTGAGCGAGGACGGCGGCGAGACATGGAAAGGCGTTGAGGGCGCTCCCCAGGGGCTGTTCCCTCAGCGTATGCGCCTTGACGGACAGGGCAATATCCTTATAACCTACGCAAACACCGAGGGTCCTTGGGGGAGCAGTCTGGGCGGTATCAGAAAATACAGCATTTCCAGCGGAGAATTTACCGATATTTCCCCCTCAAAGCAATCCTTCGGCGACATTGCAGTTTCTCCCTCCGACCCGAACAAAATGGTGGCGGTCACCGAATGTATCTGGATGGAACAGCCTAACGGCGCTTTCGGCGACCAGTTCTATGTCACCTCGGACGGCGGGGCGAGCTGGACCTGCATAAACGACACGATGAAATTCAAGGAAAGCGAAGTCAGCTGGATAAACTCGGCGGCTATACACTGGAGTGGCTGTCTTTGCATAGATCCTTTCAACGAAAATGCGATAAAGGTAACGTCGGGCAACGGTATATTTGCCTGCGGAAATATCTGGGACGAAGCGCCTGAATTTTATTTCGATTCCTGCGGGCTGGAGGAAACGGTCCCAATGGGACTGGTATCTCTCCCAGACGGTCCGCTGATATCCGCCGTGCTGGACTATGACGGCTTTGTTAACGACGACCCGTTCACCTACGGCACTATGCACAGCAGTGCGGCCGGCGCTATGACCGATATAGCTGTTGCTATGCAGAACAGGGACGTATGGGTAAAATGCGGCGGCGACGGCTCGGCAGTGGGCTTCTGGTACACCCTTGACGGGGGAAAGACCTGGCAGCAGGCTAAGAGCAATCCCTCAAACGGCGCAAATCAGGGCGTATGCGGCGTTACCGCCGACGGAAAGCGTTTCTTCTGGTCGCCTGACGGAGCCGCGGTACTTTACTACACCGACGACTATGGCGAGACCTGGGAGCAGTCAACAGGTATTTATATCACCAGCAGCGTCGTTTCAGACGCGGTAAATCCCGACTACGTATATGCCAGCAGCAGCGGTTCCTTCTACGTCAGCGAGGACGGAGGAAAAACCTTTACCGAAACGCTGACCTTCTTTGCAAGCAGCTCGAGAGTCACCGTTTCGCCTTATAAGGAGGGCTTGGTGTATATCCCCGCTATGGGACTTCAGGTGTCAACTGACCACGGAAAGACGTTCACAAGGCTTGACAGCGCCGCAGGCTGTCTTGGCGTGGGCGTGGGAAAAGGCGTATCAGACGAGCAGGAGGCAATATATATCTGGGGCAGACCCACTGCTGACGACCCGCTGGGCATTTACTGGTCGGTGGACGGAGGACAAAGCTGGAGCGTAGTTTCCACCGAATATCAGTTCGGCGGAATGGGCAACGGTCACTTTATCAAGGGCGACAGCAACATATGCGGAAGGTGCTATATCAGCACGGTTGGACTGGGTATTGCTGTGTGCAGTCTTGAAAGCTGAAATTTTTAAATCAAACAAAAAGGAGAGAGCTTCTCTCCTTTTTTTCTTTTTTTAATGCGGGCAAAAATTACAATTCGGTTACAAACTGCGGCAAGGCATTGATTTTAAATAAAAAGTATGATATAATTTTTTATATTGCTTTTAGCGGCAATATCCCATTTATCACTACAAGAAAATCCCATGAAAGGATATTTTACATATGGAAATCAGCAGTGAACAGGTATATAAAAAGCTGAACGCCACGATAGACGAAGTGGAAAAGGTCATTGTGGGAAAGAGAGATATCATCACGATGCTGGTGGTAACGTTGCTGGCAGGGGGTCACGTTCTGATAGAGGACGTACCGGGCACTGGAAAGACCACCCTTGCAAAGGCGCTGGGAAAAGCGACAGGCTTGCAGTTCAAGCGGGCGCAGTTCACCCCTGACGTCACCGCCTCGGATATAACAGGGTTCAATCTGTTCAACAAGGAGAGCAACAAGTTTGAGTTCCGCCCCGGAATGTCTATGACAAACATTCTTCTGGCGGACGAGATAAATCGTACCTCCCCAAAAACGCAGTCCGCACTGCTGGAGGCGATGGAGGAGCATAATGTGACGGTGGACGGCGTGAGCTATCCGCTGCCTAAGCCGTTTATGGTTATCGCAACGCAGAACGAGCTTGGCTTTGTGGGGACTTTCCCTCTGCCTGAAGCACAGCTTGACCGTTTTATGATAAAGATAAGCGTGGGTTACCCCTCTCCCGAAGAGGAGCTGAAAATAATCTCCAACCGTTCCTCAGGCGATCCTATGGAAAGTGTGAACACCGTATGCACGGCGGAGGAGCTAAAGCTGTTCTCTATGCTTACGGGACAGGTGAACGTGGACGAGGCGATAAATCGGTATATAGTGCAGTTCGTGTCCGCTACGAGAACACACCCTCACATTATGCTGGGGGCAAGCCCCAGAGCGTCCTTGGCGCTGATGAGGAGCGCACAGGCATTGGCACTTATTTCAGGGCGAACTTATGTTGTGCCTGAGGACGTGTCTGCGCTGATACCCTTTGTTCTTCCCCACAGGATACACCTCAAGCAGGAGGCGAGAATGAAGGGGGCAACTCCCGAAAAGGTGCTTGAGGACGTGAGAAAAAGCCTTATGCACCCGCTGAGAAAGGCTCAGGAAAACAATGGCGGTTAATCGTTTGATATATGCTTTGATACTGGTGTTATCCATAGCCGCAACACAGATGTATGCGGGGCATTTTTCCTCGGTATTGCTGATAACGGTAATAGCTGCTCCCCTGGTGTCGCTGATAATCGCGCTGATACAGCTTGCCGCTTTGAAGGTGCAGATGGACAGCAGGGCGGAAATGCCTGTAAGGGGTGAAAATCTGAAGGTAAGGATCCCTATAACCGACAGATTTATACTGCCCCTGTCCACGGGAGTTCTGTATGCGTCTATGCCCGCATCGGCGGAGCAGAAGGATATACGAATGATATTCTCATTGCCGCCGCTGAAAACACGCAGCTTCAACATCGTTTTCGGCACGAAGCACAGGGGAGAATACACGCTGACCTTGGACAAGGCGGCGGTTTACGATATGTTCGGAATATTCAGGCTGACGAAAAAGCTGGGACTGAGCAAAAAGGTTACCGTACTGCCAAAGATATTCAGCGTAAGCGGCGACGACAAGCGGTTGGTTTCCCAAAGCGACGACACAAATCTCAAGGCGATAAATTCCACTGCGGGAGAAAAAAGCTACGTCCGCAAATATACCGACGGGGACGATATAAAGCGCATACACTGGAAGCTGTCCTCAAAGCAGGAGGACTATATGGTGTGGCAGCACACAAAGGGGCAGGACGACAGCGTTGCAGTTTTCTGCGACCTTAAAGGCTTTGGGAACGACCCCGACGCGAGGGAGGACTATTCCGACCTGACGCTGGAAAGCAGTCTTGCGGCTATGCTTTTTGCGGTAAAGCGTGAGATGCAGACGGTCTTGTGCTGTTACAACAGCCGTGAGAATGGAACGGAATATTTTCCCGTAAGCTCCACAGACGGAGTTTTTGACGCGGCGGTGATGACGGCGGGGCTTGAGACCTACGACGATGGGCCTGAGCTTGCGGATATAGCGCGGGAAAGCTTTGACGGCTACCGCAAATACAGCGCCGTTATCCTTGTAACGCCTGTCATGGACGAAAAGCTGTACGCTGTGATAAAAAATCTTTCGGAGGAACACAGAGTTTCCGTCCTGCTCACCGAGGTATCGGAGGAAAGCAAGGCGGCGCTGGGTCGTCTTGGCGGCGTAAAAGCCGCCTGCATATCGCCCGATTGTTCCGAAGAAAAAATTGCTGAGGCAGTTAATGCCATATGGGACAACTAAAACAAACGGAGCTTAAATGAAAAGCAAAAGCAAAGACAAAGACAGTACACTTACCATATTCAATTTCCCGTATTTCATAAATGAAAACGGCTCTTTCGATAAACGCTTTTTCGGCATTTACATCGTAAGGGCCTTGTTGGCGTGTCTGCTGAGCGTTTCGGGTATCTTGTGCATAAGTATTTTTACTACAAGATCGGCAAACGTCACGGCAGCGGTATGCAGTGCGGTCAGCTGTCTTATATTTTTCATACTGCTAAGCTGCATAAAGACAAGATATGTCGTTATAATATCGGCTGTCCTTGCGGGGTGGGCGTTACATTCGTTCTATTCCTCGATATGCTCCTCCGCAGTTATCTTTTACGATTCAGTGGTTACGATAGCGTCGAAGAACAGCGTGTATTTCGGCACCAGTGCTATGGAAAAGGCGTTTGACTTTGTAGTGCTGATAGGAATGGTGTTCGGCGCTGTATGCGGCGCTTGCTCGGTGAGAAGATTCAAGTGGTACTTCCCCGCCGCTGTCGTAGCAATATCGGCGGCTCCCGCAATTTTAGGCAACGAGCTGCATTTTTCACTGCCTATGCTCATCTTTGTGTCGGCCCTTGTGGGAATGAGGGCTGCGGCAAGCTGTGAAGCGGCAAGGGTAAGGCTGTCTGCGGGGACGCTGCCCGACGTGTTCAGGGAGGACAAATTCTTCCGCAGGGAAAATAAGCGGCTCAAGGGAATAGACAAGATAAAAAGCGAAACGAGATATTTCGGGCGGTACGTTCCTCAGTCAATTATCACAACCACCGTAATTATCCTGTGCGGCGCAATTGCAGGCTCCGCCTTTCCTCGTGGCGGCTCGCTGAAATTTGACGAGGTAATACAGTGGTTCACAGAGTTGGGCGGCAATATCGGCGACTGGATATATGATACTTTCAACGTTTCATTGGGCGGCTCGGATTACGGAGGATTTTTCTCCGCAGACGGGGGAAAGCTTAACATATCGGGCAGTATATCGCATGATGACGATGAGAACAGCGACGAAACGGTTGCGGAAGTATACACCTCCACAGGGGACAAAATGTACCTGCGGGGGGACGTGGGCTACGATTTTGACGGGAACAACTGGAAGTCCATTTCAAGTCTGGACTATAAAAACATTAAATATGAAATGGAGTATCCCTACGATAAAGAGGTGGATATGGACACGGTGCTGTCCGCCTATACTCCCGAAATACAGTATTATCTGATGTACAAAGCCTCGGCAGACGGATATTATTATGACAATCTGAAGTACATTCTCCCGCGCACTGTCAAGGTGAATTATCTCAGGAGGATAAACACCCTGCTTATGGGGGGAACGCCGTATATACTTACGTTCAGGGAAAACAAGTATTTTAACGTGTACGGCGACTTTACCGCAGTGGCGGACAAGGGCAGCGTTAAATCAATGGAAACGGCGGTGCTGTATCAGGACGATCTTGAAAAGGTAAGGCTGGCTCAGCTGGCGGCGCAGACCGACAGCTATCAGAACGTACAGGCGTACTGGGACAGCTCAATCCCCACAAGCATTTATGATTACCAAAGATACGTTCCGATATACCGTCAGTTCGTTTACGATTACTACACTTCCGTTCCCCAGGAGGAAAAAGAATGTATAGACGATTTCATCAGCGAATTTCTGGAATACTCCGGTTACAGCATTGATATTTCAGCTGAACAAACCGTTTCTCCTGAGGCACCCGGAATATATCAATTCCCGCTGCTGCGTGACAGTTCGGGCGAACCGCTGTTGCTGTCAAGAGATGTTTATGCAGATTTCGTCCTCCCCCTCCCCGATATGGGACAGTTAGCGGCGGATATGGAGAAATATCTGGCGTCGGGTAAGGATTACACTTATTCCCTCACAGCGGACAATTTCTCAGATGGCTCTTATGTTAATAATTTCCTCACCAAGACAAAGGAGGGGCACTGCGCACTGTTTGCAACAGTTATGTGCCTTGCTATGAGGGAAATGGGGCTTCCCGCAAGATATGTCACGGGCTTTACCGTAGGAGGAAAGGCACAGCAGGGAGATGAAAACAATCCGTTTAAATATTCTCTGACCAAAAAAGACCTGCACGCATGGGTAGAGGTGTATTTTGACGGGCTGGGCTGGATAGCCTACGACCCCACTCCCCCCGACGGCAGACCAGCAAGCGACCACCTGTCCTACGTCACCGAACCCTCAGAGACTCTGCCATCTGAGGACGAGACCACAACTCCCTCCGAGACCACGTCGATAACCGCTGAGGATACCACCACAAGCGTAACTACTACCACCACCGCAACTTCTTCAAGCAGTCAGACAAGCGCCGCCACCACTCCCACGGGAGAAAACAGCTCAGAGCCGGTTGGAAATGAAAATGAAACGGCAATAGATCCGCAGGCGATAAAGCTGATACTTATTATTGCAGGAGCGCTGCTGCTGATATTCGTTATATTTATGTCTGTGAGGGGTGCGTTCAAGCTGCTGAGCAAAAAGGAAAAACGGCAGATGAAATTCTTTAAAAGCGGCGAACCGCAAAGGGCGGTAAGCGATATGCTGGGCTTTACGCTGACTCTGCTGAAAACGCAAGGGGCGGTGCAGAGAAACGGGGAAACTCCCTCGGAATTTGCCGCCAGGGCGGACAAAATGCTGAAGCGGTCTGTTTCCTTCAGCGAGATGATACCGCTGTTCGAGAAAGCGGAATTTGACAAGGAGCCTGTTTTTGACGAGGAGGAAAGAGGTGCGGCGTACGCTTTCGTTTCCTCCCTGTACCGTGAAATATCGGGAGATATGAAGTTTATGCAAAGGCTGAGACTGAGAATAAAGCTGTTCGGCAAAACGAAAAATGAAAGGAAAGCAAAAAAATGACGGTAAAGGAATATTCTGACAGCATTATTGAAAACGTCAAAAAGGTGATAAAGGGCAAGGACGGTGAAATAACCGCCGTCACCGCCGCCGTTCTCGCAGGGGGGAACGTTTTGCTGGAGGACGTTCCGGGAACGGGAAAGACGGTGCTTGCAAAGTCGCTGGCGAAAACGCTGGGCTGTGATTTCAAGCGCGTTCAGATGACGCCTGACCTGCTCCCCTCGGACATTACGGGAATACATTTTTTCAATATGAAAAATCAGGAATTCGTGCTGAGAAAGGGTCCTGTGTTCACAAATATCCTACTTGCGGACGAGATAAACAGGGCTACCCCCAGAACTCAGTCCGCACTGCTGGAATGTATGGAGGAAAAGCAGACCACCATCGACGGCGAGGAGCTGAAAATGCCCAGTCCTTTCATTGTTATGGCGACGCAGAACCCTGTGGAAACGGCGGGGACTTTCCCGCTGCCTGAGGCGCAGCTGGACAGATTTATGATAAGGCTGAGCCTCGGCTATCCCGCAAGGGCGCAGGAGGCGGAGATACTTGACGGGATAGGCTTCGCTCACCCGGTGGACAGTCTTCAGCCCGCAGTGGACGGCGCTCTGCTCACAGAAATGCAAAAGCGAACCGCAGATATCCCTGTGAATGAAACGGTGAGGGACTATATGCTTGACATAGGGGCGGCGGTGAGGGAACACGAGTCCGTTTCCCTTGGGCTCAGCACAAGAGGTATGCTGGCTCTGAAAAGAATGTCCCAGGGGCTTGCGGCGGCGGAGGGAGCGTCCTTCGTCACGCCCGACCACGTTCAGAAGGCGGCGGGATACGTTATTCCCCACCGCCTGATATGCAGGGGGACAAGCGGAGAAAAGCTGGTTTCTGAGATAATCGAACGTCTGCCCGTTCCCACCGAGGACGCAAATATCTGATGGAAATAATCATAATTTTGCTGATGATCGCCGCCGCGGCTGGCGTTGAGGCGTTCATCTACTTCAAATTCGGCACGAAAAATCTCACTTACAGCGCAAAGCTGAACAAAAGCGAGGTGTACGAGGGCGAGCTCGTGTGCCTTACAGAGGAGCTGAACAACAGCAAGCCCTTGCCGCTTCCCTTTGTCAAGACGGAGATAATCGCTCCCGACTGCCTTGATTTCGGAGTAAAGGCGCAGGCGAGCAAGGAACAGATGTGCTATATCCCCAGCGTTTTTGCCCTGAAATCACGGGAAAAATGCACCAGAACGAGAAACATAAAATGCGGGCGCAGAGGGGTATTTGAGCTTGGGGCGAACTCCCTTTACGGAGGGGACTTGTTCGGATTTTCAGGCTTTACCCTGCCTGCGGAGGTGAAGGAAACGCTGACGGTTCTGCCCTCTCCGCTGTCTGCGGAGGCGTTCGAGCCGTCCAGCAGACTGCTGTACGGGGACACTATCGCAAGGCGTTTTATCTGCGAGGACCCGTTCCTTATCAGCGGCGCTCACGAATACACGGGCAGAGAGCCGATGAACAGCATTTTCTGGAACGGCTCTGCAAGGACGGGACGACTGCTGGCGTTAAATCACGACCATACCACCAGCGCAAGGGTGATGATACTGCTGAATTTTCAGCGCAGGGGAGATATCGTAGCTGTCGCTCACGAAGAGGTGTGCGAGCTTTTGATAAAGGCGGCGGCGCTGGCTTTGGATCAGTCCGTCAGGCTGGGGGCGGAATTTGCCCTGGCGATAAACGTTCCCGATGAAGAAAAGCTGACTGTGAGAGCAGGGGAGGAATTTCGCGTTCAGCAGCTTCGCAGGCTCGCAAGGCTGAAGCCTGACTGCAAGGAAAGGCTGGAGGATCTTCTGCTTCGTCTGCCGACCGATAATTTTACCGATATCGTGGTGATAACTCCCACATTGCCCCAGGAAACGGCTGATATTCTTAGAAAAATGCAGAGAAACGGAAAGGGCGTTTTTGTTTACACGCCGAGGAACGAGTCGGACGCAGATTTCTGCGCCGTAATCACAAGGGCTATGGCTAAGATACGTTCCGAGGAAAACGACTGACAAGGGAAAGGGGGAATAAGCAGTGAAAGCGGAAAGGATACTGTCCGTCATCGCCGCAGTTATTGTGCCGCTGCCGCTTTTCATCACTTCTATGGCGATAGCGTATCAAGGCTCAGTACAGCCTGCTTTACTGCTTATTTACCTTGCTTCGGCGGCTCTTGCGTGGGCTCTGGGCATATTTATCGGCATATTGCAGGACAAGATAAACGGCAAGCTGTACGCAATAGTTAATATGGCGCGCATAGCGGTCGGCGCCGCAATTGTCGTTGGCAGTGCCGCGGTGCTGCTCTTCAGCGGGAGCAATTCGATAAGTATGATATTTTTCCCCCTTGCGCTTATCGTGTGCTATATACTGGGCTGTCGTCTCGGAAACGGGACGGAACCGCTTACCTTTGCGATAATGGGGATTTTCTTCGTAGAGGGCGTTTTTACCTATCCTCTGTGCTATGAGGAAAAGACTAACGGTCATATTTTCGCAGGCATAATATTTGCGCTGACGCTTGTGTTCATCGTTTTGTCGGCGGTGATACTGAACCTGCGCAACGTAGAACGCGTTTCCTATAAGGGAAACGGCGTTATTTCCCTGTCAAAGCCTGTGGTAAGGTTCAACGTAAAAAGAACGCTGGGATTTATGGCGGCGCTGTTGTTGTTCTTCTTTCTGGCTCCGCCGCTGGCGAGCTTGCTCTTTGACGGAATAAAGGCGTTTGTCAGGTGGCTGTTGGAGCTTTTAAGCAAATTGGGACAGACCGCAAATAACGTTGATTTTGGCGACTCCGATCTCGGAAATCCTGACAATATGGTATATCAGCGCAATATTATACTTGAGATAGTTATGATTATTGCGGCGGCGGTGGTTATTGCCCTGCTGATAAAGCCTGTGATAAACGCACTGGCAAGGTTCCTGCGAAATCTTAAAATGCGGCTTGGTATAAAAAACGAATATCGGGCGGCGACAAGCGAATATATCGACGTTTACGAGGAAAGCGGCTCTGCCCGCAGTTACAGGACGGATACCTTCAAAAAGGCGTACAAGGCGTTCCTGCGGGAAAAAGACCCGACAAAAAAATACCGCATGGGCTACAAGGCGTATATGATAAAGCTGAAAGAAACAGCGCCCTCGGACACGACGGGAAAACATCTTGTCAAAGGGCGCAGGGTTTATGGTGATGATATGAGGGGGCAGCTTGAAGACGCGGTCAGCGGCTATGACAGCCTGAGATATAACGACAAAGTTCCCACCGAGGAGGAGCTGAACAGGCTGTCAGGTATGCTGAAAAATCTGGCGAAAAAGCGTTAACCCAGACGGAGCATTTCGTCAATGCACTTTCTTGACGCCGCCGCCTCTTCCTCGCTCATTTCGATTTCATAGGCGTTTTCAGGGCGTTCAAGGGCGTTCAGCACGTCAACCAGTGTGGTGAGCTTCATATTGGGGCAGACAAGCTTTTTGGAGAGAACGAAAAATTCCTTGTCGGGACATTCGTACTGGAGAGTTTCCGCTATCTCGTACTCGGTGCCGATGATGAACTGCTTTGCGTCGGATTTTTTTGCGTAGTTGATTATGCCTGAGGTCGAGCCCACGTAATCCGCCCTCTCAGTTACCTTGGGAACACATTCGGGGTGGACGAGAAGCAGAGCTTCGGGGTGTGCGGCTTTTGCCGCTTCAACCTCCTCAACGGTGACGGAGGCGTGAATTGGACAGCCGCCCTGTACCAGCTTTATGTCCTTTTCGGGAACGCTTTTCTTAACGTAAGCGCCTAAGTTGCAGTCGGGGATAAAGAGTATCTTGTCCGCCTGCATTTTCTTCACTATCTGAACCGCTGATGAGCTGGTGACACATACGTCGCAGTGGGCTTTCAGCGCCGCTGTGGTGTTGATGTAAGCAACTACCGCCCTGTCAGGCTCCTGCTTTTTCATATAGAGCAGCATTTCAGGCTCCATCTGCTCCGCCATGGGACAGCCCGCTATCCTGTTGGCAAGGTAAACGTGCTTGTCCATATTCAGCATTTTGGCAGTCTCCGCCATAAAGTGAACACCGCAGAAAAGAATGTTTTTCTGCTTTGCGCCGCATACGTCGCGGCTCAGCTTGAAGCTGTCGCCAACTATGTCGGCTATCTCGATAACTTCCCTTTTGATATAGCTGTGAGCAAGGATACAAAAATCCTTTTCCTCCTTCAGCTTTAAAATTCTTTCCTGTATTTCTCTTATAGTCATAATATTGTCCTTTCTATGCTCAGAAAGCTGTTTTATTTATTATATATAATTATTTCGGGATTGTCAATGCAGGGGTTGCATTTAAAATAATTTTGTAATATAATATTTTTTGTGACTTTTTTCGTGTTATATACGTTTTATTTATAGAGGGGGATTTTAATTCCCCGTAAAAGGAGATAAGCTATGGTCTTTTCCGATCTGTTTTTTCTGTATGCATTTTTGCCGCTTTGCCTGCTGATGTATTTTATCGGCAAGCCTATCGGCTGGAAAAATGCGATGCTTATAATTTTTTCGCTGATATTCTACGCCTGGGGCGAGCCGCTTTGGATAATCCTGCTGATAGACAGCACTATAATCAACTACTGCTGCGGCTTGGTGATAGAGCATTACCGAGGGACAAAGCTGGCGAAGGTGGGCGTTGCCATATCGCTTATCGTGAGCCTCGGTCTGCTGGGCGTGTTCAAGTACACCGACTTTGTGGTGGAAAATCTGAACGCTATATTGCCCATAGATATTCCTGCTCCCCATATAGCGCTGCCTATCGGTATCAGCTTCTACACCTTCCAGATACTCTCATATATTCTTGACGCCTACTGGGGAAAGGTCAAGGTCCAGCATAATCCGATGAAATTCCTTATGTTCGTATCCCTGTTCCCGCAGCTGGTGGCAGGTCCTATCGTAAGATACGGCGTTATTGAAAAGGAGATAGACGACAGACGCTCCACTGCCGAGGACATAAGTCAGGGCGTTACCCGCTTTATCGTGGGGCTTGGCAAAAAGGTAATTCTGGCAAACAATCTTTACACGATAGTGGAAAACACGCTGGGCGGAAATATGGAGACGCTTTCCGTTTTCGGCTGTTGGTTCGGAGTAGCCTGCTATGCTCTGTACATTTTGTTTGACTTTTCGGGATATTCCGATATGGCTATCGGTCTTGGACGCATTTTCGGCTTTCACTTCAACGAAAACTTCAACTATCCTTTCATCTGCAAGAATATAACCGAGTTCTGGCAAAGGTGGCATATTTCCCTCGGCTCCTTCTTCAGGGATTATCTGCTGTACGTTCCCATCTTCGGCAAGAGAAGACAGTATCTCAGCCTGTTTCTCGTGTGGTTCTGCACGGGTCTGTGGCACGGAGCGTCGTGGAATTACATAATCTGGGGACTTTACTTCGGCGTGTTCATTTTCATAGAGCGAAAGATAGGCAACAAGAGAATGAGAAAGATACCCGTGGTGCTGACCCATTTGTACAGCAAGCTGGTTATCGTTTTAGGCTTCGGTATCTTCTATTTTGAGGATATGGGACGGCTTGGGCTGTTCTTCAAGGGGCTGGTGGGCGCAAACGGAAATGCGCTTACAAATATCGCAGTGCAGACTACGTTTATGAACAATATTTTCCTGTTTGCGGCGGCGGTGCTGTTCTGCTTCCCCGTTATTCCCACGCTGAAAAAGTGGATAGTCACAAAGGCGAACGGCGCGGCGATAAGCGGTACGGCGCAGATAGTGTGCAATGTTGTGTTGCTTGCGGTGTGCAGTATCATGCTGGTGAATAATACGAATAATCCGTTTGCGTATTGGAATTTCTGAAAAAGGCCGCCGTGCAAATTACGGCGGCTTAAATTATACAGGAGAAACTATGGAAAATCCGTGGAAAAATATTCCCCTTGATACCTATGAAAAGCATATGAAAGTCGTTTCTCAATTGCAGGCGCTTAACAGCTTTATGAAGAAGCAGCTTGAAAATTACAATGTTGACAGCGTTATGATTCTTGGCGTTGCCGGTGGCAACGGGCTTGAACACACTGAGGGAAAGGATTTTAAGAAAATATACGGCGTTGATATAAACGAAAACTACTTAAAAGAATGTGCCGAGCGCTATTCTCAGCTTGAAGCGTTTGTTCCCTTTTGTGCTGACCTTACAAAAGACTGCTCCGCTTTGCCGACAGCGGAGTTGGTTATAGCAGACCTTGCTGTGGAATATATAGGATATGAAAATTTGCTGAAAGTTGCAAAGCAAGTAAAGTCTAAATATTTTTCCTGCGTGATACAGGGAAATACGGACAGTTCCTTTGTTTCAGCGTCTCCTTACGAACACGCCTTTAACGCACTGGACGCGGTACATACAGAAATTGACGAAAAGCGTCTTGAAGATACGCTCCGCAAGGCGGGGTACAAAAAAATTTTGACGGAAGAAAAAATCCTGCCCGATAAAAAGAAGCTGATACGCTTTGATTTTATTTTGCAGGATCCTTGATCTTATTACTTGGAATTTCTGAGCAAACAGGACAGAGCAGTATCAAAGCAATATTGTTTAAACCTATAAACCTTTTGCAGCAATATCAAGGTTTACAATTTCTTTATTTCTTCCACCGTTTCAATGTGGGCACAAGCTGTTCCAAGTATTTTCTTGCCTCCTCGGCGCTCATGGACGGCGAGGTCATAAAAGGAACAGTATAATCAATAACGTCCTGTACAGTATAATCGGGTTGTACCCAATTTCCGTCCTTATAGCAGTAAATACAGTAATCTGTACTCAATGTTCCGTCCGCATTGGTTCCCAGCTCGTGAAAATTATTAAGCGGATATGTGCAGCATTGACAAATTTTGTTGCGCTCCACATTCAACAAATCGTCAAGGGAAATACCGAATAATTCCGATATTAGCTTTAATGTGTCAATATTGGGAATAGAATCGCCGTTTTCCCAGCGTGATACAGCTTGTCTTGTAACAAAAAGCTTGCCTGCAAAGTCTTCCTGTGTCAAATGATTTTTTGTTCTGATCTCCAGTATGATTTCATTTATTTTCATATTTACACCTCCAATGATATTATAACGTGATACGCCATATATGTAAAGCAATTTGCTATTGCTTGGTTTTATTTCACAATACCCTTGACCTCACACCGCCTTTTGAGTTATAATATAGTAAAATATACCTTAACTTTTTGCGGAAAGGAAATGATAAGATGATAAAAAAAGAAGAAGCGGGATTTCACAACGGATACAAGCTGTGGGTGCTTACCCTTACCAACAGCAATGGTATGGAGGTAAAGCTCACAAATTACAGCGGCGCTATTATGAGCATTAAAGCTCCCGACAAAAACGGAAATTTTGCGGACGTGGTATTGGGCTATGACGATATGGACGGGTACATAAGCGGCACTTCCTCCCACGGCGCTCTGGTAGGACGCTTCGCAAACAGGATAGGTGGGGGAAAGTTCACCCTCAATGGCGTTGAATATACCCTTTACAAAAACGACGGTCCCAACACTCTGCACGGCGGCTCGGTGGGCTATAACAAGAGAGTGTGGGAGCTGCTGGCGGCGGAGAGCGACGAGAACAGCGGCGAGGATCACGTGGTGTTCGGCTACACAAGTCCTGACGGAGAGGAGAACTTCCCAGGCACTGTGGCGATAACCGTGGACTACTGTCTGAACGAGAAAAATCAGCTTTCCCTCACCTATGACGCTGAGAGCGACGAGGACACGATTTTGAACCTTACCAATCACGTTTACTTTAATTTAGCGGGAGAAGGCAAGGTGCTTGACACCGAGATGGAAATTTTTGCGGACAAATACACTCCCGTTGACGACGGGCTTATTCCCACAGGGGAAATTGCGGACGTCAAGGGGACGATGTTCGACTTCACCTATCTCAGACCGATAAAGGCGCTGAGCCCCGAGGGTTACGATCACAACTTCATACTCCGCCCTGCGAAAAAGGACGAGGAACTTGCAAAGGCGGCTTACGCCGTGGAGAAAACAAGCGGCAGGACCCTCACCTGCTACACCGATATGCCCGCTATGCAATTGTATACGGGAAACGGTCTGGACGGCAAGGAAATCGGCAAGGGCGGCGTTCCGCTGACAAAGCACACGGGATTTTGTCTTGAGACCCAGTTCTGCCCCGACAGTCCGAACAAGCCTCAGTTCCCCTCCTGCGTGCTGAAAAAGGGTGAGGTTTATCATCATGTTACTGTTTATGAGTTTGGGGTATCGGAAGAGGATTGATAAGTAAAAAATAAATTAAAAAGGCGGCTTTATTTGCCGCCTTTGTTTTATTCTTGTTTGCCTGACTCTTCGCTTTTTTCCTTTATGACGAATTTAAGGCTACTTATCCGCCACCTTTTTATGCCTTTTTCCAGCGCTTTAATTCACGCATTTCCTTTGTGAGCATTTCTCTTGCCTCCTGCTCCGTCTTGCAAACGCCGTCCTCTAAAAGAAAACGGATATTGCTTTCCACCGCCTGCTCAAAGGTCTTATCTGCGGTAAAGGCTCCCTTCTGATAGCAGTATTTGCAGTACTCACGGTTTGCGGTGCCGTCCGCATTGGTGCCGAACAGCCCCTCGGACAGCGTCATTCCACAGCTCTGACATTTTTCCATACTTATTCCTCCTGTCACTTCGATAACGTTATTGTCGGGGTCGAAAAGATGGAAATAGTAATAGGACGGGTTGGCGGAGCGTATTTCTGTCACCTCGCCTATATCAAGGGCTTTTACTCTTTTATGCTCGGCCGTCAGGTTCTCCACCCAGTAGTTCTGAACAAATTTGTACGGGCTGTCAGGGTCCGTGCAGTGACCGCAGAGATTGCTTTCGTTCATCAGTGAAAGGCACTTGTTGTCAAAGTAAAAGTTGACAAAGCGGTTGCCGCTGCGGCAGCGGTCTGAAACGGTTATGCCGAGAAATTTCTCGTAAAAATCCACTGATTTATCAAAGTCCTTTACAACTAAATAAATAGTGCCCAAATGCAATGGGTTTCGTTTCTCCTGCGGCATATCGCGCAGCAGGATAGTGTCTGTGGAAACATCGAAAAGCTCGCTCATACGGATTATTTTGTCCACATCGGGTACAGCCTGTCCGAGCTCCCACTTGGAAACAGACTGCCTTGAAACCTCCAGCATTTCCGCAAGACGTTCCTGCGTCAGAGCCTTTGCGATACGGAGATTTTGTATCTGTTCGCCTATCGTCATCTTATCCGACCTCCTTGATAAAATCATATCAGAAAATCAAGCGGCAGTACACCAATCGGGATTGGAAATTTCGCAACCCGCAGTTGCAATTTTGTTTTTTCTCTAGGTCGGGAACGGTCTCGCAAAAATCTAAGTGGTCGTGTCCTTCATCCGTCTGCGTCGTTCAACAATTTGCTCCTACACCTGTTCTAAATCCTCTTTTGAGATAATCTCTTCGTAGGTATTTTCCACCCTGAACCACTCGTCCTGCGGCTTGCGGATTTTCCGTTTTTTATAGCTGATGGATGCATAAGCTCCGTAGTGCACCCATCTCAGAAAACGTATTGTCATCGGTGTTTAACTTCTTTACTGGTATGTCGTGCATACATTGCATTTTGAATCTTCAGAAACAGCACTATTTCGCTTTCACATTTATCACTGTTAACTCTATCATTCAACGCTATCCTTTGACGGGAAGTAGATGTCGGTGTATTGACCTATGTGAATGTAGTTTCCGCCCAGTCTTAACAGGTCATTTGTAATAACGCAATGAATCTTTCCCTTCCTCAATATCAACAATCATGCACTGAAAGTCCGATTTATTAAAGTTCGTGCCGCTTCATCCATCGTTAACGCATTCTCCTACGATTCTCATTTTCTGCTCTTTACAATATTGCGTGAGTATTGCTCCATATGTTTCTACGCAGCCGCTTTCGCCTTTCAGTTCATCATCGCAGCTGAGATTAAATAAAGTGCTGTGTTATACTGATGTTTCATTTTCACCATTTTCTCCATCAGTGAAACAACCCGAATTACAACAAGTTGCTTATATTAATATCGTACCATAATTCAGGCGCAATGTCCAGAAGTTTTTGAGAAAAGTATCCTTCTGCTTTGATGCATTTCTCATATTTAATCACACACTCAAAAAGGTCAAGGACAGTTATTATCATTTCGGAAAAGTGTTCCTTGACCCTGATTTTTATCTTAATGCTGACGTAGTACAGCACGTTATCTGTTATGGAAAATCCATCTTCAACAGGTAGATTTTATCCAATTCAACATTAAACAGATTTCTAAAGAGGTACAGCTTACAGAAATCTTCTCATATACAATCGTGAATATCATACCAGAATAAATCACACTTTCAACTATGAAGTTCTGCTTTTCATCAGAGTGTTCTTTATTTCTACACCGCTGATAAATTCAAACTTTTTCTTTCTGCCATTTAATTTCTTTTTATGCAGTTTTAAAACGATTATCAATTTCATCAGCTCTCTATTATTTTTTAGAACAATATTTGTTATAGCTATTGACCAAGTATAAAAATCTTTCTGTGTTATATCGCCTTCATCATTTTACAATAGTTCGTCTAAAGATTTAGTTTTAATTTTGTTGCTAGTAGATTTTCTCTTTGCCTCATGATGCATTTTGGAGTTCATTGTGATTATCTTAACCTTTAAATTGATCACATAATAAACATTTAAAAATCTCTATACAAAATAATTAAAAAATGATATAATAAAATCCCAAAGCAATGCTTTATGCAGGACACACAAAAATTAATTGTGATGATAATATGTATCTACAATCCATAGGGAGGTGTTTAAGGTGATTGCTTCAATATTCTCAACTATTGAAGATAATGTCCAAAGAAACGAATTGGAAGAATTTTACAAAGAAAATTTAAACATATTTCTCAACATAGCCTATTTTAATTTACATAATAAGAGCGATGCAGAGGACGCTGTTCAAGAGGTGTTTCGCAGGATTGCAGAAAAACCGGGAAATTTTTTCGCAGTTCCTTTGCAAGATAGAATTAAATATGCTGTTATTATCGTCAGAAATGTATCTGTTGAAATGTTTAACAAAAGGAATAAGACATCGTTTGAAGAAATCACGGAGAAAAGTTCTTATGATGAAAATCAACCTTCTCTTGAAGACAGTATAATCGGAAAAATATCAAGTGAAAAACTAAAAAGCTTTATAAAAACATTGCCAACGCTTCAGAGAGATGTACTTACGCTTCGCTGTATGATAGGACTTTCCACTGCTGATACCGCCGAAGCCTTAAATATTTCTCAGTCATCGGTTAAAGAGCGGCTGCGTTTAGCCAGAAAAGCCATAAACGAATTTGTTCTCAAGGAGGAGAGGCTTAGATGAACGAAAATATTTTGAGAGATTTGTTGGCAAAAATTTACGACGAAGAAATACTCTACTTTGATAATTTGCCTCAATTCCAAGTCTCTCTGCACCATAGGATTGCTATGAAACGCATATTTAACTTGTTTGAAAAAAATTCACACAATATTGCAAATAACCCACAACCTATTTCGCATTCAAAGCATACGCATTTAAGTCTGAGTAAAAGACTTATAATTATTTTCGTTTTAATTATATGTGCAACACTTATGGCGGGATTTATATTCTGTTATATCTCGAACAACTTTCACGGAACGATATATACCGATTATACCGAGCTCTTTGCCATAAATGCCGAAAACTGCCCTGAAACGATTGAATATGAATACTGCCTGACGGATTTGCCCAATAAGTTTGAGTTAACTGAGCGTAATTTTTCGTTATACCTTGGTGTATACACTCTATACCGCAACGATATTTCGGGAAAGGAAATAGCCTTTAGTCAATACCCTAAAAAAGCATTTGGTGGACAGTTCAATACAGAAAAGCATAAATTTGAAGATATAGAGATTAACGGTCACGGAGGATTATATATTGAATTTAGCAACAGTTCAATTATATTTTGGGATAATGGCGATTACATCTTAGAAATTGATAGCAATTTGCCCAAGGACGAACTTATTTTTTTAGCAGAAAGTGCCAAAGTTTTAGAAAAATAAAAAAGTGGGATATCTTTCCGTGCAAAAAAACAGATAATTATAATAAAGGAGACAAAAAAGCAAGAAATTTTAAGAAAGAAGGATTAAAATGCAATTAAAAAGAATCATTACATCCGTTTTTTTGGTGATTTGTATGTGTTTGGCCTTTTGCTTTCCTGTGTATGCGGAAGCTGCCACAGCATATTCCTCTGCTGAAAGTATTTCACCGTTATATGACATTGCAAACCATGTTATGTCAGAGTTGGCTGTCATAGGAACAAAAGCAGATTGCAAAAGTTATGCTTCCGGAAATAATGTTGCTAAGATAACAGTTGAGCAAACCCTGCAAAAGTACAGCGGATGGTTCTGGATATGGAACACTGTTGACGGAGCGTCATGGTTAAAAACGGTAAATGGTCTTTCCGTTAACTTGTCTAACACTAAAAGTGGTCTTTCAAGCGGTACATACCGTTTGCAATCTGTTTTTACTCTCACAGATAAGAATGGTAAGAGCGAAACAATAACCGTTTACAGCGAAGAAAAGGTTATCGGCTAAAATAGCAAAAAGCTTTAAGAAAATTCAAGTCAAATGTTTTTATGTAAAATTTATTTAAAAAGCTGTTTCTATGATTATTGCTTTAGTGACAGTTACAACGATAACATATTCCGTTCAGGCGGATTCAGAACCTGAAATAAGTTTTTGTTCTTATAAAGATACGGTCGATTATTATCATAATACAGCTTATCACCCTGGGAAGCATAAATATGAGGGCAATTATAATGGTATTGGTGGAAGTATAACTACCAATTCACGCAATATCATGTGGGGAGTATCCAGCCTTATTACAGATAATATCGCTTACTGCGAAGTTGAGTTAAATGTAACAAGCAGCATAAAAGCAGAAATGAAATTTTCTTACCAATCACAAAGAAGAGATTATAGAGATTACTTTTTCTTTATGATTAACATTTTCACTTCTGATGACAAGAAGATTGCTACAACGGAGAATACCGAGTATGGATCTGATTGGGACTCATTTACAAGTTTGTGCTATAATTTTTCATCCGAAACTGCCAGATATGCACAGGCAGGTGGAACCTACAAATCTGTTAATGATGGAATGTGGTACGGAGGAGCGTTCAAATTCTTCTGTTAATTTGTGTAATGATGTTTGGTATAGCCAACATCAGCTTGAACTTTTAGTATTTATAGACAGTTGTTTATAATGCCTTAATTCAATCAAATATTAACAAAATTAAAGCAGACAAAGTCCTGCTCTTCTTACAATTCTGGTTATTAAAAATAACATTAAATGAAGAGTGGGACTTTATTTCCTATGTATTTATATTATTGTGAAAATGATATACAGTAAAATTAAATCTATATTAATTATTATTTTAGTGATTATTTGTGAAGTTGATAGTATTATTATTTATTGCTGTAAATGGACTTCCAAAATCTTACAATATTGACAATCGTTTCTGTAATGCAACAGAGGAGCTCTTTTTTTCAATTACAAAAGGGGAAATCGTTTAAAACAGACATTAATTTTAAAAATTTAATAAATAATGGTTTTGAATACATGGAAAATTATATGGATGTTGTAGCAATTGTACGAGGAATTAACCTTCCTGAAAATTCAACTACTAAAGATGTTTCTTTCGCTTGTGATAAGAGAATAAAATATATATAAAACTTAACCTACACAACCAGCATTTGCCCATGCATTTTAACAGCAGAACGGAGTTAAAAATGAAAAGATTTATCGCTTCATCACTTATTGTTTTGCAAAGTATGATTTTTACAGGTTGTTCACACTATCAAGTCAATTTTGACAACGTGACCAACAATCGCAGCAACGGACAAAATTTCTGCGAAGGTACATATTCATACACCGATAATTGCATCTACTGCAAATTTGAAGACGGAATATATGAGTATGATATATCTGAGGGAAGCGCTTTAAAAATTGTGGATTTTGCCAATATTGCAAAAGATTTAACCGAGCAGAACAGTAATTTTGCATACATCTCTGATGGTATAGTTGTTCAAGCCCGTGGAGAAGAATTAGATTATGATAAAAATACAGGCATTGCCACTGAAAGCTTTAATTTATATGTAGTCAATTTTAAAGGCGACCTTAAAGACACAATTACCCTCAAATATCAGACAAATGAAAATGACCCGTCACAAAACGAAATCCATGCTATCAGAGGGTTCTATAAATTTACAATAGATAACGGCTGGATCTACGGCTCAGACAGAGGCAGCGAAATGGTGAGATATAATCCCTTGACCGAAGAGCTTCAATATCTCGGCAGTGGATTTCTTTGTATTGCAGGAGATTATATTTATTTTATTGATAACAATGATGGTTCATTACCTGAAAATACGATATCACGCATAAAAGAAAGCGATCTCTCAGGCAGAGAAACCATAAGCCTAGAATACAGACCCAAGGACAACAAAACAATCGGTGACGAGATAATGAACTATATATCGGCATATTCCGACGGAACCTTAGTATGCCGCAAAGAAATATATACTCAAAAAGACGAGAAACATAATTTCGATTATTGGAAAGGTGATAAATGGTACAGCTTTAAATTTGGTGAAGAGCCAAAGGTTATCGGAGACGGTCTGTCGGAATTTGATGAAGTGTTTTACGCAAGGGGAGATTATTACGCTTTTTCTGTGACTGATGAAGAAAATCTCGGGGAAGAAATCGCTGTTACTATTAATGTCGTTAAGGTTGACGGAAACAGTTTTGAAAGAAAAACTATTTTCAATGACAGACTGACAGGAAAAAGCCGTCCGATGATGATTGGCGAAAAGTTTATCTTGCTTAATCACAGCGAGGATAATGCAGTCATTTATAATATAGAAACAGGAGAGATTATTAACTGTACAAAATAAAGAGTGCAATAGATGAATCCGTTACAAAAAACACTTTTCGCAATTTTAACAGTTTTATAACTGCTTTTTATATCCTCCTGCACTTTGGAAATGAAATAAGATTGAAAAATGCGTCATGCAGCCCAAATATGGCAAGAATTTTGTTATGGATCAATAATATTCCGCAGACCGCTTCTACGATTTGCTTGATAACAGCGTTTATGAGTACAATACAGCGCAAGCCAAACAGTGATTTTGAAAAAAATTATGAGAATATAAAGTAATACAACAGCACCTTTGCTTATATACCCGAATGAAGCTTAAGGACATAATAGATATTAAAATAAGAGAAGTAACTGTGGACCGTATGTTTCACACGAGAGCAGGGCGGTAAGAAAAAGTATATGCGATACTATCGCATAGTTCAGTATATATATATCTTTTAGCAGGATTTATCTGTCCCTACAATAAGGAATAGGCCATAAAAAATACTATCAAAACTGCCTACGGAAATAAATATTATTAAATGCCTTCAAGACATACTTGACGATTGTTTGAACGTATCTGAGCTAGATGTCATTCTGTACAAAAGTATTCATACCATTTACAACAATACCACTAATTACCAAGGCACTTATGAAAATATTTTCATATATGGACCATAAGGGTTATTATTACCGCACATATTTATGATCTTGTTGGAAGCTATATTTTTAGCGGTTCTGCATTTCCTTTGAGGAACTTTTAGGACAAAGCAAAGCGGAGCAGTATGAACAATCTTCATAAAATCATATAAACTACTTTAATAATATTTTTTGCAAAAAGAGGCGGGAAAATGAGAAGGCTCGAAATCTGCAATATCACAAAGCAGTATAAAAAGAAAAAAATCTTAGATAACATAAGCTGCACCTTTACCGAAGGAATAAACACCCTTTTAGGACCAAACGGAGCAGGTAAGTCAACCCTTATGAGTATAATATCCACTGCTGCCTCACCTACTTTTGGAGAAGTAAAGCTTGATGGCGAAGAAATAATATCCTTAGGGGAAAAATACCGTGAGCAGATGGCAATGCTGTTTCAGCATCAGCCCTATTTCCCCTCTGCTAAGGTAAATGAATTTATGCGGTATAATGCGGAACTTAAAGGTATTCCATCCAAAACAATCCCTGAATTAATAGAAAAAGCGCTCCAAAGGCTTGGGGTTGGAGAATGCGGAAATATGAAAATGAAGGAGCTGTCGGGAGGTATGCGGCAGCGCATTTTCATTGCGCAGACAATAATTTCTGACCCTGCAGTAATAATACTTGACGAGCCTAGCGCAGGACTTGACATAGCGGAAAGGTTGGAACTTAAGGGAATTATCAAAGAGCTTGGCAGAAGCGCTCTTGTGATAATTTCCACCCATATCGTTTCAGATATCGAAGACATAACTGACAGTCTTTTTATAATAGAAAAGGGAAAGCTTTTGTGGAGCGGTGATACAAATGATGTTCCAAATAGCGATATAAGCGGTTTTTATCTTAAAATGACAAAGGGGGAAAAAACATGCTATGGTGCATATTAAGAAGTTGCCTTTTTCGTAGTATATTTGCCTTTGTTCTGATTTTTATGATAACCTTTCTTTATATTTATTCAGGTACGCAAGAGGAGCTTAAATTTTTTAATCAGCAGGAAAAATATATATCGGACAAAGCTCCTCAGGATTTTTTTGAACAGCTTAAGGCAGACGAGGACACAGCCCGCACTGATTTTTATGATATACATATTAATCACAAGGGCCTTGACGACGGCAGCGGCAATAACAATACCGACTCTGACAATGAGGAGGATATAATCAGTATTCTCAGCGGAGGAAATAAGACTTATTCAGACGCAGCTATTCTCTGGGTAAAGCTTAAGGAAGCCGAACCGGGAAAGTATGCCGCCACAATGGGTGAAGATTTCGATTTTATGAGCTTTATGATGAGCGCATACACTCCTTATGGCACTTTAAGCGATTTTACAGATGAGCATATTGCCGCAAATGAAAAAATGCTGAAAAGAACAAGTACCTTGGATAAAGACAAGATAATCTGTACTTATGAATTGAACCTACTTAAAAAAATAAATGTTTCACCCAGCATCGTTCCTCCTGTAAGCGGCGTGGAATACTTTCTGAAACGTTTTAATGGCGACTATATTTTCACATTTTTCTTGGTGCTTCTCTGCTGCGGAATGTTTGCCGCACATCGCAGAAGCGGATATATCAATAGTATCAAAACAATGAAATGCGGTCTGAAAAAATTCATTGTCAATCAATCTTTCGGTCATATAATTCTGTTTACGGCAGGTTATTGCATTTATTCACTGCTTTATTTTCTGCTTATGCTGCCCTATTTAGGTGATTTTTCCGTACTCGGCTGTCCTGTACAGGTTCTGCCGCAAATGCAATTTTCAGTTTATCCCATAACTGTGGGCAAATATATGCTGATACTTTTCGGCATAAAATATTTGTACTTTTTGACAGTGACCTGCTTGTTCGGTCTTATATCTATGCTTTCGCCCCATGATATGGTGTCTCTTGCAGTATCGGGTGTTGTCGGAATAATTCCGCTGATTTTTTCTCTTACCGAAGCAAAGGGTAATTTTACCGAAGCGGTTTTGGGCAATGTAACTTCTTTTATTGACCGATCGGATATTTCTGTTTTTTTCGGGACAGCAATACCCATTGCCGCTGTTATGTCGGCGGTTTACCTTGCAGCCTCTGCAGCTTTCTTTCTGCTTACTTATATTTGCGGAATTATACAGTTCCGTACTGTAAGAGGAAGGTCGGTGAGCACAGTTGCTTAAGCTTGTATTAAAAAACGATATAAGAAAAAATCTGCTTATGCTCCTGGCAGTTATAATTCTGTTAATTGTCTTTAAAATCGCTGTTTCAAGCTCTATCGACAGGCAGCTTACCGACAGTGTAAACAGTATAATCTTTGAAGCAAAAGATATGGACTATAAGGATGCGAATGCCTTCCTAAAAATTAGAACTGCTGAGCTTATGGAAGACGCACTAACTAATCACACAGGTGCAGTAAGAGATTATCTGGCTATTCAGGCAACTGAGATTGACGGCAGGCTGAAAACAAGACTCTCCGCTCTTAACCAAGCGGAGCAGAATATAAATAATGCTAAATACGGTACAGTGCTTTCATATGGTCTTCCAAGCGATTATTTTTTGGATAACAAGGAACACTTTGCAGAGTTTCCCGCCCCGCAGCTTGTGGGAACAGGCTGGGATGATTTTAAACGGCTGCAAAGGATAGATCCTATGCCTATTGTCATTTTTCTCATTGTCGGAATAATTTATATAAGGGAATTTGAGCAAAGGGTGTATCTCAGCACTGCAATAACAAAAAATGGGCGCAATTACATTTCTTTCAGATTTTTCACTTTTTTGTTTATAATCTGTCTTTTCGTATTGACAAATTTCAGTTTTGATATATTTGCAAGTGATATTTTATACTCTGCTGATATTTTTAAAGCACCTTTGCAGGGACTTTTCCCCGACTGCTTTATAAACTGTACGGTTTTTGTTTATCTGCTTTTTACCTTGTTCTTTAAGCTTATTGCGGCAATAAATATGTTTTTGCTTTTTTATATTGCCGCAAAAATATCAAAGGACACTTACAGCTACGGAATGTCGGGAGTATTAGGAATATTGCTTTGTGTGATTTTTTCCATAGCTGCACCGCTGATTAGCTGTAATATTGCAGTTGGTTTTCCCGATACAGAGCTTATTTTTACTAACGCCGTTTGTTATGCTGCAGGGTTTGACTCGGTCATTGCTACTTTGGGAGTTAATATTATAATTACGGTTTTAATCATTTCTTGCATAATAAGATATGATCTAAAATCGCAGTAATTACCTTATAATAATAATATTTTTTAATATAACAAGGAGAAAATAATGGCAAATTTAATTAATATACAACTTGATAATGAAACAAATATTTATATGGAAACAACAGATGCTCCAACAGCAAATTGCGATCCGATGCTTGAGGAAGCCAGCGCCGGTGAAATGGTAATAAATAAAACAAAAGATTATTTGGATAAAATTATTTCTCAAATAAAGAATTTTTCCTTAAGCATATCAGATTCTATTAAAAACATTTCCGATGAAGCAGAGCTTGAATTCTCAATAAAGATCGCTGCAGATGCAGGCATTGTAATATCATCTATAAATACCGAATCTAGTATAACAGTAAGACTAAAATGGAAAAAATAGTTTATAGGGGATGTAAAATGAATTCTTTAAATATTGTAAATATCGTTAAAACGAACGAAACAAAAATTGAAAGCTTGGGTACGGGATTTTTAATATACAATTCATGCTTTATATTAACTTGTTATCACATATTAAAAAAAGCAAATTGCTACAATATAGGAAACAGAGTTGAAATTAAATTTGAAGGCTCTGATCGATTATTTAAATCTACTTTATTTAAACTAAGTGATAAGATTGATGCAGCTATTCTTTGTGTCGACCGTTCTGACATATCAGTCTGCAAAGAAGGATATTGCTTATCATGCTGCAGAGTTATCGGAGAAACTTACAGTACCATGGGATTTCCAGATGGTAGTTTCATCGGCGCAATAGCTCATCCTGTATTCGAGCGCATATCTCCCGAAAAGCTTATTGAACTGAAAAATGCAAACGAAATATGTCATGGATTCAGCGGAGCCCCATTGATTAATAAAAGCGGAAGGGTTGTTGGCATGATAAAGACGGTTCCACAGTCGATTCGTGAGAAAGGTTCCATGTTATATGTTGCAACTGCAATTCCAATTGAAGTTATTACTGAAAAATTTTCGGACATGCTTTCCAATGCAATGCAAAATGATGTAGATGAAAATACAAATGTTATTCCGGAAAATCCTGCAGTTGATTACAAATCAAAATTTTCTATTATAAACAACGGAAATATCGGACCACAAAAAAATGTAAATATAGAAACATTAAATGGGGATATTGTTTTATGATAACTGAATTCATAACGGATGATAACACTAAAATTCCTGATACAGAAGTACAGAATAATGGTAAAGAAAACAATCACGAGTTTGATGATACAATTTCTGCGAACACTCCATCAAAGTCATTAACACACGAAACATTTAGACATGATCAGATTTATAGTCATATACAAAAAGCTATTGAATCTAAATTTAGTACACAAATTGACGGAAATATATCAACACAATATATTTTTAATATTGATCAAATGTTGGGTGACATCACGTCAATTAAAACTGATAAAGTTGAAAAATCAAAGATAACTGAAAAAAATTATAAGCTGTATAATCAATCTGAGTGCTCTGAATTTGTTTATAAATATAAAAATAGTCTGCACTTTGCGTACGCCATATCAATAAGCCTATTTGAATATGTCCCTGTCAGCAGTTTGCAAAGTCTGGCGGAACATTTAATGCGTCGTCTTCCAGTGAACTTAAACGAAAAAGGTGAGGAGGACAATACTTTTAAAAATCCTTTTATATCGTTGAACACAATTTTATCAATTATAGGAGCAGAAACCGGTGTAATTACATATACGTCATGTTTTGAAAATGTTTCCGAAAAATGTGTTTATTTTCCGGAACAACATGATAAAGTGATGGCCAACTTTTGGGAAATGTTCCCGCTGTTGCGAAATCAAATTACATCCTGGCTTATTGAATCTTACTCAAGTGCACATATCAATAACGGTTCATTCAAGGCAAAATGCTTTATAAATGCAATGGTCAATATTATTAAGCTTGATTTCAGTGATTCTTTAAACAGGCTTTTTATGCAATTAACCTCAAATCCATCAAATAAGAATTTATTAACCGCCTTATTATTTACTCTTTTAAAGGACAAGGATACAAATAAAAATGCTTTAGAGCTTTTAAGGCAATGGGCTTCTTCTCAAAATTGGCTATGGGAGGTCCCCTTTGTTATATTTTCAGATTATAAGTCTGACTTATCATTTGCTTCTGAAATTGAAGCTACATTATATTATAAAATATTAAATAGCTTTGATGAGGAAAATGACAGATTCTTTAGGCTTATAAGCGGAAAAATGATGACATCATTAAAATTAAGAACTATGATTTCAAAAATATTCATAAGAATTTTTATTGAAACCAAAGAGAAATATTTATCAAAAGCTCAATTAATATTTTTAATGTTTGTATCCTATTCCTACACATTCGTCAATAGGAAAAAAATAAACTTACCCTTGATTACTTTTGACAATAAGCAACAGGTTGAAAATATGGAACCGATCATTATAAGCATTATTTCCGACTATAACAGTAGGCATATACTTTTTGAAATTTTAAATGCATATATCGAAGAAATAAATGATTATGATATTCAGGACCCGCTGTTAAATGGACTGAAAAGTTTTTTTTACATTATATCAAAGAATTCTCCAAAATACCTAAACGACATATTACTTTTTCTTAAAAATATAAAAAATGAAAATAAAGTCGCAAAAGAAATTGCACAGTTTTTAAAAAACAAAATTACAATTGAAAAGGAATTAGTAACATTATGACAAATTTAATTAAAAGCGAACTTCAGTATAACGGGGGTCTATTTCCTAAAATTCCCGAAAGAGCATCAGGTCAAGATACATTGCTTGTCACATCTGATGGAATAGCAAAAAAAGTAGATGACTTTCTAACAACTAAAGATATTCGCAAGGGAAACTATGTCAAGGTTGTCAGAGTTTCTACATTGCCTTTTTTGCTCAATATTTCTTTTAATGTTGTAAGCAAAAACAAACCATATGAATTTACAATTTTCATTGATGTTGAAGGCTGTGTGGAGAATTCTATTTTATATTATTCAAATATGAAATCATATGATTTATCAGAAAGTATTAAATCTTCTTTAGCTCATGTCGTCACTCCATTAGCAAAACAATATGAATTAACCGACAATTCTTTTGACTACGCTCTTTATAATAAACTCACATCAGAAAAATACTTATTGCCGCAACTAGGCATTAAATATAGTGTTCTTTCTGCAGATGCTGAACCATCTGAAAATGCAGTAGATTTTATAAAAGATATGTCAGACGCCACACTTAATGTTCGTGTAGAAAAGCATAAAGTAGGGGAAGCAGAAAAACTTACCGATGTAACCAAAGAATTGTCAATCCTAACACAAGTTGTATCAGGCGATAGTGATTTAAAAACAGCTATAAACAATTTATATGAATCAAATCGCAAAGAAGGATACAATAAACTTGAAGACATTAAAAAGATGATTGAGTTCATATATAATTTACAAAAAGAAAATATTATATCAGACAGTTGTGCTGAACAAAATATTAATTCAATTTTGGAAAAAATGCCAATAGGCAACATTTCCATTAATAATCTACTAAAGACAGATAATACAGAATCAGAAAACATTTCTTCAGACAAAACATTAAACGAATTACTTCCGGATGAGAACGGAGAAGCGTCAAATGGATAATGAAATATTAAATAAAATATTTGATATTCCTATTTTTTGGCGCACTTTTATAGTGTTCTTTATATTATGGGTTTTTTATGTACTTTTCTCTCGTATGATTTTTAAAGTCATATCGTTGATACCAAAATCAATAAAATTTATTTGGCTGTTAATTTATCAACTATTAAATAATTTGATTCATGTCATTCATAAAGCGGGAGGAAAAAAGTTTATCAGTTTGGATCAAACTATAACCGACTTTTTTGGTACCATTTATTCTTTGATTTCTAAGCTTCAAATATTTATAGAGAGTGCATATATTAGAAAAATTCCTTTATATGATAAAAACGGAAAACAGTTACTCTACAATAACGGAACTCTACAATATCAAAATCAGCCTAAAAAGCCATTCATCGGTCTTTCTATAATATTATCAATAATACTGGTTGTATGGATAAATATTCCTATATGGTTACATATTGAAAAAAATGCTAATTTTATTACATATGCTTACCATAAATATATTGATATTGAAAGGAACTTTTGGGAACTTATTGTTTCAAATAAATAATGAAAAGCAAAAAATAGCTCATTAATTTATGTGATTAATATATTTTTTGTATTAAAATAACTCCTTGTAAAATAACTCCTTGTAAGTACGTGATCATAGGGCAGAATAAAAATACTTTTATATTACACAATAAATTACAGCAAATTTATCAATGCTATCATTCTATTTGTAAAACAATACCGTTATAGTGCATGTTTGTGTTGGTATCCTTAAGTTTGTTAAACTTCAAGCTACCATTTGGAAACCGACTGCCTTGCAACCTCCGGCAGTACACCAATCGGGATTGGAAATTTTGCAACCCGCAGTTGCAATTTTGTTTTTTCTCTCGGTCGGGAAACGTGCAGGGCAGAACAGATGTTATCATCTGCGGTAAATCAGGCTTGTTTTCCTGACTCTTCGCTCTTTTCCTTGATAATGAATTTAAGGCTGCCTATTCGGCGCTCGTTGAGAGTTTCCACGGTTATTATGAAATCCTCCGTTTCAACGGTGTCGCCCGCTTCGGGTATCCTGCCGAAAAGCTCCAGTACCCAGCCGCCTACGGTGTTGAAATCGCCGTCTATCTCGTAATCCATTTCCTGACTTTCAAAGTAGCGGTTAAAGTCCATTTTGGAGACTTCTCCGCTTACTCTGAAGGTCTTTTCATTTAAAAAGCGGACGGGGGTGCTTACTATGTCGTTTTCGTCCCATATCTCTCCCACAAGCTCCTCTAAAACGTCCTCAAGGGTGACTATCCCCGCTGTGCCGCCGTACTGGTCCACTACCACTGCGATATGCTCCTTTTCACGCTGCATTTTCTTCAGCAGCTCGGAGATGTGCATAAGGCTCGGGATATACATTATGTCGGTGATGATGTCCCGTATGGTGAAATCCTCCCCCGCAAGCATTTTCTGTGAGAAATCACGGTAGCTGATAACCCCCACTATATGGTCAAGGGATTTTTCGTAAACAGGAAGTCTGGTGTACGCCTCGCTGCGGAAAAGCTCGTTTGCCGTTTCAATATCGTCGTAAAGCTCAACGCCCACAACGTTAACACGGGGCTGCATTATCTGCTCGGCGGTGGTCTCGTCAAATTCAAGGGCGTTGCGCACAAGGGTGCTTTCCTGCTCCTCCAGCACGCCCTCGTCCTCTATCTCGTCGATTATGTGCATAAGCTCCTGCTCGGTGACGGATACGTCGGAATTTCTGTTGAACAGCTTTGACGCTCCCTTTTGTATCAGAAGGAATATTGCGGAGATCGGGGTAAGTATTATCATCAGTATCCACAGTATCCTGCCGAAGAAAAGCGCCGCTTTTTCAGCGTTGCCTTTGGCTATGGTCTTGGGAGTTATCTCGCCGAAAATGAGAACGATAACGGTAGTGGCGGCGGTAGCTATGACAGGTCCACGCTCCGCAAAGAGAGATACGCACAAAATGGTGGCAAGAGATGAGGTGGCGATGTTCACGATGTTGTTTCCCACCAAAATAGTGGTCAGGCATTTGTCATATTTTTCAATTACTTTAAGAGCAATCTCCGCACTTTTTGAGCCCTCCTCCGCCATATTTTTAAGGCGTATGCGGTTGGCGCCTGTAAAGGCGGTCTCTGCGGCGGAGAAAAAGGCGGATAGAAATATCAGGATAACTATTGCTATGACTGTTCCCATCTGAATTTTGACGTTCCTTTCATTAACGCTTGAAAAATGAGCCGATGTATAGTATAATATTCCAGTAGCTTAAAAACAAAAAATAAAGGACAGAAAAATGAATATCGATATAAAGGATATATGCAAAAGAGCCCTGCACCCGAAGGAATGGAAGGGGCTGTATCTTCAATACAAGGAAATATGCAACTACGTCATATTCGGCGTGCTGACGACGCTGGTGGATTTCGTGGCGTACTTTGTTTTCCGATTTGTTTTCCCTGACGAAAACAGCGTTCCTGCGTTTTTGCGCTGGGTGTTCAATCTCACGGCGGTGTTCGGCACGGAAAGCAGTACGGTGCTTCCCACCTTTCTCGCCTGGGTATGCTCGGTAACTTTCGCTTACGTCACAAACAGAATATGGGTGTTTGAGAGCAAGGCGAGAGGGGCTCGCATAATAGCTGAGTGCGCAGGCTTTTACGGGGCGAGGGTCATTACGCTTTTCGTGGGGATATTGATAATGTTCCTGATGGTGGACCTTACGGGCATAAGCGGAGCGCTGTGGGAATTTTTCGCAAAGGCGGTTTCCAGCGTGTTCATTCTGGTGCTGAACTATATTTTCAGCAAGGTGTTCATTTTCAGAAAGAAAAAAGAAGAAAAGTAAACACGTTATTATTGTATCATAAATAAAACGCTTTTGCAACTGAAAAAGAGTGAAAAGCTCCAAAACTGTTCAGCGGAGGTAATATGACTGAAATTGACATAAAAAGGCTCATAAGCCTGCTGGGTATCAGAACAGCAGCCGAGGTTTTCCCTGTAATAGTCTTGGCGGCATTGATATACTGGCTGATACGCAGGAGAGAACACAAGCGCTTATTCGGCGCCGAGTTTGCCGATATACGCAGGAGAATAAGGCCGAATGAAATAATAAGACTGCTGTTGCTGTGCTGGCTCGTGGGTACGGTTTGCATAACGCTGACGCCCACGGATTTCTGGCACCAGCTCTGGAAAATGTTGACCTTCCGTTCGTTTTCAATGCCCGCAGTGACGTTTCGCAAATGGCGGCTCGTGCCTCTTTTGTGGACGCATTTTGTCACGTATTCAGGGCATTATCTTTCGCGTTTTGAATTGATACTGCAAATTGCAGACAATGTGGAAAACGTCGCTTTATTTATCCCGCTTGGGCTTTTTCTGCCTGTTGTAAGCAAAAAGGTGAGCTTTCCGAAGATAGCGCTTGCGTCCTTTGCGTTTACGGTTTTTATTGAATTCGTTCAGCCGTTCATCGGGCGTGACGGCAATATTGACGATGTGATCTGCAATACGTTGGGAGGGATTCTGGGATTTCTGATTTATCTGTTAATCAAAGCCCTGTTCCCGACGTTTTTGGAAAAATGCAGGCTGTCGGCGGAGGATATAAATGAATAAAGACTTGAATACTTCTGAATAAAAATTTCCCTGCGATTGCCGCAGGGAAAATTTTTGAAAAAATCAAATAAACCCCTTGACTTTTTTTCTCCTTGCTGATATAATAACAAAGGCGTTTGACGCTGACAACTAAAAAGAATTGGCACTTGCCGAAAATAAGAAAAAGAGAAAGTGGATAATTATGTCAAAAGACCTTAAAAAAGCGGAATATTTCGTGCTTTACCGCCCGCTTTTCACACAAAGACAGCAGAATACGCTGGATATGTACTACATTGACGACCTGTCTCTCAGCGAGATCTCCAAGGAGATAGGCATAACCCGTCAGGGCGTGTTCAACTGCATTGACAAAAGCGAGGAAAGGCTGGACGAGCTGGAGGACGCTCTGGGGCTTTTCCGCAAGCGGGGCGAGCTGAACGATACGGTAGATCAGCTTAAGGCTCTCATCAAAAGCGGAAAGAAAAAAGCCGCCATGGAGCTTGCCGAAAAGCTGAAGGATATTTATTAAGGAGCATTTATGGCGTTTGAAGGATTGTCGGATAAGCTGTCCCGAATTTTCAAAAATCTGAAAAATCACGGCAAGCTCAGCGAAAAGGACGTCAAGGACGCAATGCGCGAGGTGCGTATGGCTCTGCTTGAGGCGGACGTAAGCTACAAGGTGGTAAAGGACTTTGTGGCAAGCGTCAGCGAAAGAGCAGTGGGAAGCGAAGTGATGAACAGCCTCACTCCTGCTCAGCAGGTTATAGACATCGTTCACGACGAGCTGAGAAAGCTGATGGGCAACACCACCCAGAAGATAGATTTCCCCTCAAAGCCGCCCTGCGTCATTATGATGTGCGGCTTGCAGGGCGCAGGTAAGACTACTCACGCCGCTAAGCTGGCGAAGTATTTAAAAGGGCTGAACAGGCGTCCCTTGCTTGCCGCCTGCGATATTTACCGTCCCGCCGCTATCGAACAGCTTAAAATAGTGGGAGAAAGCGCAGGGGCAAAGGTCTTTGAAATGGGACAGACAAATCCTGTCACTATTGCTGGAGAAAGCGTAAAATACGCAAGGGACAACGGCTATGACGTGGTAATTCTCGATACTGCTGGTCGTCTGCACATTGACGAACAGCTTATGGAGGAGCTTAAAAACATTGTCGCCGAGGTCTCGCCCAACGAGATACTGCTGACGGTGGACTCTATGACAGGTCAGGACGCTGTTAATGTCGCTCAGGCGTTTAACGAGGCGCTGGAGATAACAGGCGTGGTCCTCACAAAGCTGGACGGCGATACGAGGGGCGGCGCGGCTTTATCGGTGCTAGCCGTTACGGGAAAGCCTGTTAAATTTGCGGGCGTAGGCGAAAAGATAGACGACCTTGAGCCATTCCACCCTGACCGTATGGCGGACAGAATATTGGGAATGGGGGACGTTCTTTCCCTTATCGAAAAGGCTAAGACCGCCGTTGACGAAGAAGAACAGCTTCGCCTTGCCAAAAAGATGCAGGAGAACAAGTTCGATATGAACGACCTGCTGGCGCAGTTTCAGCAAATTGAGAAAATGGGGAGCATAAGCTCCATTATAAAAATGCTGCCCGGCGTGGCGGGAAAAATAAACGAGGAGGACATAGACGAGAGCAAGATGGTCCACACCAAGGCTATCATCTATTCTATGACCAAAAAGGAACGGGAAAAGCCTTCCCTCATCGACGCCAAGCGCAAGCGCAGGATAGCGGCGGGCAGCGGCACCAAGGTGGAGGACGTGAACGCTTTGCTGAAGCAATTTGATATGATGCAGAAGATGATGAAGCAGTTCACGGGGAAAAACGGGAAGAAAAAACGGTTCCCGAGATTCCCGATGCAAGGGCTGCCACCGGTTGGATAGTTGACAGTGTACAGTGGACAGTGTACAGTTGTGGTGTCCGCTTTGCGGACGGATTTGGATTGACAGGCGGAAATTTGTAGGTGATATTCTAAATCTATCGCCGCAGGCGATACCATAATTTTCAACTGTCAATTGTCAATTGTCAACTGAAATATCGTGTATAAACACAAAATGTGTGATAAAATACAAATTTTATAAATTATTTTTGGAGGAACAAAAAATGGCAGTAAAAATCAGGCTCAGAAGAATGGGCGCAAGAAACAATCCTTTCTACCGTGTTGTAGTTGCGGACAGCCGTTCGCCCAGAGACGGACGCTTTATCGAGGAGATAGGCTATTACGACCCTAAGTCCGATCCCGCAGTTATCAAGATCGATAACGAAAAGGCTAAGGAATGGATAGCAAAGGGCGCACAGCCTACCGACACCGTAAAAAGGCTGCTCGGCGGCGTAAAGTGACGGGAGGTCTTGTATGAAGGAACTTCTTATCGCTATGGTGACGGAGCTTGTAAACGACAAGAGCGCCGTTGAAGTGACCGTTGACGAACCCAACGAGGAGGGCGTTACCGTGTATCATCTGCACGTTGCTCCCGACGATATGGGGCGTGTTATCGGCAAGCAGGGCAGGATAGCAAGAGCTATCCGCACCATTATGAGAGCAGGCGCAGTGCGCCACGACCAGAAGGTCTCAGTTGAGATAGACTGACAGGAGGAAAATGTTATGAAGTATGTTTGCCCTTGCGGCTATGTTTATGACGAAACACTTGGCGATCCCGCTGAGGGAATTGCTCCCGGCACTAAGTTCGAGGATATTCCCGAGGACTGGGTCTGCCCTGTATGCGGACTGGGTAAGGACGCGTTTACAGCGGAATAATGCTGTGTTATCATGAAATAAAAAGGAACTGATTATAAAACAGCAAAAGCAGGCGAAAACCGCCTGCTTTTTTGCGTATAGAAGTGCGAATATTAAAATTTACCTGACAGATAAATGGGAATTTAATATCCAATCAATAATCTCAATCATTGTTTTTCCTCTGTTTTCCACACTACCAATCAGCAGTTTTTCAAACCACTCCTGACATGGAATGAGTTTTAATTTTGAATATCTGCGATATAAACTGCTTGACGGGGGAATTGGCGTTTTGTTGACTGCCCAGACTCCCTCTAACACTTTCCATGTGTTTGTTGCGACAAGATAGGAGATCAGTAAAACATCTTGTTTTGAAAATGCAGATTCCAGCTTCAGCCTTGTACTTTTCAACCAGTAGCAAATTTCGGATTGCTCCTTTTTTGAAACGCAATAATGCTCCAGTACAGTTTCAGCATATGCAATGATTTCTTGTGCTTTTCCATTATCGTATTCGATCTTCGCATCAAGATATTTATATATCTCCATCGGATTGCTTTTCAACTTATCAATAGCCTTATCAAAAGTGATATAATGTATTTCAACCCAAACACCGTCAATTAGCTGTGATATAAAGTCGTTCCTTTTTCCAAGTACGATAATATCCAAATCGGACAAATCAGTTGCGGTACCGTATGCAACAGAACCATTTAACAATACAGCGTCAATGGAAGTGTCTTTTTTAAACTCTAAAACCAGATTATGAAATATTTCCAATTGTTTACGCATAGTTTCACCTCTTATATTCCCGTGTAACCTCTCTACTTTATAAATACCGATTTATCGCATTGACTGTCATATCGGAAAGTATCTTTTGTCAGCTCCTTTTTATTTTGCTAACTGCCTGCGCCATTCTTCAGCACGTTGTAAAATATCTTCAATAAGCTCGTTTTTACCGTTTATATATGCCTCTCTGTCATTTGGATATATATCAGCTAAACGCTCTTTTAACTGTGAATACTCCTTAGCTTTATCCTCATGTTCATTCAGATAGTCACGCATATTTATATAATTATTCCAAGCCTCTTGTCCCCAGATCACCACATGAATATAATGGGTCCGAATGTCATTCTCAAAATCTCCGCAGATGTATAAATGCTGTTGGGGAACGTTTTCTTTGCGATAGATTATACCTTTTTCCGCTAAAGCCTGATTATGCCGCATAATTTTATCAAAGTCGGTGACGCCGACGACAATATCTACGATCGGCTTTGCGCAGATGCTCTTTATTGATGTACTGCCAATATGCTGTGCGTCAACGATATCTTCACCCAATATTTCTTTTAACAATTCTATCATATATTGTGCTGATATTTCCCACTCAACGCTGTGGGGTTCAACTGCAACAGTACCTCTTTTTAAGCCTATTGACATATTATTCTCCTGTAACTGATTGCTCCGCAGGCTTAAGAAACTTTTTTGAAAAAAAGTTTCTTAAGAATCTTCAAAAAACTTATTGCTTATGTTCCACTAACTCAAAGTCGATTTGACCTAAGCCGACGTTGACGTTGGCTACCTTTACCTTTACGCTGTCGCCCATAGCGTAGACGGTGTTGGAGAGAGTTTCTACAAGGATTATGCCGTTGCGGACCTCGTATTCGCCTTGGGGGAGGGTAAACACGTCAACTCTGCCCTCGACGGTGTTGGGGAGCTCTACGAAAATGCCGCTGTTTATCACGCCTGAAATTATTCCCTCAAACTCTTCGCCGATGTGATTTTTCATATATTCGGCGGCGTAGAATTTTTCGCAGTCACGCTCGGCGTTTACGGCGATAGTTTCCGTTTCGCTGGCACGGGCGGAATTTTCCACGGAAAAGCGCTTATAGCGGCGCTCTAACTTTGCCGCTTCGCCGTTTACGTAATCGGTTAGTATTCTGTGAACGGACAGGTCCGCAAGGCGGCGGATAGGGGAGGTGAAGTGGGCGTATTCCTTCATCACAAGCCCGAAGTGTCCCACAGGCTCCTCGCTGTACTTGGCTTTCATCATAGTGCGCAGGGTCATACGGTGGATAATGGGGGCTCTTGGGTCGTCCTTGCAGCTTTCAAGGAGGTTTGCAAGATCTGCCGCTGTGGAGTGCTCGTTTATTCCTACGGGGTTAATTCCCATTGCCACAAGGGTCTCCTGCAGGGCTATCAGCTTTTCTGCCGTGGGATTTTCGTGGATACGGTAAACGAAGGGGAAATGATTGTCCATTCCCGCTTTTGCGGCGCAATTGTTGGCGGCAAGCATAAATTCCTCTATCATATTTTCGGAAACGCCGCTTGTTCTCGGCTTTATGTCTATGCAGACGCCGTTTTCATCGCAGATTATCTTGCTTTCAACGCTGTTTATTTCGGGAGCGCCGCGCTGTTTTCTGTTATTTTGGAGAATGGCGGCAAGCTCTGTCATAATGGGTATCTGCTCTGATACCTCGGAATATTTTTCCAGTATCTCGGCGGGAGCCGTCCCGTCGATTATCTGATTTACCTCGCTGTAAACGCCCTTAACTCTTGATTTGATAAGGGTCTTTGCGAAGCGGTATTTTTTTATCGTTCCCTCCTTGTCCAGTTCCATAAGACAGGAAAAGGCAAGGCGTTCCTCGTTGGGGTTGAGGGAGCATATGCCGTTGCTCAGCTCCTTGGGGAGCATGGGGATAACTCGGTCGGCAATGTAAATGCTGGTTCCCCGTCTGAACGCCTCCTCGTCAAGGGGCGTTCCTTTTTTGACGTAGTGAGAAACGTCGGCGATGTGAACGCCTAACTTGTAGCCGTTGGCGGTCTTTTCAAGGCTTATCGCGTCGTCGATGTCCTTTGTGTCAGCGCCGTCTATGGTGAAAATGGGAAGGTGGCGCAGGTCGGTGCGCATTGCCTTTTCACCGCTGGATATTCCCCGCTTTTCTATCTCCTCCGCCTGTTTTATGACTTCGTCGGGAAATTCAACGGGTATCTGCTTTTCCTCGATATAGGCGGCTACTGATACCTTTGCCACGTCGGAGCTGCCGAAAACGTGTGTTATGGTGGCGATATGCTCGGAGTGACGGTCGCCCCGCTTTCTTATCACAAATCTCACCTTGTCGTCAACGCGGACGTCGCTCCCGCCAAAGCCCACTATCACAAGCGGAACGGGAGAGGAAAAGGTGGAGGGCTGAAGTCTTATCTCGCCGTTGTAATCGACGACGGTGCCTGTGAGCATTTGCTCGGTGAATGAAATGACGGTGGTAACTACTGCCGTTCTGGAACGGTTGTTTTCGTCCTTGTCAGCGATTATTTTAAGCAGTACCTTATCGCCGGGGACGGCGCCGTGCAAATCCTTTCCACGCACGAAAACTTCTTCCCCCTCCTCGCTGTCGCAAAGCAGGATAAAGCCGTGGGAGCGAGCGACTTTGGTAACGGTCCCCTCGTGGAATTTATCGGGATTTTTCAAAAAATAGCGGGACTTTGAAAAGCCCAGCGTTCCGCTGCGGCGCATATCATCAAGCTCACGGCTCAGCTCTCCGCCGTTCTTTTTGCGGGTGAGATTTGAGGATATTTCCTGGGCGGTAAGTCCCTTTTCTCCTGCCCTGTAAAGCGCAAGGACGGTTTGTTCTCTTATCTGAAGGTCCATTTTTTCTCCTTTTTTTCGGTAAAAAAAGAGGCGAACCTGTCGCCCCTTTGTATTTTATTCTGCGGTGGTGTCAGCGGCTGAGGAAGTACCTTCTTCAGCCGTATCCCCTGTCGTACTTTCTTCTGCAATGGTAGTTCCTGACGAAGACGTTGTTGACGAGCCGCTGTCCGAGGTCTTGTCCGAGGATTTTCCCCAGCCGTAAATGGTGATGACGTTTACCAGCAGCGCAACTACGAATACTGCAATGGCGGCTATCTTGGTGTATCTTGCAAGACGAGCCTCCTTGGAACGCCCTGAATTTTTCTGGAAATAGTTATCTGCGCTTGCGCCTGTTATAGCCTGCGACATTCCCTGCTTGGAATCCTGCATAAGAACTACAAGAACAATGAAAATGCACGCCAGAATAAGCAGTATGGCGGCGATTATCTCTAAAACTGACATTTATATTCCTCCGTGTAAGTAGATCATTTATTTTAAATGAATAATTTTTTTACAAAAAATATCCTATGCTTGGACTGCAAGCATAGGATATTATAACATAATCGAAAATAAAATGCAATACTTTTTTTACATTTTTTGCATTTTCAACAAAAAGCCGTTAAGGTTATCCACTTTGCACGGCGAAAGTTCACATCGGTTTTTAAATAACCGCTAACTTTGCACTCTTAACTCTTAACTTTTAACTGTCAGAAAAGCGCTTTTTTGCCTATGTCCGTCCTGTAATGCGCCTTATCGAAGGAAATGGTCTTTACTGCGGCGTAGGCTTTGTCAAGGGCGTTCTGGAGAGTATCAGCTGTCGAGGTGACGCCAAGGACTCTTCCTCCAGATGTCAGGAATTTTCCGTTTTCCAGCTTTGTTCCCGCGTGGTAAACGTAGGCGTCGGCGGAGGTCTGTCCGTTTTCGTCAAGACCGCTTATTTCCTTGCCCGTTTCGTATTTTTCGGGGTAGCCGCCGCTTGCCATAACGACGCAGGCGCAGGACTTGTCGCTCCACTTTACATCAAGTCCGTCCAGTCTTTCCTCCCAAATCGCCTCGATTATCTCCGCAAGGTCGGTTTCAAGGAGAGGGAGCACCACCTGCGTTTCGGGGTCGCCAAAACGGCAGTTGTATTCTATCACCTTAACACCGCTGGGGGTGAGCATAAGTCCGAAGTACAGACAGCCCTTGAAAGGTCTTCCCTCCGCCTGCATAGCCTTTATCGTGGGGAGGAAGATGTTTTCCATACATTCCTGCTGTTTGTCTGGGGTGTAAAGCGGGTTGGGCGCTATGGTGCCCATTCCGCCTGTGTTCAGTCCCTTGTCATTGTCGTATGCTCTCTTGTGGTCCATAGAGCTTACCATAGGCTTTACGGTCTTGCCGTCGGTGAAAGCGAGAACGGTGAGCTCGGGACCTGTCAGGTACTCCTCAATAACTATCTCGCTGCCGCTTTTGCCGAATTTTCCGTCAAGGAGCATAGACTTTACGGCAGCTTCAGCCTGATTCATATCCTCGGCGATTATAACGCCTTTTCCCAAAGCAAGCCCGTCGCACTTGATAACGGCGGGAAAGCTGTTTTTCTCCCTTATGTAAGCTATTGCCTTTTCAGCGTCGGTGAACGTTTCATACTCGGCGGTGGGTATTTTGTACTTTTTCATAAGAGCCTTGGAAAATACCTTGCTGCCCTCAAGTATGGCGGCGTTGGCTTTAGGTCCGAAGGTCTTAAAGCCCGCCTCGTTCAGTCTGTCCACCATTCCCATTACCAGCGGGTCGTCGGGAGCGACGAAAACGTAATCGGGAGAGAGCTTTTTTGCAAGCTCCACCATTCCGTCAACGTCGGTGGCTTTTACTGGAAAGCATTCTGCAATTCTGGAAATGCCGCCGTTTCCCGGGGCGGCGTACAGCTTATCTACCTTGGGAGAACGGCGCAGGGCGGCGAGTATCGCGTGTTCACGGCCGCCTCCGCCTACTACCAATATATCCATAGTATCATACCTTTCTTGATTATTCGCCTGTTATCTCTTTCTGCGTCTTTTTGGGCAGGGAATGTAAAACAAGGTCGTATCCCCTGCCGCACATATCCCGTATCAGTTCGTATGGCACGCCTTTATCGGGATATACCGAGTTCCAATGCACCTTGTTCATATAATATCCCTCGATTATTGCGTCGGGGTACATATCCCGAATGTGAATATTGAAGTCAGGCTCGCCTTTTACGGTTATCAGCGTGAAATCGCTGTCCTCGCCGCAGAAAGCGCAGAACATCTTTCCCCTCAGCATAAACCTTGTCCAGCCCCATTCGGCTTTGAAGTCCTTTTCAACGCCTTTAAGGGACATTATATATTCCTCAAGCTGAGGATAAAATTCAGATATTTTCATCGTCTGAACGCTTTCTCAGTGGTGGAACAGTCTTATGCCTGTGAACGCCATTACCATATTGTATTTGTTGCAGGTCTCGATAACGTTGTCGTCACGGATAGAGCCGCCTGGTTCGGCAACGTAGAGAACGCCGCTTCTGTGGGCTCTTTCGATATTGTCGCCAAAGGGGAAGAATGCGTCGGAGCCGAGGGAAACGCCGCTGAGCTTGTCCAGCCACGCGCGCTTTTCCTCCGCTGTGAATATTTTGGGCTGTTCCTTGAATATCCTCTGCCATGCGCCGTCGGCTACTACGTCCATAAAGTCCTCGCCGATGTAGTTGTCGATAGCGTTGTCACGGTCGGGTCTGCCGATACCGTCAACGAATTGCAGTCCCATTACCTGCGGGGACTGTCTGAGCCACCAGTTGTCCGCCTTGTTGCCTGCAAGCCTTGTGCAGTGGATACGGCTCTGCTGACCTGCGCCGATACCGATAGCCTGACCTCCGCAGGCGTAAGCCACGGAGTTGGACTGGGTGTATTTAAGGGTTATAAGAGATATTGCAAGGTCTATCTTTGCGCTTTCGGGAAGATCTTTATTTTCGGTAACGATGTTTGCAAACAGCTCGTCGTCTATTTTCAGCTCGTTTCTTCCCTGCTCGAAGGTTATACCGAACACCTGCTTATGCTCGATAGGGTCGGGCTTGTAGTTCTCGTCTATCTGTATTATGGCGTAATTTCCCTTTTTCTTGGATTTCAGTATCTCCAGCGCCTCGGGCTCATAACCGGGAGCGATTATGCCGTCGGAAACTTCACGCTTTATCATCTTTGCGGTGCATACGTCGCACACGTCGGACAGGGAAATGAAGTCGCCGTAGCTGCTCATTCTGTCTGCGCCTCTCGCTCTTGCGTAAGCGCTTGCAAGGGGAGTCAGCTCGCCCAAATCGTCCACCCAGTATATCTTTTTCAGAGTATCGGAAAGGGGAAGTCCCACCGCTGCGCCTGCGGGAGAAACGTGCTTGAAGCTGGTGGCGGAGGGAAGCCCCGTAGCTTTTTTCAGCTCGCTTACAAGCTGCCAGCCGTTGAATGCGTCCATAAAGTTGATGTAGCCGGGCTTGCCGTTAAGCACGGTTATCGGCAGGTCGCCCTTTTCCATAAATATCCTGGAAGGCTTTTGATTGGGGTTGCAGCCGTATTTGAGTTCAAGTTCTGTCATTTCAGTCGTTCCTTTCTTTTACAGATTTTTATTTATTATTTCTGTCTGCGTCTTTCCTGTTTCAATGTCTATATAGCGGGTGAAAAGGGAGATTTTGTTGTCCTCGTTGAGATTGTCCCAGATAAGCTGAGTAAAGCCGTCAAGGTCAACGTCGGGTATCTCAAGGCGCTTGGGTTCGCCCTCAAAGGACGGGAGAGGGTTCCCCTCGGAGGAGTATGTGTGGATAAATCTTGCCTCACCCGCTATGGGTGAATTGTAGGCGTAGGTGTAGCGCAGAACGGAGTCGGGATTACTGTCGCTGCTCTTGATAATGCTCATAGCGTAGTTCATAATTCCGCCGTCAAGATGTACTATTCCAGAAATTCTGGGGGTGTAGTTGGGGGCGTCGTCCTCAAACTCACGCCCTCTCAGGGACTGCTCAAAGGTGAGCTGTCTGTCCATTCCCTCGTAAATGGTGTCGGTCTGGTCGCCGTTGGTAACTATGGTCTTGTTGCCCAGGACACGCACGGGAGAATAGATTATCAGATGAGGGTCAACCATTTTTGAGGGGTCGTAAGCCTCAGTTCTGATACCGTCCCCCTGCTCCACAAAAACACGGTTGCGGCTGTTTTCGCTCCTGCCCATAATGAAGTAGGCGATAGCCGCCTTCAGTCCGTCGGGGGTCTTTCCGATGATTATTCCCCTGCCGTGGTAGGGCATACTTCTGAGTTCTTCCTCGATAGTTTTTCTTATCATAGCAATTCCTCCTAAAATTTTCCTAAGTAGCAGACGGTATACTGCGGCATTTGAACAATGCCGTTCTTACTGAATTTGTGAAACGCATTTCTGAGTTCAAAAACAAAATTTTTGTAATCGGGGTGGTCGCTTTTTATTGAATATGAATGGGAAAGAGAGTAACCGATAAATCCCTCCTCGTCCATATCCATCGGGTTGTCCCACTGACAGAATTCCATTTTGGAAAAATACACGTCTCGCCAAGATTCGCCGTTGTCGGTTTTCTTGGACGCTGATATTTTCGTGCTGTCGCTCATACTGCAGTATTTTTCAAATATCCTGTCACGTTCGCTTCTAAAACCGCTTTTGCCGTGAACGTTCCATATAATCGCAAGCTGTCCGTTTTCTGTCAGTATCCTTTTACATTCTTCCTTGAATTTGTCCCTGTCGAACCAGTGAAACGCCTGCGCCGCTGTAACAAGTCCGAAAGAGCTGCTTTCAAGGCCTGTATTTTCGGCGGGAGCGTTTACGATTTTCGCAAACGGAGCGTTTTTTCGCAAGATTTGGAGCATATCGGGGTTCGGCTCCACGGCTGTTATCTTTGTGAATCTTTCGGAAAGGCATTTTGTGAAAATGCCTGTGCCTGCGCCTACGTCGGCAACCGCCTCGTCGTTTGTTTTTTCAAAAAGCCAATGGATAAGCTCAGGCGGGTAGGACGGGCGGGTTTTGTTGTATAGCTCCGCTTTTCCCGTGAATTTTTCCTCGTTCAACGGCGTGTTTCCTCCGTTTTCATTTTGCACAAGCTTGGAAAGTGTCGCTTCTATGACTGTTTAATTCTATGCGCTGTGATTATTGTATAGCTGTAAGAATTTATTGTAAGTCTCACATTTTCGGCTTCGCAGTAAAAGTTTTTCCCCTGTTTATAAATATTACCGGCGGGATTTAAAATCATACTTTTGCAGTATTCTGTAACGTCAAAATTGTTTGGCAGCTGAAGATTTTTTCTTATTCTGTCCGCACCCATTGTCGTGGTGTGGATTTTGTGAATATTTTGCAAAAGTATTTCCCTCATTCGCTTATTATCGTCTTTCCGTCCCTGACGGTTATCTTCCCCTCGCAGAAAAGCCTTACCGCCTCGGGGAGAATTATCCACTCCGCCTGCTCCATAACACGCTTTTGCAGTATCTCGGGGGTATCGCCATTCTTTACTTCGACCGCTTTTTGCAGGATTATAGGTCCGCCGTCACATTCCTCCGTCACAAAGTGAACGGTGGCGCCCGTCAGCTTTACGCCCTTTTGCAGAGCCGCTTCGTGGACCTTAAGCCCGTAAAATCCCTTTCCGCAAAAAGAGGGGATAAGCGCGGGGTGGACGTTTATCATTCTGTTGGGGAAGGCTCTGCACACCGTTTCGTCAAGTATGGTGAGAAAGCCCGCATATACTACAAGCTCTACCTTTTCCGCTTCAAGCAGTTCCTTCATCGCAAGGCTGTAAGAGGCGATGTCGGGGTATTTTTTACGCTCAAGCACCGCCGTTTTTATGCCGTTGTCCTTTGCTCTTTGCAGGGCGTAAACATCGGGCTTGGAGCTGATGACGCAGGTTATTTTACCGCCGCCAAGACGGTCCTCTTTCTGGGCGTTTATAAGCTGTTGGAGATTGGTGCCGCCGCCTGATACAAGTACCGCTATGTTCATATTATCTCTATCCCCTCGCCGCCTTTTACTATCTCGCCTATGCAGTATGCCTTTATGCCGTTTTCTTCAAGTATGCGAACAGCTTCGTCCGCCTTGTCGGGAGCTACCGTGCAGGTCATTCCTATGCCCATATTGAAGGTGTTATACATATCGCGCTCGGGGATATTCCCTGTTTCCTGCAAATATCTGAAAATATCGGGAACGGGAAAAGCGCTTTTATTAACTCTTGCCATCAAGCCGTCGGGTATCGAACGGGGAACGTTCTCATAAAATCCGCCGCCTGTGATGTGACTGATACCCTTTACCTCCACCCTGGAGATAAGGTCAAGGACGGGCTTTACGTAAAGCTGTGTGGGAGTTAAAAGTGCTTCTCCCAAGGTTCTTCCGTCGGGGAGGACTTTTTCCAGCGATTCCCTTTTCGTGATGTCAAACACCTTTCTCACAAGGGAAAAGCCGTTGCTGTGTACGCCTGTGGAGGCAAGTCCAACTATAACGTCTCCCTCATGCATTTTGGTGTTGTCAATAATTTTGCTTTTATCGACTACGCCTACCGCAAAGCCTGCGATATCGTACTCGTCGTCAGGCATCATGCCGGGGTGCTCGGCGGTCTCGCCGCCTATCAGCGCGCAGCCTGACTGAACGCAGCCGTCCGCAACGCCCTTTACTATTGCGGCTATCTTTTCGGGGATATTTTTGCCGCAGGCTATGTAATCAAGGAAAAACAGCGGCTTTGCTCCGCAGCAGATTATGTCGTTGACGCACATCGCAACGGCGTCTATGCCTATGGTGTCGTGCTTGTCAAGGAGCATTGACAGCTTCAGCTTGGTGCCCACGCCGTCTGTTCCCGAAACGAAAACAGGCTCCTTTATGCCGCTGAGATCGGGCTGAAAAAGTCCGCCGAAGCCGCCTATCCCTGTAAGCACGCCGGGGATAAAGGTCCTCTCCACGTCCTTTTTCATCAGCTTTACGCCCTCGTAGCCTGCGGTAACGTCAACGCCCGCCGCCTTGTAGCTTTCGGAAAAACTGTTTTTCATCGTTTTGTTTCCTTTCCTATGTACATTTACATTTATATAGAACGTTTATATACAAATCATAACGATTGCTTACGCTCTGTCAATCTGTAAGTTTGGCCTCAAATCTGTCCTTTGGCATTTCTTCGGGGACTTCGATAGGATATTTTCCTGTGAAACAGCCCGTGCAGAAGCCGCAGTTTGCGCCCTCGGCTATCCTGTACACGTTTTCAACGCTGAGATATCCTAAAGAATCAGCGTGGATAGATTCCTTTATCTCCTCCACTGTCTTTTTGCAGGCTATCAGCTTGTCCTTGCTGTCGATGTCAACGCCGAAGAAGCAGGGGTTGATAAAGGGCGGGGAGGAAATGCGGACGTGTACCTCTTTTGCTCCCGCCTCACGGAGGAGATTGACTATCCTGCCGCTGGTGGTGCCTCTCACGATACTGTCGTCTATCATCACGACGCGCTTTCCCTTTACCACGTCGGCTATGGGATTCAGCTTTATCTTCACCGAGCTTTCCCGCATACCCTGTGCGGGCTGAATAAATGTTCTTCCCACATAGCGGTTTTTGATAAAGCCCACGCCGTAGGGTATTCCTGATTCCATAGAATAGCCCAGCGCGGCGTCAAGTCCGCTGTCGGGAACTCCCACAACGATATCTGCGTCCACAGGGTGCTCCTGCGCAAGGAAACGCCCTGCTCTCACCCTTGCGCTGTGTACGCCTGCGCCCTCGATAACGCTGTCGGGGCGGGCGATATATACGTACTCGAACACGCACATTGCGCTTTTTTGACCACAATGGGTCTTTATGCTCTCAACGCCGTTGTCGTCTATCACAACTATCTCCCCAGGCTCTATATCCCTTACGAACTGGGCGGAAACGCTGTCAAAGGCGCAGGTCTCGCTTGCAATAACGTATCCTGCGTCGTTGGGCAGCTTGCCAAGACTCAGCGGGCGGAAGCCCTGGGGATCCCTTGCCGCAACTAACTTCTGAGGGGACATAATTACAAGGGAATACGCTCCCTTTATCCTGTACATCGCCTTTTCCAGCGCTTTCTGGATAGAGCCCTCGGTGAGGCGTCCCTCGGTGACGGCGTAGGAGATGACCTCGCTGTCGTTGGTAGAGTGGAAAATGCCGCCTTTCAGCTCGTAGCTTTCCCTCAGCTCCTGGGCGTTCACAAGATTGCCGTTGTGAGCTATCGCCATAGGTCCTTTGACGTGGCGGACCACAAGAGGCTGTGTGTTGTGAGGGGTGGGCTTTCCCGTGGTGGAATAGCGGACGTGTCCTATCGCTATCCTGCCCTTCCCTAACTTTTCAAGTCGCTCGGCGTCAAATACCTCGTTTACCAGTCCTATGCCCTTGTGATAGTTGAACACGCCGCGGTCGTTCACAACTATGCCGCAGCTTTCCTGTCCCCTGTGCTGGAGGGCGTAAAGTCCGAAATAAACAGAGCTTGCAACGTCATAAGGCTCCTTGGTGTAAATGCCGAATACCCCGCACTCCTCGTGTATAGAGTCAAACATCTTTCAGTGTTCCTTTCGTTTCGGAGAAATATCTCCTATACCTATTTAAATATATAATATATATTTCTCTGTTTTCAGTTATTCTCCGAAAACTCTTCTCATCATCTCGCTGTAAGCGTCCTCAACGCCGCCCATATCCCTGCGGAAACGGTCCTTGTCCAGCTTGTCGTGAGTGGTGCTGTCCCAGAAACGGCAGGTGTCGGGGGAAATCTCGTCAGCAAGGAGAATTTTTCCGTGGAAACGTCCGAATTCTATCTTAAAGTCGATAAGGTCAACGTTGTGTTCCTTGAAAAAGCCCAGCATAAAGGCGTTTACCATAAACGCATATCTGGTTATCTCGGCTATTTCCTCCTCGGTGGCAAGTCCAAGTCCCAAAGCGTAATAATCGTTGATGAACGGGTCGCCCAGCTCGTCGCATTTGTAGCTGAACTCAAGGGTGGGGCGCTTCAGGGGAGTTCCCTCCTCAATGCCCAGCTTTTTTGAAAAGCTGCCTGCGGCTACGTTGCGGACGATGACCTCAAGGGGGACTATCTCCACCTTCTTTACCAGAGTTTCACGGTCGTTCAGCTCCTCCACAAAGTGAGTGGGAACGCCCTGCTGCTCCAGCAGCTTGAACATATAGTTGGTCATACGGTTGTTCACAACGCCCTTGCCTCTGATAGTGCCTTTCTTCTCGCCGTTGAAAGCGGTGGCGTCGTCCTTGTAGGATACGATGACAAGATCGGGGTCCTCGGTGGCGAAAACCTTCTTTGCCTTTCCTTCGTAAAGTTGTTCCTTCTTTTCAAGTGCCATTGTTTTGTTCCTCCTGTGATGATGATTTTATATAACTATTTTATCTGATATGCTGTGGTCGGTCAATACTACGGGAAATTGAAAAAAGACCCGTTTTCAACCGTTCAGCTTTGCGTCCTTTTGGGCGACTTCCTGCTCCATTCTGACTCTTTCCTCTTTTAATTTTGCGGCAAGAGCCTCGTCAGACAGCGCCAGTATCTGCACCGCAAGCAGGGCGGCGTTTTTGGAATTATTTATCCCCACTGTTGCAACGGGTATTCCAGAGGGCATCTGGACGGTGGCAAGCAGGGCGTCCATTCCCTCTAAGGTGGATTTTATGGGGATACCGATAACGGGGAGGGTGGTGTTTGCGGCGATAGCTCCCGCAAGGTGAGCCGCCATTCCCGCAGCGGCGATGATAACGCCAAAACCGTTTTCAGCGGCGTTTTTTGCAAATTCCGCAACCTTGGCGGGACAGCGGTGAGCAGACATTATCCTCATCTCGTAAGGCACGCCGTATTCCTTTAAAATTCCCGCCGCCTTTTCAACTATGGGAAGGTCGCTGTCGCTCCCCATTATCACTGCAACTTTTTTTCCGTTCATTCTGCATTTACCGTCCTTTTTCTGCAAAATCAAAAACAAAAAACTGACTTCCACGGGGAAATCAGTCTGATTGTACGTTTATAAAGCCGTAACCCTTACGGCTGCGCATGCTGTTATGAAAAAAATGCTGTTATATCCCAGCATATGAAGCACCTCTTTCAAGTCGTCGGCTGAGTACAATATTATTATACATAATTCCGTGAGGAAATTCAAGTCTTTTTTGAAAAGATTTTTACGGCGAAAACAACGAAATGCAAAACGGCTCATAAAATCACGCTGACAGCGGTTATACAGGGCTGTAAAAATTAAAAGGGAAAACACGGCAAAATGTAACCGATTACATTTCTCCTGTGGAAAATTTTTTGTATATTTGCACAAACAGAGAGGCTCTGTTTTTGGCAAGTCCGAAACTAAAATTCGGTTAAATTTAAGCTGCACACGAAAAATCGTTTTTGTCAGAGCCTTTCATACTGCGGTTGTTAATCGTTTTCACTAATTTAAGTAAAAAATAAAAGTCCGCCTTTTTTCTTACTCGGCAATTTCCACAAAAAATGAAAAATCCAAATACTTTGTAATCGTTTTCACAATGTGGAAAATGAAGTTGCTGCAAAAAAAATAAAAAAATATCTTTACAAAGAATATTTTTTGTGATATACTAACAAATGTAATCACGGGACGGTTATGTTTTTATTGATAATTAACACAACGCCGTGGTTAGCACACTTTTAAAATCGGTTGAAACCGATAAGTTTTTTGGAGGAAAAACAATGAAGAAGAAATTACTTACGTTGTTTCTCGCTGCCGCTATGCTGCTTTCAGTAGCCGGCTGTAACGAGAACAACAACCCTAGCAACAACGGCGATAACAGCGGCGACAACAGTGGCAGCAACAGCGGCGACGCTTCTCAGAGTGGCGACAACCAGACGCCCAGCGACAACACCGTTGAGCTGAAGGACGACGGCGACAAGCTGACTATCGTTACTTGGGAATCCAACTCAGACGTTACCAACATGGTAAACATCTTCTGCGAGAACACAGGAACCGACCCGAGCAAGGTAGAGATCGTTCGTCAGGGTAAAGACGGCGGCGCAGGCTCCACTCAGATCCAGAAGTATCTGGACGGCGACGGCGACGCTGACATCATCACCCTTGAAGCAGACTGGATTCTGAAGTACATCAATGACGACAACCTGACAGCTCCTCTGTCCGCAATCGGCATTGAAAAGTCCAGCTTCGCTTCTCCTTATCAGTACACAGTAGATATCGGCACCAACGAAGCAGGCGTTCTCAAGGGCGCTTCCTTCCAGGCTGCTCCCGGCGGCTTCCTTTACAGAGCTGACCTGGCTGAACAGTACCTGGGCGTTAAGAACCCTGAAGAAATGCAGGAAAAGGTTAAGGACTGGGATACCTTCAAGGCTACCGCTAAGGAGCTTTACGAAGCTTCTGAGGGAAAGTGCTCTCTGGCATGTACCGAAGGCGGTCTGTGGCAGGTATTCGCTGCTAACAGATCCAAGGCTTGGGTAGTTGACGGCAAGCTGGTTATGGATAACGCAGAAGAATTCTACGATATCGCTAAGGAATTCAGCGACAACCACTATATCACAGGCATCACTCAGTGGGACACTTCTTGGGGCGCTACTATTCAGGACGGTACTGCTCTTGGTGACTTCGCTCCTACTTGGGGTCTTACCACCGGTGAAGGCTCTATCCTCTCCATGTTCAGTGGTGAAGAAGGCCAGAGCGCTTCTTACGGCAACATGGCTCTCTGCCAGGGTCCTTCTGCTTACTTCTGGGGCGGCACATGGCTCGCAGTTTCCAACAAGTGCGACAACAAGACTCTTGCAAAGCAGTTCATCGAATACTTCACCTGCAGCGATGAAGGCATGAAGGCTTATGCTACCGAAACCGGCGACTTCTGCAACAACAGCAAGGTTATGCAGGAAATCGTTGACGCTGGCACAAACAAGAATGCTAAGCTGAAAGACGGTCAGGACCAGTTCCAGATCTTCATGGATCAGGCTGCCGGCATCAACATGACCGGTCTTATCACCAAGTATGACGCTACAATCAAGACTTCTTTCAACGACTCCGTAAACGCTTACCTCGGCAATCCTCCTAAGGACGCAGACGGCAACGTTACTATGGAACTTGAAGGCTCTACCAAGGAAGACGCTATCAAGGCGTTCAAGAAGGCTGTTGCAGCTGCATTCCCTGACATCACTGTTGAGTAATTAACAGTAAAGAGTCCTATCAATCGATACAATATTGCTTCCGGGCGCAATGCTCGGAAGCATATATTGTAATTTTTTGACCCAAATAGCTCGAAAGGTTGTGCATTATATGCAAAATGTTCAAAAGAAACCGGCAAAAATGGTAAGTTATGCCAAATACGGTTACATATTTATCGCACCCTTTTTCCTGGCATACGCTTTCTTTATGCTGTATCCCCTTATCAACACCTTCCTGCTGAGCTTCCAAGGAAACGGCGAAGCGACAGGCGGTCAATGGGTGGGAATACAGAACTATCAGTGGCTGCTGTTTGGCTCTGAAGGCGAATTCAGCCCCGGTGCAGCTATTCATGAGTCGTTTATGAACGACCTTTTCAACACGATCATTCTCTGGGTGGGCAACTTCGTTATTCAGTTGGTGCTTTCCCTGCTGCTGGCAGTATGGTTCTCAGACGTAAGAGTAAAGATAAAAGGTACAGGCTTCTTCAAGGTAGTTATGTATCTGCCTAATATCATTACCGCTGCATCTGTCGCAGGTATTTTCCTGATGCTGTTCGGCAACTCAAAATACGGCGCTATAAACTCTATGCTGATGAACTGGGGCATTCTCAATGAACCCTTCAAGTTCATTGACGACGTTTGGGTTTCCCGTATACTGGTAATGTTTATCCAGTCATGGATGTGGTTCGGCAATACCACGCTGCTTCTGATGTCAGGTATCTTCGGTATCGACCCCGCTATCTTTGAGGCGGCGTCCATCGACGGCTCCAGCGGTATGCACACGTTCTTCAGGATAACAATGCCCATACTCAAGCCTATATTCATCTACGTAGTTATCACCTCCCTGATAGGTGGTTTACAGATGTTTGATATACCCTACCTGCTCCACGAGGGCTCTACTCTCAAGCCTCAGTTGGAAACAGCGGCGGTATTCATCTACAAGCATTTCCAGATGTACTATCCTCAAAACTTCGGATATTCGGCAACAGCGTCTATCATACTGTTTGTGATAACCGCTATTCTGGGTATCATCATTTACAGGTTCAACACCGACTCGACTGCGCCTAAAAAGGTAAAAGCAGCCAAGTCTTCGAAGTAAGGGGGGAGTAAAATGGCTAACGAAAATGCAAGGTCAATGAGAGAAAGAGAGTATGAGAGAAAGATAAAGGCTCAGGCGATCATCAGATTTATCGTCTGCGTTATAATCACTATCATATGCCTGTTCCCTCTGTTCATTATCTTTATCAATGCCACAAGAAGCTCCAATGATATTATTCTTCAGGGCGTCAGCTTTTTGCCAGGCGATTACCTGCTGAATAACATCGGAACTCTTTCCGACCCCGAAGCAGCTTTCGGTTCTTATGTAATGACCTACAACGTATGGTATGGCTATATGAACAGCCTTATCATCGCAGTGTCTTCCACCGTTCTGTCGGTGTTCTTCTCAGGACTGACCGCTTACGGTCTTACGGTTTACGATTTCAAAATGAAGAAAATAGCTACCACCTTTATACTTGCGGTAATGATGGTTCCTACTCAGGTCGTATCCACCGGTTTCCTGGAATTCATGATAAGAATAAAGCTGTACGACAACTACATTCCTCTTATCCTGCCCGCTATCGCTGCTCCCTCGGTAGTATTCTTCATATTGCAGTATATGAAAGCGTCCTTCCCTGTTGAGATAGTTGAGGCGGCAAGAATAGACGGCTGCGGAGAGTTTATGACGTTTATCCGCATAGCGATCCCTATGCTGAAGCCTGCGTTCGCAGTTCAGGCGATATTCGCTTTCGTAGCAAGCTGGAACAACTACTACAATCCTTCCATGCTGCTGCTCTCGAACAAGCTGGAGCAAAGAACGATGCCTATGATGGTTGCGTCAATTCTCGGCAACGACAAGTGCGTGGACTACGGTGTAAGATACGTAGCGGTTGCTTTGTCGATCCTGCCTATCATCGTTATTTACCTGTGCTTGTCCAAGTTTATCGTTAAGGGCGTTGCGTTAGGCGCTGTAAAGGGTTAATTCTTATTAAGATAAAAAATAATCCGTCTGTAAAAGGACGGATTATTTTTTATGGGGAATTTGAAGAAGAAATATTCTCAGCTTTTGAAATAATCGTGGAAAGCAGTGACCGCCTTGTTCACCTGATATTCGGCAAAGGAGGTCCTGGCGTCGGCGGTGGCGTTCGCACGGTCGTCGTTCGCACCTACCAGCAGGAAGGCTACGTATTCGCCTTCGCTCTCTACCTTGGCGGCGTTTATTTTTTCCAAGTTCATAGGATAGTTGGCGCTGTCGTTTATCAGCTTGGAGCGATATGCCTCAAGCGCCGCCTTGACGTCCCCCTCCTTGCCTGTCACTGCCTTGACCACGAGGACGGTGTCAGGGTTGGTGCTTATCATAGGAACTTCACCTGCCGCTTCGACGTAGGTGTCGGAAGAAAGCCCGTACTGGGTTTCCAGAAGCTCCTGCTCTATCGGGGTGTTGGGGAGGTAGCTCTCGCCGTAAACGTTCTTTATCGCCTGGAGTACCTTTTCGGTGGCGGTTTTGTTTTCATCATCTTCGGGTGCGGTGCTTTCCTCAGTGCTTTCGCTTTCCTCAGATTCCTTGCTTTCCTCGGGAGATGAGCTTTCGTCAGGGGTGGAGCTTTCGTCAGGCTCTTCGCTTTCGTCCGAAGATGAACTTTCATCGTAAGATGAGCTTTCTTCGGGGGTGGAAACAGGCGTGGTGCTTCCGCTGCCGTTGTTGTTTGTTTCGCCGCAGCCTGCGGCAGTGGCGACTATCAGAGCCGCAGCAATAAGTAAAAACGTAAGCTTTTTCATTTTGTTTTTCCTTTCTGTCAGAAACGCTTTTGGTTTTTTCAGCCTTTTTCTCGGCTTACATATACAACACGGACAAATAACGTAAAAGGTTACGAAATTTTTAAAAATTTTTACTTTCTTATTATTGACAGAATTTGGAAGAACTTACGCTGAGGAAGTAAATTTTTCTTTCACGGTACTTGAAAAAAAACGGAATATATAGTACAATAGTAATATATGTGATTACCGACTGCGGCTTTTCCGCTTTGTCTTTTCAACTTATTTCAGGGAGGAAATTTTTATGACTACCAAATACATTTTCGTCACGGGAGGCGTTGTTTCAGGTCTGGGAAAAGGTATCACCGCCGCCTCACTGGGACGCCTGCTGAAAAACAGAGGTTATAAGGTCACTATACAGAAATTCGACCCGTACCTTAACGTTGACCCAGGCACAATGAGCCCGTATCAGCACGGCGAGGTGTTCGTCACCGACGACGGCGCGGAAACTGACCTTGATCTGGGGCATTACGAGCGTTTCATTGACGAAAATTTGTCGGTAAACAGCAACGTTACCACTGGCAAGGTTTACTGGAGCGTTATCTCAAAGGAGCGCAGAGGCGATTACCTTGGGGGAACGGTGCAGGTCATTCCTCATATAACAAATGAGATAAAGGAGCGCATCTACCGTGCGGCTAACGTTCACGAAACGCCTGTTGACGTGGTCATCACAGAAATAGGCGGCACGGTGGGCGATATTGAAAGCACGCCGTTCCTTGAGGCGATAAGACAGGTGGTAGCCGATAAGGGCAGAGAAAACGTAATGTACATACACGTCACTCTCCTCCCATTTATTTCGGGCAGCGACGAGTTGAAAACAAAGCCTACTCAGCACAGTGTAAAGACTTTGCTTTCCTACGGTATTCAGCCTACGGTGCTTGTATGCCGCAGTGAGATGGAAATTCCCGACGAGATGAAGGCCAAGATAGCAAACTTCTGCAACGTGCGCAAGGAGGACGTTATCTCAAACCTTACTGCTCCCTCGCTGTACGCAGTTCCTCTTATGCTGGAAAAAGAGGGACTGGCTAACGTGGTTTGTCATCACCTTAATATGGACGATCCCACCCCTGACCTTACGGAATGGGAAAATATGGTGCATATGCAGGAGAACGCAAAGGATAAGCTGACTATCGGTCTGGTGGGAAAATATGTGGCACTTCCCGACGCTTACATTTCCGTTATGGAATCGCTCAGGCACGCCAGCTTCTTTAACGGAGCGAACGTGAATATCAAGCTGATAGATTCCGAGGAGGTAACGCCCAAAACAGCGGACGAGCTGTTATCTGACTGCGACGGGATACTTGTCCCCGGCGGTTTTGGAAACAGGGGCATTGAAGGTAAGATAGAGGCTGTGCGCTACGCAAGGGAAAATAAGGTGCCTTATCTGGGACTTTGCCTTGGTATGCATATGGCAACTATTGAGTTTGCAAGACACGTTATCGGCTTTGACGGGGCAAATTCCGCCGAGTTTGCCGAGGACGGAATGTACAACGTCATAGACATAATGCCCGACCAGAAGGGCGTTGATATGGGCGGAACAATGAGGCTTGGGCTGTATCCCTGCAAGCTGGCGGAGGGCTCTCTTGCCCGTGAGATATACGGTGAGGAGCTTATTTACGAGCGTCACCGTCACCGCTATGAATTCAACAACACCTACCGTCAGGACTTTATCGACCACGGCTTTGTGCTGGCGGGTCAGTCCCCTGACGGAAAGCTGGTGGAGATAGTGGAATTGTCAAGAGATATCCACCCATGGTTTTTGGCGGTGCAGTTCCACCCTGAGTTCAAGTCAAGACCCAACCGTCCTCACCCCCTGTTCGCAAGCTTTACCAAAAAAGCGCTGGAGCTGAAGAAGGGAAGCAAATAATACGAACGTTCGCAAAGGTCTGTTGTGAAACGTTCTGCTGACAGGGCGGTAACGATACCGCCCTGCTTTGATATACGGACAAAATTTTTTGACAGGTACGCTTATGAAAGAGATATTCAACAATTATTTTGACAACCGAGAGCTGTCGTGGCTGAAATTCAACGAGAGAGTCCTTGAGGAGGCGCAGGACGAAAGCGTTCCCCTTATGGAAAGGCTCAACTTCGTGTCCATTTTTTGCAGTAATATGGACGAATTCTTTATGGTGAGAGCAGGAACGCTTTACGACCAGACGCTGGTAAAAGAGGAAAAAAAGGACAACAAGACGGGAATGACCCCCGGCGAACAGCTCCAAAAGGCGGCTCAAAGGGTAAAGGAGCTTATTCCCGGCAAGGAACAGGCGTACAAGGACATCATAAAAAAGCTGAAGGATCACGGCGTTGAGCAGATAAATCCCGACAGGGCAAAGGGCAGCGAGGAGGATAAGCTGTACAACTACTTCACAAAGGAGATACTGCCCCTGCTGTCCCCTACCGTGGTGGATAAAACTCACCCGCTGCCGTTCCTGAAAAACAAGGAATTGTACGTTGGCGTAAGTTTAAAGCCTAAAGGCGGCGACAAGCATACTGTGCTTGGGGTAGTGCCTGTTACGGCGTCGGAGGTGTTTCCCCGCATTTTCTGCGTGCAGAGGGAGGACAATCTGCGCTTTCTGCTGATGGAGGATCTGATACTGCATTTTGCGGAGATGATATTCCCGAATTTTGAAGTGACGAATCGCACGGTGTTCAGAATAACAAGAAATGCGGACATAGACGCGAACGAAGCGCTGTTCGATCACGACGTGGACTTTCGTGATATTATGGAGGAGCTTATCAAAAAGCGGAAAAAGTTAGCTCCTATAAGAATTGAAGTGGCGCAGAGAGATGACCTGCCCGACACGGAAACGCTGGCGAAAAAGCTGGGCTTTGAGCTTGGGGACAGCTTTATTTTCTCCCAAAGCTGTCCGCTGGATTTCGGCTTTGTGGGAGAGCTGAGAGATAAGCTGGAAAGCAAGACGGAGCTTTTCTTCACACAGCTCACCCCGCAGCAGCCTGAAATGCTCATTGAGGGAGAAAAGGTGATGAAACAGGCTGAGCAGCACGACGTTCTGCTGTTTTATCCTTATGAGAATTTTCGCTCGTTTATCAGACTGCTGGAGGAGGCGGCGTTTGATCCCACCGTCGTTTCAATAAAAATAACCCTTTACCGAGTGGCGAGGGACAGCAAGATAGTAAACGCGCTTATACGCGCCGCCGAAAACGGCAAGGACGTTCTGGCTCTGGTGGAGCTTCGCGCAAGATTTGACGAGGAAAACAACATCGGCTGGTCAAAGCGGCTTGCAGAGGCGGGCGTTACCGTTATTTACGGGCTGGATTCCCTTAAGGTACATTCAAAGCTGTTGCTTATAACAAGGCGAGTGGGAAATGAGATAAAGTATATTACCCAGGTGGGAACGGGAAACTATAACGAACGCACCTCGAAGCTGTACACCGACCTTACTCTGATAACCGCCGACAAGGAGTTCGGCGCTGACGCGTCGCTCATCTTCAACAATCTGTCGGTGGGCGTGGCGGTGGAGAGCAGCTCTACCCTCTGGGTAGCGCCTAACTGCCTTAAATCAAGGGTAGTTGAGATGATAGACAGAGAGATAACCTACGGCGAGGACGGATATATCGGCATAAAGATGAACTCCCTGACGGATATAGACATTATTCAGAAGCTGGTGGAAGCAAGTATGAAGGGAGTTAAGATACAGCTTATCATAAGAGGGATATGCTGTCTTGTGGCGGGGATTCCCGGATATACCGACAATATAACAGTTAGGTCTATCGTAGGGCGGTTCCTTGAACACAGCAGGATATACATTTTCGGCAAGGAGGAGCGCAGGAAGATATACATAAGCTCCGCCGACTTTATGACAAGGAACACTGAGCGGAGAGTTGAGGTCGCAGCTCCCATAAAAGACCCTAAGATACAGCAAAAACTGCTGAATATTTTCGACGTTATGCTGAGGGATAACGTAAAGGCCCGCGTTCAGCTCCCCGACGGGACTTACGTAAAGAAAACAAGGGGAGAGGGCGAGGAAATAATCGACTCGCAGATATATTTTTACAAGCAGGCTTATAAAAATGCAAAGAAAGCTCCCGCAAAAAAGCAAGGCGGATTTTTCGCAAGGCTGAAAGGAATTTTCGGCGGGAAAAAATAACTTTTCCGAAAGGAACATTCTATGAATATTCTCATAATCGACGGCAACAGCATAGTGAACAGAGCGTTTTACGGGATACACGCCCTTTCCAACAAAAAGGGGGTTTTCACCAACGCTATAACCGGCTTTTTCAACATTCTCCTGAAGCTAGAAAACGGCTTTAAGCCCGACTGCGTGGCGGTGGCGTTTGATATGAAGGCGCCCACCTTCCGCCATCAGATGTACAAGGACTACAAGGGGACGAGAAAGCCTATGCCCGAGGAGCTGGCGATGCAGGTACCCTATGTTAAAAAACTGCTGAAGGCTATGGGGATAGTTATTGTGGAAAAAGAGGGCTGGGAAGCCGACGATATTTTAGGCACGATATCTCATGGGGCGGAGCTTGCGGGTCACACCGCCGTTATCGCCACGGGGGACAGGGACAGCTTCCAGCTCGTTACCGACAAGGTGACGGTGAACCTTGCAGGAAACAGAGAGGACACTATCTATACTCCCGAAAAAATACGGGAGGTCTACGGCGTTGAGCCGAAGCAGATGATAGAGATAAAGGCGCTTATGGGGGACTCCAGCGACAATATCCCCGGAGTAAAGGGCATAGGCGAAAAGACGGCGTCTGACCTGATAAAGAAATATTCCTCCGTGAGCAATATTTATGAAAACCTTGAAAGTCTGCCTATCTCCGACAACGTGAAGAAAAAGCTGACGGAGGGAAAGGAAAGCTGCTTTTTGAGCCGTGAACTGGGCACTATTTCCCTTTCGGCTCCCGTTTCCACGGAGATAACCGATTATTTGCCGAAAGAGAGGAACGAGCAGGAGATAGCGGAAATTCTTACGGAGCTTGAGATGTTCAATCTGCTGAAAAAGCTTAACGTTTCAGTAGGAGCGATGAAGCAGGCGCAGGAGACAGTTTACGCAAAAGCGGCGGCAGAGGCGGCGGCAAAGGCTGAAAGCGAAATTGCTCCTGATGAAAACACAGTCGATATAATGCTTGACGGGGAAACTCTCAAGGTCTGCCGCAAGGGGGAGATGACCGTTCTTGAAAAAGAGCAGGCTTTGGAGCTGCTGAAAAGCGAACAGCCAAAGCGCACCTTTGATTTGAAAACACTGTGCAGCTTTGCTTTCAAGTACGGCGGGGACGTGAAAAACGCAGTGTTTGATTTAACGCTGGCGGCGTATCTGCTGAACGTAAATTCCAGCGATTACAGCCTTGGCAGGCTTTGCGCCGAGTACGGCGTTACTCCCGCCGAAAATGACGGACAACTGCCCGAATGTCTTTACGCCCTCAGCAGGAAGCTGATAAACAGGATAAATGCGGAAAATCTTACGGAAATTCTTGAAAAAATAGAAATGCCGCTGGCAAGAGTCCTTGCCGCTATGGAAAAGGACGGCGTTCAGCTTGATATGGAGGGGATAGACCGTTTCGGAGAGCAATTGCTGGCGCAGACGGCGGAAACAGAACGGCAGATCTATCTGCTGGCGGGGGAAAAGTTCAACATAAGCTCCCCCAAACAGCTTGGAACGATACTTTTTGAAAAGCTGGGACTGCCATCGGGAAAGAAAAATCACAGGGGCTATTCCACAAACGCAGATGTTCTGGACAGCCTGCGTGACAAGCACCCGATAATCGACCTTATCACCGATTACAGGGCGTATACAAAGCTGTATTCCACCTATGTCAGCGGGCTGAAAGCGGCGGTATGCGAGGACGGACGCGTGCGCTCCACCTTCAAGCAGACTGAAACGAGAACGGGGCGTATCAGCAGCGCAGAGCCGAATATACAGAATATCCCCGTGCGCACCGATCTTGGGCGGAATATGAGAAAGTTTTTCACCGCAAAAGAGGGCTGTCTGCTGGTGGACGCCGACTACTCGCAAATCGAGCTGAGAGTTTTGGCGCACCTTGCGGGGGACAGGCTTATGCAGCAGTCTTTCATAAACGGGGACGATATACACACCATAACCGCCTCGCAGGTGTTCAATCAGCCGATAGAGTGGGTAACGCCGCAATTGCGTTCGAGAGCGAAGGCGGTGAACTTCGGCATAGTTTACGGGATAGGGGCGTTCTCCCTGTCAAGGGACGTAAACGTTACCGTTTCGGAGGCGAAAAGGTATATAGACGCTTATCTCAGCAAGTACAGCGGCGTTGACGGATTTATGAAAAAGACGGTGGCGGACGCTGAAAAAAATCTTTACGTCGAAACGCTTTTCGGCAGGAAAAGGTATATCCCCGAGATAAAGGCGTCAAACAAGGTGGTACAGGCGGCGGCAAAGCGTATCGCTATGAACACGCCTATTCAAGGGACGGCGGCGGACATCATCAAGCTGGCGATGATAAAGGTGTTTGACCGTCTGGAAAAGGAAAAGCTCCCCGCAAGGCTTATACTGCAAGTCCACGACGAGCTTATCGTGGAGGCGGAGGAAGACTGTGCGGAGCAGGTGGCAAAGCTGCTTAAAGAGGAAATGGAAAGCTGCATAAAGCTGGACGTGCCGCTTATTGCGGACGTGAAGATAGGAAAGACGTGGTTTGATACGCACTGAGAAAGGAATTTTGTAGAGGTAAGTTCAGTCGCTCACAGAAAATACAAGAATTTGCCGCCTGAAAAGGAGAGAAAATGAAAAACGTACTTATAGTCTGCACCTCCAACAAAACAAGAAGTCCTATGGCTATGGAGATCGCCAACAGCATAGCTGAGAAAAAGCACGCTCCCTACTGCTTTAAAAGCGCAGGGATAGCCGCTATCGGAAATCACGTTGACGACAATGTGGCGGCGGTATTGGAGGAAATCGGGATAAAGACGGAATACGTTCCCACCAGCATAACCGAATACGACTTAGACAGCTTTGACGCCGTTCACGTTATGACAAACAGGCAGAAGATAACTCTTTGCTCCTGCTATCCTGACAAAAATCTTGAGGAAAAGATAACCGTGCTGGGGATTGCCGACCCGTATTACGACGGTATCAGCGCTTACCGCAAATGCAGGGACAGGCTGATTGAATTTTACGAGGAATATATCAGTGAGCAGAAGTGAGCTTGCGGCTATCGCTGAGCTTGAAAGGCTGAGCTTTGAGGACTGCTGGAGCGAAAAGGCGGTAGCCGATACGCTGGCGAGAGAGGACGTTGTGTTCGGGATAGAATATGACGGTGACTCCCCCGCAGGATATTTTATCGGCTCGGCAAGTCTTGGAGAGGCGGAGCTGTACAGGATAGCGGTAGTTCCCGAAAAGCGGGGAAAAGGGTTCGGAAAACGGCTTATGGAGCGTTTTTTTGAAAGTTGTCCCAAGGATACAAAACGGTTTTTTCTTGAGGTAAGAATGGGGAATACTGCCGCTTTGAGGCTTTATGAAAGGTTTGGATTTAAGAGGATATACGTGAGGAAGGGTTATTACGGCGACGAAGACGGGGTGGTGATGGAGAGGGAAAGCTCTCTGCATTAAATTACACCGCCTTAAGATAAAAACAGGCGTGCCGATATGACGGTCAATGTGGTAGCGGGATTTGGAGAAAAGCTTATATGAGACTAAGACCATACATACAAAGTAAAGATTTTAAATATATAGCAGAATGGATCGATAACGAGAGAAGTCATGCATTGTGGTGTGCAAATAATTTCCCATATCCAATTACAATGGAGGCATTTCAAAGTTTTCTTGAAAAAACTATGAAGGAGTGGACAGTCAGCCCTTTTGTGGCAACAGACGATAGCGGAAATACCATAGGCTTTTTCCGTTATTCAGTTAATACTGAAAGCAACGAGGGCTTTTTGGCATCTGTAATCGTTGATAATAAGCTGCGTGGAAAAGGGTACGGCAGAGAAATGATACAGTTGGCTTTGCGGTATGCGTTTGAAATAACAGGTGCGGAATTGGTACAACTGAACGTTTTTATTGAAAACCAAGACGCAAAACGCTGTTATGAAAGCATTGGCTTTGTTGAGAGATGTATTACCAAAAACGCATTTGCATATAAAGACGAGTTGTGGAGCAGATGTAATATGACTATAACAAAAGCAATAAATTCTGATTTATCTGCCCGATGAGTTTTGATATACACACTTCTATACATAAAAAAGCAGACGAAAAATTTCGTCTGCTTTTATATTTATAAGATTTTATCAGCCTAAAACTACCTCAACGGTATGCTCACCTGCGCCCATATCGGGGATAACGGTGCCGTCAACTGCCTTGCCGTCAACGGTCAGGCTCTTAACGCCCTTGCTGATGTGGGCGGGGTTCTTGACGGAGATGTTGTAAACTCCGCCTCTGAACTGTCTTGACGCGGTGAAGCCGTCCCATTCTGCGGGAATGGAGGGATTTATCTCCAAGCCGTCGTAATCGGGTTTGATACCGAGAATGTACTGTGAGACTGCAACGAAGTTCCAAGCCGCAGTACCTGTCAGCCAGCTGTTCTTCGCCTCGCCGAATCTGGGAGCGTCCTTACCCGCTATCATCTGAGCGTATACATACGGCTCGGTGCGGTGCAGGTCGGAAATTTCCTCGTTGTAGGCGGGAGCTATCTTTGAATAATACTCAAACGCCTTGTCGCCGTGTCCCACGAATGCCTCGGCGCAGATTATCCACGCGTTGTTGTGGCAGAAGATACCTGCGTTCTCCTTGTATCCGGGGGGATAGGTGGAGATCTCGCCGTACTCGATGTAGTAGTGAGTAAAGGCGGGATTGTTCAGTACGAGGCCGTGCTTGCTGTTCAGGTATTTGTCAACGCTTTCAAGGGTCTTGATGTCGGCGCCCTGCTCCTTGCCTATTCCTGCCATTACGCAGAAGCCCTGGGGTTCGATGAATATCTTGCCCTCTTCGTTTTCGTGAGAGCCCACTTTTCTTCCCAGATCGTCGTATGCGCGCAGGAACCATTCGCCGTCGTAGCCGTATTCAAGGGTCGCCTTTGCCATTTTGTCGATCTCCGCCTGAGCCTTGTCAGCCTCGGCGTTGTCGCCCTTTATGCGGCACATTTTAACATATTCGGGTCCGATGAAGCAGAACATACCCGCTATCATAACGGATTCGGCGGTAAGGCTGTAACCGATGTCGCCGTACTTGGGAGAAGTGTAGGTCTGGAAAGACTGACCCGGCTTGTCGGAGAAACAGCTCAGGTTCAGACAGTCGTTCCAGTCTGCTCTGCCGCTGAGAGGAAGTCCGTGAGGTCCTACCTTATTGCATACATGATAGAACGCACGTTTCATATGGTCAAGCATTGTGTCGGCAAGCTCGTCCTTGTTTTCGTAAGGAACCTTTTCGTCCAGTATGGAAACATCGCCTGTTTCCTTGATGTAAGCGGCTACCGCTAAGATCATCCACAGCGGGTCGTCATTGAAGTTGGAGCCAAGCTCGTGGTTGCCCATTTTGGTGAGGGGCTGATACTGGTGATAAGCGCCGCCGTCCTCCAGCATTGTTGCCGCAAGGTCGATAAGTCTTTCCCTTGCTCTTGCGGGTATCTGATGAACGAAGCCCAGCAGGTCCTGGTTGCTGTCACGAAAGCCCATTCCTCTGCCGATACCGCTTTCAAAGTAGGAGGCGGAACGGCTCATATTGAATGTTACCATGCACTGATACTGATTCCAGATGTTTACCATTCTGTTCAGCTTTTCGTCGGGAGAATTTACGCTGTACTGGCGCAGTACGTTGTTCCAGTATTCTTTCAGTCCGTCAAACAGCTTTTCGGCTTTTTCAACGGTGTCGCAAAGAGCGATCATCTCTTTTGCCTTTTTCTTGTTGACTATGTTCTTCTTGCTGTTTGCGGTGGTGATTATCGTATCGCTGTCGGTAAGGTCGGGAGCGAATTTTTCCTCAACAGGATTTTCAACGTAACCAAGGAGGAATATCAGGTCCTTGCTCTCACCCGCTTTAAGCTCAATTTCAAGATAATGGGAAGCTATTGGCGACCAGCCGTCGGCAACGGAGTTTGAAGCCTTGCCGTTTTCAACTACCTGAGGCTCGCCAAAGCCGTTGTAAAGTCCCAAAAAGCTCTCTCTGTCGGTGTCAAAGCCCTGAATGGGAGCGTTTACGCTGTAAAACGCATAGTGGTCGCGGCGCTCTTTGTACTCAGTCTTGTGGTAGATAACGCTGCCGTCTATCTCCACTTCGCCTGTGTTGAAGTTGCGCTGGAAGTTGGTGGTGTCGTCGTTTGCGTCCCACAGGCACCATTCAAGGAAGCTCCAGAGCTTCAGGCTCTTGGAGGAATTGCTGTTGTTGGTGAGGGTGAGTCTTTGTACCTCGCCGTTAAAGCCCACGGGAACGAAGAACTTGACTTCGGCTTTTACGCCGTTCTTTTCACCGCTGATGACGGTGTAGCCCATACCGTGACGGCAGGAATAGCTGTCAAGCGGGGTCTTTACAGGCGACCAGCCGGGATTCCATACGGTGTCGCCGTCCTTGATGTAAAAATAGCGTCCGCCCATATCAACGGGAACGTTGTTGTAGCGGTAACGTGTGATACGGCGGAGCCTTGCGTCCTTATAGAAGCTGTATCCGCCTGCAGTGTTGGAAATAAGGGAGAAAAAGCCCTCTGTTCCCAGATAGTTTATCCAAGGGTAGGGCGTTTTTGGGGAGGTGATGACGTATTCTCGGTTCAAGTCGTCAAAAAAGCCGAATTTCATGTGAATAGTCCTGTCCTTTCGTGAGTTTCACATATCTTCATAAAGATATGCCTGTACAATAAGTATATAACATTTTGCAAAAAAAGGCAAGGGGTTGAAAACGATATTATGGAAATTTTTCACAAAAATTTATTTAACGCCTCGGAAATTTTTTGAATGGCAAAAAAGCCGAATCGGTATTTCAGTCCGCAGGGTGATACCTGCGGAAGAAAACCTTATCGGCTTTGATAGTATAGAATACGAGGATACCGTTAAGTCCTCAGCGCCTCTATGGGGTTCAGCCTTGCGGCTTTCATAGCGGGGTAAACGCCGAACAGGGCGCCCATCGCTGACGAAAAGCAAAAGGAGAGCAGTATTGATTTTATCGGTACGGCAACGGGAAGTGAAAAGGCGATACACCCTGCGGCGCACACCAACGTTCCCAGAGCTATGCCTGTAATACTGCCCATAGCGGTGAGCAGGACGCTTTCAAGGAGAAATTCCCACATAATGTCCTTGTTTTTTGCGCCGATGGATTTCTTTATGCCTATCTCACGGGTGCGCTCGCCTACGCTGACAAGCATTGTGGTCATAACCGTTATCCCCGATACCACAAGGCTTATCCCCGCTATCAGGGACAGCACCGTGGTGACGGTGGAGAGGATATTGTTAAGCTGTCCCTTCTGGCTTTGGAAGTTGGTTATCGTCAGTCCGCTTTTGGTGGATTTAAGCTGATTTACTTCCCTTGTCAGGTCGCTTGTCAGGTTTTCGTCCGCACTGCCGCCGTCAAGGAGCAGGGCTATCTTGTCATAGCTCGTCCTGCCTGTGATGTCCTGCATCGTGGTGTAGGGGATATACACAAAATCGGGCATTATCCCCGACATCATATTCTGAAGTCCTGTCATTCCAGACTTTGCGACGCCCACTATCTCAAATTCGTAATAGCCGCCCTCAAGGAGCAGGCGTATCTTCTTCCCCGTTATGTTGCTCCTGCCGTAGCTCTGGGTGGCGAATACCTCGTCGATAACGCAGGTCATAGCGTGAGCTTCAACGTCGCCGTCGCCTATCAGTCTTCCGTGTATCGCTTCAAGGGAAATTATATCCTTTGCCTGTCTGTCCACTCCCCAGGCATAGCAGTCGCGGCTCACGTCCAGCAGCTTTGTTTCGCTGGGCGACGCCATAAGGGGCATTGCCTTGTTTACTCCCTCCAAACGGCTGAAGGCAGTCACGTCCTCATCTGTCAGGGATATGCTCCCGCCTGTTTCGGACGCCTCCACAAGGGCAGAATTTATCCCCATAGTCACCATAGCGGAGGTCACTCTGTCCGTTCCCACAACGCCTATGCCCGAAATTACCACCACTGCGAAAACGCCTACCGCAACGCCGCAAAGAGTAAGGGCGGAACGCCCCTTGCCCCGCCTTATATTTTTAAGCGCTCTGAAAAGTCCCATTTGCTTTTGTCCTTTCTTTTGTCAAATTATTCTGCCGTCGGATATCCTTATCTGCCTGTGAGCAGTAAGCGCCGCCCCGTTGTCGTGGGTTATCAGCACTACCGTTCTTCCCTCCCGGTTAAGGGAATGGAGCATTTCCATTATCATTCCGCCAGAACGGCTGTCAAGACTTCCACAGGGCTCGTCCGCAAGAATTATGGGGGCGTTTGCCGCCAATGCTCTTGCGATTGCAACACGCTGCTGCTGACCGCCTGAAAGCTCGCTGGGAAGATGATCTGCCCGCATTGAAAGTCCCACCGCTTCAAGGGAGAGCCTTGCCGCTTCACGGCGTTTTTCAGCTGGAACTCCTCTGTATATCAGCGGCAATTCCACGTTTTCCTCCGCCGTAAGGGTGGGGATAAGGTTAAAGCCCTGAAAGATGAAGCTTATCTTTTCGCCCCTCACACGGCTCAGCTTTGCGGAGGAAAGCGCAGATACGTCCGTTCCGTCAAGAAAATATTCCCCCTCGGTCTGGGTGTCAAGACAGCCGATTATGTTCATCAGAGTGGTCTTCCCTGAGCCTGACGCTCCCACCACGGCGGCAAATTCCCCCTTTTTCACCTCAAGGGAAACGTTGTCCAAAGCCGTCACCTCATGCTCGGTGCAGGGGGAATATATTTTAGTAAGATTTCTTATTTTTATCATTTTTGTTTTCGGCGTCCTCCTCTCTTTCGTCAAAGTAAACGCAGGGAGAGGAGATAACGTCAGTTATTTTACCGTACTCCCTTAGGCAGCAGTAGCCGTCCTTCTGGTGCCTGCAATTTTCACTGCATAATATAAGGTTCATTTTTTCTCTCCTTATTTCTCTTTAGAAATGTCTGGAATTATTTTGCACCGCTTTTTTTCATTTATGCCTAAATATTCCGTTAAATTTCAGCCAAACTAAAGCGGAGAAAAAAAAGAAAGGAAGCAGTTGATATGAACAGAGCAAATAAAAAAGGCGGAAGGCTTGCCATACTTAAATGGGGGATAATAGCGGCGCTGGTATTTTCGGCGTTTTATATCGCTTTATGGGTGCCTGCGGCGGCGGACAGCGTTATGCCCGTTTCCTATGTGACAAGGGCGGAGAATTATATTTACAGCCCCTGCGTTGCCGCAAAGGGAAATCTTGCCAAGACTCCAAGCGGCTGGACGGCTTTGGTTTACGTTAACGAGGGGGATATTTCCTCAGTGGCAGTGGGACAGCAGGCGGCGCTGACGGGAGCAGCGTTTCCCGACGGGAGCTTTTTCGGCAAGGTATCGGCGATAGGGGACAGCGCCCACATTATCACGCAAAGCACCGTTTCCCTGCCTGAAACGGTGGTGGACGTGACTATCCAAGTGGAGCAGGGGGATACCTCCATACTGCGGACGGGGTATTCCGTGACGGCGCAGATAAAAACAGGGGAGGAAAGAACGGTGTCCGTGCTTCCCTATTCTGTAATAGGGCAGGACGACGAGGGAGAATACGTTTACGTGCTGGAAAAGGGGCTTGCAAGGCGCAGAGGGATAGTGACGGGTATTGAGCTTTCCGACGGGACGGAGATAGTTTCGGGGATAAGCAAAGAGGACAACGTGCTGGCGGAGCCTGAAAAATTGTTTGAGGGTGCAAGGGTAAGGACAGGAGGAAAGAGTAAAGAATAAAAAATGACCCGCTTATCTTACTGATAAGCGGGTCTTGTTATTACTTTATTATGCTGTCAAGCAGTGCCTGGCACGCCTTGTATATCTCGTCAAACGCCGTTTCAAAATCGCCGCTGTACCACGGGTCAGAAACGTCGCCGCCTGTGGTGTAGTCCTTCATCAGGCGCATTTTACCCTGCGGGTCGCCGCCTGTTATCCTCTGCATATTACGCAGGTTCATTCTGTCCATTCCGATAAGCAAGTCGTACTTGTCGTAATCGCTTTTCTTTAGCTGGACCGCGCGCTTTCCCTCACAGGAGATACCGTGCAGGCGGAGTTGTTCTTTTGCGGGAGGATAGACGGGGTTTCCCACATCGCCGTATATCTCCTCCGTGGAGGTGGCGCAGGAGGAGATGATAAATTCATCTTCCAAATGGCACTTTTTTACCATATCTTTAAGGATAAATTCCGCCATTGGGGAACGGCATATGTTGCCGTGGCAGACGAAAAGGATCTTTGTCATAAATTTTCTCCGATAGGATCTTTTCACAGTTAAGAAAATTTATTTCCCGAAAGGATTTTCTCCGCAGTAAATGTCGCCCTTTGCTCTGTTGAAGCCGATGTTTTCAGCTCCAAGATAGGTCATAACGTCAAATATCTGCTTGCCGAAGTGACCGAAGGCAACTGCGCCGTGATGAGGGAAGTTGCCCTTTATCAGAACGTGGCGGTAAAATCTTGCCATTTCGTTGATGGCGAAAATGCCTATTCCGCCGAAGGAGCGTGTGGCAACAGGGAGAACTTCGCCCTGAGCGACGTAGGCTCTCAGCTTTGCGTCTGCAGTGGATTGCAGGCGGAAGAAGGTTATCGCGCCGGGAACGATGTCGCCCTCAAGAGTTCCCCTTGTGATGTCGGGCTCTTTGTCAGGCTCAAGCCCTCTGTGCATGATAAGCTGATACTTCATAGTGGAGGAGGTCAGCTTGCAGGAGGGAGTATTTCCGCAGTGGAAGCCCATAAACGTGTCGGTATGGACGTAGTTGTATTTTCCCTTGATGTTCTCTTCAAATATATCTGCGGGAACGGTGTTGTTTATATCAAGGAGCGTTACCGCGTCGCCGCTGACGCAGGTGCCGATGTATTCGCTGAGAGCACCGTAAATGTCCACCTCGCAGGCTACGGGGATTCCTCTGCCTGTCAGTCTGGAATTAACGTAGCAGGGCACAAAGCCGAACTGTGTCTGGAATGCGGGCCAGCACTTGTTGGCAAAGGCGACGTATTCCCTGCTGCCCTTATGGTCCTCTGCCCAGTCAAGGAGGGTTATCTCAAACTGAGCCAGCTTGGGGAGTATGCCCGCCATTTTGTTGCCGTCGCCCAGCTCTTTTTCCATATCCTTCACAACGTCTGCGATCCTGGGGTCGTCCTTGTGGTTGTTGAACGCCTCGAACAGGTCAAGCTCGCTGTTTTCCTCTATCTCAACGCCTAAGTTGTAAAGCTGTTTTATAGGGGCGTTGCAGGCAAGGAAGTCCTGGGGGCGGGGACCGAATGAGATTATCTTCAGGTTTCTCACGCCGATGACTGCTCTTGCAACGGGGATAAATTCATTTATCATTGCGGCGACTTCATCGGGAGTTCCCACGGGATATTCGGGTATGTAGGCTTTAAGGTTCCTGAGAGCCAGATTGTAGCTTGCGTTGAGCATACCGCAGTAAGCGTCGCCTCTGCTGTCGCAGAGAGAATTGCCGCAGCTTTCCTCCGCCGCAGCGACGTACATCACAGGTCCGTCAAAATATTTTGCAAGGAGAGTTTCGCTGGTCTCGGGACCGAAGTTTCCCAGATATACGACAAGGGCGTTGCAGCCTGCCTCGTTAACCTCGGCAAGGGCGTTCATCGCGTCCTTTTCGTTTTCCACGGTGGTGGTACATTCATAGATCTCACCGTACTTTGCGTAAGCCTTTACAACGGCGTTCCTTCTGGAAGCGGAAAGGCTCATGGGGAAGCAGTCGCGGGAAACGGCGATAATGCCTAACTTTACGGAAGGTATATTTTTCATAGCGGTTTTTCCTTTCTGATTTTATTGGTATTACGGATATATTGTAACATAAAATTCCTCATTCTTCAATATGCTTTTAAAATAAAAAATATTTTTTTGAAAAGGCGTGGGGTATGCTTGAAAAAAGCCTTTTCCTGTGTTACAATAAATACAGTCAGGACAAACTGCTTTTTTCCGTGCAGAAAGGAATTTTTATGAAAAAACATTTTAAATATATCAGCTTTACCGCCTTGGTTTCAGCTTGCGCTTTGCTGCTGGGCGGCTGTTTCAACGCTCCCGCAAAATTGCTGAACGCTCTGGGCGGGACAGGCGGGCTCCACGGCGGAATGAACGAAGTGGAAAAGCCCACGGAAACTGGCTCCGCGGATATTTCCGCAGGCAGGGGAACGGATCTTTCCTTTACGGAAAGCGGCACGCTGAAAATACAGCGCCTTTCAAGGGAAGAGGAAATACCTATGGGCAGCGGAGGCGGCTGGACCGTGTTCGTGTATCTTTGCGGCAGCGATCTGGAAAGCGGGGACGGCTCCGCTACGCTGGATCTGCTGGAAATGCAGAATGCCACCGACGACTGTGACAAGTTACGCTTTGTTGTTGAGGCGGACGGAACGAGAAGCTGGGACAACGAGATATGCAAAAGCGGAGTGAAAAAACGTCTGCTTATCGCAAACGGCTTTACCGAAGAGGTGTACAGCGGGCGCTCCACAAATATGGGCGAGGCGCAGACTCTGGCAGATTTTCTCCTATGGGGGATAACGAACTACGCCGACGAGCATATGGTGCTCGATCTGTGGGATCACGGCGGTGGAAGCATCACGGGAGTATGCTTTGACGAGCTGAACGACAGCGATTCCCTTTCCCTTGAGGAGATAGACAGCGCGCTGCGCTCCGTTTACGGCGTGATGACCGACAGGTTCGACATAATAGGCTGTGACGCCTGCCTTATGGCTACGGCGGAATTTGCCAACGTGCTTGTTCCCTATGCAGAATATATGGTCTGCTCTCAGGAGATGGAATCGGGCTACGGCTGGGACTACGGCGCTTTCGCAGACGGGATAGAGGACGGAGCGTCAGACGGCGTGCAGATGGGAAGATACATCTGCGACGGATATTACGAATCCTGCCGCCGTCACCGTGAGGCGAGCGAATCCACTATTTCCCTCACCGACCTGTCAAGGCTGGACGATTTTCTCACGGAGTTTGACCTTTATGCAGGGGATATTTACAAATACTCCTGCGACAGCGGGCTCAACAACGTGCTGAAGGCGTCGAAAAGCGCCCTTAATTTCGGCGGGAACAACAAGACCGAGGGCTACACCAATATGGTGGACCTGGCGGCGCTTATCAGCAATACCGCCAACTATTCCTCCCACGCCTCAAGCGCATACCGTATGCTAAGCGAATGTGTGATATATTCCAAAAACGGCGTTGACGCCTCGGAGGCGGGCGGACTGAGCGTTTATTTTCCGTTAAGCATACAGGGCAGCTATGAACTGAGTATTTTCAAGAACGTGTGTGTCAGCCCCTCCTATCTCAGCCTTGTGGACCTTTGCGCCTACGCCAGCGATTCAAACGGCGATATTGACGGTTACGACTTCAACAACTGGTTCGGCGCGGGCTCAGGATTCTGGAGCGATATATGGAACGGACTGGGATTCGGTTACTGGGACGATGAAGGAAACGGCGACGATCTTAACTTTGACGGAAATTCCACCGCAATAAAATATGACGTGGAGCCTTATCTTGACGAGGAAGGATATTACCGCTTCAAGCTGTCGGAGGAAAGTCTGGATATCCTTGACACGGTCTACTGCAACATAATGATGAGCTACTGGGACGAAGAGGACGGCGCGGAATATATGCTGGACTTGGGAACGGACGACTACGTTGATCTAAACTGGTATACCGGAGAATGTCAGGACAATTTCAGCGGATACTGGTTCTCCCTCCCCGACGGTCAGCCCCTTTGCGTGTACTTGTCCGAAACGTATTATGATGAGGATACGGAGGAATACTACAATCTCTACACTGCTCCCGTGTACATAAACGATAAAAGCACTAATCTGAGAATAAAGCAGTCCTATTTTTCGGACGAAATGACCACTGAGATACTGGGCGCATGGGACGGTATAAACGAAAACGGAAGCTCCTCCCGTGACCTGTATCAGCTGCAAAGCGGCGACCGTATCTGTCCCGTTTATCCCGCATATGACGTTGATACGGGAGAATATATCACGGACTATTACGGCGACGAATATATTTGCAGCGGGGATATGAGCATTGAGGAGGAGCTGCTGTACGAGGGGGATTATTACTACGCTTTTGAGATATATGATATTTATGACAACGCCCTCTACACCGATTTTGTAATGTTCGGCGTGGAGGACGATGGGACGTTGTATTATTATGAGTGAGTTATATGCTTAAGATATTGGGCGGGGATAGAATGTGAAATGCCCCTCCTGCCGTCGAGGGTTTTTGAGGGTGGGAGGGGCGTTATGTTTGGGAATTCAACAGTCCTTTCTATTCGCTCTTCAAAGGAGAGCTGAGGTTCGGAGCTTGTGTTTTATGTAGGGTTTGTTGTGTTGAAGCTGTACAGGCCGTTGTTACAGAAGCAAATCTTTTCAATCTTCTCATTTATTCACCCTCCGTGTTGTGATGAAAGTGAATATGCTGTCATATGCTCTCGAAATGTAAAAATAAAAAACATATGATTTTGCGTGCAACTTGAGATTCTATTATACACATTAAAATGGGTCTGTCAATAAAAATATAAATCCTATATAAATCGCAAGATTTTGACAGATTGTTATTTCTATCGGTGATACAGACTGTACCTCTTTAGTTTTGAATCATATAATATCAGCGATAGCAATTGCCTTTACCCCTTCCCGTTCGTCGGGGACGGTAACGTGAATGCAGCAGCATATTACAGCATCGGCTTTTCTGCAAATCTGCCATTCTTCCTTTTTCAGCGCTGAAAAGAATAAAAGCTGTACTGATGTGACCGAGGGTTATAAAATGCTTCTATTCAATTAGGCTCCAGTCAAATATCAGACCTAACGGAAATTCTCTGTCGTTTAACAGCCTGTTATATACATCAGGAGCATCAAAAGGATAACAATACTCCGGTTCTATCAGGGACGGCGTTAATCTGCCGTCGTTTAAAAATCCAAGGATAGCCTTAAAATCTTTTTTCATCGTCCAATTTCCTTTAGCAGAATTATACGGTAACCTAACCCTGTCCTGCGCTCCGATTATCGATATACCTAATGAATTTACTTTTAATAAATCAATAGGCTTTGCATTTTCCTGCCAATAACAACCGCTGATTACGATCCTGCCTCTTGTACAGATATATGACATTGCCGAAACCAATCCGTCTATGTTGCCGCTCGTTTCAATTACAATATCAACTGCTCTGCCTGTTATTTTACTGCTCTTTATTACCTTGTTTTTTAAATCCGGGTCTGCAGGGTCAAAAACAAAATCGGCTCCGAATTCGATCGCTTTATTTCTCCTTACCTCACGGTTACCTACTGCAATGACAGGCAAAGCCCCTGCTATCTTAGCCAACTGGCACGCAAACAAGCCCAGCTGCCCCAATCCAACGACAGCCACTGATTCGCCCAGTTCAATTTCTGCTCGCCGTAATGCAAGCAGAGGAAATGAAATCATTCGAGTAAAGACAGCGTCTTGAAAAGAAACAGCATCAGGTATCTTTTCGCAAAACGAAGTCTTTTTTATGTTATATGAAGCGTGCCCCCCCTTGGCTACAAAAACTCTGTCACCCACTGAAAACTCTTTGACTGCCTTTCCGCATTTTATTACGGTGCCGACGCCTGAATAACCGGGTATTCTCGGGAATTTTTTACCGGTATGCTCATCTCCCCGAAGAAGCGATTTTTCAGTTCCATTTGAAATAAGTGTATAAACGATTTTCACTACTATTTCATCTTCCAATGGCTCTCTGACCTCAAACGGTTCTACCTTTACTTTCCCTGTTTCAACAAATTTCAAGCGATATCCTTTCATAAAAATCACCCCTTGTCAAATCTTGTAAATGCCTCAAAGAACATAGGCGTGTCTTCCGAAGATACAAAGCGCTTTAGGTTGCTGTCAAATTCTTCTTTGTTTCGTGAGCAGAGGTAAGTAAAGCCCAGAGATTTGACCCATTCTCTTGCAACAGCATTATGCTCATGGGTAATAGACGGACTTCCTAAATGTCTTAGGAGATCTGTTCCCACATTGTTGCACATCATTATGCGAATATTTCCTCTGAGTGGCTTGCTCCAAACCGAGTTCATATCATAAAAGAAGCTGAGGTCGCTTATAATCAAAAAGCATAAATTATCACTTACCACAACATGACCCATAAATGTTGAAGCTGAGCCGTCTATACCGTTTGTACCCATATTGCAGAAAACTTCTACCGTAGATTTTATCGGGAACCTGTTTGCAAACATTATGGTATTCCCTATACCGTAATGTACACAACAGTTATCAGGAAGATTTCTTACAGTTTGCTCAACAACGTAAAGCTGCGAATATTCTTTTGTCGTTGGCGTTTCGTACTGCGCTTCGGCAGATCTCCACATTTCAATGTAGCTGTCAGAATTATTGCATTCTACATCGCTGTTTACAAAGCGTTCAAAAAATTGCCGGGACGAACACTCGAAAATATTTGTCAATCTTCTGTAAGTGTCTGCTATCGCTCCGTCCTCGGCTACACGCCAATGACCGAACGGATGCTTTTGCGCCCTTATTTTAGGCAGTGAGGGATCATTTAACATTCTCCTGCCGCCGACGGTTATCAGAATATCAGGCGCCAAATCTCTGTCAAACATCTCCTGATTAACGTTCCTCAGAACTGAAAGCGACATTACCGAATTGCTGCACCTGAAATTGGAAAGGTGATCGGTAATTATCACACAGTGGAACTTTTTTGAAAATCTTTCCACCAATTCCTGTTCTTCCGGCGCAAGAGGATGTTCCTGCCCGTAAAGCACCATGATGCGTTTCATGCCTGACAATCGGCTGATTTTTGACCGCCATATCCGCTGTGTATCCCCAAGAGTTATTCTTTCTATTTTGAGATATTTTCTGTTTAATCGAAGCGCCTCCGCAGGCGGGATAGGACGTTCTATACTTGCAATAGGAATATTTATATGAACAGGACCGTTTCCGTGATGTGTCATTTCAAGTAGCGCGTCACAAACCAGCCTTCTTGCCTCCCAATCGCCAAGATATCCGGTATTCACCGGCAGTGTAACGCTTCTTTTGCATACCTTTTCATACATATTGACCTGAGGGATAGTCTGATCCTCATTCTGTCCTAATAAACACGGATACCTGTCAGCAGTGATCACCACAAGGGGTACATGCTGATAATATGCCTCCGTAATAGAAGTAAGGTAGTTCGACGCCGCTGTTCCGGAGGTGCAGCACATAGCTACCGGTTCTTTCAGCTTCAGCGCTATGCCCATTGCATAAAAGCCTGCGCTTCTCTCATCTATAACACTGTATGTTTTGAAACAACTGTTGCCTTCAAACAAACGTACTAAATTTAAATTCCTGCTGCCTGCAGACAATACCACATGCTTTATCCCATAATCACGAAGCAGCGTAACGAGCATTTTGCAGCGTTTAAAATCGTTGGACATCTCCGGTTCCGGTAAAGACCGGTTTGCCGTATTATGCTCAGATGATGCGTCAACTTCACCTATACGGTTTTCCCTTTTAAGGATCTCAGCAGGTTTCTTAGGTCTGTTTAAAATATCGCTGAGCCATTTGTAACATCTGTTTCTTTCAGAAGATAATTTTTTGCCTATAAATTCATAATTTATATTTTCCAGCAATTTTTCATTATCAATGATCATTTTAGGATCTGTAACAAGATGAGATTGGATTTCAAATAGATCAAACAAGGATTTGAATCTGGAAAAGCCTCTTCGTTTGTTTGTTATGGCTGTCAGGTTCTTATTGAAAATAATGGCGAAGCTGGCTCCGTGACAGGAGTCGGTTATCACATATTCGGCGTGGCTGAGATAGTAAAGCCAGTCCTCCACTTGAAGATTTTCAATGCAATTCGGAAGGTCGGTAAGCTGTCTGTTCTTCTCAAACGTGCCAGGCATACCGTCCAGGAGATTTATGATCTTTATACCGCCCAATTTCTGGGACAGGTGCAGTATAGCCTCTCTTTTTTCAGGCGTGGGGTCAAGGATATATGCGGCGAGAAAAGGTTCCGTTTCGTGCGCTGTGGACTTTTCTATGATAGGCTGATATATCTGAGGATCAGCAAGGAACACAGGGTCCAGCACCTGCTCCGCCTTTATTCCGTATTCGTCCCTGCAAAGCCTTACTCCGTCCGCTTCTCTTACGGAAATGCCGTCTATTTTTGCCATATATTCAGCGATAACTTTTCTTTCCTCAGGGGGAGCAAAGTCAACGCCGTGTCCGAATGACACCGCATAGGCTATCTTCTTTTTTTCTTCCTCTACAAAGTCAAAATAAAAAATTTTCCCGAAGTTTTTGCTTATCCCGTAATTCCACACCTGGTCCGAACCTATAACAAAGGCGTCGCATATTTGATTGAGCTTATACAGCTCGTTGGGGCGGTATTGTTCGCTTATATTGTAATGCTCCATCGCAAAGCGCCTTGAATGGGTCATTTTCAGCTCGATATCCCTGTTTGACAAAATAGGCTTATCTATCATCAGAACTGATTTTCCCATTGACGTCAGCACTTGGTTCAAAGCGTAATATGTTGCTACACTGCCGTAGTTACAGCCGGGCCACAAGCCCAACACTCCGATATCATATTTTTCCATATTTTAATTCTCCTTTATTCAAGCAGATCATCATCCGTGCATATCGGAATGGTAGTCCTGCTATGAAGATTTTTAACTATTTTTTCCTTGTTTGCTACGTCCGCAACGATAATACAGTCTGCCTGAGGAATATCCGCATTTCTTGGAATTACTTTGAATCCGCCTTTTACAATATGTCCGCCTATATTTTGACCTCTGATATTTTCCATTACACATTTTACAGTTATATCTGAGTGATTTGAAAGTTCTGCTATATACTCAGAAATTCTTGTCCAGCCATATAAAATAATGGTTTTGTATTTATGATCTACAAAGAATTTTGATCCCTCGGCAGAATGTTTCAACAGCATTGACTTAAAAACCTTGGCTTGCAGATCACACGATTCTTTTGCTTTCTTTTCTTTTTGAAACAAAGCGTTTCGGTCGGAAAACTCTGTTGCCAGCCTATCGTAATAATGCTTGAAGTAAAACTCAGTACATTCAAAGCACAATCGTTCAATCAAAGCCTTTTCTTCATCAGCAGGCAGTTTTTTATCTATAATTTCTATACACTCATATGCGTAATTATAATATTCCTTTGTGAAGTGAAGAACAGCCACCTTTAACCAATGGTTAGTATCAGACGCCACAGCCTCAGGCATAGGAATGATATGACAGCCGTCTAAATATTTTTTAAGTAGCTCAAACGCAAACCTTATCCTGCGATTTTGGTCTTTCCATTTTTCAATATTTGAAAACGGCTCAAGCTTGGTTCCATTGTCGTGAAAAAAAGAACCCTGTATATCCAACAGTATGATCTGTTCCGGAGCATAAATTTTCAATATTTCATCGGCAAATATCTTAAGCGGTCCCGCCATGTTATCTTCTGTCCATTTAATTGTTCCCCCCGCTTCAGGAATTACGTTTTGCTCGCATAAGATATTCAACACTTTTTCTCTTTTTGGGTTAACAGCTATATATGAATCGTTTATTTTGCAGGAAGAAAACCTGCACACGGCAGAATCTAAAATTAAATAATCCGATCTCTCCTCCCTGATATAGTTTAGTGTATTTTTTGTCAAATCAAGATACAGGCATCTTTTTTCAAAGTTGCTCATTATCTCACTAAAATCAGTCTGATAATACAAATCCTTGTCTATTTCGACAGGTTTACCGGTAATGTTAAATATATCATAACAATTGCTGTATTTTGATATCCTGTATCCGCCATTGTTGTTTTGAGAAGAAAAAACATCCCTTGAAATACATGAGCCTAAAATATTAATAACAGCTTTATACTGCTGGTCACCGCCCATTTTAACCTACCTCACTTTCTGGTATGTTTTGTTTTTGCAGGTTTATTATTAACCTTAACGCTCTTTGCATCAACCTCATTCATCTTCAGATATCCCGCCCAGAAATCTTTGCTCTCAAAGGTCTTTTCCTTCGCCTTGTATTTTTGGGCGACTGTTTCGTATTCGCTCAGATATCTTGCTTTCAGCGTTTTAAAACGCTTTGCCAGCCTTTTAAACTCCTTGATTGAACGTCTGTATTCCACATATGCGTCCTTCACAGGGTCAACTGCGTAGATGACCGAGGCAAAGCTCTGCTTGGCAGGGTAGTTTCCCCAGCCGTAGGGTATAACTCCTACCTTTGTGAAGTTGGAATACAAAATTCGCTTTTGTCCGTTGCAGGTGTGGTCGTAGATAAACTTCTTCCATTTCTCCATAGGAACAAATTCATACAGCCTGCCGTAATCCACATATCTGCGCACCTTGTCCGTCATCGGTACCAGCTTGTTGTCCTTCGCCGACTTTTCTTTCATACATTTCTCGCCGTCAAGACCTTCGATAAATTCGGGACCCTTGAGGAAATCCTCAAGTGCGTCAAGCAAAAGCTCCGCTCCCTTGTAGTTGAACTTGTATATCTCGTCCCAGAACAATATCCTTATGCGCTCCAACACCTGCACGTCACTGAGCTTGTCGTGTATTGCCGTAAGTATCAGGTCATTTCTGTGTACCTGATAAAATTCCATACTTGACGAAAACTTGCCGCCAAAGCCTTCGTGCCAGATGCAGATACCGTTCATCGTAATGAACTTCGCATTGTTGCGTATGGAATATTCCACGTCGTCACCTCGTACAAAGAACGGCAGGGGAAGATTGCTCCCGCTTGCTGTGGAAACGGGTATGCAGCAGTACCACCAGCCTGCATACTGGTGCAGGTCCTCGGGAACAGGCTCCTCATTGCGCACCACGCTGTCCCAGAGATTAAGGTCGTATCTGGGCTTGTACGGGCCGTGAGAGGCGTCAGGGCTGAACACGCCCACGTCTTCATGCTGTATGTTCTTTTCAGTAACTTCAAGCATTGCTCCGCTGATGAAACGGTCGCTGTATTCGGGGCGCATAAGCATAAGCAGCTTTAAAAGCCGTTTGAAGCTCTGCGGGAAAAACTCCACGTCATCGTCCATCAGCAGAACGTGAGTAGCTTTCTTACCGCTGTTCAATGTTTCTATCATTCCCCTTGTGAAACCGCCCGAGCCGCCTGTGTTGTCATTTGGCACGATCTTTATCTTGTCTGTTGACAATTCTTTAACATCAAGCGTTCTTCCGTTGTCTATAATGAACCACTGAAAGTAGGGAGAATATTCCTTATCATCAAAAATGTTTGACTTTATCAAAGCTATATTTTTCTTAACATAGCTTTCTTTTTTGAACGTAGTAGTGACTAAGGAGATAAAAGGTTCGTTTACCGTTTCGGTCTTTGCACAGTATTTCCCGCTGCGGATGAAGGTGTCCTCTATTGGTGATATCTGGAATGATACTACCGAGCAGTTGGTTTTATCCGGGTATGGGAGAGAAATTTCGGTAAAATCATTCAAATCAAATATATACCTTCCAAGCCACTCCTTTTGAATATTATTGCGGCTGTCTATGTAGTGTCCCATTAAATCAATGGTAAATTTGCCTCTGAGATTTAGTTTTAAGGCATAATCGTAAGCGCAGGTATATGCCTTCCATTTCTTTATGGAGAAAGAATTAAAATATGTGAAAAAATCATAGAAAACGCCTCTTGACAGCAGGCAGTCACCGTTTTCTGCAAGAAATAAGGCGCTATTATTCCTGCAATACATATTTTTTGTTCTTTCGTTGACGATGTTGGGCTGAAAAATAATGTCCTGCAGCGTAATATCAACGGTTTTTGTAGAATTTAAAGTCATTTTTTACTCTCCTTTTTATTTTAATTCATCTGTGGAAAGCCTTTTGGTAATGTACCCCATATTTTTCTCACAATCGCAATGTATGGCATATTTTGCTGCGAAATACTGAATTGGCTTGTCGTAAAATATATCCGTTAATACGTACTTTTTGGGAAGCAGTGCCAAGGGCAGCTTTTTTATCCACGGGGGAGGATAAAAGGTGTTGTCTGCGGGACGTATTCCGCATTGGTTTTCTATTTCATCATATGTGAGATATTTATAGTTCAGTTTGCAAATTTCCTTGTGATTTTGTTCAGCGTCAAGGCTTTGCAGATAATCCAAGCCTTTCAGGTAATCCTCATAGCCTTTACTGACTGCCTGCGCCATCTGGTACTGCTGACGTTTTTGCTTTGCTTTTATCTGCTTTTTGGCAAATTTCAGCGCTTTCTTTGGAGTGAAATCCTTGCAGTGCAGACTGCACAAATGCAGATAATTGCGAGTGTTGTAATACTCGGCAGCGGAATTGTATTTGCTCTCAAATTTCTCGTGCCATATCCCCACGCCGTTTAAGGTGATTATCTTTTGTTTGCAGCGCAGAGCGTACTCCACGTCGTCGTACTTCATAAAGAACGGCAGGGGGAATTGACCTTGTTCAGCATATTTGCTGGGCATACACATAAACCACCAGCCGCCGTAATTAATGTCGTTTTCCTGCTCGTTAAGGCGCAGATTTTCCTCTTGGGTCAAGTCAAGGTAATGCCCGAAGCCTTTTTGTTTGCCGTCCTCGCTGAAATGTCCGCCCGCTTCAAACTGATATGTAGGCTTGTCCATGAACAGCATTGAACCTGCGACCGAAATATCGCTATATTCGGGCTTTAAGAACTTCAGAAAATTCAACAGCTTTTGTATCGAAACGAACTCTATTTCTACGTCATCGTCCATTAGAAGAATGTGGGTAAAGCCGCCAATTTCAACGGCTTTCTCCATTCCCCTTTTGAACCCGCCGCTGCCGCCGTTGTTGACGTTGGGGACTAATATCACGTCGTCAGGAAAATCGCTTTGTGAAAGAGTTTTTGCATTGTCTACAACTATGATTTTGCAATTAAGCTCTGAATGGAGTTTTAAGTTTTGTGACAGATATCGTACGTTTTTCAGAATATATTTTTCACGCTTATAGGTGCAGAAAATAATGGCGCAGCTTACATTTGCAGGCTCTTCACATTCTACAAATACAGAATTGTTTTCCGTTTTTACGCTACTTACTTTTGTGTATTTTTTCAGCTTTTCGTAAGGAATGTAGTTGAAGTATGTGTTGAAATTCAAGCCTTGTTCAGTCTTGCGAAAATACAATCCTTCCGTTCCCTCAAGCCTTGGCTTTTTTGCTAAATCAAACCATTTCAGCATAACTCTTTCTTAACTGTTTCCAGTGCCAGAGCAATTACCTTATCCATATCCAGATACTTGTACAGTCCTAGTCTGCCGCCGAAGATAACGTCGGTGCGCTCATCAGCTAACTTTCTGTACTGCTCGTAGAGGGTGTTATTCTTAACGTTGTTTACGGGATAATAAGGCTCAACTCCCGGTTTCCATTCAGCCGAATATTCACGGCTTATGACGGTTTTAGGCTGTTCGCCAAACTCGAAGTGTTTGTGTTCGATTATTCTTGTGTAAGGTACGTCTGCGGCGGTGTAGTTCACAACTGCGTTGCCTTGGTAGTTGTCGATGTCCAAAATTTCGGTTTCAAAGCGAACGGAACGGTATTCCAGCGCTCCCAACATAAAGCCGAAAAACTCGTCTATTGCACCTGTGTAAACGGTTTTCTTGGCGATATTCGGGTTTTCTTTTATGAATTCAAAATAGTCCGTGTTCAGCTTTACTTCCGCGTTTTCCAGCATTTTCTCAATTATCTGTGTGTAGCCTCCGATGGGGATACCTTGATATCGGTCGCTAAAGTAGTTGTTGTCGAAACGGAAACGGAGAGGTAAACGTTTGATTATAAAGGCGGGCAATTCGTTGCAGGGGCGTCCCCACTGCTTTTCGGTGTAGCCTTTGACAAGCTTTTCGTAAACGTCGGTGCCGACTAATTTCAATGCTTGTTTTTCCAAATTCTGAGGTTCGTCTATGTCTAATTCCGCTATCTGCTCGGCTATCTTTGCCTTTGCCTCAGCAGGTGTTTTGATGTTCCACATTTTGCTGAATGTGTTCATATTAAAGGGCAGATTGTATAACTCGTCCTTGTATGAAGCAACAGGGGAGTTGATATAGTTGTTAAACTCTGCGAATTGGTTAACATATTCCCACACGGACTTGTCGCTTGTATGGAAGATGTGCGCGCCGTATTTGTGGACGTTTATTCCCTCGACCTGCTCGGTGTAGATATTGCCTGCTATGTGTGGGCGTTTGTCGATCACAAGGCAGGTCTTGCCTTTATTTCCTGCCTCGTATGCGAATACCGCACCGAACAGTCCTGCGCCGATTATTAAATAATCAAACATTAACTTACTTCCTCCGCTATCAAATTTATTGCCTGTATTTTGCTGGTTATCGTGGGTTTCTCGCAATATGCCGCCGCGCTTTGCACCGACGTATTTCCCAGAATATCCGCCAGAACGGTCACGTCTGCGCCGTGGGAGATACACCGCTTGATGAACAGCTTGCGCAATTTGCTGAAGCTGATGTCGGGGAGATATTCCTTTTTCAGGAATGAGCGCAAGCGGTATTGCATTGTGCGGGGTTCGACGGGCGAAGTGGTTCCCGAAAGGAGATAGCGGTTTGCGGGGGCTTTGTGCTTTTTTAAAATATCGCAGAGAAACTGCGGTAGCGGTATTTCACGGGCTTTCTTGCCCAAGTCGGTTATCATCAGCACGCTTCCTTCTTCGGTGGATATACGCTGGATCGTGCGGACTACCGTGATTTTTCCCACTTTCAGGTCAACGTCCTCCCACTTCAGGGCGCAAAGCTCACCAATACGCAAGCCTGTGTAAAGAGTCGTCAGTATGCCGCACTTTGTCAGGTCGGTGTTGGTGGTGAGGACCTTGTTCAGCCGTTCGCAAAGTTCATCGGTGTAGATCGGCTGTTCAGGCGAATTTTCGCTCTCCCTGCCAGTCTTTATCGTTTCCATTCCCACCGTGGGGTCAGGGTAGCCGTAGGTGCGGGTCACATTTTTCAGGATGGATTTAAGCAGGGTGGTGACGTCATATATGTACTTTCCGTTGAAGCCCTCCGCATACAAATGCTCTACAAAACTCTGTATGGAGTCCTGGGTAATATCTTTCAGCCTTGCCTTTTCAAAATATGGTATAATGTTTTTGTCGAGCCGTAACGCGTACTGAGCGTAGGAGCTGGGCTTGACCTTGCTCCTGACCGTAGAAAGCCACTCCTTTGTCAGGTCGGAAAACAAAATGTTTCCTAAATTTTTCCTTGTCATTTGGTTCTCCTGTTTTGGGTATACTAATTCTGTAATTTATTCTTTTGCGAAAAAAGAAAATTAAACTAAAATATAAAAGGATAATTGTTCATTGAACCGAAAATATCATATCACAAAAACGGGGAAATGTCAACAAGAAAGGACGAAAAAATAATGGAAAATATTTATCTGCGAAGGGACGGACGGTACGAAGGACGGCTGACGGACAAAAGCTGTCATAAACTCAGATATTTCTATGGTAGAACAGCGGAAGAAGTTAAAGCTAAAATCAAGTCTTTCAAGGAAAATCAAAGCTATTCCGAAGTGGGTCTGACGGTGAAAAACCTTTTTTGGGAATGGCTGGAAGCATCGAAATTTAGGCTTAAGGAGTCAACGGTTTCAAACTATATAGGCAAAGCGGAAACTCATATCCTGCCTGCATTCGGCAATATAAAAGCAGATGAACTAACGTCAGAACAGCTTCATAAGTTCATTTCTGACAAATTAAAAGGTGGGTTGTCCTCAAATTATGTTGCCGACATTGTGATACTTCTGAAGTCTGTGATGAAATTCGCCGTCAACCGCTACAATATCCACAACAGAATTGCAGAAGTTGTTTTGCCGAAAAGAAAACGGGTAGAAGTAAATCTGCTCTCTAAATCTCAGCAAACCCGCTTACAAAAATATTTAAACGCCAACCAAAATTTAACTTCTTTAGGCATAGCCCTGTCCCTTTTCACAGGCTTGCGCATAGGTGAGTTATGCGCCTTAAAATGGTCAGACATAGACCTGAACAGAAAAACAATAACCGTTTCCAAAACCATTCAAAGAATACGGGTCACAGGCGGCACAAAACTGATAATCACCGAGCCAAAAAGCAATTCTTCCGTCAGAGAGATACCGATACCGGACTGCATAATTCAAATGTTAAAAAAATTCTCCGCAAATAAAGACTTCTATCTCCTTTCCTCCTCTCCAAAACCTATTGAACCCCGTGTAATGCAGTACCGCTTCCAAAAAGTCCTGAAAAAAGCAAACCTTCCGTCAATCCACTTCCACGCTCTCCGACATATGTTCGCCACAAACTGCGTTGAAATGGGCTTTGACGTAAAATCCCTTAGTGAAATTTTAGGTCACTCAGGCGTGGAAATCACGCTTAACAGATATGTCCATTCCTCAATGGAGCGCAAGCAGAAGTTTATGAAACGCTTGACCTTTGCGGCGTAGCTACCGTCAAAACAGCTTTTTTGCCCTTGCCATCGGTTTTTTCGCAAAAGAATAAATACATGAAAACAGACCGATGAACATTGACGCTCATCGGTCTGTTTTTTGGGACAAAAAAAGCCTTCACGAAGCGTGAAGGCTGACGGCTTTTCTATTCTGTTGAAATCATTTTCCTATAAATTCTCTTATTTCCCCTATCCTTTCTCTTGCCGCTTTGACGCCGCTTTGGTACAGTGGCTCAAGCAGGCTCACGCGCTTTTCCGTTCTGCCGATGCCGTTCAGGTCTTCGGCGGTGGGGGCGATGACTAACGCCTTTCCCTCTTTTTCGTATTTTTCCAGCGCCTTTATGCTTTCGTTATAACGCTGAGGACGGGTGAGGAAGGTCTGCAAAAATTCCGGGTGCTTGCGGTAGGACAGCTTCACCAGCGGCGTTGCCGCCTCTTTTCCCTTGGCGTAGCCCCTTGGGTGGGAAAGGAGAACAATTACCCTGTCGCAGCCGTCGTCAAACGCTTTCTGAAAAGGAATGGAGTCGGCTATCCCACCGTCCATATACTTTACGCCGTTTACTTCTATGGGCTTGAAAAGTATGGGAAGGGCGCAGGAGGCTTTCAGCAGGTCGAAATTGTCGTCTTTTGGCATTTCAAAATACTCCGCTTTGCCGCTGTCAAGCCTTGTCACCACGGCGATACAGCTTTCCTTACGGTTGTAGAACGTTTCATAATCAAACGGCACAAGCTGTTTCGGGATAGTTTCAAACACGAACTCAAGGTTGTAATAGCTTTTGTTTTTGCGGTCCAGCAGGTGCCTTGCGCCCATATAGCGCTTGTCCTCCTCATAATTTTTCAGTATGCGAAGATTCCTCTCAAACTGGCGGGAGCAGTAGCTGACGCCAAAGGAGATCCCTGCGGAAACTCCGATTATGTAATCCGTATGTATATCCTCGCTGAGCAGTAAGTCCATAACTCCGCAGGCAAAATATGTGCGGCTGGCTCCGCCCTCTATAACAAGTCCGACTTTCATTTTTTCGCCTTTCTTTGTCAGAATATCTTTTTATTTAATTATAGCACTAAATTATACGGTTGACAAGTGGTGTGAAAAATGGTAAAATCAAAAGCGGATATTTTCTGAAAGGACAAAATGATTATGAATACAAAAATACTGAAAGGACTTGCCTGCGGATTTGCGGCGGCAGTTTTGCTGGCGGGCTGTTCAGGCGGCGAAAGCTATGCGGACACAAATGGAAACGTGGGGGAGGTCACTCTTGAAAGCGGAGATACCTACGCGGTGATTACTGTAAAGGATTTCGGCGCAATAACCTGCAAGCTATTCCCTGAGGCGGCGCCTGTGGGAGTTAAGAACTTCATCGACCTTGCCAACAGCGGCTATTACACAAATAAGGAAATACACCGTGTTTACGCCGATTTTATGTTCCAGGGTGGCTCCGCAAACGGCGACGGTATGTCAACGGACGACGAGCCGAAATTCGAGGTGGAATATCACCCCAATATGCGCCACTTCTACGGAGCTTTGTGCTACGCCAACGCAGGGGGGATAAACGGCACGCAGTTTTATGTCGTTAACAATAAGAATTACAGCCCGATGAATGCAGACACGCTAAAGTCCAATCTGGAGCAGCTCAATTCTCTGGTGGAGCAGGCAAACCAGCTTGCCGCAGCGGCGACTGACGAAAACGAAAAGGCTTACTATCAGTATTACGTCTCTATGTACCAGTCGCAGGTCAAAACCACCGAGGCGTCGATAAAGGCGCTGGAGGACGCCTCTGAGGAGGTACTGAAAAAATACGAGCAGGTGGGCGGAACTCCTTCGCTGGACGGGGGCTACACCGTGTTCGGGCAGACTGTGGACGGATTTGACGTTATCGACAAGATAAGCGCAGTAAAGGTGGAGGAACAGTCCAACGGCGAGATGAGCCACCCTGTTGACAAGATAGTTATTGAAAGCGTTGAGATATTTACAAAAGAATGATTGATAATGAAAAAAGCCTGACGGTTGAACCGCCCCTGAACCGCCCCAAATTATACAAACAGAACAAAAAAGCACAGAAAGGTAAAAAGTAGTAGAAAAACTAGCCAACAAAC